>JAHDIK010000015.1 GCA_020630795.1 Colwellia sp.
AAAACTGCGTATCAACAGGCTGACAAAATTATCTCATTGTATGAAGGCAATAGACAGCGACAAATAATAGACGGTGCACCTGAAAGTAAAACAAGCGTAGTGGTAAACGGTATTAATTTCGATTTGTTTGAAGAAGCCTATCGTCAGCGTCCCAATACACCGCCTAAAGTTGTTGGATTAATTGGTAGAGTGGTTCCAATTAAAGACATTAAAACCTTTATTCGTAGTATGCGTGTTGCTATCAACAACGACCCACAGCTTGAAGGGTGGGTTATAGGGCCAGCTGATGAAGATCCTGAGTATTTAGATGAATGTGAAACATTGGTTGAAAGCTTGTCGTTAACAGGGAAAATTAGGTTTTTAGGCATGCAAAATGTGAAAGAAATCGTACCTAAGTTGGGTGTTGTAATATTAACTTCTATCAGTGAAGCTCAACCTCTAGTTTTACTTGAAGGAATGGCGGCAGGTATTCCTTGTATTGCTACGGAAGTAGGTTCATGTCGTGAAATCGTGTTTGGTATGTCAGAAGAAGACCAAGCTCTTGGTGCTTGTGGCGATATTATCCAAATAGCTTCTCCTAACGTTACAGCCAAGGCTATTAATACTATTTTATCTAACCCTGAAACTTGGCGAGAAATGGGTGATATTGGACGTAAAAGGGTACAAACTTACTATGTTGAACAAATGATGTATCAAACATATAGAGATCTATATAACGAGGGGATCTCATGGCAGGGATAGGTTTTGAGTTACGTAAAATATTAAAGAAGAATACGTTACTTTCAATTTTTGAAGCGTATGGGCTTGCAGGTGTAGTAAGTTCAGGGCCTTGGGTTTTATCTATTGTCGCGCTTATGGTTATAGGTTTTATCAGTATTGGTAAAGCAGCTGAAGATGTTATTGTTGTTCAGTTTCTCGTTATCGTGACCTATCTCATGGCGGGCTCACTGATACTTAGTGGTATGTTTCAATTAATGCTCACTCGGTTTATCTCCGATCAGTTATTTAGTAATAACCAAGAAGGTGTAACACCTAACTTATTAGGTTGTATGGTTGTTAGTAGTGTACTTAGTTTAGCTGTTGGTGCTGGTTTATTAAGTTTTAGTGAATTACCAGCCAATATTAAAGTGGCTATTTTGGCTTCGTTCGTGGTGTTATGTAATCTGTGGTTGATTATCATATTCCTTAGTGGAATGAAGCAGTACTATCGTATCTTAGTTACTTTGTTAGGCGGCTATACCTTTATGATTGTGGGTAGCTTAGTTGCTGCGCCGTTTGGTTTAATAGGGTTACTAAGTATATTTGGTTTGAGCCAAGCAATTATAACGTTTGTGTTTCTATTTTTTGTGTTGCGCTATTATCCTTCAAATACACTGGTTTCATTCGACTTTTTAAACCCAAATAAAATATTTATATCACTCGTATTTACAGGAATTATATACAATATAGGTGTATGGATAGATAAATTCTGCTTTTGGATTAACCCGGTACTTAATGTTCAGGTTGTTGATATTTTCTACGCTTCATTTATTTACGATTTACCTATATTTTTAGCGTATCTAGCAATTATCCCCGGAATGGCTGTTTTCATGTTACATATGGAAACCGATTTTGCTGAGTCTTGTGAGAACTTCTATAAAACCGTTCGTGAAGGTGGTACCTTAAAGTCGATCTATATTTTAAAGCAAAAAATGGTGAACGACTGCCAGAACAGTATCTACCAAATTTTTAAAGTGCAGGGTGTTACGCTAGCGCTGTTATTGTTATGGGCGAAAGATATACTTATCGCACTAAATATAGATACAACCTACTTGCACCTGTTTTATGTAGATTTAGTTGGCGTAAGTTTGCAAGTATTGGTGATGGCGATACTAAACGTAATGTTCTATCTCGATAAACGTTATTCTGCTTTAGCGTTGGTTATTTGTATTGTTATAACAAATTTTGTATTCACACAAATTAGTATTGCTTTAGGCCCTGCGTTTTACGGCTATGGCTTTACTTTAGCTATGTTGATAACGACCATACTAGGGCTGATAAAGCTTAACAGCCAATTTAACAATTTAGAGTACCAAACGTTTATGTTGCAAGAGTAATTTAGTTTTTATTTGAGATAGCCCGTTTATTTATTTTATATTTTTTAACTATTTAGATGCAGTTCTTCATAAACCTAATTTATGCCATTTTCAAGATTATTATGGTAAATTAAATATAAATTAATTATTTTATTTATAATTTAAAGTTGGGTTTTATGAATGTCTCCTCAAGTTATAACTTAGATAACGAACGAATCAAAAAATTTGTGGTAGCGGGCGGAGGCACAGCAGGTTGGTTTTCTGCTGCAATTCTAACGCGCGCTTTCTTGAATTCTGATTGCAAAATAGAGCTTGTAGAGTCACCGCAAATATCAACCATCGGTGTTGGAGAAGCAACAATTCCATCCATTATTGATGTGTTAACCTACCTGCAGATCCCTGTAAAAGACTTCATGATAAAAACTAACGCTACTTTCAAGCTTGGGATAAAGTTTGTTGATTGGCATAGTATTGGTGATCACTATTGGCATCAATTTGGTTATGTTGGTAGTAAAATTGACGGAAAACCTTTCTATCAACATTGGCTTAAGCATCATCTTAAAGGTGGAAAATTTGATTTTACAGACTTTTCACCATCAGTAGCTTTAGCGCGTGAAAATAAGTTCCTTATCAATAACCCTAAACAACCCACCAATCTTTCTGCGTCAACGTTTGCGTTACATTTTGATGCTGCACTTGTTGCCAACTATTTAAAAGATTACTGCGTTAACAATGGTGTTGTTCATACACAAGGGCATATCAATGACGTTCAACTAAATGATTCAGAATCTATTGATGCACTACATCTTTCAAACGGTGAGAAAATTCGTGGTGACTTTTTTATTGACTGTACCGGTCAGCGAGGACTTTTAATTGGTGATGCACTTAATGTTAACTATGAAAATTGGGAAAAGTATCTACCTGTAAACAGAGCTATTGCTGTTCAAACAGAGAGAAGTGGTAGCTTACCACCTTATACGTTATCAGTAGCGCACGAACATGGATGGCGCTGGCAGATACCTCTGCAAAATAGAACGGGTAACGGTTATGTATATTGTAGTGAATATTGTGACGATGAAACCGCAAAAGAGTTGCTGTTTAAAAATATAACTGGCAAACCGTTGAATGAACCTAAAGTGATTAAATTTGAAACGGGGAAGCGCGAAAAGTTTTGGTATAAAAACTGTTTAGCCATTGGTTTGTCAGGTGGGTTCTTGGAGCCGTTAGAGTCAACAAGTATCAATTTAATTGTTAAGGGTATGCTTGATTTTATAGAGTTTTCTCCTCATATAACACCACACCAGCCGACCATTGACGAATATAACCGTTTGATGGATATTGAGTACGAATGCATCAGAGATTTTATCGTTTTACATTATTGTAAGTCTTCACGCACCGATTCTTCATTTTGGAATATGTGGCAAAATATTGAATTACCTGAATCTCTTAAAACTAAGATCGAAATATTTGAGGGTAGTGGGCGTTTACATAGAAATGATTTAGATTTGTTTACGTCTGACAGTTGGTATGCGGTATTAAACGGGATGAAAGTGATTCCAAAACTCTATGATTCAATGATTGATTGTTCCGACTATAAACAGGTTGAATTACGTATGGAACAAATGTATCAAGGTTTAATGCAAAGTGTTTCTCAGCAACTCACTCAAGATGAATTTATCAATAGGTTTGTCCGTTGATGTAAGTAGATTATTAATTTCTTACTATTAAAAAAGCCAGTTGCGGGGGACACAACTGGCTTTTTTACTTTTTACTTTAACGGTTAGAACGTTGCACGAACACCTAGGCGGTAGGTTGTACCTGTTGCCCATTCACGAATAGTACGTGATTTATTAGCTTCTCCGTCAAGAGCGTTTCCTTCAATGTTAAAGGTAGTATCTGTCAAATTAGTGTAATACTGCCTGTAAACACGCTCACCAAGGTTAACTGCGTTGAACGTAAAAGTTACAACATCGTTTAGCTCGTATGTTGCAGATAAATCAAGTGAGCCACCACCTTCATTCCAAAGTGCTCCTTGTAAAAAGGAGCGAGATGCCAATGAATCTGAGCGATGGTTGTATGCTAGACGAACCAAATTGCCGTCTTTCTCCCAGAATGCTGAAATGTTATATTGATGTTTCGAAACATTGTCGATTGGCAAAGGAGCTAACTGAGTATCTAATGCAATAACTTCAGCCCCAGTCTTTGAATCTGAATAGGTATAATTCGCTGATAAGCCTAAACCGCTCCAAATACCCGGTAAAAAGTCGTAGTTTTGTGTATAACCAAGCTCAAGACCTTTGTTTTTTCTACTTTCTCCGTTTCGAACCACCACAAGGTTAATAGTATCACACTGAGTTACTTCAGATAATGCATTAGACTGCCATCTATGTCGGTAGTTTGGCATACATGTTGGTTCGTCATAAACAGACTTTGCAGAACCGTCAGAGTTTGTTTCAATTAAAGCATCAAATGGATCTAGCGCTTGCAGGCCTTCTTGATCAAGGTTTGCAACATTTAGCCAATGAGAACTTATCGCTGCACTCTCGATAAACTTAGTCATGTCCTTATAAAAAATTGCGGCAGAAAACACACCACCTTCGTTAAAGTACCATTCATAAGAAAGATCAAAGTTAGTTGACTCTAACGCTACAAGATTAGGGTTATTCACTGTACCGTTTGAGTTACCTCCACTCCATAATGAATAGTTGAGCCCGTAACTTGGCTTTAAATAATCAATTGGTGGTCTTGCCATCGTTTTAGAGGCTGAGAAACGTATTAAGGTGTCATCATTTAACTCATAGTTTAGCGTTAAACTTGGGAGTAAATTACTGTACTTGTTAGAGCCTGTCGCTTGGTATTGTTCCGGGTTCTCAACATCTAAGTTTCGACCCCAGTAGCGTGAACGAGTGCCCGCATTTTGGTCAAAATTTGCGTCGTAACAACTTTGTCCCGCGGCTGGTCCCCATACGCCATTAGCATCAAAGTCACCAGCGAGTTTATAACCCTCTGAACTATCAACACCATTGGTATACAATTGTGCTGGAGTACATGCTGCTAAAGAAGAGTCGTTAGCGATTTCAATTAGTTTATAATCTGAAGCAAAAATACCTTGATCGTATTTAACTCCTGAATAACCTAAACTATAAGTTTCACTTTCAACATAACGTAAACCAAAGTTACCAGTCAAAGCACCATCAAAAAATTCAAAATTTGTCTTTAAATAAAGTGCTTTATTTTCAAGTTCTATTTGTCTGTCGTTTGTTAAGTCTGGTTTAGTTCTTACATCAGGGTTAGTGAATAGTGCGTTAAGCGCTTTTTGACCATCAATGGTAAACCAGCCGTCTGTGGCATTATCTCTTTCGTAACCCAGTAAACTCAAGAAGTTATCACCATATGGTGTTTGCCCTTTAGTTACATCAGCGAGTTGTATTGAAGATATACCAATGTCTAAACCTGGGCTGTTATCTCCATCAGGTACCCAAGGTTGAGGTACATTATCAAAGAAATTATTTTGGTTAAAAACATCTTTGTTTCTTTTTTCGTATTTAGCACCGAACTCGATAGATGTAATTGGTCCAAGTTCCATAGCGTAATCAAAATCTAAGAATACTTGTTTTTGTATGTCAGACATATCTCTATCACGAGTATTTACTTGTTGTAAATGAATTGACGAGACGTCATCAGGGTTAAAGCCAGTCGTTGTAGTGTTGTCACTATTGTCTTCACCTGGCGCCCCCGTTTGACCAGGGCCAAAATCTACAAGCCCTGAACCAAACCGAGCGATACAATGACCTGACGTACAATCATACCCAACAGGCTCTAAAGTACCGGCTGGAAGGCTATACAGTATATCATCATTTACATGTACAAAGTTGTTGGTATTGATATACGTGTAATAATCGTCGTCAGCTACAGTTTTAGAATAACCTAATTTCAAATCCATCACTAAATCGTTAGTGATTTCGTGAACTACATTAAGGCTAGCAATACGGTTAGTTGTTTCTACACCAGATTCTCTTTGCGCAATACGTCCACGTGAACTAGCAGCGAGAACTTTTTCAAATAATTGATTTTCGGGATTGTAAACTACCCATGGATCGTCGCCAGTCGTTAGTGGGTCAGTATCTAAGTATTGGGTTTCTCCACCAAGAATTGTAAAGGTACTTTCGTCAGAAGTAACGAATTGATCAGACATTGTTATATCAAGAGATACTTCAGTTATATCTGATGGACGCCACTGTAAAACTGACGTAAAACCCTCTCGCTCTAACGAGTTAGCAAACAATGCGTAACCATTTTGTCCGTTTATGTAACCGGTTATAGGACCATCCATAGCTTGTCCCGTAGCTTTATTAATAGCTCGCGGGAAAGTTTTAGTTTTATAGTCTTTAGTAAAGAATGAATCTTTACGATAATCTTGTGTTTCTTTAAATGCGGTTACATAGAAGCCTAGTGTTTCATCTAAAAACTTTTCAGAGAATGAACCTGATAACTTGTAATCGGCCTCTTCAACAAAATCACTGTATCGACCTTGAAGCTCTACAACACGTTTATTTTCACTAGCATCTAAAGGTCTAAATGTTTTTAATACAACATTTGCACCTAAACTACCTTCGTTTTGGTCTGCTGTTGCTGTTTTTAGTACTTCGATTGAATTTAATATATCAGAAGAATAAGCGCTTAAATCAACAGACTGATTTTCAGAGCTACTTGTTAGGGTAACACCGTTTAAACTAATTACGTTCAAGTCAGGATCCGCGCCACGGACACTTACGGTAGTAGCGTCGCCGCTATCTGTTGCTCCGCCTCCACGCTGGATAGATACACCGGTCACACGTTGCAGTGCTTCTCCAATATCTTGGTCAGCCGATTTACCAATATCTTCTGAAAATATTGAATCGCTTACTCCATCACTGAATCTTTTGTTATTTAATGAACGAAGTAGACTGCCTTTAAAGCCCTTAACTTCAATAACTTCGATTTGTTCGTCATCAGTATTCTTTGACGACTCCTCGAATGCGTAAACACTAGGAACAGACGCTATTGAAAGCGCTATTGCGAGTGAAATTGGATTTAAATTATGAGTTTTTTTCATGGTTTCCCCGTTTAAATTTAAAGTAAATAGATTACATGTTGAAGTTATTATGTGTAATCTCGAATGGTGCGTATTTAAAATACAATTTTTAAATGTAAACTTCAACGATTAAAAACTGCTGTTTGTAATAATTCGTTATAATAAATCTGTTGTTAATACGAATTAGTTACTACTAACTTGTTAGTAGATAAAATAATTGATGTATCCCTGTGTTTTTGTGAAGGTTTTAATCGTTTGGAGTGGTAAAACATAAGACTTTCGTAGTACGTAGGGTTGTATATAAACGTTAGTTCTCTATTTACTTTAACCAAGGTATTTATGTTTTATATGATTTTCTGTTATCTTTGATTTTTAATTATTAAATATAAAAAAGAGGTGGTTGTGGTTGCATTACTTAATAAGGTTTTTGGTAAAAAAATAAAGTTTACGGCAATCGTAGTCGCTTTGTCTGTTACATCTTGCTCAGTTTCTACAACTAATCAAGGAGATAGCTTAAGCGAAAGTATAGAGATAGAGTCGCAATGGACATACTTACTTGACGATAAGTTAACTCAATGGGAGATTTGGTCAGGTGTTCCTCATCACACCGTTAAAGACCTACCAGACGGGACATATACGGCTGATAACCTAAACATTCACGGCGATCCTAAACTGGCCATGGGGTTGAATAATGACGTAAAAGATGTATTTTCTGTTATTGAGGGTGATGGCGGTCCTATTCTTTATATAACGGGAGAGATATACGGTGGTTTAACCACGCTTAAATCATTTAAAAATTACCATTTATCTTTAAAAGTAAAGTGGGGTGAGAAGAAGTGGGCTCCAAGGTTAAATGCAAAACGAGATAGTGGTTTGCTGTTTCATTGCAAAGGAGAGCATGGAGCATTTTGGAGAGTATGGAAAGCTTGCCAAGAGTTACAAATTCAAGAATCAGATTTTGGTGATTACATTCCTTTAGCGGGACCATCGGGTGTTGTTAAAACAATTTATAAAGACGGAAAACCAACATACTCACCAACCGGTAAACCACTTTTTACCAAAGATTATACCGACGCATACATAGAGCCCGACTATCCTAATGGACAATGGAATACAGTTGATCTTTATGCCTACAACGATAAAGCATATTTTTCAGTTAACGGTAAAGTTGTTATGGTTGTAGAGCAATCTAAAGATATAGATGGAAACATTCTCGATGAAGGACAAATTCAACTTCAATCTGAAGGTGCTGAAGTGTATTACAAAGATATAAAAATTAGAAATATTTCAACACTCCCTAAACATGTTCTGTAGCAATCATCGCATAAACTTCACTTATTTAAGTATTTTAGGGCAGTGGGGTTTAATTTGAATAAACACGAGAATTTTGAATAAATAGAAATTAGGCATTTTCATGTATTCCAACGAATTTCAACGTATTGTTATATTGGGCGGTGGTACTGCGGGTTGGGCTACTGCTGCGGCATTGTCAAAACTCTTGCCTGCGTCTCACTTTTCTATAACGTTAGTAGAGTCAGATCAAATAGGCACTGTGGGTGTTGGTGAGGCTACATTTCCCAGTATTAAGGATTTTAATCGTCGATTAGGCATTGACGAAGTCGAGTTTATGAAAGCTACTAATGCTACATTTAAAGTAGGTATAGAGTTTTGTAATTGGGCTGAGGTTGGAGATAGCTATATCCATCCTTTTGGTCGCTTTGGGGATAAGATTAACGGTATACCGTTACATCATTTTTGGATGAAAAACATGCGGCAAGGCTCATCAGAATTATTATCTGATTATTCATTAGGAGCGAGTATTTGCAATGCAGGTAAATTCACTCGTCCATCTAATGATCCGAGTCGTTTGGATTCAACATTTGATTATGCTTACCACCTCGATGCAAATTTATACGGTCAATACTTAAGAAAATTTTCTGAAAAATTAGGAGTTAAGCGAATTGAAGGGAAAGTTACAGAAGTAAAACTGACGCCAAGCGATGATATTAAAGAGCTTTGTTTGGAATCAAAAGAAGTAGTGACAGGAGATTTCTTTGTAGATTGTTCCGGATTCAAAGCGCAATTAATATCCCAGGCTCTACGTTCTGATTTTGAAGATTGGACACATTGGTTACCATGTAATCGTGCTGTTGCTATTGCTAGTGAACGAGTTAACAACATTGTGCCTTATACTAAATCAATAGCCAGAGAGGCGGGTTGGCAATGGCAAATCCCATTACAGAGTCGCGTCGGCAATGGATACGTTTTTTGTAATGATTATATTGATGAAACTAAAGCATTAGATACGTTGTTAGGTAACCTCCCCGGAGCACCTATATCGGAACCAAAATTTTTATCATTTAAAACCGGGAAACGTAAGAAATCTTGGTTTAATAATTGTTTAGCTATCGGTTTATCAAGTAATTTTCTGGAGCCTCTTGAGTCAACTAGCATTTACTTAATTCAACGGTCAATTATAAAGCTTGTTGAACTTCTACCACAAAAGAAAAACATGCACATTAAAGCTAGAGAGTATAATGAAAGTTTTGATGTTGAAGTTAATCGAATTAAGGATTTTTTAATCCTTCATTATCATGCTACCAACCGAACAGACACGCCGTTTTGGAATCGATGCAGAACAATGGAAATTCCTGATACTTTGAAGCATAGAATGGAAATGTTTAAAGAAACTGGGCATATTCAACAATATAAATTGGGGGCGTTTTTTGAAAGTAGTTGGACAGCCGTTTATTTTGGTCAAAAGTTCTATCCTCGAAGGTATGATTCTCGTATTGAACTAATGGAGCCACAAGTTTATTTACCTAAAATGGAAATGCTAAAAACTAATATCAAATCAACAGTTTCAGAAATGCCTTCTCATATAGATTTCTTAGAAAACTTCGATTGTGTATCTACAAGGCAGTCGTAATTTTGAATATACAATAATTGACTATAAAATGAATGAAATTAAACCAATAAATAATATTGTTGTTTGTAGTTCTGGTAAAAATGACCTAAAACTAAATCAACTTGACGCATTACTCGCAGGTTATTTCACTTGTATAAAATTAATATATTCTCTCTATGATTGTAAGATTAATATAACGCATGTGTGTGAAGATTTAGAACGATTTATCGAAACGAAGTCGGTAACCACACTTGATTATCAGCAGTTAGCTTTTTTACATTCCGTAGGCTTAACTGAAAAACAATTAATAAAACTTGCCAATGGTAAGCATTGCTTAGGTAATCGACTTGTTGATTGGTCAAAAGACGATCATCAAGTTAACTTAGTTGACGGTCTTTATGGCGTGAATTTCAACAATGTAGAGTTTCACGATTATATGGCATGGTCCTTAAAACAAAATAATACATTTAGCTACGATGATTTTTCAATTGGAGCACAAATGGCCAAAACGAATCGATTTACACATCCTTCTAAAGATAAAAGTTCAATTCTATCCACGTTTAGTTACGGCTTAAACGTCGATACCTATTCTTTAGTGAAGCTAATGCAAGTTATTGTTAGTAATGAAAGCTCAAGAGTAAATACAATCGTTGGTTATGTTAAAAAATCAAATTTTGTATCTAAGCATATAGAGTCTTTACAAATAACATCCGTTAACGATGAACAATTAATTAATACTGATTTTTTAATTGAATGTTCAGGAAATTCAAGTCATTTTAAGTTAGATAAATCTGTGCATTCTCAATATCTATCTAAAAAGTTTATCGTCGCAGAAATCGAAGATATCGAAAACGATACCGTTATTAACAAAATCCAACAGCACACCTTTGGTTGGAGTAAGATTTACCACCTTAAAAAAAGTAAGATAATTGAGTGTTGTTATACAGAACAGTCAGAAATTGCCGTAATAGAGGAGTTACTACAAAAAGGTATACATGTTAACCAAGAATCTATTCAAGAAAAATCATATAACCATGAATTTATTTTGAATGCGTGGCAAGGAAACTGTTTATATGTAGCGCAGTCATCAGGAAATATTGAGCCTATTTTCGATCATTATTTGTCACTTCTATCTAAAGATATCGAAAGGTGGTTATCGCTGTTTCCTTCTATGGAATATAATCAGCAACTTGTTGAATACTATAATCAAGACTATGTAACGGTTCATAAAAGTCTACACGATTATGTATATGCTCATTATTATTTTGCAAAAGAAGAACAATTCAGTTTTTGGTCGGCGATACATGATGAACCAATGCACGAGTCGTTGTGTCATTTAACAGATACATTCGCAAAAATATGTATTGTTCCCGAATTTGAAAATAATTACTTTCAACCGAATCAATGGTTTTCATTATTCTTTGCTTTAGGTTTAGTGCCAGTAGATCAAAACCCAATAATTTATTGTGAAATGAACATTGATAAAAAATTGACAGATCTTAAAAAGTACATCTCCGACTTTACAGTAAAGATTCCTAAATATAATCAGTTTGTTAGTTACCATCGTTTGTAAGTGTAAGTGTAAGTGTAAATGTAAATTAAGTCGAATTTTAAGCTAAAGTTAATGATTATCTAAAGAAATTAGTGTATAAAAATACGTATTCATATATAAAATTATTTCATGCGTTTTACGTACTTTGAGGGTTTAATGTATAAATTAGTATTTTGTGTTTTACTGTTGATAACACCAATTTTTTCCTACACAGCTCCAAATAAGTTACCTCAAGAGCAATTTAGCCAGGTTATAAATCAATTGGAATATCTCGCTCAAGTTGGGAACCCTGAAGCTCAATATAAACTTGCTCATATATACTACCTTGGTAAATCGGGTAAACCTGATAAAGTTGCGGCGTTTGTATGGTTTTTTCTAGCATCTGAATATGATTATGAAGATGCCAAAGGTTATGCAAACAGTGTATTTAGTGAGTTAAGTGATGAGCAAAAGATCAAAGCGAAATCTAAAGCAATTGAGTTAACGGCTCAGTTCGGCGAGGTAGCTTTAGTTAAAGGTAAGTTTCCTTTCTTGTCTGATACTAAAATATTACAACAGTCTTTTAGCAAAGATGCCGAGATGTATGAAGAATATGTATTAAGAGAAGATAATAAGCTATTAGTAGATAAGGCTGCGAGAGGGCGAAAAGCGGCAGTCGAACAAAGAGCTGAATTGATATCAAATTTAAACAAAGGTTATCGCCATAATGCTCGAGATAATCTTAGTAAAATGGGGTTAGAAGATGCATCAGGACTTGTTGTTATCAAACATAGTGTTTCTGAAGCAGGGGCGCCTGTGCAACCAGAGGTTATCTTCTCTTGGCCAGTAGGACAGTATGATTTAGCAATAGTTAACGCATTAAATAAATCAAAGTTTTTACCAGGAATAACAAATGGAGAGGAAAAAACTCAACACGGACTGATTTATTCAAAACGTATTGGTAAAAGAGGAAAAAATAGCTTTAGAACTGAATACCCGAATAAGTATAAGTATTTTTTAAAAATGAAAAAAGAATCATCAATCAATAATAAATCTAAATATATCTATGCAAATTTGCTGAGGGCATACGAGAATATTATTGGGGCAAAACAGCCCAAAACATACCAACAATTACTCGAAGAATTGTCGAAAGATAAATTTATAGTTGCTCAATATGACTATGCTCAATATCTAATTTTTGAAGAAAAAAATATTGATAAAGGTCTATATTGGTTGATTCAAGCGGTAAAGTTGGGTTATACGAACGCTGAATATAGACTAGGGGAGATGTTAGTTAATCCACCATCTGAATATCTTGAAAGAGATATAACAAAAGCGAAGTTTTGGTTAGCTAGAGCTGCAGGTAAAGGGCATTCCAGAGCAACTGAAACATTGTCACAGTTATAAGTTCAACGTACCGGGATTGGTTACCAAATTCACATATGGAATTTAAGAAACCACTCCCGAAACCTATAACTTGAAGTAATCTTTATGGTTTGGAAGTTTACCCACTTCATGATTGATACCATCATTTAAACTATCCATGAAGAGCTTTATATCTTGCCATTCAGATGTTGTCATTTCTCGAGGTAAATCTACGTTAGTAGGGTAGTAATGTTGCCCAGCCAATACCTGAAGCCAACTTTCATATGGAAATAAGGAATCACTCGGAAGGTTAATATAACCAGTATTTTTAAATTCTTTTAAATATGCCTTTAGAGACGTTGGAATATCCATTTTTGCGCAATCCGACCAAAAGCTAGAATCCCTGCGTTTAGTCGTGCAGTAATGAGCTATCAAAAAGTCTCTAATTGTTAGGGCGTCATGACGAAAACGTTGATTAAAAATTTTAGTTTCGTGTTGTATGTCGTTACCACTTTTTAGTGAATTCATTAGAACTAAAGCATATTTATGAGATAAATGTATGCTTGTTGATTCAAGGGGCTCAAAAAAACTACTTGATAAACCTAGAGCAACACAATTCTTATACCAAGGTGTTTTTACTATTCCTGTATTAAATTTAATGGTTCGTGGTTGCGTAATTAATTCTTCACCCTGTAGAGAGTTTATAAATTCAATTCTAGCCTGTTCATCAGATAAATATTTACTTGAATATACATAGCCATTTCCATGCCTACTTTGTAAAGGTATTTTCCAACGCCACCCAGCATTCATTGCAATAGACTTTGTAAAAGGAAAGGGAGGTTCGAAACTTTTGGTTTGTGCAACTATCGCTTTATCACATGGGAGGTATTTTTCCCAAGATTCATATTCGCACTGTAAATTATCTTTGATTAATATTCCTTTACTGCCGCTACAGTCAACGAAGAAGTCGCCTGAAATACTATCATGGTTTGTTAGGTTTACTCTTTGTAGGTCTCCATTATCTTTATTTTGTACCGAGCTTACAGTATCGGATATAAAGTTAATACCATGCTTAATTGCATATTTTTTCAAAAAATCAGCGAGCAAGCCTGCATCAAACTGATATGCATAGAAAAGGTTGGACAGGGGGTAGTAATACCCTGGTTTGGGAAATTTAGGAATAATCGGTGGATTGAATACTTCCTTATAAGCAGCAACAGCGCATGGCGAAAAATTATTTAAAGGCTTGGAGTTGAACTGTTTATTATATGCAAGCCACAACTTTCCAAAAGGAATGTCAGTATATTCAGTTCCTACTTTTCCAAATGCATGCATGTATGAATGACCAACTTCCGACCAGTTTTCAAATTGAATACCATATTTAAATGAACCGTCAATTTGATGAATGAAGTCTTTTTCGTTCAAACCTAAATAGTTGACTAAATTTACAATAGGTGGAATTGTAGCTTCACCAACACCAACAGTTGGTATATTAGGGCTTTCAATCAAGGTAATTTTATATTCAGATTTAGGTAAACCTTTTAGAAGTACAGAAGCCGAAATCCAGCCAGCAGTTCCTCCTCCTATAATTATTATATTTTTCATAGTTACACGTCATTGTATTTAATTAGTAAACAAGGTTAATCATATCAAATTTCATTTAATTCTGAGTTGATTTTAGACATAAAAAAGCCCTACAGAGTAGGGCTTTTATGTAATCTAACTGTTAGGTGTTAGTTTATAGCTTCCATTTTTACATTATCAATGTACACATCCATACCCGTTGGCATAGTGCCATTAAGTTGGAACTCGGTGTAAGCTTGTCCTGCGGGGAAGGTTGATGCATCAAACTCAGCTTCAACTTTTACCCATTCGCCATCAATAGGTGTTACGCTCGGCCATAACTCTATACGGTCGGCCCATACACTAGGAACAAATACAATACGGAAACCTTGATTCGTAAGGCCATCCCAGTTATTGACTTTCAAATCGAAAGAATATTTGTATCGACCTTCGCCACTGCCTATAACTTGAGGTGTGTTGCCTCGGCTCATAGATACACCTGTTCTAGCGCTACCGTCAGACATAATGCGTAAGCCATACATTCCGTCTTTGGCGGCATCTGTTGATATTTCAACCACTGCTCCTGCTGGGTTTGACCAGTGTGGTGCCCAAGCGGTATCAGGGCTATCTAAACTACCACTTTCAAAGTTACCGTCAGCAAAATATAGTAAATTATCTCCTTCTATTACTGTGAGAGTAAATGTTTTTACTAAATCTTCTCTCCCTTCTCGTTCAACAGTTGCTGTAATTGTTACGACGTTCATACCAGCAGCTACTTCATCATCATCATTACTTAACACTAATGCAGTTGCAACGCCGGTTAAGGCATCAATACTAACAACCTCTGGGTTTGAAGACGTCCAAACTACGTCATTTTGAAAATTAAAGTCCGGTAGAAGTAAAGCGTCAAAATCAATCGAAGATTCAACTTTAATATCGATACGTGAACTTTGTTTGACTCCATCTACGTTGATATCAAGCGCTAATGGTTGGGTAACGACGACTGTTTCTGACGGAATTGTTTTTACAACAGAACCATCTTCCGATGTAACTGTAATGTCAAAGGCTCCTAGAGCCACTGCTGAAACTAGACCATTTTCGTCTATCGTTGCTTTTGTTTCATCGCTGACAGCATAAGTTAATTTATCGTACGTAGTGTCTAATGGCATAACTTGGGCGT
Organism: Colwellia sp.; assembly: GCA_020630795.1. Classification (GTDB taxonomy): domain Bacteria; phylum Pseudomonadota; class Gammaproteobacteria; order Enterobacterales; family Alteromonadaceae; genus Pseudocolwellia. The sequence continues at coordinate 15,697 of JAHDIK010000015.1, forward strand.
CTAGTTGCGCGAAGTAATCTTCACCAACTTCAAAAGTATCAGGTGACTCTATTGATTCAGCTTTAACTTCCTCTCCTGATATCGTTATCGATATCTTTCTCGGAGTTGTTTCGGTCAATGAACCGTTATCAACTAAATATGTAAATTCGTAGATAGCCTCTGTATAACGTAACACCTCATCTCCATCTACTTCAGGATCAGGATCAAATGCAATGTTGCCGTATGTATCAATTGTATGTTGATGAACAAGTAGTGCGGGATTGAAAGTACCAGGCAAAACAAACAACGAGTTTTCGCTTTGATATACTGCTTGTAACGGTAAAGCAGGTCCTATGAACAGTGGTTGTTCAGGTGTTAAAGGAAAACCATCTTCATCTTCAGCTACTCGTAAATATTTTAAAGAGCGAGCTACAACTAGTGAATCTGCAGGGTTCGTTACACCAGCTAATAAGTCATACTGCATTATTGGATCACTTTCTTTGAGTGAAATCGTAATATCTTGATCAAATGTCGCAGGCTGAACTTCGTTGTCATACAACTTTTGATTTCCATCGCCGCCACCACATGCTGTTAAAGCTGAGGCAATTGCGGTTGTAATAAATAGTTTATTAAGTAAGTTATGTTTCATCTTACCAATTCTCCAATTTTTTAATTTTTATCTCACTTGTGGTTTACGATGTTATAAACACAAGCGAGAATCTAATATTTTGTTTTAAACTTAAAAGTTAATACGCGCACTTAAACGATACTGACGGCCTGTTTTATACGCATTTACGGTACGGCTTGTATCAACGTTATCTTTTAATGCATTACCCTCGTCAAACAATACAGTGTTTCCGTCTGCGTCTGTCATTCCTAAATCCGCAGAGGTGGAGGTGTAGTATGTACGGTGTAATTCATCAGTTAAATTAAGCGCATGGAATGAAAACGACACATTTTTGTCCCATTGATATGTAGCGCTAAAATCTAACTTAGTAGACGCATCTTTCCACGTTGCACCATTATGTACTTCACGGTTAACTAATTGATCATCGTTGTAACGATGAGTTAAACGCATTTGGTGCCCGTCTTGCTCCCAATACAACGTAGTATTAGTGCTATGGCGAGGTGTGTAGGCCTGTGGAAGCGCTTTAAGTTCTTTTTGTAATTCTTCAGAGAATTCAGCTTCAGATTCAGAGTTGGCAAATGTATAGTTAAAGTTAACGCCAAGCCCTGACCATATTCCAGGTAAGAAGTCATATGTTTGATTATATGAAAATTCAACACCTTGGGTTTCTGTTTTTTTACCGTTTCGTGTTACTGATGCGGTAAATGAAGCACAGTTGAAGTCGTAAGGGTTATTAAACCCACCTTGTGCTGTTCGGTAAGGTAAACAATCAGTATTAGTTGTATTAACTGTATTTTGAACTGATTCTGAACCGTCAAATTGGTTTACTACAGTATTGTATTCACCAGGGAGTATTCTAAAGTCTTCCCAATCAATTGCCTCTAAGTCATAGTTACGGCGAATATCTTTAATAAACACTTCGCCAGTTACTTGCTCCTCAAAGTTTTTCATGTCCTTTCTGAAGTAAGCTAATGATACCATTCCAGATTTGTTGAAATACCATTCGTAAGACAAATCGATGTTAGTTGATTCAAGTGGCTTTAAGTCAGGATTAGTTTTAGTGATTTTATTTGCAGCTCTATTCCAAACTGATTCTGAAACACTAAAGCCAGGCTTTAAGCTATCGAACGCTGGGCGAGCCATAGTTTTGGATGTTGCGAAGCGTATAATAGTGTCTTCATCAAGTGCATAGTTCAGGTTTAAGCTAGGTAATAAAAGGCTTGATTTACCTTTACCAGTACCTGAAAATTGACGAGACCAAGCATCTTGCTCTTCTTCGATTATACCTTTATCCACCAATAATGAAGCTTCGTTTTTGGCAGTTGATGTATCCCAATAGCGATAGTTAGCCCACCAGCTTTTGTTTCCTTGATTATTTCGAGTCATGTTACCAGGTTCTTGAGTAACATTTCCGTTGTCGTCGTATGTAGTTGCAAATGATTCATCTAGTTTCCAACCGGTATTCGCTGGTGCACCCCAGTCATACTCTATTTCGTTGTCGAAACACGCACTGTCAGCTGGATTTTCCCAAGGCTGAGAGAGTAATGTGTCATTTGTACCTACAGCAGTGTGCGCAGGACAAAGATTCAATTTATTATTGTAAATTTGTCTTTCATAAACGAGGTCGTACGCTGAAATAACACCGTGACCGTTATTAAAGCCCATCGACGAATAGCCAAATGAATTGTTTTTAGTTTTAACGTAACGTACACCAACGTTACCCGTTAGTTTGCCTTCAAAGTACTCAAAGTTTAACTTTCCGTATAGAGATACGTTGTCTTGTTCTAAGTCTCGGTCACCATCATTATTGTGTTTTGCTTCAATGTTGGGGAGGCCGAATATAGCATTTGTTGCTCTAACTGGATCTATAATCCCCCAACCATTTAAATAATTTTGATTATAATTTGAATTAGTTCCAACTAAGCTCCCCATGAAGTCATCGACTGGAATCCCTGTTCCACCTATCATATCTATTAAGCGGATATCTGAAGCTGATTGACCGGATATAACATTACCTCGGTCGTCAAAAACGGTGTCAACGGAGCTTGAAAACTGTTGTCTATCGGTATAAACGACTTTATGACGATTTGAAACCTTTCCACCAAACTCCACTGATGTTAAACCAGCAAAGTCAACAGCCCAGTCAAAATCTAAGAACAAAGATTTATTTTCATCGTAAGATGTTTGGTTATATTGAGCTACATAACCAGCATGGTGTTGATTACCGTCATACGGATTAAAACCACTATTTGAAATGTTGTCGTTACCATTTCCATTTCCTGACGGAATAAAAACAAATGGAGTGTCGCCAGTAACAATAATACATTCACCTGATGTACAGTCGTAACCTACTGGAACTATATCTTCAGGAGACACTTTATCTAGAGCTTTACGAGCATTAAGTGTTTTCCAGTTATCAGTATTAATTGTCCAGTTTGGGAGTGATTCAAAATCAGTTTTAGACCAACCTGTTGTTAATTCAACACTTAAATCTTCTGTAATTTCATGATTGATTTTTAATGTTGCTACTTTGTTTTCAGTTTGGTTACCACCAATACTTCGACCTAATGCACCTGTACCGTAACGGTTTAGTGTTTTTGTAAATGTATGGTTTTGTGTATTAATTGTCCACCAATCTACTTGAGGGTCTGCTCCAACTAACACGTCAGTGCTACCAGGGCCAATAGTACGAGTTGTTTCGGAAGTGAAGTTTTGATTTTCTTCTTTTTCAAGACCAGGTCGGCTAGTACCAATGCTGTGTCGGTCAGCATTGTACTCTTGTTTTGAGTAACTTAAATCTAATTGCACATCTGTTACATCTGTCGGTAGCCATTGAATACCGGCCGTAATAGTTTCTCTAACTCTATTATTTAAATGAGCGTTATAGCTTACGCTAGCTGGCATGAAACCATATTGATCTTCTGTAATTGGTTCACCTGTAACTGCATCTGTAGCTCTACCAGCTTTAACTTCTTGAACTTCATAAGGTGCTAACCAGTTACTGCCAATCTCGTCTCGACGTGAAGATGACGTTTCTTTTGAAGCTGTAACAATTATACCTAAAGTATCATCTAGCATCTTTTCAGAGAATGTACCGCTAATCTTATAATCGTCTTCATCAGCGAATTCGTTTAAGCGACCTTGTACTTCTAAAATTCTTTTATCTTCATCTACCAATAAAGGTTTTACAGTACGTAAAATAACATTCGCACCTAAAGAACCTTCATCGTGATCGGCGGCAGATGTTTTAATAACGTTAATTGAAGATAAAATATCTGATGAAAATGTACTTAAATCTACAGATTGATCTGATGTACCTCCACCTTCACCAGCGCCGTTTAAACTTGATGTTAATGCAACACCGTTTAATGAAATTTGGTTTAAGTTAGCACCAGCGCCACGAACAGAAATACGCGTACCTTCACCATCGGACTCTTGTACTGTTACCCCCGTAATACGAGATAGTGCATCAGCGATGTTTTGGTCGGTTGATTTACCAATATCTTCCGCGAAAATACCATCAGAAACACCATCAGCTAGGCGTTTTGAATTTATTGAACGTTGTATACTACCTCGGTAGCCTGATACTTCAATCACTTCAATTTGTTCTTTTTCTTTTTTAGCTTTTGCTTTTTTTTCAGCAACGCTAATTTGTTCTTCTACTTTCTGTGACACTTCTTGAGCGTACACTGAAGTAGCTGCGCCTGATACCAACAATGGCATCATCGCAATAGCGAGCGGCTTTAACTTAAATTTTACAGACATTTTATGTTCCCCCGAATTAATACCTGTACGTTATTAATGTACATGAATTTGACATTGATAACGGTATTACTTACTTGTTATTTTTTCATTATATATAAAACAAAGTTTTTATATATGTATGAGTGTATTTATTGTTGAACCGGTTGTAAAGCAAATTTTGTATATAATTTAGCTAAATTATATACGGTTATCGATAGTATAAAACAACTAAATGTTTCGTACTTGTAACATCTCTATAAACTAATGATTTCGTAGGTTTGAATAGTTTTAACGAGTCGCTTGTAAACTCGGGACTTCTTTTAATAAGTTGGTTAGTTGAATACTTTTGTAGGATATATATCAGATTTGCTTGAATGCTCATTTTATGTGTAATATTTATTTTTTGATGTATCATATTTGAAGTAGGAAATACAAAATTAAAACTAATTAACGTTTTCTATATAGAAGAATGAATATGAAGAGCACCATAATAATCAATAACCAGACTAACCTAAAAGTGTTACTGGGAGTTTCAATAACTAATTCTATATTTGAATTTCCGTCTAACTTGTTTGAATTACTCGTTAGCTTATATGTGTATTTTTCTCCTTTCTCTGCTGTGAAGTCTTTAAAAGGAGAAGTGGTTACCCAAAAGTGAACATTGTTGTTTCTAACTATTTCTATCGAATATCTTGTTTTATGTTCCTGACCATTAATTTCCGTATTCCATGTTATTTCAGGGTAACCTAGTGATGATAACTTAATGTTCGCGTCTTTAATTATCCGAGGAGCTGAATTTATTGTTGTGTTCGATTCCCATTGCAGCGTTGGACGGTCAAACGGAAAGGTTTCACTCTTAACGCGTGGGTCGGTTAATGATTGTGATAGAAATGCTATCAAAGCACGACGTTGCATTTCGGTAAATTGAAAGTTGTATTCTTCTCCGTTTGGTAGTTTTGAGGCAATATTTTTAAAGGGCACCTCTGCGTATGCATCAATAACATCTTCAAGCGTATGAAAATTACCTGTATGCATGTAATTAATTTTAAGCCCTGTATTTCGTAAACTTGGAACTTTCATCGCGCCAATGTCTTTATCGTCTAAAGAAATAATTTGGTGGCCCGCATCTGCGTTTTGTCCTTGAATACCTATGTTGTAGAACTTGTTGTCGGTAAATAAAGGAGGTTTGTGGCAGCTGTTACATTCGTGTTGTTTAAAAAATTCCCATCCAAGGTTTTCTATATAAGGTAATGGTTTGTTGTTTTTTACCATTTCATCCCATGGAGTTTGGTCAGCTATTAATGTTCGTTCGTATGTTGCAATGGCAAATGCAATGCGTTTAAGTGTAATTGTTGAATCACCAAAAGCATTTTGAAATAGACTGGGGTACGTTGAAAACGTTGCTAATGCTTTTTCGATGTCGGGCGTAAAGTTTGAGGCAAGGGCAAGCGGGGCAGATTGCTGAAGCTTAAATGAAACTTCTTCTGCTGTTTGGCCTTGTTTAGCCATTTCTACGGTGCTCATTAATGGTCCTAGTGCTTGATTTTCAAGCGCTCCACCTTGTTTTATCGCTATTTTCCCTGTATCAGGATCGATAAATTGGCTTTGAGCTCTACCATCCCAAAAGTTTGAGTTGGCCCAAATGCCAAGAAAAAATGGTTGGGCTGTTCTTCCTGTAGCCTGAGGTGCAAGGTTAAATATAGGGTGTTTAACTGGTTGGCCGTTGGGGTTTCTTAGCACTACGCCAGGAGAGCCTAAGGTATCGTCTTTAGTATTGAGTGTGTTGTCGTAACCAGGAAAGAGTGCTTGGCGTTTATCTGCGCCATTTACACTAGGCATGTGGCAAGTACCACATGCCATCGTATTATCCGTAGATAGCTGTTCGTCCCAAAAAAGTATTTTTCCTAAAATTCGCTTTTCTTCGCTGAAAGGATTTTCCGTTGGGTACGGTACGCTCGGGAGCTGAGCGTATTCTTCGATATTTTCGCTATTCGCGAATAAAGGGGGTTCAAAACTAATGAATAGCAACAAGGCAAATAATGTATATAGAGAATGTTTACGAATATTTACCTTGTTCATTGTCATTAATGGTTATCCTATAATTTATGTACGTTAACGAAGATACCGGCTAAAAAATTGATAGCTTTTTTGATCTGACGTTTTTTGTGCCAAGCTCATACCAAGTTGTGCTAGTTGAGTAGGGTTATTGATTTTAGATATCATCATACGCAATTGCATTAACGCTTGTTTAGTTTGGCCCACATTGTCTTTAGCGAGTATATAAAGGTATAAGTATTGTCCATTATGTGGCTCTAACTTCACCGCTTGTTTAAACGCATCAATAGACTGCTGCTTTTGTTTTGTTCTAATAAGGTGTAACCCAAAGCTGTAATGAATCATTCCATCGTTGGGTAAGGCTTTAAGGGCTTTGTCAAAAATCGCACGTTCATTACGGGTATCGCCAGTACTTTTATAAATGTCGGCGAGATTGATATAAGCCGCAGGGAAGTAGGGGTCGATATCTATCGAGCTTTTAAGCGATGAAATGGTTTTGTTTAGCTGACCATTTTTATAGTAAGTCATACTTTGGTTAAGGTGGCCTTCGCCGCGCCATGTATTTATTTCATTAGCGGTAACTAACTCATCAAACGCTTTTTTAAGCAGTGTTTGATCAATGCTGTTTACGTTTATTAAGTGATTAGCTGCTGCTGTACGTATTGCTTTGAGTTTGTCTGATAATAACGACGCGTAAGTTAGTGTTTTATGTTCAGGTAAAACGAGTTGGCCAACACGTGCAACTGCTAATCGAATAAGTGGTTCTTTATCATTAACCCAAGGCTTAATCGTGTTGTCTGACAATGATTGTGTTGTTTGCACCAACGCTGTTATAGCAGTTGCTCTTACAATCGCATTCAATGTTTTGTCGTTAATTAGTTCAAGATGGTCTTGAAGCTGCACAGGCTTACCGTTTTGAATATCTAAGAAGTGCTGATATGTTTTTGAGTAGCCTTTTGGTTTGCCATGCCATTTTTCTAAGCTTTTAGCTGCCCATTCGTTGTCTTTGTTTTCATGACAATTTGTACAAACATTCGGTGTATTGGTTGATGTTGATAAATGTGGTTGAGGTACTTTAAAGCTATGGTCACGTCTAGCATCTACCCCCATATAGGTGGTGTTAGGCATATGACAACTAACACATTGGCTAGCTTCTGTTTGTTCTTGGTGACCTGTGTGTGTTTTAGTATTGAATGTTTCTGCACTGTGACATTGTAGACATAATCCGTTATCAGGCGCTTTGATTTTCATTGTGTGTTGGTCGTGACAATCAATACAATTTACGCCTGCTTTATACATTTTACTTTGTAAAAATGAGCCGTAAACGTAAACCTCTTCTTTTATTTGGCCGTCTGGATGGTACATAGGCGGTGATAAAAAGCTAGGAGAGAACTGATCAAGAAATGGTTTTGTTGGTTCAATACCATCAGTTAATGGAGAACGTAAAGAGTGACACGCAAAACATGTATCCATGAAGGCGTTATCTCGTTTGCCGCCTTTCCATATTGCAGTTGTTTTACCTGCTTCTCTTAACCATTTATTAATTATGTTAGGTTGTGTGCGTATGTGTTTTTCTGATTTTTTAAGCTTATCATGCTTAGGCATTTCACCATGGCACGATTGACAACCTACATTGATGTTATCGTAAGTCGTGTTGAATTGATCGGTAGTTGAATCGTAATTACGTTTAAGTCCGTCAGAGTGACAGTCGGCACACATACCGTTCCAATTTTGTAATGGTTGTTTCCAGTGCAGTCTATCGTTTTGTTTTATATCTTCATCTTGATAAATTACAAACCATTTTTGTCCACCTTCAGATTTTGGGCGACTATCCCAAGAAAAAGGTAGCACCTGATATTTACCTTGTGTTGTTTTTACAAGATATTGTTGCAGCGGGTAATGCCCAAAGGTGAAATCTATTTTATAGGTTGCAGTGTTGCCTTCATGGTTCATTTCCATATAGAACGCCGCATCTTTTTTATAAAATCGAGCGGTTTGAGAGTAATGCGTTACCGTTATGTTATTGAAATTTCCTAGAATTGTTTTATCACTTGCAATGTCCATTGCTTTTGCATGGTCTGACTTTTTCCAATCGGAAACTTGTGTTTTGTGGCAAGAAACGCAGTCGGTTACTCCCTTATTGGTTTGAGCTAGAGCGCTAAAGTTTCCAAAAAATAGAGTACCAATTAAGAGTAGTGAAGATAAATGAATACGAGATAACAGCATTTTAATGTAGTTTTTATTAAGACTTAGCACGCTAATGTATACTCAAACCTCTGAAATTACGAGGTTTGAGTGATCAATTTACATTATTTTACACGTTGAGTGCGAGAGACTAGGTCGTCGAGTCGTGTTTGAAACTCTGTAACTTTAGTGTCCATTGAACTTGCAAGATTGTTTTGCTCAGAAATGTCTTTAGATAAATCGAATAACTGTGGCTTATTGAGTAAACCAGATTCGATATTTTTATCATTCTTAATCCAATCGTTAGCTTTATTCGTCGGAGCAATGTACTTCCATTGTCCGGTACGTAACGACAAGGTGTAAGACTCTTCAATAAGTTCTTTACGACCTGCTTGTGAAGCTGATAACCACGCATTTAGGTGGTCAAAACTATCAATCGCTTCGTTATCCGCTAATTCTACGCCTACCAATTTTGCAACCGATGCGTAAACATCTACTTGACTCATTAACGCGTTACTTGTTCCTGATTTAACTTTAGCAGGGTAGTGAACAATAGTCGGAACACGAGTACCAGCTTCATATGCACTGTATTTTCCGCCTCTGAAATCCCCCGAAGGTTTATGTTCGCCTAACATTTCAACAGCTAAGTCTTCGTAGCCGTCGTTTAAAACTGGGCCATTATCACTAGTGAAAATAATCATGGTGTTATCTAATAAGTTTGCACTTTTTAGTTTTTGTACCACTTGACCTGTTATCCAATCCATCTGAGCAATCGCGTCGCCACGTACTCCCATGGTACTTTTGCCTTTAAACATGTCGTTGGGTAATCGTGGTACATGAATATCGTGAAATGAGAAAAACAGAAAAAACGGTTTGGTTTTATTATCTTCAATGAAGAAATTTGCCATATTGGTAAATACTTGGTAGAAATCTTCGTCTTTCCATTCGGCCGAAAGCCCACCTTTCATCCAACCAATACGGCTAATACCGTTTACGATGGTATTGTTGTGTTGTGGATCTGCAATTTGCCTTAGTAATTCAGGATTTTCGGTTCCTGTAGGGCGATTACCAATTTTAGATTCGTAACTCACTGAAAGCGGATCACTCGTGTCTAAGTTAACCACTTCATAGTTTTCAAGGTACACGCTTGGAACTCTGTCACCTGTTGCAGGCATTAAAAAGCTGTAATCAAATCCAACTTCTAACGGGCCCGGTGATACTTTACCATTCCAATCAATGGGAGTTTTGCCGTCACCTAAACCCAAATGCCATTTACCCACAACACCTGTGGTGTAGCCTGCCTTTTTTAGCATTTTAGGTAACGTTGGTTTGTCTGTAGGAATAATAAGTGCAGCGTCACCCTTGAGAACAGCGGCTTCATTTCTAAAAGCATATTCGCCTGTTAGTAAAGAATAACGAGATGGGGTACAGGTTGCTGATGAGCTGTGAGCATCGGTAAATCGAATACCGTTTGCGGCCAATTGGTCAATATTTGGGGTTTCTACGCCTTTTGCGCCGTAAGAACCTAAATCGCCGTAACCTAAATCATCCACATAGAAAACCACAACATTGGGTTTATCCGTACGATCAATTTGCGTATTTTCTTCGACTGGTGCTATCGCGCTAGTTACTTGCTCATTTTTAGTGTTATTAAAACATGCGCTTAAAACTAAGCTTGATAGAACCACTGCGGCAGTAGGTAAATAATTGTTATTCATTTTCTTTAATTGGAAAAACATGGGAGTTATTGCTCCATATGATTAATGTAAACGTAAAAGGCGGCAGATTCTTTGGTCAGTGTGTCTTTGTTATCCGTAAACCACGCTGTGATTTTTTGCTTACCTTTTACTAATCTCGTGTCGACCATACAGTAAGATGCTCGTCCATGCACTTTTTGTACAATATTCTTGTTGTTAACATTGATAACGCAGTACTTTTTCATGATGGGTGTACCTGCAGGAATGTCATGATAATAAGCTTTAACACGGTATTTTCCAGCTTGTTCTACATCTATGTACCAAGGCAAAGCTGTGTACTTATGTTCTTCAGTTAACCAATGAACATAATCATATTCTTCAGCAGGAGGTTGGTGCCCAATAAACCAAGGAACTGGTTGTTTATCTGGAACTTCCATCCAGTCCATAGCGTTAAGTCTAACTGGATTTTCGGCTGGATTACCTACGTTGATGTAACGATCTTTAAACCCTAGTTGTACGTTTTCGTTCCACCACGCTTGTTTATCGCTTTTGAGTTTTGCAAGAATCTCTGGATGATTTTCTGCAACGTTGTTTTGTTGAGAAGGATCGTTAGCTAAGTTGTAGAGTTCTTCTTTATCGTTTTCATTAATAAAACGCCAATTCTTGTAAGCTACAGCAGTAGGGCGCTTGTCACTCGGATGATAAACACGTTGGTTGGTTACAACAACGCTTCGCTCAGCTAGTGTTGAGTCGCTTCCATTTTTAATCAGTGTCGTTAAATCACTACCATCCATACTTTTTACTGGATTTTCAATTCCAGCTAACCCGAGTATTGTTGGCATAACATCGTAGTGTGCTGTTAGTTCAGTGTAACTACCTGTTTTAAGCTTTCCGTTAGGATAAGAAATAAAGAAAGGTACTCTGTGCCCACCTTCGTAAACAGAGCCTTTGTAACCACGCATTCCATCGTTTGGTATCCAACTAGGGTATGCAGCCTTAATGTGTTTATGTTGCGGCGTTATTTGAGTTTTGTGGTTAGTAGGGCGATATGAACTGCCGTTATCTGTCATCACTATAAAGATTGTGTTGTCGGTTTGGCCTGACTTTTCAATGCCTTTTCGCATTTTTCCGATTTGATCATCAAGGTGTGTGATCATGCCGTAAAAACTCGCCATTGTGCGGTTAAGGCCATCATCTAAATACGGCTTAATGTAATTTTCTGGTGCTCTGTAAGGACCGTGTGGTGCGTTTAGTGGTATAAAAGCGAAATAGGGTTGTGTACGTGGTTTATCAATAAACTTTTGTGCTTCTTCAAACCAAACGGTAGTCGCATAACCTTTCGTTTTTTCTAATTCACCATTTCGAAAGTATGTGTCGTCGAACTGAGTGTTTCCCCAGTAGTCAGGCGTTTGTCCTACACCACCACCACCATGAATAAGCACTTCGTTAAATCCTTGATCTTGTGGGCGGTAAGGATAGTTATCGCCTAAGTGCCACTTACCAAATATTCCTGTGTCGTAGTTATTGTCTTTTAATACTTCCGCAAGTGTTTTGTGTTCCGGCCCTAACATGTAACGGCCTAAAATAGTGTGCCATACACCAGCTTTTAAGGAATGTTTTCCTGTTAGTAATGCTGAACGTGTAGGGGAACATGTAGGGTCTACGTGGAAGTTGTTTAATCGAACACTTTGTTGCGCAAAATCGTCAATATTAGGTGTTTTTATCACGGGGTTGTTATGTAAACCTACGTCTCCCCAACCTTGGTCGTCAGTAATGATTAAAACAATGTTAGGTTTATCAATTGGCTGATTTGAAGCTTTGTTAGCCGCAGTTTCATTAATTGCATTGCTTCCACATGCTCCGAGTACTAAAGATAAAAGGGTAGTAGCTATTAGGTTGGGCATTAACCGCTGTGAGAATTTATAGGAGAGTTTATTTGTTGTCATTGTTTATCTCTTATCTATTAAAACATTAAAAATTTTGATGTTATTAATGAATAAAGCCCAAAGAAAACTTTGGGCTTTGTTACCTATAGGGTTTAACTATTTCGCTGAAATAGTATACGTATATTGATATTTCCCTGCCGGTACTTGGTATTTTTTGATAGGTGCAGCTTTTTTACTCCACGAATCATTTCCACCAACACCTTGTTGAATTAAGTCAATATTAACGGTGAACTTACCTTGGTCGACTAAGTCGTAGGTATGTTGAGCGTCAGCTAAGTTTGATGCGCTCCATGGCCATACAGAAACACTTAGATCTTCTTTACCATCAAAGGTTAACGTTAACCCTTGGCTGTTAGCAAGTTTTAGCCAATCTACATCAGTACGGTTTCCGTTCTCTTGAGGACGAGCATAGTGGTATATAAAGTCTTCAACCTTGCCAGAGTAAATACTGATATCGGCACTATTGTTACGGTCGATATAGTTTTCGTATGGTCCACGCCCATATACACTCATGTTTGACAACATTTTGCTTACATTAGTTGTCATACCTAAGCGCGGCATACTCGTTAAGCTTTCATCAGCATTCAAAGACATGGTTACTTTAACAGCTCCGTCACCTGTTACTGCGTATTGCGTCGTTACCGATAACTTTTCGCTGTACGAATGTAAGGTAGTAACGGTAACGTTCGTTTCTGATGTGTCTACCTTAAAGTCGTTAAGTGTCATTCCTTCACTTGCTTTTCTCCATACCGCTAAACTAGTGTCAGAGTCTTTTTCAACATTGTCTGTAGGAGCGCTCCAGTTTTGGAATCCTCCAATGTCGTTGTCGGTTGCTGCTCTCCAAAAGTTATGCGTTAACGCATCTCTAATTAGCGCTTGGCCATTAACTTTATATGATGTTAGGTAACCTGTTTGCTTGTTAAATTCAACGTTAAAGTTGTTGCTAAATACTGAGAACGTATTTGGCGTAGTTTTAGACTTAACAGGCTTATTTGATACTGTTTTCTTAGCTTCTTTTTTAAATGGTAGTTCAAACTGCTGTTTGGCTAACTCATGTCCTGACTCGGCCCAGTTCGTTGTATTAATCGTACGCAAGCTAAGTTGTAAAAAGTAACGTGCTCCAGCCTTTAATGTAGGCTTTTTATAAGGCAATGATATTGACTTAGTTTGCTGTGGCGCAATGTTTAGCCCGTTAAACGAACCTTGTTGAATAACTTTGTCGTCTTCAGATAATGTCCAAACTAATAAGTACTTATTTAGATTGTCAAAAAAGAAACGGTTAGTAAGATCAATTTTTCCTGATGATAGGTCAACAGCGTCAAATCGTGCTGGTTGGAATACATATTTAGCTTCTAATAGTTTTGGCGTTTCTTTTCTGTAAGAATCAACTAAACCGTTTAAACAGAAGTTAGAAGAATTAGGCTTATCGCCAAAGTCACCACCATACGCAATATATGTTTCACCCTTGTCGTTTGTAGTTTCAATTCCTTGGTCAATCCAATCCCAAATAAATCCACCCATTATATTGTCATGGCTACGTACCATATCCCAATATTCAGTTAAATTACCTAGAGAGTTACCCATGGCATGCGCATATTCACACATTAGAATAGGGCGCTTGATATAAGGACTATCTGCAATACCTTTTAATTCTTCTAACGACGGGTACATTCTACTTATAACGTCTACAAATGCTGGATCTGTAGGATTTGCATACGGCGTATAGTATTGTTCTTGCTCTGCTTTTGTTGTGTAGCGTTGAGACAAACCTACGTAGTCAGGATGATCTGGTGCACCTTGTGATCCTTCATAATGAATAAAGCGTGTGCTGTCTAAATCTTTAACCCAGCCTGACATCGATGCGAAGTTAGGTCCGGTTCCTGACTCATTACCAAATGACCAAGAAATGATCGAAGGGTGATTTTTGTCTCGCTCTACCATACGTAAAACACGTTGCATCATTGCGTTATTCCACTCAGGAAGGTTCGCAATTAAACCGCCAACACCGTGACTTTCAATATTCGCTTCGTCCATCACGTAAATACCGTATTCGTCACATAATTCATAAAAGTATGGGTCGTTAGGGTAGTGAGATGTGCGTACCGCGTTGAAGTTATAACGTTTCATTAATAAAACATCTTCTAACAGGTCTTCACGACTTAATGCTTTACCTTTTTTAACATCATGGTCATGACGGTTAACACCGATAAGTTTAACGACTTTTCCATTGATAAGTAGCTCGGCTTTGTCGTTAATTTTAACGTCTCTAAAACCTACACGCGTACTACGTGTTTCAACGATGTTACCTTTTTTATCTTTTAATGATAAAACGAGTGTATATAAGTACGGTGTTTCTGAGGTCCACAACTCAGGTTTATCTAGCGTTGCGCTCATTAGGTCAAATTTGTAATTGTCGCGCTGTGGGTAGATTATTCTGCTTACAATATTCGCAGATACGCTCATTGGTGATTCTAAAACAGGTTTACCAAAGGCATTAAAAAGTTGACCTTCAATTTTCCAACCATCTACATCTTTACGGTGAGGAAATGAAAGCTCTGGTTTAACTTGTAATACACCTTTTGTGTATTCGTTTGTTAATTTAGTTTTTACGTGAAAATCGTTAATAGCTATTTTAGGTTGTGCCATTAACATAACGTCACGATGAATACCGCTTAATCGCCAGTGATCTTGGTCTTCTAAGTAACTGCCATCACTCCAACGATATACTTCGAGAGCGATTGTATTTTTCCCTGATTTTAAATACTCAGTAATATCAAATTCTGACGGAAGTCGACTTCCTTGCGAGTAACCTACTTTTTCGCCATTGATCCATAAGTAAAATGCTGAACTTACACCACCAAAATGTAGAATAATTTTTTGGTCGTTCCAGTCTTTTGGAACTGTAAAATCTTTAAGATACGAGCCTACAGGGTTGTCGCGTGTAATATATGGAAGAACAATACTGTTTTCATCTGTTGCGGCGTCTTTGAAAAACGGGTAAAGAGAATTGGTATAAATAGGCATACCATAACCTTCTAGTTCCCAATTTGACGGAACAGGAATCGTTTTCCAGCTTTTGCTATTGAAGGTAGATTTATAGAAATTTTTAGGTCGATCCTCAACTTTGTCTGCAAAACTAAACTTCCATTCTCCGTTAAGCATTTTTATGCTTGATTCCGACCTGTCTCTTTTTAGCGCTTGGTCAACGGTATCAAAGGAATATGATGTGGCACGAGCAGGAAGTTTGTTAATGTGAATGACTTCAGGATTTTCCCAGTCATTAGCTGCAAAAGCTAACGGCTGGCTGGCAATTATCATTAGCGTTGATGTAATGCCACCAAGTAATCTCTTTTTTAAAAGGGATGAACGTGTTTTCATTTTTATGATATCTCAGATTATCGGATAAAGTTTAATAGATAAAAACTTAAATAAATTTACATACTAAATGTAGTTTTTATATATAATTAACTTTATAACATTTAATTATCAACAACAATGGTTTTCATCTCATATTTAAGAATTTCTCCGATATGATGGTAGATAAACATAGCTAGGAGTAGAGAAGATAAATGAACAACTCACAAAATACACTTAATAGATATTGCTTAGCACTTGATTTAAAAGATGACCCTGCATTAATTGCAGAATATATTGAGTACCACAAGCCTGAAAATGCTTGGCCACAAATAACGGCTAATATGGCAGAAGCCGGTATTCTTGATATGGAGATTTACCATTTAGGCGATCGTCTGTTTATGATTATGGAAACTAATGATAGTTTTGACCCAACAGCAGAGCCAAAAACTGATGAAGGTAAAAAGAAATCAGATGAATGGGAAACGTTAATGTGGAAATATCAACAACCGCTTAAGTGGGCAAAAGACGGCGAGAAATGGGTTAAAATGGATTTGATTTATGATTTAAAAAAAGCATTAAAATAAATTGAAGTAAGTTGCGGGACGTTGAATTAGTTGTTTGCACTAACGTATAGTGTTTTTAATAGTTATTAAAAAAGCCGCTTAACAGCGGCTTTTTAGTTAGGGTTAGTATAAGTTTAGCTACTCAACAGGGGTTAGCGTTACATTGTCTATATATACAACACCCGGTGAGCCTAAGTTATCTATATGGAAGTTAAACGGAAATACGCCTGTACCTAACTTACCAGCAGGTATATCTAAGCTCATGCTTTGCCAGTCGGTTGTAGCGTTGTTAAAGGTTTTGTTTATCCATCCTGCTAAGGTTGTGTTTATCCACAGTGTTGCTTGACCTGATACTATCTTCGCATCAAATGCTATGCGATATACCTTTGTTTGGTCTACACCTGATAGGTTTGCGTATTGTAGTTTTAGTCCACCATTTGTTGTGTCTACAAGTAAGCCAGAAGCACCGTCTTTTGCAGCAACAGCATCAACTGAGAATGTAGCGAGGTTTAGTTGACTTGTTTCACTTCTCGCAAATAGTTTTGCGGAATCAATGGCTCCGTCAAATGTTGATTCTAGACCTGAGATTAGGTTTGGATCTAAAGCGTTAACCGTTACAGAAACTGTATCATTAATGCCATTACTTGCCGACGCTGTTATTGTAGCAGAGCCTGAACCAATAGCAGTTACTAGCCCATTTTCACTTACCGTTGCAATATTTTCATCAGAGCTTAGCCATGTTAATTCGGCATTCACAACGCCTGATGGCATTACACTTGTACTGATTTGGTTTGTTTGTGAAGCATCTAATGTAATATCATTGCCAAGCTCGATACTGCTTACTTCTATAGCAGGAATGATATTGGTAACATCAAGAACAGTAGAACTGATACGGCCGCCGGCATCTGAGAATGTGATACTAACTGTGTTGTTTTCAGACAACAAGTTATGTGGAACGGGTACATCTATTGTACCAAAAAATAGATCTCTGTTCGCTTGATCATATCCTGCCCAGTCATCTGGTACCGTTACTTGTGTACCATTTACCGAAAGAGTCGGTTGCTTTGATTTATTATGGTCGCGTCCAATCCCCATTCTTAATGATGCTGTTGATTTATCAGCATCTAACGTTGTTACATCGACACCATTGAGTGTAAACGTAATTGCTTGATTCGCTGTAATTGTCTGTAAGTGTTCATCCGCATAGTATGTTTTTCGTTGCGCGGTTGTGGTGTTTTCAATGGTTTTATCTAGTGTTACAACAAGTTTTACAGTTTCTGACGGGTCTAAAGTTAACGTGCCAATATTTAACGCATCACCTGAAACGTCAGCGTTAGTAACTTCGCTAGTGGTTGTTAACGTCGCACCTTCGTCGGCCGGAACTTTCAAACGCGAGATATCAATCGATGTATACTTGTAACCTAACATTTCACGTAAATTGATTGAAATGTCTTTTTGTTCCCATTCTAAGTTACTAACAATAATGTACGCCTTGTCATCATTTATGAATGTTGCGACTTGCGTATCAGGATCGTTATTTGAAATATTAGCTCGGTAACCTTCCACATCTTTCCAAAATTCGAGGAAAAGCATGTTATTGTTTTCTAGGTAGTTGTCAGCCGCATTGGGGTCGATAAATTCCCATCGATTGGTTGAAGTGTTTAACGTAATATTGTCTGGATTTGGGCGCCACATACTAGGGTTATAAGGGTGTCCATTACCTTGTGATGGGTTCTGCCAATACCATGTAGAGTGACCTGTAATAAATGGAATAGACGTTAAAATACGGTCTTCTCGTTCCATTAGTTCTAGCATGATGTGGTTAAACGATTTTATTGTTTGACTATTTACCGTTGCGTCGTACTCAATAACACCTGCTGGTCGATCAACAATCGCACCGTACTCTGTGATTGCGTGAGGCTTAACTACATCCCACTTAAACATGGAGTAGGTTTCAATTAAATCTAATATTGCTTTTGAATTACTGCCAGATCTTGCGCTGTTTGCTCCAACAACGTTAACACCATCATATAAGTGTACTGAAAATGCATCCATATGCTCACCGGCATTATCCATAAACATTTTCATACGACTTTCCCAATGTCCAAAATCCCACAGTTCAAGCGATGGCCATGCAGATGCAAAACCAATAACACTGACGTTGGATAATTCTGGTCGCGAATCAAATTCTTTACCTATTTCAGCAAACCATTGAGTCATGTGCTCACGGGTTTGTTCTTCGCTATTGTTGTAATTTTCTTTGTACTCACCTGCATGAACGAACGGCTCATTCATCGGTTCATAAAATAGCGGTCGTGAATTGTCATCATAATAGTGAGTAAAGTAATCTGCTGCCCAACGCGCACCATCAATAGGTTCGTTATTGTCGTACATAGGATTAGCAGGGTGGTCAGTCACTACAACACGATTTGAGGCAATGTCAGAATTTATATTGTTGTAATAGTTAGATATGTTTGAGGCACCATTTGATATGGCTGTAGCTGTTGTAGGGTAGGTTCCATCGGCATCTAGCTGGTTTTTTACAACCGTTTGAGATAACGGACTCCAGAATTGTCGACCATGATCTGCTCGATAATTATTTTTAAAGTTTTCTGCCAATTCTCTAGTGTAATTACTATTTGTAAAGGTATCGTGTACGTTTAAAAACTTTGTTCTATCGAGTGTCGAAACGTTTCCGTAAAACTGTTGAGTATTAAGATCAATGGTAATTTCTGTTGATGATGTTACGGGTGGCGTTGTGGCAGCGCCTTCACCATTTACTGTTACTGTTAATGATCTCGGTGTAGTGCTTTTACCATCACTAATATTAAAGGTATATGCAATGGTTTGTGTTTCACCTTCGACTAAATCTGCGTATGTTGCGGGTGATATTGAAACCGTTGAACTTGATGTAGTAACCCCTGTGCTTGGATTACTTGCGTTTGCCGTGAGGTTTGAAATAGACAATGTATCACCGTCTGCATCGGCGCTTCCTTGTAAAAGGTTGATCTCAAGGTCAGCATCAGATTCGTTGAGAGAAACAGCTATATTACCATTGTGAGTAGGCGCACTATTGGCTGGTGGGGTTGGAGTTTCAGGTGTAGGGTTCTCTGTTGAACCCCCTCCACCTCCACAAGCAGTTAATACAGTAATTGCTAAGGGCGTTAATAATACATTTAGTTTATTTTTATACATTCTTATACCTAATTTAAACGCAAATTTCCGATTGAAATTTTAAAATAGGCTTTGATATTTACATAAGAAAATGCACATGTAAATTATAAAATTTAAATATACACTGGTTGAGCTGTTGCTGTTATTAGGCTAACTATAAAAAAGGAGCTGAAATCAACCCCTTAAATTCTTAGTTACCGCGAAAAAGTTATAATTTCCTCACCCATATATTTCGATAACTTACTTCATCATTATGATCTTGTAACCAAATTGGAGCACATCCATGAGCTTTACCATATTGAGCTTTACCTCGATAAGTAGTATTGCCTTGAATCTCTGTATGGTTTTGAATAAGTACACCGTTATGTAACACTGTTACATATGCCTTATCTTTTACCTTACCTGAATTATCAAAAGTTGGAGCTTTGTATATTATGTCGTAAGTTTGCCATTGACCAGTAGGTAAGCTTGCATTAACTAATGGCGCTGTTTGTTTGTATATTGAACCGGCTTGACCGTTCGAGTATGTTCTATTTTTGTATGAATTTAATACTTGTACTTCATATCTTCCTTGTAAAAATATTCCACTATTACCAGAACCTTGACCTTTCTTACCCGCGATTGGAGTTGGTGTCATAAATTCAATGTGAAGTTGCATATCGCAAAACTTTTGCTTACTACTTATGCCGCTAGTGCCGGGAACTATTGTTGTATATCCATTTTGAATTGACCATTTAGCAGGGTTATCTTTTCCATGATGCCACTCGTTTAAATGCGTACCGTCAAATAAAACAATTGCATCTGAAGGTACTGGAGAAGGTTTTACTTCAGCAGGTATAGGTTCCCAAACCTCTGTTAATTTTGGATCGGGTAAATTATCATTTTTCGCGGCGATAGTTGTACAACTTGTCACCATTAGCAAAGCAGGAATGTATTGTTTCATGTTTTAAACTTCATTTAAATTAAAGGGTTAATGCTTAACTAAGCATGCGCTAGAGTGTTATCAGTGTTTATAATCCTATCATTAAATAAGGTAAATTCTATGTTTTTATATGATTTAATGTGTTTAAATATAAATATTCGTATTTTTTATTGAAGATTTATTAATGAAGTTTATACCAACCCCTAAGTATACTTTTTTGTTATCTACTTTATGTTTAACAGGATGCTTAAGTAACTCACCAAGTCATATTGTTAATAGCAACGTGGAACCAACTTTTGAAATTCCTAGCCAATTACCTGAAGCACCAAAAGGGTATAAATGGGAATATGTTGACAATATGTCTGATGAATTTAATGGTTCTTCATTAGATACGTCAAAATGGCTCGACTATATTCCTACTTGGAAAGGGAGACCACCTGCAAAATTTTTAAAGGATAATGTAAGTGTTAGTGATGGTAATTTAAAACTAAAAACCTCAACTTATAGCGCAGATAACGAAGGTTTTACCATGGGTGGTGCTGCCGTTTCAGGTAAGCATGGTGCAGTATACGGATATTATGAGGCACGGCTTAAAACATCTAAAACAAAAATGTCTACTACGTTTTGGTTACACTCTGACGATCATGACAGTGTAGGACCAGCTTGTAATGAATCGCATTCGATAGAAATTGATATTTTAGAGGCGATAGGCGGGTGGCCTCAAAAAGTTTGGACAGACGTCATGCACTCTAACACTCACTATAAAGGTAGAGAGTTAGTAGACGGAAAATGCAAGGGCGCAGATTATTTTTCACAAGGTGTTAAACATGATACAGGTACAAACTTATCTGATGGATATCATACATACGCAGCTTGGTGGGTAACCCCAAATAAAGTGAAGTTCTATTTTGACAATCAGCTAACGGGTACCGTTGAACTAGATAACCCCGTAGATAAAGCCCCGTTTAATAGTGAAATGTCTTTGCGAATGGTGGTTGAAACGTATTATTGGCAGCAAAAGCTTATTAAGCAGGTTGAGGGTGATGACGAACCTTACCCAACAGATATTGAACTTGATGACGCATCTATAAACACTGCTTATTATGATTACGTACGAAGCTACAAATTAGTTAAGCAATAGCGTGGAGTTAAATATATGAAATGTAAACTACTAATCAACGTATCATGTATATTGCTCATTGCAGCCTGTAGCCCTAGTGATCCAACTAGTGAAAAGAAGCTTACTGATAACCCTGCAATTGTAAAAACGTCTCCAGCCGAGCCAACCAATGTTGTATTGATACTGATTGACGATCTAAATCATTATGGCGTTACCGCGTATGGCGCTAACCGACTGCATTCGTACGATGGTCTATTTACAAATAAAGAATTTGGAACGCCGAATATTGATGCGTTAGCAAAGCAAGGGCTGCGTGTTGATCACGCTTTTGCTTATCCTATTTGTGAGAATACGCGAATAGCATTAATGAGTGGTAAAAATAACGATAGAAACTATTTACAACCTAAGTCTCAACATCGATCTGATATAACATTTGGAGACGCTTTTAAAAAAGCAGGTTACGCGACAGGGCTTTTTGGTAAATGGAAGCAAACACGTGGTGATAAGCAAGTAGCAGGTAAAGACTACATAGCAGAGTTTGGCTGGGACGAGTACGCTGCATTTGATGTAGTTACCGAAGGTCAACGCTTCATCAATCCTAATTTGGTCATTAATGGTGAAGTTAAGAATTATAATGGCAGAACAGATGTAGATCCTGAAACAGGAAGGCGTTGGTATGGCCCTGATATTGTTAATCGCCATGCACTCAACTTTATAGATAAAAACAAAGATAAGCCGTTCTTTTTATATTATCCGATGATTTTGGTTCATGATGATCACAAACCAACACCAGATACCAAACCAAATAACATTTTTGACAATTTTGATGAAACCGCTGATTACAATAATACGGGAGGAGATGATCGTCGCTACTTCCCCGATATGATTGAATATATGGATAAATTGATTGGGAATGTGGTTAAACAGCTCGATGAATCTGGCGTTCGAGAAAATACCTTAATAGTAATAATGGGCGATAACGGTACTAAAGAAACCTTTGGTCACGTTCTCGCTGATGGAACTATTTATCCTGGGAGAAAGGGAGGTAATGCAGATAATGGAATACACGTACCCCTAGTTATCAATTATCCAAATGTAGTGCCAGCGAGTCAAGATAATGGGTATCGAGCATATGAAGGCTTAGTTAATTTAACCGATATCTATCCTACTATTGCAGACGCAGCAGGTATTGCAATGCCCAATGCTGAACAGGTCGACGGTATTAGTTTTTGGGAACAAGCCAAAGGTGCTACCGGAGAACCTAGAAAACATATCCATACTTGGTATATTGGTAATAATAAATACGATGATGAAGATGTTGTATTACGATACGCATTTAATAAAGATTTTAAGCGTTATGCGCCAGACAAAGATTTTCCTGAAGGTCGATTTTTCGATTTGCGTACCGACTTGTTAGAGCGAGGTGGCAAGCGCTTTATAGAACGCAGGTGGGGCGTGCGTAGGTATAGCGGACTTGAATTAAATGAGCTTACAAAGGAACAAAAATCAGCTTATGACGCCTTGGGCGTTGTGCTTGAGCAAAATGAGTTGGTGGGAGTGAAAGCTTTGCAGGTTATTGCACCGAAAACACAACTAACGGTAGGTGAACATATACAACTTAACAGTAAAGCGTTACCAGTGAATGCTAAGCGTCAAGGTGTTATTTGGGAATCGAGTAATCCAGATGTGCTAAGCGTTAATAAGTTTGGTGAAATTACGGCAAAAAGCAATGGTGAAGCCTTTATCACTATTTACTCGTGGGATGATGCATTACCTTTATCTGCAAACACTAAACATGCGTATCAAAAATCTGGTATTTCGTCGTCGCAACGTTTTGTGGTTAACTAGCCTAGCGGGGCCTATCTATTTTCAAGTAAATATATTCAAGTAAACTCATGCAAGTAAACAAGAGCAGGGCATTGCTCTTGTTTACTTGGAAATAACTAACAGCCTTAGCTCTAGTAAGACAGCTCACCCCGCAAATTACTTTGCATTAAATCTTTAATTTCTTCCGAAGGAAGATTTTTACTTAATAGGTAATGTAATTTAGTGAGTGTGGCTTCTAACGTCATATCTTCACCTCCTATTACTCCGCATTTACTCAGTGCATTACCTGTAGCGTATCCGTCCATGTTTACATTGCCTTTAATACATTGGCTGCAATTAACAATGATAATTCCATCGTCATTCGCTTTTTTAAAGCAATCTAATAATCCTTTATCTTGTGGCGCATTTCCAACGCCGTAACTTCGTATAATTAGCGCTTTAACAGGTTGTTGAATAATGTTTTTTAATACGTCGGTACTAATTCCTGGATACAAGTGAACCACACCAATAGGTTGAGGCGTAATGTTACTTAGTTTAAGTGGTTCGATAGTGCTTGCGTTAGGCTCTGATATTTCACCCTCAATCAGGTCAATATTAATACCTGCCTCTATTAGTGGAGGAAAATTAGGAGAGTCAAACGCGTTAAAACCATCTGCATAGGCTTTAATGCTTCTATTTCCACGATATAATTTGTTGTTAAAATATAATCCCACCTCAGGAATAGGATAATTCGCGGCAATGTATAACGAGTTAAGTACGTTTACCTGTCCGTCTGAACGCAATTGACTAAGAGGAATTTGAGAACCTGTAACGATTACTGGCTTAGCTAAATTTTCAAACATGAACGATAAAGCAGAGCTTGTATAGGCCATAGTGTCTGTGCCGTGGAGTACTACAAATCCATCATAGTCAGCATAGTTTGCCTTAATATCATCAGCAATAAATTGCCAATCTTTTGGGATCATATTTGAAGAGTCGATTAATGGCGAGTATTCATTTATCGTGAATTCAGGCATCTCATCTCTATGAAAATCTGCGTTTGCGAGAATAGACTCTGTTAAATGGCCTTTTTGAGGAATATAGCCATTTTCACTGGCTTTCATACCAATAGTACCGCCGGTATACGCGATATAAATTCTTTTTTTCATGTGTGTGTTCCTAACGCTAGGTAATTTCATAACACGTGTTATTTGTTTAAAACGTTTAAAAAAAAGCCCCGATAAATCGAGGCTTTATATACTCAATTGTGCTTATTTATTAATGGATATTACAACTTGCACATAATGTGTATATGCCTTTCGGATCATTAAGTTGATTCAAATGATTCAATTCAGCTTTAATTTTTGCCATTGCTTGCTCTACAGGACCTAATGTTATTGCAGAAGAAGGAATAAGGCTACCTGCTTGGCCAAATAGATTTTTCATAAACTTATCTGCTGGCGAAAGCTCTTTCTCAATGAGCATGGTTTCAAAGTTTGATATTTGAGCTAGCGAAGCGGCTTCATCAATAGCAGCGTCTAGCCCGCCTAATTCATCGACTAAACCGAGTTCTTTAGCTTTCGCGCCAGACCATACACGACCTTGAGCTATTTTATCAACTTGTTCGGGTGTCATGTTTCTATTGTCAGCAACCAGTGTAATAAAGTCTTTGTATCCTTTGTTAACGTTCATTTGAATAATATCGGCAACGCCGTCAGATAAAGGTCTTGTTAACGAGAAGCCTGCAAGGTCAGTTGTACCAATACCATCAGTATAAATGCCGAGTTTACCGAGTGCTTTTTCAAAGGTCATAAATAATCCAAAAATACCGATAGAGCCTGTAATAGTGGTAGGTGCAGCGTAAATTTTGTCAGCAGAAGCTGAAATCCAATATCCACCAGACGCAGCGTAAGTTCCCATAGATGCTACAACAGGCTTGCCAGCTTGCTTTAGTAACTCTACTTCTTGGCGTATAATTTCCGACGCAAAAGCACTTCCGCCAGGACTGTCTACACGTAATACAACTGCTTTTACATTGTCATTCTTACGTGCACGTTTTAGTAGTTTAGCTGTGCTATCGCCACCAATGGTTCCTGCTTTGTGTGTACCGTTTAAAATAGTACCCTTAGCAACAATGACGGCAACTGAGTCTGTATTCATTTGTTCCATTGGAAATGGATTAAATAGCGTTGATAAATACTGATTAAACCCAATAGATTTATAGCTCTTTTTCTCATCAGTTACGTTAAGTTTAGTTTTGATGGCTACTTCAATTTCATGACGTGTTTTTAATTGGTCTACCCAACCATGGTTAAGCGCATATTTAGCTACATCGCCATTAACGCTTTTAAGCTTTTTAACAAGCTGTTCTGCACTTTCATCAAAGTTAGACACTTCAAAGCCACGCTGACTTGCGACATCTTGCTTGTATTGTGTCCATAAATCATCAAGCCAAAGCTTGTTTGCTTCTTTGGCAGCTTCAGACATGTCGTCGCGCATATAAGGTTCAACAGCAGATTTATACGTACCAACCCTGAAAATATGTTGGCTAATCGCAAGTTTGTCTAGTGCCGATTTATAATACATTTGATAACGACCATACCCATCTAAAATAACCCAACCGTTTGGATCTAACCAAACTTCATCAGCGTAACTTGCTAAGTAATATTGGTCTTGTGTAAAGTTTTCACCGATCGAAATAATTTGCTTACCTGACTTTTTAAAGCTTTCTAAAGCCTTTGCAATTATCGACATTTTTGTTAAGCCTGAACGATTCATTTGATCAAGCTTGAGCACAAGTAACGATATATTATTGTCGGTAGCTGCTGCTTTAATTACGTCGACAATGTCAGATAAAAGAACTTCTGGAACTTGGTCTTCGTTTCCAAGTGCTTCGCTCAAAAATGCGTCAACAGGTTCGACGTGTGTTTTTTGTTCAACCACGTCACCCTTAATATTCAGCATCAGAACCGAATTCTCAGCAACAGTCACCTTATGTTTGTCGCTTGTAAATGAGCTAATAAATAAAATTAGTAGGCCAAAAAACAAAACGTTAAGTATTAATTTTCGAGAGAAATTTAGAATACGAAATGTTTTAAAGAATATGCGTTTTATTATGTTTTGTTTTTCATCCATAAAGAGTTACTTCTGTCTGTTATCTATATATACATATGCTACTTAATATAGCGTGATTAATGTAGTAGCAAATGTAAATAAATGTGTAGGAAGTTAATGACCAAATCGACTGGTAGATTCACGCTTTACAAGTCGAGGTACGTATTTGTAAGTATCAAGATTAATGTTTTGTGGTTGTTTTTTGTTATTTAGACGTAAAGCAAGTCTTGCGGCATGGGTTGCCATTTCTTCAATAGGGTAGTTGAGCGTAGACAATTTTGGGCGTGAATAACGAGACAAAAGCACGTCATCAAACCCTAGAACAGAAATATCATTGGGTACGCTAAAACCATTGTCTTCAAGTGTTGAAATTGCGCCAATTGCCATTGCGTCGTTATATACAAAAATTGCGGTAAATTTTTTACCGCTAGACAAAAGGTTTTGCGCGGCGATTTCTCCACCACGTAAGTTCGGTTCGTTCAATTCTATTAATTGTTCTGATAGAGAAAATCCAGCAGTGTTTAACTCTGACCTAAAACCTTCCATTCTTAATTTAGGGTCATCTATTTCATGAACACTCGATATGACAGCAAAATCTTGGTGTGCTAAGGAAATAAGGTGGCGAGCAGCTATGCGCCCACCTTCAAAGTTATCAATCCATATGCAGCGTTCTTTAATCGCATCTATATATCTGTCTATAAGCACTAATCCAGGTTTTCTGGCAGCTAGAGCTGTTAGTTCTTCGTCGGAAAGAATTTTACTGTGAACCACCATAATGTCGCATTGTTGCTCAATAAGTAACGCGATGGCTTTACGCTCAGATTCTGCGTCAAATAACCCCGTACTTAAAAGTAATTGCATATTTTCAGAACGAGCGACTTCCTCAACGCCGTTAGCAAGTGACGCGAAAAAAGGGTCAGTTAATTGGGGAATAACAACCCCCATAATCATACTTTTTTGTTTAACCAAGGCACGAGCATTTGCATTTGGCGTATAACCTAAATCGCCCATTACTTTGCTAACTTTTGTTTTTGTTTTGTCACTTACTTTAGGGTCGTTGTTAGCAACACGAGACACTGTTGCAACTGACACACCCGCTATACGAGCAACATCTTTTATCGTAGCCATATGAAAATGTTTACATTTTAGTTTTTAATAAATCAATTGTCACAATATTGACATTTTTCAATGGTTTTATCAAACCAGCATAAATCTAAAATTAAAGGTTGCATATAAAAATGAAAACGTTTACATTTTGTTTCAAGAACTAAACTTGCTATGGATTTACCATCATTATGACTATCGAATTTGATCCAACAGATCACCCTCATCGCCGCTATAACCCTTTAACAGGGCAGTGGGTATTAGTATCTCCTCACAGAGCTAAGCGCCCTTGGCAAGGCAAAGATGAAGAAGTATCTAATGAAGAGTTACCTAGTTATGTTGAAGACTGTTATTTATGTCCGGGTAACGAACGTATATCGGGTGATAAAAATGAAAACTACGAAGGAACATTTGTATTTACAAATGATTTCGCGGCATTAACGAAGGACACTCCTGATTCACCAGAAAGCGACAATACTGTTTTTACGAGTGAAAGTGCTCGCGGATTAAGTCGAGTGATTTGTTATTCGCCAGACCATAGTAAAACGTTACCAGAATTAACAACGTCGGCAATTCGTGGTGTTGTTGATACGTGGGTAGATCAAGTTGATAGTCTTAAAGATGATTATCCTTGGATCCAAGTATTTGAAAATAAGGGTGACGTTATGGGCTGTTCACAGCCTCATCCTCACGGGCAAGTGTGGGCAAACAGTTTCTTACCTAACGAAGTATTTCGTAAAAACCAATGCATGCTTGACTACTACGAAAAGCATGGACGTAATGTATTACTCGATACAGTTAAAGCAGAAATGGCAGACGGTAGCCGCACTGTTGTAGATACGGAACATTGGATTGCTGTTGTACCATATTGGGCTGCGTGGCCGTTCGAAACTATGCTTATGCCTAAAGCACACGCAAAGCGTTTTGAAGATCTATCTGATGCTCAAAAAGATGATTTAGCTATAGCGCTTAAGCAATTAACTACGCGTTACGATAATTTATTTAATTGCTCATTCCCATATTCAATGGGCTGGCATTATGCACCATACTTTAAAGATGGAAGTGATATTGAACATTGGCAGCTTCATGCGTTGTTTTATCCTCCTCTTTTACGTTCGGCAACGGTACGTAAATTTATGGTGGGCTATGAAATGATGGCTGAATCACAGCGTGATTTAACAGCCGAGCAAGCTGCAGAAAAACTACGAGCAGTAAGCGACGTTCATTATAAAAGTAAATAAGCATTTAATATTTATATAGGAATTTTGAGAGAAGAAAAATGTCAGTAGAATTATTAGAAAGCGTTGTAACAACATTTGAACAAACATTTGGTTACAAAGGCGCACATAACATTCAGGCTCCTGGTCGTGTAAATCTTATTGGTGAACATACCGATTACAATGACGGTTTTGTTTTACCATGTGCAATTAATTATCAAACGGTTGTTGTAGCTAGTCCGCGTGAAGATAATATTGTACGTGTTGTGTCGGTTGACTATCAAAACGAAGAAGACAGCTTTGATTTAACTCAGCCGATTGAACCTATTGATAAAGGTTGGGCTAATTATATTCGTGGTGTTGTAAAGCATTTACAATTAAGAGGGTATAGTTTTCAAGGCGCAGATATCGCAGTAAGTGGAAACGTTCCTCAAGGTGCTGGTTTAAGCTCTTCTGCGGCACTAGAAGTTGTGATTGGTCAAACGTTTAAAACATTATATAACTTGGATATTAGCCAACAAGATATTGCATTAAATGGCCAAGAAGCTGAAAACCAGTTTGTTGGGTGTAATTGCGGAATTATGGATCAGTTGATTTCTGCTGAAGCAAAAGAAGACCACGCGCTACTAATTGATTGTCGTAGTTTAGAAACGTCAGCGGTATCAATTCCAGATGGTGTTTCAATCGTTATTGTAAACTCAAACAAAAAACGTGGTTTAGTTGACAGTGAATATAATACTCGCCGTGAACAATGTGAATCAGCTGCAGAGTTTTTTGGTGTTAAAGCATTACGCGATGTATCTATTCAGACCTTCAATCAAAGAAAGCACGAGCTTGACCCTGTAACAGCTAAACGTGCAAAGCATGTTATTACAGAAAACGATCGTACTGTTGCAGCAGCAGAAGCTTTGAAAAACAACGATATGGCAACACTTCAAACATTAATGGCAGATTCACACGCATCAATGCGTGATGATTTTGATATTACGGTAAGCGAAATTGATACGCTAGTAGACATTATTAAATCGCAAGTCGGTGAGGAAGGCGGTGTTCGTATGACCGGTGGTGGTTTTGGTGGTTGTGTTGTTTCTTTAGTGCCAGACTCTTTAGTAGAGAAGGTAATTAAAGCGGTAGAATTAGAATACCCAGTTAAAACCTCATTAGAGCCAAGTATTTTTGTTTGTACTGCAAAAAATGGCGCTAGTGCTTTGTAAGATGTTTATGTAAATTTAATAAGAAAGCCACTCAAAAGAGTGGCTTTTTTTTGTTTTGAATTTGTGTTGCATAAATAGTTCTGTTCTTATGATTTTTTGTACTAACTAAAACATTAAAGGGATAGCGCAATCCCTAATTAAGGTGTTACTATTGAGGAAGAATTATAAAAACGGTTAGTTCCTGTCTTATATATTAATTAGGAAATAAAGGAAGCTAACGAGAGTGAATAATAAGGTAAAAAGTATGAAAACAAGTTTGATTTATGCATCTTTATTGTGTCTTGGTTTAGCTTCGTGTGCATCAGATACTATTAACAAAAATACGCAAACCAAAAAGCCGAATATCGTTCTATTTTTTGTTGACGATTTGGGCTGGAGCGATATTGGAATGAGGAATGCTAATTTTGAATCGCCAAACGTTGATGCATTGGCGGCTCAAGGTATGAATTTCGAGAACACCTATGTCGCAAGCCCTACATGTAGCCCTAGTCGAGCAACATTGGTAACAGGGCAGCATCCGGCTCGTTTAAAAATTGTTCGTCATATTCCAACAGGCCCTAAATGGGGGTTTGATAAATATAACCGTCCAAGCCGTCCAGTAAGTTATTGGAAAGGCGACCCTGCGAATTTCCCAGTACCTAATTGGTTAGATACCGAATATACAACTTACGCTGAAGCACTCAAAGAACAAGGGTATTTTAATCATTTTGTGGGTAAGTGGCACTTAGGACATGAAGGTTACCATCCCGTTGATAATGGCTTTGATAGTCAATTTGGAACAACAAACTTTGGGCACCCTAAAGGATACAATGCCCCTTTTTTCAAAAACACTAAAGTATTTAAAGATGCCAAAAAAGGTGAGTACCTCACTGATAAGCTTACAGAGCATACGGTAGATTGGATTAGAAATTATGATAAAGAACAACCGTTTATGTTGTCTATGTGGTTTTATAATGTTCATAGGCCATCTGACGGCAAAGCTGAATACGTAGAATATTTTAAACAGCAAGGTCTTAAGGGAGATACGGCAAAATATGCAGCCCAAATCAAGTCAATGGATGATGCAGTAGGTAAGGTTAGAAAGGCGTTAAAAGATAAAGGTGTAGATGACAATACCATTATATTATTTACTTCCGATCAAGGTGGCTATTTTGAAAATGCGCCTTATCGCGGTAAAAAACAAGGAGAAACCTTATACGAGGGCGGGGCGCGTGTACCGTTTTTCGTTTATTGGCCAGGTGTAACCAAGCCAGGCAGTGTTAACGAAAGTGTTGTACAAACAACAGATATATTTCCTACATTAACTGAAATGTCGGGTGGCAACGTAAATCAGTATGAAAATCTTGATGGTATTTCACTTGTTTCAACGATCAAATCAAATGTTGACCTAAACCGCAACGAGCCTATTTACGGTTATCGAGCATACCAAGATCTTTATGTTTCGGTACGTGATAAAGAGTGGAAATTACTTGGTTATCGAAGTGGTACGTATCGTCTATATAACCTCGCTTTAGATCCTACTGAACAAGACGATGTGTCAGAAAAGTTTCCGAATGTAGTTTCACAATTAGTTAAAAAACTACAGTCATGGGAAAAAGAAGTTGGGGTTGAACAGTATTCAGGCTTTAAAACGTTCGAGCATTAAATTTGCGTTGAGCTTTATTAACAAACACCGTTAATTTTTAACGGTGATAAATCTAACTATTACTAAAACAACAAAATGGGAATTTTATGAATTTGACTCTAGATTCAATTGATATTGGCGTATTTATCGCTTATGTCGTTGGTTTACTTATAATTGCATTGTGGATTTCACGTGGTGAAAAATCTCATGAAACAAATACTGAAGATTACTTCTTAGCAAGTAAAGCGCTACCTTGGTGGGCTATTGGTGCATCGTTAATTGCCTCCAATATATCTGCTGAACAAATTATTGGTATGTCTGGTTCAGGCTATGCTATGGGATTAGCTATTGCCTCATATGAATGGATGGCAGCAATTACGTTAATCTTGGTAGGTAAGTATTTATTACCTATATTCTTAAAGAATGAAATATTTACTATGCCTCAATACTTGGAACAAAGGTTTGATAGTAGAGTAAAAACAACATTGGCTCTTTTTTGGTTAGCTGTTTATGTGTTCGTAAACTTAACTGCTGTTTTATGGTTAGGTGGCTTAGCTATACAGTCTGTTGCAGGCGTAGACGCTATGTACGGTATGACCTTTTTAGCGCTGTTTTCAATCGCATACTCAATGTATGGCGGATTAAAAGCGGTTGCATATACCGATATTTTACAAGTAGTTTTACTAGTATTTGGTGGCTTACTTTTAAGTTATTTAGCGCTTGATGCTGTTGCTGATGGAAACGGAATACTTGCTGGTTTTGGTATTCTTTCAGATCAGTTACCAGGCCATTTCGATATGATTTTGAGTCCTGAAAACGAGCACTACATGAGCTTGCCGGGGATTACCGTTTTAGTTGGTGGTATGTGGGTAATGAATTTCAGTTATTGGGGATTCAATCAATATATTATTCAAAGAGCACTTGCAGCAAAAAGCTTAGGTGAAGCACAAAAAGGGATAGCGTTTGCAGCATATTTAAAGCTTCTTATGCCTGTAATCGTTGTATTACCTGGTATCGCTGCTGTTATTTTGTACCCGGGGTTAACACAGCCTGATTTAGCATACCCATCAATGATGAGTTTAATGCCTGTTGGTATTAAAGGATTAATTTTTGCTGCGTTGGTTGCTGCAATTGTATCGAGCTTAGCGTCTATGACTAACTCAGTTTCTACAATTTTTACAATGGATTTATATGGCAAAGTTAAACCAGGTAAATCACAAACCCATTATGTAACCGTTGGCCGCTTAGCAACACTTGCTTCATTAGCGATTGCTTTATTTACAGCTAAACCATTATTAGGTCAGTTTGATCAAGCCTTTCAGTATATCCAAGAATTTACAGGTTTATTTACGCCAGGAATCGTTGTTATATTCGTAATGGGTATGTTCTGGAAACGCACTACATCTAAAGGCGCTTTATCAGCAGCAATTGGTTCTGCGGTATTATCTGTAGGTATGAAGCTATTGTTACCAGAAGTTCCATTTATGGACCGAGTAGGTTTAGTGTTTTTACTATGTTTAGCGTTAACCGTGGTTATTTCACTTAAAGATAAGCCACCAGAGCATGACAGTAGCGTAAGCTTAGATGAAGTTAGTTTTAAAACAGACAGTAGCTTCAACATAGCAGCTATAGGTTGTACGTTAATACTGATTGGTTTCTACGCTACTTGGTGGTAACAACGTTAGCTACACTCGTTATTTACTAAATTATTAAAATGCCAGTTTATACTGGCTTTTTATTACAAAAGAACAGTATTAACGGATGGCTAACTGAAATTGCTCGAAACTTAGATGAAAAAAAAGCCAGCATAAGCTGGCTTTTTTAAATGACATAGAATTATTAATAGTAAAACATATTGTAAAACAATAACGCCTACTAAAAATAAATTAGCTGCTTACGCGATTGTTAGCAGCTTCTAATAACGGTTGCGATCCGGATTGCAATAGAGCTAAGTTAGCAGAAACTACTTTCTTTGGTAATTTAGAAATCATCAAAGAACCTGTTTTTACTGAACCCTTGTCTGCTGCAAACACCAACAGGTTTTTACCATTACACTGAATACCATCAAAAATACTACGAATTTTAAGTTTATTCGTCTTTAAAAATGAACGCATGCGTTTCTTGTCATCGGCAGCTACATACTCACATACGCTTTGAGCGATGTTAGCAGCTTGTGCTTGAGGAGTCGTTACAACAGACGTTAATGTTAAAGCAGTAATAGTAGAAACTAGTAATAATTTTTTCATTTTAATAACCTTTAAAAGTTTGAGTTAATTAAAAGAAAAAACCACGGGATGTACCTAATAACTTGGTAACTCCGCTGTCATAGATTTAAAAATTAAACCCTTAGACCGGTGGTTTTGCGTAACACGTTTTCGCGTGTCTTGCCTTTTCTTTGTCACCTTCATTATCGTTAATAAAAAAATTAATTGCAACAAATTATAAGATATAAGCAAAAAAAACTGTAATACATTAACCATTTAACGTGTTGTTAACATTGGTAACTATTTATTCATTCAAATTTTAACCAATGAATATTGTATACTTGAACTTGTGATTTTTTGGGAGATATAAGTCATTCAATTGAAAATAGTGAATGACATAAAGATGAAAAATGAACTTTACTAGTGTTTAGAATTCAGTGGAAATAAGCATATATACTTTAATAACATATTTAACAAAACAGTATTTTTATAGGCTAACCGCCAGTTCTTTTAATAGCAGCGTCTAGAAGAGCTTTTGGTCCTGATTCCAACGTCGCCAAGTTTTCAGTAACAACACTTTTTGGCAGTTTGCTGATCATTAAGCTCCCTGTTTTAATCGAGCCATTTTCGGCTGCGAAAGCTAACAAGTTTTTGCCGTTACATTCAATTCCCGTAAAAACACTTCGAATTTTAAGGCGATTCGTTTTTAGAAATGACCTCATGCGTTTTTTATCATCCGCTGCGACATATTCACACAAACTTTGCGCAACGTTAGATGCATACGAATATTTATCGGTATAGGTTAGTAATAAAGTGAGAAGAGTAGCTGTCAGAATAAATGCTTTCATTTTATTAACCTTATTGATTGAGTTAGTAAAAGAAAATTAAAAGAACGTTGAGTAACAAGTTCTGCAATATTTATATCGTGAATATTATTTAACGAATTAAACCTCAGTAGTAAAACTAAAGGCCTAATGTATTACATAGATTATGTTTAGTATGGATAACGAATAGTATATTTGCAAAGGTTGATAGGGGATTTAAGGGGCAAAATACGTGGAGAACTTTAGGTTAACAATAGTGCTACACAGGGGTTACATTTATAGTAAACCCTGTGTTTGTTTTAACGGGGGGAATTTAGTCAATTATTTAAAACTTCATTTCTGGCACAGAGGCTGGCACGACGAGTTCACCGTCAGTTAGTTTAATAATTTCTTCTACTGAAACACCTGGTGCGCGTTCTATTAAATGAAATTTTCCGTCTTTAATTTCAATAAATGCTAAATCAGTGAGTACTTTTTTAATGCATCCTTTTCCTGTAAGCGGTAATGAGCAATTAGCAAGTAATTTAGATTCACCTTTTTTTGACGCATGGGTCATAGTAACAATAATATTGTCTGCGCCAGCAACTAAGTCCATCGCACCGCCCATGCCTTTAATTAACTTACCGGGGATCATATAAGATGCGATGTTACCATTTACATCTACTTCAAATGCTCCGAGCACTGTTAGGTCTACATGACCACCTCTAATCATCGCAAAAGATTCTGCTGAATCGAAAACTGAGGCTCCCGTTGCCATGGTTACGGTTTGTTTCCCTGCGTTAATTAGGTCTGCGTCAATTTCGTTTTCAGTAGGGAACGCCCCCATGCCTAATAAACCATTTTCTGATTGCAGCATAACTTCCATTCCTTCAGGAACGTAGTTTGCAACTAAGGTAGGTATACCTATTCCTAAGTTCACGTAGTAACCGTCTTGAAGTTCTTGAGCAACACGCTGAGCTAATTGTTCTCTTGATAATGCCATTATTTTGCTCCTTCTGAAGTTGCTGCTTCGCTAATGGTTCGTTGTTCAATGCGCTTTTCAAATGTTCCTTGAATTAAACGATTAACATATATACCGGGTGTATGAATTTGATCGGGATCTAAACTGCCGGGTTCAACAATTTCTTCCACCTCTACGACGGTAATTTTACCGGCTGTAGCGGCAAGAGGGTTAAAATTACGAGCTGTTTTTCTAAACACTAAGTTACCGTACCTGTCTGCTTTCCATGCTTTTACAATTGCAAAGTCGCCAGTAATTGCTGGTTCAAGTATATAATCACGGCCATCAAAGTTTCGCTCTTCTTTACCTTCTGCTACAGGAGTGCCATAGCCTGTTGCGGTGTAAAATGCTGGAATGCCAGCTCCACCAGCTCGCATTTTTTCAGCTAATGTACCTTGTGGAGTTAATTCTACTTCTAGTTCACCGCTCATCATTTGGCGTTCAAATTCGGCATTTTCACCGACGTATGACGCAACAATTTTTTTTATTTGACGGTCAGGTAACAAAATACCTAATCCGAAGTCATCAACACCACAATTGTTGGAAACAACGGTAAGGCCTTTCGTTTGTTTTCTTTTTATTTCTGCGATTAAATTTTCAGGGATACCACATAAACCAAAGCCACCTGAAAGTACGGTCATGTTGTCTTCTAATCCAGCTAGTGCTTCTTCATAGCTTGATACAACTTTGTCAAATCCGGCCATTATTTTTCCTTTAGTGTTAACGTGTAAACAGAATTATTATAAGTTTTATTGGGCTGCTAACATTGCTGCAGATACCTTAGAATTTACGGGTTTACCGAGCTTTTCTGCGATAAACCAACCCGCTTTTAATACTTTGTTTAAATCTATATTGGTTGATATGTTTAAACCTTTAAGTAGGTACAATACGTCTTCTGTCGCAACATTGCCTGACGCTCCTTTAGCATAAGGACAGCCACCTAAACCCGCAACGGAACTGTCGATTACTGAAATGCCATTCTGTAGCGCAGTGTAAATATTGGTTAACGCTTGCCCATAAGTATCGTGGAAGTGAACGGCTAACTTTTCTTTAGGTACACGGGCGATAACCGCTTGTAACATTTGTTGAACACTAGCTGGGGTGCCAACACCAATAGTGTCTCCAAGCGATACTTCATAACAACCCATTTTGTATAGTGTTTCTGCAACGTCGGCTACTTTCTCAGGTGAAATTTCACCTTCATACGGACAACCTACAACACATGACACATATCCGCGTACAGGTATATTAGCCATTTTTGCGGCTTCCATTATTGGCTTGAAACGTTCTAAGCTTTCTTCAATCGAGCAGTTTATATTTTTTTGACTAAAAGATTCTGATGCAGCTCCAAAAATTGCAACTTCGCTTACGTTAGCCGAAACTGCAGATTCAAAACCTTTCATATTCGGTGTAAGCGCCATATAACTAACGTTTTGCTTTCTTTGTAAGGTATTAAAAACGTCAGTCGATGTCGCCATTTGTGGAACCCACTTAGGTGAAACAAAACTACCACTTTCAATATGTGAAACGCCCGCGTCAGCTAACATTTGAATAAGAGTGACTTTGTCAGACGTGCTAATCAGCTGCTTTTCGTTTTGCAAGCCGTCACGAGGGCCTACTTCAACAATTCGAGCATTTGTTGGTAACGTAGACAGTTGATTTAGTGAGTTCATGATTCGCCCTCACTCGCTGTGAATGCCAGTAATTCAGCGCCACCGTCAACCATATCACCTTCGTTATAGTAGATAGTGTCAACGGTTCCGTTATCAGGAGCACGTATTGTGTGTTCCATTTTCATTGCTTCCATAATCACTAATGGTTGGTCTTTAGTTACAGCTTCGCCTGTTTCAACCAGTATTTTTACCATGGTGCCATTCATAGGGGCGATTAAACCTCCGTGAGCGTCATTACTATCATGGTCGCCTAAATCAGGCTGAATATGATTAACACTCAAAGTACCTGTAGGCGTATAAATACTAACTACATGGTCTTGAATTGAAATCATGGTTGATGATTTATGGTTGTTAATTGTTGTTAAAAGGCCGTTTTTCAGGTTTGCGATACAGTCATACTTAGTATCGTTGAGTGTTACAACATACTGAGTACCTTGAGTAGAGGTTAGCTCTTCAACATTCACATCATAAGTTTCACCTGCGTATTCAAGAGATAAGCTGTGAAGCGATTTGTCGTTAAACTGCCAAGCATTATATGTGTTCCAAGGTGACGTTGGATCTGCGTTATTTTTATATTTATTTGTAAAGCGGTTTTGTTGTTCAAGTAATATATACAGAGCCGATTTTACTAATTCAGTGTCACGTTTAGCGTTAGATAATGGGGTGTCGCTAAATATGTCGTCGTGGTGCTTTTCAATAAAACTTGTGTCAATGTTTTCTTCGATGAAAGGAGTACTTGTAACCAATTTAGTTAAAAACTCTACATTCGTTTTTACACCACCTACGTGATATTCTGAAAGCGCCTTCGTTAAACGTTTAAGCGCTTTTTCTCTGTTTTCGCCCCATACAATTAGTTTAGCTATCATTGGGTCGTAAAATACGCTTACTTCGTCACCTTCGCACACACCAGTGTCAATACGAACAAACTCATTTTCAACAGGTGTTCGAATAAACGAAAGGGTGCCAGTATCAGGTAAGAAGTCGTTGTTGGCATCTTCTGCATAAATACGAGCTTCAAACGCGTGACCATGAATGCTTAACTCGTGCTGTTCTTTTGGTAAAATTTCATTAGCAGCAACTCGTAGTTGCCATTCTACTAAGTCTTGCTTAGTAATAAATTCTGTTACGGGGTGTTCAACTTGAAGGCGAGTGTTCATTTCCATAAAGTAGAAAGAACCATCTACATCTAATAAAAACTCTACAGTACCTGCACCTTGATAACCTATAGCTTGTGCTGATTTGATAGCGGCTTCACCCATTTGAGCGCGCAATGTTTCAGACATAGAGAACGCAGGAGCTTCTTCAACGACTTTTTGGTGACGACGTTGTACCGAGCAATCACGCTCAAATAGATAAACGGTATTGCCGTGGTTATCACAAAACACTTGAATTTCAACGTGACGAGGTTGTGTTAAGTATTTTTCTACTAACATAGTATCGTCGCCAAACGAAGAGAGTGCTTCACGTTTTACAGCATCAAAACCTTCTGAAAACTCGTCAGCGCTCCAGATCTGTCGCATGCCTTTACCGCCACCACCAGCAGTCGCTTTTAGTAATACGGGGTATCCCATTTTATCTGCGGCCGCTTTAATGGTTGTTTCAGATTGATCGTCACCATGGTAACCGGGTACAAGTGGAACATTTGCCGCTTCCATGATGTTTTTAGCAGCCGATTTAGATCCCATTGCTTCAATTGCACCAATAGGTGGACCAATAAAGGTAATGTTGTTTTCGTCGCAAAGGCGGCAAAACTCTGAGTTCTCAGATAAAAATCCATAACCAGGATGTATTGCTTGAGCGCCTGTTTGAATTGCAGCTTGAATAACACGATCTGTTTTTAAGTAACTTTCTCGCGATGGTGAACTACCAATATAAACGGCTTCGTCTGCCATTTTCACGTGTAACGCGTTTTGGTCTGCATCTGAGTATACTGCTACCGTAGAAATTCCCATTTTTTTCGCTGTTTTTATAATACGGCATGCGATTTCGCCACGGTTAGCAATGAGAATTTTAGTAAACATCTTACTCTGAATGTTATGATTTTGAGTGCTCATGTTTATGGTTGTTCCTTGTTGGCAGATTTAGTTACCCAAACTGGTGTTCTTTTCTCAAAAAATGCGGTTAAGCCTTCTTGCCCTTCGGTTGATACTCGAATAGTAGCGATACGCTTTGACGTTTCGTTGATTAGCTCATCATCGATTTCTTGATTCGATACATCTAGCGCAAGTGCCTTGGCTTGTTTGATTGCGTCAGGCCCATTATTCATTAATGTCGAAATCACTTTTGAGACTTCTTCGGTTAAATGCTCAGGATCGAATACTTCGCTAACTAAGCCTAATGACATTGCTTTGTCAGCTGAAAAACGCTCTGCCGTTTGAAAGTATCGACGACTCGCTTTTTCGCCAATGGCATTGACTACGTATGGCGCAATTGTTGCTGGAATAAGCCCTAGCTTAACTTCGCTTAAACAAAAGCTTGCTTTATTGCTTGCAAAAACGATGTCGCAGCAACTTGTCAACCCAACAGCACCACCAAACGCTGCTCCTTGAATTTGAGCAATAGTAGTTTGCGGTAAAGAATTGAGTGCTTTAAGCATTAACGCAAGTGCTTGTGCATCTTTGTAGTTTTCGTCATACGTATAGCTAGCCATACGTTTCATCCAGCCTAAATCAGCACCAGCAGAAAAGCTTTTACCGGTTGACGCTAATACCATAACGTGAATATCAGTACGTTTAGATATTTCGGTAAATATACGAGTTAATGTAGCAATGATATAGTCGTCAAATGCATTGTGTTTTTCAGGCGTATTTAACGTAACGGTAGCGACGCCAGTATCACTTACGCTAAACAAAACAGGAGAGGTGACGTCACCTTGTGCTGTTTCGTTTGTTTGTGTTTCACATAAAGTAGTCATAGGTGCCTCTTAATTACATTCTAAAAATACCAAACTTGGTATCTTCAATGGGTTTGTTTAAAGAGGCTGAAATAGCTAAACCTAATGTGTCGCGAGTTTGTGCTGGGTCGATTACTCCGTCATCCCATAGCCTAGCCGATGCGTAGTATGGATGGCCTTGGTGTTCATAATCGTCGATGATTGGTTGTTTAAAGGTACTTTCTTCTTCTGTACTCCAGCTTTCTCCGCGAGATTCTTTTTGGTCTCGTTTAACTTGTGCAAGTACGCCAGCAGCTTGTTCACCACCCATAACTGAGATACGAGCGTTCGGCCACATGAATAGGAATCGAGGATCGTAAGCTCTACCACACATACCATAGTTACCAGCACCAAAACTGCCACCAATCAATACGGTAAACTTAGGCACTTGAGCAGTCGCAACTGCAGTTACCATTTTTGCGCCGTGTTTAGCTATACCGCCAGCTTCATACTGCTGGCCTACCATAAAGCCGGTAATGTTTTGTAAAAACACTAAGGGTATTTTGCGCTGTGCACATAATTGAATAAAGTGAGCACCTTTTTGCGCTGACTCTCCAAAAAGTATACCGTTGTTGGCAACTATTCCTACAGGGTAGCCATAAATACGCGCAAAACCACAAACGAGCGTAGTACCGTATAGTGCTTTAAATTCGTCAAACTCACTGCCGTCAACAACGCGAGCAATAATTTCTCTTACGTCGAACGGTTGCTTTGAGTCTTTTGGTACTATGCCGTAAATTTCGTCAGTGCTGTAATCAGGTTTTTGAATAGGTTGAACATCTATCGACACGCTTTTTACACGATTTAGGTTTTCGATAGCATGTCTAGCAATATCAAGTGCATGGTTGTCGTTTTGGGCATAGTGATCTGCTACACCCGACGTTCTACAATGTACATCAGCGCCACCAAGATCTTCGGCGCTTACTACTTCTCCTGTAGCAGCTTTAACAAGAGGAGGTCCTGCTAAAAATATAGTGCCTTGTTCTTTTACTATGATTGACTCATCAGCCATAGCTGGTACATAAGCACCACCAGCAGTACACGAGCCCATTACAACGGCTATTTGTGGAATCGCTTGTGCTGACATGTTTGCTTGATTGAAAAAGATGCGACCAAAATGTTCTTTGTCTGGAAAAACATCATCTTGGTTTGGTAAGTTCGCACCACCAGAATCGACAAGGTAAATACAGGGTAGGTTATTTTCTTGAGCAATAGTTTGCGCTCTTAAATGTTTTTTTACCGTAAGAGGGTAATAGGTTCCACCTTTAACGGTAGCGTCGTTAGCAACAATAATACATTCTTGCCCAGCGACACGACCTATACCAGTGATAATACCTGCTGATGGAATATTATCGTCATACACTTTGTATGCAGCTAACTGAGATAGCTCTAAAAAAGGTGAGCCAGAATCAAGTAACGCTTTTACTCGATCTCGTGGTAATAATTTACCGCGAGCTAAATGTTTATTTCTACTTCGTTCACTTCCGCCTAATTTAATGTCAGCAACTTTTTCTTTTAAGTCGTTAACTTGCGCGAGCATATGCTCTGAATTTTCAATAAATTCAGGGCTACGAGTATTTATTTTGGAAACTATTTTAGCCACGAAGAGCCACCTTTATATTTATGTAAGCTGTTTTAGTAACTAATAAAAATTAGTGCCTAACAATTTTCTTTAACGCCAATATGAAGAATAAGTAGGGTGATCACATATTCTTCATATTGATTAATGCATGTAATACTAGTTTGACTCTGCGAATAATTCGCGGCCAA
Organism: Colwellia sp.; assembly: GCA_020630795.1. Lineage (GTDB taxonomy): Bacteria > Pseudomonadota > Gammaproteobacteria > Enterobacterales > Alteromonadaceae > Pseudocolwellia. Next base: position 57,548 of record JAHDIK010000015.1, read on the forward strand.
TAAGCATTCTTCTAATTTCTGATGTACCTGCGCCTATTTCATACAATTTAGCGTCTCGTAATAAGCGTCCGGCAGGAAACTCGTTGATGTAACCGTTACCCCCAAGTAACTGAATCGCATCTAACGCCATTTTGGTTGCAAGCTCTGCTGAGTATAGAATTACAGCAGCAGCATCTTTACGGGTTGTTTCTCCACGATCTGCTGCCATCGCACACATATATGCGTATGACTTAGCTGCATTCATTTGTGTGTACATATCGGCAATTTTTCCTTGCACCAACTGGAATTCACCAATTGATTGTCCAAACTGCTTACGGTCGTGAATATACGGCACAACTAGGTCCATACATGCGTCCATAATTCCTAATGGACCACCTGTTAATACTAAGCGCTCATAATCAAGTCCTGACATTAAAACGCGTACGCCTTTACCTTCTTCACCTAAAATATTTTCGGCAGGAACTTCGCAATCTTGGAACACAAGCTCACAAGTGTTTGAACCACGCATGCCTAATTTGTCTAATTTTTGATGACGAGTAAAACCAGGAAAGTCACGCTCTACAATAAATGCGGTAATTCCTTTTGAACCAGCGCTAGTGTCTGTTTTAGCGTATATAACGTATACATGTGCATCTGGACCATTGGTGATCCACATTTTGTTCCCGTTAAGGATGTATTTATCGCCTTTTTTGTCGGCACGTAATTTCATACTGACGACATCTGAACCAGCATTGGGTTCAGACATAGCTAATGCGCCAATGTGTTCGCCTGAACATAATTTAGGTAAATATTTTAGTTTTTGGTCGTGATTACCATTTTTGTTTAACTGATTTAAACAAAGATTAGACATTGCACCATAACTCAAGCCAACCGACGCAGACGCTCTTGATATTTCCTGCATTGCTACCATGTGCTCAAGGTAACCTAGGTTTGAACCACCGTAAGCTTCATCAACAGTCATTCCTAATAAACCCATGTCGCCAAATTTGCGCCATAAATCGTTTGGAAATTCATTGTCTTGATCAATTTTTTCAGCGCGAGGAGCAATTTCACCGCGAGCAAAAGCGTTAACTTGATCGCGGATCATGTCAACGGTTTCGCCAAGGTTAAAGTTTAAAGATGTGAATGATGAAATCATGGTATTTACCTTTGTTTAAATGGTTAATCGACCCTAGTCTATTAACGTAATTATTTGTTGTTTTTGATGTTGTCTAATGTTTCTTTACAGCTTAGTTCTAAATTTTCTAATTCGTTAAGCACTACGTTAATATCGTCTAGCTGTTGGTGAAGGTGTGCTTTTTTCTCAGAGATAATACCCATCATAGTTTCTAACTGAGTTGCACTGGTTTTATCGTGGTCGTACAGTTCAAAAATACGGCCAGTTTCAGATAATGAAAAACCTAAACGTTTACCGCGTAAAATCAGCTTTAATCTAACGCGATCTCTTTTGCTGTATATGCGTGTTTGCCCTTTACGGGTAGGGGATAGCAAACCTTGATCTTCATAAAACCTAATGGTTCTAGTAGTAATATCAAATTCTTTCGCTAAATCACTAATAGAGAACTGTTCTTGCTTCTTTGTTGTATCAGTCGAACTCATTATTAAACCTGTTTTGATTTAAGACATTTATCATCTTTACGTGTTTTATTAGAATAAACCTTAGCGTAAGTTTACGTTAACGTCAACTTGGTGTATGCTTTTAATCAATTAAATAAAAAACTAATCAATTTTGGAGAATAAATATGTCTGCTAACGACTGTGTAGTAATTGTTTCTGCTGTAAGAACACCTATGGGTGGTTTTCAAGGAAGTTTAGCTGGTGTTGATGCGACTAAGCTTGGTGCAACGGCGATAGAAGCTGCTGTAACAAAAGCCAATATCGAAAAAGACCAAGTTGATGAAGTTATTATGGGTTGTGTATTACCCGCAGGTTTAAAACAGGCTCCAGCAAGACAAGCCGCTTTAGGGGCTGATTTAGCGCTTTCAACGGTGTGTACAACAATTAATAAAGTGTGTGGCTCAGGTATGAAGGCGGCTATGCAAGCACATGATGCAATTTTAGCTGGGTCGATTAACGTGGCTATTGCTGGTGGTATGGAAAGCATGAGTAATGCACCTTATATGTTACCAAAGGCACGTACTGGTATGCGTATGGGGCACGGTCAAGTGGTAGACCATATGATGCTTGACGGGTTAGAAAATGCGTACGATGGCATATCTATGGGATGTTTTGCACAAGAAACGGCTGATGAAGCTAACTTCACACGTGAATCTATGGACGAATACGCAATTCGTTCATTAAGTCGTGCTAACAACGCTATTGAATCTGGCGCATTTAACAACGAAGTTGCTCCTGTAACCATTAAGTCTCGTAAAGGTGAAGTAGTTGTAGATACTGATGAACAACCAGGTAACGCTCGTCTGGATAAAATTCCTAGCTTACGTGCTGCATTTAAAAAAGACGGAACAATTACAGCTGCAAACTCAAGCTCAATTTCTGATGGTGCTGCGGCGTTAACGTTAATGAAGCTATCGGAAGTTGAAAAACGTGGTTTAACTCCATTGTGTAAAATTGTAGGTCATGCAACTCATGCACAAAAACCGGAAGAATTTACAGTAGCGCCAGTAGGTGCAATGAAGAAAGTGTTAGATAAAGCTAATTGGACAACCGACGATGTAGACTTATTTGAAATAAACGAAGCATTCGCAATGGTGACTATGCTTGCAATTAAAGAGCTTTCGCTTGATGTTGAAAAGGTAAATGTAAACGGTGGTGCTTGTGCGTTAGGTCATCCGTTAGGTGCAAGTGGTGCACGTATAATGGTGACATTAATACATGCTCTTAAAAATAAAGGGTTATCTAAAGGTGTAGCATCACTTTGTATTGGTGGTGGTGAAGCAACAGCGATTGCAGTTGAAATGTTGTAGTAACGTCAGAGATAAAGTAAATGAGAAAATGCCGCATTGAATTATTCTGCGGCATTTTTGTTTGTGGTAAATGAAGTTAAATCAACAGAAGATGCCTTAACTCAATATATTCTCACCTTTGTTTTCTTGCTGGTGAATGGTTACCGGCCAACCATTAAACTGATTCGTTGAACTACCATCTGTTACATCGACTAAAAATTTATATGAGTCCATTGTGTAAGTTAAATTTTTAGTATCGAATGTAATAAACCCAAAACCACTTCCTTTTTCGTGAGCGTGAACATATCGGTTTTCAGACTTTCCTACTTCTGGGTTACCAATTGCGTAAACATAAATTTTATTTCCGAACGTATCTAAATATTCACCAGTTTGCGAACGGTTATGAAGCGGTCGATTTTTATGAGGAATACCAGCACTGTCTGGTAACCACCATCTTGGCCAACCAGCTGAAATAGCGGGTGTACAAAACGCCCAATTACTATCACGTTGTTTATGAACACCATATTGAGAAAGGCTACCCAAATGTGTGTCGCCACAGATATGTAATGCTTTTGATTCTCGCATTATTTCAATGGCGCGATTACGTGCACTTGCTGGAAAACCGCTGGAGTCAAAATCATATTTTAAGTAACGGTTTGGTTTTGGCTGATGCGTTGCGATACCTGCAAACACCGTTTGGCTGAGTACCGCTTTTAGTTTACATGCATTCCAATCTTGTCCCCATTTCTCAAGAAAATCTTCTTGGCGCTTACCGAGTAAATGTAAGCTGTCGTTATCAAAAGCAGGGTTTATAAATAACGGGTCTTCATCTTGTCCTGTAACACCAACTTCCACATTAACGCGCTCGGGGCCACTTTTCCATTGGCGGTCTGCAATAATGGCGAAACTTACGCCACCATATACCATGTCGCAATAGTAAGAGCTTATTCCGTTGGTAGGCGTTGGGTCGTATGGGTCAGGGTGATGACCCACACTTGTTCTATGAACGGCATTTACCACGCGTGGCGATTCAATGTAGCCACCTAAAATACTCGCACCGGGGTCTTTACTAATGTTTTGCATGGTAGCGCCACCTTCGCCCCATAAGTTGCCTTGCAATACATCGTGATCATCGGGTAAACACACGGTTGGTGCATTTCGCATAACGTCTTTAAATGCCCAGCCAAATTGATAAAACTTCCTTAAATAGTTAAGAATTGATCTATCGTCAGGTGTTCTAATGTATCCGTAACCACCGTGGCTTTCATAAAGTTGATCGCCTGAGAAAAATACAAGGTCTGGATCTAGGTTTTTCACATTGTTCGCAACAGGTTGGTATGGAAAACCTATATCGTTTTGGCATGTAAGCGCAGCCATACGTACTTTATCATTATTTGGATTCGCTCTTATATTTCCTAGCCATACATCATTGGTTATTGAACCGTCTTTGTGATTTTCTGCGTATACAAGTCGATATGGCGTATTTGACTTTTCATCCCAATTTGCAATTCTAAAAGTGGCTACCCATCCATCTGTGTGTATTTTTTGTTGATCAATTGTTACCCATTCATTATTTCGGTTAACTTGCAAAATGATGGTTTGATTATCGTTATCGCCTAGAGGGCCGGTAAAAGCATTAAGCTTCATCACGAAGCCATCAGCGTTTCTCGAATTGCTTAACGTATACATTGCCCACAGTATTGGGCCGAATTTTTGTTCTTCATGAACAGAAAATGCATCACCTTGTAATACCCAGTTACTAAAACTATATCTACTGCCTTGGTTGGCAATAGGCGTTGGATTTGTGGTTACCGATGCAATTGCAAAGTTACTGGTTAACGCGACATTACCAAGAAGCTTTTCAGTAGGAATAAGATGACTTAATTTTGCTAATACTTTATTCGACTTCGTGTTTGTTGCAACTAATTCTAGTGCAGTAGCATCAAGTTGAGGTGCACCTGTTAACGTTAATGATATTTTTTCGTTCGTTATTTTTTCTGAAAGAGAAAGCTTTTTATCACCCAGAACGAGTTCGTTATTTAAAATACCGCAGTCAAAACCTTCTTGAATAAAACAGTTACTCTTGTAATCATTTAAGTCACTTCTAATACCAATACGAATACCCGCGCCGCCATCTTTTTTTGTTTGTTCTAATCGTTTTACGTTAACAGATATTGTAAACGCTTTATTAGCGTTTGTTAGTTGATGGGTTAGGGAGTGAATACTTCGATTACCTCCTTTGCTTATACATTCGGCCTCGCCATTGTTTATTCGCCAATCTTCCATTGGGTTTGCCCAGTATTCACCACCAAGCCAAACTCGGTCGTTAGTTTTATGCCACTTATCTTTTACAGGGGCTATTCCCGTTTTAGTTTTTGTTGTTTTATTTGACGTTTGTACGCAACTCGACACACCCGTTGCTACAACACCGGCCGCTACAAACTTTAAAGCGTTACGTCTTGTGATATTATTTGTCATTTTTGCTTCTTTGTTAATTGTTTACAATTATAGTTTCATAAATTTGAATAAACTTCAAACAGTGAATTTGCAAAGTTAACTTACGAGAACAACAGAGAATAAGTTATAGATAACCAAGTGCGGAAAGGTTTATCTATGCCGAGAATCACGATATTGTTTGGGAGAAACGCCTATCATTTTTTTAAAGAGCCTTGAGAAATAATATGGGTCGCTGTAGCCAAGCGACTCTCCAATGTTTTTAACGGTCATTTCGGTGTTATCTAGCTGGAAACATGCTTTTTGTATTTTCATGCTGATGAAATGTTGAATAGGGGACGTATCTGTTAATTCTCTAAATTTTTTTGAAAAATGAAACTTTGATAACTGACAATGATGAGCTAGTGCGTCTAAACTTAGGTCTTGGTGTAAATTGCTTTGCATCAATGCTTCAATAGCATTCAAATCAAAGGTAGAGCTTTTATTAAAAGCCATGAGTCTAAGTTGTAACGCTAAGTAACTTAATGATTGCTGCAATACATGTACTGCATGAATAACGTTAGTTGCGGTATAACCTCTGCTACCTAAGGCGAGTAACTCATTAAAGTCATCTAACACATCTGATAACACGCCTACATTCGCAACACCTTCATCCATTTTCATTAATAATCGTTCGGCAAAGTTGTTCGATAACTCTCCATTGAAGTTAATCCAATAAACCGTGTTGTTTTCGGTTGATGAAATATTTGAGTGACCTTCGTTGGCTAATTTGTAAGTGAAAGGCTCGTTTGGTGAAATAATAACAAGATCGCCACGTTTTATTTCTCTACTTCTATTTTTGTATTGCAACAAACCATCATTGTTGAGTGAGTAAATCAACCAATGACTTGACGCTTTTTTCTGTTGTATTTGATATGTATTACTTTCTGACTTACCTAACGAAACGGGATACATTCCCATAGTTAGAGGGTGAACTTTTAGCTTGTTAAGTAAAAAAACTGGTATGACAAGTCTTATGTCGTTGTTTAGATTTTTCGATGTTGTTTGGCTTGGCGTCATCAAGTTGATTATAAAATTTATGTAATGACAATATAGTCCATTAAATTCGCAATAAAATCAATTTTTACGGTTTGGTTGCTATGTTTAAATTGTTTTATAAAAACATAAATAGCAATAACGCACTAATATTAAACACAGATGTATGCAATTTGTTTGATTAGCTAGCGTTGTTTTGAAACGACTAAACACAAGCGAGAAGTTCGTATGAACACTGAACGTTACCAATTAAAAAATAAAATTAGAATAGTTACCGCGGCATCGTTATTTGATGGTCATGATGCTGCCATCAATATCATGCGTCGAATTTTACAATCAAGTGGTGCAGAAGTTATTCATTTAGGGCATGACCGCAGTGTTGAAGAAGTTGTAAACACAGCAATTCAAGAAGATGCTAATGCAATCGCTATGACTTCGTACCAAGGTGGTCACAACGAATACTTCAAATATATGTACGATCTTCTTAAAGAGCGAGGGTGTGAACACATTCGTATTGTAGGCGGCGGTGGCGGTGTAATACTACCTGAAGAAATTAAAATGCTTCAAGATTATGGTATTACACGTATTTATTCACCTGATGACGGTCGTGAACTTGGTTTATTAGGCATGATTGACGATATGCTTGAGCGATGCGACTTTAAAACAGGTATGAATGTTAAGAAAGATGACGTAGCTAGCTTAAAGAAAAATGACAAACAAGCCATTGCTCGTTTAATTTCTGCTGCTGAAAATGCGCCAGAAGAGAATAAAGCAGCTTTAGACAAAATCAGAAAAATTTCATCAGTAAGTAAAACTCCTGTGCTTGGTATTACAGGTACGGGCGGAGCTGGTAAGTCTTCATTGGTAGATGAGCTTATTCGTCGATTTTTAATGGCTACAGAAGACAGTAAAATCGCCATTGTTTCTGTTGACCCGTCAAAAAGAAAAACTGGTGGTGCATTGTTAGGTGATCGCATAAGAATGAATGCGGTTAATAACGATCGTGTTTATATGCGCTCTCTTGCAACTCGCCAATCTAACTTAGCATTGTCTGTATACGTTAACGACACGCTAGAAATACTTAAAGCAACTGACTTTGATTTAATTATTTTAGAAACTTCAGGTATTGGCCAATCAGATACCGAGATTGAAGAGCATTCAGATGTTTCTTTATATGTTATGACTCCTGAATACGGAGCGGCAACTCAATTAGAAAAAATTGATATGCTTGACTTTGCAGACATAATTGCGCTGAACAAGTTTGATAAACGTGGTGCGTTAGATGCACTGAGAGATGTTAAAACACAATACAAACGGAATCGCGGTATGTTTGAAGCTGGTGATGATGAAGTACCAGTATATGGAACCATTGCATCTCAGTTTAACGACCGTGGAATGACAGAGTTATACAACGCGGTTATTACCGAGCTAAACGATAAAGCCAAACTTAAAGTGGGTGATATATTATCTATCGACGGTACGTTAGCAAATAAAAGCAGCGTAATACCGGGCAGCCGTATTCGTTACTTATCAGAAATTTCTGAAAATAACCGTACATACGATAGTTGGGTAGAAAAACAATCTCAGGTTGCTCAAAAGCTTTATGGTATTCATAAATCGATTGAAACCGCTAAACAAGTAGAATCAGAAACGTCTTTAGAACTTGTTAAACAGCTTGAACAACTTTATACCCAAGTTGAATTAGATTTAGATCCTAAAAACAAAGTACTGTTAGAAGAATGGCAAGCAAAAGTTAAACGTTATAAAGATCCTGAATTCAAATTCAAAGTTCGAAATAAAGAGTTATCGATTGAAACTCATTCTAAATCGCTTTCAGACACCGACATTCCTAAAATTAGTATGCCTAAATATCAGGGGTGGGGGGATATTTTAAAGTGGAGTTTACAAGAGAACGTTCCTGGTGAATTCCCGTATACTGCTGGATTATTCCCGTTTAAACGTGAAGGGGAAGATCCAACTCGAATGTTTGCCGGTGAAGGTGGCCCCGAGCGAACTAACCGTCGTTTTCATTATGTATCTAAAGGTATGCCAGCAAAACGCTTATCTACAGCGTTCGATTCGGTAACGCTTTATGGTAATGATCCGGCTATTCGTCCAGATATATATGGAAAAATAGGTAACGCGGGTGTTTCTATTTGTTGTTTAGATGACGCTAAAAAGCTGTATTCGGGGTTCGACTTAGCTCATCCAATGACGTCAGTATCAATGACAATCAATGGGCCTGCGCCAATGCTATTAGGGTTTTTCTTAAACGCGGCGATTGACCAGCAGTGTGAACGATACATTACCGAAAACGGCTTAGAAAAAGAAACAAACGCACTTATTACTAAAATCTATAAAGATAAAGGATGTGAACGTCCTACTTACCAAGGTGAACTTCCTGAAGGCAACGATGGGTTAGGATTAATGTTATTGGGGGTAACTGGTGACCAAGTTTTACCACCAGCAATATACCAAGAGATTAAAGCAAAAACCCTCACATTAGTCCGCGGTACAGTTCAAGCAGATATTTTAAAAGAAGATCAAGCTCAAAATACGTGTATTTTCTCTACTGAATTTGCATTGCGATTAATGGGAGATGTACAAGAGTATTTCATTGATAAAGGTGTTCGTAATTTTTATTCTGTTTCTATATCGGGGTATCACATTGCTGAAGCGGGAGCTAACCCAATTACTCAGCTTGCGTTAACTTTAGCGAATGGTTTTACTTTTGTTGAATACTACCTAAGTAGGGGAATGGACATTAACGAGTTCGGTCCTAATTTGTCGTTCTTCTTCTCAAATGGTATCGATCCTGAATACGCGGTTATTGGCCGAGTTGCTCGTCGTATTTGGTCAAAAGCCATGAAGAATAAGTATGGTGCTAACGCGCGTGCGCAGATGCTTAAGTACCATATCCAAACTTCAGGTCGCTCGTTACATGCCCAAGAAATTGACTTCAATGATATTCGTACAACTTTACAGGCGTTATATGCAATTAACGATAACTGTAATTCTCTTCATACTAATGCTTATGACGAAGCTATTACTACTCCTACCGAAGACAGTGTGCGTAGAGCAATGGCAATTCAGTTAATTATTAACCGTGAATTAGGTTTATCTAAAAATGAAAACCCAATTCAAGGAGCATTTATAATTGAAGAGTTAACAGACTTGGTTGAAGAGGCTGTACTAACAGAGTTTGACCGTATCAATGAACGTGGTGGCGTGCTAGGTGCAATGGAAACTATGTATCAGCGCGGAAAAATTCAGGAAGAAAGTTTACATTACGAGCATTTGAAGCATTCTGGTGAATATCCAATTATTGGTGTGAATACTTTCTTGAGTTCTAAAGGTTCTCCAACAGTCGTTCCAGATGAAGTGATTAGAGCAACTGAAGAAGAAAAGAATTACCAAATAGACATGCTTGCAAGTTTACACCAAGCGAACGAAGTAAAAGTTAAAGAACTTTTAAAGGCACTGCAAACAGCCGCCATAAATCATGAAAATATTTTTGAATTAATGATGGATGCTTGTAAAGTTTGTTCATTAGGACAAATAGTAAACTGTTTGTTTGAAGCTGGTGGTCAGTACCGAAGAAACATGTAATTAAGTTAGTAGGGCATCTCATTAATCTCGATAGGGTATATGTATAATGGATAGTGTGATTTTTAAAGAGTTAACGTGCAAGAATAAAAAGATTGGGGTAGCTCAACTCAATAATCCTAAAGCCTTAAATGCGTTAAATGTAACCATGATCGACATGTTGCATGCCCAGCTAAAATTGTGGGAAAGCGATGAAAATATTGCTTCGGTACTACTTGAAGGAAATGGTGATAAAGCTTTTTGTGCTGGCGGGGATGTTGTTGGTCTTTATCATGAAATTATAAAGCTTGAATCGAATGCTCAATCAGATGACAAAATAACAAATAGCTTATGCGCTGAGTTTTTTGAAAAAGAATACGATTTAGATTTGTATATCCATGAGTATTCTAAACCGATTATCGTGTGGGGTCATGGTTATGTATTTGGTGGTGGTATGGGGCTTTTTGCAGGGGCAAGCCACAGAATTACTACAGAAAAAACTATTATGGCAATGCCTGAAACCGCGATTGGTTTGTACCCTGAAGTCGGAGCAAGTTGGTTTCTGAATAAAATGCCTAATAATATAGGGCTGTTTTTAGGTATTACCGGAGCTTTCTTTAACGCAAGCGACGCGAAATATGTAGGATTATCAAATTTCAACATAGCAAGCCAGTTTAAAGATGGTCTTGTTGAACAATTGTGTCAGATTCGTTGGGGCGTCAACCCGACTCAACAAATAGACTCTTTGTTGGCAGGTATAGAACAAAAATCTTTATCTTATATGCCGGATAGCACTTTAGAGTTATTGAGCACTGATATTAACAATTTAATTGAAGGTAAAAGTATTCAATCTATTTATGAAAACATTATCCAAACTTCATTTGAACATAAATGGTTGTTAGACGCTCAAGCCAAGTTAAATAATGCAAGCGTGTTAAGTGTTGTATTAACGTATGAGCAACTCATTAAAACAAAACATATGCCTAAAGCTGAATGTTTTAATGAAGAATTAAACCTTTCTCTTAGATGTTGTCAGTTTAGTGAATTTCCAGAGGGTGTTAGAGCACAGCTAGTTGATAAAGATAAAAAGCCTCGTTGGGCGTTTAATAAAATTGAAGAAGTAGAGCCAGAGCTTGTTAGTTGGTTCTTCTCGTCTATTAAATCAAAGAATTAGTATAGGAAATATTATGGATCTTAAAGATAAAGTTATCGTAATTACGGGTGGTGGTCAGGGTTTAGGTCGCTCTATGGCTACTTACTTGGCGTCTTTTGGTGCTAAATTGGCACTGATCGACCTTAATGAAGATATGTTAAAAGAAACAGTAGAGCTTGTAGAGAAAGAAGGATCTTCTGCGAGATATTATTTAGCTAATGTGACAAATGAATCAGAAGTAGAAAGTATATTTAATCAAATCAATCAAGATTTTTCAGGTTTTGATGGATTGATAAATAATGCAGGTATTTTACGTGACGGTATGTTTGTAAAAGCTAAAAAAGGTGTTGTCTCTAAAAAGATGTCATTGGAACAGTTTCAATCAGTCATCGACGTTAATCTTACTGGCGTTTTTCTATGTGGGCGTGAAGCAACGGTTCACATGATAGAGAATAAACGTAAAGGTGTTATTGTAAATATGTCATCAATCGCGCGTGGCGGAAACATGGGACAAACAAACTATGCAGCGTCTAAGGCTGGTGTAGTTGCTATGACCGTTACATGGGCAAGAGAATTAGGCCGCCACGGAATACGTGTAGGAGCAATTGCACCGGGTGTTATAAGAACAGCTATGACAGATGCAATGAAACCTGAAATGCGTGACCGCTTAGAAAAAATGAAACCCGTAGGGCGCTTAGGTGAAGCAGAAGAAATAGCCCACACTGTTAAATATATATTTGAAAACGAGTTTTTTACAGGACGCGTAGTTGAGATAGACGGTGGTTTATGCATGTAAACCTATTATAGCTATATAATTAAAGGTGCGAATTCGCACCTTTTTTGATTCTATAACTTAAAACGCTTCAATAGTGTGTTTATCACAACCTAAATGTCTTATTTTCTTCATATAAAAGATAAAGTCACTCGTTTGCTTCTGTTTATGGAAGTAATTTATGAAAGTTTAAGTCGTTATTTCTAAGGGTGAACAGAACAATACTAATTTAGCCCTCTGATTCATATAAATTTAATAATTGTTGTTAGTTATCGGTAAATTTTATTGTCTCCTTATTAAATACATAAAGTTGTCAGTTAAATTAAACTTAATAAGTAAATGTTAAGTGTAACGCGCGTCATATCGGCCAACTGAGTTATCGGTGAGATATATAAATGATGCAAAAACCGTCATTTTTAACTTGATTTGTACGATAAATATACTATTTTTAATTTAATTAAATAAAATGATAAAAAGTAGTTGACGCGGCCTGAAAAATCCCTAAAATGCGCTCCACTTCTTCAGGGAAACCCAGAGAAGTTAAGTAAAGGAAATACTTA
>JAHDIK010000016.1 GCA_020630795.1 Colwellia sp.
TTGGGTGATCAGCATCGATGTTATTAAGTGATCAGGATGGGTGAAAATACGCAGTCTTTATGAAACCCCGTAATTGCCTTTTCCATACACAAATATTCGGCCACTTACCCCCACTGCCGCGCTTGCTCAATAGCAAGACTGAACAATGGCCATGTTAATAATGCATGTTGGTATGCGCTTGCTTTTGGAGACAACTCGATTCCGTACGTTTTAAGTCTGAATGCGAGCACAGCGTAAAATGCGTCTACAACTGATGGCTCGTCAAAATAAAAACTACCTTGTGCTTGCGACCAAACTACATTGAGACGATTTATTTCAGCGATTAACTCTGGCGTTAAACTAACGCTAGGCTGTTGTGATAACGTAAATGGACAATGAGTACGTAGGTGCATAAAACCGGAATGAAGCTCTGAGCATAAACTACGTGCTAGTGCTCTTTTATGTTGTTGTGCTGGGTATATTGCGCCGTTTGAACATTCATTTGCATACTCAGCAATGGCTAGAGAATCATGAATACTGATAGAACCAGTATTAAGCACAGGAACTAATCCCGTGGGAGATACATCAAGTAGCTTTTGTTTATAATCTGCATTTTCTAATACGACAACGTATTCGGAGAAATCAACGTTAGCTAATTTCAAACAAATCCATGCTCGAATTGACCATGTTGAACCAGTACCTACAACCAACTGATGATTTTGCAAATTTAGATCTCCTTCTTGAGCTAATAACGCTAGTTACATAACCGTTATTGAGATATTTGAATGTCTTCCTGAGTTACCAAATAGATAACATAAATAATGCCTAATATAGGAACAATTGAAAAAAGCCCACCCATAAGTGCAGCTTTAATAGGTGTTTGAGTTTTTTTCTTGGCGATAATATAGCTAACAACCCCGATAACCACCATAAACAAACCAATAGCAGTTCCAAGTTGTTCTAGTGTGAATTCCATAAATACCCTAATACGTGAATTTTTAATGCAAAATAATATGGATTAACAATGAATACGAATGAAAAGAATTAATCTGTTATCACTTTAGTTTGAAACGTTGCATTACCCGTATTTATTCCTTGCTGATAAATACGTTGTACACAAAAAAAATCGCCCGTATGAAACGGGCGAATGTTGTTAGTCTGTAGACAGCTTTTCATTGTCACTCAACACGAATCCAATACCACGACGTGGTTCCGCTTCCGTAACTTCTGCGGCATAACATAACAATTGCGCAGAATTTTGATGAGTCAGCATCATACATTTTGCGCCATTAAGTGTGCCGTCAATGCGAATACCGTTATAACCTTCCACAGCAAGCGAGTTAACTTGAATTTGAATGTTACCATTCAATATCGCCAATATAGCTGGCTGCATGTTCTCTTCTAAAGAAGCTCTCCACTTAACAACAGTTTCCGCTAAACGACGTACTAAAACTTCCGCTGATTTATAATCGTTGCGCTCGTCTGGGTTTACCTGTCTTGGTAAATCAGGGATCTCAGTTTTAGCTTCTTTAATTTTTTTAACCGCGTCGTTTTGAATAACAACTTCTTGAGGTAAATTTTGACTCATTGTTTAACATTTCCTGTTTATATAATTTGTCATCTCAATGCAATGACTAACTTGTAACTTAATTTATCGTTTCTGCATCAACCTAGCAACAAAAGCTATTTTATTTTTGTTCTTAAAAAGCCTGCTATATATGCTCTTTGTTTTGCGTTTAAACCTTTGCCAATATTGTATTCTTCTTCTCCAACCAACGAAAGTCTACTCACTCTATGTGCTCTTCGGCGGCCAAAAAAACGATGTCGTCTACCGTGGTGATGTCGGTGTCCAAAGGAGTCGTGCTCATGGTGAACATGGCTATGGTGAAATGCTTCATCGTCAAAGTCATCGTAGTCGTAATAAATACTTGATGAGTCGTTAACTTTGGTAATACTACTCCAACGGAATCTACGATATTTACCTATTGCTCCCACACCAATAAAGTACAACGCTTTATCATTGTCACAACTAATATGTGTTCGTCCGAACATGCTCATAAAACACATACCTATTAGAAATAAACTGCCTAATAAAAATGGTATACCGAATAACGATGTGACTATGTCGTACTCACCACTTAAATATTGCTGCCCGTATATGGAATACATAGAGCCACCAGCCCATAAACAGGTGAACGGAATTAAAAACAATGCTTTTTTGCTGCGATGAGAGACGTCAATAGTCCACATGTATGACTTATCATCTACAACTAAACCATCTACTTTCTCGTAAGGATCAAACCTAGGTGTAGATTGCGTGCTATTGGAAGACGCTAAAGAAGATAGTGCGTGAAGACTTTCACACTTAACACAATAAGCAGTATCTTTGGCTACGTTAATATTGTCTGATTTAATTGGGCCTCGGCACGTAGGGCAACTTACTTCCATTTATTTAAACCTTTAATTCTGCAATATTGTTTATAATGAAGAGCCTATTCTATACCTCAACCAAGTTTTAAATAAACTTATATTTAAAGTACTCTAATACGTTTTTATTATTTCTAAAATAATAGGCACCACAGATAGTACTAATAAAAACGCCATGATGAAATTAAACATTTTCATATTTTGTGGAGTAGATAAAAACCTTTTAAGGAATGCGCCAAACAACAGCCAAATGCCTACACATGGAAACGATAAAATAAGAAAAGTGAGCGCTAATAGCGCGTTTTGTATAAAATAGTCACCACTCACCGATGTAAATACTGCGACAGCACTCGTTGCAACTACCCAAGCTTTTCCATTTATCCACTGAAATAAAGCGCCTTTCATAAATGTTAAAGGCTTTGAACTCTCTTGATTTACAGATAAACCTGAAGACTTTGCAATTAACCAAGCTAAATACAATAGATATAAAACACCAAGGTATTTAATAACAACATGCAGTACTGGGTATACGCTAAATATTTGCCCAAACCCCACACCAACCAGTAACAACATTACGGTAAAGCCTACACAAATTCCGCTCAATAAAGGTAAGCTTTTTCTCGTTCCGAAATTAACGCCCGAGGTCATCACTAAAATATTGTTTGGCCCTGGAGTGACTGATGAAGAAATAGCAAACAATATCATTGCCACCACATGCTCTATTGTCATTCGCCCAATCCTTTAACTATTATCCACGCACATTAACTTTTTTCTTTTTAACAATAATAGTTTTACTTTTAATTACAAGCATAAACAAACCTTTAGCAGCAAAGAACGATTAGGCTATTTCTAAAGATTAAAGAATCAAAAATCCTTATGATGATTGAATAAACTCTGCCTTGTTAGAAAAACGAAAATATAGGGATACACCCACAGATTGCAGAATGCTAAAAGCACTAGACACAGCCATTGAAAGCCCTAATGCTGATGGAAAACTAACCAGCACTAATACACTTAATAATGCAGGTATAATAAACATTAAATGGTTAGCTTGCTCTGCACTTGCGGGCATTAGCGTCATCGAAACATAAGTCATAACACCAACCAAAACCGCCAATAATACATCTGGTTTTGCAAGTGATACGATCCACATGAATTTACTTTTAAACAATAGCCCCTGAATAGCTTGAAATACGGCAAAACCACTGACGCCTTGAGTCAGTATGTTTAACAAACTATTCTTATTAAACAGCGTAATGTCGTTGTCTTTATATAATTGCATTGTATTTACATCGAGGGTTTTAGGGTCGTCTTTATACTTTTCATTTAGCTGAGAAATTTGAGGTTTTAACATATGCATTGCCGCTTTATTACGAACCATATGTATCATTGCAAGCGTACTTATAGGTGAAAGAATTACGCGCAGAAATACCGTAAAAAGCATAATTGAAATTGCCTCACTCACGCCAAAGCTAACTGCAATAACCTCTATTGATTGTGTTACAAAACCAACAATTCCTTCCCATACATTCATGATTCTTACCTTTCAAAGACATAATATGTCAACATACAATACGCACTGAGACATATTATGTCAAATTACTTCGAAGGATATTAAAAAGATGAATCTGGTTGTTGCAGAAATAACACTTCTTCAGGGCTAGATTGGCGCCCTAATATTTTATTTCGATGAGGGTATCGTCCAAAACGTTCAATTATCACTTTATGCTTCAATTCAAAAGTTAAGTTTTGTTCAATACCGTTGTTCTCGTATAGCTTAACCGCTTCTTCATGAATTAACAGCGATTCACTATGCATAAACGGCATGTACAAAAAGCTATTTTCTATTGGAGTTAACGTTTTATCTGCACCATTGGCAATCGCTTCTTGCGCAAGTATTAACGCAAGCCCATCGCTTGCAAATGACTGTGGCGAATGGCGATACATATTGCGAGAAAATTGATCCAATACAATAATTTCAGCTAAACGTCCTTTTGCAGTAGCACGCCAACTAAATAATTCGCCTCTAGTAGCGGCAAAGTGAATATCTTTAAAGCGCTCAGTTATCAAAAGATCAAACGCTTCGTCTTTTACCCACCATTGTTCGGGAGATACTTCGTTAAACCAAAAATTTAGAATTGATGATTCCATAAATTTCTCTAATTCATTATTTATTGTTTGTACATATTACTGAAAAAGCACAGCATATTTTTTAGGTAATGTTTCAATAGTTTTAACGTAAATGTCTTTATAAAACACTTCAGCAGCTTCACTCTGCAATTGGATTTTACCTTCAACTAAAGGCGTTGAAACCGCGTCTTTTAAGTATCTGGAGTTTTGTAATACCATTGCAATTCCACCGTTTACAATATGTATACTTTTCCCTTCGTAACAAATTAACTCTAACTCATTCCATTCACCATGAGGTCGTTCAAAGTTTTCTTTTCTTAGCACAAGACCTTTGATTTTCTCTCCCTTTCCAACTTTAATAAATGGTTCGTTTTCATCTGCAATAGGATTCATAATGTATTCAGGCGTAAAGGCTCTCACGTCAATTGCAGACGTAGCTTGGCTCCAATAATCTCCAATATGCCCACGCATAATTTGAAACTCTTGAGACAACATCCAAGACCGAAAGTGCTCCTTACCGTGTTCGCCTATCGCGTGATATAAAATTCCCGTGTCTTTTAGTTTGTCTAAGCGAGGTGACCATTTTTTATCTCCCCAACGAACCTTTAGTTTTAAGTGATAATTTTTGTAGGATTTTTTTGAGGTAACTGCACCGTAAATTTCTCCACTCACTTTTAACACTGGAGTTTGGTTTTCTTTTACAACAGTAAACACTTTGTACACGTCGTTTCCTGTATTCAAACCTATAGGCTTGATCAAATTCCCAGCTTCGTCACGTGGTGGACTACCGTCATAACTTGGTACGTGCTTAAAGCTTAAATAAGTGTCCCAATCAGACAAAGATTCATCTAAAAGCGGAGTCCATTCATCAGCTTGAACATAGCTGACAAACACTAATAACAAAACTGTACAGGAGTACCCAAAACGCATAAATGTATTATCCTAAAAAGATTGAAATGCTAAGCAACAATGGAATAAAAATCGCAGCAACTACATTCATAGCTAAGTACTTTGAATGTTCACCAATACTTGAAGTAAATGTAATAGCCCCCTTGTATGCGTATGCAACACATACAAACGGCAACAAGGCGATTAAACTAAACATAGGAAGCGTTTGAATAAACACTAAAATTAATATCAATATAAAACTGGCTATAGCTGAAAGAATATAAACAATATTTGAACACTGTAGCCCATAAATAATGGGAAAAGTTTTACGCCCGATAGACTTATCCGCGTCTATGTCAGGATATTGATTCAACAATAATAAATTGTTAATCAAAAAGAATGGAATGAGTGACACCAATAACACCGTACTTGTTAAATCATGCGCTAGCACAACATATGTACCAACAACCATTAACACACCAAAGCCTAACCCTGGAGACACCAAGCATAATAGCGGCATTCTATTCAGCCATTTGGTGTAGGTATAAACAATAATAAGCCCAAGCAAGCCAATTGGCAGTATTTGTGCCCCTTGCGTAACAACGAAATACACACCAATAACGGCAGTGATGATCAGTGTGGAAATACCTGAAAATAAAACAATATTTGCTGCATCTGGATTATTTGGTAAAGCCCCACTTCCACCGCTAAACGGAGTGCGCTGAGTCGCTAGGTCTAACCCCGTTTTAAAATCATAATATTCGTTGAGCATATTCACACTCATATGAGCTGACAATGCCCCTAACAAAATCATGAAAAAAGTAAAATAATTTACCGACTGTTCGTCAGTTACCGCAAGGCTTAAACCAAGTAAAACACATACTGGTGTTAACACTAAAAATGGGGGGCGACAAGTTTGAAATACAGTACTTAACAACATGATTACACCTTTAAAAAACTATAGAGTTTTACCTAATACAATATCTAGCGAGTCGTCAAACGATGCATTAGATATAGCACCATGACTCACGTTGTATTGTTTGGTATGTACCGTTAAGTTTTCGAATCCTACTTTTTTTAATTGTTTAGCAAATTTTTTAACATGTTTGCCATTTCCCTTTTTAGCGCCTGTGAGTACCACATTAACATTCATTTCTTTGTTAAGTTTTATTCTTTCTTTCGCAATATTTATCATCGCTCTACCTTGCAATTGAACCGTAGCGTCGTACGACAGTATATTTTTAAACAACGGCTCAAAAGCATCGTCCGCCAGCATAAAAGTAAGTGTTAACAAACCGCCAAATGAAGCACCTTGAAGGGTTCTATTGTTTTTATCAATATTGTATTTTGACTCAACGAGTGGCATAAACTCTGTTGAAAAGAATTGAAAAAACGATCCAACGCCCGGCAGTCTGTAGTCAACATTTCTTCTTTTTGAGTGTCTAGGTCCCTCTTCAATACCAACTAAAATAATCGGTAATTTTTTTGTATCTATTCTATTAGCAAAACTATTAAACACCCATTGAGCGTCTGACGCATACATTATGGGATATTTTTTAAACGATTTTTCGTCAAACCCAGCAGGTAAATAAATATGATAAGGGTACTCAACATTAGTTATTGCTGAGGTAATACTTAAATTTGAAATAACTTTGCCGTGAGTTATATCTACGGGATATTCAATAGCCAGTTTATTGGGCGCGGCATTAACACTTTGAATAAAAAAGAACAAACTTAGAAAAAATGTGAAGATAAAATATTTAGGTAATGTCATTTCAGTCCTTAAAGTTACATTATTTGATTGTTGTAATATTCACCAACTTATCATACAACAACATATAAAAATAACGTAACAGCAATAAGATGATGAATATGTTCCAACAAGCTAAGCCTTATTTCATAGTGCTAACTATTTGCGCTTTTCTAATAAGTTGCACAAACACAACAGATAACAAGCTGAACAAAGCACCTCTAAAAAATACAATAACACTTAGTGCTGTTGACGATTTTAAGAAAATAGGTGGAAAGGATACTAGCCCATATGCGCCAGCATATATCGATAAAAACACGAACAGCTTGGCAATTAACGCTGTTCACTACAAAAACGTTTTTTCAAACGCACAAACTATTTTTAATGGTGTGTCGGGTATCTACCAAATAGAACTAACAGCACTTACAGAACTTGATGGAGAAAGCCAGTATCAAATATCCGTTAACACTCAAGCTTACCCGTTAAAAACAAACCCTAGAACATCTATAGACTATGCGCCGCATACACACAAATGGGAAAATGTACGAATAAATTCAGGTGATAAACTAGGTGTGTCTTTTAGTTCAACTACTAACGGATTAATTCCCGAGGGAGATATAACCGCGTTCTCTAGAGGGCGATGGACCGAAGTAAAATTAACATGTGTTAAAGACTGTTCATAAATTATAGAAACATACAATAAATCTGCGCTATAAGAGCTAATACTTATAAGTTAAGTACTAGCTCTACCGCTTAACATCAAAACTTGATAAACGTTAAATCCAAACGTCACTCTGTGCCGTTAAATGGCTGTCGGAATCCCCTGTATTTATCACCCCTTTGGGTTCGATGATCATCACTTGGCATTCATTCTCGGCAAAAGGTTTATGTTTTTCTCCTTTAGGCACAACAAACATTTCACCTTTATTGAGAGGAACAACACCATCTTCAAACTCGATGTTCATAGAACCTTCTATTACAATAAACACTTCGTCAGTATCGTCATGGCTATGCCAAGTAAACTCACCTTGTAGCTTAACCAGTTTGATCTGGTAATCGTTCATTTCAGCAATAACTTTCGGTGACCAATGTTCAGTGAATTTTGAAAATTTCTGCGATAAATTAATAGCCGATTTACTCATATTTCCCTCTGTTCTAAATAATTAAATTGATGAAATGCTCGTCACCAAATAAATCCACATAACGAGTAAAACAATATTGGAAATAAGAAAAACAGCAAAACGATGAAGTGGATGATTATAAGTAACGTGAATAAAACTATGTACAACTCTTGTGAGTACAAATACCCACGCCATTGTTAACATAAACACATTGTTAAGCTGCAGTACCAGCATAACAGTGCATAATACGTAAAATAAAATAGGTACTTCGAGTAAATTAGAAAAATTTCTCCCAAGCTTTATAACATTTTCAGGAGGCGTTTCACCAACTAACAATTTGTAATAACGAGGATCCACCTGCTTATTTTTAACGCTGGTAAAACGTGATGCCCCTAGTAATATTCCTATAACAAACGTGAGCAAAACCAACGCAAACATTGGGTAAATATATTCCATATCTTTTTTCCTTTATATACATGTTAGCAAGGCTTAAGTTTAAGAAAATTAGGCTGAAAACTCCTTCAACGCTGCCATCGCTTGTTCGACCTTTTCCGTCTGAACAAAAACATGATCGTGGTAGTAAGCAGCGACTACATTAGCACTAATATTATAGCTTGCCAGCTTATTCGCTATTGCAGCAGTTAAACCAACAGCTTCTAGGCTTGAATGAACCGTTAATGTTATTTGGCTAAAACGCCCTTCAAACGATAAGTTTTCTTGTATGGCAGTGTCGACAGGTAAAATAAGTGTAAGACCTTCCGATTCAATAAAAGAACCAACAGGATTTAAATGCGCATAATCTGCAAGCACTCCACTTACAGTACAAAATACAAACTCGCCAGACTGCACTTCTGGTGACATACTCGATAACAGTTTATCTAAAGCTACAATTCCAACCATTTTTACTTCCTCGTTTAACGTTTATATTTCAACCATAATTTAACATAAACTGCGTTGCACGTGGCGTTGTCATCCATTTTTCCGTCTCGATCGCAATCAGAGCCCGTTAAAGATTTTACAACGCCTTTCCCATATTCTTCGATATCTTCAGGTT
The DNA here is from genome assembly GCA_020630795.1 of Colwellia sp. Taxonomy (GTDB): domain Bacteria; phylum Pseudomonadota; class Gammaproteobacteria; order Enterobacterales; family Alteromonadaceae; genus Pseudocolwellia. Next base: position 9,350 of record JAHDIK010000016.1, read on the forward strand.
GAGAGTCTACAACAATCGTTACTTTAGGTGATGCATCTATAAACTCACCTACGTCTTTATATGTTGAAAACTCTTCTTTTGAAATAAGTTCATGTATTAAAGGCTTAATCGGCTTGTTTGCATAACAAGAAAAACATACCGAAGTTAACACCATAATCAAAAAACGTAACATTTATTACTCACCTTCAAAACATGTGATGGGGTTGTTTTTATGAATGAGCACATGCATGCCTACACCTTCAATATTAAAGACGTTTTCGTTAATGGAATATCCAGCTTTTCGATAAAATTCTTTCGCTGACACTCGCGCATTAGCCCATAAATATTTAACGCCATGCTCAAAAGCAAATAACTCGGCGTTTTCAAGTAGCTGACGTCCAATACCTTTTCCTCGGTATTCCTTTAACGTTGCCATTGCTCGAATTTGCATCCCACCGATTGGTGATGAATCATTCGGTAGTTGTTGAAACAACGATACAATACCGATAATTTGATTTTGTTCGAACGCGCCAAAATGATGTGTAGTGGGTAAATTGTCTCCCGGAAAAACACATTCATTTACAGCAAGTTTCGAGCGTAATACTTTTTGACGTATAAACAACGTATCTGCTGGCGATATTTTTTTAACTACAATCAAGCTCATGAATATTCCTGACTACACATGTTGTTTAGACTAATATTTCAACATTGAAACTTACATGCAATAACAACACAGATACATTCCCCTTCCTTAAACGCTTATATTTCAATATTTATAAATCGTCTTCACTTGACCAAAAATAGGTTTGGCTGTAACCAACCGACATATCATAAAACCCAACATAACTGGCCTCTACGTCAGTTTTATCTTGAACAATTGTTAAGTTAGATTTTACGCGGTTAACTTCTTTTGTGCCGTCATAACAATCAAATACATATGATGATGGCTGAATAATGTAGAAAGTTTCATCTTCAGTTAGGTTATGCTCAATGTTTTCACTCGCACATCCTTGAGAAGCCCCTTCAAGAAAAACATGCCGACTCGACGTAATATTTGCTGGCAATGAAAGGTTGTTCCAAGCAACGTGAATGTCATCGATAAGCGGCGCGTAATTTTCTTGAACATCGGTGAAGTTTTCTACAACGATAGGAACAGGAAGCTCTATGTCACTGGTGTATGTGCCACCATCAAATGTAAAGCTAATAGAAAGGTTTTGTATATCTTGCTGATAATCCTCAAGCTCGATCGAATACTTACCTGAACTATCAGAAATTACGGTACTGCTTGATTGATAGTAATCTGAAAGGTCGTAACGAGCACCATCAATATGAAGAAAAAATTCACCTTTTTCTTTAACAGCAATATGACGGTTAGCTTTTAAAACTTTCAATTTGTCGTACTGATCTTCAAACAATCGAACAGTAATTGATGCTGATTTATAGTTGGTGACAAAGTCGCCATCAGAAAGAAAATGACTTACAGAAACTTCAAGCCTTAGCTCACTGTCTACATCAAGCTCAGACGAGTCTTTATCATTACATCCCATCAGATAAAAACACATTACAAAAATGGATAATACGCGGGTCATACACAGTCCTTATAACAAAAAACGTTCTACTATTTTCTGAACAAAAATTAATGTGTGTATGATACTCAATTATTCGCTATTTTGTTTAACCAAAATTAAGTTTTCGGTGTTAAACCCAAGCTCTTTTGAGATTTTTTTAAATTTATTCAATATTTCTAACGGAACGGTAGGTCTGCGCGACAATAACCACAAATAATTAGTATTAGGTCCTGCAACAAACGCGTACTCGTAATTGTCCTGCTCTAGCTCAAACACAACGTACGAACCATAAAAAGGACCAAAGAATGACACTTTTAGGTATCCCTCATTAGCCGCATTAACTAAATACGCTTTGCCCTCAGCTTCTTTCCATTCATTATTTTGTGGTGAATACCCCTTATTCAGCACTTTTACATCGCCATTTTTCTTTAAAGAGTATTCAGCAGTTACTTGCTCTAAACCACGTTCGAATGAGTGATCTAAACGGGCAATTTCATACCACTTTCCTAAATAACGATCTAACTCAAAGTTACTAACAGGTTTAACATTTTCAGGTAATCCAGCGCACGACGACACACATAGAAGAATAAGAACAATCGCAATATTTTTCATAAAAGTTTTTAGTACTTGTATTTAAAAAGAGAGTTACGCATCAATACGTGTACTGTCGCTATTTAGATTACTTTAGAGATGAATAAATACTATACGATTAAGAAAACTCTCGTATTCATATTTTTTAAGTCACTTAGAAGAAGACATATAGTTTTTTAGCCCATTCAATTGTAGGGCTTAAACACGGTCAACAATGGGGGCGAGTTTAGCGAATCCTTCGGGGTTAATACTGCTAACTTTATATGTCATTTTTACCTTGGTACCGTGCTTACTAGATTCAAACTCCCATCAAGTCCACCTTGTATTCCCATACCCTGTAATGGGCCTAAACCACCTGTCATGCGTAACAATTTATAAGGTTCTACAAAAGACATTCTCATGTGCTCAGCTGATTTCGTTCCGCTTTTTTCACAAAAGCATCCTCCAGCGTATGAGTCGATGGTAAGCGCTTTAGCGTTTATTTAAACTTAACAGCCGTACCACTTACACTTACCATCATCATGCCGCCTTGAGCGCCAACAACTTCGTAATCTAAGTCGATACCTACAATACCGTCGGCACCTAGGCGTATGGCTTTGTTTTCCATTTCTTCAAATGCTATTTCTCTCGCTTTTCCCATTTCTTTTTCATAAGAGCCTGAACGCCCTCCGACAATGTCGCGAACAGCGCCGAAGATGTCTTTAAAAATATTTGCACCTAAAATGGCTTCACCAACAACAATGTCTAAATACGTATCTATTTCTCTACCTTGAACAGTAGGTGTAGTGGTTTTCAGCATGAGTATTTCCTTATATTGATAAAAATTGTGTAAGTAATGCGTTATAACACTCGTTTAGCGTACGACGCTTTTTCAATTTCATAAACTTCTACCGTTAAAGAAGTTTCAGAACTAAAATGACTTTCTAAGCCATTAAGTTCAGAGAGTACTGCTTGAGACAACATCGTTCGCTGTTCTAGCGTTCGCCCTGACAATATTTTTAAACATACATGAACAAATAAAGCGTTTTGATTCTCGCCCGACGCAAACTCAACGTAGGGTATGGTTCTTAGTTTAATATCAGTTGGCTCAAATAACTCACTTTTTAAAGCCCCGTGATATACGGCTTGCATTAAGGTACTTGATGAGATGTTCTTCTCAAGTGGCTTCGCATATTCAATAATACAATGAGGCATATTAATTAACCTTAAATAGAATATTAGTCTTCGGGTAATTCATTAAATTCTTTCTTTTTGGCTTCAAACCACTCTTGCATGGCATTTGGTTGTTGCATTAATGCTGTTATTCTTTGCATGGCTTCCAAATGCTCTGCGTCTTGCTTTTGAAACATTTCCATTCCATGCAGCTTGCTTAGCTCGGCAAGCTCTTCAAATGTTTCGGCTTGAAAAGCTTTCTCGCAAGCACCACCTAGCTGTTTACATGTCATTGTTTTCATCATTATTCCTCTTCTAGCTATTAATATTATGCTTTTGGAGACTCTTCGCTGTTATTATTTTTAGCGCTTTTGGGTGTAAGTAACCGTGAAACAATTAAAGTAACACCAAAACCTATAATTACGTATAAAATAACCATTGGGGTTTCAAATCCTAATTTTACAGCATCTCCATTTTCAAGAATACATTGCCCTGTTGAGTAATCAAATTTCCCACCGAGGTCTAAACAAGAGTCAACCACAGTAAACTTAGTTACGAACCAAATAACAATAAAACTAGCCAATACACCAATAAACTTTGGAAGTGTGTTTGTATTCATAAAATCCTATGTGAATTACTGCTCAGTATGTTTTTCATAGCGAGATATGATAGTGCCGCTTTTTACTGAACTTTCAAAATATCTTTCCTTCACTTTGACATATTCTGGATCGGAAAAGAAACCATCTAACTTACTTTCATCACTAAACGTAATGGTAAATACTCTATTAATATCAGGGTTGTCTTGCGTAATAAGTACTTCAGATACAACAAAGTCGTAACCAAAGCTCCCTTCATAACTTGCTAAAATGGGCTTCATTGCAGCCCTGTATTGCTCATACATAGTGTCGTCAATGACATTTAAACCAACAAGTATTTCATACGACATCATCTACTCCTTTATTTATTATTTACGTATTAATTTGCATTTTCTATCAATCATTGAAAAGGTTTTCAACGAGTAATATACCGTTGCTTAAGTACTTTGTTAAACCTAAAAGTACGTAAGCAGCATTGTAAAATCGTTTAATCTTCTCTTCCAATATACGCTCTAATCGATTCAATTTTACCATTGCTGTTGAACGTAATAATGTCTGTAACAAACAAAACTTCCTCGCCATTAACTACAATTTTTAGTTCACCAATGACTGTGTTTCCTGACTCAAATATTCGTAACACTTCAATTTGAATAGACTCAGATGCATCAAAGTTCTTCTGAGTTTCATTTACTGCGTTAGTTTTACCTTTAACCGATATTTTCCAGTCTCTCAGTAAAACGTCATCCGCAAGCATGTCAGAAACTTTGTCTATGTCCATTGCAGCATAGTATTCAAGGTACATTTTAAATTTGGGGGTGTTTAACATAATAAATCCTTATATCATCATTATTTTGACCGTGTTTACGCGCCAAAGGCGCGCAGCATAAATAGCTTGCCCGTATATTTTTATTTACTTTCTATACGAATAAGCAAGATACGTTAATCATTTGAAATCGTTCCACCTGATTTCAGTGTTATGTTCAAAAATAACACACCATTTTTTCCTACGGTATATACAAACGAATGCAATACTATTCTAATAGGTTTAATACGTATTTTTTCGATAGAGATCCAGCCTCACACGCTTGAACTATCGATTAACCATGGCACAATCTGTAATACCTCCAAACGCACTTTCTCAATTCATAACGCTAAATAAATAAAATTAACAGAGCGAAATTAATAACTATTCTAGTTCAGCCGTTTTCTGACCCGTAATACAAATAATGAACAACAAAAATATCCAGCAAATTGCCCAAAAAGAAACAAAATCATTTTAGGTATAAAATCAGTTTCTTCACTAAAAAAACTCAGTACAAAAATTGCGGGCGCCACAAGTACGTCGTATCCATAAATCGTTATTTCAGTGTTGTAAAAATGGAATAAAAAGAAAACAAAACCGATAAACATGCCGATCAAACCAACAAGCGTTGAAAGTCGATAGTAAGAGAATAGTCGCATAAAGTTGAGTGCAGATAGATGATTTAAATAACTTAAAATATGGGGTGTAGTTAAATAAGTTCAATGCACTACACTCGATAATCGGGCTTAAATTTACGTACGGCGCTATGTAATGCTGCACTGTAACACTGGACTACATCAGCGTTTTTGAAATAATAAATGAAAGCGTATAGCTATACGCCAAGGTATGAGATAATTAATGCACACCACATTAACCCAAGATTATTTATGAAACTTTTAGTTCGCAACTTATCACGCTCAACAACTGAGCAAGAAATACGCATTTTGTTTTCTGCTCACGGAACAGTAACTGAGTGCACTTTGGTATTAGACCAAGAAACAGCAAAATCTAAAGGTTTTGGATTTGTAGAAATGCCAAACGAAAGTGAGGCAAAAGCTGCATTATCAGCTTTGCATGAAACACGAGTAGCAAAGAATAGAATTAGAGTAAAAATCGCGCAGTAACAAGGAGTGTTTCACTCAATATTTACAAGTCAATATTTTAAAAAAATGTGCACAAACGCCTAACGATAGTAATCGAGGCGTTTTTCAATTAACTATATTTTTTATCGACTCGCCACGGCGGATTTAACCGGTTATCTCCTGCCCAATACAGTTTTATTTTATTACCCGAAGGATCATAAATAACGGCTTCTCGCCACAAATAACTTTGATTTGTTGGCAACTGCTCAAACTCAACACCTCGCTCTAGAAGTGTAGCAACCCACTCATCAAGTGCTTCATGTTCAAAATAGATCACCGCACCATTTTTATAACTCGCGCTATCTAATGCTAACGAAAATGAACTATTGCCTTCTGGGCATTCAAAGCGAGCATAGTGCGGTGTATCAACAATTTGTGTAAAGCCTAACGTTAGATAAAATGCCGTTGCCTTGGGCATATCACTAACAGGTAATGTAACTTGATTAAGATTCATAAAAGCTCCTAGTGCTTGTGCGTATACTGGCTAATCCATCGCGTAATAAAACTAAACAAAACAATGCCTACAAGATCAGCTATTAAGTCAGTAATGTCGAGCGTTCTACTTGGTACAAAAAATTGGCTCAACTCTTCAATTAACGCAAAACCCAAAACAACTAATGAACCAATATACATATTACATGAAGCTATTGAGAGTGTTTTAAGCTTAAACGCGAAGTTTACACCTAGCGCCAAAACCCCAAATAAACATAAATGCCCTAACTTATCGCCGTACGGAATTTTAGCAATAAAATCAAAAAATACGCTTGGTTGGCCTGTATTAGCCAAATAGATAACCCAGAGTATAAAACCTAAAAAGATACCCGATAATACCGAAACTATTTTGTATACCATTGTATTCAATTAATTGAACCTCCACCGTACTTGTAATTTACTATGATAATGCGAGTGATGATAGCTACCACTGTCGTTTATTAACAACCTTACAATGCCTCACTAAAAAATAGTGCATTGTTAACCATTAACGATTAAACTCACATGCAAATTAATATTTTTATATGCAAATTAATTATGAAGATTATTACTGTTACCACGTTGTGTATTTCATTATTGTTAAGCTCACAATGTTTAGCGTTTACTAACGAAACGAACAAAAATACCACATTTGATCTATCAAAATACTCACAAGAAGATTTTGATTACCTTGCGATTAAAGACCCTACAAAGTTAAGCGCTGCTTCAAAACGTGCATTAGAGCGTAACTACCATAAAAACGCAGATTGGTTTGGCAGGTTCTCAACACAAACACTTCAAGGAGATTTTAGTTTTGAAGAAGGGGTTACGCGTAGAGATCCGTCAAAAGTACTATTAATAGATGGGCTTTATTACACATGGTATTCAAAAGCCGTTGGCCCAAGTTATGGATTTGGTACCGGAGATCCTGATAAAAAAGTATTCCCGTGGGACAAAACTGAAATTTGGTATGCAACGTCAAAAGACGGAAATACATGGAAAGAACAAGGCTTAGCAGTTGGAAGAGGCGCTAAAGACTCTTTTGACGATCGATCTGTCTTTACACCTGAGGTACTCGCACACAACGGTCAGTATTATTTGGTATATCAAACCATTAAAGCCCCCTACCTTAATAGAACCAAAAACCAAGTGGGCATGGCTTACGCTAATTCACCGCATGGCCCTTGGACTAAGTTAAACAAACCTATTCTATCGCCAGCTAATAATGGCGTTTGGCTAGGTGAAGAAGACAACCGCTTTTTAGTGAAAAAACAAGGTGATTTTGACAGCCATAAAGTTCACGATCCAACACTTATGTATTACAACAACAAGTTTTATTTGTATTACAAAGGAGAACGCTTTGGAGAGAAAACAACTGCCGGAGGCAGAGAAATACGCTGGGGTGTAGCCATTGCAGATAAACCTGAAGGGCCTTATGTTAAGTCGGAATTTAACCCTATTACCCAAAGCGGACATGAACTGGCTATTTGGCATTATCAAGACGGCATCGCCATGATTTCATGTAAAGACGGGCCAGAACAAGGCACCATGCAATTTGCAAAAGACGGAGTTAATTTTGAGATTATGTCTTACATTACCAACGTACCTGATGCTATCGCTACGGTAACTTCGCTTGACGGCGATAAATACCCAGGTGCAGCGTTGCAGTGGGGCTTATCTCACAAGTATGTCATTCCAGCAGGAAAACAATGGTTTGAAGGACATAATCAAATAACCAAGTTTACGTTTCGTCCAAATCGTAACAAACGACAATACGAATCATCCATGGGAAAAGTAAAAAAACAAAAATAACCCGGCTATGAATTGGAAAAGTTTAGTTAATAAAAAACTTAATTATGAAGCAATAATCACACAAGATCAGAGCTGATTTTGTGTGATTCATGTTAAACAGCATTTAAAACTTGTAGCCAATATCTACGGTAAACATTGCTTTTGTAGATGGGTTGATAGACTCGTTCCCGAATAACGGTACGTAAGCTTGTTCATCATAGCCTCCTAATCCTGCACCAAATACCCAACCATTGTGGCTAAAGCCCGTAAAATGATAATTGTAGGTAATGAATGCATATCTACTATCTCCATCAAGCAGTCCTTGAATTTCTCCCACAGACAAACCTAACGAATGATGATGATTATCTGAAATTAACGTTTGCATGCCGATAGAATAACCCGGTAAACCTAACGAAATATAATACTTACTTTCTTCATTCTTAAGAGCGAACTGGGTTCCAATAATACCACTATATTGAAAACCTCCTCCGACAGAAAATTCAAACTCAGAGGAATAAACATCGCTCGATAAAAATATACATAGTGCGATAAAAATAGATTTAAACATGTAGCGCTACTTAACAGGTGAGATAATTACACGTACCAACGTATTTACGTATCATTTGTTTGATTGTTAATATTTTGGCAATTCCAACACACTTCAAAAGAAGCGTCATTCTTTTCAGAGCAAAGCGCACAACACCACTCTTCTGACTGATTTTTTTCTTGTGACAACTCGACTATTTCAATCGCTTTATCGTAATCTGAATCATTTACTATCCAAACTTCTGGCCAAGAGTCAAAAACTGATATTTCACCAACGGCACCTTGAGCAAACTCATTTTTGATAAACACTGATATGTTTTGCGCTTCGAGCAAATTCTTTACGTTATTTACCAAAAAAGTATTTTCATTGGTGTAAATGAGTTTCATATACCCTCTTATAACAACACAAAATTATACCAAAGTGCTGTTCAGTATTTATCATACATAAAGGCAGCGGGTAAATTTACTCGCTGCCCAGTATGCTCTAATTGGTCCACTTTATTTGAAATTCAATTTCTTCTTCAGAACCTTCACGCTCGTGTTCAATACTATATTCAGCACGAACAGGAACATAAATTCGCTCTCCAGCTATTTGTATTTCAAACTTCTCACCAGACTCAATAGCATCTGCTAAGCGTCTTAATTTTGCAACGTACTCAGCGTTTGTATAACCTTTTTCAATATCTCTATCGTCTTTCATATTATTATTCCTTTTTAGTTAACTTATCATTTTAAAAATAATGTTACTCATTATTTGCTCAACGTAAAATCTATATTTCTCACTTTTATGTTAACACCATAATCAGTAAGCTCTTGGTAGAAGTCGTTAATGTTACACGACTCAACTTGCTTACAAATTATTCGATATTTTAAAATGGCAGGCTTATTACTTTGTAGCGATGCCTGTTTAAACCAATATAACGCTTGAACAAAATCTTTATCTACATGCCAACCGTTTACATACATTTCAGCTAAGTTGATTTGACCTTTAGCATAACCAAGTTCTGACGATTTCTGAAAAAACTCAAATGCCGTTTTTATATTGGTTTCACTGTATGGTTGCTGTAAAAAAGCCTCGCCTTTAATGTTTTCTTTTTTACCAAACGTAAGGTGACTTTCTCTTGGTTTTATTCGTTCAGGACCTACTAATTGCCCTAGCAATCTACCTCTTACAGGTCGTTGAGCTAAATATATGGCTTGCATATCAAGCATATTTTTTATGGCATCTATATGTGTATCGTACCTTTTAGGTTCAAAATAGTCTTTATAACTCAATTGTCCATACTGAATACTGTTTAAAATCGCATGCTTATGTTGATAAAAAAAATCGCCATAAACTAATGAAATAATATCGCCTGTTACGTCTACAACTTTCGCAATTCTATACTTTTCGTAAGGTCGTAAATCGTCGCTTAATAACCGCTCATCAAAAAACAATATATCGTTAACTTTCGGATTGGTTACTATAGCCAATGTTTGGCGTTGTTCTAAATCGTGTTGATTAAATTTAGTAAAACCAAAACCAATAAATACGCACAACAAGAACAAAGAAGATAATTTATAGTTTAAAACTACATGAGGCAGCCATTGCGCACTGAACTTTTTAACTGTGCCGTAAAGATACATAGCGCCATTCCTATAGCCATAAAGTAAGTTTGAATTAGCCTCTAGAAACACCTTCAGTCTAACGTGTTTCATCTTTTAAACTATCAACAAACAAGGCTAAAGCAACTAATTTTATGCATATTTAACAGATTGTTACAAAACTAAGGAAGGATAGAATAGTACTGACAACTTAAAACATATTAACTTATCCGCTTTTTAATTTCAGTTACCAGCTCGAATGGCGCATCCACACCTAAGTATATAAAATCGCCATCATGAGTTTTAATTTCAACATTGGGATTACCTGATACATTGAATCGGCGAATATTTTTGGCTCTTGATACATACTCTGAATTCATTTTAATGTGTTTAATGTCAAATAAATCCACGGTAACAGGGCTCCAAATACCATATCTAACAATTAGGCTATCGGGCGTTATTGAAATAGGTCTAATTGCCAAAGCTTTATATTCAGCAACAAAGAAAACTAAACTGAAAAGGGTCAAAAAGGTAATAACATTTGCCGCAAATGGCGACCAAGTATAATGAAGCAAGATATGCATGATAGGAAGTTCAAATAAAATAACCATAATAAAACCTAATTGATTACTCTGTGCTCCATCTTTCATATGGCTACTAAAGTGCATATCACCCAAAAAATGCTGTTTGACTACCTTTTTTGAAAATAACGCATACGTCCAAACCCTTGCTTCAAAAGACAATAAAGCACTTACGGAACCTTTACCTAATATATTTTCAATTGGACTTGATATAGCAACATCAGGATCCTCTTTATTAGACAAGGACGCTCTAATAGCAACAATCACTGTAATAACAGTTGTTAACTCTAAAACGATAAAAGCCGCTAATACAATATAACGACCCGCTTCTAAATAGTGCCAAATTAATTTAGAGCTTTCAGGAATAATGAAACTCCCCAGAAGCACTACTAAACAGCAATAAGCAATTGCCTTTATCGCTGCCTCCTTTTTATTCTTTATGCACCAAAAGCACAGTAGAGGCAAAACGATTAAACCATCTATTAACAAAAACCATTCTGACTTTTCAACACCATAATCATTGAAAGCGTTAGAACTCAAATAATAAAAAGCCCAAAAAGAGGAAATCAACAATAAAAATAAAAACGGCGTATTTTTCTTATTTATGAACAACACCATACACTCCTATTTATTAGTTAACATTTTACATTCAAAAGCATAAATACATCGATTTTCATCAGCTATATTCGCTAAAGACTTTTATCTGATTTTACCAATTTACGCTCTTTGACATGACGTTGAATGACATCTTTGCGGCACGACTGATAGCCAGCTTTTGATTTTGACCAACAGTCGTCGTCACCATCTTTCAGACAATATTCAAGTATAGCTATCGCGAGCTTGTTACAACGTTCAAATTCATTGTGTGTAGGGCTCGCGTTAGTGCATGTCACGAATAATAAAGCGGGAATGGTAATTGGTATGAATTTCATATTGTTAACCAATATTCAGATGTTTTTTAGAAATATTCCGTTTAGGGAATTCTATTTCGTAATTATCTTTTCAATAAAATTAAAGCCTGCGGTTTAATAATTAAACAAATTAGGAGCTAAACCTGATGATTTAGCCCTTTAAATTTATTGAGATTTACACAATTTACAAATCCCATAACCATCCAATTTGAATCATCAATTGAGGATTAGAATAAGTACCAGATCCAACAGACAACCCTGGTTCTATAAAGAAGCCTCCTTTTTTAAAAGTGGTTGATACTCCTACATATGTCCACCTTTTAGTGTTACCTTCATTTCGATTGATAGCGGAATAACCAGTTATAACCTGTGCTGAATGAAAGAATGAATCGTTATTTTGATAAAAGCCAAACCCTGCTTCAATACCACTAACCTTATCTCCCCAGTAACCACCAGACAACAGAAGAGGAATACCTAACTTATCAGTTTTTACAACAAAATTTGCCAATGAAGGAGTACCTAAAGACACTCCGAAGTTAGTTGAATCGTATGCAAACGTAGAAAAAGAACCTAAAGCTAAAAAGGTTAGTATTATTATTTTACATTGTTTAAACATCATATTTCCTTATAGATGGTAGAGTTTAGTCCCTATTAAGAGCAAATAAGAATAGGTTTTATTAAGCTCCACGTGCTTAATAAAAAAACACATTACAATTTATGAAACTAAAAGTAAACATGAAGAATTTTAGTTACTTATTAAAGATCAAAAGATGAATCAGAGTTTTTAATTAGACCACTTAAACCTCTTATGATTGAGGCTAAAATACGAAACGGTAGTTCTACCACATACTCAAGTAAGTCGTACCAATTGCTTTCATTATCATGTTTAGGTGGCCATATATAGTGAGCGAATACATAACCGAATAAGGAAACGATAAGTAATAACCAATCAAATCCGTAAAAGATGAGATCAAATACAAAATAAGAACTCATTATAAAAATTGATGTTGCCAAGAAAACTCTAAAATTATTCATATGTCCCTATCAATGCTTCCTATATTAAAGTCTAGAATGGCGATCAACATGTCGAATAAAACGAGTCAGCGTTAATCATTTCGCCCACATTATTAATATGGGGTTGGAAAATTTTACCCCACAAACACTCTCTCCATTATTCATAAGACATTACTAAAGATAATCAACAACTACAACTATACAACTTGCTATTACTTCCCTCTCAACACTACGGTGACGAATGTGTATCGCTATAGCTAAAAAAGCTTTCCTTAGTTCTGGTGCAAACCGAGAAAACATGTAAAACTGTATATGCATACACTATAAAAGGATTTATTTATGCGATCTGAATTTATTACAGCAATTGAAGAACAAATGCGTATGAAGCGCTACGCTAAACGCACCATTGAAAGTTATACCTATTGGATAAAAGCGTACATAAACTTTAACAACAAAAAGCATCCCGCTGAATGCCACGATAAAGAGGTAGAGCAGTTTTTAAGTTATTTAACAAATTCAACGAATGTTGCTCCTAAAACACAATCGTTAGCGTTAAATGCGATTTCGTTTTTGTATAAATCAATTTTAAATACACCGCTCAGCTTAGAGCTAAACTTCAATAAAAGTACTAATCAGCCCAAGCTGCCGGTTGTTTTAACACAGTATGAGATACAGCAATTATTCAAATATATAAACGTTAATTATCTGCTTTTATGTCAACTAATGTACGGTAGCGGCATGCGATTAATGGAGGTAGTAAGGTTACGTACTCAAGACATAGATTTTGATTATTTATCAGTGCAAATTTGGCATGGTAAAGGTGGAAAACACCGCCGTGTAACACTTGCTAAAGAATTAGTTGAACCGCTTAAACACCAAATTTCTGTGGCTCAAAATTACTACCAACAAGACATGAAAAATGAGGGATATAGCGGTGTATGGTTACCTTACTCACTTAATAAAAAATACCCAAACGCCAGCAAAGAACTCGGGTGGCATTATTTGTTTCCTTCGCCACGATTAAGTGAAGATCCTGAATCAGCATTAATACGCCGACATCATATTAACGAGACTAATTTACGTAAAGTGGTCAAGCTAGCGGCAAAACAAGCCAACATAAATAAAGTGGTCACTTGCCATACATTACGACATTCATTCGCAACACATTTATTGCAACGCGGTGCAGATATTAGAACCGTGCAAGAACAGTTGGGACATACTGATTTGCGTACTACACAAATTTATACGCATGTTATTGAACACGGAGCCAATGGCGTACTTAGCCCCCTTTCAACATTATTATCAACAAGTGCGTTGCACCAATAAGCTGAACGCAATGTCGCTACTTTTGATAACCCCAACGCGGCATAATCGTTTGATCGATGCCTAAGTGGTCAAGCATTCTGCCAACCATAAAGTCTACAAGGTCATTAATCGATTCGGGGTTGTGATAAAACCCCGGAGAGGCGGGCATAATGGTTGCGCCCATTTGCGACAAGCTGAGCATATTTTGTAAATGAATGGTTGAATAAGGTGTTTCTCGCGGAACGAGTATAAGCTGTCCACGTTCTTTAATTACTACGTCGGCGGCACGCTCAATTAAGTTATCGCTCATACCTTGGCTAATGGCAGCTAACGTACCTGTAGAACAAGGGCAAACCACCATAGTTTTGGGTGCCGACGAGCCAGAAGCTACAGGCGAAAACCACTGCTCTTTTCCAAACAGGATAATTTGTTCAGGCTTTGCCTTAAATTTTTCAACAAAAAAGGCGCTCGCAGCGTCAGGTGACGAAGGTATTTTAAGGGCAACTTCTGTATCAAACACTACTTTTGCCGCACTTGAGCAAAGTAAATATATTTGATAATTAGCGGCGACTAAACATTCCAGTAAACGCAGCGCATACGCAGAACCTGAAGCGCCCGTAATCGCTAACGTAATTTTGTTATCAAAGTGGGTATTGTTTTGAATACTGGTCGCTGAACTCATGGTTAACCCTCAGGGTGCTTTTCAGTTAATGACGCAAGCAATTTGGTATGAATACCACCAAATCCACCGTTACTCATAACAACAATAGTATCGTCTTGTTGAGATTGCTTCGTAATTTCAGCAACCAATTCATCGATACTCGTGCTAACAACACACGGTGAATTACAATCTGAGATTAAATTATCAACCGACCATTCCACTTGGTCACCTTGATACACATAAATAAGATCGGCCTGTTGTAACGATGCCGCTAACGTATCTTTATGTACGCCTGACTTCATGGTATTTGAACGAGGTTCAAGTACCGCAATCACGCGTTTTTCTCCTACGTGCGCTCGTACTCCTGTTAACGTTTTTGTAATAGCCGTAGGATGATGAGCAAAATCATCATATACACGAATATTATTAACTGTGCCTCGCAACTCTAATCGACGTTTAGTGTTTACAAACTCGGCTAGAGCCTCAATAGCAACATCTGTTGGCACGCCAGCATGACGAGCAGCAGCAATAGCCATTAATCCATTGTCGATATTAAAGTCACCAATTAAATCCCACTTTACGGTACCTTGTACTTCATTTTTAAAGCTGACAATAAACTCGCTACCGTCTGCATTAAGCTTTTCGGCGTACCAACCATTTTGCTTAGTCGCCTCACTTACACCTTTTTCAATAGGCGTCCAGCAGCCTTGCGATAAGGTTTCAGTAATTGCGGTTTCACATTCTGGATACAATACCAAGCCGTTACTTGGCACCATTCGCACTAAATGATGAAACTGTCGTTGAATATCACCAAGGTTATTAAAAATGTCCGCGTGATCAAATTCAAGATTATTAATCACTAGAGTTCGTGGGCGGTAATGAACAAATTTAGATCGTTTATCAAAAAAAGCGGTATCGTATTCATCGGCTTCAATCACAAAAAATGGCGACTCTCCTAAACGAGCAGAACTGTCGAAATTCTGAGGCACACCTCCAATTAAATACCCTGGTTGCATTTTGGCGTATTCTAAAATCCACGTAAGCATGCTGCTGGTAGTGGTTTTTCCGTGTGTGCCCGACACAGCTAGTACCCACCGGTCTTTCAATACATTTTCTAGTAACCATTGTGGCCCAGAAATATAAGCAATGTTGCGATCAAGCACATACTCCACCATCGGATTACCGCGCGACATTGCATTACCCACAATCACCAAATCGGGCTCATCATGTAAGTGTTCGGTTAAATAACCTTGCTTTAATTCAATACCTAGAGATTCAAGTTGAGTACTCATGGGTGGATACACATTAGCATCGCAACCAGAAACACGATGCCCCAGCTCTTTCGCTATAGCGGCTATACCGCCCATAAATGTGCCACAAATACCTAAAATATGAATATGCATACGTCTACCAAAAAATGTTAAAACGAACCTTTGTAATATGATGGCAATATACCTTAGTCAGGATAGGTAGCACTAGCTGAACATGCATTATTGTTATAAATAATGCGTGTAATGAATTGAACAGCCAGCTTTTTCAGTCTACATTGACGACATTACATCAAATAAGGAAATTCTCGTGGAAAATATCTCATTACAGTCGATCACCGTATATCCTATAAAATCTTCTGCTGGTATTCAGCTATCTAATAGTTGGGTAGAAGAATGCGGCTTATCATTTGACCGACGTTTTGTAATAGCCACGCCTGACGGACAATTTATTACTGCGCGCACCGAACCTAAGTTGTGCTTAATTCAAACCAATATTACCGCCACAGGTTTGCAAATAACTGCACCTGGCATGCCTGTATTATCGATAGAATACGCTCGTTTATCGCCTAATTATCAAGATATTATGGTATGGAAAAGCACCATAAGCAGCCAGCAAGGTCCTGAGCATTATAATTTATGGTTTACGCGTTATTTAGACAAACCATGCCAACTCGTGTTTTTTGGTGATAAGTCTCAACGTTTCGTTAAAAACAAAAATAGCCAAGTAGGCTTTGCTGACGCTTATCCATTGCTGCTTATTTCGCAGCAATCGTTAAATCATTTAAACCAAAAGCTCACTAAAAACAATCAAGTGGTTATGTCTCAATTTAGACCAAATATTGTTGTAGATGGCTGTAAAAGTTTCGATGAAGACCAATGGAACCACATACGCATTGGTGAAGTAGAGTTTGAAGTAACTTCGCCCTGCTCTCGTTGCGTGTTTACAACAATAAACCCAGTAACAGGTGAAAAGCATCATCAACAAGAACCATTAAAAACGCTAAAGTCGTTCCGACAAACTGAAAGTGGCGACGTAATGTTTGGTCAAAATTTAGTGCCGTTGAATCACGGACAAATAAAACAAGGCGACAAGGTTGAGATTATTGAACGTAAAGCACCGCCAATTTTTGTGACTAAGTCAGGCGCTAACAACGCGTCTCAAACAATAAAAACTCAATCGCAAGAACTACCAAGTAAACGCACAACAAAACCTGCACTAAACTTCAGCTCTTGGAATAAAAAGGTAACCGGCAACAACAAAGACACCATTTTAGAGCAAGGCGAAAACGCAGGGCTAATCCTCCCCTATTCATGTAGAGGCGGAATGTGTGGTAGATGCAAAATTAAACTGGATAGTGGCGACGTAGATCAACTGGCTACCGATGGTTTATCGGCTAAAGATATTGAACAAGGTTATGTATTAGCGTGTAGCTCTGTACCAAAATCAGATATTGTATTAAGTAAACCAGAAAGACCAACGCGATAACCACTTTCGCTGACGTATAACTATAAATCGTATAACTATTAATAGAGGTAGCGTGAAAAATACAATGCAACTTAACTGTGATTTAGGCGAAAAGGTACATGATAACGATGGACTAATTATGCCCTATATTGACATGGCGAATATTGCTTGTGGCTTTCACGCATCGGATCCTCTCACCATCAGAAACACCATAAAGTTAGCGCTTACAAACAACGTACGTATTGGTGCTCATCCTAGTTATAATGACCGCGAAAATTTTGGTAGAGAGTCTATTCGTTATTCTCAGCCCGAATTGATTGCTATTATTCAGTATCAACTAGGCGCCATATCAGCACTCTGTCATCAACAAAACACAGTATTACAATATGTAAAACCACACGGCGCACTGTATAACGACATGATGAAAAATACGGATATATTTGAGTCGGTGTGCATAGCAATTTCGTCATTCAATCCGTTGTTACCCTTATTAATGCAAGCTATACCGAATACTCAACCATTTGAAGAAATTGCGAAAAAGCATAGCGTCGCTTTGTTATTCGAAGCATTTGCCGACCGCGAATATACAGATGATGGCTTGCTCGTTTCTCGACATGAAAACAACGCCGTTATTCATAATACCGACAAGATACTTGACCGTTGTAAAATGCTATTGGCAACTAATCAGTTTATAAGCGTGGGCGGCAAAACACTGACACTCAAAGTGGATACTTTATGCGTACATGGCGATAACCCAGAAGCAATTGAAATAACTAAAAAGCTTCGCGCATTAATTAACAGTCATGTTTAGTAGCAACCATGGATAGTAGCTCAAATCAAACATTGCCCACTATTACTCATGTCAATGAGCACGCCATTTTAATTGAGTGGCCAGAAAAGATCTGTGAAAAACAACATCAGCATATTGTTAACTGCCAACTAGCTATGAAACATACACTTGCTGAAAACTGCATCGAAACAATTGTTAGTTATGCCAGCCTTATGGTGTATTACCGATTTGATTTTTTTATTGAGCATTATGGCGCTGATGCAACACACCATATAAACCAACTACTTCAGAACATTATCAAAGGCTGTTCTAGTACAAACGATCTAGCACCATACTCAACAACAAGCGCTTCGACTATCACCAACGAGGTTATTGAAATTCCTGTTTACTATGGCGAAGAGGCTGGATGGGATTTAAATGAAGTCGCTCACAGAACATCGCTCAGCATTACTGAGGTTATTGATCGACATACACAAACTACTTACCGAGCATTTGCCTTAGGGTTTACACCTGGCTTTTGCTATTTAGGCACATTACCAGCAGCGCTCGCTTTACCAAGAAAAGAATCTCCTCGACTTGCCGTACCAAAAGGAGCGATAGCAATTGCCGAAAAACAAACAGCAGTTTATCCAAATAGCAGCCCAGGAGGTTGGCATATTATTGGGCAAACCCCTCTCGATATGACATCAATCCACCCGACGAATAATAGGTTTAACACAACAATTTCAGTCGGCGATAACGTAAAGTTCATTGCAATTAACAAAGAAAAATTTCTGACATTAGGTGGCGTTATTCAAACTGAAGTACTGAACAAGCATCAAGGTAATGCGTTATGACACCTACTCATTACTTTAGCGTTTTAAAAAAAAATGGCTTGTGTACCGTTCAAGATTTAGGTCGATTTTCAACACAACACCTTGGCTTTACTGCCGGAGGTGCTGCGGATGAGTATGCCTATTTAGCAGCTAATTTTATTGTTGGAAATACAGAAAATGATGCCGTATTAGAAGTTACCTTAGGCCAACTTACCTTGCAGTCTCATCAACATTGTACCATTAGTGTCACAGGAGCCGACTGCAACGCTACGATTAACAACATTCCTATAAAAAACTGGCAAGCTTACACGTTAAAAACAAACGATATATTGCAACTCAATATTCCTGAACAAGGCCTTCATTCATATGTTGCAGTACACGGCGGAATACAAACTTCGCCGTGGCTAGCAAGTAAGTCTCAATCAATTTCTGAACAAAGTTTATCATTTGGTCAGTCATCGCTAAACGAAAATAGCCGCATACCTATTTCCTCTCATTGTGTGCTTACAGAAAAAGATTCACAACAATCGCAAATATCAGTATTACAACCTGTGGTTAGTGCTTTTTATACAAACAAGCAAACATATACTCAGAGTAACCCTTTGGTGTTAAGGTTTGTGCCGCAAAAGTTATGGTCGGCGTTATCAGCAAATCAACAAAATGAATTTCAAACCGCTAGGTTTGAAATAACACCTCAAAGCAATAGAATGGGTTATCGCCTTTCTGAATTACCCAATAATCTTCAGCAACCTTTAAGATATTCAAATACTCAAGGCTTGCAGCTATCAAAACCCGTTACCTACGGCACTATTCAATTACCAAGCAACAGCCAACCAATTGTATTAATGAAAGAACGTCAAACCATTGGGGGCTACCCTGTGCTAGGCTGCGTTATACAATCAGATTTATTTCGCTTGTCTCAGCTTCGCCCCGGTGAATATGTTCGTTTTACACCCGCCTCGATTACATTTGCACAACAGCAATTACTTGCAATAAAACACCGTTTTCCTATTTACCCCTAGTCATCTAAACGTATTCATAACGCAAAAATGGATATTAAATTTATGTTAACAATGTCGCACTGTAAACGTGCAAAAACCCAAATTCAGTGCAAAAGGGTTTTGAACACATAAAACAGCGCGACTTAACCAACTAATAAATAAGGAATTAATTAATTTTTCTCGCTGGCACCCTGATTGCTTTTGTCATACCAATAGATTTTTAAATTTTAACCTGAACAAATGGTGATTAATTATGAGCGGTCAAGCTGGCATTAACATAATGTCTTTTACAGGGAAAATGAAAGTACTCCACTTAAGTTGGATGGCTTTCTTCATTACTTTTATGGTGTGGTTTAACTTTGCACCTTTAATTTCAGTAATTGGCGATAGCCTAGGACTTACAAAAAGTGAACTAAAAACGCTGATGCTACTTAACGTAGCACTGACAATTCCTGCGCGAATAATTATAGGTATGCTTACCGATAAATATGGCCCTCGCCTTGTTTATGCGCTTCTTCTAGCTATTTGTAGTATTCCTTGTTTTATGTTCGCATTCGCTGACAGTTTCGAACAAGCTGCATTGTCTCGCTTCTTACTTGGTTTTATTGGTGCTGGTTTTGTAATTGGTATTCGTATGGTAAGTGAGTGGTTCCCAGCTAATGAATTAGGTACTGCAGAAGGTATTTATGGTGGTTGGGGTAACTTTGGTTCAGCTGCTGCTGCAATGAGTTTACCTACACTTGCTTTATTATTTGGTGGCGAAGACGGTTGGAGATACGCCATTGCATTAACAGGTGCACTAAGTTTAGCGTTCAGTTTTATTTGGTACGCAAACGTAAGCGATACACCTAAAGGTTCTACCTACTTCAAGCCAAAACAAACAGGCGCAATGGAAGTAACAAGTGTTGGCGATTTTTACCTATTACTTATTATGAAGTTACCAATGTACGGTGCTTTAGCCTTATTAACATGGAAGTTATCACCAGCTGGTGTTCAACTATTGTCTGAAAACGCAACTCTTATCGCTTATTTAGCATTAGTTGCATTGTACCTAATTGAAGTTAAACAAACTTACACGGTTAACGGTCATGTATTCAAAAAAGAAGTACCTGAAGCTCACCGTTACCAGTTCAAACAAGTTGCTGTATTAAACATTCTTTACTTTGCAACGTTTGGGTCTGAACTAGCTGTTGTGTCAATGCTTCCGTTATTTTTCGCTGAAACGTTTGGTTTAGACATGGTTTACGCGGCAATGCTTGCTTCTACCTACGCATTTATGAACTTAATGTCTCGTCCTGGTGGCGGTTGGTTAAGTGACAAGTTTGGTCGTAAAAAAACATTACTTATATTAACTGCTGGCCTAGCCGTTGGTTACTTTGCTATGTCGTTAATTGATAACTCATGGCCGTTAGTAATCGCTGTAATTGCAGCAATGGCTTGTTCTTTCTTTGTTCAAGCGGGTGAAGGTGCGGTATTTGCTGCAGTGCCGTTAATCAAGCGTCGCTTAACAGGTCAAATTGCAGGTATGACTGGTGCATATGGTAATGTTGGTGCAGTAGTTTATTTAACAGTATTGTCAGTGGTAAGCTACCAAACATTCTTTTTAGTTATTGCTGCCACAGCGGTACTTGGTTTTATAGCATTGTTATTCATGCAAGAACCTAAAGGTACAATTACCGAAGTACGTGAAGATGGAAGCATTGAGTTAATTAATGTCTCATAATCATTTAGATACAACTGAGGGTTCTGCAAAGAACCCTCAAAACACATCTTCATCATTAAAGGTGTGTTTTGGTGGATACAGTACTGCAGGTTTAAAACCAGAAAATCAAGATGCCTTTGCTGCATTGGTGCCTAATAACAACGACATGATGTCGAAGGGTGTTGTTGCCGCAATTGCAGATGGTGTTTCAAGTGCAAGTAGAGCGGCAGACGCGGCTCAAATTTCTGTTACTCAGTTTATTAATGATTATTACGCTACCTCAGATACATGGTCTACTCAAAAGTCGGCCTCTAAAGTTCTTACCAGTTTAAACCAATGGTTGTTTTCTCAAACCGACGCCCAAAGCGGCGAAACCCATCAATGGCTAACTACGTTTTCAGCGCTGGTTGTTAAATCTTCCACAGGTTATATTTTTCATGTTGGTGATTCTCGCATCAGTGTTTATCGACAAAATGACATAGAGATTATCACGCGAGATCATAATCGTAGAAGTGGTAATGGCAGCGCTCATGTTGTGTTAACACGTGCATTAGGTGCAGATCCTCGATTAAAGGTAGACGTTCACCAAATAGACATTAAAGCAGGCGACATTTATATTCTGACTTGTGACGGTGTTCACGACTTCCTTTCAAGCGCAGCAATTCAATCAAAGCTCAAAACGCTACCCGACACACCAACCAATGAAGACTTAGAAGTAGTAAGTAAGTCGATAGTAGATTTTGCCTTGGAAATGGGCAGCGATGACAACATCAGCTGTTTACTTGTATACGTTGGCGACACTCCTAACCGAGAGCTTGCTGAAATTGAACGCGACTTACTAAGCAAAACCATTCCGCCAGCACTCGATGTTGGAATGAAAATTGACGGTTACAAAGTATGTAAAACGATTCACGCCAGCATACGATCTCACTTATACCTTGTAGAGCATGAGTCAGATCCCACACCGATGATTTTAAAAGTGCCATCTGAAAACTTTTCCGACGACATGGTTTATATACAAGGTTTTATGCGCGAAGCATGGATAGGCGAACGCGTAAATCATCGCAATGTGATGAAGGTTAAAAGTGCACCTCCTAACAGTCGCTTTTTATATCATGTATGCGAATACATTGAAGGGCAAACCTTAAGCGAATGGATTCACGACAACCCAAATCCTAGCATTGCACAAGTGCGTGAAATACTTGAGCAAGTGATCATGGCATTACGCACATTTCAGCGTTTAGACCTAGTACACAGAGATTTAAAACCCGACAACATCATGATTGATGCTTATGGTAAAGTCACTTTAATTGATTACGGCACTGTACTAATCGCTTCTCTTGAAGAGAACAGCGACACTGTAGCAGAGTCAGTTCCTCAAGGGTCGTTAAACTATATTGCACCAGAAACACTACTTACTATGCACGCTGATTACAAAAGTGATTTATTCTCACTTGGCGTAATCGCTTATGAAATGCTTTGTGGAAGCTTGCCATATAAGCCGATGGTTAGAGCTGAAGTTAATTTTTCAAGCTACAGTGAATTTCAGTATAAAAGCATCAAACACGTGCGAGACGACTTGCCATTATGGTTAGATTTAGCCCTTAAAAAAGCCACACAAGCTGATCCGTCACTAAGGTATCAAGCATTTTCAGAGTTCTTTGCAGACCTAAGCAAACCCAACGTAAATGCACTGCAAGAATATAAAAAGCAACCTATTATGGAGCGTAACCCTATTCAGTTTTGGCAAGGTATGTCAGCAATTTTATTTGTAGCGTTAATCGTAACACTCTTTACCTAATTGCAATTTAAGCTCAAGTTTAGCCTAACTAAATTTGAGCTTTATCCAATCAACTATACTCTCCACCCAACCTATCGAAAATTTACGCATCTTATTTACTTACATATATCGCGATTTATCACAAAAACTTGTAAGGTTGTTTTAAACATAAATATCAAATATTACTGGTAAGTTACTTTACATGACCCTATTTCATTCAGCATGTGCTTTAGTACTTGGTTTGTTCAGCCTAACACTCTCTTTTATCTGCTCGGCTGCGCCTCATAATACGCATGGCGATTATTACATTTCTGACACTGTGCTCCCATTATGGGAAGAGAATATTCCCAACACTCGCCCTTCAAACGAGAAAGAGGTTGTTACCAACGAATCGATTATTCGCATCGCTAAGGTTCAAACACCCACCATCGAAGTTTTTTTACCAGAGAAACAAATCGCAACAGGACAAGCCGTTGTTATATTCCCCGGTGGAGGTTATCAAATACTCGCATATGACTGGGAAGGACAAAATATTGCTAAGTGGCTAAATACCAGGGGCATAGCTGGCATTGTAGTTAAGTATCGCTTGCCTAGTTCTCAATCAATTAGAGTTACGCACCAAGCGCCATTAACTGATGCGAAACGCGCGATGCAACTTACCCGCTTCAACGCTAAAAAATGGAATATAAACCCAAACAACATTGGCATTATGGGATTTTCAGCTGGCGGCCACTTAGCATCAACATTAGGTACAGCGTTTGATACACCGGCTCACTTACCTAACGTTATTAACGATAAACAGACGTCCCATTTAACCATCAATAATATAAGTAGCCGCCCAGACTTTATGGTACTTATGTACCCAGTTATTTCGATGTTTGAACCTGACACTCACATGGGTTCGCGCAATAGTTTACTTGGTAAAAAGCCATCAGATTCATTAATCAATCAATATTCGAACCATTTACATGTAACTAAGCATACTCCTCCTACTTTTATACTGCATGCGAACGACGATAAAGCAGTACCTGTAGAAAATAGCTTAAAAATGTATAACGCTCTCAAAAACAACAATGTTCCCGTCGCATTACATGTTTTTCCAAAAGGCGGTCACGGCTTTGCGATGTCACCAAAATACAAACCATTAACGCAATGGCCAGAACTGTTGTATCAATGGTTAAACGCGTTGCCTTAACCTAAGCACTCAACGCAGATCTATACCCAAATATCCACAAGAGCTATCGCACCGATTTAACGCGTAAGTACTTTTAAGTTGTTTACCTGCACAGCTCTTGTGCGAAAACCTAGTCACTCTAGTGCAAAAATGTTTAAAATCACTCCCTAACAATACTAACACCTTGTATTTTATCATTAAAAATTCATGGCACTCCGATTGCAATAACCCTACTAAGTCGAGGTGAATTGCAGCATCAATGCAATAGCACATCTCAGTTCCGCATTATTAAGCGGTAAATAATTGTTTAAGTAGGATTGTGAGTATGAGTGTAAAACAAAAAATCGTTGTTGTTGGTAACGGTATGGTCGGCCACCATTTTGTTGATGAAATGGCAAAACACGAAGGTTATGAAATTACTGTATTGTCAGCTGAAGATAGACTGGCATACGACCGTGTTCACTTATCTGAATACTTTGCAGGAAAAACAGCTGACGATTTAGCGTTAACAACGCCAGAGCACTATAACGAGCTAGGCGTTAAATTTTTTACTGACGCAAAAGTTACCAATATTGATAAAACGGGGAAAACCGTTAGTACTGAAACGGGTGACAAATATGAATACGACAAACTAGTACTAGCAACAGGTTCTTATCCATTTGTTCCACCTATTCCAGGTAAAGAAAGAGAACACTGTTTAGTTTACCGTACAATTGACGATTTAGATGCTATTCAAGCTTCAGCTAACGCAGGTAAAGTAGGTGTTGTTGTAGGTGGTGGTTTATTAGGTCTTGAAGCTGCAAACGCACTTAAAGAACTTGGATTACAAACACATGTAGTAGAATTTGCACCACAACTAATGGGTGTTCAATTAGACCAAGACGGTGGCGAATTACTTCGTTCAATGATCGAAGGTATTGGTGTTCAAGTTCATACTGAAAAAGCAACCAACGAGATAATTGATGGTGAAGATTGTGTTCATCGTATGGTGTTTGCAGACGGCACACATTTAGAAACAGACCTTATTTTATTTTCGGCAGGTATTCGCCCATACGACAACTTAGCTCGCGACTTCGACCTACAAGTAGGTGAACGTGGCGGTATTGTTGTAAACAACGAGTGTCAAACGTCTGATGAAGACATTTACGCAATTGGTGAATGTGCATTATGGAACAACTTTATTTACGGCTTAGTAGCGCCAGGTTACACCATGGCAAAAGTTGCTGCTGATAACATTATTGGTGGCGAGCAGCAGTTTACTGGTGCCGACATGAGTACGAAATTAAAACTCATGGGTATGGACGTAGGTTCTATTGGCGACGCACATGGTCGTACAGCGGGCGCACAATCTTACACATACTTTAATCAACCAGATCAAGTTTACAAAAAAATCGTAGTAAGTGCTGACGGTAAAGAATTAATTGGTGCGGTATTAGTTGGCGATACAAGCGAATACGACTCACTATTGCAATACGCGTTAAACGGTATTGAACTTCCAGAAAATCCTGACGGATTAATTCTACCAAGCAGTGGTGACAAGCCAACGTTAGGTGTAGATGCTTTACCTGATTCAGCAACGATTTGTTCATGTTTAAACGTAACAAAAGGCGACATTATTGCCGCTATTGACGACGGCGCGACTGATGTAGGCATGGTTAAGTCATGTACTAAAGCAACATCAGGTTGTGGTGGTTGTGCTGCGTTAGTTAAAACAGTTACAGACGCAGAGTTAGAAAAACGCGGCGTTGAAGTTAGCACTGACATTTGTGAGCATTTTGCATACAGCCGTACAGAACTATTCCACATTGTTAAAGCAGAACAAATTAGAAACTTCGATACATTAATTGAAAAACACGGCTGTGGTATTGGTTGTGAAATTTGTAAGCCAGCGGTAGGTTCTATTTTAGCTTCAGTATGGAACGACTACATTCTTCAAGACGACCACTTACCGCTTCAAGACACTAACGATACCTACTTAGGTAACATGCAAAAAGACGGTACCTATTCAATAGTACCTCGTATGCCAGGTGGTGAAGTAACACCTGAACGTTTAATTGTAATTGGTGAAGTAGCTAAAGAATACAACCTATACACTAAAGTTACTGGTGGACAACGTATCGATTTATTCGGTGCGCGCATTGACCAACTTCCAGATATTTGGGAAAAACTTATTGCAGCAGGCATGGAAACAGGTCACGCGTACGGTAAGTCATTACGTACGGTTAAGTCATGTGTAGGTAGCACGTGGTGTCGTTACGGTGTTCAAGACAGTATGACCATGGCGATTTTCTTAGAGAACCGCTACAAAGGTTTACGTTCACCCCATAAAATTAAGTTTGCAGTATCAGGCTGTACACGTGAATGTGCTGAAGCACAAAGTAAAGACATTGGTGTAATTGCAACTGAAAACGGTTGGAACTTATATGTAAGTGGTAACGGTGGTATGAAGCCGCGCCATGGTGACCTATTCGCAACCGATTTAGACGATGAAACGTTAGTTAAATACATTGACCGTTACCTAATGTTCTATGTACGAACAGCTGACCGTTTAACACGTACTTCAGTATGGTTAGAAAACCTTGAAGGCGGCCTAGAGTACATGCAAAAAGTAGTAATTGACGATCACTTAGGCGTAAACGCTGAGTTAGAGACGGCGATGCAAGCGGTAGTAGACACTTACCAATGTGAGTGGAAAACAACCATTGAAGATCCAAAACAATTAAAACGTTTCCGTCAGTTTGTTAACTCTCAAGAAATTGATAAAAACATTGAATTTGTAACTGAGCGCGAACAAATTCGCCCAGCTCGTGGTGTTGAGAAAAAATACCAAGGCGTGCAAATTCATACTGTAGATATTACCGACAAGAAAGTTGAATGCGAAACTGAATCAGCTTAAGGAACAATAAAATGACAACTGAAAAAAAATGGCAAACCATCTGTCACAAAGATGATTTAGTAAAACACTCTGGCGTTTGTGCTTTATTAGAAAATGAAGAACAAATAGCAATATTCCAACTAGACGAAGAAAAAGTTTACTCTGTTGGAAATTGGGATCCGATTGGTGAAGCTAACGTATTATATCGCGGTATTATTGGCGATACACAAGGTGAAATATTTGTCGCGTCACCACTATATAAACAACGTTTTGTATTAAATAGCGGTAAATGTTTAGATGACGATACCGTATCAATAAACGCTTACGATACTCGTATTGAGAACGAACAAGTGCAAGTATTGGCTTAACCCCCTCTCGTTAAGATACGCACGCACATAATAAAAATGCCGCTAACTAATCACTTTAGATAGCGGCATTTTTTATCTTACCCTTTAGAATTTAACTCAATATCTATCAAACTCAACGCTACATTCGTACTTTTGAAACAAACACTAACTTGATTCAAATCAACTTACTGAATAAAGACCCCAATCAGCATTTCTTAGTTGATGTAAATCAAACATTTCTCGATATAGCAATGTCAAAATCCAGCCACTAGAGCGGTAACTCTACAAAACAAATAAAAAAGAGCGCCACTTATTAAGTATTTTGAATTTATTTAGGACAAAACACATGAAAACTCTCGCAAAAAAACTTCCTATTAGCATTTTACTCGCCAGCACTGCGGTAAGTCCTTTGGCACTTGCTGAACATTCAGATCTAACGTCAGGAATAAAAAAAGCATTATCAGACAGTAAAGTAAATGTAGCATTTAGGGCCCGTTACGAAATGGTCAATCAAGACCTTACTGATGGTTCAGATATTGATGCAAATGCGTTAATGTTAAAAAGTCGTTTATCTTTAAAAACAGGTGCACTTAATGGTTTTTCATTGGGTGTAGAAGTAGACAATAACACTGCAATTGTTGATGACTATAACGATGGCACGTTCAGTTACAGTGGTAACGACGCTGTAGTTGCTGATCCAGAATATACCGACGTAAACCAAGCGTACATTCAATATAAGAATGACAAGCTTACGGCAACAGCAGGTCGTCAAAGAATATTACACAATAATCAACGATTTGTTGGTGGTGTAGCTTGGAGACAAAACGAACAAACATACGATGGATATCGAATTCAATACAAAGCTTCAGACGCTTTTTCACTAGACTATAGCTACGTATACAACGTAAATAGAATATTTGTTGAAGACAGTAAAAAAACAGACAACTTCTCTGGCAATTTGCACTTAGCCAACGCTACTTACAAAATCAATAAGTCGCACAAGCTTTCTGGTTTTGCCTATTTACTTGATATTGAAAACGCAGCAGCGTCATCTACCAACACCTACGGTGTATTGTACAACGGTAAATTTAACAACATCATGGTAAATGCTAGCTATGCTTCGCAAACTGATGCTGGTGACAATACGAAGAATTTTGACACGAGTTACTACAATATAGAGCTTGGTACTAAGCTAGAGAAAGTCACACTACTTGCAGGTATGGAAGTGTTAGGAAGCGATGATGGTAACGTTGCATTTTCAACACCTCTAGCTACGTTACATAAGTTCCAAGGGTTTGCAGATAAGTTTTTAGGTACGCCAGCAAACGGAGTTGAAGACATTTATGTAACGGCAAAAACAGCTATAAATGGCGTTAAGCTAGCGGCAACCTACCACGACCTTTCTTCAAACGAAGGCGGTATTGATTATGGCTCTGAAATTGATTTAGTAGCAGCTTACAAAATTGATCCTGCCTGTACCGTTTTAGTGAAATTTGCTAATTACAGTGCCGACAATTTTAGTACTGATACCAATAAATTATGGCTTCAACTTGCTGCCAAGTTTTAAGTAACTTCCGCTAATATTTAAACACTTATAATGGTCGCTTGTGCGGCCATTATTCGTTCTCTCGTCCATAACATTTCAATCATACTCACAACGCTGCAAACAAAATAAAAGATGTATTGTTTAGCGTCCCAGATTAGAATAGCGCCGATAATTCACCGTTATATGATGTGTTAACTGCGAGACTATTCAATTGTTATTAATGATCGACAACTACGATTCGTTTACGTTTAATCTAGTACATTACTTTAAGTCGTTAAATCAACAAGTAAAAGTATGCCGAAATGACCAAATTACTATTGAAGAAATTAAACAACTCGCACCGCAATACATTGTTATTTCTCCAGGGCCTTGTGATCCTAACGCCGCAGGAATATCGTTAGCGGTAATAGATAACTTTGCCGGAAAAATTCCTTTGCTAGGCGTATGTTTAGGACATCAGTGCATTGCCCAACATTTTGGCGCCACGGTAGAAAAAGCTGAAAAGGTTATGCACGGCAAAACCAGTGATATCACTCACAATAATAAAGGATTATTCAAATCTTTAAAAAATCCTTTAACTGTTACGCGCTATCATTCATTGGTTGTGAATAAAAGTACATTGCCAAAAGAACTCGTCGCAACGGCGTGGAGCCATGATAACAATAGTGAAGAAATAATGGCCTTATCTCATCAGCACTTACCCATTGAAAGTGTGCAGTTTCACCCAGAGTCGGTCATGACTGAGCAAGGTCACGAATTACTCAACAACTTTATTACGCAGTACAAAAATTATTCGTGTCGATACGATTAGCTTTAGCAACGATAAATTTCATACTTTTTATTAGCTTAATTATCGTTTAATCAATCTATTGAAGCTATAATATTGTATATTCGTTCAAAGTATTCATGATTTATTTCTCAATACCGATATAGATAAACACCCTCTAAAATAATAAAACTGATTTCTATTTTAAAAAAGCATGCAAATATTTGAAAACAACCTAACCATTTCATCCATATACCACCGAGCTCTTAGCCTCACTATAAGCAAGGAGTTTGCTGATCAACGAAATGGAAAAATATTTGTACGTGAGAACCAAAACAGCGAACAAACCAATCGCCGAAGAGAATTGCTGGCTATTGAAGAAGAAGCCAATAAAAATAAAATTATAGAAGAACACGGCCAAACTCATTTCAAAGCACAAATGATGGAGCAATTTTTAAGTAAGGTACTTAAACAGCTTAATGTTGAGTTCGACAACAAAGAAAACTTGTACAACAACGTACTTCATATAGAAAAAGCCGCGCCAGATGTTTTAGAAATACTTTGCTTAAGAGCCGCTTCTATCAAACGAATTTCTCCGCTAATTAACGCTTTGCCATGGCTATCACGAGACTTAGTCTCTCTTGTTAATAAACCTCAATACAGAAAACGTGCCGATGTACAGGTAAAAGACTCGAACCTTGCCATAAGTTATGTTGGGTTAGACAACTTAAAACTACTCATGCCTACATTTACCTTAAAACATTGGCTACCTACATCTACCGCGCCTTATGCATTAATGAAGCGTAAACTTTGGAATGATAGTTTATCAACAGCCTTAGCAGCCTCTGCACTAGCTAAAGCAGACGGGCTTGACGAATATACGGCATATGCAGCAGGCATGTTTAGTAATATTGGTTTACTTGCTGTTACGCAATGCACGTTACACACATATAATGAGCTTTATCAAAAAGAACTACGTTCAGCATACGACAATAAAGACAAAAAGCTCCACGATGCGTTAGTAGAGTTTGATTCTTCACCAGAACTGTTACTTGAACAATTAATTGCTCGTAGCGCGCAAATAACAGCAGACATGGTTGAGTTGATGCGATTCGACCGTTTACTGATAACAGAACCCATTTTTGATCTTGCTTACGCGACTGATTATCAAAAAATGCACCCTATTGCGCAGCTTGTTGCTAAAGCCAAAGCTTATGTAACATACAGAAGCTTGGCGAAAGAAGAATTGATAGATACTGAAGAAGCAAAAACAATATTATCATCTGTGCGTTTGACGCAAAAAGACATAACTTTGCTCAAAAAAAGCGACATTGATCACATAAAATTGAAGTTTAACTAAAAAAAGTTAAACTTTTTTTTGATTATTTATGACGCTCAGAAAGGTCTATTATATTCAATTCGCTTTCCTACACCGCATATCTATTAGAAATTTACTTAAATTTCTCTGTAAAAATACTTATGCAGCAAAAATGAATAAAACTTGTTAACCTCTTATTTTAAAAGGGTTTCAAGCAATTGTAACAAGACAAAAGAATATTTTGCTGCCATAATACTCATTCTGAAATCGGCTATACTTTAATCGATTTTAAGACTATTTTGATTGATGCATACAATAATCAAATTCAATTTTTTAGACAATTACCGTAAGTAATTATCTTGTTTAAGGCATTAAGCCCATAGTAAGTGGAGTAAACAATGACAAACCAATTTCCTGTAAATCGCGCGTTATTTGACGATGTAATGGTACCAAACTATTCACCTTCAGCAGTTATCCCTGTTCGTGGTGAAGGCTCTCGCGTTTGGGATCAAGAAGATCGCGAATTTATCGATTTAGCAGGCGGAATTGCCGTGACATGTTTAGGCCATTGCCACCCTGCTTTAGTATCTGCGTTAAAAGACCAAGGCGAAAGGATTTGGCACTTATCTAACGTAATGACTAACGAACCAGCGTTAAGATTAGCAAAGAAAATTGTTGATAATACGTTCGCTGATAAAGTTTATTTCGCTAACTCAGGTGCTGAATCTAACGAAGCAGCATTCAAATTAGCGCGTCGTTGGGCATTAGACGTTCACGGTGAAGACAAGTCACAAATCATTGCATTCAAACAAGGTTTTCACGGCAGAACATTTTTCACAGTAACTGTTGGTGGACAAGAAGTTTATTCTGACGGTTTTGGTCCTAAGCCGGGTGACATTTTCCACGCAGAATATAACAACTTAGACAGCGTTAAAGCGCTTATTTCTGATAAAACATGTGCTGTTGTAATGGAGCCATTACAAGGTGAAGGCGGAATTGTTTCTCCAACTGATGAGTTTGTAAAAGGCGTTCGTGAATTATGTGACCAACACAATGCATTATTAGTATTTGATGAAGTACAAACAGGTGTTGGGCGTACTGGTGATTTATACGCATACATGGGATTAGGTGTTACACCTGATATTTTAACTACCGCAAAAGCATTAGGTGGTGGTTTCCCAATTGGTGCAATGATCACAACAACTGAAATCGCTAAGCATTTAAAAATTGGTACTCACGGTAGTACTTATGGTGGTAACCCATTAGCTTGTGCTATTGCAGAAGCTGCTTTCGATACTGTAAATACACCAGAAGTTCTAGACGGCGTAAAAGCTAAAGCAAAAATCATTGTTGATGCGTTAAACACAATTAACAGTAAGCACAATGTGTTTTCTGAAATTCGTGGTAAAGGCTTGCTTATTGGTGCGGTACTTAACGAAAAATACCAAGGTAAAGCTAAAGACTTTTTAAATGCAGCAATGGACGAAGGTGCGATGACACTAGTTGCTGGCGCTAACATTGTGCGCTTTGCTCCATCTTTAGTCATTCCAGATGGTGACATTACCGAAGGTTTAGAACGCTTCGAAAGAGCTGTAGCTAAGCTTACTCAGTAATCATTAGTATCTAAATACCATCTGACACATAACATGTCGTCACTC
The DNA here is from genome assembly GCA_020630795.1 of Colwellia sp. Classification (GTDB taxonomy): domain Bacteria; phylum Pseudomonadota; class Gammaproteobacteria; order Enterobacterales; family Alteromonadaceae; genus Pseudocolwellia. The sequence goes on from JAHDIK010000016.1 coordinate 42,552, forward strand.
TACCACCAATACAGCAGTTCTGTATTGGTGGTAAATATCAAAGTATAAAAGCCTTGATCAACTCATCCAGCTAATTGGCGCTTTACTATACTTTGCAAAGCCCGAATATTCGTTGAGACACTATTATGATAATTATTCGCCCTATTCAACAACGAGACTACGATGCACTTTATCGTATCGCTGAAGAATCTGGACATGGTTTTACCTCACTACCTGTAAATGAAGCACTGTTAAAAAAACGTATTTCACATGCTGAAGAGTCATTCAAAAAAGATGTTTCTCAGCCAGGAAACGAAGGTTACCTTTTTGTAATGGAAGACACAGAAACTGGTGCCGTAGTAGGTACCAGTGGTATTGAGGCAGCCGTAGGTTTAGAAGATGCATTTTACCATTACCACCTAGGTAAAGTTGTTCATAGTTCTCGCGAACTAAACGTATATAACACCGTTGAAACCTTATCACTATGTAATGACTACACGGGTGCATCTGAAATTTGCACACTTTTCTTAAGTGAAAGTCACCGCAAAAACCGAAATGGTCGATTTCTATCAAGAATGAGATTTTTGTTTATGGCAGAACACGCTGAGCGCTTTGCCGAAACAGTTATCGCCGAAATGCGTGGCGTATCAGACGAAAACGGTCGTTCTCCATTTTGGGACTGGCTAGAAGAACACTTTTTTTCACTAGATTTCCCTACTGCCGATTACTTAACAGGTATAGGCAACAAAGCATTTATCGCAGAATTAATGCCTAAATACCCGATTTACGTAAATTTATTAAGCAAAGCAGCTCAAGACGTTATCAATGAAGTACACTCTAAAACAATACCCGCTTTAAAGTTACTTGAAGCTGAAGGGTTTTCGCGCCGTGGTTACGTTGATATTTTTGACGGTGGCCCAACCGTTGAAGCTCAAATAAGCTCAGTTAATACCATAGCGCAAAGTGCACGTTGCCAAGTCATCATTGGTGAAGTGAACGACGATAATAATTTTATTGTATGCAACACAAGTATTGAAAATTTCATTGCTGTTCAAGCGTCATTATCGTTAAGAGAAACAGCAAACCAAGTTGTGTTATCACAACAAACTGCAGAAACCCTTCAAGTAAAAGAAGGTGACTGGGTTAGATTAGTAGAAAACTAAAATAATTATTACACCAAACAAAATTTAATGTATTACAACAATACCTTAAGGTAACCCCCATAAGGTTGAGGAACAAAACATGACACAAGCAATTCAATTAATTAATGGTGAGTGGCAAGCAGGTCAAGGCCACAGCGTAACATCAGTTAATCCTGCCAAAAATGAACTCATTTGGGAAGGTAACTCTGCGTCGCAAAGTCAGGTAAACGATGCGGTAATGAGTGCAAGAGCTGCTTTTGAACCGTGGGCAAACCTAACGTTAGAAGACCGTATTGCTGTGGTTACCAAATTTGCAGAACAGCTAACGGATAATAAAGAAGCGTTAGCAAACACTATTGCATTAGAAACGGGTAAACCTCTTTGGGAAACGCGTACAGAAGTTGGTGCAATGATCGGCAAAATTAACATTTCAATAAAAGCTTACGAAGAACGCACAGGCACTGTAGAAAACCCTATGCCCGGTGCTAAAGCATTTATTCGTCATAAACCACACGGTGTTGTTGCAGTTTTTGGACCATACAATTTCCCAGGACATCTACCAAACGGGCATATTGTTCCAGCACTTATCGCAGGAAACACTATTGTATTCAAACCAAGTGAGTTAACACCAAAAGTTGCGGAAGAAACCTTAAAGCTATGGTTAAACGCCGGCTTACCAAGTGGTGTAATTAACATGGTACAAGGTGAAGTTGAAACAGGAAAAGCATTAGCTGCACATCCACAAATTGACGGACTATTCTTTACAGGTAGTTCAACAACGGGTCAACTACTTCATGAGCAATTTGGTGGCCAACCAGGCAAAATTTTAGCATTAGAAATGGGCGGCAATAACCCACTGATTATCAAAGATGTTGAAGATGTTGATGCTGTTGTTCACGATGTACTCCAATCAGCTTTTATTACTACAGGTCAGCGTTGTACATGTGCACGCCGTTTATTTATTGAAAATGGCGAGAAAGGCGATGCAATCCTCGCTAAAATTATCAGCTCAACTAAAGCAATAAAAATTGGTTACTTCGACGATGAAGAACAACCATTTATCGGCTCTATGATCTCTGAAAAAGCAGCACTTGGCTTAATCGCTGCACAATCGCAGTTACTTAACTTAGGCGGCCAAGCACTATTAGAAATGAAACACCTTGAAACTGGTACAGGTTTTATTTCTCCAGGTATTATTGATGTTACCAACATTACAGAAATGCCTGATGACGAACATTTTGGACCTTTATTAAAAGTATATCGCTACGACGATCTTGATGCTGCAATTGACGAAGCAAACAACACGTCTTTTGGTTTATCAGCAGGATTATTATCCGACAGCGAAGACACATACAACCACTTTTTCAAACGCATTCGTGCAGGTATTGTGAATTGGAACAAACCAATAACAGGAGCTAGCAGTGCAGCGCCATTTGGTGGAATTGGTGCTAGTGGAAATCACAGAGCTAGCGCTTATTACGCTGCAGACTACTGTGCATACCCAGTAGCATCAGTTGAAGCAGAAAAAGTAAGCTTACCTGCGGCATTAAGCCCTGGGTTAAGCATTAAGTAAATTGGCTAATAAGTTCATGAAACTTATCAACCCAATTAAAAAAGCTGGGATTCGTCCCGGCTTTTTCAAAAACATTGATCAATTATAAACCAAGTATTATGGCGAATTAATCACAGCTGTAACTTATTTTACTAATGCATAAAGTGCTTAAAACGCCATAAAGTTTTATCAACTTATTTGTTTAATATGTCATTAGGAAAATACCATGTCACACAACACATCAGACGCCGTTAAAGCGCTTTTTAGCAACATTTGGGATAACTACCTTGCCGTTACTCCTTCTGCCTTAAAAATCCACGATTTACTCGGTTCAGGCGATGACCTAATCAACGATCATGTAGCCTACAGAACCTTCAATTTTGATAAAGTGAATATTGCTAAGTTATCAGCACACCTATTAGCTTTGGGCTACAAAGAGTGTGGTGAATATCACTTTGAAGCGAAAAAACTTTACGCCAAACATTTTGAACACAAAGACTCTACGCTTCCAAAGGTATTTATTAGCGAATTACTCGTTGAAGAATTTTCAGAACCCGTACAACAAATTATTAAGCGCATGGTTGAAAGTATCTCAGACGAAGATATTGCAAACAGCAGCTTTTTATACTCTGGGACACATTGGAGTGTAAGCTACTATGAATACCAAACACTGCTTGCTGAAAGCGAGTACGCTGCTTGGATGTCAGCATGGGGATACCGCGCCAATCACTTTACCGTTAGCATAAACCACCTTGAAAACTATGACAGTATAGAAGCGGTAAACGAAGCAGTTAAAACGGGTGGCTTCCCACTGAATACTTCGGGTGGTGAAATCAAAGGTGATCAAAGCGTCATGTTAGAGCAATCTTCCACTATAGCCGATAAAGTAGATGTTACGTTTAGCGATAAAACCGTATCAATACCAAGTTGCTTTTACGAGTTTGCAAAACGCTACCCTATGCCGAACGGAGACCTTTACACTGGCTTTGTTGCTGCCTCAGCTGACAAAATATTTGAAAGTACCAACGCTAGTTAATACCTGTTGAAATTAACGAAAGAGAGATGCTCTTCTCTCTTTCCTATTTCAGCCGTTAACCCCAAAGCATGCATAGACTTGTGTGGTTCAACATTTTTAGTATACTCTTCTAGCATAACAATGCTTATATGTTCGCCCGTTCAGCAGCATTTAAGGTCAATACTAAATATAATAAAGTTGTTTAATTATGGTTACAGATACTGAAGGTTATATTCATATCATCGAATACCTAACCGAACATTTGAGTCTTTTTGAGAATGCCACGTCAGCACCTAGCAACAATATGACAGTCATGGCAAAAATCGAAGAAGAGCTCAGCGAGCAAATAATCAATGTATGCATGCAAAACGACAAGCTTACATTTAATCAACGTAATACGATAATTAGAGAAGTTGACTCAATCGTATATGACCTTGAAGAAATTCTATCTGCCGTTGTAAACAACCCTATCACCTCTGAACAACTCTCTTTTATTAACGAATTCGCTATTCTTATCAAAAACCTTTTTGATAGTGAAATAAACGCGTAATAAATAACCAGGACTAATATGAAAGCAACAGTAAAATGGGCCAATGAAGAGTTATTCATTGGTCACTCAGAATCAGGTCATTCAATAGTGATGGATGCAAACAATGGTGCTTTGGCACCGAGTCCATTAGAAAACGTTCTAATTTCATTAGGTGGGTGCTCATCAGTTGATGTGGTGAGCATTCTACAAAAAGCTAAACAAAAAGTATCAAACTGCTTTGTTGAGATTTCAGCTACACGTGTAGATACGGTGCCAAAATTATTTTCAGATATTCATTTGAAGTTCGTCATCATAGGCAACGACGTAAAAGAAAAGCACGTTGAAAGAGCTGTATCCTTATCGGCTGATAAATATTGCTCTGTTGCGTTAATGCTTAATAAAAGCGTTAATATTACGCATGAATTCGAAGTACGAGCGAACGCTTTATAAATCACTCATCCAATCAAGTTGCTTATTAGCTTCATGCTTTTTCGCCATGATATCTTGAATTAACGGGGTAAGTAGTAATTCCATTGCTAGCCCCATTTTGCCACCCGGAACAACCAGTGTATTCACTCGCGACATAAAAGCACCGTCAATCATATTCAAATAATAAGGGAAGTCGACTTTAGTCCCTTCTCTAAAACGAATAACAACAAAACTTTCATCTAACGTCGGAATTGCTTTAGCGCTGAAGGGATTAGAAGTATCTACGGTAGGAACGCGCTGAAAGTTAATATGAGTACGAGAAAACTGTGGGGTAATATAAGATATATAATCTTCCATACTTCTTACTATACTGCCTGTCACGGCCTCTCTGCTATGTCCTCTATGATTGGTATCCCTGACTATTTTTTGAATCCACTCGAGGTTAACAATAGGAACCATGCCAATAAGTAAATCTACATGCTGAGCAACATCATTTTTCTCAGTTACTACACCACCATGAAGCCCTTCATAAAAGAGCAAATCGGTGCCTTCACCTAATTCTTCCCATGGCGTGAATGTTCCAGGCATTTGATTATAGGGTACGGCTTCATCAAACGTGTGAAGGTAACGTCTCATTTTACCTTTACCTGTTTCGGAATAGTCTTTGAAAAGAGTTTCTAATGCATCAAAGTCATTGGCAGCATCACCAAAGTAACTAATGTTGCGGTTATCTTCTCGCGCCTTACGTTTTTCAAGATCCATTTCCTGACGCGAATAACGATGAAAGCTATCGCCTTCAACTGTTGCTGAGGTCACACCTAATGAGCGAAAAATATGCTCGAAAGAATCGGTAGTAGTAGATGTACCTGCACCTGAAGAACCAGTAACAGCAATAATTGGGTTTCTAGCAGACATTAGTAAAATCCTAAATTAAGATGTGAATGTTATACGAATAAACAGAATAAGGGTCAAGCGATTAGCACAATTAAATAAATTTAAGACATAAAAAAACGGAGCCTAAGCTCCGTTTTTACGTGCGAAACAATTCTTACGAATTAAGCTTCTGCACTTACTTCTTCAACCACTTCAGCTTCTTCAACTACTGGGCGGTCAACAAGCTCAACATAAGCCATTGGAGCTTTATCACCAGTACGGTAACCACATTTTAAAATGCGAGTGTAACCACCTGGACGTTCTTGGTAACGATCACCAAGTTCGTTAAATAAAATACCAACTACTTCTTTATCTTGTGTGCGAGCAAATGCTAAACGACGATTTGCTACACTGTCGGTTTTGGCCAATGTAATTAATGGCTCAACAACGCGACGTAATTCTTTAGCTTTAGCAACAGTCGTTTTAATAACGCCGTGTTTAACTAAAGAACTTGCCATATTGCGGAACATCGCCTGGCGATGACTGCTATTACGGTTTAACTGGCGACCGCTTTTACGATGACGCATAAGTTAATCCTTATCTCAACTATTAAAAAACAATGATCGATCTAGTCGTTATCAGCAATGCTTTCTGGTGGCCAGTTTTCTAGGCGCATGCCTAGAGATAAACCACGAGATGCTAATACGTCTTTGATTTCAGTTAATGACTTCTTACCTAAGTTAGGTGTTTTAAGAAGCTCAACTTCAGCACGTTGTACCAAATCACCAATATATTGAATCGCTTCTGCTTTCAAACAGTTTGCAGAACGAACCGTTAATTCTAAGTCATCCACTGGACGAAGTAAGATAGGATCGAAAAGAGGTTTCTCTTCTTTCTGCTCTACTTCAGTCACATCGCGTAACTCAACAAATGCATCTAACTGTTCAGCTAGGATTGTTGAAGCACGACGGATAGCTTCTTCTGGATCTAACGTACCGTTAGTTTCCATATCAAGAACTAATTTGTCTAAATCTGTACGCTGTTCTACACGAGCAGAATCAACATCATAAGCAATTCTTACAACCGGGCTAAAAGACGCGTCTACTAATAAACGCCCTATTGCACGATCTTCTTCCTCGGCATCGCGACGAGTTGAAGCAGGTACATAACCTCTGCCCATTTCAACTTTAATTCGCATACTAACTGAACCGTCACCTGTTAAAGTACAGATTACATGATCAGGATTTGCAATTTCTACATCTCCATCATGTTGGATATCAGCTGCCGTTACAGGGCCTTCACCGGACTTAGTTAAGGTAAGAACAGCTTCATTTTTGCCTTCTAAACTTATCGCTAGTCCCTTAAGGTTTAACAGTATTTCAATGATGTCTTCTTGAACACCTTCTTTACTGCTGTACTCATGAAGTACACCGTCAATCTCTACTTCTGTTACGGCACAACCCGGCATAGAAGATAAAAGGATGCGGCGTAAGGCATTACCTAAAGTGTGACCAAAACCACGCTCCAATGGTTCTAAAGTTACTTTAGCTCGTGTTGAGCTAACAGTTTCAATATCAACCAATCGTGGTCTAAGGAATTCGGTTACAGAACCCTGCATTATGTCCTCTCTTAAAGTGCAACTTTACTTAGAGTAAAGTTCAACAATCAACTGTTCATTAATTTCGGCAGATAAATCTGAGCGATCAGGAATACGTTTGAAAACGCCTTCTAATTTCTTATTATCTACTTCAACCCAAACTGGTTTCTCACGTTGTTCAGCTAATTCTAAAGCTGCGATAATACGCGCTTGAGTTTTAGACTTTTCACGAACAGAAACTACATCTTCGGCTTTTACAGTGAAAGATGGAATATTAACAACAACACCGTTAACTGTAATAGCTTTATGGCTTACAAGTTGACGAGCTTCTGCACGTGTACTTGCATAACCCATACGGTATACTACGTTATCTAGACGCTTTTCTAAAAGTTGTAATAGGTTCTCACCAGTATTACCTTTTAAACGTGCAGCCTCTTTGTAGTAGTTGCGGAATTGTTTTTCAAGTACGCCATAAATACGACGAACTTTTTGTTTTTCACGAAGTTGTACACCATAGTCAGATAAACGACCACGACGAGCGCCGTGTTGACCAGGTATAGTTTCGATTTTACATTTAGTGTCAATTGCTCTAACACCGCTTTTAAGGAATAAATCTGTTCCTTCGCGACGACTAAGCTTTAACTTAGGACCTAAATATCTTGCCATGTTCTTTCTCCAACTATCCTATTAAACGCGACGTTTCTTAGGAGGACGACAACCATTATGAGGAATAGGTGTAACGTCAGTAATGTTGGTGATTTTAAAACCAGCAGCATTTAAGGCACGGATAGCAGATTCACGACCTGGACCTGGACCTTTAACGAACACTTCAATATTCTTCAAGCCAAACTCTTGCGCTGCTTTACCAGCACGATCAGCAGCAACCTGTGCAGCAAAAGGAGTAGATTTACGTGAACCACGGAAACCTGAACCACCTGCAGTTGCCCAAGATAAAGCATTACCTTGACGATCTGTAAGAGTCACGATTGTGTTGTTGAAAGATGCATGGATATGAGCCATGCCATCAGCAACTTGTTTTTTTACGCGTTTACGCGTACGAACTGGTGTTTTAGCCATTGTCTAATCCCTCGTTACTTCTTAATTGGCTTACGAGGACCTTTACGGGTACGCGCATTTGTTTTAGTGCGTTGTCCACGTAGAGGAAGACTGCGACGATGGCGGATGCCACGAAAACAGCCAAGGTCCATAAGACGCTTGATGTTCATTGAAACTTCACGGCGTAAATCACCTTCAACGGTGAATTTATCCACTTCAGCACGAAGCAAATCAATTTGAGCTTCGTCCAATTCACTGATCTTAGTTGTCTCTGCGATACCAGCAGCTGCACAAATTGACTTTGCACGAGTTGCACCGATACCGTAGATCGCAGTAATGGCGATTACTGCATGCTTACGATCAGGGATGTTAATGCCAGCGATACGGGCCACTAACACATCTCCTATTCTAAATTAAAATTACATCAGGTTGAAAAGCCCGTTAGGATACTCAACCTGTCTCTTTTTTGCAATCGAAGCGGCATTATACAGAGTTATCTGCATAATGCTACTGCTAAAGATTTAGCCTTGACGTTGCTTATGCTTAGGTTCGCTACAAATAACACGAACAACACCAGCACGCTTAACAACTTTACAGTTACGACAAATCTTTTTTACGGATGCACGAACTTTCATCTTACTACTCCGTTATATCTAAACGTAAGCTAAACTTATTTGCCGTAGCCCTTAAGATTAGCTTTCTTAAGCACATTATCATATTGATGAGACATCATATGAGTTTGTACTTGTGCCATAAAGTCCATAATTACTACTACTACAATCAGTAGTGATGTTCCGCCAAAGTAAAAATTAACGTCCCAAAAAATAATTATAAACTGAGGTACTAAACAGATAAATGTAATATACAACGCACCACCAAGGGTTAAGCGAGTCATTACCTTATCGATATATTTTGACGTTTGCTCACCAGGACGAATCCCAGGAATAAACGCACCAGATTTTTTCAAGTTATCTGCTGTTTCACGCGGATTAAAAACAAGAGCCGTGTAAAAGAAACAGAAGAAAATGATTGCTGCCGCTAGTAACATTACGTAAAGCGGTTGACCAGGAGACATAGCTAATGAAACTTCTTGTAAGAAGTCAGCAACCATTCCGTCACCTTGTCCAAACCAGCTCGCAATAGAACCTGGGAACAATAATATACTTGATGCAAAAATCGGCGGTATTACACCAGCCATATTCACTTTAAGTGGTAAGTGTGTGCTTTGCGCTGCAAAAACCTTGCGGCCTTGCTGACGCTTAGCGTAGTTAACAACGATACGACGTTGACCACGTTCAACAAATACAACAAAAAATGTAGTGGCAAATACAATAACACCAATAAGCAATAATACTAATGGGTGCAATTCACCTTGACGCGCCATTTCAGCTGTTTGACCAACTGCTGATGGCATACCTGCAACAATACCTGCGAAGATTAGTACAGAGATACCGTTTCCGATACCACGTTCTGTAATTTGCTCACCTAACCACATTAAAAACATGGTACCAGTAACCAAACTCACAACAGCGGCAAAATAGAAACTCATGCCTGCATTCATAACCAAACCTGGCATCATACCTGGTAGGCTTTTCGCGATTGCTATAGATTGTACAATTGCAAGTATTAAAGTACCGTAGCGAGTATATTGGCTGATTTTACGACGTCCAGCTTCACCTTCTTTTTTCAATTCTGCCATTGCGGGGTGAATCACCGTCATCAATTGCATTATGATTGAAGCTGAAATGTACGGCATAATACCTAGCGCCAATACAGAGGCCCGCTCAAGAGCACCACCAGAGAACATGTTAAACATTTCTACGATGGTACCCTGTTGTTGTTCAAACAACTGAGCTAGTACAGCGGCGTCAATACCAGGAATTGGCACAAATGATCCTAAACGGAATACTATAAGTGCTCCGAAAACAAACCATAATCTTTGTTTAAGCTCAGACATACCGCCCTGTGCTTTATTATCCATACCTGGTGTAGCCATAGCCTGTACTATTCCTCGATTTTTCCGCCTGCAGCTTCAATAGCTGCGCGAGCGCCTTTAGTAACACTTAAACCACGAACCGTTAACGGCTTAGTGATTTCACCAGAAAGCATAATTTTAGCTGTCTTGATGTTACGTGTGATTAGGTTTGCATCTTTTAAAGTAAAGATATCAACAACATCACCAGTGATAGCGTTTAATTCATGTAAACGTACTTCAGCGTGAACTAAAGATTTACGTGAAGTAAAACCAAACTTAGGTAAGCGTTGTTTCAATGGCATTTGACCACCTTCGAAACCAGGACGTACACTACCGCCAGAACGAGACTTCTGACCTTTGTGACCACGACCACCTGTTTTACCAATGCCTGAACCAATACCACGACCACAGCGCTTCTTAGCTTTCTTTGCACCTGGTGCAGGAGATAAAGTATTTAAATGCATTATTAATCCTCCACCTTAATCATGTAAGATACTTGGTTGATCATACCGCGTACAGATGGAGTATCTTCTAACTCTACTGTGTGACGGATACGACGTAGGCCAAGACCTTTCAAAGTAGCTCTATGCTTAGGCAAACGCCCGATAGAACTTTTAACTTGAGTTATTTTAACTGTTTTAGCCATGTTCAATTACCCCAAAATGTCTGAAACGCTTTTGCCACGTTTAGCTGCAACAGCTTCTGGCGAATGCATATTCGCTAAAGCAGATACAGTAGCGCGAACTACGTTGATTGGGTTAGTAGAACCGTATGCTTTTGACAATACGTTCTGTACACCTGCAACTTCTAGTACTGCACGCATCGCGCCACCGGCGATGATACCTGTACCTTCTGATGCTGGTTGCATGTAAACTTTAGAACCAGAATGACGTCCTTTAATAGGATGTTGAAGAGTAGTACCCTTCAGGTCAACTGTTACTAAGTTACGGCGAGCCTTTTCCATTGCTTTTTGGATTGCAGCAGGAACTTCACGTGCCTTACCATAACCAAAACCAACGCGACCATTGCCATCACCAACTACTGTTAGTGCAGTGAAACTGAAAATACGACCACCTTTAACCACTTTAGAAACACGGTTAACTGCGATTAACTTTTCAGCTAAATCACTTTGTTGTTGTGAGTTTTCTTGATTAGCCATCATCAACCCCTAGAACTGTAGACCAGCTTCACGAGCTGCATCTGCTAACGCTTTTACGCGACCATGATAACGGAAACCTGAACGGTCAAAAGCAATCTTAGTGATGCCTTTAGCTACTGCGCGTTCTGCGATAGCTTTACCTACAGCTGTTGCTGCTTCAACGTTACCTGTTTTCTTTAACTGAGCACTTAATTCTTTGTCTAAAGTAGACGCTGCTACAATAACTTCAGAACCAGTTGGTGCAATCAATTGCGCGTAAATGTGGCGAGGAGTACGGTGAACGACTAAACGATTCGCACCCAGCTCGCTAATTTTTGCACGAGCGCGTTTAGCGCGGCGCAAACGAGATGTTTTCTTATCCATCGTATTACCCTACTTCTTCTTAGCTTCTTTACGGCGTACATTTTCGTCTGAATAACGGATACCTTTACCTTTATAAGGCTCTGGCTTACGGTATTCACGAATGTTCGCTGCAGTTTGACCGACCAATTGCTTATCAGCACCTTTCAGTGTGATTTCAGTTTGGCTAGGAGTTTCAACAGTAATTCCTTCAGGAATAGCGTGGTCTACTGGATGTGAAAAACCAAGAGATAAGTTTAAGTTCTTACCTGCTGCTTTTGCACGGTAACCAACACCGTTTAAAACTAATTTCTTTTCAAAACCTTTACTTACACCTTCAACCATATTATTGATTAAAGCACGTGCAGTACCGGCTTGAGCCCATGCAGACTTCTCATCACTAACTACGCCAGTAGTAATAGTGTTATCTTCATAAGATACCGCTACTAAACTATTGATAGTGTGTGAAAGTTCCCCTATAGGACCTTTAACTTTAATGTCTTGACCAGATAACGTAACAGTAACGCCAGCAGGTACTTCGACAGGTGCTTTTGCAACACGAGACATAGTTCTGCTCCTTACTCTACGAAACCGATGATTTCACCACCAAGACCCGCAGTGCGAGCGGCGCGATCAGTCATCAGACCTTTAGAAGTAGATACAATCGCAATACCCATTCCCGCTAATACTTTAGGTAACTCGTTAGCACCTTTGTATACGCGAAGACCAGGACGTGAAACACGTTTGATTGTTTCGATTACTTCTTTACCTTCAAAATATTTCAAAGTAACAGCAAGTTCAGGCTTTACGTCACCTGATACTGAATACTCTGAGATGTAACCTTCTTCTTTAAGCAAGTTAGCAATTGCAACTTTAACCTTTGAAGATGGCATTGTTACTGCAGTTTTTGCTGCAGATTGACCGTTACGGATGCGTGTAAACATGTCCGCGATAGGATCAGTCATCATAACCATTTACTCCCGTGAATTACCAACTAGCTTTCTTAAGACCTGGAACTTCACCACGCATAGTTGCTTCACGCAACTTGATTCGGCTTAAACCGAACTTACGTAAGTATCCATGTGGACGACCAGTAACGTTACAACGATTACGTTGACGACTAGTGCTCGAATCACGAGGTAAACTTTGAAGTTTCAATACAGCATCCCAACGTTCTTCTTCAGAAGAATCAACGCCAGAGATGATTTTTTTCAACGCAGCGCGCTTTTCAGCGTACTGTGCAGCTAGTTTAGTTCTTTTAGCTTCACGAGCTTTCATTGACGATTTAGCCATAACTCTACGCCTTCTTCTTAAATGGGAAGTTGAATGCAGTCAATAACGCGTGACCTTCTTCGTTATTCTTCGCACTTGTAGTGATAGTGATATCCATTCCACGAATCTTATCGATTTTATCGTATTCGATTTCAGGGAAAATGATTTGCTCACGTACACCCATGCTGTAGTTACCACGACCGTCAAATGACTTAGGGTTTAAGCCACGGAAATCGCGAATACGTGGAATAGAAATAGAGATTAAACGCTCTAAGAATTCCCACATACGCTCACCACGTAGAGTTACTTTTGTACCAATAGGGTAGCCTTCACGAATTTTAAAGCCCGCAACTGATTTGCGTGCTACTGTCGTGACAGGCTTTTGACCTGAGATTGCAGTAAGATCATTTGTGGCGTGCTCTAATACCTTTTTATCGGCAATAGCTTCACCAACACCCATGTTCAGGGTGATCTTTTCAATCCGAGGGACTTGCATGACACTTTTGTATTCAAACTTCTTCTGAAGTTCTGCAACAACTGTATCTTTGTAAAAATCATGCAGTTTCGCCATCGTTTACTCCAATTAAATTAATTCGTTATTAGATTTGAAAAAACGAACTTTTTTGCCGTCTTCAACTCTAAAACCAACACGATCTGCTTTACCCGTTGCTGGGTTAACAATCGCTATGTTGGAAACATGTAAAGGTGCTTCTTTCTCAACAATACCACCAGCTTGCTGTAACTGTGGTACAGGCTTAGTGTGCTTCTTGATTAAGTTGATACCTTCAACAAATACTTTGCTTTCTTCTACAAGAACTTTAGTAACTTTACCAGTTTTGCCCTTGTCTTTTCCTGCAAGTACGATTACTTCATCATCACGACGAATCTTAGATGCCATTATCGTGACTCCTTATAGTACTTCTGGTGCAAGTGAAACTATTTTCATGAACTTTTCATTACGAAGTTCACGAGTCACAGGACCGAAAATACGAGTACCAATTGGTTGTAAGTTAGCATTTAACATTACAGCCGCGTTTTCGTCAAAACGAATTGAAGAACCATCCGTACGACGTACGCCCTTTTTAGTGCGCACCACTACCGCCGTAAGAACATCACCTTTTTTTACTTTACCGCGAGGAATTGCTTCCTTCACTGCAACTTTGATGATGTCACCTATGCGTGCGTAGCGACGGTGCGAGCCACCAAGGACCTTTATACACTGTACACGTCGAGCGCCACTATTATCAGCAACGTCAAGCTGTGATTGCATTTGGATCATTAATTTGTGCTCCGCTATTATAAATTCAAGGCCAGAAATTTGACCCGTCACTGCCTTAATAACCCACCCATAGAATGAGCGGGCGCGAGATTATAACACCACTAAATAAAAAGTGGTACTTTATTTACACAATTACTTAATAACCTATTGCGTGTAAGCAATTTATATTGTGCAAAGAGTATTCAATTTCAAGTAGTAAGTAATAATAAAATGCTTAGGGCAATAAAAAACGGCTCCCGAAGGAGCCGTTTTTAATAGTATCTATTTAAAGCTTAAATTAAGCTTTAGTTACTACGTCAACCAATGTCCAGTTTTTAGACTTAGAAATTGGTGCACATTCACGAATAGTTACTATATCACCAGCATTGCATTGGTTAGTTTCATCATGTGCTTTCAACTTAGTTGAACGCGTAATGAATTTACCATACATAGGGTGCTTTACACGACGCTCAATCAGGACAGTGATAGACTTTTCCATTTTGTCACTGATAACACGACCTTGTAGTGTACGAACTTTAGCTTCGCTCATTACTTACCTGCCTTTTCAGTTATGATAGTCTTAACACGCGCGATATTACGGCGTACTTGTCTAAGCAAGTGAGTTTGTGCTAATTGACCTGTGCTTGCTTGCATGCGGTAGTTAAACTGCTCGCGAAGTAAGTTAAGTAATTCAGCGTTTAGCTCTTCAATGCTTTTTTCTTTAAGTTCACTAGCTTTCATTACATCACCGTTCTAGTTACGAAGGTTGTTTTGAATGGTAGTTTAGCAGCCGCTAAAGCAAAAGCTTCACGTGCTAACTCTTCCGAAACACCTTCAATTTCATAAAGAACACGACCAGGAAGAATTTGGCATACCCAATATTCTACTGAAC
Organism: Colwellia sp.; assembly: GCA_020630795.1. Lineage (GTDB taxonomy): Bacteria > Pseudomonadota > Gammaproteobacteria > Enterobacterales > Alteromonadaceae > Pseudocolwellia. Next base: position 57,619 of record JAHDIK010000016.1, read on the forward strand.
CTTTACCTTTACCCATACGAACTTCTAATGGTTTTTTAGTAATTGGCTTATCAGGGAATACACGGATCCAGATTTTACCTTGACGCTTAACGTGACGAGTCATTGCTCGACGAGCTGCTTCAATTTGACGTGCAGTCATACGACCACGTTCAACTGATTTCAACCCGTAAGTACCGAAGCTAACAGCGCTACCAGTGTGTGAAAGACCACGGTTACGCAGTTTAAATTGCTTACGGAATTTAGTACGTTTTGGTTGTAACATTACTTATTCCTCTACTTACTGCTCTTGCGGTTGTTCTTTCTTTTAGGCTTAGCAGCTGGTTGCTCTGCTTGTAATGGCATGTTGCCAATAATTTCGCCTTTAAAGATCCAAACTTTAACACCGATAATACCATAGGTAGTATTAGCTTCAGCTGTTGCGTAGTCGATATCAGCACGTAAAGTGTGTAATGGTACACGACCTTCACGATACCATTCTGCACGAGCGATTTCTGCTCCGCCTAAACGACCGCTAACTTGAACTTTAATACCCTTAGCACCTAAACGCATAGCGTTTTGTACAGCACGCTTCATAGCGCGACGGAACATAACACGACGTTCTAATTGACTAGTGATACTCTCAGCAACTAACTGCGCATCCATTTCTGGCTTACGTACTTCAGCAATGTTGATTTGAGCTGGAACACCAGCAATTTTTGATACTTGTAAACGTAATTTTTCTACGTCTTCGCCTTTCTTACCGATAACAACACCTGGACGAGCCGTGTGAATTGTTACGCGGATAGATTTAGCTGGACGTTCAATTACAACTTTCGATAATGATGCACGTTTTAACTTTTCAGTTAAGTATGCACGTACCAAATGGTCACCGTGCAAATTAGCAGCAAAATCTTTGTTACTTGCAAACCAAGTAGACGCGAAAGGTTTAGTGATACCTAGGCGTATACCGTTTGGATGTACTTTTTGACCCATACTAATATCTCCTAGCTATCTGATACAATCACAGTGATGTGGCTTGTACGCTTAATTATGCGATCGGCACGACCTTTCGCACGAGGTCTAATACGCTTCATTGTTGGACCATCGTCAACCATAATGGTTTTAACGATTAGTTCATCAATATCTGCACCTTCGTTATGCTCAGCGTTAGCAATTGCTGAATCAAGAACTTTTTTAACTAAAACAGCAGCTGATTTGTTGCTGTAGTTTAAAATTTCAAGCGCTTTTTCAACGTGTAAGCCGCGGATTTGATCCACAACTAAACGTGCTTTTTGAGCAGAACCACGGGCAAATTTATGTTTAGCAATAGCTTCCATTTAATTTCCCCTTATCTTTTCGCTTTCTTATCCGCGACATGGCCACGGTAAGTACGAGTTGGTGCAAATTCTCCTAATTTGTGACCGATCATTTCATCAGTTACAAATACAGGTACGTGTTGACGGCCATTATGGACAGCTATGGTCAATCCGATCATGTTAGGAATGATCATTGAACGACGGGACCAAGTTTTAATTGGCTTTTTATTCCCGCTTTCCAGAGCTTTCTCTACCTTCGTCAACAAGTGCAGGTCAATAAATGGACCTTTCTTGAGAGAACGTGGCATGGTGAATCCTCTTTACTTAGTTAGTACTATTTAGTACGACGACGTACGATAAACTTATCAGTACGCTTGTTTGAACGAGTCTTGTAACCCTTAGTTGGTACACCCCAAGGTGATACCGGATGACGACCGCCTGAAGTTTTACCTTCACCACCACCGTGTGGATGGTCTACTGGGTTCATGGCAACACCACGAACTGTAGGACGAACACCGCGCCATCTTGATGCACCTGCTTTACCCAATGAGCGAAGCATGTGTTCAGAGTTACCAATTTCACCTAATGTAGCACGACAATCAGACTCAATTTTACGCATTTCACCAGAACGAAGACGTAAAGTTACGTAAGCTCCATCTTTAGCTACTAACTGAGCGTAAGCACCAGCAGCACGTGCGATTTGAGCACCTTTGCCTGGCTTAAGTTCAATTGCGTGTACAACACTACCTAATGGAGTATTGCGAAGTGGTAATGTGTTACCTGCTTTAATTGGAGCATCAACACCAGACTGGATTTGATCACCAGCTTTTAAGCCTTTAGGGGCTAAGATGTAACGACGCTCACCATCTGCATATAAAACTAATGCGATGTTAGCAGTACGGTTTGGATCATATTCCAAACGTTCTACTTTTGCAGGGATACCGTCTTTATTACGTTTGAAGTCAATCATACGGTAATGATGCTTATGACCACCACCAATGTGACGAACTGTAATACGACCGTTGTTGTTACGACCACCTGACTTAGACTTAGTGTCTAATAATGGTGCGTAAGGCTTACCTTTATGCAACTCAGAGTTAACCACTTTAACTAAGTGGCGACGACCCGGAGAAGTAGGTTTACATTTTACTATAGCCATTTTAACTGCTCCTATGATTCCGCGCCGACGAAGTCGATGTCGCTGCCTTCAGCAAGAGTTACGTAAGCTTTCTTCCAGTCGTTACGACGACCAAGACGAGCACCAGTGCGCTTAACCTTACCTTTAACATTTAGTGTGCGAACACCTTCAACAGAAACTTCAAAAAGTTTCTCTACGGCAGCTTTGATTTCAGCTTTAGTAGCAGTAGTAGCAACTTTGAAAACAACCGTGTTGTTTGCTTCAGCAGCCATAGTGCTTTTCTCAGAAATGTTTGGCGCTAAAAGCACCTTCAACAAACGTTCTTCGTTTATCATGATAACATCTCCTCAATTTGCTTAACTGCAGTAGCAGTCATCAAAACTTTTTCGAAACCAACTAAACTAACTGGGTCAATACCGTCTACATCACGAACGTCAACTTTATATAAGTTACGTGCTGATAAGAACAAGTTCTCATCAACTTCTGGAGTAACGATTAATACGTCTTTTAACTCCAAACCGTTAAGCTTAGCTACTAACTCTTTAGTTTTTGGTGTTTCAACAGCAAAATTTTCTACCACTACTAAGCGTTCTTGACGAACTAACTCAGATAAGATGCTAGCAATAGCACCACGGTACATTTTACGGTTAACTTTTTGGCTATGATCTTGAGGTTTAGCAGCGAATGTTACGCCACCAGAACGCCAAATTGGACCACGAGTTGTACCAGCACGAGCACGGCCAGTACCTTTTTGACGCCAAGGCTTCTTGCCGCCACCGCTAACTTCTGAACGAGTTTTTTGAGCGCGAGTACCTGCACGAGCACCTGCTGCATATGCAACAACTACTTGGTGTACTAGTGCTTCATTAAACTCACGTCCAAAAGTTGTTTCAGAAACTTGAAGAGCGCCTGAAGCGTCTTTTAATGCTAATTCCATCACAAATCTCCCGGACGTTAGGCTTTAACAGCTGGTTTAATGATTACGTTACCGTTGATTGCGCCCGGAACTGCACCTTTAATAAGAAGCAAGTTACGTTCAGCGTCAACGCGAACCAATTCAAGGTTTTGCGTAGTTACTTTCGCAGCACCCATGTGACCAGACATTTTTTTGCCTTTAAATACGCGACCTGGTGTTTGACACTGGCCGATAGAACCGTTTGAACGGTGAGAGATAGAGTTACCGTGAGTAGCATCTTGCATTGAGAAATTCCAACGCTTAATACCACCTTGGAAACCTTTACCTTTCGAAGTTCCGGTTACGTCTACTAATTTCGTGTCGTTGAATAACTCAACAGTGATTTCACTGCCAGTTTCAAGACCTTCACCTTCGTTTTCGTTTAAGCGGAATTCCCACAGGCCACGACCTGCTTCGATACCAGCTTTAGCGAAATGTCCGGCTGTTGGCTTGTTAATACGATTAGCTTTTTTGCTACCCGTAGTAACTTGAAGCGCTGAATAACCATCATTGTCAACAGTTTTAACCTGAGCAACACGGTTCGCTTCAACTTCTAGGACGGTTACAGGAGTAGATACACCATCTTCTGTGAAGATGCGAGTCATACCCACTTTACGTCCAACTAGACCTATAGTCATGTTAAAACTCCTATTAACCCAAGCTGATTTGAACGTCAACACCAGCTGCAAGGTCTAAACGCATTAAAGCGTCTACAGTCTTTTCAGTTGGCTCTACGATATCAATCAGACGTTTGTGAGTACGAATTTCGTACTGATCACGAGCGTCTTTGTTAACGTGTGGAGAAATCAAAACAGTAAAACGTTCTTTACGTGTAGGAAGTGGAATTGGACCACGAACCTGCGCGCCAGTACGCTTAGCTGTATCTACGATTTCAGCTGTTGATTGATCAATCAAACGATGATCGAACGCTTTCAAACGAATGCGAATTCTTTGATTTGACATTAATCAAATCCCCATTTTAAAGAACAACAAAACACAGCCCATCACCTTTCATTAATATTAAAGGGGGGAGTGTCGCTAAATTTACCATTCAATTCCAAATCGGAATTGCTGTAGGTTAAACAAAAAACATACTATTTAACCGATATACACGAAAGCATAGCTCAACGTGGAGCGCGTATTATACATAAGTACGTTTTGTATGCAAGTAAAATACATTCTTTATTATCATTACTGTATAAATAGATTTGACATTACGTCTATGGGGTACTCGCATATATGCTAGCTGTCATTTAAATCCACATTAATTCCCCAAACTGAGTTATCACTTATCTATATATAAGCTAGATTTATTTATACGCCCGCCATATTTCACCAATACAATCCTACTATTTTCTAGTGTTCACTAATTTTTTATATAGATCTTTTTTTAGTAGTGGTATACTCGCGCGCAAATTTTCAACAATTCCACTTTTTTAGTAGAACTTAAAATAGAGTAAAGTAATGGCAGATTTAGCTAAATACAGAAATATAGGTATCTTCGCTCACGTTGATGCTGGTAAAACAACGACAACTGAACGTATTTTGAAACTTACAGGTATGATCCATAAAATTGGTGAAGTACATGATGGTGAATCAACAACTGATTTCATGGAACAAGAAGCTGAGCGCGGTATTACTATCCAATCTGCTGCTGTTACATGTGAGTGGAAAAAGCACCGTTTCAACGTTATCGATACTCCTGGTCACGTTGACTTCACAGTTGAAGTATACCGTTCATTAAAAGTTCTTGATGGTGGTATCGGTGTATTCTGTGGTTCTGGTGGTGTTGAGCCTCAATCAGAAACTAACTGGCGTTACGCTAACGACTCTAAAGTAGCTCGCTTAATTTTCGTTAACAAGTTAGACCGTTTAGGTGCAAACTTCTACCGTGTTAAAGACCAAGTAGAAAACGTACTTGGTGCTCGTTCTCTAGTAATGACTTTACCAATTGGTGAAGAAGATGATTTCGTAGGTGTTGTAGATGTTCTATCTCAAAAAGCATACATCTGGGATGATTCAGGCCAACCTGAAAACTACAAAGTAGAAGATATTCCAGCAGATATGGTTGACGATGCTGCAGCTTACCGTGAAGAAATGATTGAAACGGCATTAGAAGCAGACGAAGAATTATTAATGGAATACCTTGAAGGTGAATTAACTCCTACAGAAGAGCAAATTAAAGCATGTATCCGTAAAGGTACAAACGAGCTAATGTTCTTCCCTACATACTGTGGTTCTGCATTCAAAAACAAAGGTATGCAACTTCTTCTTGATGCTGTTGTTGATTACTTACCATCTCCAACTGAAGTACCACCTCAACCATTAACTGATGAAGAAGGTGAACCAACTGGTGAATTCGCTTTAGTTGATGCAGACGAACCATTCCGTGCATTAGCATTTAAGATAATGGATGACCGTTTCGGTGCACTTACTTTCGTACGTGTATACTCTGGTACACTTAATAAAGGTGATACTGTTCTTAACTCATTCACAGGTAAAACTGAGCGTATTGGCCGTATGGTTGAAATGCAAGCTGAAGATCGTACTGAACTTACATCTGCTCAAGCAGGTGACATACTAGCTATTGTTGGTATGAAGAACGTTCAAACAGGTCACACGTTATGTGATGTTAAAAACCCATGTACTCTTGAAGCGATGGTATTCCCAGAACCAGTAATTTCAATCGCTGTTGCACCTAAAGACAAAGGTGGTTCTGAGAAAATGGGTGTTGCAATTGGTAAAATGGTTGCAGAAGATCCTACATTTAAAGTTGAAACTGACGAAGATTCAGGTGAAACAATTCTACGTGGTATGGGTGAATTGCACTTAGATATCAAGGTAGATATTCTTAAGCGTACATACGGTGTTGATTTGGTTGTTGGTAAGCCACAAGTTGCTTACCGTGAAACTATCACACAAGCAATTGAAGATTCGTACACACATAAGAAACAATCAGGTGGTTCTGGACAATTCGGTAAAATTGATTACCGCATCAAGCCAGGCGAACCAGGTTCAGGTTTCGTTTTCACATCATCAGTTGTTGGTGGTAACGTTCCTAAAGAATTCTTCCCTGCTGTTGAGAAAGGCTTTAAGAGCATGATGGAAGAAGGTGTACTTGCTGGTTTCCCTGTTCTTGACGTTGAAATTGAATTATACGATGGTGGTTTCCACGCAGTTGATTCATCTGCTGTTGCGTTCGAAATTGCAGCTAAAGGCGCTTTCCGTCAATCAATTCCAAAGGCTGGTGCACAATTAATCGAACCTATCATGAAGGTTGATGTATTTACTCCTGAAGATCACGTTGGTGATGTTATCGGTGACCTTAACCGTCGTCGTGGTATGATCAAAGATCAAGAGCCAGCTTCTACAGGTGTTCGTATTAAAGCTGACGTACCTCTTTCAGAAATGTTCGGTTACATCGGGTCGTTACGTACAATGACATCTGGTCGTGGTCAATTCTCTATGGAATTCTCACACTACATGCCTTGTCCTAACAATGTTGCTGAAACAGTTATCGCTGAAGTTAAAGAGCGTAACGCTAAGAAGTAACGATTAACTAATAGTTAATTTGAAAATTAAAGAGCCTCGCAGATGCGGGGCTTTTTTATGCGTAAATTTTATGTTGTTATACTGTTTATTCAAATAAGTTTAAATAATTGTCGGGAATAAGTAATTTATTACGTCTTAATAACGAACCACTAAATTAATTAAATCATTAAAGGATAACGATTATGAAATATCTATGCTTAATATTTGAAGCCGAAACTCTAGCAGCAAAACGGGATGAGCAAGCTAACCAGGCATTGTTTGCCGAATATCATACATTTACAGAAGAGATTGAAGCGTCAGGCAACCATATTGGCGGAGAAGCTCTTCTACCCACTGAAACTGCAACAACAGTGCGTGTAAGAAACGGCGAAACGCTCATAACGGATGGCCCCTTTGCTGAAACCAAAGAGCAATTGGGTGGCTATTATCTTATTGAGGCATCCTCTTTAGATGAAGCCATTGATATTGCTTCTCGTATACCATCAGCTAAAGATGGCTGTGTAGAAGTAAGACCGATCATGGTTATTGAATAGCAATCACGACAATTATGGATATAGAGCAGCTGATTCAACAGCACTATGGTAGTACATTAGCATATTTAATAAATAAACTAGGTGATATCCCGTTAGCTGAAGACGCTCTACAAGAAGCAAATATTGCTGCGCTTAGCCATTGGGAAAAAGAAATACCTAAATCACCACAAGCTTGGCTGATTAAGGTTGGGTCTAATAAAGCGATTGATCTATTACGCAAAGAGAAACCTCAAACCTCCGTTGAACTCGAATACCTCTTAGCAGAAAGCGTTAATATTGACGACAACATTACAGGTGATGAAGTACTTAAGCTTATCTTTATTTGCTGCCATCCAGCGATAAAATTGGAGAATCAATTATTAATGACACTAAAGCTCGTAATGGGCTTTAATCTGAACGATATATCAAGAGTACTTCTTATATCAGAAAAAGCACTAGAACAGCGTTTAACGCGTACCAAACGCAAAATAAGTGCAAATCAAATAAGCTTAGATTTACCTCCAAGAGATAAACTTCAAAAACGGCTTTCAGCAGTACTACAAGCGCTCTATCTCATCTTTAATGAAGGCTATCATTCCAGCTCTGGGAGTAAATTGTTATGCAATCAAATATGTAAGCAGGCAATTTTCATGCTGAAACTTACCTCTCGTCATTATCATGCAAACTCCGCATGTATTGCTCTTTTATCATTAATGTTATTTACCGATGCCCGAAGCAATGCACGTTCCGAACACTATGTTATCTCTTTAGAGGAGCATGATAGAAGCCTTTATGATCAACATGCGATACAAGAAGCAGATATGCTTTTAAAAAAATCTTTGCGTATGGGCGAAGTAACTAATTATCATATAGAAGCTGCAATCTCAGGTCTTCATAGTCAAGCAGCCAGCTATAGTACTACCGATTGGCAACAAATCTGTTTACTCTATAACAAGCTCTTAACTTACAAATACTCCCCCGTTGTTCAACTCAATAAAGCTGTTGCTGATATGATGTTGAATAACTATAGTGGTGCACAAACCACACTTAAATTGATTGAAGATAGATTATTAGACTATCCTCCCTTTTACTTGGCACAGGCTCAGCTTTACCTACATATAAATAAAACACAACAGGCTATTGAGGCTTATAAAAGAGCTATTACGCTGTCGCATAATATCGTTGAGAAGGCGTATATAAAAAAGAAATTAACAGATATAACAAATCGTGGTTTTTAGTAGATACAAAAAAGGCCGCTTTCGCGACCTTTTCACATAAACTATCGATTACTCGATATTAGTCCATGATT
>JAHDIK010000017.1 GCA_020630795.1 Colwellia sp.
GTTTAAAAGATGTTATTTAAACTTGGTAGTTACACAAAATGTGTTACAGGGTCCACAAAGCTGTTAAAACTCTTTTAAACGATTTAATACCCGTTTACTTGAAACAGGATATGGTGTTTTTAGGTTCTGAGCATATAAAGATACTTTAAGCTCCTCAATCATCCATACAATATCGCTAAGTGCTTGTGGTAATGGTTGCCCTTTCTTTTGTTTATTGATTACATCTTGATACGCTTTTTCTACTTTTTCAATTTCAATCATTTTTAAACGATCTTGATTTGGGTCTACAGGGAGTTTTTCTAATCGTCTAATAATTGCTTGTAAATAACGGTTTATATCATCAAGTTTTTGATGACCTGAAGCACTAACAAAACCTTTAAACACTAACTTTTCAAGATGGGCCTTAACATCACCATGCGATTGAATAATGTTTAAACTTACGTTGCCTTTAAGTTTTTTACGAATATCATGGGTTGTAGATAAGGCTTTCTCTACTTTAATCGCGCCTTTCAATACACAATCTGCGATTTCTGCTCTAACAAAATCTTTTACCTTTATAAACTCACTCTCGGTTCTAGGTAAGGCCCCATGTTCTATAATTAGGTGCTGACAAGCTGCAACAATACAATCTTGAAGTAAGTCTGTTATAGAGCCAAATGGATTAAAATATAAACCTAGCTTTGCTTTATTAGGCAGTTTTTCTTGTAAATATTTGATAGGTGATGGGATATTCAACAATACAAGACGACTAACACCTTTAAGCATAGCTTGTTCAGCAATATCCTCTTGTTCAAATAGCTCAATAGCAACTGATTTATTTTTATCAACAAGCGCTGGAAAAGCTTTAATCGTTATATTAGCTACTTTCTTTTCGTAACCACTAGGTAACGAGTTGAAGTCCCATGTAGAAATATCTGCTCTTTCTATACCTTTATCAGCAACTTTTTTGATCGATTGTTTCACCTTGCCTTGAAGTGCAAGTTTTAGTTCATCTAAGTTTCTTCCCTGCTGAACTAACTTGTTCTTCTCATTCAGTACTTTAAAGTTCATTGTTAAATGAACAGGTAATTCTATATTGGTCCATGAATCCTCAGGTATTTTAACTCCTGTCATTCTAAGCAATTGTTTTTCTAACACTTCAACTAAAGGTTTATCTGTATCTGTCATGGCAGACACGCAGGCTTGAGCGTAATTTGGAGCGGGTACAAAATTACGTCGTAATGATTTAGGTAGCCCTTTTATAAGTGCTACAACAAGCTCTAAACGTAACGCAGGAATCAACCAGTCAAAGCCATGGTCTTGTACTTGGTTTAAAATACCAATAGGAATAACAACACTAATGCCGTCATCAATATCTCCAGGTGTGAAGTGGTATTGCAAAGGTAATGTTAAATTTCCCTGTTGCCATGTATCTGGATACTCTGTTTTTGATAACTCTTCTGATGTTTCATTAAGTAAAAATGCTTTAGTGAAATTGAGTAATTTACTATTGTTCTGCTTTTCTTTTTTCCACCATGATAGAAAACTACGCTGACAATTTACCGTATCTGGCAATTTGTTTGCGTAAAACTCCACTAAATGCTGTTCATCAATTAAAAAGTCTTTACGACGAGCCTTTTTCTCTAAATTTTCTATATCACTAACAAGCTTTTTATTGTCTCGGTAAAAGGCTTCATTAATAGTACTGTCGCCATTCACCAGCGCTTCGCGTATAAAAATATCTCTACACGTGTCAGGTTCAATATTTTTGAAGTTAACTTTTCTTTTAGCGATCAATATAAGACCGTACAGCGACACTTGCTCGTACGCCATTACAGCACCTTGTTTTTTCTCCCAATGAGGTTCGCTATAACTTTTTTTAATGAGGTGTTCGGCAAGTGGTTCTATCCAACTCGCCTCTATTTTACCAACCATTCTTGCAAACAATCGGCTCGTTTCCACAAGTTCAGAAGCCATGATCCATTTAGGCGATTTTTTAGCTACTCCTGAGCCAGGAAATATATAAAATTTACTGCCACGAGCGCCTTTATATTCGCGGTTTTCGTCTAGTTGACCAATATGACTTAACAAGCCTGAAAGCACCGACTGGTGTACAATATCTAGTTTACTTTCGTCTTCCGTATCGATACGCGTAACCGGAATGTTCAAGTCTTTTAGTGTAGATTTTAATTGACTATAGATATCTTGCCATTCGCGTATACGCATATACGCTATATATTCTTTTTGGCACATTTTTCGAAATTGATTACTGCTTAATGCTTTTTGCTGATCGGTAATATAATTCCATAAATTCAACAGCGTAATAAAATCTGATTCTTTGTTTTTAAATCGATTATGTTTTTCATCAGCAGCTTGTTGTTTTTCATGTGGTCGTTCGCGTGGGTCTTGAATACTAAGCGCACTAACAATAATCAGTACTTGTTCAATACAACCAAGATCGATTGACGTGAGTATCATTTTAGATAACCTAGGATCAATTGAAAACTTAGACAGTAAACGTCCTACTTTGGTCAACTTTGTAGACTGTTGTGTATTGCTTTTTTGGTACGATATTGCGGCAAGTTCTTCTAATAACTTTACACCGTCGTTTATGTTTCTTCCATCAGGCGGTTGTACAAATGGAAAGTCACTAATACTTCCTAAATCTAACGACAGCATTTGCAGTATTACAGTTGCTAAATTGGTACGTACAATTTCAGGATCAGTGAACTCTGGTCTACCTAAAAAGTCTTCTTCCGAATATAAACGAATACAAACACCCGCTGATACCCTACCACAACGTCCAGAACGTTGATTAGCACTCGCTTGAGAAATAGCTTCAATTGGCAAGCGCTGAACTTTGGTTCGATAGCTATAGCGAGATATTCGAGCTGTCCCTGGATCAATAACATATTTAATACCTGGAACCGTTAAACTCGTTTCAGCAACGTTAGTGGCCAATACTATGTTTCGACCACTGTGAGGTTGAAATATTTTGTTTTGTTCTTGAACAGTTAAACGAGAATATAATGGTAAAATATTAGTATGACGTAAATTAGCTTTTTCTAATGCTGACGCGGTATCTCGTATCTCACGTTCACCGTTAAGGAATATGAGAATATCCCCATGACTTATATCACTCAGCTCATCAACAGCATTTAAAATCCCTGAAATTACGTCTATATCATCTTTTTGGCTGTGGGCATCAGGCGATTGATGTTCGTTAAGCGGTCGATATAAAATATCTACAGGGAATGTTCTACCCGACACTTCTATAATTGGCGCATCATTAAAGTGTTTTGAAAAACGTTCTGGATCAATGGTTGCAGACGTGATGATAACTTTAAGATCAGGTCTTTTAGGTAGTATTTGTTTTACATAACCTAATATAAAATCAATGTTTAAACTACGTTCATGAGCTTCATCAATAATTAACGTGTCGTACTGCCGTAACAAACGGTCAGTTTGCATTTCAGCTAATAAAATACCATCTGTCATCAACTTTATATGACTATGCTCATCAACCATGTCATTGAATCTAACTTTATAACCAACCGACGTACCAAGCTTTGTATTAAGCTCTTCAGCAATACGTGTTGCTACAGTGCGTGCTGCAATACGCCTTGGTTGTGTGTGACCAATTATTCCCTCAATACCTCGACCTAATTCCAAACAAATTTTAGGAATTTGGGTTGTTTTTCCTGAACCTGTTTCGCCGGCAATTATAACAACTTGATTTTTTTTGATGGTTTCAGCGATTTTGTCGACGTTTTGAGAAACGGGTAGCGTATCTGGATAAGAAATTTTCGGAAGATTACTTAACTTGGTTTGCTTATTTACAAGTGAACGTTCGATTAACGAGGCGATATTACGTAACGCATTGTTTTTCTTATCACCGTCTTTTAATTTTTTACTATTAATTAAACGGCTCTTAATTCGACTTCTGTCACTACCTTTAACATTAGGTAACAAGTCAAAAAGAGATTGGATTGACGGTACAGGATTTGAACTTACTTCTGACGACACGATGCGCTCTATTACATATTGATATTACCCATATAATACCAGTTTATGAAATAAAGCGCAGTAAGCTCAATTGAATTGATTTTAAGTAATATAATTTTAAGCAGTTGATTTATGACTTATTTTATCTAAGCTTTCGCCTGAACGAATATGTTTATCTATCGCATGCAATACATCGTTTCGACAAATTGTACCTAACAAATTACCATCGTCATCAACCACAGGGTAAACCTTAGGTTTATTGGTTAACATTGTTTGACCTAACTCAATCACGCTGTCATAAGGTTTTACGGTAAGTACATCTTTACGCATAAGTTCAGCAACATAGGCAAAATGTTCGTTGTAATAAATTGAATCGATCATTTTCGACAGAACATCACTTTCTGACAAAAAACCAATAAGTTGATGATCAGCGTCTATTACTGGCCCACCAATTTGTTTAGTTTTTAAAAACCTTAATGAAGCTTCTTGTACAACCATTTCCGGCGTAAATGTTACTGGGTAATGGTTCATGTAGTCTTTAACTTGTAATGATTCCATATCACTTGCCTATTTTTGTTTTTGATTTATCTATTAATAACTGTAGACCTTAATTCGTAAAAATTCTTAAATTTATCAATTTCGTAAATAACTTAACGTAAATATAACTTTATAGCAGATACTTGAACTATTTTACTAGTTAATTAATGACAGTAAAGCTACCGGTTCAAGTTGCTCTTTTTCTTTACCTAATTCTTTAAGTGCTTTTTTAAACGTACTTCTAAGATGACCTTTTAAATGAGGTAAAACTTTCGATTTATCAACACTTTTAAGTAAACAAAATAACGCTAAACTATAAACAGTTTCTAGTTCTGTAAGTGTTGACTGACGGTTAGCAAATCGATTATTACAACTTCCACAACCTCCTTTAAACTGGAACGCTGTGTTAACGAAAATAACACCAAACCCCATAAAGCACGCGACAAGATCAATGGCTTGAGGAATGTTATCTTTCCCCCCTGGCGGTAAAGTTGGCGCTTGATAAACAAGTAACGTTGCAAGTACCTGTGCAAAAGATGACACTAGGTCTTGCGGTTGATTAACTTGCGCGGGGTTATAGCCAATTTCAATCATACTTCCTTCGTTTTGAGTGATAACAATATGAGCTGAATCACCTCGTAACAAACGACTACAAGTCAGCGCTGGAATTTGAGTATTTGTAGCAACGTTAGGCGCTACCAGCTTTAAAGGCCAATTTTGCATACCAGCGTACTTTACCGTTTGTTCGAAAACACGCTCCGCCATTTCATGAACACTTGATACCCTACCAGGAAAAAATTCATTCGTAGGCAAAACAAGTTTGCTCTCGTGTTTAAGTAAATCACCGTTAAATTGCTCAATCGCCCAAGAATATGTATCAACTAACCAACGCTGAACGCCCTCTTCTAACAGAGGTTTAGATGTAAATAAATCTAATATTTTCATTTATATATTCATTCTTATTATTTATCATTTTTATGTGACTGGGCCCAATCCCATGCTTTGGTATTGTATAGAGCAACTGTCGACACAGAGTGATGATGACTACCACTAGACTCTTTGGTTGAATACGACAAGTAGATTAATGTTTTATGTTCTTCATCATAAATTCTACGTACCTTTAAGCTTTTAAATAAAATACTTTTGGATTGCTTAAAAACAATCTCGCCGTTTTTTGAACGATCTATCTTGCTTAACTGTTCTTGATTGAACTCACCGGTTTGTCGACACGCGATAGACATATCTGACGGATCACTAAAATCTAAATCTGCTTCGACATGGCTGATATGACAAGTCACGCCCGTAACAATAGGATCTTGCTTTGCTTCAATCACTACATCTTTAGTTGTAAACATGCCTAAACTTACTTTTCCTACATTATCGGAACAACCAACTAAACTAAAGACCGACAAACCAACGGCAGAAACTAAAACAGGAATACTCTTCATTATTACTAACCATAAGAAATTTTATAAAATCATATCATGGAATATATGCTTCGTTGATTTGTAATTTCATTAAAAAGGCAATGACTAGACATTAAGGCGAGATCAATGAATTGTTATTTCAATATTAAGCTGAAATTAAGGAACAGAATACTAGACTTAACAGAGAACATTGTTTAACTTAATAACTGGTCGTACCAATAAATAAGTTACTAACTAAAAGCGAGCAAATATGTCTAACAATAACCGCGTTTCCGTTAACATAAAAAATAAAATAGCTTATGTGAAATTAAACAGAGCAGACAAGAAAAATGCTATCGATATGGCTATGTTCACAGCGATAAAAAATACCATTAAATCGCTTAAGAAAAACCGAAGCATAAGAGCAATAATACTATCTGGCGACGGTAACGACTTTTGTTCGGGCTTAGATGTTAGTTTATTTAAATCTGGGTCAAGCGCTGCTAAGCTGCTGTTTAAATGGCATCCATGGCAAGCAAACTTAGCTCAGTTTATATCTACGGGATGGGCTCAGGTGCCTGTTCCTGTTATTGCAGCAATTCACGGAAGATGTTGGGGTGGAGGATTACAAATAGCCTTTGGCGCTGACTTTAGAATATCGACACCAGATGCGTCCATCGCAATTTTAGAAAGTAAATGGGGATTAATACCTGACATGGGTGGAACCGTCGCTTTTAAAAAACACATGACATTAGATGTGACAAAAGAACTTGCGATGACCGGTAAAGAGTTAAACGGTATTGAAGCAAATAAACTTGGTATGATCACCTATGTATCTGAAGATCCGATCGAACGAGCTGAGGAGCTAGCTGCAGAAATAATAAAACAAAATCCTGACGCTGTCGCCGCGTGCAAAAAATTATACAACAGAAGTTGGCATGGTTCAGACGGCTTAGCTTTATTACGAGAAGCCTACTATCAAATACGAACCTTTATGGGTAAAAATCAACGGATAAAGGCGTACAATCAAACTCACGAGATTGACCAGCATCGCGAGTTTAAAAATCGTAAAAATTGGTAACTTAGTATCGCGGCGTTAATGCGGATTGTAAATTAATGTCGCATTGCTTTCTATATCACTAACGTAGAAAAGACTCATCAATATAGTGCTCTATAATTTGATTAAGCCTTCCTTGTTCGTTTAGTTGTTTTATTGCCTGATTAAGTCTGGGTAACAAATAACTTAATTCTTTTCGCAACCTGAGCCTCAAATCACCATCAGAATGAAGCTCGCTAAAAGATATAGGTATATTAAGTTGTTGCGACCAATACAATGCCGGCATATCACCACATATAATCTTTTCAACTCGACCCAATTTAAGTGCCATAATTAATTCTTTTTCAGATGAAAAATCAACTCGATTAAACTCGGTATCGTTGTGGTAATAATACCCTCTAACAGTTCCCATGTTTTCTCGTGGTGAATGTTGCTTTGTTAGCTCGCTACCTTTTTTCACCACTACATATTCTTTTATTCTGAGTATGCCATCAGTAAATACAAAAGCATCTACACTTTCAGATTCAGGTAACCAATCTAGATTCACCAAATCAAAATCAATTTCACCTTTTTTTAAAGCATAGTTAGTGCGCATAGGAGGAAAAGTACGTTTAACCCCTTTTATGTTTGCAGCTTTTAAAATTTCATCTAATAATTCAGGAACAATTCCAGGATACTCCCCATTATTAATATAATACGGGTACCACGCATTAGATCCAGAGGGATCAAACCGTAAAACAGGGGCATTATTATCTTTAAGAAGAACAAGATTATTTGCAGAACTAAAGCACGAGTATGTAAAAACAATACTAAACATCAAATAAAGTAGTATGTTCGTTTTCATGAAAAACTCTGTAGCGTTGTAATACAATAAGTTTAGCAAATAGCGATGGATTTACCACAACATGAAAACTTAGCTAACATTACATTTTAAAGAGCAAGTAGTTGCATAGGAAAATAATAGAATGGTACCCGGGGCCGGACTTGAACCGGCACGCTGTTACCAGCGAGGGATTTTAAATCCCTTGTGTCTACCAATTCCACCACCCGGGCATCGAGAAGGTATTTTTATAGTAATGATTGGTACACTACTCTGTAATTAACAAAGGCTGCTAACAACAAATTAATAATAAATATGGATTACTTAATGGTACCCGGGGCCGGACTTGAACCGGCACGCTGTTACCAGCGAGGGATTTTAAATCCCTTGTGTCTACCAATTCCACCACCCGGGCATCGGGATAAGCTTTTTTATAGTAGAGATTGGTTCCCTACTTCACCTAAGTGAGAAATTGGAGCGGCTAACGAGACTCGAACTCGTGACATTCACGTTGGCAACGTGATGCTCTACCAACTGAGCTACAGCCGCTTCGCATGTAAGTTTATCTTACTAATTTTGTAAAAGTTGGAGCGGCTAACGAGACTCGAACTCGTGACATTCACGTTGGCAACGTGATGCTCTACCAACTGAGCTACAGCCGCTTAGAAACTTTTACTAATTCTATGTATGCCAATACATAGTACTACTTACCCAACCTGCAATAATGAAATGGTACCCGGGGCCGGACTTGAACCGGCACGCTGTTACCAGCGAGGGATTTTAAATCCCTTGTGTCTACCAATTCCACCACCCGGGCATTATGGAGGCGGGTCCCGGAGTCGAACCGAGGTCCACGGATTTGCAATCCGCTGCATAGCCATTCTGCCAACCCGCCGTTTCATTAACTACGAGTTGAGGTAGTATTCCTTAGAATTTTCTCTTAAAAAGAAATTGGAGCGGCTAACGAGACTCGAACTCGTGACATTCACGTTGGCAACGTGATGCTCTACCAACTGAGCTACAGCCGCTTCATCTGTTGACTCCCTGTCAACTGGAAACGCATTTTACATTGATATTATGTTGAGTCAACTATTTAATTTCAATTTTATTTCGACTGCTTAAAAAGCGTCTAATATGCTGTTTTTTTAGCTTGTTTCAATAAAATAACGTCTAATTATTGGCTTTTAGTTCAGGCCAAGCCGCTTTAAAGTAGTTCATCATAGACATAAATGTTAAAACTGTTGCTAAAGAATAGAACCCATATGCCAAAAACATCAAAATTTCGTGTGGAAAATTAAATAATATTAAAGGAATATCGTAATTAGGTTGCCAAATTAACCCCATAATACCTAGCATTTGTGCCGCGGTTTTATATTTACCCATGCTCGACACTGCAATTTCGTCCCTTTTACCTCGCGACGACATAAATTCGCGCAACGCACTAATGAATACTTCTCGTGAGATCATCAATGCACCAGAAATAGTGATGTACCATACGTTGTAGTCTTGAATTAACATTGCAAGCGCACAAACAACCATAAGCTTATCAGCGACAGGGTCAATAAATGCGCCAAATGAAGAAGATTGATTTAACTTGCGAGCTAAATACCCATCTAACGCGTCACTTATTGCTGCAAACCAAAAAACAACAAACGCACCAAAGTGATTCCAACTAACGGGTAAATAAAAAACGAGAATGAAAACGGGTATTAAAACAATTCGAAATAACGTAATTTGATTGGGAATAGTCCACATAATATAGCTTCAATTAAATACAGCTTTTAATTGCAACCATTCTCACAGATTTTCATCTAGTTGTCATGCAACGCGTCATAAATATTTTGTGCAAGAACATGACTTATACCAGGAACTTTTTCTAATGTTGCAACATCTGCAGTTAACACCTCTTGTAATCCACCAAGGTACTTTAACAATGCTTGTCGTTTTTTTGCGCCAATACCTGGAATTGACTCTAGCGTAGATTTTTTACTCGCTTTTTGTCGTTTAGCGCGATGACCAGCAATGGCAAAACGATGAGATTCATCTCGTATATGTTGAACTAGATGTAAAGCAGGCGAAGTAGCAGGTAACGAAATTAATTGATGACTTCCCGCCAAAATTAATGTTTCCAAACCAGGCTTTCGAGATTCGCCTTTTGCTACACCAACGAGTAATGGCGCTTTTTCTAATGCTAAGTCGGCGAAAAACTCTTCGGCTTTCGCTAACTGCCCTTTTCCACCGTCAATAAAAACAATATCAGGCATTTTTTCAACTGACGCATTTCTGTATCGTTTATTAAGAGCAAACGCCATTGCAGCATAATCATCACCTGGTGTAATACCGTGCACATTGTATCTACGGTAATCACTTTTTAATGGGCCATTACTATCAAACACTACATTAGAAGCAACTGTTTGTTGCCCCATGGTATGACTAATATCGAAACATTCCATTCGATTGATACCGTTTTCAAGTTCAAACACTTCATTTAATGCAGCGTATCTCGCTTGAATTGATTCCTTTTCGCTATTTTTAGTCAATAATGCATTTTCAGCATTAGTTCTCGCCAGCTTAAGATATTGGGTTCTTTCAGAACGCACGTTATCTGATATTTTAACGTCATGACCAACTTGTTTACTCAGTAATGCCATCAGTTCTTTTTGTAACTCAAAAGAATTTGGAATCACTATTTCTTTAGGAATACGAGCTGTTTTAATGTCATCACCCAAATAATGTTGGCTAATAAAGGCTTGAAGGATCTCCCCCTCACTTGTGTCGGCGGGAACTGTAGGAAAATAACTCTTACTACCCAGTATTTTTTGATCTCTTATAAAGAGGATATGAATACACGTTAGACTTCTGATACGGCGTATACCAACAACATCGAGTTCTGCAGCCACGCCACTAACAAATTGCTGTTGTTGTACTTTCCGTAATGTTGATATTTGATCTCTAAACTTTGCTGCTTTTTCAAAGGCAAGCTCTTTACTAGACACTTCCATTTTTTGAACTAGTTGTTCTATAACGTGGGAGTTTTTACCTTTTAAAAACAACTTAGCCAGCTGAACTTGTTCGGTGTAATCTTCTTTTGATATTTTATCTACACAAGGTGCTGAACACCGGCCTAGTTGATACTGAAGACAAGGTCGTGTACGTGCTCGGTAATAACTGTCTTCACATTGTCTTAAAGGAAAAAGCTTTTGCATTAACCGTAAACTTTCCCAAACTGCACCTACTGTTGGATACGGACCGAAGTAATCCCCCTTTACCTTTTTGCCACCACGATGAAGGGCTAACCGTGGGTGTTTATGACTAGAGATAAGTAAATATGGATATGATTTATCGTCTCGTAGGAGAATATTGTATTTAGGCTGGTACTTTTTAATGTAATTATTTTCTAGAATTAACGCTTCACCTTCCGTATGTGTAACAGTCACATCAATTACGGCTATTCTATTCACTAACGCTTTAGTTTTATTACTTCCTACATCTTTTCTAAAATAACTTGCTAAGCGTTTTTTGAGATTTTTAGCTTTACCTACATAGATAACAACATTTTGCTGATCGTACATACGATATACGCCTGCTTGCTCACTTACAGATTTTAAAAATGCTTGGTGATCAAAAGGTTCGTTTATAGAAGTTAGCGATTGTTCAGGCAAGGTTACAGCTTTTCTGTTTTTAACATACCGTGTCGAATAGCGAGATGAGTTAGCTCAACGTCGTTACTTACATTCAATTTTTCAAACATTCTATAACGATAACTATTAATTGTTTTAGTACTAAGCATTAATTGTTCTGATATGTCGGGTACTTTTTCGCCGCGTGTTATCATTAACATTATTTGTAATTCACGCTCAGATAACAAATTAAATGGATTTTCATCTGGAGACTTAAATTGATTAAGTGCTATTTGCTGCGCAACTGAATTAGTAATATAACGCTGACCACTGTGTACTGCTCTTATTGCAGTCACCATCTCGTCTGAGCCAGTACCTTTTGTTAAATATCCAGCAGCGCCTATTTGCATAACTTTGGTAGGGATAGGATCTTCAGTATAAACAGTTAACACGATAACTTTTACGTCAGGCGCGTATCTAATAATTTTTTTAGTTGCTTCTAAACCACCGATGCCTGGCATATTCATGTCCATTAAAACAACATCAGGTTCTGTCTTTCTACAAAACTGAACAGCTTCTTCGCCAGTACAGGCTTCACCAATAACTTTAAGTCCTTTTACTTCATCAAGAATTTTACGTATCCCTGTACGAACCAATTCGTGATCATCTACTAACAGAACATTTATCAATGGAAATACACCCTAACTTGCGATTAAATTTTATTAAATAGCTAACGACTAAGTATATGTGAATTTAACTGTAACACAATAAAATTAAAACATTTTTTCGACTTTTGAATAAAAATAATATTATACAATATAAAAAGTTATTCAATAATCAAAACGTTATAGTTTGTTTTTAGTTAACCAGCTGTTTAATAAACCGACTTGCCCATTTTTATATGCAGCATAAGTTAATCTAATAGCGTTACTTAAAATTACACTGTCAGACCACTCAGTTTGTTTAGAAATTAATTCGTAACATTCGAGTGCTTCTTGAGATAGGTAACCCCTAAGCTCCTTTTTACCTTTCTCTTTTTGCCTTTCTCTATATTTTTTTTGTTTTTCGGCGTTTGTCATCGCCTTTTTCTTAGGATAGTTCACATTAAATCCAATCTAAAACTCGCTAAACCGTCATTATAGTTACGCATAACCAATAAATACATAATATTTTCGATATTTTTAACTAGTCAGAGTTGTTTAGTGTACAAGTGTTCGCTAAAGTAGCGTCCTTAAATTTATTCAAAGATTAATATGTTGGAATCATAAGTTATGGAACAAAAGAATTCATACAGCAAAGAAGATTTAATAAAAGCTGGTACAGGTGAAATGTTTGGCGAAGGTAATAGTAAATTACCATCAGACAACATGCTAATGATGGACCGCATTGTAACGATTAATGACAATGGCGGTGAGCATGGTAAAGGTGAGATAGTTGCAGAATTAGATATTACTCCTGACTTATGGTTTTTTGATTGTCACTTTAAAGGTGACCCTGTAATGCCTGGTTGTTTAGGCTTAGATGCAATGTGGCAGCTCGTTGGATTCTACTTAGGTTGGTCTGGCGGCCCTGGAAGAGGACGTGCACTAGGTGTAGGAGAAGTTAAGTTTACAGGACAAATTCTACCAACCAATAAAAAAGTGACTTACAGAATAACACTTAAACGCGTTATTAAACGTAAACTATTTATGGGAATTGGAGACGGTACGGTTGAAGTAGACGGAAAAGTTATCTACACCGCTACTGATTTAAAAGTTGGTTTGTTTACTGATACATCTGCGTTCTAAAAGTTTACCTACCAATTGTCAGATATAAAAAAACACCCTTTTGGGTGCTTTTTTATATATAGTTTTATTTAACTAACACACTATTTTTTATTACGTATACGACCTAAACCTAATATTGATAAAAGCAATAATGCCCAATAACCAACACTCGCTCCTTGGCGCTCAACTTTGTCTGGCTCTCCATCATCAGAACACGTTTCAATTTCACCATCAATCGGGTTTAACTTAACCCCTACAGCTACTTGGTCTAAAATCGGGTCACCGTTATCATCTAAAATATTGTTACCATCAGAGTCCTGAACATTCACTTCGATAATTGCTGTGGCGAGTATTTCATTGTTTTCATTAATTTCACTAGCATCAACGATTGTGTATTTAGAATCGCAAGGTAAAAAGTCATTCAAATCACTAAACAAGTTATTGTTTGTGTCGAACAAGAAGGCATGTGTTCGGTCACTACCATGTTCGGCTACAGCATTACCTACGACGAAACCTTTATCATTAATGGATTTACCTTGACTCGAACTCTGCGAGAAAAACGTATCCGGGAATACTACTTCCATATTATCGATATCAGTTGCGTCAACATAATAGAATTGATTTATAGCACCATTGTATACACTACCAACAATAATTTCATTGTTGTTAATATCGTTTGCACGAGAACCCAAGTGATCTTTGCGTTCAGGGTAGAGCTCTACAACTCTGTCATCTTTAAATACTACAGCGTATTTATACCCTCTGCTTTGTGTCTCTTTTGGGTTGGTTATATTTTCTTTAAACCAACCATCAGCATAACCAACAACAGTGCCTAAATCATTGGTTGCCTGCGCAAACGTATTGAGTGCTCTAGTATCTTCAGGATGAGGAGTAATCAGGTGATTTAAGATTTCCTCAGAAATCAGGTTTCCACTATCATCTATTTGCCACTTAATTGGTTGAATAGTATAAAGTTGAGAGGCTGATCTTCTAAGCGCATTATCTATACACACAGCTTCGGGTAACTCAGAATTTATTTCATCGTCACTACAATTATTAGTTGTTTGATTAATCAGGTTAGTAGCTCTTTGTGAGATACTCGTACTCGCATAACCAATTGCAATACCGCTATCAGTCATATCTGTAATTGCAGAAATTCCGCCGTAAGTTGTTTCTGGTGGAACAACTTCGACAATGGTATCGCCTTGATCAACGGTATAAAAAGCTCGACTTTGAAACTCTCTCAACCAATAGTTGTCAATTTCATCATCACTCGTGTCTTCTGTACCTTTACCGTTAGTAAACTCTACAGGTAAATAAGGAGCAGTACCTGTACCGAATACCCAACCACGGTTATTAATACCAGCAACTGTATCAGTAGTAGAGCGAGTTAGCGTATCGGTACCTTCAAACGGCACATCAAATACAACAATTTCACTAAGTTCGTCCGATGCTTTTAAAAGAACGGTAGATTCGCCGTATTGTTGTGATGAAAACAAGCCTTTTTGAGCCTGAATGTATCGTAACACCCATAAATAGTCATTATCGCTAGGCGTGCCCAATTTCATCGCTTCTTTAAAAGCGTCAGGATCTTCAATATTATCAACACCAAAAACTCTCTCGTGTTGTATTTCTGCCAATTGAATAATGGCATCGAGATCGCTATCTGAAAAGTAATCATACTGAACAGTAAAGTTCTTTACGCCAGTAGCTAATAAAACTGATTGCCCAGTTAGGTTTTCATCGATAAAAAAGGTGTTGTCGTGACTATTAATCGTATTAATTTCAGTAATTTCATATGTTGCTGCTTGAGCACTACCCGCAAATAACGCGCTACATATATTTAATACAAGTATTTTTTTTACAAATTTGTTCATTAACTACTAAACTCTCAGTTTATTATGATTCGTCTAACTCTTGCCATCTAGCATAAGTCGCTTCAAGCTTGGACTCTGTTTCTTCAAGCTGGTTCAATGTTTTCTTCGTATATTTCTCATCGCCTGAAAAAAAGTCAGGTTTATTTACTTCTTCCTGTAGAGTTTCTATTAGTGCTTCTAACTCTTCAATTTTTAAAGGTAAAGACTCTAGCTCTTTAGATTCCTTAAAAGAAAGCTTTTTCTTTTCTGGTTGCTTTTTAGGTTTCGCTTTTACATCTTTTACAGCTGTTTTAACGGGCTTAACGCCCTCAGCTAATTGCTTTCTTTGATTCTCTTTATATGCAATATAACTATCAACATCGTCGTACCCGCCAACAATATTAGTTATATGCCCAGTTCCGTCGAAATATAAACAGGTATTTACACAGTTATTAACGAAATCTCGATCATGGCTGACTAAAATAACGGTTCCTGCGTAATTTGCAACGACTTCTTCTAATAATTCAAGCGTTTCGATATCTAGATCGTTTGTTGGTTCATCTAAAATAAGTAAGTTACTTGGTCTAAGGAACAAGCGTGCCAATAGCAATCGGTTTTTTTCTCCACCCGATAAAGCGCGTACAGGCGTTCTCGCTCGTTTGGGGCTAAAAAGAAAGTCTTGAAGGTAACCAAGTACGTGACGAGTTCTACCGTTAATAGTAACTTCTTGCTTGCCTTCCGCTACGGTGTCTTGAACCGTTTTATCTAAATCGAGTTGTTCTCTATGTTGGTCGAAGTAAGCTACTTCTAAATTAACACCACTTCTCATTTTCCCGGAAGTAGGTTGAATTTGTTCCATAATCAACTTTATTAAGGTCGACTTACCCGTACCGTTAGCTCCAATTAAGGCTAACCTGTCTCCACGCACTAACAATAAATCTAAAGATTTAATAATCGTTTTATTGTCAAACGTCATCTCTAGGTTTTCACACTCAAACACTAGCTTACCCGAGCGATCGCCATGAGATATATTAATGTCACCTTGCTTTTTAACATCACGTCGTTGTTGACGCTCTAATCTAAGTTTTTCTAACGAACGAACTCGCCCTTCATTACGCGTTCTACGCGCTTTTATGCCTTGACGGATCCATACCTCTTCTTCAGCAAGTTTTTTATCAAACAACGCATTTTGCGTTGCTTCCACTTGAAGGTCATGTTGCTTTTGTTCGATATATTCATCGTAGTTACCAGGGTAACTCGTTAACTTACCGCGATCTAAATCTAAAATGCGCGTTGATAAACCTCGGATAAATGCCCTATCGTGACTAATAAAAACAATAGTGCCTTGAAAGTCTTTCAAGAACTGTTCAAGCCACAACACACTACTTATATCTAAGTGGTTAGTTGGCTCATCTAGCAATAAAACGTCTGGCTCTTTAACCAAGGCCTTTGCTAAAGCAAGCTTACGTAACCAACCACCGGAAAGATCGCTCACCATTTTGTCGGCTTCTAACGATAAAGTGGAAAGCGCTTTTTCTATGCGTTGCTCATCTTGCCATGCGTTGGCTTGATCTAACTTTTGTTGTACGTCTGATAATTTATTCAGATTTTCTTCTGATGGGTCGTCAGTAACAATACCAATAAGATAGTGATATTGTTTAATTAACTCAGCGTTTTCTTCAACACCTTGTGCTACATAGTCAAAAACCGTCATTTCACATGACTCTGGCGGATCTTGCTCTAACATGGCAAGTCGTACATTGTTAGAGATTAGCATTTGGCCATCGTCTAAATTTTGCATACCGTTAAGTATTTTAAGTAACGATGACTTACCCGCTCCGTTCCGCCCAACCAAACAAACGCGCTCGCCTGTTTTTACTGTTAAATCAGCTTTATCTAAAATACTATCTTCACCAAAAGCGAGCTCGCCTTGTGAAATTCGAATTAATTCCATTAGTTTATTTTCAACTCTTTTATTTGCTGTTGCGTAAATGGCCAAAACAATTTATCGCCGCTTACTTTTTCGTTTTCATCTAATCGTTCTAATACCGGTATGCTCACGCCATAAAGCTCAACCAGCTTATCATCTTCTACAATATCAATAACATTAACTTGGTTTAGAGGCATAACATTTGTACATAATTGCAATGCTTCTTCGCACAAATGGCAGCCATCACTACTATATAGATTAAATATTTTTTTCATAAGATTCTCGAAGGTATTTACCCTGTTCAACTATAAGCGTGTAATTAACCAACTATTATGAATATGTTTGTTTCTTTGAAAGTCTTTATCTCGAGTCTGCTCTGATATATTCACAGCTTTTACTCCTAGCTTTTCCATCGCGTCTTTATCTATTTTAAAGTTACGCTTATTATTTGTGAAAATAAGCTCACCTCCATCAGACAATGCTTTAAGTCCATCTGTAATAAGACCAACGTGATCACGTTGTACATCAAATGAATCGTCCATTCGTTTTGAGTTCGAAAACGTTGGAGGATCGATAAAAACCACATCAAATGTTTGGCTGTTATTTTTCAACCACTGTAAACAGTCTGCTTGAATAAAGTGATACTTATATCCTGACAATTTATTTAAATTGAAATTGTCTTGAGCCCAATCAAGGTAGGTTTTAGACATATCAACCGTAGTAACTTCACTTGCGCCATGCAATGCAGCCTGAACTGAAACCGAACCTGTGTACGCAAACAAGTTAAGTATTGACTTGTTTTTAGCTTTTTGGGCAACTATCTGGCGTGTTTTACGGTGGTCAAGAAACAAACCAGTATCAAGGTAATCCCATAAATTGACTTTTAGTTTTGCTCCGTACTCTTCAACAATGATTGACTGCTTACTTTTGTCTACTTTCTCGTACTGATTTTTACCTTTTTGCTTGGCACGAGTTTTAAGAACAATTTTGTTAGTTGGCACGTCCAAAACTTTCGGCGTGAAATATATTACTTCTTGTAATCGTTTTGAGGCTTTATCTGCATCAATAGATGAAGGAGCAGCGTATTCATGTATAACAACGTAGTCTTGATAAATATCAACAGCAACATTGTATTCTGGAATATCAGCATCGTATAAGCGATAACAGCTTACCTGTTCTTTTTTCAACCAATTCTTTAGATTCTTTCTATTTTTTATTAAACGATTAGCGTATGCCGAATCTTTTTGGTCAAAATCGGCTTGAGGATTAGTAGCGTCTTTTGCGGTTTGTTTTTCATCTATATTGTAAAGCGCTAACTGACAATCAAGAGGTCCATTTTTAAACTTGTATCGTTTAAAGCTCGCTAATTTGAGTAAACTTAATAGCTCTACGTTGCCTGTTAATATAGCAACTCGCCAGTCCATAAACTGTGTTTTCAGTTTTTTACCTAAAAGTGCGAAATTTTCAACAAGCTCTGGAAGCTCACCAATTCGAACG
The DNA here is from genome assembly GCA_020630795.1 of Colwellia sp. GTDB lineage: Bacteria > Pseudomonadota > Gammaproteobacteria > Enterobacterales > Alteromonadaceae > Pseudocolwellia. The sequence continues at coordinate 18,474 of JAHDIK010000017.1, forward strand.
CCATAAGGAGGGTTAAACAGTATGGTTCCGTTTTTACCAAAGCTATTATTGAGTTGGTTAGAGTCCTTACAAGAAAAATCGATATACTGCTGTAATTTTGCAGTTCGTGCATTTTTTTGCGCAGTATGAATAACTCGGCTATCAATATCATTACCGAACACTTTAACCTTGACCGTTTCTAGTCCTTTATTTGATGCCTCTATCGCTTTTTCAAACTGTGTATTCCATACGTTATCGTTATGGCTTAACCAGTTTTCAAATCCCCATTTAGCGCGTTCAATACCCGGTGCTAGCCCTGCTGCCATAGAAACAGCCTCAATGAGTATAGTGCCTGAACCACACATTGGGTCTAACAATGGTTTAGTTGTATCTTTAAGCCAACCAGAACGCTCAATTAATGCAGCAGCTAAGTTTTCTTTTAATGGAGCTGCACCACTATTTTCACGGTAGCCACGCTGAAATAGGCCACGTCCTGAAAAATCTAAATAAATAGCAATTTTGTTACGTAATAATCGAGCTTGAAAACTAATATCTGGATTAGCTTTTTGAACCGAGGGACGCTCCAGATCATTTTCACGAAAGTGATCTACAATTGCATCTTTAATGGTTAGCCCACCGAATTGAGTGTTTCTTATTTCTTCATTTTGACCAACAAAGTCAATTGAAAAAGTATCTTTATTTGAAAAAACTTCCGACCAATTGATCAACGAGGCTGATTTAAACAACTCGTCTTTATTGTTAGCATCGCCTTCGCCTAATTTTAACAAAACCCTAGAGGCCATTCTGGTCCATAAACAAATATGATATCCGAGCTCTAGAGATGCTGAAAAATAAACGCCTTCTGGCTTTTGAACAACTTCGTCTCCACCTAATTTCTTTACTTCTTCTGCAAGTAGTACTTCTATACCGGGAGAGGTTAACGCTAAAAATTGATACATGAGGGATTTCCAGAATAATTTGTGGACGCGATTATAAACAAGAACCCTTACCACTTAAACCTATTGCAGTATTTATGCGTAATAAAGTGAAAATAATACCAATTAAACATCAGTATCAATTCTCAATATAGGTAAAGCGATAAAACTAACTGTACGTTTTTACTTCAATAGCTGCACATTAAACTAACATAAGGCATTTAATATGCTTTTTTTGTGAAAACAGATTGCATTATTGTGAAGGTGTCCTTATTATACGCCTCGCTTTGAGGGAGCAGCTAATACTTAGTTTGCTACCTAATTTCTTTTAGAACGAAATAAAACTTCTAAGGCTTGTTTAGAGCGGTATTTATACTCTCTAAACCATTCGGACGCGGGATGGAGCAGCCTGGTAGCTCGTCGGGCTCATAACCCGAAGGTCGTCAGTTCAAATCTGGCTCCCGCAACCAATTCTTTTAGAATGAATTAAAACTTCTAAGGCTTGTTTAGAACGGTATTTATACTCTCTAAACCATTCGGACGCGGGATGGAGCAGCCTGGTAGCTCGTCGGGCTCATAACCCGAAGGTCGTCAGTTCAAATCTGGCTCCCGCAACCAATCTTATACTTCCTTAATAGTTATTGTTTTCTAATTTCAGATACACGATAACTTGAAACCAAACCTAAGTTTAAAAGCTCAGTTGCCGTTGATATGCTTGATAAGTCATATTGTATTGCTCCGCTCACTTCTCCGCCGCCTCCATGCCCAGTAAGCTCTAGCAAAGCGTGTTTAATATCTTGATCATGTTCAACATACGCTGAATACAATAATGATGGTTGGCCTAATACAGGTTCCTCCCAGTCAGCATTTGAATCAAAAGGCGCATTAATCTCCATATAAATAATGTACTCTCCTCCATCAGTATAAAAATAGTTTTCTAGAGAGAACGAATGAGAGTTTGTTGCACCTGTTGTAGAGTCGATCTTTCCATTGGGCGCAAGTCCGCTTGCCAAGGTAAATTTATTTCTCCAAACAGGTAAAATATTTACTCTTTCGGTATCGTATCCGTGCCATGTTGGTTGATCGGTGTACGCAAGCTCTGGGCTCAAATAAAGTGTTTCAATTAACGAACCCGATGTAGACTCTGCCCATATAGCAATAGCTGGCTTTACGCTTAACACCTCTGGAATACGTATCTCTAATGTTAATGCGACTTTTTTGTCTGAGGGGTTATCATCAAATGAAGTTCCTTCACTCTCGGCAGCTAACCTTACATTGCGTAAAACACCATGACTAATTTCAGTCGCGCTAAGTGGCGACATTCTTAATACTTCACGCTGATGTCTGCCTTCATAACTTAGATCTATAAAGTAATTTGAAGGCGTTATGTTATTCACACTACCAATAACGACCAGCAACCATATCGCACAGAGCAAAAATAATAGCTGCATGGTGACCTTTTTGGCTTTACTGATAACCTTGAAGAAATAACCATACTTTTGCGATAAATGATAAAGAAAAAACAAAATAGTAAAAACTGAAAACACAATGTGTAGCCGCGTAACAATAAGCGAAAACGGAATTGTGTAGGCCAAAACACCCGTAACAACGAGGGTAAGAAAGGACAGTAACAATCCAAAATTGAGTACTTGCTTTACTTTAACCATAGAACCTCAAAACTTATAAGCTAAATAGAGCGACCACATTGCCGCTCTATGAGTTACATCGTAATGCTTACGAATACCCAATAAGTTTTTGTAATTCTTTAATATGTTTTTTGCCGACTGTTCTCGGCGTAGTACCATATTTTTTACATAGTGCAGCCGCGTAGCCAGTTGCTACCCCCATCTGTCCACATGTGTTCATAACACGAGGACCAGCTAAACCAATATGAGTACAACTAAAATTACGACCAGCCATCATCAAATTATTAATATCTTTAGAATAGAAACATCTAAAAGGAATGTAGTACATGCCGACTCGTCTAAATAACGCTTCAGATCGATAATCTGAATGATGGCCATGGTGCTTTAATTGATAATGAGAATCTAAGGCGCGTTTTTCCTCTACAACAATATCTGGGAATTTAGGCTTATCAACCGCATCACTCATTTTATAGATATAGTCACCCATAATTCTACGAGATTCACGACGACCTCCAATAAAACCAACGAATTTTAACGTTCGCATTTTGTTTTTAGGAAGCTTTTTAGCATTATAGAAATTACCGTAAATCGCTCTGAACATATGGTCTCGAATTTCCTCACCATCATCAATTTGATTTAAGTTTTCGTTAGAATATTCCCAATCCCAATCACCTTCTAACGCTTTATCTTTCTTTGCTACAGGCATTGCCCACGGCACTTTAGGAAACGATGATGGATATCTACCTACGTCACTTCCCCATAGAATACTGGTTCCCATTACACGGTTATCTGGTTTTTTAGGACTCCAAAGTTCACCATGTTTTTCCCACACTTCTCCAAACTCACTTGAGGCTTCTCTTCCGTATCTATATTCAGCGCCAGCCCAATAACCTAACCAACCATCTCCTGTACAGTCTATAAATTGTTTGGCTTTATAGCGTTTTATAATACCTGTTGAAATATGACGAGCATCAATGCTTACAATGTTATCTCCACTCTTTTCTAAGCCTATACACGCTTGGCTTGGAAACAAATGAACATTACTTTTTTCTAACGTAATATTTCGTTTTTCTTGATCATACTTAGCATTTTCATGCCCGTTAGGATAATGCTCTGTGTCAATACCACGCAAAATGCTTTCACTTTTACCGTAAATACCTTCGGTATGCACTCGTATTTCGTCACTTGCATTACCACCAAACATTGGTCTGTCTTGAACTAAGGCAACTTTAAGGCCTTGAGCGTCTGCAGCAAGGGCTGCTGCACAACCAGATATTCCACCACCTACAACAACCACATCAAACGTCTCTTCTTTAATCGTAAGTTTACTTCGGCCAGACATTTCGTCTTTCCAGTGGTAAAGGCTTTTTGGATCGTTAGGAAGATCAGGATTAGAAGATTTAGATAAAAAGATTGCGTCGAATCGCCCTTCAAATCCGGTTAAGTCTTCAACTTCAATAGTAGAAATACCTTTAGGCAGGTCAATTAAGCCAGCTTTTTGCCAAGCCCACCCTTGTTGCGTACCAAGCGTTTCTCTTAAAGTTTTACCGTTAATGTGTAATTTGAATTGGCCTGGCGCGTCCCAGTTTCCTTCACACCAATTGCGAGTACGAACAAACACATTCCACTTACCCGACTCAGGAACAGTTACTGATGTTGTAGCATTTTCTACAGGCTTCCCCATACCATGCGCTAACAACATGTTTCCTCCCATTTGATGATAAAACTGGGTATCAAGAAGCCACCCACCTAAATTATCAAAGTTAGCTGCTTCAACTAACACACCAGCTTTAGAGAATTTTGGAAGCGCAAGTCCGTAAGTTGGAGCTACTGCCGTTATTGCAACTGTTCCACCAATTAAGCGTAAAAACTGTCTTTTATTCATATCCAAACCATTAAAGTTATTGTTGTTAACCCTAATTGTTTACAAGACACAAACCTGACACATTTTTTTATTATTTATTCAAAGATTTTATAACACCGCTTATCTGAGACGTTTTTATTCGCGGGGAAAGTTTAACAACTTTAAAAAGGTGCGGGTGAAACTCTTTTATAAACTTCATAGCACTTAGCGCTTCAAGAATTTCAATATATTTCAAACTACGATTTACTGTAATTGCCAAACCATCTATTGCAGATTTATTTAAGCTTACTGCCATAAATTCAGCAGTTCGTGTTCTAATAATTGCTAAGTTGTCATTAATAAGTGGCTTAATTAACGGCCATAGTTCGGAAGCTTGCTCACCGAAAGACGCAGCAACAGTAACTCCCCAGTATCTCATCATAGGTTTTGAAGATTTAAGCGCATTTATAATTCCACTTCGTGCTTGCCTGTATGGTAATACTTGTAAATTAGCGATGTTAATTAACTGAGATAACTCTTGTTTATTACGTTGCCCAAATGCAATTGGTTGTTGGTTTGTTATATGTTGTGCTAAATAACTTTCAGGATAAAACCCTAAATCAGGCAGATCAGTTAAGGTGCTATTTAACGAGTCCCTCATTTCTAACAATACGTTTTTAAACTCTGGATTATTTGCTAAGTTCGTTATTTCATGAGGATCGTTAGAAACGTCAAATAACAACTCGGGTGATTTTGGTTTAAAAAAAGCAGAAGACGTAGCATTCAATTGACTGGTTTTGTATAGCTCAACCCACTCTTTGTACGCCAGCATTTCAAACCGATAGTTATTACTTAACCCGTCAGGTAAATACGGCTGATAACTTCTTATATACTTATACTTACCTTTACGCAGGCCTCTGACTAAATCGAATTTCTCGCCCATTTTGTCAGCATAAAGTAATGCGATGTTATGTGGCTCAGCTTTGTTTAAATGTACATTTTTCCCTAAAAAAGCTTTTCCGTCTATGTATTCAGGTATATCAACTCCAGCGATATGAAGTGTTGTAGCGCTAAGGTCTACAAATTCTACAATGTTTTGAATTCTCGAATGAGTAGGCGAGTTTACAAGATGTTTATAATTTTTAGGTACACGTACCACTAACGGCACTCTTGTGCCTGAGTCATAAATATAACCTTTACTTCTTGGCAGTACACCGCCGTGGTCACCGAAGTAAAAAACAAATGTGTTTTCTAGCTCACCTGCTTTTTCTAAGTCGTTGATAATATCTGAAACTTTGCTGTCCATTACGCGAATTTTTTCGTTATAAAAAGCGTGTGTGTAGCGGGAAACGTCTGTATCGGGTAAATACGGTGCTAACTTTATTTCACCTAGGTTGTACTTGTGCTTATTCTCTCTAATATTTTTTTGATTGAAGAGAAGCCGACTTTCGTGCGTGTCTTTAATTGTTTGTATATGGAAAAATGGCTGTTTGTTGTTTTTTCTGTTTTGCCAAGTCGCTGAATGACCAGACTCATGCCATGTTTCTGCACCATGTTGAAGATAGTTAAGGTTATAATCTAACTTACTATTATTTGTAGTGTAGTAACCAATATCTTGTAAATATTGATGAATTAACTGTCCTCCTTCAGGCACGTTAACGGTAAAGCTTGCTCGATGATACTGACTAGCCATTTTAGGTGCATATACCCCCGTTGCTAAAGTAGTGCGAGCGACAGAACACACAGCTCCATTAGAGTAAGCGTTATCAAAAGTAATGCCTTGTTGAGCTAGCTTCTCTATAGCAGGTGTTTTTGCGCCACGTTCGCTATAAAGCTGAAGATAATCTGATGAGTTATCTTCAGATATAATCCAAACGATATTCGGCTTATCAGTTTTTTCACCAACGTCTGCGCGTTCAATATAGCCATTTTTTGGTGATATAAGATTACACCCCATTAGCGCGATTACAGTACATATTGGCCATAAAATGCTTATAAACTTATTTTTCATTCTCGTGTTCCACATAAACGCTAAAAGAGCTAACACGCCTTAAATTACCAGTTTTACAATAACTAAGGCGCGGCTATAAAATAATGATTACTTAACGGGTGTAAAAACAGCCGCATAACCACCATCTGACGCCAATTGAATATTATAATTAGACTGCTTAGTCAGCGTTGTTTTACCTACATGAAATGGCAAGGCTTTAGTATGTTCTCGTAAATATTTGCGCTCTTTTAGCGTACTTAAATCGATAAGTTCGGCACCTATATCATCGCGAGCAAATTCAACATTGTATTTGCGTTTATCAAGAAACGATAAGTCTAGTTGGTATTCTCGTGGTGCTTTTGAATTCAACACAGATAAAAACCATTTATCACCAGAACGTTTAGCAATGGCAGAAAATTCTCCAATCTTACTTTCTTTTAGTACGTTCACTTCATCCCAAACGGTTGGAATTTGTTTAAGAATATTAAGGCCTTTTTTAGCAACAGGATGAGACATTATCACGTCGGGATGTTCTGCATAAATCTGCATTGCTGATTGAAACGCAATAGCGGTTGATAGTTGATGCGCCCAAGTCGTGTCACCGGGATTACTATAATAAAGTGGAGTGTAATCTCCATTACCTAAGGCTAATCGAGTAAATGGGAGCGCTGTGTTATGCGCACCATCTAAATGCCCTTGTTTATGATGATTTACTTCAATACCTCGAATACCTTCACGCGTTAGCTCATTTGGATACGTGCGAGCTTCACCCGTTGCTGCATGACACCCATGAAAGTTAATCAATAAGCCACGTTTTGCAGCTAATGTAAGTGCGGCTATTTCAAAATCTACACTAAACTTTGACTCATTATTCATAAAGTCGATTTTTATTCCAGCCGCACCTGAAGCTTTAACTTTGTCGAAGTATTCCTGCATCACAATGTAGTCTCCAGCAGGAAAATTTATGTCTTTGGAATCTACCCACACCCAAACACCTACATCATTCTTTTTACCATGTGCCGTAACTTCCGCTACAGACTCCCATGGTTTGTCCCACAGCTTCCAACCGTCATCAATAATTGAGTATTCAAAAGCGAGTTCGTTTGCTTTATCCACATATTTTTTTTGGTCATTTTTTTCTATAACATGTGAAGACATCCAGCTCCAAACACTTCGCCCAGGTTTAATATATGTGGTGTCTTTAAATATTTCAGCATCTGGTGCTGGGTTTAGGTTAGTAATAACGTTACTGTTAACAAGCTCATTCAAGTTATCCGCTAACAAAGTAACACGCCATGGCGTTACTACATCGCCTTCTACATAAAAACCTTTATCGCCTTCTGTAAAATTAGCCTTAAACGTTTTTTTACCTATCGCTTCGAGCCTCATGCCACTGTAGTTATAAAGTGCGGCTTTGGTAATGGTGGCATAGCCGCCATCATTTGGTAATTCAAAAACTAAAGGTGTACCTTGTATCGGACCTTGTGATGAAATGGTTGGCATTTCTTCAGTTGTAGCATTTGTCCATACACCAGCGTAAGACATTAATTTCCAATTACTATTACGTTCAAAAAACCATGTTTTTAAATTGTTGGCCATTGTCCAACTAGAGCTTTCACCATTAATTAATTGGGTATCGTCACTCTTAACAATATATCGATACGCAACGCCATCATCATATACTCTAAAAACGAGTTCGTAGCTTGTACCTGATAATGTGTGTTCAACGGGAAACGCCCAACGGGTATATTTATTTTGAATATGTTCAGGCTTACTAACAAGCGTATACGACTCATCTATATTATTGATAACAGGCTTACCAATTGTTACCGACTCACCTAAATCTACACCATCAATGACTATTCCTAGATCTGACGCCTCGATAACGGGTTTGTTATTGAACGCTACCTTGTACTGAAGCCGACCAGTATCTCCCACAAAAACATCGACCAAAGTGTTTTTATCGTGACTTTTTAGTACAAAACTATCGTTGCCTGTATTAGTCGTTGTAGCAATTTGGCTACATCCTGTTACAGCGAACAGGCTCGATACTATGGCCACTGAGATTAAGGTACGTTTTATACTAAAAATATTCGTCATGCTAAAAAACTCCAATGTGTTTTAAGAATTATTGTCTATGGTGTTGTGCTTCATTAAGTGCTGAATTTGCTGTTGAGATAACGCAGCATTGAAGATGAAAACTTCGTCAATCCAGCCTTTGAAAAACTTAAATTTATATTTAGGATTGGTATAGGCAATATTGCGCCCCATCATTAAAGGTTTAGACTTGGGATGCGATAATTGTGTGTATACATTGGCGATTGACTTATCGGAGCTTTGCTCCAACTCTCCGTCAATATATATAAGAACATGGGTAGATAAATTTGTATTAACTCCGCCAAACAACACAACAGATACATGGTGCCAGCGCTCGTCTCTAATATCGGTGCTACCGATTATTTGCGCCTTATTAGTGCCAACCCTAATTCGGCCAAGCGGACCATCATTTATTTGTGGGTTTGGTGATATTTGCCACGCAGACTGTGTAGTTGAAAGCCCCCAACTCAATACCCCATAACCATTTTTAGGTGTAAAGTCTTTAGGTACTTTTAACCAAAATGACACGGTACGAGGGTTATTCCCGCCTATTCCTTGAAAATTTGTTTGAAGCCATGTGTTAGCTCCGTCAATATATACACCTTTACCGTACTGACCATTGATGACGTAGTTGGTAATATTTGTATTATCGATGTGATGCACCGACGCGTTATAACACATTCCGTCAATACCTTTACCACGGCATTGATAAACACCATCAATCAACTCATCAAACGACCAATGTAAATACTCAGGACTTTTAGATGACTTGCCCGGTAAAGATCGCATAAACTTTTCAGGGTTGTTTTGAATAATTTCAACTTGATGATTTACATCGAATGCCATCGCCTGATGCTCTTGAACCAACTCAAAATCTTTTTGATTGATAAAACGAGTTTTAACTTGTCCTTTTAGGGCATGTACCTGAGAAACACCGTACTTGCTAACACTAACACCATACTCTTCACCTGATTTAATTTCAGTGTTTGGGGTGCTCAATACAAAATCTTGATTGCCTTTAGGCACTTTGGCTACAACACTACCCGTTGAAAGTAATACATGGTCTTTGGACTTAACATCTAACAATGTAGGCCCTTCAACCAATAGCTTTACGCCACTATTTAATTCAACTTCGGCATAACCACTGGTAATATTGAATTTACCTTCTTTGATAATTTCATTTTCGTTAATACTAACGTCAAGGTTTAAAGCACTTGCGACGTTACTCACCCTTGCAAGCTCCACGTCGGATGTAGAGTTAACAAACCACATAACCAAAGAAAACAACAGTAACAAAATAGCAGCGCATACACTGAAAAATAAAATACCATTAGAGGTACGGTACTTGCGCCACGGCGTTATTTTAGACACAACAGCATCAGCAAATTGAGGATCATTTCGTTGGATTAATCGGCGGTTAATTTCATCTACAAAAGCGTCAACACCATCGTTATTACAGTGGTGACTGATCAAACGTTCTACCGCACATAATTGAGCAAGACGTTCTAACAACGACTGATCTTGTTTACATGCTTCTAGCAGCTCTTCAGCAACATTCTCACCGTTTAAGTAAGCTGCTATTAACTCTTGATGTTTATCAGTCATGTGACGCCTTTGATAACGTTAAGTTGATACAATTTTTTAAACGTTCTCGTATACGATACAAACGCATTGTCATTGTTGAATGCCCTACGCTGTATTGCTCGGTAAGGTCTTTTATAGACAAACCAACGTGGTAATGTTGTTGAACAAGTACTTTAAAACCTTCATCAAGTTTTTCCATACATGAATCTAATGCTATCGCGGCTTTACTCTCGTTCTCTTTACTATATTCAATATTAATTTGTTCATTTAGTAGCGTATCTAGCTCTGAAGTTGCGCCAACAGATACTTCGGTGTGCTTTCGCCAATAATTTTTTAACAGGTTAAACGCTATTCCTCTTAACCAAGGTCTAAATGGTTTTGCTTCGTCAAATTCTTTGATTTTTTTAAATGCGATAATAAAGGTTTCTTGAGCGAGATCGTCGGCTTCATAGCTATTAGTTAACCTAACAGCTAAACATGCTCTTATGTCTCGTTCGTATAATTTGATAAGTTCTGAAAAGGCACTAAGATCATCTTTTTTGGCCTTACTAATCAGATATATTTCGTCATTTGTATTCAAAAAATTCTCCTCTGCCTACTAATTGTTGTCTACTCTTTCTTTTGACACATAATTTTTTAAACAAATTTTTATAAGTATAAAGCGTCACTAAACACCGCATTAAGATTGATGTTTCAGAGATTGTAAAGAAAAGTAAATATAACCCACAATTAGGGATAGCGCTTTACTTAATTTAAATGATAGGTCATATTATATAGTGATACACTCTTCAAATTTGTGCCTGGCAACCGCAGTAAACACAAATGAGTTATTACGTAAAAACATAACAACTAAAAATATTTAACGGACAACTAAATATCATGAAAAAACTTTTGCTTTATATACTGTGTTCCACACTCTGCATATCTATTGCGCAAGCTCGCGTAATAAATGTAGCTGACCACGGCATTGTTCCGGGTGTAGATGTAACGTTTAAATTAAACAATTTAATGGCATCTATCAAAGATGAACAAAACGTTACATTGAAATTTCCAAAGGGACAATATGACTTCTATCCAGAAAACGCCGTTGAAAAATATCGTTATGTAGCCAACCATGACAATGGTTTAAAACGCTTAGCCTTTCCTCTATATAACAATAAAAACATCACGATAGATGGTGGCGATTCATTATTTATGTTTCACGGTCGCATTGTGCCATTTACATTAGAAAGCACAGAAAACGTTACGTTAAAAAACTTCACTATAGATTTTATTCGTTCATTTCACGCAGAAATCGAAATTGTAGAAATAGGATCAGACAAGAAGTCTTTCGTTGGTAAATTAGATAAAAAGAAACACCCTTATGTAATAGAAAAACAAAGAGTATTATTTGAGCGCTTTGGCCAATTCGACCCAATTGGTTCAAATATCGTATTTGACCCTAAAACACGTTCACCTATTTTTAATACTCGTCAGTACAACATTCACGGTTTAAATACGAAAGTTACTGAGATTAAAAGTGGACTTTTAAAATTCGAAAACCTTGGAAAAGCGACACCACCTCCAGTAGGAAGCATATTAATTGTATACGGTGTTCACCCAACTAGCCGATTAGTTCCAGGTATTCATGTTACTAATTCTAAAAACTTTAAAATACAAGATGTAACCGTTCACGATGCTGGCGGAATGGCATTAATTGTTGAGCGTACTGAAGATATTCATGTAAATAGATTTAATGTTACATCAGCTGAGGGGCGTTATGTTGCAACAAGAGCTGATGCTACACACTTTGTTGGCTGTAAAGGCACGATTACTATGGAAAACAGCCTATTAGAACATATGCTTGATGACGGAATTAACGTTCATGGTGCTTATGTAAACATTGACTCTTACCTTGGCAACAACCAATTTATTGCTTCAATCAGTCACTTCCAACAAATGGGGTTAGTGTTCGGTGAAGCAGGCGACAAAATAGCATTACTATCTCGTGAAACCGTACTACCGTTTTTCGAAACCACAATAAAAGACGTAAGAGTATTAAACGACAAACGTTTTGTAATAACTGTTGAAGATACGCCAGAAAAACTTCCGTCAGGCCCACTATCAATAGAAAATTTAACGTGGAGTCCAAATTTAGTTATGCGTAACAACACTATTCGAGAAAATAGAGCACGTAGTGTACTCGTTACAACGAAAGGAAAAGTGCTTATTGAAAACAACTATTTCAATTCGCAAATGCACGGCATATTAATTGAGGGTGACAACAAAAAATGGTACGAGTCAGGTGCAGTTCAAGACGTTACGATTAGAAACAACAGATTCGTAAACAGTGGGTTCGGCGGTGGAGCGGCATACCCTCTATTTGCATCACCTATGCTTACACCTAAGCAACGTATTGGCGAAGGTTTCTACCATAAAAACATAACATTCACAGGTAATACACTTGAAAGTTACAACGGTCTAATTGCTTACTCTAAGTCAGTTGATGGATTAAAAATATCTAAAAACATTATAGAGTTAAGAAAAGACTACCCTACGAATACAGACCACCCTGCGATTAATATTAATTACTCGAATAACGTTTTGATTGACCGCAATAAAGTACGTGGTTTTAAAAACTCACTCAAGATTAAAAAATCGTTAGACAGTTCGAACATTGTTGTTAAGAACAACGACGGACTAAATTAGTTTGCAACAGCACTAGTATTGTTTCCCCTGGCTAGTGCTGTTTTTTTATTTCCAAGTTCACACCCTAACCTACATCTTTAAGCGACGATCTACTGTCCTATATATCGCACTAGTTAACCTTGTGAAGTCGATACTTTAAAAACGGTAATATGATTTTTTGCGCACTAATGCGCGAAGTTAGCAGAGCTCAGGATCAGAGTTATTTTAGTATTAACTAGAGAAACGATGTATTAGAAAACACACCGTTTACAGAATTAATAGATTGTATTGTAGAACAGTTAGGTTAGCTAGCAGATTTAGTAACAGACTTTCTTTCAGTTAACGTAGGCATAAACAAATGGGTTTTATGCTCTTCCTGTTCTTCGTTATTGGTAAGTTCCATCGACAAGTTTGTTGCATAAACAGCCATTTTGTTGATTGGATAGTTCATCGTGGTTAGTTTAGGTCGACAAATTTTAGCAATAATAATATCGTCAAATCCAATAACAGAAACGTCGTTAGGTACATCGATACCACGATCAAATAGTGCATTTATAGCACCAATAGCTACCGAGTCGTTAAAACATAATAATGCTGAAAACTCGATGCCTCTATCAAACAACTCAATCACCCCTGCTTCACCAGCTTCCATTCCTGCATTGCTATACACAATATTATTTTCAGGTAATTCTAGGCCTACACGGTTTAAAGACTGGTTAATACCAACAAGTCGATCTGCTGGATCGCCAATCTTTAAATGGCTTGTGATCATCGCAAACTTTTTATGCCCCTGATTAATCAGATGTTCGGCCATTACACGCCCGCCCGACACGTTATCTAACCATATACATCGATTAGCAATTTCAGGAACAAACCGATTAACAATTACTAAACCTTTAATTTGCTTTGCCCACTTTATCAGTGTCGCGTCATCGGTAAACTTACTGTGCAGAATGATATTTTGACAACCCTGTTCAAGAAATGAATCGATCAATGCTTGTTCGGTTTTAGGTTCGTTATGAGAGTTCCCCATAAGGACTTTATACTTAGCTTTGGTTGCAGCTTCTTCTGCGCCAATTGCAAGAGTTCCAAAAAATGGAGAGGAGATATTAGGTACGATAATACCAACAATTTCTGTTTTGTTACTTGCAAGAGCCCTAGCATTTGTATTGGGTCTATAACCCATTTTTTCTATGACTTTTTTAACATGTGCACGGCATTTATCGCCGACTTTCCCTTCTCCACGTACAACCCTTGACACCGTGGCAGGTGAAACTCCTGCTTTTTCCGCAACATCCTGCAATGTAACCATACATACCTCGTAACCAAACCTTTTGTTAAATTCTACGCCAAGCAAGCACTTAGCACAATATGAACTCCGAGTTACATTGATAAAAACAAGGTTTTATAGATGCTTTATGATGATGTTTTTACCTTTCGGATAATAAAATACCCTAATACACTAGATAACAGCGTACCAAACGTTAAAATTATACGCATGTACATTAACGTCGTGTCACTTTGCTGGCCTAGTATTGCTGCGTCAAAACCAATAATATTTAAGGTATATCCACTTAAAATAACCGCTAATGCACTGCTGAGTTTTACACCCAAGGTATGTATTGAAATAAAGCTACCTTTGCGGTCATGATTTGTATTCTTTTTATCTTCTTCGCTTAAATCTGCGATTAACGACGGCAGCAACACAAACATTGAGAGCCAGATTGAACCACTAAATACCGCATCGAACGGAAGCAACCAGTGATTTCCTGGTACAAAAATAAACCACTTTAAGACTGCGCCAAGCATCGTAAACAAAAAAACTAGCTTTAAGGTTTTTTTGGCGCCTCGCTTACGGGTTAAATAGGTAAGCACAGGAATAATGAGAAAGCCCATGATCGAATATGAGCTAGATAGCACCCCTTTCCAAAATGAACCTACGGTTACATCACCTTCAAACATGTAATAAACAATAAGGTAATAATCCATTGAGGCGGCATAACCAGAAATACAGCTTTGGCAAAAAACAATCATCATAAGCAAAGCAAAATTTTTGTTGCTTACTACACAACTAATGGACGCTTTAATATTGCTTAAATTGAAATATTGATTGGAGCGCGTTTCTTTACTTTTAGGGGCTATTTGGGGTTTAACGTTATCTGATTTAATAGCGAAAACGGGAACTAAGCCAAACAAAATGATAAATATCAGCCCTATAAACCAACCAACGACTTTTATTCCGATAAATATAGAACCAAAAAATGAAAGCTGTGCAATTGGGAAAGCCCAATGATAAAGTACAGAACATACTTTATTATAATACGCCACCATAGCTAAAGTGCGCGTTCGCTGATAACTGTTTTCAGATACCTCGTACATGACACTCGTTAACGGAATAATATATACGCTGGCAAACAATTGATAAATTAACGCTAAACAAAATACATAAATAAGAATGTAGTTATGTGGCCAATCTGCTGGCACCATCCACATGCAACCATAAGCAATACCACAAACAACAGATGAAATTGCCAACAAAGGTGTTCGGGTTCCTTTAACTTTATACATTGTGTCTGATAACTCCCCCACTACAGGGCCGAGAAATAACGCAATAAAAAGAGGAACAATAATACTTAAACTAAGAAGAAACGGATCAACGCCAAGCGTCATTTGAATAAATGGAGTAGCAAGAATCCACAAACCATTTCTCATAAAAAAAATGGCGATATGTCCACAGCCCAAAGCATTAACTTTAGATAAACTAACCGTGTTTGTAATTTTCTTCTCCAAATAAATATTCAATAAAGGGGCAAATAGTTATTTGCCCCTATGTACCCTAATAAACGCTATTGTCTAAGGTACTTGGTTCTAGCATCCATCCATTGAAACTCAACTCTTTCTTTAAAGAAGTTAGGTTGCCCTTTCTTAGGATTTTTCCACTCATCTCTAAAAGGTATGTCGAACGAATACCCCTTTACATCATGTAACATGGTAGCAATATTAAGAATTTCCAATATTTCTAAAAAGTTATCTGTGTTAGCAATTAACTCAGTCATTGGTTGTGTAGGATTAACGTCAGCTGCAAGTGCTAAAAACTCAATCGCTCTGGCTTTAATTAACGCATTTTTTTCTTGTTTCAGTAATTTTTCTACCGCTCCTGAAAAACTGCTGGCATCAGTTCCAAAGCTACTTAAACTGATTAACGCCCAATATCGCTCCCACATATCAGATGAAGATAAAGCCGCACTAAGCTCTTGCTCCGACGCTTTAAAGCTATTTAGCTGAAGATTAGCAATATCAATTAAGCGCTCAATTTTACGCTTGTGTTTTTGACCAAATACAACAGGTGAATCAAAAGCATGTAACTCTTGCCAGTGTTCAGGGTAAAACCCTAAGTCAGGCATACCTTTTAAGGTGTCGGTTAATTCATCGCGCAACACTGCAGCTATGGCTTTATACTTAGGTAATTCAGCCAAGTTTTTTGTTTCATATGGATCGTTTTCAATATCATAAAGCGCTTCTGGAGATTTCGACTCAAAAAACGCAGCTTGTGCTTTATTAAGTTTTCCTTCTACAAAAAGCTTTTTCCATTCTTTGTATCCCTCTTGTTTAAAACGATATTGATTAAACAAACCATCAGGGTTCATAGGATGAAAATTTCGAATATATTTAAAGCGACCTTTACGTAGTGTTCTCACCATGTCTGATTTTTCATCAAACCTATTCGCATAGCCTATCGCCGTGTCTCGGTTATCCAACTCAGTCATGCCAACTTTTGGCCCCAAAAATGGTTTACCGTCGTATTGCTTTGACAAAGGTAAACCAGCTAAATGCGCTAACGTTGGTGCAAAATCAATGAAGCTCACAAAACCATCTATTCTTGCGTTCACAATTTGTTGCATTCTGTCATCGAGTAAATGACGGAAGTTTTCAGGTATCCGAACAACTAATGGAACATGTAATCCGCGTTCGAATGCGTAACCTTTAGTTCCCGGTAAAACACCACCATGATCACCAAAATAGAAAACGAAAGTATCTTCAAGTAAGCCATCTTCTTTAAGTTTGTCGACTACTTTGCCTATTTCAGCGTCTAACGCTACGTGGTTGTCTAAATATCTAGCAAAGGTATACCTAAAGGTTTCAGTATCAGGGTAAACAGGCGGTAACTTAATGGCTTTAGGGTCATGCATTGTGGGTTTGTTTTGAACATCAGACGCAGGAAAATGCAAGGTTTTCTCATGCGTTGTTGTCCAACTTTGCATATGAAAAAACGGTTGATTTTTTGCTCGTTTTCTCCAATCGGCTCCTTTTGCACTTTGGCTCCACATGCCATTCTTTTCATCAAGGACGAAATTGAAATCTGTTTTAACGTCGTTACTTGTGTAATATCCAGCGTCTTTCAAGTATTTAGCTATTGGCTGTAACCCGTCCGGTAAGGCACTTTCTGTGTAACGTCGGTGATAATTCAAACCTAAACGAGGAGCGTAAGCACCTGTTGCTAATGTCGTTCGAGCAGTAGAACAAACTGGCGCGTTAGAGAAAGCGTTATTAAAAACAATACCGCTTTTTGCTAATGCCTCTACATTAGGCATTTTAGCGCCCTGCTCACTATATAAATTTAAAAAAGAATGTGAGTTATCTTCAGACACTAACCATACAAAATTTGGTTTTTTTGATGTTTTAAGTGGATCTGCAACAACAGTTCCAACTACCGCATATGCGCATAAGCCAGCAAGTAACAGTGCTTTATTGTTTGTTTTAAATATTTTTTTCATTTTATTATTATCATCCGTCCCCGTGAAATAACGTGTTATCACAAATTAATTATCTTCAATACCACTTAAAAAATAACACACCGAACCCAATTATGCTAGCGCTTGCCCCACCAAAACACAGGTTAAGCACCTAATAAGAGCCACATTTAATTATAACACCATCTTTTACAAGTCAAAATCAAGAAACACAAAGGAGAGCGCTTTACCTTTTTATGTTTTTATGTAAACATCAAAAATGACATGAACAAATAATCATCGAAATAATAAATCAATAATATAAAATAAAGAGAAAAGTGATGAAAAATAACCTTTCAACCTTGTTTGCCATTTCAAGTTTATGCAGTGCGATATCGTACAGTGTACAAGCAGACACCGAATCACCTTCCGTAATCAGCTTCGACACAGGTCATACAATTACCAAAGTACGAACAGCTCAAGGTAAAAATGGGGAATATCTAGTAGCAAGCACTTATGAAGGTAAATTATTAGCGTTCGACTACAGCGGCACTAAGCTTTGGCAACATGAATTAGCACAAAGTAATGTTATGAACCGCGATATATGGGCTGGAGATATAACAGGTGACGGTTATGATGAAGTGTTCGCAGCAAGTGCCAACGGTACTTTATATGCCCTATCAGACAAAGGCGAAACATTATGGACATTCAAACAAAACGATGCACCATTAAACGCAGTCGCAACAGTTAAAAAATCAGGAACACCCTACGTAGTTGTTGGCGGATACGATAAAAACCTTTACTACCTTAATGCTAATGGTGAATTAGAAAAAACAATTGCATCGTCTACTTACTCTATTGATAAGTCTTGGGGTAAAGGTATTGTTCCCCCTAAATTTTTGCATATTACCAACTTTATTCGACCAGTAAAAATAGACGAAAATAACGATAACCTCGTTATACATGGCGTGCTCAATAGCAACTCCGGAACAGGTACAGTTTATGAATTTGAAGCCCTTGCTGACCTGCCTTATAGAAAAACATCAGTTGTTGGAAAAGGCGACGTTAAGGGTGACCTACGCGTTGTAGATAAGAATAATGATGGTGTAGAAGAATTTATTCTTGGGCCAAGTAGCATGATCCAAAATGCAAAACTAACATTTGCAGAAGCAGGCTCAGACGATGCTACCGAGCTTACTCAAAAAGTATACGACATTAATACGATAGCGAAACGCATCGACCGATTTGGTTATCGCGTTGGCCAAGTGGAAGTTATCAATAATGGCTCAGACTATAGTTACCTAGCTCTATTTGGCTCTAAAATTTTAGTTATTCCTTCTGATTTAAATTACGACAATACAGAAATACTAAGTAATCCATACTCTTACAATGACATGTGGAAAAGTAACAACCACAACAAGCTTATTCTCGCAAGTGCGCAAAGTGGTGGTAGTGCTATCCATGTATTAGACCTCTCTTCAGATTCATGGAAAAGCGGATACGAAAATATACAACCTCCTGGAAAAATAGCGTCAATACTAAGTGGTACTCAAAAAGTAAAAAGTGACCTCGCTAAGTTTACTAAACCATCATGGCAACCTGAGCAACGTAAAGTATATATGATGACTGAAGACCGTAAAGGTGTTGAAAGCATTATAGAAAACTACAACAAGGCTAATAAAAGCCCTGTATTTTTAGCTAATATACATAACCCTAAAGTCGAAAACTTTGATCGCTCAAACTTTGAAAACGAAGTAATGAGAGATAAACGTGACAAACGTAAACAATACACATTAACGCAAAAGCAAGCACTAGACAAAATGGTGCCAGAATTTGAAGGCCAACCAGGAATCGCGACTTGGGGTGGGCACGGTAACGATCCTTATATGTTTAGCTTAAGCACTAAAAAGAAAATGATCGACGCTGCAAATGGCAAAAAAATGATGTGGATATTTCCAGAACTAGAAGGCCATGATGAAGACTATGCATGGATGGTTCAAGATCAAATTATTCCATTAGCTAAATACTCTAAAGAAAGAAATGCCAATATATTTGTTAGAACAAAGCATACTTTTTGGCAAGCAATTGCGCATATGCCAATGTGGGAAGAGTTAATGTCAGGTGAATACGCAAACGTATTTGTACCCTCGATGGAAGAAACTACCGACAAATCAATGGAGTTAAGCTTAGCTGCACGTGCAGGAACATGGTTAAGTGGATCAACAAGTTATTGGGGAGATCGTGTAGCTAGAGATAACCCGAGCTTTGACAGAACACGTCAACATTCACATCAAATGCTACCAAATGGTTATTTGCGTAAGATGATCTATAGCATCTCCAACGGTGCTCGTTATATTAATAACTTTCCAGTAGATCAACAGTACATGAGCTTATTATGGGAGCTAATCGCAAAAGGTGCACTTTTTGTTCCTGAACGAGACGAATTATTACATATATCTCCCGTTCACTTAAGTATGACCGAACCAGATGAGCACTTTTTAAATGAAGGTAATAATGCCAAATGGTTAACATTTTATGACGAACAAGTAGAAAACGACAACAAAATGGTATTTAGTCGTTTGAATGGAACTTGGCCGGGCGCAGTAAATACTGAATGGGACTTCTCTCGATACGCAGCAGGCGTTAACGATAGACGACTTAATTTTTTACCACCATACTCAAATGGATTAGTGTTGTTAACTCCTATTCAGGAAGGAATATGTGAAGTATCAGATCCTCGTGGAAAAATGGTTGATAAACTACACCCTATATATAAAGACATAATGCAAGAGTATGTAAGTGACGGTTATCACTACTACTCAAATGATTTAACCAAAAAGTACAAGGCGGAAGAGTACTACAAGGTTATTGAAGCAAGCATTAAAGATAAAAGTAAAAATCTTCCAATAACGGTAGAAGGCGAAGTTTCATGGACGCTTGCACAAGTAGACGAAACTCACCTGCGTTTAACGTTAATTGATGGAGGTTTTATTAACCCATCAGATAAAGTAGCAACCGTAAAATTACAGTCAGATAAAATAAAATCGTTAAAAGATATCCTCGACGGCGAAGTATTCACTTCGGCAGAAGATTCAACAGTAACCGTTAATATACCTACCGGCATGTTTAGATTTATAGACATAGAGCTAAGCCAGCCACTTTAAACAATGCATTAGTATAACCTATCAGCGCAATCCTAATCAGGATTGCGCTACACCAAAAAACAAACATACTACCTATAGAAAAATATAACCTACACCATCCTGGCAAATTTACTCACATATAAAACAATGCCACAACCACTGAAAAAATAACGCTTAAATAAAAAACACCTTGCAATACGTAGAAAATAGGCTTAAATTAAAACAAGGGATAGCGCTTACCCTTTATTTCAGAAATAAATATATGAATATCGCGCTGTAATCATTTACTATAAATCGATATAACGACGACTTTCTAATGTAGAAAATCACATTAGTCGTAGGGGGAGATACAATGCAGAACATGTTTAAAAAGACATCGCTTTGTGCCGCAATAGTTGCTTCATTATCTATAAGCAATACATTTGCGGAAGAGCAAAATAACGATAAAAACAAATCAGCAAAAAACGATGTTGAAGTAATAGAAGTAACTGGTTTTAGAGGCAGCTTACAAAAAGCAATTAACGCTAAAAGATTTTCAGATGGTGTTACAGACTCTATCCACGCTGAAGATGTAGGTAAATCAACAGACCAAAATATCGCAGATGCCCTTTCTCGTGTAACGGGTGTAACAGTTCAAGAAGCAGACGGTGAAGGTACTAAAATTTCAGTACGTGGTGCTGGTGCTTCACTAAACCAAATATCACTTAATGGTGTAACCCTTACAAGTGGCTTGTCTAACCCTGGTGGTGGCGACAACGCGGTAGCTGAACAAAGTGTTGATTTAAGTGCATTTTCATCTGACATTTTATCATCAATCGACGTAATTAAGACCTCTTCTGCCGAACATAATGAAGGTTCATTAGGGGCTAACGTTGTTTTAAAAACGGTTCAACCACTAGAACTTAAAGATGCAAAACGTAGTTTTGAATACCAAGGTCGCTACAACGACTACTCAGGTAATTATGATCGTAAGATCGCAGGTACATTCTCAGACAAGTTTTTAGAAGACACATTAGGTGTAATCATCACAGTTTCAGACGAAACACAAAAGTCTAGACAAGATAAATACCGTGGTGTTTACGAATCGTCGGCTCAAAATATAAGAGACGGTGGCGCAAGAGATCAAGCAACAAACAAAATCATTCGTACATTCACACCTGCTGATATGGATGCCTTTGACGAATCTACATTCGATCCAGCAGCAAGTATTGCTGGTTGGGATGCAAGCCAACACGTTTATCAAATAACGCCAAACGAAGGACAGTTTCAAGCTTTTACGCTAGGTTCAGCTGCTTACGATTTAGCGGTTAACGAACGTAAACGTCGCTCAATTACTGGTGGTTTTCAATTTTACTTAGGTGAAGATACAGAACTACAACTTGACCTTAGTCACAGTAGCCAAGATGTTCATCAAGACACTCATCGTTATGATATGCAGTTTGACTTAACATGGGCGCCAGAAGATTACGCTCCGCTTCACAATATGTGGACAGTTAATCGTGAAAACAATACGTTATCAAAACGTCTAGTAGCTCAATCTAAGGCGCGTTTATACCGAAACTTAGGTGGGTACGAAGTTGATAACAACGTAGCAAGCTTACGTTTTGAACACAGTATAACAGATACGTTAAGCGCATCTTTAGTTGCTGGTTACTCAAATACTAAGCAAAAAACAGATCCTAATAACGCAAGTATGTTGCTTGCACCATCTGGCGTTAACACAGCCGATTTAGACTACCCTAGCTACGATAGCAATGATCAAATTATTGCTCCTACAGATCCAAACCAATTACTCGTTCAACCTACAGGTTACGACTGTACAGGTGGTTCATGTTTCTTAGTAGCTGGTGACGGTGTTTTACGTTACACACCAGGCGAAGACAGATTTGCAACTAGCCCAACTAACGCGTTAGATCCAAATCTATTCCGTGTTAATACAATCACTAAGTACCAAGCAGAAAACGACGATACTAACAAATCTATCTTTTTAGACTTTGATTGGGACGTAGATTTTTACGGTATTACTCAAGTAGAGTTTGGTGGTAAGTACAGTAACCGTAAAAAAGACGTATATTCATTTAGAGCAAACACAAGTAGTAATAACGTAGAAGGCGTTGGTGACGGTGATCCAGTTCCTGTTACGTTTGACGATTTGAACTCACTTACCCTTGCAGATGTTTTAGAAGAAGGACATTTCCCTGTAAATGACTTCATGGATGGTATTATTCCAGTCGCTGGACAACAAGCTTTCCTTCAAGGTTGGGGACTTATGTCACCAAGTAAAGCTTTCGCGTTAGCATCAGACAAAGAAGTTCGTTTAAAAGGTAGCCCAGCGGGTTCTCGTGTTATCGAACAAGATGCGTCTGCACTATATGCACAGTTAAACTTAGATTACTTAGAAAGTAAGCTGACAGGTAATATCGGTTTACGTTACGTTGAAACTAAAACATCAGCGCAAGCATATAACCAACTAAAATACATAAGTAACAACAACGTATTTGATGTTTACGACCTTGTTTACAACAAACAAATCGCAAATACTGACTTGCCTGCATGTGATCTTGTAAGCCGTACAGGAAGCAATGGTAAACCTGATTTTAACCAATTCCCAGAATCAGGTTACCCGGGCCAAGACGGACAAGGCTTATGTCATGACCCTCGTTGGGTTTATTTCGCGGACAAATCTACTAACCCTAAAACGCTTGACGTAGATTACAGCGGCGAATTCCCTGTAATTATTACCAACGACCCTCATACCAAAGGTAAAAAACGTGTAACTAAAGAGTGGTCAGACAGAGCAACTAACTCAAACACAATATGGGACGTAAATGGCAACCCTGTTAACAACGGTGACCCTCGCGGCAACATAGCGTCTGATAGAGAGTTTGTAGGTTCTGATTCATCTAAAAACCACGTGTTATTGCCTAGCTTAAATCTTAACTATGCAATTAACGATGAAATGATCATGCGTTTTGGTGCATCTAAAACAATGGCACGTCCAAAATTCGATTCTACAACGCCTAAATTTTCAATTTTTGAAGGTAACAAACCTCAAGGTACAGGTACTGCTGGCGACACTCATTTGAAGCCATTAGAATCTAATAACTTAGATTTATCATTTGAATGGTACTTCAATAATACGGGCTTAGCGTCAATCGCGTTATTCAACAAAGACATGAAAAACTTTGAAGAAATAGTAACAGAAACATACCTATGGAGAGACGTACGCCAAAACTACAACCTAGATGGTATTGAGAAGCTTAGCGACCTATTAATTTTACCAGAGCGTACAGGTGAACTTGGTGTGTATGACCTTGATGAAACCGTTCAAACGCCTTCTGCTGGTGGTTTAACAGATGCATCGGGTAACGGTGTAGATGCAAATGGAAACTTTGCTTGTATGCCAGACCGTATGGCTCAATGGGAAACAAGAAGAGAGTTAGTATTTGCTTGTCACCAATTAGCTATTCAACAAATCCGTAATGGTAAAGGCGCAAACATCAGAGGTGCTGAATTTACCTATACACAAAACTATGACTTCTTACCTGGTATTTTCTCTGGTCTAGGAGCAAGTGTTAACTACACATACTCAGATTCTGAGTCTGAACAAGAAGTATTATTAACAGGTGGTATAGCAAAACCTCTACCTCAAGCTAATACTCCTAAACATTCAGGTAACATGACCTTGTTCTGGGAAAAAGATGACGTAATGCTACGTTTAGCCGCTCGTCATACTGGCGAACAGTTAATATCTCGCTCTATTAATAATGGTGCAGAATGGAAAGACAAATCAACACGCCTTGATTTCAGTTCAAGCTATAAGGTTAACGAAAATGTTTCAGTAACATTCCAAGCGTTAAACCTTACAGACGAAACTGTAAGAACGTTCTGGACAAGTACAACAGCAATTATCAATGGTGAAGAAATTGATGAAGGCAATGTACTTGACGGTGGTGGCGCAACCACAAGCAGAACACTCCAAGAGTTTAAAACTGGAAGACAATTCCGTTTAGGCGTAAGAGCAAATTTCTAATTAACACTACATTGTAATGGCATAGCGAATTCGCTATGCCAATTAAAGAGAATACCGGAGACGTAAGATGATTAAAAACTTACTTAAATTATCACTATTAGTGAGTTCTGCAAGCTTAGTTGGTTGTGGAGCAGAAGATGGAAACGACAATTACGCTTTTGTAACACCATCACAAACCCCTGTAGAAATGGATTCAGCAACTAAAACAGTAACCATTGATGTTGATGGATTAAATGGCGACGAAGTTGTATCGATTAACCTATTAGACGGCATCACAGTTAATAGTCAAGCATTAACAAACGATACGACTGAAGTGTTTATTAAAGGCTTAGCTGACCCAACTTTTGTTGTAAATACTGTACCAGCACCTGCAGCTAATTCTGCTGGTACTGAAGTGTTATATTTTGAATACGACGCAGTGAATGAAGAAAATGCAGCTAACGCAGGAAGTTCTGAGCAGTTAGAAAACGTTTTAATTCACCCTGTTTACATCGAAAAAAACACGTTATTTGTAAATCGCCACGAATTTATCAAAGCACAATTAGGCCTTAGAGAGAAAAATAAAGAATCGATCATTCCACTTGATCCAATTCAAAGAGTATCTCAAGCAACTTATAACATCAGCTACGAAATTGATAACGGATATCCTTGTGTATCGTTAGACTCTACGTACCACTTAGGTCAATGTACTGCGTTTTTAATGGATGAAGGTAATACCGAACTGTGTCATAGCTCTGGCGACAGTGTTGAAAGTTGTGGCGAGTACTTAATTAACAACGGTACAGAACATACGTTTGAATGTGCCGATGTTGAAAACTGTACTGATGCTGAAAACAGTGAAAACTACAAAACTGTGCTACGCAATACGATTGAATCTAAAATAGAAGATGCTGATGGAAACTTACCTAACGTAAGAACATTAACACTTGTAGTGAATAACAACGTAAATTCACCAGATTTGTAATTTTTCCCTTATTACAAACCTACGTGATAAAGCAGGTATTCGTATGAATACCTGCTTTTTTATTGGGTTTATTTCGATAACTTACTAAGCACTAAGCAAGAGTCTATGCAAATATTCCTCATAAAGATTACAAGCAATAACCCACAAAAGCTCATTAACTCGTTTATTATTACAAAAAGCGTGCTTACTACGTTAGCTCCCTAAAAATAAACTATATTTACCATAAAGTTATGTACAAAATTAGAATTAATTTAGTACTTACCCGTAAAGCACACCAATACGGCGTTAAATAGCGGGCTTAAATAAATTTTCGGCTTGTACCTTTTGTTTAAATTAAATTCCCTTCTGTCATCGCCTTAACCAATATTAATTATTAATACTCGAAATTAACGCTTAACCCAATAATATGAATCATAGCGACGTGCTATTGAGCGATGCTATCTGGAATATTGAGTAGAAACATTAACTTTTACAGGTTCATCAATATAGATGCGTAAATATAGATACATAAAAAAAACAGCCATTAAGGCTGCTTTTTACGTTCATATAATAAGTTACATATTCTTTATGTTGCTACACCATAGTTTCTATTTGCTCGTAAGACCAATAGATTGCGATTTTATTCCGTCTCCACTCACCTTTAAGCGAATATCGCCTGCTTTATCTAACGACTGAATCATCACCATCAACTTGCCACTAAACGCCTTACGGTTCGTTGCTACATGATGAGAGTGATCTAATATATCACCATTTTCCACCCCGATAATTTTAGCGGGGCCCGTTAATTTAAGTGATAGCATTGTATTTGCGCGTGGCACAAAATGCCCTTGGTTATCTACTACATCAACAGTAATAAAAGCTACGTCTGTTTGATTTGGTGTTAATGAATACCTATCAGCTGTTAATTTAACTGAATCAGGCTGCCCTGCGGTGTAATACGTTTGTGTTTTAACAATATCACCTTCTTTAGCAACAATCTTTAATTCACCTGCTTTATATGGAACATTCCAAACAATTTGAAGATCATCAGTCATCCGTTTATTACCTAGCGATTTACCGTTTAAAAACAGCTCCGCTTCTTTCAAATTCGTATAAACGACCACTGGTATATTAACGCCCTCTTTTCCTGGGTGCGTCCAATGCGGAAGCATATGCACCATAGGCTTTTCAGACCATTGACTTTGATATAAGTAATACGTGTCTTTTTCAAAGCCTGCTAAATCAATAATACCAAAATTTCTTGTTCGTTCAGGCCAGGCTCGTGCTTCGCCAATGTAATCAAATGCCGTCCAACGAAATGTACCAAGTAAATACGGCAATCTTCGAGTCATTTTAATTTCGTCTCGCGCATTCATACGTACATAATGGTTGTCATACGACGAGGCATAATAAGGGTTTTCGTCTGTAAATACCTCTTCCGCCGTAAAATCTGGTGTGTATAACACTTTGTCTTTAATTTTATTCCAACGATATGGGTTATGAACTTTGTCTCTATAAAAGGTTTTTGTGCGATAAATACCACGAGTTTGCAAAGTATGCGTGATTTCCGTACCTACTTGAGTGGTATTAGGATGATTTTTAAAGTGCTCTTCAAGGTAACCTTTGTACTCGCCATGCCCGTTAAAACCATCAATATCTAAGTGTCCTAACATATAGCCACGCCCTTGTGTAACAGGTCGCGTTGAATCTAAAGATTTAATAAAATGAACAAGCTTTTTTTGTGTTTCGCTGGTTGCATCCGTTACTTCATTTCCTACACTCCACATGACAACACTAGGATGATTTCTATCACGTTTTACAATCGCCGCTAAATCGGTTTGCCACCATTGTTCAAAGTGCAGACCATAATCGTAATCCGCTTTTTCGGTTTCCCAACCGTCAAAAGCTTCATTCATTATCATAAAGCCCATTTCGTCGGCTAAATGATAAAAAATAGGAGCAAATGGAGTATGCGCAGGTCTAAGTGCGTTCATCCCCATGTCTTTTAATTGTTGTAATCGCTTGCGCCAAATATCGTCTGGAACCGCAGCACCGACTGGCCCCGCGTCATGATGAAACGACATTCCTTCGAGTTCAACAGCCTTATTATTAAGTAAAAAACCTTCTTTTACGTTATAGCCAATTGAACGAATACCTACTTTAGTTTCTTTCGTATCAACTTGCTTATGTCCCGACAATAAACGCGTTTCTAAGGTATATAAATAAGGTGTATCGGTCGACCATAACGTAGCGTTATTTACGTGAAAAGCTTGAGAAACCGTTAATGTATCACTATCTGTATTGGGTATTGCTTTTGTGCTATTCACCACCACATTGCCTTGGTGATCTTTTAATAGCTGAACAACTTTTAATGCTTTAGTATTGTTTGGTTTTTTAATTTCTGTATCAACCAAAACCTTTGCATTGTTGTTCGCGAAATTAATATGATCGGTTCTCACAAATATTCCATCGTGGGGAATATGCACTTCGTCTACTACATCTAACCATACATGGCGATATATACCAGATCCTGTGTACCACCTACCTGTTGGCGCAAGTTTATGGTCTACACGAACAGCTATAACGTTATTTTTCGGTTGCTTGCCTTTCACTTTCATTAAGTCAGTTATGTCGTAAGAAAAGCTCACGTAACCGTTAGGTCGATGACCTGCGTGCTTACCATTTACCCAAACGTCAGAATTCAGATAAACCCCGTCGAACCGAAGATAAATACGCTTATTTTTCCACTCAGGTTTATAAATTAAATGATGCCTATACCACCCCGTACCTGTGGGTAAAAAGCCTCCTTTTTTTCCTGCTGGATTATTTTCATTGTATTCACCTTCTATGCTCCAATCATGTGGAAGATTTAACTCACGCCAATTACTATCATCATACGATGGGTCTTTAAATTCAGAGCTATCATCAAGGTTAAATTTCCAATCAAAATCAATATTTATATTCCGTTCTGTTGCGATTGAGGTTTGACTATTCAATGTGATTAAGAGCCCACAAAAAAGCCCTATCAAATGTTTATACTTCATTTGTTGTCCTATCGAAATTTGCGGTTATTTATGAATTAAAAGGTCGCCGCACGTCAGGTGGGGGGAACCAAAACATGCAACAACCATAAACTAAAATTTAGTGACTAAAATTAATACGCTAGGTCGATAAAGCGCATTGAACCGGCGGGAACCGTCAACGAAAATCTATTACCTGAGGCGCTAATCTGTTCTTTACTTAAAATATCGGTAATACGTTGAGGTGATTTATGATTAAAATGAACAGTAACTTCCCGATCTTGCGGATCTAAATACCCTGGGTCTGCCAAAATAATACGAGTATGTTTGTCATCTAAACGAATCGCACTCCACGAAGCGCCTTTAACAACAACTGGCATCGACTCAGCTCCTTGCTTAACCTTTTCACGCAATACTTTGGCATACGCTTTTGCTGGAACTTTTTTACCATTAACATAGCCGTATTTTGTATCACTTACGCTAAATGGAATGTTGGCTTTTTCGAGTGATACTTTAGAGTACATTGGAGCAATGGGTACCATACCGTTAGGCATAGTTGGCATATAGTTAACCCAACGATAATCTACTCCTAGTGCTATTTTAGAATAGTCATGTTCGGGTAAATTAGTGCCTGCCCAATGCATTTGCCCGTAAGACATAACAGCATCGTCATCGGTTGATTCATATTGAATCATGTTGTGATGATCATCTATGGAATGTATTAAATGCTCGTCAACTCCATTCATTAAGTGCCAACTACCAATAGAGAGAATATCTTCCGGTTCAGTAATAGGAATAACGCCTGACTTCATCAAAGCCAATAAAGGCGCGTAAGTCATGTTCTCGTCCAAATATTTATTCGCAAATAAAATACCATAGCGCGCACCGTATGCAGCCATCATGGCGCCTTGACGTAAGTAAGACGACACAGACTTCTGACCGCCCGGTGTTAAAGGTCGCCAGCTTGTTGGGTTATCATCAACAATCCGCATTGCAAAGTCGTCAATGTAACCTCCAGAATGCATGCCTACTCGACCCGCTAGGTTAATTTCTTGTGTACGAGAGCTTGTGTCTTCAGACGCAGGTACCAAAATGTCTGCATACTTGCCTGAATAAAACATATCTTTCCATGGTTGTAGGTGCGAACTTGCGCCCCAAAACATGTTTTTGTATCTAAAATAGAGTTTTGCTCGGCCTTCTTTTCGAATCGCTTTGGCTAATCTAGGTATGTATTCATTAACATAATGAATAACTCTCGGGTCTTTCGTGTCATGCATTTCAGCATACAAAAACCCATGACAGGTATTTGGCGCTACTTCGAGAATTTTTTCCATGGTTTCAATATGTAAAAAGAAAGGATCGTTGCCATGCCCTGCCCAAAGAATGAATGGAGTTCCTTTTTTCTCCATTTGCTTTGCTTTATTAATAATTTGTTCGCGCGTTAAGTCATATTTTGCTCTTTTATCACGCTTTAATGCTGATTTACCGATAAGGTTAACTAAGTATGTTCTATCGGTATTTTCGTCCCACTTTTCCTGCTTTATAAAATTCAAATCGGCACCGTTTAAGGCCATGACTTCTTCGGGGGCACTCTTTGCGATCATCATCCACGGCTTAGTTGAACGCTTTTGATATGCAGGAGGAACAAACTCTAACGTTTGTTTGTAAAGTGTGCTTATATTCTTTTCAACGTCTTGCATTCTACCGATAGACTTAGGGACTTCCTTGATCCACTGTTTGTTACTTAAATCAATAGAATAAACACTATTGCCGCCACTAACCTCACCAGCAAGTAGTAACTTTTGCTTGTTATTATCAATAACAAAATCGTTGTAAGCTGTGTTTTGGTAGATGCTACCCGACGTATTATTTAATTTACTATTGTTTGGGTTTAGTGCGTAAACAATACCGCCATGACGCATAATGACTTGTTTATTTACAGCGTCGAAAGCTCCTTGACTATGTGCGTATCGTTGCCTTTGTTTTTTGCTAGCGGCGAATGAAGAGTGAATATTTAAGTTTTCATCTAATCTAAAGTAATTCCCCATAAACGATATATCACCAAATAGTAAAACATCGTCTTTTCCATCGCCATTAACATCATCAACAGAAAGGTCGGTTAACATAAAGCGTGACATTTTCTTATGAGACTGGGCTTTGTAGCTCACTGACTTAATCACCTTTTTTGATGACGCGTCTAACAAGCCAAAAAATTCCCACCGAAACTTATCATGCGCGTATGTCATCAACAGAAGGTTTTCGACTCCGTCGCCATTAAAATCTCCGCCTTCAATGCTTCGAACGGCACCTTTTATGGGAGTTGCTGAAACTTGCTCGCCCTCTGTATTAAGTTCATACAAAAAGTAGTCATTACCGCCTGCAAAAATTTGCACCTTGTTCTTGTTATTTACAACCGCTATTTCTGAAAACCGAACCTTATGGCCTGGATTAAATGCCCATAATAACTCGCCGTTACTTTTCCACGCATAAACATTTCCATCTGCGCTAGCGGCAAGTAAGTCGTCATCATTATCGCCGTCAATATCAACCGATTTTATTTCGAAAAGTACGGCTTTATCTTGAGTTTGGTTACGCCATAGCAGCTTGCCCTTTTGGGTATAAGCGCTTACGGTGCCGTCTAATTCACTTAGGTAGAGTGCACTTTTATCATCGATAGAAGCCAGTGCAATATTTTTAATATGGTTACCTTCGGTAGCAAAGTGAGCAGCACTACAAAGGCTTGTGCTTGAAACAGCAATAATGGCGAGTAATTTTTTTATCATGAAACGACCTTAGTTCAACTTCAATATATAATTATACAAATCACGCCACACAGGATAGCGCTTACCTGCATGAAAATATATGTCTATCGGACGTTTATATCTATCGACTTTACTCAACTTTACATTAACAAAAAATAAAAACAAACATATATAAAATCATTAACTTACGGATATTTCAGATTTAAAAACAAAGGAAAAAGCATATTTAAATCACTGATTCAGTTGATGCGCCCTACCAACTAAATCAGCCTAACCAAACATGCTTAACACATTGAATTAATATGGTAATCGCTATTTACGTTTTTTAGTCTTAACCGCCCAATCAGGGTCTGGAGTATGCTCTTTATCAAAGATTTCGCTAAACTCTTTCACCAATTCAGGGTATTGAGAAGCTAAATTTATCGTCTCATGTGGGTCGATTGAAAGGTCATGTAATACGATATTACCCGTATGGATTGGTTTTCTTATTGCTTTCCAGTGGCCTTTTCTTGCAGCTTGACCACCTTTAGCAAAGTAGTCTTCCCAATATAGATACTTGTTGCTTTGTTGTTCATCTACATCACCTTTTAACGTAGGTAAAAAACTCACGCTATCGACAGGTGTGGTTAAGCTTACTTGCGCGATGTCAGCTGCTGTAGCCATGAAGTCACCAGCATACCCCAGATGATCACTTACTACGTTTTGTTGAACAACACCTGGCCCCCAAACAATCATAGGAGACTTTATACCGCCTTCCCATAAGTCGCGTTTAATACCTTTGTTGCTGCCACTTGAGTCAAAGTAAGCAGGAATATGCCCGCCTTCTTTATGAGGTCCATTATCTGAAGAGAACATAATGATGGTATTATTATCAATACCAAGTGCTTCTAATTTTGATTTGATTTGGCCAATACCATTATCTAAATGTGTAACCATGGCTGCAAAACCTTTTTGCGGTTCTGCCCATGCTTTGTCTTTGTATAGCCCATGGTCTGGAACTTCCATACCGTCAGACGTCCAGTCCACTTGTGTAACGTCTCCGTTTGCATGCGGAGCTATTGGCGCTATATAGAGAAAGAATGGCTGATCTGATTTAGCTTGGCGGTCAATATAATCTAACGACTCTTTAATAATTAAATCGCCCGCATATTCATGTCTACCATCCAGCTTTGCAATACCCGCAGGAAAATTACTGTATTTAACTTTGATATGTTCAACAACATTTGTAAGTTGCTCTTTTTCCCCGTTGCGCCATAGCCATTCAGGGTAATGGTTGTGTGCATGAACATGGTTTAAATAGCCGTAGAAAAAGTCGAAACCTTGCTTATCTGGCGTACCAGTAGAACCTTCATCTCCTAGCCCCCACTTACCAATTACTCCCGTATGATAACCTCCTTGCTTAAATACTTCAGCAACGGTTACGTCTTCATCACGTAAAGGATATTCTTGTTTATTGCCTCGAACTCGGGCGTGTCCTTGATGTTTTCCGGTCATTAACGTTGCTCTTGAAGGAGCACAGACGTTGGCACCAGCGTAAAAATCGGTAAACATCACACCATTTTTTGCCATATCGTCTAAGTTTGGTGTTTTCACACGTTGTTGGCCATACACTCCTAAATCGCCGTATCCTAGATCGTCGGCCAATATATAGATTACATTTGGCTTTTTATTTTGATTAGATGACGACTCTGTGGCGGTTACATTTTTTTCGGTACAGGCGGTAACAGCCATAGCTGTTATTAATACTGCGAGTAATTTTTTATTCATTATTTTTCTCTTCCAATATTTTAGTGACGTATTCGCTTACTTAGTTTAGAAACTCAAGCAGTGCCGACGCAAAACTTAAACCTAAGCGCTTTTGCCCTTCAGTGTTGTAGTGCGTATTGTCTTTATGTTTGGGATAGTCAGCCCATTTTCTGTCGGTTGACGTTGGAATAAGTGTAACGTTAGGGTCTTCTTTAGCCACTTCAACCATTGCGTTTCTAACAACTTTAGGACCTAATTTGTATCGCCCATAAGTAGAGTTAATTTGCCCGATAATAAACGGCAATGCAGGCTTATCTGCATTCAAACGGTTTTGGTAAATAAACTCGATTAAATTATCTTTGTAACTATTTGCTGAAAACTCTTTTGCCGCGTCGTTTTCGCCTTGCATCCACATCATGCCCAGTATTTTGTATGGAATATTTTGATGTTCTAAAAGCGTTATTTGTTCGTCAATATGCTGTTTGAAAGTATCAAATAAGCGTAAGCCTTTTTTAAAACCCCGCTCAGCCTGGGCTGCTTTATTTTTGTCCCAATGACTATTCCACGCGCCATAAAGTGAGGTTCCACCATATGCCGTTTTAATTAAAAGGAACTTTTTAGACGGATATTTTTCCGCAAGCGTTAAACCTACGAAAAGCTCTGGCCCAAATGCTTTTACAAAGCCATATTTCTCTTTTTTGTGGGGAGATAGTGTGTACGATAAAGGTTTGGCTTTTTCGCCACGCGAACTAAAAGATACTCTTGAAGATATACGACTTATTCTTTCTTTCACGCTCTCGTCTAACGCGTCATAGCTGCCAGCTCCTTCCATATTTGACTGACCAGCTAACAAAATCACATGAGTAACATCATCGTTTTGACTAATGAAACTAGGCGATAACTCCGAGTTTTGACTAGAACAAGATGCTAAAAAAATAAGTAAAAGTATCGAAAAAGTTTTTTTCATTTTATTTATCCCAATAAAAAAATAGGTAAACATTGTTTACCTATTACTTAAAACTGAGTGTAGCTGTTACCCGCTTATTTAAACTGGCGACGATACAACACAAAGAGCCCAGCTAACGAAAACAACATAAAGGTTGAAGGTTCAGGTACAGCAGTACTCGCCCCTATAACTGCCGTTGCCGTTACTGACTCTGCCATATCAACCGTTAACAAGTTGTAGTCCATCAATTCGATAAAGTCGACCGTAAATGAAAACTGCCCTATTTCTTTTGCAGTAAATTCAAATGTTGCAAGCGACCAAGAATCCATAGTTTGACCTTCAAAAGGGTTCACAGAAATATCAACTAACGATAAAAAACCAAAGTCTGGTGCTTGATAAACATCTCCGTCCCACGCTAATGAGTCATAAGGTGTTGAAAACGAAAAGCTTGAAAAGTCTGCTGATTGTTCTGTCCAGCTATAATCGAAATTAAAATCAGTTATTTCGGTGAAACTTTGTTGATCATCCACCTCATACTTTAACTCTACTTGAATCGTGTCGCCTAATTGATAGCTGCTTTTGTCTGTTTCAACAATCATGCCCGCATTCGCGGTGCTCGCTGCGAATAATAAACCTAATAGTAAGTGTTTCATTTTCTACCTCTTATTCTGAAATACATTTGCCTGAGTTACAGGCATTCTTTATATAAACCACATCACATCGATCAACTACGCCATCATTGGTTAAATCTAATTCCATTGAGGCAGTATCATGACGAAGTTGATGTGAAAACTCTGCTCGATCATAACGATCAACATCTCCGTCACCATCAAGGTCAGCAACTTCTAAAATTTTTGGTACCGGATTAGTGATTACAGCGCAACGGCTTAAAGTACATAATGCTCTTAGCCCTTCTAAATCACGGGTATTAACGCGTCCATCACCGTTAAAATCAAATTCGTTTGACAGTGTTTGTCTACTACGTAGCATGTCTAAAAACTGTTTAATATCGTTAGCATCTACGTCACCATCTTTATCTATATCCCCTACCAGAACTTCGGGAGCGCTTCTTTCAACGGTTACTTCAAAGTATTGACGTTCGCCTATCACATCAAACTCACTCGCACCTTGTGGTGTAATGAATGCTTCCCATGTGTAGGTGCCACTATCAACTTCAGGTACAGCCAAATCAAAACTATGATTACCGCCAATTACTTCAGTAAATACATATTCACCATATATATCTGACGATTCATCCAATAACCTAAGTGTAAAGTCAACGCTTTCGCTTGCTTCAAAGAAGGCTGAAACACTCGTTGTTTCTGTACTCTTAATAACATCTTCGTAGTGAAATTGGCTCATAGAATCAATTGGAGTTTCAATGTTTGGTTCTATATCAAAATTCCAGTTAAGTTTATTACCCACACGGTCTTTCCATGACCCTCCTACAGGAACAATAATCGCCACCCAGCGATATTGTCCACTTTCTAATCCTTCAGGTATTTCAGCCGTCACGTTCACACTCCCAGAGTTAGTAATGCTGTATACCTGAGTCGTTATCGTTTTAAAATCAACTTTACTCTGAATGAAAATTTGCAAATCTCGAGCTTGTTTTACATCTATATCAAGCTCCAGTTCCATAACTCCACCCGAAAAACCAGTAGCACTACCCGATAAGCTATTTAACTTATCTAGGTTACTAAAAGAACTTAAAAACACAATAGATTCAGCCCCTACAGTTCTAGCGGTATCATTGGCTAAACTGGCTGAACTCGCCATAACACCCGATAACACTGCACTTACGAGAACACTTTTTACAAATACTTTTTTTCTTATAATTTTCATATCGCCCACATTTTTTGTTGTTTTAATACGCTCAAGGGATAGCGCTCACCTAAATATACACGTTTAACAGGGTATTTCAAATTTATTTAACCTACACAGTTACACATAAAACACAAACATATTGAGAATAAAGAGAAAACCAACCTATCGTAGGTTTGCGCTTTCCTTTTTATGTTGCAAACGTAAAAATTGTTCATTAATATCCAATATAAATATGAAAATAGAAACGACAAAATGAAACTAAATACGTTTAAAAAAACAACAGCAATATTACTTGTAACTAGTTTGTTCACGTCAATGTATTCAATGGCTGGAACAACCTCATCAGAAGTAACTAAAAAACCAAATATTTTGTTTTTACTCGCTGACGATCTAGGTTACGGAGAGTTAGGAAGCTACGGACAAGACAAGATAAAAACGCCAAATATTGATGAATTAGCACGCCACGGCAAAAAATTTACGCAGTTTTACGCAGGCAATGCTGTTTGTTCCCCTTCTAGAGCTGTGCTCATGACAGGGAAACATTCAGGACATGCAACCATTCGAGGAAACAAAGGGCATCACCCTAATAACGTTTGGGATCGTGTAAGTTTAAGAAAAGACGAATTAACACTTGGTGAAATGTTGCAGCAAGCTGATTATCAAACAGCGTTTGTTGGTAAGTGGCATTTAGAAAACGCAAATGATCTTGAAACATGGGCATTTGCTCGAGGGTTCGACTACTCAGTTCAAGAACAATGGAAAATGGACAATAGTAAAATCGAGTTTGACGAACGTATGCATTGGGTTAATGGGATCAATCAACGTACGTTATACGACTATACAAAGTGGGACAATTTAGACGAATTTAGAACCAACTTTGCAATGGAGTATTTAGAAACAATTAAAACGCCTGATAAACCATTCTTTTTATTTATGTCTTACCGCGCACCTCATGGTCACGAAAAATTAATCAGAAATAAAAGCTTATATAAAGATAAAGGCTGGCCGGCTAGTGAACGCCATCACGCGGCTAAAATTACACTTTGGGATAAGCAAGTCGGTCGTATTATTAACTATTTAAAAGAAACGGGTGAATACGAAAATACGCTTATTGTATTAACCAGTGATAACGGCGGTCACAATGAAGGTGGCCACGATTACCGTTTCTTTAAGAGTAACGGAGAGCTAAGAGGTTACAAGCGAGACTTATACGAAGGTGGTATTAGAGTACCTAATATAGTTGTTTGGCCTGGCAAAGTAGCAAAAAACAGTGTTACAGACCATATATCGGGATTTCAAGATATTATGCCAACGTTAGCTGAAGTTGCTAATGCCGAAGTTCCATCTATAACCGACGGAGTGTCTTTTTTACCAACGCTATTGGGCCAACCAGAAAAACAAAATACACACGAGTATTTGTATTGGGAAGAAACTAAAAATAGAGATATAAACAAAGCTTTATATCGTGCTATTCGCCACGGTAATTGGAAAGCAGTTCAATATGGATTAAAAGGTAAATTACAACTTTTCAATCTGGCAAATGACATTTCCGAGCAGCACGATATAGCAAAAAAACACCCTGAAAAAGTTAAGTATTATAAAGCGTTGTTTAAAAAATCAAGCGTACCTGTTACATACTTTCCTTACGCAAACACTGGTGATTAATTACTTTTTTATGGCTTGATACTTGAGTGTCGAGCCGTTTATTTTGGAAGAAACATGATAATAACTGCACATTTAAAAAAACTCATTCCACTGTCTATTGTGGCTCTACTACCAGCGTGCTCTCAATTTAACAACACAACAACTGAAACCACTACAAAGCCTAATGTTGTTGTTTTTTATGTTGATGACCTTGGTTGGGGCGACGTGAGCTCGTACGGTGCTACACAAGTTTCCACACCTAATATTGATAAGCTAGCAAACAACGGTATTCGCTTTACCGACGGGCATAGCTCTTCAGCAACCTGTACACCTTCACGTTATTCACTATTAACGGGTGAATATGCTTTTAGAAAGAAAGCCCGAATCCTTAAAGGCGATGCACCACTCCTTATTGGTACTAACCAACCAACTTTACCTAAATTACTTAACAAAGTTGGATATAAGTCTGCGGTAGTCGGCAAATGGCACTTAGGTTTAGGTGATGGAGAAACACCATTAGATTGGAATGGTAAAGTAAGCCCTGGTCCATTAGAGATAGGATTTGATTACAGTTTTCTATTACCAGCTACGGGTGATCGTGTTCCTACCGTTTACTTAGAAAACCATCATGTTTTAAACCTGTCTGACGATGATCCATTGTATGTTAGCTATAAAGGTAAAATAGGTAATCGACCAACAGGAGATGAAAACCCTGAGTTATTAAGACAAAAAGCAGATCCTCAACATAACAAAACCATTATTAACGGTATTAGCCGCATTGGTTGGATGCAAGGTGGTAAAAGCGCAGAATGGAAAGATGAAGACTTCCCGTTTGTAACCACTAAAAAGGCGAATAATTTCATTACAAAAAACAAAGAAAACCCGTTTTTTTTATTTTTCTCATTTCATGA
Source organism: Colwellia sp. (assembly GCA_020630795.1). Taxonomy (GTDB): domain Bacteria; phylum Pseudomonadota; class Gammaproteobacteria; order Enterobacterales; family Alteromonadaceae; genus Pseudocolwellia. Next base: position 56,920 of record JAHDIK010000017.1, read on the forward strand.
CATTCACGTACCACGACTACCTCACCCAATGTTTCAAGGTAAAACCAACATGGGCAAACGTGGCGACGCAATTGTTCAAATGGATTGGATAACCGGTGAAGTCGTCAATCACTTAGAAAAATTAAACCTGTTAGACAACACCATTATTTTATTTACGAGCGACAACGGTGCTGTACTTACTGACGGCTATGAAGACGAAGCCATTGAATTACTAGGCCAACATAAACAAAACGGCCCATACCGTGGCGGTAAATACAGCGCATTTGAAGCAGGTACACGCGTTCCTTTTATTGTTCATTATCCTAATAAAGTTAAGTCTGGCACTAGCGATGCGTTAATGAGTCAAATAGATTTGTACGCTTCGTTAGCCGAACTGCTTAATATTGAATTAAAAAGTAATGAAGCGATTGATAGCCAAAACCATTTGAATGCGTTTTTTAACAGCGAACAATCTGCTAGAACGCTACTATTGGAAGAAACCCCACATACGTTCTCACTTCGCCACAACGAAATGAAATACATAGCACCAGCAAAACGACTTATACCTAAACTATTTACAAACAAGAAAATTGAAGCTGGTTTAAGTAAACAACCACAAATTTATGATTTAAGTATCGATCCATCAGAGACAATCAACATTGCAAAACATGCGCCTGAAAAAGTTCAACAAATGCAACAAATGATTGAAACCATTAAAAAGCAAACGACAAGAGAAGAATAGATAATGAAAATGTTTCCAAATGTCCTGCATAAAATTAAAAAATCAATCATGATTAGTTGTTGTGTTGCTACGGTAATGAGTTGCTCTTCAGGAACAACGCTAACACAACACACTGAAGAGCAGCCCAATAAAAAGCCTAATGTAATATGGCTCGTGCTAGAAGACATCTCTCTTGAAGTAGGTGCTTATGGTGATACTTTAGTAAAAACCCCTAATCTTGATCGATTAGCGACCCAAGGTACTCGTTATACTAACGCGTATGCTACATCTTCCGTTTGTTCGCCCTCTCGTTCTGCATTTTTCACAGGAATGAATCAAACCAGTATTGGCGCGCATCATCATCGAAGCCACCTCAAAGACGGATACAAGCTACCTAAACATGTAAAAATGCTGTCTGAGTACTTACGTGATGAAGGTTATTACAACTTACTTATGGGACCAAAACAAAAAACAGACTTTAATTTTAACCATATTGCGAGCGCGTTCGATGCTACCGACGGTGAAATTAAGTACTCTGGCGGAGCATATACCCATGCTCCTATTGATACTAAAATTTTAGGTAATAATGCTTGGAAGCAATACAAAAAAGAGGCCCCAAACAAACCATTTTTTGCTCAAATAAATTACAGTGAAACACACAGAACATTTATTGCAGACCCTAAAAACCCAGTAAACCCAGATCACGTAAAGCTACCTAGTTATTACCCTGACCATGAATTAGCAAGACGAGATTGGGCGTTATATTTGGAAACCGTTCAAACGGTAGACCAAAAAGTTGGACGTTTATTTGATGAACTAGAATCTGCCGGAGCGTTAGATAATACAATAGTGTTTATATTTGGAGATCACGGTCGAGCAATGCTAAGAGACAAACAATGGCTATACGATGGAGGGTTACGCGTACCATTAATTGTTGTTGGTAAAGGCATAGAACAAGGTAAAGTAGAAAATAAAATGGTAAGTTTAGTCGACTTAGCTCCTACTACCCTAGACCTAATTGGTGCCAATGTACCAAGCTATATGGATGGTAAAGTATTTATGGGCGATAACGCCGAGCATCGTACCCACGTATTTGCTCAACGAGACCGTTGTGACGAAACAGATGACCGTATACGCTCAGTTCGCGATAAACGTTTCCACTATATAAAAAATTACTATCCTGAAAAGCCATACACACAATTCAACACCTATAAAAAACTACAATACCCTGTACTAACGTTGATGCAAAAATTACACGAAGAAGGAAAACTAACACCTGAACAAGCATTGTTTTTTGCAGATAAACGACCTGCTGAAGAGTTATACGATACCTTGTTAGATCCCGATGAAGTAAATAACCTTGCAAACGACCCTAAATATGCAAACAAATTAGCATCAATGCGTTCGGAGCTAACAAGCTGGCAAGAAAGAACAGGAGATATGGGACTCGTCGATGAAGACCCTGCTGAAATGGCACATTGGGATAACTTCTTTGAAAAGCATTATAAAGACCAAATGGAAGCTAGAGGACTTAAAACTAACGTTGACCACGATACATATTTAGCTTGGTGGGATACATTTTTAAAAGATTTAGGAAAATAGCCCGTAAGTGAACATGCTTAGTTAATAACAATTAACCGTACCTCTTAACGGTTTAATAGTTGTCTTAAAGCTAAACATTAAAAAGCCCGAGTTATCGGGCTTTTTCAAATACTGCACAAGTACCGCATTACTTTATACTATCTATATAACTAAATAACCCACCAACTTTTAGTATAATAAACGTAATACACAGCAATATAGCGCCTGAATAAACCATTTTCGCTGAATATGCTGTTTCTTTCCAATACTTAGCACAATAAATAAGGGATATTGGCCAAACCAATAAAGTACACCAACCCCACAACTTATTACGTTTACCTAACGCTGTTATCGCAGTAAAAATAGATCCAACTGCAAATAACATTAGCCCTATCGCACCACTAAGCAATGCAGAAATAACCCAAAAGTGTTCCATAACTTTCCAAATACTGTGTCACATACGCGTATAACATACGCCTTTATCAATACTGCGCAGTATAAACTAAAAACGTGCGAGTAAACCTCCGTTTAACCATAAAAAGCCATTTGTTTTGTAATAAACCAATGGCGATAAGGTGTGGGGCTAGCATGACTGAAACTTAACCAATCAACAAATGAGCAACTCTACGCCCCAAATATTGTGCGGTAATGAGATCCTCTTGATGTATTTCAGTTCCCTCACTTTTTGCAATAACACCACTTTGAGCTCCCATTAAATTCGGTATGTTATCTCGTTTTATTCCACGCATATCGATTCCGGCCCATAACATTCCATGTTGATTAGCTAACGTTTGAAAATATTGCATTGTGACTTCTTGATCGCCAGCATAACAACTACCAACCGTAAAGCCTGCTGCTATTTTATTCGTCCAACCACCAATCGACCAAATTTCACTACTAGCATCTGCGAACGCTTTAAACTGAGCAGATACTGATCCCATATACGTAGGAGATCCAAATATAACCGCGTCAGCACGAGAAATTGATTCAAGTACTACTTGCGAGTTATAACGCCCGTTAATGATATCTTTTCCGTTAATTCGAAGTAAATTAACACTAACCCCTTCTACGCTTTGTACCCCTTCGCAAATCGCGTGTGCAATACTTTTAGTTGTACCTGTAACAGAATAAAAAATTACCGCTATTGTTTTCATATTCAACAATCTCCTAACCTTTAACGATAAAGATTACGTTGTTCAGGTAAGTCACTCATGTATTCCACAAACTCTACCTCAACTCCGTTAGGGTCTAGATAGTAGGCGTTACGGCGATAGGGTTCGTCTGAACCATCTTTTGCGCGTTTATATCCCGCATTAAATAAACGCTTTTCTAAAGATTCAAGATCAACAACAACAAAAGCAAAGTGCGCTAAACCTGGTTGATGTGAAGTAAGGTCACGACTTTCCCCCACTCCACTGTCGTTAAATGTTAAATAGTACTTATCATCACCAAAATGTACCCACTTTCTTGGTTTTCCATACCAAACTTGGTCTCCTGAGCCACGAATTGACCATTGAGGGAACGCCGCCTGATAAAACTCAACAGTTTTTTCTATATTAAATACCACTAAATTTACGTGTTCTATATACATGTAATACTTCCTTTTTTTATTTAAGTTATTGCGAATATAAAACCTCAACCTAACTTGAGGTCAAGCACTAAAAGCGATAAAATTTACATAAGTAAAAAGGAATCCAAAATGAAAGATCAAACACTTACCATTGGAGCAGTTGCTAAACGGTGTGGCGTAAATGTTTCAACACTTCATTTTTATGAAGAAAAAGGCTTGATAAAAAGTTGGCGTAATAGCGGTAATCAAAGACGTTACAATAAAGAAGTACTCAGACGTGTTTCATTGATAAAAGCCGCGCAGAAAATGGGCATAACATTAGCCGAAATTAAAGCACAATTATCAACCCTTAAAGATAAAACAGCGCCTTCACAAAAAGACTGGCAACGACTTTCTGAAAACTGGCAACAAGAACTCAATAACAGAATACAAACCATGGAAAGATTGCGCGACTATTTAAGCGGTTGTATCGGTTGTGGGTGTTTATCAATGAAAGTATGTCCGCTTTATAATGAAGACGATAAGTTAGCTAAAAAAGGTCAAGGCGCTGTACTTGTAGACGGTCAATCCTAATCAACACATAAAAAAGCTCATTAGAAAGTTATGAGAACCGGCTCTCGCGGCATACGTTAATTATACGTTTAATACCATCTATTAGTTATACGAGGTGGTATATGAATTTACGAAGCACGGTAAGCATTAAAGATTTTCTGGTGATTACGTTAGTAATAATACGAGTTATGGTTGTTTTTTGAGGAATGTACCGTTCAATCATGTGGAGTAAAAAATGCAGGAATGACGACCCTGTAACTAAATCTGTGTAACTGCCTATTATTAATACCCATGTAGGGTTT
>JAHDIK010000034.1 GCA_020630795.1 Colwellia sp.
TCACCTAAAGCGGTTATCGACGCTCAAAGTTATGCTGGAGAACATAGTAAAGGCACTTTGTATCAAGGTGGCGTAGCGGTTCCTTTGGTGATTTCAGGTAAAGGAGTAACAAGAGCTAACGTTCGAGAATCAGCTTTAGTAACCGCAACCGATTTGTTTGCAACAATTGCACACATCGCGGGTGCAGAATCCGCCAGTATTCATGACAGCCATAGTTTTAAGGCGTTGTTGTCTTCAGAAGATGCCAGTACTGAATCATTTGTTTACACGGAGTTTGAGTCTGACGAAACCACGGGTTGGTCAGTACGTTCAAATACCCATAAAGTTATTCAATTTGAAGGTGGGCAGCAGGAGTTATATTCTCTGGTAGATAACTTTGGTGAAACTGAAAACTTGATTAATAGTTCAGATGCAGCCATACAAAATCAACTAAGTACTTTGGTCACCTTTGGACGAAATGTTACAGGAGAAGAGCCTGCAGGGGCGCAAGATATTACTAATATCATTCTGTCAAATGGTAGTGGAAATTGTGCTGATTATGCGGCTAGTTATTCGTCAAATGTATTAGATGTTAATAACAATACGATTTTTATGGGCGATTTAATGGTTGGTTTGAGTAACAACAAGTGCCAATTCATGACAAATGCCATTCCTAATCACGACTTTAATGATGGTGGTCAAGCATTTCCAAATCACGTAAGCGAACAAAACGATTTGTTTGAGGTTACGCAAACCCCAATGAAAGCGGCAGAAACTACAGCACTTAGTTTAACTGTTGATAATGCAATTATGCTTAACGGTGTAAAAGTCGATTTGTTAGCAGCAGGGTGCTACAACGTGGGCAATGGTAAAGTTGGTTGTAACGATATGAATCAGCCTTGGCGCTACGACCCAATGCATGAACCTAATGGTTTTCGTGTAGATTCGCACAATGCTCACTCACAGCCAGATGGCACCTACCATTATCATGGTTCACCGTTGGCGCTGTTTTCAGACGACGGTCAAAATACTTCACCGGTCGTTGGCTTTGCGGCAGATGGTTTTCCGATTTTTGGTTCATACTTTGACGATGGTAGTGAAATTAGAAAAGCGTTGCCTAGCTATCAGTTAAAAGCAGGAACGCGCCCAAGTGGTGATGGTAATCCTGGCGGTGTATATGATGGCGCGTACCGAGACGATTATGAATACGTTGAAGGCTTGGGAGACCTTGATGAATGTAACGGTATGATGGTTAACGGCGTGTATGGTTATTATATTACTGATAACTACCCGTATGTTTTAGGGTGCTTTACAGGAACGCCAGATGTAAGCTTTAATAAAAACTAACGGGCTCTGTAAATTGTAGGCATAAAAAAACGGACCGCAGTCCGTTTTTTTCAATATTTTAAATAAAAATTTAAAATATTAACCTTCACCTGAAAGAAGGTCTTTAGCTTTAGCTTTAGCGTCTTCAATTTTAGAAGCAGCTTTATCTTTAGAACCGTCAACTAATGAAGCAGCTTTATCTTTAGAACCGTCAACTAATGAAGAAGCTTTGTCTTTAGCACCGTCAACTAGTGAAGAAGCTTTATCTTTAGCACCGTCAACTAATTCAGCACCTGATTCTTTAACAGAATCAACAGCAGCAGTACCAGCTTCTTTAGCTGAGTCTAATGCATCTGAACCAGCAGCCATTGCGTCAGCACCAGCTTCTTTAGCAGAATCTAAAGCGTCTGTACCAGCTTTCTTAGCTGATTCCATTGCTGAACTTGTTGCGTCTTTAGCACTATCAAGTAATGAAGAACCTTGTTCTTTTACTGACTCAGCAGCTTCAGTTGCTTTAGTTTCAGCTTTAGAAGCGTCTTCGCTACATGCAGTCATTGTTAAAACTGACGCTGCACAAATTGCACTTGTAATGATTTTTTTAAGATCGAACATTTGTATTCCCTTTATTAAACAAATTAATGGTGTTTTTCGCATTTTAACATTTTAAAAAATAAAATGTTACTATCTGTGTCAATAAATGTTAAAAAAATGTGAAATATACACCTATATTGCATCTAAATGCTTTTAAATTAAAAGAAATAACATTCTTAATTTCCGCTAATTATTTCTTTGTAACCAACTTTACTCTGCTGTAATGCTTCGTTTTTAGGTAAGGCGTGATGACCTGACAATAAGTAAATGACTTTTTGTCCATTTTCTGCGAGGTCTATAGCATGCTGAAAGTTAATTAATACAGATGTCGCAATGTCTTGTGGGTATTTGTCTGCGTCTCTTCGCACATATTCAATTAATGTTAAGTTAATTGAATCGTCATAAAAAACGGCATCAGCAAATTGTAATTCTCGATGCGCCCGCAGTGTTAAATTGTCGGGATCTCCATCAAGCGTGTGAACAAAAACAATTTCGCCTTCAGGAGGGAGGATTTTATCTTTTAAGCTCGCAATGAGCTGTTGTTCTGCTTCTTGATTCCTTCCATTTAAAATGGATTCGCCAATTGGGCCGCGTAATGTGTTTTCCCAAAATGTTCTTCTGTTTCTAATGCCTTTAATACGTGCTTTTACATGATCTCTAAATTTTAGAGAAAAATCGGCAAGCTTCCCGTAGCCGCTTGGAAGCATTTTTTCAATTTGTTCACGTAGCATACGTAATAAAATAGGAGCACTGCCAGAGCTAGACATGGCAATTAACATGGGGTCTCTATCAATAATTGCTGGCGTTATGTATGTACAAAGTTCAGGTTGGTCTACTACATTGGCTAATAACTTGTGTGTAGCAGCTTCTTTAGCTACAGTTTGATTAACATGAGTATCGTCAGTTGCGGCAATTACAAGGTTATGTGCTGATAAATGCCCTTGCTCATAATTATGAGTTAGCCACGTAAGTTTATGTGTATTGATTAATCTCTCTACACTTAACGACAAATCAGCTGACATTACTGTAATGTTAGTCGTTGTTTTTAATAGTAGCTCTATTTTACGTGCTGCTACGTCTCCGCCACCTACGATAATTGCGTTAATGTGCTTTGCATCTAAAAAAACTGGAAAGTATTTCATTAAGGTTACTTCAATAAATTATTATGAATTTTCGGTAGTAGTAAGTAAATTTTTACTTATAGCTAGGCCATTAGCGTCGCCGTATATATAGTGGCCAGGTATAAAGTTGAGGTTCGCGAAATTAACCTGAATGTTAACATCGCCAATGCCTAACTTTTCTGTTTTTATAGGGTTACAGCCTATAGCTTTTACACCTAATGGTAATGTAGCGATAGTGCCGGCATCGCGGATACAGCCGTTAATGACAATACCTTCCCAGCCGTTTTCTACGGCTTTTTCAGCAAGCATGTCGCCAAGTAGAGCGTTTGTTAGGCTTGCTTTCCCTTCGACAACCATCACTTTTCCAGTGCCTTGGGTTGCGACAAGTTCTTTTACTTTAGAGTTATCGTTAAAGCAGCTTACCGTCACTATTTCTCCATAAAAAATAGATTTAGCGCCGTAGTCATTAAATATTGGATCTGCTAGTTGAAGCTGGTCTGGATAAAGGTCGTATAAATCAGGTAATAGATCTAGCATATGGGTCTCCTGTATTTTTTAAATTACTTTAACAGAAGATTGTACTGGTATTAAGCATAGGGTGTTAAACTATGCGAAAAATATACATTCGAGAATAAAAATGCCTTGGGTTCAGCTGAGATTAAATGCCAATGAAGAAACGGCAGAGAAATATAGTGATTGGTTAAGTGCCTGCGGTGCACAAGCGGTTACTTTTATTGATGAGAAAGACACTCCTATATATGAGCCACTTCCAGGAGATGAAGTTGTATATTGGAACAATACCATAGTGATGGGGTTGTTTGACGCAAGTCACGATATGGACAAAGTGGTGTCTTATTTGCAAAGTATTCATCCAGATAAAGCACAAATGAAATTTAAGCTAGAGCAGCTTGAAGACAAAGATTGGGAAAGAGAATGGATGGATAACTTTCATCCGATGAAATTTGGTGAACGTTTATGGATTTGCCCAAGCTGGAGAGATATCCCTGAACCAGACGCCGTAAACGTAATGCTTGATCCCGGTTTGGCGTTCGGTACAGGAACTCATCCAACAACAGCGCTATGTTTAACGTGGTTAGACGGTTTAGATATTGAAGGGAAAACTGTTGTTGATTTTGGGTGTGGCTCTGGCATTTTATCTTTAGCTGCATTAAAGCTTGGCGCGAAAAAAGTAATAGGTATAGATATCGATCCTCAAGCACTGCAAGCCAGCTTAGCAAACGCAGAGCGTAATAATGTTGAAGACAGGCTAGAGTTGTATTTACCTAAAGACCAACCAACGTTGAAAGCGGATATTGTGGTTGCGAATATATTAGCGGGTCCACTGCGCGAGTTAGCGCCAACGATTATTGAGTATGTTGATCATAACGGGTTACTCGCTCTTTCTGGAGTATTAGAAGACCAAGCTCCAACCTTACAAGAAATTTACGGCCAATGGTGTTCAATGGACCCTATTCAAGTGAAAGAAGAATGGGTACGCCTTTCAGGTAAACGAAGTTAATCTAATTAATCAGCAGGTTTTGTATGGGTATTGTACAAAATCTGCTCACATCAGTGCTTTAGAAAAAGTCAATAATAAAAACACTAAAAAAAGTCGGTTTTGTTCAATTTATATCCTTTTCAATCGCAAAAAAAACACGTAAACTGTGCGCCCTTTTGACTGGTAGCTCAAAAAAACAGCAGTGTGAAGATAGGTCCATATCAATTAGAAAACAATGTGATGTTAGCGCCAATGGCAGGCATTACAGATCTTCCTTTTAGGCAACTATGTTGTCGAATGGGGGCGGGGTTAGCAGTATCTGAAATGGTGTCAGCAAATCCAAAGGTATGGAATACCGATAAATCTAAACGTCGTTTAGTTAGTAACAATGAACGTGGCATAAGGTCTGTGCAAATTGCAGGATCTGATCCGCAGGAATTAGCTAATGCTGCCATGATGAATGCTGACAATGGCGCTCAAATTATTGATATTAATATGGGATGCCCAGCAAAAAAGGTAAATAAAAAATTAGCGGGTTCAGCATTACTAAAAGAACCAGCACTTGTAGAACAGATAATACAATCTGTTGTCGAAGCTGTTGATGTTCCTGTAACGCTGAAAATTCGCACCGGTTGGTGTGAAAACACGCGAAACGGAATAGAGATTGCAAAAATTGCGCAGCACAATGGTATTCAATCGTTAGCTGTTCATGGTCGTACTCGAAATGACTTTTATAAAGGTGATGCCGAGTATGAAACCATTAAAGCAATTAAAAGTGCGGTGTCTATTCCTGTAGTTGCGAATGGTGATATCACCACAGTGGAAAAAGCTGAGCAAGTACTAGAACACACCAAAGCTGATGCAATTATGATTGGTCGTGGTGCTCAAGGTAATCCTTGGATATTTCGAGAAATTAATCATTTCTTGGCAACGGGTAAGCACTTGCAAGCCCCCTCAACGGATGAGGTACGTTCAGTTTTACTTGAACACGTAAATGATTTACACAATTTTTATGGCGATTTTATGGGTGTAAGGTTTGCCCGTAAACACGTTTCTTGGTATATGCAGACGCGTGACCCAGATAAAAAATTTCGTTCTATTTTTAATGGACTTGAGTGTGCTGATGAGCAGCTTGATTCATTAAATATGTATTTTGATAATTTAACTTAGAAAGAGTCTCAACTTTATGTTCGAACAAAATATTTCCTCTCCATTTATTACTGGTGATTTACAAACTCAGACAAAGGCTTCGCCTTTACGTACACAAGCAAAAATAGCGATTAAAAACTATTTGTCTCAGTTAAATGGTAATGATGTTGATGATATGTACGACCTTGTACTTTCGGAAATTGAAGCGCCAATGCTTGAAGAAGTAATGCAGTATACACGTGGTAACCAAACACGCGCTGCTAACTTATTAGGTATCAACCGTGGTACTTTACGTAAGAAGTTAAAAAAATACGGTATGAACTAAGAATACGGCAGGTTTACCTGCTACTAAAAAGCACCCTAGGGTGCTTTTTTACTTATGAAGATTTGATTTGTTCGTTTAATAGAAAACTTTCATGAAATGAACAAAAAAGCTCAGGGAAAGTAATTGCCAAGGACATGTGTCAAAGGCCAGACATTAATAATTAATATTAAAGGTAACTGATAAAGCAATGGATACTCCACGCCCAATCAAACGTGCACTTTTAAGTGTTTCTGACAAAACTGGTATTGTAGATTTAGCAAGAAGCTTAGCTGGTAAAGGTGTTGATATTTTATCAACCGGTGGTACCGCAAAGTTATTAGCAGATAACGGCATCCAAGTAACAGAAGTATCAAACTATACTGGACACCCAGAAATTATGGACGGACGTGTAAAAACGTTACACCCAAAAGTTCACGGTGGAATTTTAGCTCGTCGCGGTACTGATGAAGCAGTGATGGCTGAAAATGATATTAGTGCAATCGATATGGTTGTAGTTAACCTTTATCCATTTGCCGAAGCAGTAAGCGATGAAAACTGTAGCTTAGAAAACGCAATAGAAAATATTGATATCGGTGGACCAACAATGGTTCGCGCAGCGGCTAAAAACCACAAAGACGTGACTATTATTGTTAACGCTAGTGATTACGACCGCGTTATTGCTGAAATGGATGCAAATGGCGACTCATTAACATATCAAACACGTTTTGATTTAGCGATTGCTGCATACGAGCACACTGCTTCATATGACGGCATGATCGCAAACTACTTTGGTCAAATGTTACCTGCATATGGCGCAAAAGAAGATGAAACATCATTTACTAACAAAGCTAAGTTCCCACGCACAGTAAATAGCCAGTTTATCAAGAAACAAGATTTACGTTACGGTGAAAACTCTCACCAAGACGCAGCGTTTTATGTTGAAGCTAAGCCAGAAGAAGCTTCAGTATCTACTGCAACACAAATTCAAGGTAAGGCACTTTCTTATAACAATATTGCGGACACAGACGCTGCGCTTGAATGTGTTAAAGAATTTGATGAACCTGCATGTGTTATTGTTAAACACGCTAACCCTTGTGGTGTTGCAATAGGTGACAATATTTTAGCGGCTTATGAAGGTGCTTACGTAACAGACCCTACATCTGCATTTGGCGGTATTATCGCTTTTAACCGAGAATTAGACGCTGATACAGCAGAAGCTATTGTTTCTCGTCAATTCGTTGAGGTTATTATTGCACCAAGCATCTCTGATGCGGCAGCACAAATTGTTGCGGCTAAACCGAATGTGCGTTTACTTGAGTGTGGCGAATGGAATACTCAAGCCACAGGACTTGACTACAAACGTGTTAATGGTGGTTTATTAGTGCAAGACCGTGACCAAGGTAAAGTTACTGCAAGTGATTTAAAAGTAGTAACAAAACGTCAACCATCTGCAGATGAAATGCGCGATCTACAATTCTGTTGGAAAGTTGCTAAGTTCGTTAAATCTAATGCGATTGTTTACGTTAAAAATAGTTCAACGATTGGTGTTGGTGCAGGCCAAATGAGTCGTGTATATTCTGCAAAAGTTGCAGGTATTAAAGCGGCTGATGAAAACCTTGAAGTTAAAGGTTCAGTAATGGCTTCTGATGCATTTTTCCCATTCCGTGATGGTTTAGATGCTGCAGCTGAAGCGGGAATTACTGCAGTAATTCAACCAGGTGGCTCAATGCGTGATGACGAAGTTATTGCCGCTGCTGACGAGCATGGTATTGCTATGGTCTTTACTGGCATGCGCCATTTCAGACACTAAAAAGCGTTATTGCATAACAAACAATGCTAAATAATTAGCATTGTTTGTTTTAGCGATATCGGCCAGATATATTTTTTTACATTTTAAAACATCTAAAACCTACTTTTAGATGATTAGAGCATACAGTCAGCACTGTTTCTCGTCTTCAAATCTGTTATAAATACTGTTTACTTTATTCGTTAACGGAAGATAACAATGGCAACCTTTACAAAATTACTTACAGCAACAATCGTATCAGCAGGTTTATTAACGGCGTGTGCTTCTACATCTGAAGATAATACGCAGTTAGTACAAGCAATTGCAGGTGAGCATCGTTCTGACAAAAATAAAGCACGTGATGTTTACCGTCACCCAAAAGAAACGTTAGAGTTTTTTGGCTTTAAGTCTTCAATGACAGTAGTAGAAATAACGCCAGGTGGCGGTTGGTATACTGAAATACTAGCCCCTGCGTTAAAAGGTACGGGTAAACTATATGGCGCTCATTACCCTGATACGGGCGAAGACAATTACTATAGTAATTCACGCAAAAAACTTGTTAAAAAATTAGCAAGTAACACTGTGTTTAGTGAAGTTGAATTAACAAACTTTGTACCAAAGAAAGAAAGTGAACTTGCGCCTAAAGGAACTGCAGATTTAGTGCTTACTTTCCGTAATCTACATAATTGGGGCGAAGAAGGCACTGCTCAGGTGTTTAAAGATGCGTATGCTGCATTGAAAAAAGGTGGAGTATTAGGTGTTGTAGAACATAGAATGCCTGAAAGCCAAAACCTTGCTGACAATAAACGTAGTGGTTACTTTCCAAAATCTTTAACGGTTGAGCTTGCGCAAGCGGCTGGATTTACATTAGCTGACAGTAGCGAAGTGAATGCTAACCCTAAAGATACTGCTAGTCATCCAAAAGGTGTATGGACGTTACCTCCAGTGTTAGCTCTAGGTGAAAAAGATCGAGCAAAATATTTAGCGATTGGTGAAAGTGATCGCATGACTTTAAAATTTATAAAATAAATTAGCTTATATAAAGGGCGCACATACGAGGCGCCCTTTATAAGTTAATCACTTAAATATTAGGAATCTTAATTAATGAACGTTTTAGTAATAGGCAGTGGCGGTAGAGAGCATGCGTTAGCATGGAAAGCAGCCCAATCCAACAATGTTAGCAAAGTTTACGTTGCTCCGGGTAATGCGGGCACGTCAACAGAAGATAAGTTAGAAAACATTAATATATCTTCAGACGATAAAGCTGGATTAGTTGAGTTTGCTAAAACAAACAACGTAGACCTAACGATAGTAGGTCCAGAACAGCCTTTAGTTGACGGCGTAGTAGATGCGTTCCAAAACGAAGGATTAATGATTTTTGGTCCTAGCGCTAAAGCTGCACAACTTGAAGGTTCAAAAGCATTTACTAAAGACTTTTTAGCACGTAACAATATTCCAACAGGTTACTATCAAAACTTTACCGAAATTGAACCAGCACTAGCTTACGTTCGTGAACAAGGTGCACCTATCGTAGTTAAAGCCGACGGTTTGGCGGCAGGTAAAGGAGTTATTGTTGCACTTACACTTGAAGAAGCTGAAGACGCAATCAAAGATATGTTAGCTGGCAATGCCTTTGGTGATGCTGGGCACCGTGTTGTTATCGAAGAATTTCTTGAAGGTGAAGAAGCAAGCTTTATTGTGATGGTAGACGGTAAAAACGTACTCCCTTTTGCTACTAGCCAAGATCACAAAAGAGCCTACGATAAAGATCAAGGCCCAAATACTGGTGGTATGGGGGCATATTCTCCTGCACCGGTTGTAACGCCAGAAATTCATGACCGTATTATGAATGAAGTTATCTATCCAACCGTTGAAGGTATGGCTAACGAAGGTGCTCCTTATACTGGCTTTTTATATGCAGGGTTAATGATTGATTCTGAAGGTACGCCTAAAGTAATTGAATATAACTGTCGATTTGGTGATCCTGAAACGCAGCCAATTATGATGCGCTTACAGTCTGATCTAGCTGAACTTTGTGTTACAGCGTGTAAAGGTGAGTTAGATAAAGCGACTATTTCTTTTGATGAGCGCGCTGCTGTAGGAGTAGTACTTGCTGCAGGTGGATACCCTGGAAGTTATAACAAAGGCGACGTAATTAGTGGTTTAAATACTAATACGGCAAGTGATGCTAAAACTTTCCATGCAGGTACTTCTATTAATAACAGTGAGATAGTTACCAATGGCGGTCGAGTTTTATGTGCCACCGCACTAGGAAACAGCGTAACTGAAGCGCAACAAAAAGCGTATCAGCTTCTTAACCAAATATCATGGAAAGATGTTCAATTCAGAACTGATATTGCTTACCGAGCAATAGAAAGAGAACAAAGCTAAGCTTATAGTTGACTGGTTAAAGCCATCGGAAGATGGCTTTTTTAATTCAATTTATTTCGAAATGTGTTACCGTAAGCAGTGTCCTGTAATTATGACAGTTAAAATAAGCTCATTGTAGTTGCCTGAATTAAGAGATGATTCGAATGAAAAAATTGTTACTCCATGTTAAAAGTTACTTAAAAGTAGCTATTATTCCATTATTTTTTTTTGGTCTTTCAGGGATAGCGCTATCCCATGATCGGGTTCCAAATATTGTGTTTATCCTTGCTGATGATTTAGGTTACAACGATGTGGGCTTTAACGGCGTTAAATGGGTTGAAACACCTAACTTAAATAAGCTCGCTCAAAGCAGTAAAGTTTTTGATAATGCATATATGTACCCTCTATGTTCGCCCTCTCGAGCAGCCCTCATAACAGGTAAAGACTCTTATCGTACTCAAGTGTATGCGGTACCCGTTTTAGAAAAAGGTCCAGCAGAAGAATCAATTTTTTCACGAGGAACTGTGCAAAAAGAACATACGTTTTTTTCAGAGCCTCTAAATAATGCTGGCTATAAACTTGCTCACTTTGGTAAGTGGCATGTTGTGGGTCCATATCCTGACAAAGAAGTGAATTATCCGTTTGATTCTGTAGGTACGCAACCTGTTACGGGGGACAAAGAATGGATAAAGAAACATATGACGCCAGAGTATCAAGCATATTATCCAGAACAAAGAGGTTACCATCGTAATGTTGGCGGAAGCTGGTGGGGAGATCCGGCTCGTGGATATTCTGAAGGTTACAAATCTAAAAGCGGTGGATATGTTGCTCCTTTTAAAAATCCATTTATTGAAGCGAAAAAAAATGATGAATGGTTATCAGACCGACTAACTGATGAAGCAATTAAATTTATTGATGAACATAAAAGTGAACCTTTTATGATCAACTTAAATTTCTACGCGCCGCATCGTCCTAGTATTCCTCGTTCAGAAAAGTTATTGAAAAAATATGCTGCAAAATTAAAAGATCCTATAACAGGTAAAGAGTCAAAATTAAGAAAAGAAATGGCGGCATTTAGCACTTTGGTAGAGTCAGTAGATGAAAATGTTGGTCGACTTGTAGAATATTTAGAAAAGAATAATCTAAGAGAAAACACTGTAATTATATTTACTTCGGATAATGGTTTTCACGGAACACAAACCGTTGACAACACAATGCGTGGCAAAAAAGGTTTTATTTACGAAGGTGGTATTAAAGTCCCTGCGCTTATCAGCTGGCCACATAAAGTGAAAGCTGGTCGAATAAATACTCCTATATTTGTAACAGACTATTTTCCTACATTACTTGAACTTGCTGGAGAAAGTGATAATTACTTTGGTACGTTAGATGGGAGAAGTATATTACCATTGGTATTTGATAAATCTTTACCTGAGCGCCCGATATTTTGGCATATCGCTGCAGCAGCTAAGCAGCCAGCACTTAGTGCAATGCGAGAGGGTGACTATAAAATCATTCAGTATTTAGTAAGTGGTGATATTGAGCTGTATAACCTTAAAACAGATCCACAAGAAAAGAATAACTTAGCTAATAAAGAGAAAGAAATGGTAGATAAAATGAGAAAGAAGCTTTCTTTATGGCGTAAACATAATAATGCTCCATTACCTAAATCATCATCTTTAAAGTATTAAATGAGAGAAAGGCACAATAATCGTAAATTATTGTGCCTTATTTATTAAATCTTAGTTGGCGTCATTAACTGAGGTTATTACTGCTCCACTATCAATAGCTGCAGATAAAGCTAGCTCTTTATCTACTCCTGCATCAATAGCAGCATTTATAATTTCTTGGTTGTGCTTCTCATTTGTTGAGCTAATTGCTGTTTTTACAATTTCTTCACCATTATCAGGAAAAAGTAAAAATGTGTATGAAACCCACTGACTTACTTGCTCAGGAATGGCCTTTACGAACCCTGTTAATATATCAATCATTCTTTCGGGAAAGCTGGTCATTGTATTTGACAACATCTCACGAGAAGTTAAAGGTTCTGTCAAAATAGCAACTCGTACAATATCTTCCATATTTTCTGGGTCGTGTAAAATTGCAGAGTTTAAAATTTCTTGAGCATATGCCGGTTCAGCTTCGACAACGATTTTTACTAATTCAGTTGTTGAAGCAATTTCTTTTTCTAAAAAGTGCTCAATAACATTACAAGCTAGAACCGGTTCTGCATCTAATGCGCCCAGCATAATTTGTTTATATTGTTTAGGGTGTAAATCTAAAGAAACTTTAAGTACCGTATCTATTTGCTCTGGATATCGAGTTAAAATTGAGCTTACACTTTTTTGTACTGAAATTTGTTGCTTCGTTTGTTGTTTAATTAATTGGGTAACAAACAATTCATGTTTACTCGCTATATCATCCTTGGCAAAACTACCTATACTTATACAACATAGAAGCGCCGAAATCGTAAAATACTTCATTTAGCCGCCTACTATAGTTATTTATGACACATCAGATTTACATATAAGGTGATAATAGTCACTATTTAATCAACAAAATATGTATAACCTCACAACATTGATCGCTGAAGATCCTTATTATTAGTCTCTTAAATAGTCATATAGTTCAAATTACCATCAAACAAACCAAAAAGTGTAATTAATTACAAAAAAGACTTGCGTGCAGAG
>JAHDIK010000035.1 GCA_020630795.1 Colwellia sp.
TCTGGCTCTGGCTCTGGCTCTGGCTCTGGCTCTGGCTCTGGCTCTGGCTCTGGCAGGTCAGTTTCGTCAGTGTGTTCTGTTACTTCAACCTTATTTTCAATAATATCAGCCGGTAGAGCTGCGTCATTTTTCTCAGCCGGTTGCTCTGCGTGTTCTGAAACTTCTTTAGCATCTTCTACTTTGGGCTCTTCTTTGTCTTGGCTTCCAAATCCCAACCAAGAAAACATACCTTTCTTTTTTGACATAAAACTAATTCTTCTGTGTGCCATACATAGTTATGGCATTAATACGTTAAACAAGGATAAAATTAGCTCACATAGTATCATCTAATAACAACGACATTAACTAAT
This sequence comes from Colwellia sp., assembly GCA_020630795.1. GTDB lineage: Bacteria > Pseudomonadota > Gammaproteobacteria > Enterobacterales > Alteromonadaceae > Pseudocolwellia. Next base: position 351 of record JAHDIK010000035.1, read on the forward strand.
GTTTACGGTATTCGTTGATTAAATAAAGGTTTTACGCTGTTTTATTGCTATTACGCTTAAAACCTAAATTATAACTAAATTGATAGAAACACCTCTTTATATGAAGAATTCCAAATCAAATAAAAACGGGCCTAAAGGCAATATTAGAATTATTGCTGGAAAACATCGTGGGCGAAAGCTGCCTGTAGTAATGGCTGAAGGTTTAAGGCCAACAACGGATCGTGTAAAAGAGACTGTTTTTAATTGGTTAATGCCGTATATATCGGCCAGCGAATGTTTAGATTGTTTTGCTGGTTCGGGTGGATTAGGTTTCGAGGCATATTCGAGAGGCGCCAGCACCGTAACATTAATAGAGCTCAATAAAGCTGCTGCTAAACAACTCCAACAAAATAAAGACTTATTAAGTGCAGATAACGTTATTATAGAAAACACCAATGCGCTGGATTACTTGACCAAAAGCGATCGAAAATTTTCAGTTGTTTTTCTAGATCCACCATTTAGAAAAGGGCTGCTAAAAGAAACAAGCCATTTGCTAAACGCACGCGCGTTAGAGCCCGACGCGCTTATTTATGTAGAAATGGAAAGTGAAACAGATACCCATGAATTACCTGAAAACTGGCACTTGTTAAAAGAAAAAATTGCTGGGCAAGTTGCTTATCGCCTATACCAAAACACCTAAAACCCAATTAGCGTTATTGCGGCACAAGTTTCAAATCGTGAAAGTCGAAGCTAAAATCTGTTTTATGTGACACGGCTTTCATTGTTGCAAAATCTATTGTTCCCTCAGGTGTCAGATTAAAGTTAACGAAAGCATCTGCTTCAAGCGTTCTATCATCCCACTTAACAATAAACGTATTGTGTTGATGGTGCACTAAAGTGCCTTTTAATGCTGGCGTATGACCAAACTGCATACGTAGTTTGTTATTGTTGTAAGTAATATGAATATCGCCGTACCAATTATCTACATAAGTTTGCGCATAATCTTTTAAGGGTAACGAAGGTGTCGAATTAGCACTAACGCTCTCAACTTCACGCAATAACCGCGATTTTTCTTTAGCATCATATGCTAATTTTTTCGCGTGATAATGCTCCACCCAATCTTTATCGGGAAGACCTAAATACTGCTCTAGAATTTCGCGGTATAACGCATTGAATGCTCCGCCAGATTGTTGATTTGTTAAAATAACCAAACCTAAGTTATGTTCAGGTACAAGTGCAACCTTAGACACCATACCTAAAATTCCACCACTATGATGGACTAACTTAACACCGTGATAATCATTCAAAAACCAACCTAACCCATAAGCATAAAAATGCATTTTGTCGTGTTGCGTTGCAGCGTCTGATACGGGTAATAAGGTTCTAGGCTGCCACATCGCTTTAGATTGTTCAGTACTAAATAACACTTTTTCACTGCTAGTTTTTCCCTTATTCAGCTGTAGTAATAACCATTGAGCCATATCATTTACATTTGACGCTACAGCACCCGCAGAAGAAAATTTTTCGAGAAAGTTACCACCAACAACATGTAACTTTTCGTTTAACGGGACATGCGCTCGTGCAACATTTTTGTAGTTTGTAGGAATACGAGAATAAAGCGCATAAGTATTATCCATTCCTAGAGGTTTAAATAACCGCGAATGAATAACATCTTCCCAATCTTGCCCCGTGACTCTTTTGATTATTTCGCCAGCGACGATATACATTAAATTATCGTAAGCAAATTCACTTCTAAAGCTTGATACTTGCGGTAAGTATTTTAGCCCTTTAATAATATGTTGTGTTGTTAAATCAGTTTCTGGCCATATCATTAAATCGCCAGCTCCAAGTCCTAAACCACTATTATGAGACAGCAAATCAATAATCGTAAACTCACGTGTAACATAGGGGCTAGCAAGTTGAAATTCAGGAATAATATCAATAATTTTGGTTTGCCAAGTAAGCTGATGTTGATCAACTAACTGAGCAAGTAAAGTTGCCGTCATCGCTTTAGTATTTGAAGCTATACCAAAGAGCGTGTCAGGCGTAACTTTACGAGACTTGTCATGTTCAATTACACCAAAGCCTTTATTGAATACAACTTTATTGTTTTGAACAACAGCAACGGCTATCCCTGGAACCTGAAATTTATCCATTGCCTGAGAAATGGCAGATTCTATTTTTTCATTCTTGCTATTGGGCGATGCGAAACTACTAATATTTATGAAGCTAAATGCAAAAAACAAAATCGCGGGTAGTGTTTTGCTTATTTTTGCAGCCACTAAATCTCAATCCCTAAATTAGATAAGCCCTCTTCAAGCACTAGCCCTTTAGCATGCATACAAGATTTTTTATTTTCTTGAGCGATATTAATATAGTTAAAGAGTTCTTCTTGAGTTGCTCGTTCCCACTCCATTAAAGGGTGTGATTCAACTTGTTCGGTTGATACAGATGCGTGTTCTTGTTCTAAACTAAGTTCTACATACTTTACTACGCTATTTTCTGAAAGCTTACTCACATATTCACAACCATCGGAGCTTTTATCTTGCATAATTTGAAATAACGAAACCATCGCCATACACGTATCTAATGCCGGATACACACCAAAAAAATCAAAATTTTCAGGCTCAGGAATTTGTGGTTCAAGCTTGGCAAGCTGCGCTTCGTAGTTTATTTTGCAGCGATTGTTTTTATCCAACCACTGCCATACAAGGTCTAACTGATTACGTAATACCGAAAACTGACCAAACTCAGTTGCTTCGGAAAATAGTTTGTAATTTGGCAACATACGCTCTAAGAGCGACGCACTAAATGCGATTTGTTGCCATTGGCTTAATGATGAAAAAGAGAGTGGTTTAGGCATGACGATACGCTAACGTAGAAATATTTAAGATCATAATACCCTATGTGTTTTTATTTACTATTAAGTTGTTTTTGTGCATATTCAAAGCGCAAACGATATTCACGTATTTTATCTTCAAGCTCACTAACTTGCTGATCTAATTTAGCGCTTAAATCTAAGTTTTCATCGCGTAAATACTTAATGGTATCTCTAGCCTTATTGTACTCGGCTTCTTGTTTTTCTTTATTCGCTTCAACACGCTCACGCATTTTCACTAAAGACTCATGCGCATTATCATGCTTTTCTTTTAAATTAACGATTTCTTGCTGATAAGAATCTACTGATTGATTCGCTTCTTCATAGTTAGCAATAAGCTTGTCGTGCGTGTCTTTCAATGCAGACAGTTCTTTTTCTGATGCATCTACTTTGCTCGATAACGCTTCAATTTGTTTAACTTGTTCTTCGAGTGTTTTTTCAGACGATGCTAGAGCATTTTTATGATCATTAGTCAGTTTTTCGATAGTAGCAACTTGATCTTTATTTTTACTCTCTAACTCTTTAATCAAGCTTTGTTCTTGTGCTAAAGATTTATTGACTGAAGCAATGGCAATATCATGATTTTTTTCTTTCTCTGCAAGTAAATCAACTTGTTTTTTCTGCTCAGCTTCTAATGATGTTATCGATTTACTTAACGACTCTATTTGTAATTTATATTGATCGTTACCTTTAACCAAAGCTTCCATTTCAGTGCGATGTTTATCAATACTTTGCTTCAAAGAATCAATTTCTAACAAGTGCTTACTTTGTAACTCGCCTTTGGCTTTGCGTTCAGTATCTAGCAGTTTTTGAGTATCATTAACTGCTTTTTCACTTTGCGTAACTTTGTTTGTTAAATCTGAAACGTTACTTTGCAACTCAGCAAGATCTGCTTTCATTTTTGTTACATTTTGCTGTTCAGCTGACAAGCTTTGCTCTGAATTTGCAATTGTTTGAGTTAAGTCATTCACGTTAGTTGTTAGCTTTTCACTCGCTAGTTTTTCATCAGCTAACGATTTTTCTAAAGACGTTACTTGTTCTTTAAACGTTGTTAGCTCAGCGGTTAACTTTGTTGACGCTTCTTGCGCTACCTGTAAATCTTTAGACGTAGACTCGCTTGCTTTAGTAACATCGCTAACTTGCTGCTGTAACGCTTTTGACGTTGCTTTTTCTGCTTCTAAACTTTGTTCAATTTGTTTAGTTTTTTCAGTCGCGAGCGTTATTTCTTTATTTAGCTTTTCTACCGTTTTCTTTTCGTCACTCATATTTTTGGTGGCATCGGCATGAGCATTATCTAATTCAGAAACTTTCGCGGTTAATGCTTCATTTGAAGACTTTTCAGAAGTAAGTGCTTGTTCTAGCCCATTAACAGTTTGTTTAAGCTCTATAATTTCAGTTTGATATTTTTTAGCTGTATTTTGCTCTTCAGATAATTGTTTGTTTGCAGACTCGTATTGTTGGCTATGTTCTGCTTTTAAGTAATCTAACTCACTTGTTGTATTATTAAGTTGGAGCGTTAATTCCGATATTTTTTGATTTTGAACTTCAAGAGTAGCGGCTTTAGCTTTATCGTTTTTCGCTAAACTACTTTCAGATGCTTCTATTTTTGTTAGCTTTTCGGTAAGCGCTTTAATTGTAGCTTCAGACTCTTCAACAACTTTTGATTTTTCTTCGTTTTCAGTAGAAACACGCTGTAAAGATTCAGATAACATAGAGAGTTCAGCAAGTTTTTCTTTTAATACAACTTCAGTATCAGTTAACTTCGCTGAATTTAATTGCTGATTGTTTTTAATTGTTTCATCGCGGTTGGCTAGTTGCGCTTTTAAATCGGCAATAGTGCTTTCAAACTTAACAATTCCTTCTGAAGAAGATGTTTGAGAGGTTTTAAGCGCTTCTTTTAAATCACTTAGCTCTTTTTGAAGTGCTTGGTAGCTTGGATGTTCTTCAATAATATCGTTCGTAATTTCTGCTGGCGCTGAATAGTTAGCTACAAACGCAGAAACCTTGTCCTCAATTTGAACGTAAATATCACCAGCAAGACTTTGAATTTGCTCTTCTAGATCCAAAGGCACTTTTTTTTGCTGCGTCATATATCCCTCAATACTATTTTTAATAACATTTAGAGTAAATTAACACAGGTTTACCAATGTGTTAAAGGTAAATTTATATATGCATATTGGCGGCTTAAGATAAGTTGAACAATGTAGAATAGATAAAGCACGAAAAAACAAAAAATAGGCGTTAATTGAAGAGATATGCCAAAAAACAAAAAAGGGCACGAGGCCCTTTTAAATATTTCAGTAATAAGTTCTTAATCTATTACTTTTTTTCTTCAGCAGTTACTGGCTGAAATCTAATGTTTGCAACTTTAAGCTCTGCTTTACTCTTGTTACGTAACTGAGCTAAGCGGTTAACTTGAGCAACAGAACCTAACATAGCGTGTAAAGGAATAAATAACCCACGCTTATGGAAATCTACTACTTTTTCGTCTGATAAGCTTTGTAGTTTCTCTTCATCAACACCATATAAGCCAACAAGTTTCTTAGTTTGGTTGTTGTTGTAAGTAATTTGAAGCTCTAATTCTTTAAGTAATTCGTTGTCTTCTAATTCTTTAATGAACTTCTCAGACATTACTTCGCTTTCATACAAACGACCTAATGACTCTTGAACACCTTTGTAAAAGTCAGTGTCTTTGCCGTCAGCATCAAATAATGCGTTGTCTTTGTCTTCACCAACAAATTTGCTGTCTAAATCGATACATGTTGTTAATGTATTTTCTTTTTCAGGGTCTAAACCTAAACCAAATGGAACCATTGAGATACTTTGAGGAACGTAAATAGCTTCCCACTTATCTTCATTGTGGTATAAGTTTTCTCCAGCTTCTAAACCTAGCATTACAACACTACGGTGACGTGAAGACTCAGGATCTTTAACTATAACAATAGGGTAGCTTGTAGCAGCTTGTGAAAATTCTAACGCGTTAATTGGCGCTATATGCTGATCAGCAACGTGTGATAAATCACGTTGAGATGATACTTTTAAATTTTTATGTTGATCGCTTTTTACTGGAACGTTATTAGCCATTTTTATTTTCTCTATTGTTTTAGCTGCTTGTTATTTGAAAGATAACTACACACTTCTTAAATTGTTATAAACTGTTATGGTGACATACTTATTAGCTTTCAATGGTAATATTAAAAAAATGCGCAATTTTTTACCACGTTTAATTATTTCGATGTGTTTAGGGGTTGGATTCATTCCTTTGAGCAGTCAAGCTTTACCCAAATTTAGCGTTGAACATGGTAAAAGGCCTGATGGCACTCCACGAGTAAAAATCACGAATGAAACCACCGCAACACTCGCATGCTATGTTGCTATTGACGGGCATAAAAAAAAGTTTGTGTTAGGCGCTTACAACTCATCGATATGGTATGCCGCTGCGAATAATCGCTACAACCATACAAGCTTTAGAACGTGGTGCGGTTTACTTGAGCTTTATCCAAAGTATGAGAAATACCGTAAGAGATAGCGTCAGTTATAACCCTTAATTATTAAATACACTTTATTAATTGTTTAAAAGCGTTAGCTTTTAGCTATGATGCGTACATACTTTAATCATTATACGTATTTAGCTCATGACAAAAATAACACAAATACTTCCAGCGTTATGTTTAACAGGTTTGCTTTTTAGTCTTTCAGGATGCCAATCTACGCTAAACACCAGCGCTAATAATTTACCAACTCAAGAAAACTTTCTCATTGGTACTTATACACAAAAAGGTAGCCAAGGTGTTTACAAGGTTACGTTAGATCCAAAAGCTAACAAACTCACTAATCAAGGGCTAATCGCAGAAGGAGAAAACCCTTCATACCTTGCAATATCGGGTTCACAAGATTGGTTGTACGCTGCAACTGGCAAACAATCAGGTAGTATTAATACATATAAAATAGATAACCAAACTCAAAAATACGCAGTTACACAGCAAGTTACAGGCTTAGGAAAAGGAACTTGCCACATATCTTTAAACCCTCAAGAAACAAAGCTTGCAGTAGCTAACTACTCTTCAAGCGACGTTTACATGTTTGATATTGACCCTACGACTAAAAAACTGACACAAGCAGGGTATTTCAAAAACGAAGGCTCAGGACCTACGAGTAGGCAAGAAAAGTCACACATGCATTATGTGCAGTGGGATAAGTCAGGTAAATTTTTATATGCTGTAGATTTAGGAACAGACGAAGTTTTAGCATTTGAAGCTAGTAACCATCATTTTTCACCTATTGTGGCTGCTAAGCTAACCGCTGGAGACGGGCCTAGACACTTAGCTTTTCATCCTAATAAACCTTGGGTATATGTGCTCAACGAGTTATCGAATTCATTAGCCGTATTTGAACAAGATACTTCAACAGGCAAGCTTACGCTTAAGCAGCATTTATCAGCTTTAACAACTCCTACTAAAAACAACACGTCATCTGCTATTAAAATATCTAAAGACGGTAAATTTGTATATGCAGGCGTTCGAGGAATAAATGAAATAGCGGTATTTAAAATAGCAGAAAATGGTACTGCAGAATTAATACAGTCACACCCTACATTAGGTAACTGGCCTAGAGATATTAACTTATCAGAAAATCAACAATACCTACTGATTGCTAACCAAAAATCAGACACCGTTACCGTATTGAAGAGAGACTTAAAAACAGGATTACTTTCTAATACTGAAATGTCATTAACGATTTCTACGCCTTCATATATTGGACGATACAAATAAGCGTTAATATGTAATTTATTACAGCAACAAAAAAGCCTTATTTACCAATATAAATAAGGCTTTTTTAATAACTTTCCGACAAAAATTTTAGCGGGAAGTTTTAAGGTTACTCTACCGTTACAGATTTCGCTAAGTTACGAGGCTGATCAACATCAGTACCTTTGATAATTGCTACGTAATACGAAAGCAACTGAAGTGGCAATGTGTAAACGATTGGCGCAATAATATCGTCACAATGAGGAACATTAATCACTTTCATTGTGTCGTCACTTTCAAAGTGTGCATCTACATCAGCAAATACATACATTAAACCACCACGTGCTCTTACTTCTTCAACATTAGATTTTAACTTTTCAATTAAATCATTTTTAGGAGCAACAACAATTACTGGCATTTCAGCATCTATCAACGCTAGTGGGCCATGCTTTAACTCGCCAGCTGCATAAGCTTCTGCGTGAATATATGATATTTCTTTAAGCTTAAGTGCACCTTCCATCGCGATAGGGTATTGATCGCCTCGTCCTAAAAATAATGAATGGTTCTTATCAGCAAAATCTTCTGCTAAAGCTTCAATTGGGCTCGCTAAAGCAAGTACTTCTTCAAGCTTATTAGGAAGTGTTTGAAGTGAACGAGTGATTTCAGCTTGTGTTTCTTTACTCATACCGTGATGAGAACCTATTGCTAAGGTCATCATTAATAAACCAACTAACTGAGTAGTAAACGCTTTTGTTGAAGCTACACCAATTTCTACGCCAGCTTTGGTCATAAAGGCTAAGTCTGATTCACGCACAAGTGATGAACCAGGAACATTACAAATACTTAAACTAGACTGATAACCTAACTCTTTCGCTAAACGTAAAGCAGCTAATGTATCTGCTGTTTCACCAGATTGAGAAATAGTTACAAGTAGTGCATTTTTAGGAACATGAGATTTACGATATCTGAATTCACTTGCGATTTCGATGTTACACGAAACTCCCGCTAACGACTCTAACCAATAACGAGCTACCATACCTGAATGGTAACTTGTACCACAGGCTATAATTTGTACATGTTCAATGTTTTTGAATATTTCGTCTGCACCTTTACCAAACGCGTTCGTTTCAATCGTATTGTCAGCGAAACGACCTTCTAAGGTGTTACGAATAGCAGTAGGTTGCTCATAAGTTTCTTTTAACATGTAATGACGGTATTCACCTTTATCGCCAGCATCATGGCTTACTTCAGACTCTTTTGCTTCACGCACGACTGGGTTGCCATCAATATCGAAAACATTAACTTCGAAGCGAGTGATTTCAGCTACATCACCTTCTTCTAAAAAGGCAAATTTACGCGTTACAGGTAATAATGCCATCATGTCTGATGCTATAAAGTTTTCACCAACGCCGTAACCAATTACAAGTGGGCTACCTGAACGCGCTACAACTACTCGTTCTTTATCTGTAGTATCTAAAACAACTGTACCGTATGCACCTTCAAGTTGTTTTACCGTTTTTTGAACCGCATCAGTTAAATTACTAGCAGTTTTTAATTCATGGTGAACTAAGTGTGCAATAACTTCTGTATCTGTTTCAGATACAAATACGTAACCTAATTCTGTTAATTTTTTACGTAGTTCGTCGTGATTTTCAATAATACCATTGTGAACCACAGCGATATTGTCGCCAGATACATGTGGATGTGCGTTAATTTCGCTAGGAGCGCCATGAGTAGCCCAACGAGTGTGAGCAATACCAGTACCACCAGAAAGAGGTGTTAACTTAACGGCATCAGCCAACTCTTGAACTTTACCCAAGCGACGTACACGATTGATGTTGTTGTTCTCATCAACAATAGCTACACCGGCAGAGTCATAACCGCGATATTCTAATCGACGTAATCCTTCAACTAAAATATCTACTACATCGCGTTGTGCAACTGCACCAACTATTCCACACATAAAAATTTCCTTTGTATAATCTTCTATTAACTGGCGATAATTAAATTTACGCCCTGTTTTATAAGTTCATTGCGCTTTTCTTCCGATAGATCATCATCCGTAATTACGGTATGAATTTGATCCATAGGAATTTCAACATTAGGTATTTTTCTATTAAATTTTTCTGATTCAACTAATACGATCACTTCTCTAGAAACTTCTGCCATTACGCGTGACAAACCAATTAACTCGTTGAAAGTAGTGGTTCCACGTACCAAGTCAATTCCGTCAGCACCAATAAACAATTGGTCGAAGTCGTACGATCTCAACGAAGTTTCAGCCACTTGCCCTTGAAATGACTCTGAGTGTGTATCCCACGTGCCACCGGTCATCAATAACGTTGGTTCATTTTCTAAAGTTTGTAATTTGTTTGCGATAGCTAAAGAGTTAGTCATTACCACTAACCCTTTTTTCTCGCCTAACTCAGCAACCAGTGCTGAAGTTGTATGCCCACTATCGATAATAATTCGATTATGATCTTTAATCATCATCGCGGCTTTTTGAGCAATACTGACCTTTCGCTTTGAAAGGTTTTCGTTTTTGTTTTCTGTGATCTCTTTCGGCAACGGCACCGCACCACCATAACGACGAAGTAGCAAACCACTATTTTCGAGAATAGCTAAATCTTTACGAATCGTTACTTCAGACGTATCAAACCTTTTTGCCAATTCATCTACTCCGACTTCACCATGCGTACTAAGCAAAGTAATAATGGTATGTCGGCGTTGTTGGGTATTACGTTTTGACAAAAAAGCATCCTTAAGTTTCGAATCGAAAGAATTATACTTAAAACCGAAACAAATTCAATAAACGGCATCAAAAAAAGAGCAATTGTTATAATTGCTCTTTTTTATTAGAAAAGGAACTCTTTTTTATTTGATAGGAAGATATTTATCTAAGAACTTATCCATCGCTCTAAATGTTTGAAGGCGATGTTCGTTATTACTCAAGTAATGATCAGCATCATCAATTTCTACATATTCTACAGATTTACCTTCGTCTTTAAGTTCATCAAACATGTCATCACTGTGATCATAATCAACAACCCTGTCTTTAGTGCCGTGTATTAACAAAACGGGCGGTTTAATCTTCTTAGCATGTTTAAGTGGTGAGGCGTCCCATAATTTGTCGTAATCACTTCCGACTTGTCTTTTAACAATATCGTAATTGGTAAATTTTCTATACGACTTAACAAGTTTTTCAACATCGGTAACACCCGCAAAACTCACAATACACTGATACAAATCAGGCGTTTTGATTCCACCCATTAATGC
>JAHDIK010000018.1 GCA_020630795.1 Colwellia sp.
AACCCTACATGGGTATTAATAATAGGCAGTTACACAGATTTAGTTACAGGGTCATAACTCAATGTTACTCACGTTTTATGACAAATTTAGGAACATCACATAGCTATTTCAGAAGATCTAAAATATTTCCTAAATCACTCTTACCTTCTCTAAGCTCTTCTTCAGTTAAACCTGAAAGCTCGTGAGGGAAAACCAGCCATTCGTCTGATTCATGAATGTAATAGTCTGGCGTAATATCAACTTTGTTGTTTTGAGGCTTATACCAAGGACATGCAATACGCACATCTTTAGGCATATTATTACGACTTAATTTCTTCAACGTTTTAATTAACGCATCGATACTTCTACCTGAATCAAAAACATCATCAACAATAAGTAAGCCATCGTCTGCATTAGCATTCTCTATAATATAATGAAGCCCATGCACTTTAATTTCTTTACTTTGTTGATTGATCCCATAGTAAGACGATGTTCTTACTGCTATATGATCTGTTTCCACTTTTTTGAAATCAAAATACTCTTGTACTGCAATACCAATTGGAGCCCCACCACGCCATATACCTACAATAAACTGGGGTCTGAAGCCGTCTTCATAAACCTTAGCTGCAACCCTAAAAGAGTCTTCAAGTAACTCTTGCGCGGTAATAAATTTCTTTTCCATTGGACAAATAACCTTATTAATCTAATCGTAATCTCACTATTATAACCATTTATTTACCAAATGGTTAGGTTTTAGAGAAGGAAACCTGCACTAAATGCGTTGATCTAAAAATATTAACTGATGATATATGGTATAAGCAGCTCTAACAAACAAATCAATATTGGCGTTCTCGAAATTATCAGAAGGTTGATGGTAGTTATTATGTTCACCAACGCCATAATAAATAAACGGAAGCCCTGCCCGGTAAAACGCTCCGTGGTCACTTGCCCTATTCCAATCACGTCTTTGCGTAATTGACGAACGCGATTTTTTGAATCCAATCACTGTATTTATCGATGCACTATTTTGCATTTCTTTAAATTGTTCTATTTCACTTTTTGATAGAATATTAGAGAAACGTTTATACAATAAATGTAACTTTTTAGTTCTATTACTACCTGAGATCATATCTAAATTTACATTTAAAACTGTATTTTCGATAATTGTAGGATTTTGTTTTACAAAAGACTTAGCGCCATTTAAATTTATTTCTTCAGCGTCAGTAAATACAATAACAACCGTATAACGAAGTGGAAGAGCTTGAATTGTTGAGGCTAAACTTAATAATGCAGCAACACCAGATGCATTATCATCTGCACCATTAAATATTTTACCTGCTTTTGTTCCTATGTGATCATAGTGCGCTGTAATTACAATATACTTTTCGGTAAATTCAGTTCCGTTAATTATACCGACTACATTTGTTCCTTTTTTCAATTCTCCACACCTACCGCATTGGAAATCCTGAAAATAAGAAAATCCAATAGGGCTGACTCCTGAGTTATGAAGTTGTGTTGTTATATACTCTCTCGCGAGTTTATTACCAAGGCTTCCCGCTTTGCGACCTAAAAAGGTGTCTGACGACAAGGTTTCAAAATGCTTGAGTAGATCATTCTTAACAATCGGGCTTTCTAAAATACGTGGCGTTGGAGAATCTACAGAAGAACGCTCTGTAACTCCACAACCACTAACTAACAATAAAAAAGATAAAACTCTTAACATTAATGCCTAACAGATGCCTGATTAAGAAAGCTAAGCTTTCGGTTATATCTAACCTCAGTTTTAAAGTTTTTGTTTAATTTCAATGCTTTTTTTATTGCTGACTGAGCGAGCTGTATTTGATTATTTTGATAATACAATTTAGACAAGGTGTAATAAAACTCATGAAACTTTGAATCAAGTTTAATGGCTTTTTTTAAATGTTTAATAGCGTCTTCCATATCGCCTTTAAACATTGCTTCGTCAGATAATAAAGCGTGATAATAAGGGTTTTCGATTCGTCTATTGTGAAGCAAATCGCTAATTTTATTGTATTCTTCTACATTTCCCATTTTTTCATACAAAATAGAAAGATTTTCTAATGCGGTATAATCATTTGGACTAAGGCTCAACGTGTATTGATAGGCGTTAATGGCTTCTTCATGCAATCCATTCAAACGATACAAAATACCTAAGTTACCCCAAGCGCTTGAGAATTTAGGATCTATATTCGTTGCTGCTTTTAGATAGGCGTAGGCTTCGTCATATTTTTTTTGGACCATAGCTTCTGCGCCTTTGTTATTATAAAACATAGCAGTAACTGCATTTTTTGATACGACTTTTCTTGGAAAGTGCTTTTTTATAGCACTAGGATCAAAATCAATTTGAAGGATTTCCTTACTCCAAACATGACTACCAGAAGAGTTTGGCTTACGAGTAATAAGTAAATTAACATGCCCCATTAGCAGTTGATGGGTTCCACTTCTTACCCAGTACTCAGGCACTTTTATATCCTGAAACCTTAATGACATTCCGGCTTCTCTGCCAAGAGCATACGCCATAATAGTAAGTGACATGCAATTAGCCTTTTTACCATGAAACGCATCAATTGCCGTGACATTTGCATTGGTATCGTAAGACATGTCGATATGATTAGACGAGAAGATATATTCTAGCAAGAGTTTAGCCTTATCAGCATCATCTGATTTAGGCTTCAAGACATAGCGCACCATATCTTTCATTTCTTGATCTATGGCAAATATGTGGTCTTGCGTCTCAACAACAAAATTATGCGCGTTGGGGAATACATCGTCTCGATATAGTTGCTGTTTATCGTCTACGCTCCGTGAATACAAATGTGTAATACTTTGGCACGCAGACATAAATAAAGTGAGTAGTATTACACTGAAAGATATTAAATACTTACTTTTCATGACAACACCTCGACGAATTAACAGCCTATAATAAGTATAGGACATTAGCGCAAAATATCATCGTTAAACTAACATTGTGTTACACTTTTGAGATGAGTCGAATTAATATATTTTAGTTATACGTAACTAAAATATATATAGAAAATCCATACGTTAAACACAAAGATTAAATCTCTTTAATCGTAAACTACCGTGGAACTCTAACGTCTAATTGGTAAGTTGCTCCACGAATAATATCCGTGACTACGTTAGATAACACGATATTTCCGTCTTGCATTACAACCGTTTTATCAACATCGTCTCTTTTTACATTTACGATAAAATGAGCACCTTGATAACTCCGTCGAATAGATAGCGTATTCCAATGCTTTGGAAGCTGCGGACTTACTCTCAAGTTTCCAGATTCACCTTTTAAACCACATAAACCTTCAACAATACATCTTTGATACCAAGCTACTGTTCCAGTGTTAAACAACTGACTCGATTTACCGGCTTGATCTGGATACTGATAATAAGCACCTCTGTAATAATTAGGTATGAAATTTGGTAATTGACCTCGAGATTCGGCCTGTTCTTGGTGTATTGCTAGCATTTGATACAAGGTATCAAATGCTTTATCCGATTCACCCATCGTATATAAACTAAACGCGTAAAAAATAGCTGCGTGGTTATACACGGCTCCGTTTTCCGACACGCCAGGATGTTTTTGTGTTAAGCGACCAACGTCGTCTCGCATTTTCGTATAACTTGGTGCGAGCATCATCGCTCCAAACGGTGTCATCAATTGTTGCTCAACTTGATAAAGCATCGATTCACGTTGCTTACCATTAGACGCACCACTTAAAATTGACCAAGATTGTGGGTTTAAATAAATACGCCCTTCATCGTCTTTACTAATACCAAAACAAACATCATCGTCGGTTATACCCCGCCCATACCACTCACCATCCCATAAGTGTTCGTTAACGGCATTGTTGATTTCCTGAGCAGTGTCACGGTAGCGATTAATTTTAATTGAACAAACATCGTTTGAGTATGTTTCAAGTATATTTATCCACTCATTTAAAGCGTAAGCTGTAGCAAGCGATAGCCACGCAGATACACCTTTTCCTTTGTAACCAACCATGTTCATCGGGTCACACCAATCACCTTGCTCAATATAACTTAAACCACGATGGTCTCGAGCTTTGATCAGTGACTCCATTGCTAAATCGATATGCATTTGAATTGAAGCTAACTTTTTATCATTTGAAAAAGGCAACTCAACGTTTAACAATTCAGTATCATTAGTTTCTGACATGTAAACTGCTAAACAAATAGGTAACCAAACACTATGATCAGCATGGGGAATTTGATTAATATACTTTAACTTGGCATCTTGATGCAGCAATATACCGTCAGGCATTGTTCCATTGATATCCTGCTGCGATAAAGACGTAATAAACGACTGGCGTGCAACTGCGGGGTCAATAAAGCACATCCCCATATTATCTTGCAGATAATTTCGCGTTTGAGGATCGGTGGATAAACGATTTACATCTCCGTGATAAAACATTTGTCGGGGTAACCAATGATTAATTACGTGGTTAAATTGTTCATCTGGCGAGTCTATTTCTAATACACTGTTTCCGCTTTCAACGTATGCTTTATATAATTGTTCACTTCTCGAAAAGCCTGATTCAGGCGCTTTTTCTTTAACAAAATAGAATTCGTGTAACGCTTTAATCTCTTCGTCAGTTTTTGCTGCGCCAAACACATAGTTAAACGTTTTGATTTGTTTTGACGCAAGTGAGATACGATGCTGCATTACTGCTACAGGTGTTTCATATATCGCTTCATATTTTTCAAGTTCTATATTAGCGATGAGCGACGGATTATGAAGCCCACCTTCTCCTTCAAATGCTTTTTGATTAGCAGTCCAACTCGTAGGTTTGGTTTCCGATATCAGAAAGGTTTTATCTTTAAAGTTTTTCTGTATTGGATAGTCTTCCAGCTTTTGATAAGGCGTTACACACGTAGCAATAACCGCATTACATTCATCGTTATAGGTAGCCGACTGACTTAGCCAAGACATATAACCAATAGTAAAGTATGGGTAGATACTTAATTTTCTTGATCGGTCACTTAAATTATTAACACTAAAACTCCATTGCTCTAATGGTTTATCTAAAGAGAGTGTTAATGAAAGCGTAATTTCTAACCCTAAACACTCAATAACCCACATTATATTGTGCTGATTAGTAATAAAATTAAACTTATCAAGCTTGCATCGCATAGGTTCATACGGCACAGAAAAAGTTTCTCCACTCTCTTCATCTTTTATATAGAAGAATCGACCGGGGTGATGTGAAAAATAGGCATGCTCGGGCTGCATAAATGTTTTCGCTTCAATATTTGGCGCATAAGAATATTTAGCGGGCTCTGGTTGCATAAACTGTGCAACGGCATATCCGCGGCAGTTCATGTTAATCATCATTTGACTATTCCAAAGATAGCCGCTTGCGTTAGGCATTATATTTGGGCTATCTAAAACAATACTTTTACCGTTATTGGTAAAAGAAACGTGATTACTACTTGGCATTAACATTCCCTGTGATTTCAGTGTTTGAAGCATTTTGTTGAGAAAAAAGTTCTTGTTGAAGTGTTTGATGTGCTTTATCTGACAACGGATAAAAACGAATACATACTACGGCCAATATGGCTATTGCACCGGGTATCAACGTCATCAAAATAACGATACTAGACTCTGACGAAGAGGTTTGAGCTTGATTAGCCACGTAGCCCATTGATGCAAGCACCCAACCAATCATCGCGCCAGCGAACGCTCCACCTAGTTTTTGGGAAAAAGCGGCGGCTGAAAAGATCATTGCTGTGGCTCTACGACCTGTTTTCCATTGCGAGTAGTCCGCGGTATCTGCGTACATTGAAAAAACTAACGGGGATTTTGGCCCTAAACACAAGCCGATCAATACCTGCAATACAAACATCAACACTATCTGATCTTTGGGCACAAAATAAAATGCTATTGATAATCCAGCGACAAGCGACATTAAAAGCGTCAGGAGTGATTTTTTATCAAGAAATTTAGTCAATAAAGGAGTAGACGCCGCACCTACGGCCAATGCAAGCATATACGCTAAAGAAAAGCTGCCGATGAGATCTTCGCGCCCAACATAATACTTAAAATAGAAAGTACCAGTACTGCCACGTAGTGTAATAGTCATCATGATGATTAATGCTAAACCAAACAACACTAACCATGGCTTATTTTGTGTAAGGTCTTTTAAATCTTGAATAACTGGTGTTTTTTGGTTCGGTGGAGGACTGATTCTTTCTTTAGTTGCGTAAAATGAAAAGGCAAATAAACAAGCAGCTACCAACCCGTATAACCCCATTGTAAGCTGCCAACCTAGGGTTTCACTTCCGTTACCTAAATAAATAACTAGTTCAGGTGTAAGAAATGCAACTAAGCTACCACCAGAGAAAGCACCGATAAACCTAAAGCTAGTTAACGTAGTACGTTCGTGTGTATTACCCGTTACAACACCTAAAAGCGCACCATACGGAACATTAATAAACGTATAAGCTAACATCATGAAAATATAGGTGGCGTAAGCCCATATGATTTTACCAGTCTCATCTAGATCAGGAACGGTAAACGTAAGTACCCCTGCTGCTACAATCGGTATTATTCCCCAAAGTAAGTACGGTCTAAACTTACCATATTTAGTTTTTGTACGGTCCGCTAGTGCTCCCATTAATGGGTCTGAAAAGGCATCAACCAACCGTGTAACTAACATCATAGTTCCAACCGCGGCGGCTGGAATTCCAAATACATCGGTATAAAAAATAAATAGAAAAACATCGAACACACGCCAGTAGAAATTACTGGCAACATCGCCGCATGCGTAACCGACTTTTTCTGTAAAACTCAGTTTATCGTTATTTGCGTTATTCATATTTTCGCTAGATTCTGGACTTGTGGTTACGTTACTCATTACCTGACCTATTTATTATTATTTAAAAATGAAAGCGCTTACATTTATAGGTAAAAGAATAGCTAGGTTAAAAGTTTATGTCAACGAACAAAGTTTAAAAGAAATGATTTATCAGTGATTTTTGAGAAGTTACTCTTCTTCAAGCCAGTCTACATAAGAGTTACTGAAGTTTTGCCAAAACTCTTCGCAATCTGATAACGCAATAAGCTGACGAGTTAATATGGTTAAACTTTCGTCATTTGGAAAGCTTGAGTCATCAGGAACAAATTGTGGTTCTTTCTGGGAGTGAACACGTAAAAGCTCTTTTAAACACTCAACGAAAGAATATACTGAATCGCTTACTAAAATTAGCTCCCACTCTACCCCTGTATATATCGCTGTATAAACTGCGCTATTTATAATTGTACGGTCAATTACATAAGGGTCGCCAAGCTCTGTATCAAGCGCGATTACATCCCAGTTGTCATTCCAGTTAGGTTGTTCTTCTCTTTTTTTGAACGCTTCTGTAAGTGTTTGAATATCTTCTTGAGAATCAAATACTTTGAAACCTTGTGGGCCAAAATATATTTCGGAAGTACTTAACGTATTAAATAGGTTTGACACAATGAAATCTTCGCATAATGTTATTTATCAGTAATTGTCGCACAAACGCCTTATATTCATAAAGAGATAAAACAAAAAAGCCAGCTTTCGCTGGCTTAGTTACGTATTTAATAATTACTTATTATGCAGCTTCAGCCACTACCGCCTGCGCTTTTTGTTTTTTCATAAATACATACAAAATACCAAAAGCTACAATAAGAATCGCTGGGAACACAACCATAGTAGATAGCACTTCTTGACCTGCAACTAATTCAGGGTTAACACCCGGAACTAATTTAGTTGCTGCCGTAGCACGTGCTTCATCGATCCATTGACCAATTACAGGGTTCCACATACTTACCGCAAACATTCCTGCACCACCGATCATAGACATTCCTAACGCACCACTTTCAGGAATATTTTCGGCTACAAAACCAATCATTGTTGGCCAAAAGTAAGTAACACCAATCGCGAAGATAATTGCTGATAGGTAAACCATTCCACCCGTTGCAATACTGAGTGAATATAATCCTAAGGTTGTCAAAACCGCAGACACAAACAACACTCCTGACGGATTCAAACGATGTACCAAAGGACCAGCAAAATAACGACCTACGGCCATTAAACCAGTAATTAACGCTAAAATAATCATTGGTGAAGCACCAGACGCGCCTAAAATAGAGTTAATCCATTGACCAGTCGCTAGCTCTGATGTAGCGGTTAATGTCATACAAAAAGCCATAAATAAGAATAATGGAGAGAACAACGCTTTAAAGTTAGTCGCTGTTGACTCTGTAACTTCTTCAAAAGTTGGAAACACTTCTTTAAGTGTCATCACACCATAAACAACCGTTGGTAATAACATTATACCAATTTGCATTTGCCAACCCATTCCTGCATCTGTCATGAACTTAGACACTAAAGAACCAATTACAATCCCTCCTGGGAACCAAACGTGGAACTTGTTAAGCATAGCTGTTTTCTTTTTCGGGTAACTATCAGCGATAAGAGGATTACACGATGCTTCAACTGAGCCATTTGCAAAACCTACAAACAAGCTAGAAATAAATAACCCCCAAAAACCTGACGCTGTAATGGTTAACGTTAGACCAAGTAAGTGACATACAAATGCAATAACAAGCAGTTTTTTAGCTCCTAGTGCATTATACAAACCACCACCAAACATCATCGCTAATGGAAACCCAAGAAACGCCATTGAGTTTATCCAACCAAGCTCTTCCGAACTTAGTTTAAAATCGGTACCAAGTTGACCTAATATTCCGGCTCTAATGGCAAATGTCATTGCTGTTACGGTTAATGCGATGCAACTTATTAAAAATAAGCGAGACGCATTTACGTTACTTTCAGTCATGAATATCCCCTTTACGTTTGTTGTAATTATTGTTTTGTTTACGTGTAGGAATGAGAATCCTATTAATTAACGCCGCTTTTATAGAGTTAAAACAGCTATAACAATAAAATTAACAAACCTACTTTTATTGTTATTTAAATTATTTTAAACCAAGTATTTTTTTATTAAATTCTTCATCAACACCTGAAGCTGCAAAATCATCAAACGCTTTTTCAGTCACTTCAATGATGTGTTTTTGAATAAATGGCGCCCCTTCTGTTGCCCCTGCAACAGGATGTTTAACACAACATTCCCACTCAAGAACAGCCCATCCAGCAAAGTCATACTTTGCCATACGTGTGAAAATACCACTAAAATCTACTTGCCCATCTCCTAACGATCTAAAACGACCAGGTCTGTCAATCCAACCTTGGTATCCACCATAAACACCTGAGCGCCCGCTCATAATAAATTCAGCGTCTTTCACGTGAAAAGCTTTAATACGATCATGGTAAATATCAATAAACTCTAAATAATCGAGTTGCTGTAAAACAAAGTGACTTGGATCATAAAGAATATTGGCACGCGGATGATTATCAACGGCTTCTAGGAATCGCTCAAATGTAACACCGTCATGTAGATCTTCACCTGGGTGCAGTTCGTAACACACATCACAATCAGCTTTATCAAACGCTTCTAGAATTGGTAACCAACGCTTAGCTAACTCTGCGAATGCTGTTTCCACTAGGCCAGCAGGTCTTTGAGGCCAAGGGTAAACGGTGTGCCACAATAAAGCCCCAGAGAACGTTGCATGAGACTTCAACCCTAAATTTTTACTTGCTTGAGCAGCGAACATCATTTGTTCTTTAGCCCATTCAGTGCGAGCCTCTGGGTTTTTGTGAAGATGTTCAGGTGCAAAGCCATCAAAAAGTGGATCGTATGCAGGATGACACGCAACGAGTTGCCCTTGTAAATGCGTAGAAAGCTCTGTAATTTCTAAGCCATGTTCTGCAACGATAGCCTGAACTTCTTTACAGTAATTAATATCGGTTGCTGCTTTTTCTAAATCAAATAATCTTCCATCCCAAGACGGTATTTGAATGCCTTTATATCCTATACTTGCAACCCATTCACAAATGTTAGGTAATGTATTAAACGGAGCTTCATCAGAAGCAAACTGTGCTAAAAATATTGCAGGACCTTTTAAGGTTTTCATTGTTGACTCTCTTATCAATATTATAATTATGTGGGCTGCTGTTATTCAGATAACAAATTGTTTAAGCTGTACCACTTGGTGTCTTGTTGGCTACTATTTACAAAAGCTTCAACAAGCGCCATACCTCGAACTCCTTCGTCAATAGACGGGAAGTCATAGTCAGTTTCAGAACTAAAATTACCACTTTCAATATCTTCAATAGCTTTTGCAAAATTCACATATATATTTGCAAAAGCTTCCAAGTAACCTTCAGGATGCCCCATAGGAGTTCGCGTGTTATCTCCTGTGCGTGACGAGTGCATTCCACCAGTACGCAATATTTGCATTGGCTTATCTAGATATTTTAATGTGAGGGTATTAGGTTCTTGTTGATGCCACTCCAAGCCGCCCTTTTCACCGTAAACTCGTATCGTTAAGTTGTTTTCTTCACCGGCAGCTATTTGGCTAGCTTGCAATGTACCGCGAATGCCGTCTTCCATTTTCAGTAAAACAATACCGTCGTCGTCTAAACGTCTACCCTCAACAAAGGTTGTTAGTTCAGAACAAACGTCCGTTATATCTTTACCGGTAATATACTCAGCTAAATTGGCTGCATGACTGCCAATGTCGCCCATACAACATGACACACCAGATATTGCAGGATCAGAACGCCACGCCGCTTGCTTGTTATTTGGATCCTCTGGCTCAGACAACCAACCTTGTAAGTATTCAACTATGACCTTACGAACTTTGCCTATTTCGCCGTTAGACACTAACGTTTGGGCTTCTTTTACCATTGGGTAGCCCGTATAGGTATGTGTTAAACCATAAAGTAAGCCTGTTTCGTCTACAATTATCTTTAACGCTTTAACTTCTGCCAAGTTTAATGTTGCTGGCTTATCGGATAACACGTGAAAACCAGCTTCTAACGCTGCTTTGGCCACTGGAAAATGCATATGATTGGGCGTAACGATAGCAACGAATTGCATGCGTTCGTCTTTTGGAAGTTGAGCTTCCATTTCCATCATTGTTTGGAAATCTGCATAACAACGCTGTTCAGGTAGTTTTAGCGCTTTACCTGAATCAATAGACTTTTCTGCAGTACTTGAAAAAGCACCACAGACTAATTCAATTTGACCGTCGATATTGGCAGCCATTCTGTGTACAGCACCTATAAAAGCACCATGTCCACCGCCTACCATTCCCATTCTTATTTTTGTCATGCTGGCCTCTAAATTAAATATAATTATCAAAAATCATCTATGATATTCATAGCTTAATTTATATTAAATTTAATCACTGGAAAGTGTTAAGATAAAATCGGTTTGTTATACGACAAAATCGGCGTTGTTATTTCGCTTACCGTAAATTACTATGTAATTACGGTTAAAAATTTGCGCTAAACTGATGACAGAAAAAAACAAAAGCAACCTCCATATTGATCACTTCATCAACACTTTTGGTGTTAAGCAAGTTATTGAAATGTTTGATTTAATGACAGATACACTTTTTTGGGTAAAAGATATCAACGGTAAGTTCGTTTACGCCAATCAGTATTTTATTAGCCATTTAGGCGTTAATTCACTAAATGATGCGATTGGTCATAATGATTTTGACTTTGCAGCACCTCACATAGCAAAGCAATTTACTGTTGATGACCAAAAAGTACTTCAAGGAGAAGAAGTAATTAATCGTTTAGAAATGAACAGCCTTAAAAATGGCAATGTATCGTGGTTTACAACGTCAAAGAAGCCACTGTTTAATGAATTGGGCGAAGTTATTGGTACGTATGGAATTTCACGACATTTAGACAAAACATCTGAAGTACTATCGGGGTTTGATGCGGTAAAAGTGCCTGTTCAATATATAAAAAGAAATTATATGAACGATATTCCACTTAATAAACTAGCTGAAATATCGCATCTATCTATCAGTGCGTTAGAGCGTCGGTTTAAAAAGCACCTTAAGAAAACACCTAAACAATTTGTAAATGAAATACGATTAGAAAATGCGCGGCGGCTACTGGTTGAAACGAAACTCACTATCTCTGACGTAGCGAATGACTCGGGGTTTACCGATCATAGTTATTTTAGTAAGCAATTCAAAAAATTGTTTGGGCAACTCCCATCTGAGTTTAGAAGCCAACAATTTACGACCAAAACCGATGTCGGCTACGACGTATAAAAGCCTGTTAACTAAGGTTTTTCAACCAGTACTTTTTATTTCTACGCCAAGTAAATAATACGGCTTTTACTACTTCTTCAGAAAATGCAGCAAGTACAACCCAAAACAGTGCTAAATGAAGCTCAAACGCTACATAGTACGCTAGAGGAATACTTATAAACCATAACGCTAGTGTATCAATATACAAGCAATAATTATTGTCTCCGCCGGCTCTTAATGAACCTAACGCGACAATCATATTGTAAATTTTAATACTTGCACCAAAAGCAATGATAATAAATATAGAACGTGCCAGCTCTAGCGTTTCTTGAGGCATACTGGAATATGGAGCAAATATATAGTCTTGAAGTAAAATTAAACAACCACCAATAGCGAGCGTTACAATAGGTGATGTAATTGAAAATAGCTTGGCGATATCCCACGCTTCATCAAATTTGTTCGCTCCGAGATTTTGACCTACGATGATAGAACAAGCAGACGCAAAACCAAAAAATGTAGCGATAAACACCCCTTCTATTGGAGTTAATAAGCTTATAACGGAAAGCTCTCTTGTTCCCATATGACTGTATATTAGTTGATACATAAAAGTACCCACCGCCCACAGTCCAAAACCAAACATCATTGGCCAAACTAACTTAACAAGTTTTACCCACTCCGACTTTATATTTAACTCGAAAAAATCGGTTTTTTGAGGTAGTACAAAGTGACGTATATGATAGAGAAAATACAATAATGCGAATAAATGTAAACATCTAGAAATTGTTGTCGCCCAAGCCGCACCGTCAACGCCTAAAGCCTCAATGCCCAAACCACCGTTAATCAACCAATAGTTTAATACTACATTTAAAATAATCGCAGCAGCGCTAAATGCCATAGGTAAAATAACTTGGTTAGTACTGCGTAATGCGCTTTCAAATACAACGATAAGGCAAACAAAAATTAGACTTGGCATCGTTATCAGTAAATAACTAGCGCCAATTTCAATAACATCAATATCTTTAGTCACTAACCCCATAAAGTCGAGAATAAAAACGGCACTTAGCAACGATATAAGTATCATAGTAAACACACCGAGAATGCTCGACATTACAATGGTTTGTCTAATTTTTTCACTTTTACCTGCGCCGAAATACTGAGCACATAGTACGCCAACAGCCCACGATAACCCCGTTACAATAACCAATACAACAAACTGAATGCGGTTACTAATACCAACAGATGCAACAGCACTATCGCCAAGATGGCCGACCATAACAATGTCGACCATACCCAACATAGTCACTAATATATTTTGAACAGATATCGGCCAAGCGAGTTTAAAACTTGCTTTAAAGATTGACAGTCTATTAGTTTGCATACGTTACGCTTAATAGTAAAAATGATAAAAAACAAACAATGAATAGAATAATAACGTAGATATACGAATATATTTAAACCCTATTCATTACATACGAATGCAAGCCAAAAAGACACAACAAAAATGATGATAAATAAAGAAAAATATAGAAATTAAAATCTAAACATAAACGACAACGATATATTATGCGTATTAATTGATTTAATTTCCGTTTTTTCTACCTCTAACGTAACAGCTGAACTTCGATTAAATCCGTAACCAATACCAGCACTCATAAGTGCAGTAACTCCAGAATCACTTTCTTTTTCAACACTAAGGTTATTATTCTCTAGTATCAATGTTTGATGATCGGTATCCCATGCTACCGCGCCAACACTCGCTTTCAAAAATACTTTCTCAGAAATAGGATAAGTACCAACTAATCGAATATCACCAGCTAATGTACTAAAACTTCCTTTATGCAATGTTTTATAAGTAGTTACACCATTTGCCTGATTTTCTTCTTTAACTTTAAAGTCGGCGTCGCCATATGACGTAACCCCACCTTCTATTGCAAAATAACGATTAAATTGATAACCAACAAAAGCTCTATAACCAACATTACCTGTAGAGTCTTTATACAATAAGGGACTCACAGTTTCTGTATCAATAGCTGGTGTAAAATTTATATCGTCATAGCTATTAAATTGTATCGCCAATCCAACGTAATCAAACTGATTAGCGCTAGCAGCAAAAACGTTAGTTGAACTAAGCCATAGAGAGAAGATGAAAAAATGTAAGCGCTTCATTAGCAATCCTTACTAAATAGATATGTACCGTATCCCGTAATCGCAAACTGAGACCTTCAGCGGTTGGCCGCGTATTATATAGCGTTTTATTTTATGTTAAAAGCCTGTTAACAAGTTAGTAAACGTTATTATTGGTTCAGTCGTACAATTGCATTACACTGCTATAGCTGTGCATACGTAGTTTGATAACATAACAATAAGCACAAATTCAGTAATCATTTAAGAAGAGACATTAATGGCATATAAAGTAGGTTTAGCTCTTGGCAGCGGAGCCGCGCGTGGTTGGGCTCATATTGGCGTAATAGAAGCACTTGAGTCTTTAGGTATAAAAATTCATGCGGTAGCCGGATGTAGTATTGGTTCGTACGTAGGTGCAGCATATTGTGCCGGAAATTTGAAACCACTTAAGTCATGGGTACTTAGCTTAAATGAATGGGAAGTTGCAAAGTTGATGGGTGTCACTTTTCAAAAAGGTGGGCTAGCATCTGGTGAAAAGGTATTCGCAAAACTAGAAAATGAATTTGCTCCAATGGATATTCAACATTTACCTATCCCCTTTTCAGCTGTTGCGACTGACATGCGCCGCGGTGACGAAATAATCTTCGATGAAGGTAGTACTGTTGATGCTATACGTGCTTCTTGCTCGATTCCTGGGTTGTTTCCCCCACATAGATATCAAAATCGTTGGTTATTAGACGGCGCTACAGTAAATCCTGTTCCAGTATCTTTATGTCGACAACTTGATGTAGATATTGTGATTGCTGTAAACCTTTGTTCAGATTTTAACCCTTCAGACGCTGAGCTGCATAATAAACAACAAAAGAAAAACGAAGACGCCTTTGATAAGTTTATGTCTCAACGGTTAGAAAGTTTTAGCCAATGGTGGGATTCTAAATTTCCATCTAACGACATCAAGCCTGAGGAGGAAAAATTAAGCCCTCCGAGCATGTTCAACTGTATGTCAAACGCCATAGACATCATGCAAGACAGAGTTACAAGGTCTCGATTAGCTGGCGATCCACCAGACATTATTCTTAACCCAAAACTAGGTCACATAAGCACAATGGAGTTCTATAGAGCAGAAGAAGCGATAGAAATAGGACGAGCAAGTGTGATGAGAGTTGCAGAACAAATTAAGTACCAACTCAATTTATAACATCATCTTTATTTTCAGACTAAAACGAAAAATCCCGTTTAATCTTTCAATTAAACGGGATTTTAGAATGTGGCGGTGAGATAGAGATTTGAACTCTAGAAGGGCTACAAACCCTTGCCGGTTTTCAAGACCGGTGCTTTCGACCACTCAGCCATCTCACCTGTGTGTGCAAACGCCGTAACGTTTAAGCGACGCGAATATTAAATACTGCGTTACCTTTTGTAAAGTACTTTTTAGGTGAAAAGTAAAAAAAACTGTTACGTGATTAAAAATTGGCTATTCCATGAATAAATATCAAACATCTTCGGTCTTATGTATAAATAAATACCAATATTCGCTCATTTATTTCAAAGACCATTTATAATATTTAAATGGTCTAGTACTTAAGTTTTTACGTATTGTATTAAATAAGTTATCGATGTTATAAGGAATATTTTGAAATCACTCACTTTTTTATCTACCACTTTATTGATGTTAGCTATGTTAGGTTGCCAACATTCAACAGCGCTTCCAGTTGATGACGCTGCGGCTCAACAACCGATCAAAGTTCCTTGTAAGAGCTACACGACGCCACCTATTCAAAATAAAGACAAAATAAAACACATGTTGTTTAAAGAAGGAAAGTTAAATAACAACATGTCTGAAGAAGAAATTGAACATTATATTAATAGTTACATTAACAAAAAATCTAAACCACCTATTCCGTGCAAGAATAAAATGAAAGCTTATCTAGATACACCTATCGAGGTTTATTATGCGTAATAATTTTTTGGTTATAACGACGATATCGTTATGTGCGTTATTTAGCTCTAGCCTTTTTGCGGAAAATAATGCACCACAAAGAGCTAAAGATATGGGTGTCGTTAACAAAGATAGAATTTTATATTGGTTAGAGAAACGCGGAGAAATTTCTGCTAACGCGAGCACCACAGAGAAAGAAAATGCCGTGAGGAGCTATATAGGTCAACACAATGACAAACCAACAAAACTAAAAGGTGAACTTGCTGCTGCTGAGCGAGTTCAACATTTTAATACGCTCAAAAAAATGTCTTCTCGCGTATTAGAGCTAGACAAAAATGCATTACAAAAGATACAACCGTTAAACAAAATGCTACCTGCGAATACAACGGTGAAAGTACTCGCGATAATGATCGATTTTCCAGATTTAAAATTTAACGATAACCGATTAACTAACTCTGATACTGATATGTATTATTCAAATTATTCAAAGTCTCACTATCACGATTTGCTTTTTTCATCGAACGGTTATGACGGGCCATCGGGTCAGAATATAGAATCTGCATATCAATATTACCAACAAGAATCAGGGCAAAGCTTTTCGTTTACTGGAAACACTTATGGTTGGGTAACAGCTGACAATAATGCAAGTTACTACGGAGCAAATAACAACAACGGTAATGACGCAAACGTAGGGGAACTTGTGATCGAAGCGGTAAGCAAGGCAGTAAGTGATCATAATCTTGATTTGAGTGAATATGATCAAACTGACTACTTTGATCGCGATAACGACGGGATAATCAATGAGCCCAATGGCATTATTGATCATGTAATGGTATTTCATTCAAGTATTGGTGAAGAAGCTGGTGGAGGTGTACTAGGATCGGAAGCAATTTGGTCACACCGTTTTTTTGTTTTTGATGATAATAACTTACCTATAGATATACCGGGTTCTGATATTAAGTTATTTGGTTACACTATCAACCCTATTGATTCAGCCACCGGTGTTGTTGTTCATGAATTTGGGCATGATTTAGGGGTACCTGATGAATACGACACTAAAAATACAGACATAGGTTCTCCAGTTTCTGGATGGTCGGTAATGGCGTCAGGAAGCTGGTTAGGCACACCAAGAGGCACTCGCCCTTCTTCATTTAGCCCATATGCTCAAGAATACTTCCAAAATCGTTACGGCGGCTCATGGATTAATCAAGAAGTCGTTGAATTAACAGAAAACCTAAATGAATCTATAACCATTAATAGTGCGACAGAACAAACTTCCGGTATAGATCAGATTCGAGTCAATTTACCAAACGCTAAACTTGATTTTGGCATACCCTACGCGGGCTTTTATCAATATCATTCTGATAGTGGCGACATGCTTACTAGTAAATTTTCATTTAATACAACGTTGGGTGCTGGCGCATACAACCTGACAATGATGGCTAGATGGGATATCGAAGATGAATGGGACTATGTTCAAGTAAAAGTGAATGATGAAGTAATATCAGGAAACCATACACGTATTAATAACACTAAACATCCGTCAATAAATAATTATATTTCAGGTCAATCAACCGATATCGATGGTGCTAATTCTCAAGGTTGGGTTGAACTCACCTTTAGTTTACTGGACTACAGTAATGAAAACATCAATATTGAAATTGAATACAAAACTGATGCTGCTGAAGGCGGGTACGGTTTTGTGGTAGATGAAATAAAAGTTTCCTCATTATCAAACACTGTATTTTCTGACGGTGGAGAGTTTATCTCATCGTCATCATTAGATGGCTTCAATCGAATTGATAGTACAATCGAAGGGAAAGACCAATATTACTACATACAACTGCGGAATCATGAAGGCACAGATTCAGCGCTCTCTTCAATAGATTACAATGAAGGAGTATTACTTTGGTACGCAAATAATAACATAGACGACAACGACGTTAGCCTACACCCGGGAGAGGTATTTTTAGGTGTTGTAGATGCTGACCAAAACATAATAAAAAGTGGAAGCTTTATATTTGACACTGAGCGACAATTAAGGGATGCAGCTTTTAGTATGTTTAATCAAACTTCAAGCTTTGGCGATAATGATCTAAATAATAATCTACTTTTTGACGATTCAAACGACTATAGCGCTCCTGAGCAAAAACAGTCTGGGATAATGTTGCCTACTCTCGGTTTTACCATGGAAGTGACGTCACAAGACTCTTCAAGTTCTACCGCTACGGTAAAGCTCAATAAGATTGATGTTAGAGAAATTAATGCTACGCAATCAGGGCTTACTGTAAATTTGTCACTAAACGACTCAAAAGCAGATAGCAATGAAAGCTTTGTTTGGAATCTAGGTGATAGTACTCAATTAACGGGACAAAATATTTCTCATACTTACACATCAAGTGGCTCGTATAATATTTCCATTAGTTATACCAACCAAAATGGTAGTACTTCATTAAACAAGACACTATCGGTAGCTCAACCAATTGAAGGTACCCTATCTTTAACTGCATCGGGTGTATCTGTAAATTACAGTGCTAACCTAACGGGCGGCTCAGGTACATACATATACCGTTGGATTTTTGGTGACAACGAAGGGGCTTCAAGTCAAACGACTGGCAGCTATACATATAACAATGCTGGAACATATACTGTCGAATTAAACGTTACAGACGATACTGGCGTTACCTATTCTTTCACCGGCGATGTGACTGTTCAAAACCCATTAACGGCATCATTTAACACAACCACGTCTAACCTTTCAGTAACGCTCTCAAATAATGGAACAGGTGGAACAAAACCATACACGTATTTATGGAATTTTGGCGACAACAATACGAGTACTGACGCAAACCCCAGCCATACCTACACGACGGCAGGAACGTACACCATAACACTATCAATTACTGATCAAGACGATAACATAGTTACCGCTACGCGCAGCGTTTCAGTTTCAGCTCCAAGCACTAACAATGTGAGTTCGTCGAGTAGTGAGAGCTCAAGTGGAGGTGCATTGGGATGGCTAATTTTGTTTTTAACAGCTGTTACATCGATACGTCTGAAGTATGAACAGAACGAGCAAGGTTAGCATTTAAAAATATTCTATTATTTCAAATACTAAAAAGAAACGCGTTACAGATATAATTCAATTTAATGAGTACAATATCTGAATTAAAAAAGCCTAAGAATGTTACACCTTAGGCTTTTTTTGTGTTCAATATTAGAACTAATTTTTATGTTTGTTATTGGTACTAAACTATAAAAGTTCTGCAAGTACTTGAGCAGGATGTCGTGCCTTTAAATCAGCGAAGCGTTTTGTTTGGCTTCTACATGAAAAACCCGTTGCTACAATTTGCTGAGCGTTTAAACGTTCTAATTTAGGCTCCCAACTCGTTTTAAAAAGTGTTTTAGAATTATCTAAATTAACCTTTTCATGCCCATATGTACCAGCCATTCCACAACAACCAACCGACTCTTTTGATAGTGATAATCCTAAATCTGTAAATATCGATACCCACTGTGCTTCGCTATTAGGTAAAGCCGTTTTTTCTGTACAATGAGAAAACAGTTTGTATTCAATCGGAGAACTTAATTGCAAGCTTTGCTTAATCTCATATATGCGTGGCAATAGCCATTCATGCGCTAGCATTACCGAAAATTCACCGCGTTGTTCACCAAGTACTTGTTTGTATTCATCGCGATAACACAAAACTAATGAGCCATCTAAACCTACTAGTGGTAGCGATAGGTCATGTAATGAATTTAAAAAGTCAGCAGTATTCTTTGCTGTTTTGGCAAATCGAGATAAGAAGCCTTTAACGTGTTGTGCTTTACCGTTTGGTTTAAATGGTAATAGAACCGGCTTATAACCACACTTTTTAGCCAACACCATCATTGATTCTACCGTTTTCGCATCGTAATAAGACGTGAATGGGTCTTGAACAATTAAAACGTATTTCTGACGTTCTTCTTCCGTTAACGATTGCAGTTTTATTAAATCAAACGCTTCGAATTCACCTTCATTAACCTTGGTTTTAATTGTTTCTTCTAAGGTAGGAACAGAAAGTAGTGGTGTGTTCACGTAACCAATAGTGGCACTAGAAAGCTTGTCGTAAACTTTAGTACCTAAAACTGCATTTACTAATTTAGGTGCTTTAGCCATAACAGGCGTAAGTATTTCTACGTTCGCAACCAAGTGATCTTTAAGTGGTCTGAAATAACGAGTGTGGTAAAGGTTAACAAATCTCGCTTTAAAGTCAGGAACGTCTACCTTAATTGGACATTGACTCGCACAAGCTTTACAAGCCAAACAACCTGACATTGCTTCCATTACTTCGTGTGAAAAATCTTCTTTGTAATCTTTAGATAGTCGACTTTTGGTTTTATAAATAGTTTGCTCAAGTAGCTTTTTAACAGACCAACCGCTCATATTTTCTTCAAGCGCTAGTACATCAACGCCCTTTTGCTCAAGCAAACGTAACCACTCACGCATCAATCCTGCTCTACCTTTCGGAGAATGCCTGCGGTCACGCGTAACTTTGCTTGAAGGACACATAGGGCTGTTAGCGTCGTAATTAAAACACAAGCCATTACCATTACAATCTAACGCTGATTTGAACGAATCTTTAACTTTTACGGGTATTTGTCTATCATAAAAACCACGTTTCACACCATCAATCGATACTAATTCTTCTTTTGAATCTATGGGGGTACAAATTTTTCCAGGATTCATTTTGTTCAATGGATCAAATGCGCTTTTCACTTTTCGTAGTTCTAAGAAAAGCTCTTCGCCAAAAAATTCTGGTCCATATTCACTGCGATAACCTTTACCGTGTTCACCCCACATTAACCCGCCATATTTGGCAGTGAGTTGTACCACTTTGTCGGAAATTTCGCGTAATAGCTTTTCTTGCTCAGGATCACACATATCTAACGCTGGGCGAACATGTAACACGCCTGCATCAACATGACCGAACATACCATATTGTAAATCGTAACTGTCTAATAGTGCTCTAAACTCTACGATGTAGTCAGCAAGGTTTTCAGGGGGAACGGCTGTATCTTCTGCGAACGCTAAAGGCTTTTGGCTGCCCTTAGTATTACCGAGTAACCCTACAGCTTTTTTACGCATTGCATAAAGCTTGTTGATACTCGCCAAATCACTCGTCACTTGATAACCAATAACACCGGTGCTGTTTTCTATGTCTTTATCAAGTCTGCTCGTAAGCTCTGCGACTTGCTCTGCTAAGGCTTCAACACTTGTACCGTTGTATTCAACAATATTAATGCCGTCCATAACTTTGTTATCAACATCAGTGATTAAGTCACTTACTGAATGCCACACGATGTCTTGCTTAGCTAAATTTAAAACTTTACTGTCAATTGTTTCAACAGACGTTGCTTTCGCTTCAACTAACGCTGGCGAATGTCTCAGTGCAGAATCAAAGCTGTCGTATTTTATATTGATTAAGGTTTTGGCTTTAAGGATTGGCGTTAAGTTCAGTTTAGCTTCACACACAAATGCTAACGAACCTTCTGAGCCGGTAATTAAACGACTAAGGTCAACATGTGTTAAATCATCATCAAAAACATTTTCTAAGTCGTAACCGGTGAGAAATCGGTTAAGTCGAGGAAATTTGTCGAGTATTAACTGACGTTTATCTTTACATGACGACAACACTTGTTTGAGAATATTACCTAATGTTGAATCGTCGTTTGATAACGAAATTGCATCATCCATTGCCATAGGAGACGTTTTTAAAACTTCACCGTTCGCAAGAATAGACTCTAACCCCAATACATGATCTGATGTTTTACCGTAAACCAAAGATCCTTGCCCTGAAGCATCGGTATTTATCATTCCACCAATGGTCGCACGGTTACTTGTAGATAAATCCGGCGAAAAGAAAAAACCAAATGGGCGTAAGTAATCATTTAATTGGTCTTTAACAACGCCTGCTTCAACTTTAACCCAATTTTCCTTAACGTTAATTTCAAGGATACGATTCATGTACTTGGACAAATCAACAACAATACCCGGCGTTAAACTTTGACCATTTGTACCAGTACCGCCACCACGAGCACTAAACTTTATTTCGTTAAACTTTTCTTCGCTCGCTAACTGGGTGATTATTTGAATGTCATGCTTGTTACGTGGATTAAGCACAAGCTGAGGTAGCTGTTGATATACGCTATTGTCGGTAGCAACCGATAAACGTGCGCTATACTGACAACTTATATCACCTTGATAAGGTTTAGTTTCTAATATTCGTGCAAATTCTTGATATAATGGAGCTACTACTTCGAGGTGTTCAATCCTAGGTAACATGTTTCTTTATTCAGCCAAGTTTATATATTCGTTTAGTATATCATGCTGTTGCACTAATTGATGATCGGAAACCTAAATCTGTAGAACATTTTGTTAACTCTTATTAATAAAGCTTCATAAATACAAAATAGGCGTATTCTGTATAAAAATATGTACCCTATTTTGCTTATTTTTCATGACTAAAAACAGTTTATTAACGAATAGTTATAACTACTTTCTTTATTTACCTGTACAATTTCATTATTGACCTTATCTAACTCAACATCTGAGTTGCCTTATTTAGAACAGTAAAATGACAATTAAAACTGACGAGTTACGCACTACACTCATTGAAAACTTAGTGTCGCCTGCTGAATTGGCTCAACAAATTCCGTTAGACCAAGACACTGCAGATTTTATTATCGAAAGTCGTAAAGCGATTGAAAAAATAATCGTCGGGGAAGATGATCGATTATTAGTCGTCATTGGTCCTTGTTCGATACACGATATCGAAGCAGCGATTGATTACGCAAAAAAATTAAAAACACTTAGCGATAAATATCAAAATGAATTGCTCATTGTAATGCGTGTTTATTTTGAAAAGCCTAGAACCACCGTTGGTTGGAAAGGCCTGATAAGTGATCCTAATTTAGACAAATCGTTTAACGTGGCTCGCGGCTTAAATTTAGCTCGTAATCTGTTAATGGATATCAATAAAATCGGTTTACCTGCTGGCACTGAGTTCTTGGATATGGTTACTGGGCAATATATTTCTGACTTAATCAGTTGGGGAGCGATAGGAGCGAGAACAACCGAAAGCCAAGTTCACCGTGAATTAGCATCAGCATTGTCGTGCCCTGTAGGATTTAAAAATGGCACAGATGGGAACATTCAAATCGCGCTAGATGCCATTAAAGCGTCAAGCGTTCCTCATGTTTTATATTCACCCGATAAAAGCGGTCAAATGTGTATTTACCAAACACACGGTAATCCAAGTGCTCATGTAATTTTACGTGGCGGTAAAGAGCCGAATTATCATACAAGTGACATTAAGCAAACATCAGATTCGCTTAAAAACGCAGCTATTAATACCAATATAATGGTTGATTGTAGCCATGGAAATAGCTACAAAAATCATAAAAAACAAATTGATGTTGCACAGTCTATTGCTGACCAAATAAGCCAAGGAGAAACATCAATATTTGGTGTGATGGTGGAAAGCTTTTTAGTTGAAGGTAATCAAAAAGTTGAATCTATTGATGATCTTACATATGGACAAAGTATAACAGACGCTTGTGTTGATTTAGCTGAGAGTGAAAAAATGCTCGACATCCTAGCGACAGCGATTAACGCTAAAAGATAGTATAAACAATATTTCCATAAAAAAAACAGAGCTTAAGCTCTGTTTTTTGTTTTAAACCTTGTTCAATTTAAATCGTTAATTTTTTAACGCTTTGATTAAACCGTCGCTTGCGTCTTCAACTAAATCAACAACAAATTGGAATCCCTTCGCACCACCATAATATGGATCCGGAACATCAGTTTCTTCAAAGTTATCTGCGTATTCTAAAAACAACTGAATTTTATGATGTAAGTGCTCAGGTGCAACTTTCTTCAAATGACGAACGTTTTGCTCATCCATTGCTAATACTAAATCAAAATTGTCGAAATCTTTCTCTGTTACTTTTCGTGCTCTAATTTTATCAAAAGAGTATCCACGAGCCATTCCTGCTTTTTGCGCTCTATGGTCTGGTTTTTCTCGAGCATGAGATCCGACGGTTCCTGCAGAGTCTATTTGGACAGACAATCCTGCTTGTTTAGCTTTATGGCGAAAAATGGCTTCTGCGCTTGGCGAACGGCAAATGTTTCCCATACAAACAAACAAAATTGAACTTACTCCATTTAATGCTTCTGCTTCCATATTTCACCTTGTTATTACATAAATATAAACGTAAATAGCAACTTACTACTATCGGTTAGTTGAGTTCATTATATTCTTTGTTAATGAAGAGTTAAATAATCATTTAATCTATATTTAACAATTTCATATAACAAAACTCAAAATAACCAATATATAAACGTTTATAATCTTATTGCATTGGAAAAAGTGAATTATGTAGCTTCTCTACCACTTTATTGGCGTCATTTTCAGGTACTAAGAAACACAAATTGTGAGAACTCGCTCCTTGGCAGATCATGCGAATATTAACGCCTTCAACTGTGTCGAAGATGTTTGTGCCAATACCACTTGTTGTATGAATATTGTTTCCAATTACTGCAACAAGCGATAATCCATGCTCTACTTTAACTTCACAAAGTTGTTCTAATTCTTCAACTACAGCTTGAGTAATAACCGCTTGAGTTGAGCCTTGTGGATTATCAAAAGTTAACGCAACACTAATTTCACTCGTCGTAATTAAATCAACACTTAGCTCATGTTTTGCTAATACGGCAAATACTTTCGCCAAAAATCCGCTAGCATGTAGCATTTCAGGGCTTTTCACGGTAACAAGTGTTTGTTCTCGTCTTAGTGCAATTGAGCGATATGTAGGGTTAGAATCGACTTCTTTTTGAATACGTGTTCCACCTTGCTCTGGTGCCTTACTACTGCCTACAAAAACCGGAATGTCTTTACGCATCGCAGGAATCAATGTAGCTGGATGAAGTATTTTCGCTCCAAACGTTGCCATTTCCGCAGCTTCGCCAAAACTAATTTCTTTAATTGCTCGTGCTTGGTCTGTAATACGAGGATCAGTTGTAAAAATACCCACTACGTCTGTCCAAATAGAAAGATCGGTAGCGTCTAACGCTTCAGCTAACAACGCAGCACTATAATCTGAGCCACCTCTACCTAACGTAGTTGTTTGTCCTGCTTCGTTCTGACCAATAAATCCTTGTGAAACAATAACAGTTTCATTTAATGCCGGTTTTAAAATCTCTGTCGCTTTTTCTTTCAACAAGTCAATATCAACAACCGCTTTACCAAATAAGCTATTTGTTTTCATTACTTGGCGTACATCAAAATGTTTAGCTTCAACGCCAATTGAACATAGAACATCGGCAAAAATTCGAGAACTAAATTGTTCACCGTAAGACAAAATCGTATCAGCTACTCTTAAGCTATGGTTTAACGATTGTTCTTGAGCGTGTCCTGCTAATTGCGTTAACAATATTTCAACTTGCGCGTTAAGCTCATCTTCGTTTTCTAGATGTTGAGTAATGTTAAGTTGAATATTTTTAATTTTTTGTAAAATATCATTTTGCTCATCAGTCGAGACATTCGCCTGACTTAAACGCACTAAATGGTTTGTCACTCCAGAACTTGCTGAAACAATTGCCAAGCGATTTGCTGGATCACTTTTTATGATATTTGCGCAACGAAGCATCGCTTCGTAATCGGCCACACTTGTACCGCCGAATTTTGAAATGGTTAATTGTTGAACTGACATTTAAGGTTCTCCCTAAAATAAGCTTTTTTATAAGCCAAAAATACAAGGAAGAGCATGACTGATTGGTAATTAGATGGTGACCATATAACGATTCTCTCAGCCAGAAGCTCTCCACCAAGTTGGTGACAGCCCTATGGATTCAACCATAGCGACCGAACATTATGTGCCCAAATCATATATGTTCTCGGCGACAGTCCCCCTCAGTAATCATCATTGGAATTAGGCTTCCTCAAATTACCTACCTGGCTATCGCGCCTCTTCTGGTGTAAAAACAAATTTACTCTTTGTTTAATTAATTTCTATGAATAAAATCAAGACTTGAGTAAATATTCTATTTTTAACGAACGTATTAAACATCAAAAAAACAAACTTTGCAATAGACTTTTAGACGTCTATTCAAATTAGACAGATTTGTTACAATATCATTTATATTTGCTAATCTACTCAATAATTTAACGACATGTTTTTATTTACGCTAAAAAAAATAATCGGTTTACTCCTCAAGCCTTTGAGCATAACCCTATTATTATTGTTTTTATCAATTGTACTGTACAAATATCGCCCGAAACTAAGTAGATTATTTCTTATTGCTGGTTTCTCAGTTCTGGTGATTAGTTCTACGTCATTATTTTCTGGAAAAATAATTCAATCGGTTGAGTCTAAATTTACAGTTTTTGAACAACAACCTGAACCACTAGATTTTATCGTAATTTTGGGTTGTGGACATGTAACGAATCATCAGCTTCCAGCGATTATGCAATTACAAACTTGTTCGCTACAAAGGCTGCTAGAAGGATTTCGTATATACCAAATGCACCCAGAAGCAACAGTAATTACGTCTGGATATGCGTTTACAGATGAAGTGTCGAACGCCAAAAAAGTCAAATTAGCTGCAATAAGTCTAGGAATACCTGAAGAAAAAATAATCGCAGAAGAAAGACCAAAAGATACGAAAGAAGAAGCTAGATTAATAGCTCCTCTTCTAAAAAACAAACGATTTGCCCTGGTAACTAACGCAGTACACTTACCCAGAGCTTACAATTATTTCGAAACCCAACAGCTATCTCCAATACCTGCACCAACAGGGTTTATTTATAAAGGAGAAATAACTAATTACTTGTCTCAGTTCCCTAAGCCATCAACGCTGTCGCAAACAACAAAAGCATGGCATGAAGCGTTAGGCACCATTGTGCAAAAACTGTCTAACTAGAATATAAAATCATTAAACAGGATTATCGATATCAACAAAGTGAACCTCTACTCCTAGTTCTTTTTCTAGATGCTCGCATAACGCTTTTGCTCCGTATCGTTCAGTAGCGTGATGGCCAGCAGCAAAGAAGTGTATATCCATTTCCTTTGCAACATGGGTGGTTTGCTCTGAAACTTCACCCGAAATAAACGCATCGATCCCCTGTTCTGCAGCTAGTTCAATATAGTTTTGTCCGCCACCTGAACACCACGCGATAGTTTTAATCAGTTTTTCTGAAAACGGTTGTATATGCAGACACTCTCGTTTTAATACCTTCGAAATTCTATCGTTAAGCTCGTTACCAGTTAAAGGTTGATCAAATTCACCACGAATTGCCACGCTATTTTCGTTACCTATTTCTAAAGGGCCGGTTACTTTTATCCCAAATAGTTTAGCTAACTGCGCGTTATTACCGAGTTCAGGGTGTATATCTAACGGTAAATGATAAGCAAACAGATTAATCTCGTGATCAAGTAACGTTTTAATACGTTTATGCTTCATACCTCGAATAACATATGATTCATTTTTCCAAAAATAACCGTGATGCACGAGCAAAGCGTCGGCTTCAAGCTTTACTGCAACGTCAATCAAATCCTGACTAGCTGTAACACCAGTTACAACTTTACTAATTGATTTTGTTCCTTCGATTTGCAACCCATTCGGACAAAAGTCCTTTATTTTCTCTGGTTTGAGTAAATGATTAAGGTAGTTTTCAAAATCTAATGACGAAACGGTTTTAAATGTATTCATATTCTGGGTTAGTCGTCCTGTGTTAATTTAATTTTAGCTTTTATTTTATGTTGATTATTGTTCATACCCGTTACTTTTACCGGAGAAAACTTGGGTCTTAATTTCCATTTAGGTTTGATTGGCGTAAGAGGCAACATCCGCTTCTTAGCAACTATGATATAAATAGAACCTAATTGAGGTAAAAATTTACTCGCAAAACGGCCCCAATAGCCAGAAAGTCTTCCTTGGCTTACGCTACTTCCGAGTGAAGAGTATAGTTTATGATCATCAAGTAAAATCTCATACCCCATTAAGTGCAACCAATCTTTTACACGCATCGATGAAAAAAAACGTTCTCGCCATGGAGACTCTTGTCTGCGGTACGGTATAAGCTTATTCAGCCCGGCTAAACTAAAGGGGTTGTAGCCTGTAATCACTAAATAACCGTTAGGTATCAATACTCTATTGGCTTCACGTACAACATGATGCGGATCACCTGTAAACTCTAATACATGGCTTAATAAACAAACATCGACACTATGCTCTAAACAAGGCAGGTCATCAATGTCAGATAGCACATTAATATTATCGCCTTTTTTACCTATGGTTACTTGATGCTTAATAGGTGAATCCGAACAATCAACCTCTCCGCTTAGCGCACCTATTTTTAGTAAGTGGTAACCAAAAAACTTAGGACACCAGTCTTTTAACACACCGTTAAGCGTGTTTAAAATTAGCTTTCCATTTGGAATATCGTCCCAACTTTTTGGATATCTCTGCTTTCTAAATGCTAAAGCGGGTTTCATAGCGTGATGTCCTA
The DNA here is from genome assembly GCA_020630795.1 of Colwellia sp. GTDB lineage: Bacteria > Pseudomonadota > Gammaproteobacteria > Enterobacterales > Alteromonadaceae > Pseudocolwellia. The sequence continues at coordinate 28,796 of JAHDIK010000018.1, forward strand.
AAATTTGTATAACATTGTCGCATAACAACAAGGTTAGCTACCGTATTGTATGTAAAATGCTTATAATCAACCATATTATTAGTATACAAGATGTCACTGTAAAATGAATTCTACAACTTCGAATAGTTCGTTTCTTATTAATAAAATCAACGCGTTTAACGACAACTATATATGGTGTATCGAACAAAACGACAAAGCTATTTTGGTTGACCCTGGCGACGCTTCAGTTTGTATTCGTTATTTAGAAGAAAACCAATTAAATTTGCATGCGATACTCATCACACATCGACATAACGATCACATTGGTGGAGTACAAGAACTCAGAGATTATTGTAAAACGAGACAACTCCTTATAACGGTCTACGGACCTACAAAAGAGGCATTAGATGTTTCAGATATTAAAGTATCGAACGATGAAAAAATAACGCTCGATGAATTTTGTTTTGATATTAATGTACTAGATATTGGCGGACATACTATTGGCCACATAGGTTATTTGATTAACGATAATTTATTTTGCGGCGACACCCTATTTTCTGGAGGTTGTGGACGAATTTTTGATGGTTCAAGCGAACAATTATTTGAATCGCTATCTAGCCTGTCAAAGCTGCCAGAGAAAACTCATGTTTACTGCGCCCATGAATATACTGAAGCGAATTTAAACTTTGCGCTAACCGTCGATCCAACGAATGATGAGTTAATTAATTATTACAATTCGGTAAAGCAACTTAGAAACAACAACAGGTCGACTATTCCTACGTCTATACATATTGAAAAACGTATCAACCCGTTTTTACGATGTTATAACGAGCACATCAAAAGTAGTGTTGAATCCTATTCAAATACGCTTTGTAATACGCCCGTTGAAGTATTTACAGCGCTACGTCGATGGAAGGATGTATTTTAGTATGTTTTATTGAGTATTCTTGAATTAACCAGATAAATAAGTAAAACTACCGCCATATTTGATTAAATGACGTATTCATGAAGTATATATCCTTACCTATTGCGATTAGTTTTATCCTTGCTGGCTGTCAAACTACGCCAACACCATCAATAAAAACAAAGAATGTACCTGTACAACCAACCAATAATGCTTCAATAGCATCAGCAACAGAAATTCATGATTTCTTAATAGACAAACCTGCAACGCAAGTAAAAAAAGAAGTATCTGCTGTAAACTACACAACGGTTTGGGATCGTTTACGCGATAATCTAACGTTTAATGTCCCGTACAACAAAGAAGTCATTAAACATCGTAAAAAGTACTTACGTGATCCATACGCATTAAATAAATTATTCAAAAGATCTGAGCCATTTCTTTACTATATTATTGAAGAGTTAGAAAAAAACGATATACCGTTAGAAATCGCTTTATTACCGTTAGTTGAAAGTGCCTTTGATCCCAACGCAGAGTCTCATGCTGATGCGGTTGGATTATGGCAATTTGTACCGGGAACTGGAAAACAATTCGGGTTACAACAAAACTGGTGGTATGACGGCAGAAAAGACGTTGTAGCTTCTACTGATAGCGCAATTAAGTATTTAAAATACCTCAACAGATTCTTTGATGGCGATTGGTTACTTGCCCTAGCTGCGTACAACTCTGGTGAAGGTCGCGTACAACGTACTATGCGAAGAAATGCACGGTTAAATAAATCAACCGATTATTGGGATTTAGCACTTCCAAAAGAAACCCGCGATTATGTTCCAAAACTATTCGCTATTATTGATATTATCGATCGCTCAACCGAACTCGATATAGCGCTTTATCCGATAAAGAATACCCCAGCTGTCAAAACAACCAAGCTCTCATCTCAAATAGATTTATCTGTTGCAGCTAATTTAGCTGATATTTCAACGGATAATTTTAAAAGGCTTAATCCTGGGTTTAAACAGTGGGCAACAGATCCTGAGCGCGCGGTTGAGATCCTGTTACCCGTAAATAAAACAACAAGCTTTCGAGAAAAGCTGACATCATTACCTGAAAAAGACAGAATGGTATGGCAGCGATACAAAATTAAGAGTGGCGACAGCTTAGGTAAAATAGCTCAAAAGTTTCATATCGATGTAAAATCTATACAGCGTATCAACAACATCAACGGTTCTAGAATCCGTGCGGGTAAACATTTGTTGATACCGCAATCGTCTGACCAAACAATTGCATCTGTACCTAAGGGTGCCCTATCACTAATCACTAATAACACAAGCGAGCGCAGCAAAACGACTCATGTCGTTAAATCTGGTGACTCTTTGTGGGATATTAGTCGAAAATATCATGTTTCAAGCAGAGAGATTGCACGCTGGAATAATATATCAACCAAGTCAACATTAAGGCTTGGTCAGAAATTGGTTATTTGGGGTGGACGAAATGCTGAAGTTTCAAACCAGAGAACGATTACATATAGCGTAAAACGCGGTGACTCTTTTGCACGTATAGCGACTAAATTTGATGTACAAATTAAAGATATCGAAAAACTGAACAAGCTTACTCGAAAAGAATATCTCCAACCGGGACAAAAGCTTAAAATTGCTATTAATTAATAGCGATTAGTTAATGAGCTTAAGTACTAAACAAAAAGAGACCATGATGGTCTCTTTTTTAATATCAGTCTAAGCCGTTAAGTAAGATAGACCTTAGAGTGTTTTAACACCTTCAGTTATTATCGCTTTTAATTGCTTTATAATTAATCTTAACTTTTTATCGTCATGCCCTTTAATGCTAGGTGTATGAATATGCCCTACTGGTAGCACAGGACTATTTAAATCTCGCAATAACAAGCTACGGTAAGACATTTCATTTGATAAATAACCACCACCAGAGCCTTGAACAGAAGTTTCGCTACTTAACTCTGAAAACTCGGAAACTTGAAACGTTTTAGTTAGTGTAGACACAATACGGTTGTCTTTTACAGGAAACAATCCATTAGCATTTAACATTTGTTCTGCAGGAAGCGTAAACTCTAAAAACTCACTACCATTTAATGGTTTACCTTTTAATAGAGGTACTATTGGCTGCCTTTTATTAGCACCAGTTTTGACGTTTAAATTATCAGGCGCTGTAGCACTGCGTCGTAACCCAGGAAATCGCTCTAAATCAAAACTGTTACGTCCCATACTTACGGTAATAATCATATCAACTGAATTATTTCGATAATACGGCAGAAGCATCTCTTCAACCATACCCTGATCAAAATCTTCAAAACGTACTGGCAATATAAGTGTTTCAATTTCAGCACTAACACCATCAGCACTAATAACTAAATCATCAAAGATTATTGAACTTACACCAGATGGGTTACTTTGTTTAATATTTCTATCAAGTAAAAATGGATCGAATCCAGTGATTAATATTCTTTTATCAGTTTTTTTATCAAACTTTACGTCGGTTTTACCACGAGAATACTGTTCAAACTGCCACATTAGCTGTGCTTGTTGATCAGGAAGAGATTCTTTAAACGCTTTTGTATTTTTTAAAGCTTTCGCCATTTTAAGGCGCGACCAATAAAGTGGGCGATCGTCATACCTATTGGTATTTTCAAAATACTTTTTAGCATCTTTCCATATGCCTTTACCATGTCTAATTGCCAATTGGCTTAGCGTAGTTAAATTACGCGCTTTTGACACTTGGTCTTGAAATAGACTTACGCGATCAGATAAAGCAAAAGCTACTATTGGCATAACCATATTAGCTTTTGCAATGCGATTTTCTTCTACTGTAATGGTTGTAGCGTTAATGCTGAAAGTACATAATGCAATGGCGGTTGATACTGCCAATTTTTTCGCTATTAACATGAGTTTAACATACCTGTTTTTTTGTATTTTTTTTATAACGCCTCCATGATATACACAAACAACGCTAAAATCATCAGGCTTTTGGAATTAATGACAATAAGTTAACTATCCGTTGTAAACTTTCTTATAATTATTTATTCACTTTTCTGCAATATTTATATTGATTTTTTCTGTAAAAATGGCAAAGTGCCTGTGTGACTGATTATTCTTAGTTTGTTCGAGTAAACCTCTCATTCAATTTAACCTCAAATAAGATGTCCTCAATTATTGTTTATTCAAACAATAAACGATTGTATAACCACAACTATAAAGGAGTAGCGCTTCAATGTGTTCGATCTTTGGTATATTAGATATAAAAAACGGGGCTGATGTATTACGCCCAAAAGCAATAGAATTATCTCGTTTATTACGCCACCGTGGCCCAGATTGGTCAGGGGTATATAGTAACGATAATGCAATTCTTGTTCATGAACGCCTATCAATTGTTGATACTGAAAATGGCGCTCAACCCTTATACAATCAAGACAAAACCAATGTATTAGCTGTTAATGGCGAAATTTACAATCATAAAAAGCTTGCTGCTGATCTTAATGTAGATTACACATTCAAAACAGGCTCAGATTGCGAAGTTATTTTACCTTTATACGAAGAATTTGGCGTAGAATTTGTTGATAAATTACAAGGTATGTTTGCTTTTTGTTTATATAACGAAACAGACAATTCTTACTTAATTGCGCGTGACCATATTGGTATTATTCCGCTATACACAGGTTACGATGCAGACGGCAACTTTTATGTTGCGTCTGAAATGAAAGCACTTATGCCGATTTGTAAAACAGTAAGTGAATTCCCTCCTGGACATATTCTAGATAGCCGCGTTGGTGAAGTACAAAAGTATTACAAACGTAACTGGCACAAATATGACGCAATTAAAGACAATACCACCAGCACAACTAAAATCCGCGAAGCATTAGAAGAGTCTGTTAAGTCGCACTTAATGACTGACGTACCTTATGGCGTATTATTATCTGGCGGATTAGATTCTTCTTTAATCTCTTCAATTACTCAAAAGTTTGCTTCTCGTCGTATTGAAGAAAACGACCTTTCTGAAGCTTGGTGGCCAAAAGTTCACTCATTTGCTTGTGGTTTAGAGGGCTCTCCAGATTTAGTGGCTGCTCAAACGGTAGCAGACAGTATTGGTACTATCCATCATTCAGTTGTATTTACTGAACAAGAAGGTATCGATGCACTTAAGGAAGTTATTTACCATTTAGAAACGTACGATGTAACGACTATTCGCGCATCTACTCCAATGTACTTGATGGCAAGAAAAATCAAAGCAATGGGCATTAAAATGGTACTTTCAGGCGAAGGTGCTGACGAAATATTTGGTGGTTACTTATATTTCCACAAAGCGCCTAACGCACAAGAATTCCATGAAGAGCTTAATCGTAAACTTGATCGCTTACATAAATTCGACTGTTTACGCGCAAATAAATCGATGTCTGCATGGGGTATTGAAGCACGCGTACCGTTCCTAGATAAGAACTTCATGGATGTTGCAATGCGTATCAACCCTGAAGATAAAATGTGTGGCAACGGTAAAATGGAAAAAGCTATTTTACGCGAGTCTTTCGAAGGTTACCTACCTAAAGAAATACTATGGCGACAAAAAGAGCAATTTTCAGACGGCGTTGGCTACTCGTGGATTGACGGCTTAAAAGAGTTTGTTGAATCTCAAGTTACTGATCAACAGTTAGAAAGCGCAAGCTATAAGTTCCCTGTAAATACACCTGATAGTAAAGAAGCTTATTACTACCGTTGTATTTTCGAAGAGAAGTTCCCATTACCTTCAGCTGCAGATTGTGTAATTGGCGGTAAGTCAGTTGCATGTAGTACGCAAGAAGCATTAGCGTGGGATGAGAGCTTTACTAATATGGCTGACCCATCTGGTAGAGCAGTAATGAGCGTACACAACGATAGTTACTAATTAACGATAAATTTATTAATAACAGATAACCGAAAGGGAAATACTTAAGTATTTCCCTTTTTTATTACTATAGTTTTGTAGACGCAGTTTCTTAAATTCATATTTTCTTCGATTCTCACCTCATCGCTGTTACCGCTCTCTTCCACAATCAGCACCCTCACCCTCAAATCTAAAAGTAGCTATATATCATCAGGCATAAAAAAACGGCATCCTCAAACCGAGTATGCCGTTTAAATGAAAGCTAATTATGTAGTACTAGATATTGTACTTATTGTGCGCTCTATACCCAAAAATACAAATAACAACAAAACATATTAACGGTAGTACAAACGACGTTTGTACCGAAGGAATGCCTTCAATAATTGGCGCAGCATCAATCATACTTGCTTGTAATGGCGGCATTAGCGCTCCACCAACAATCGCCATAACCAAACCTGCAGACGCTAAACTCGCATCGTCTCCCATACCTTTAAGCGCAATACCGTATATGGTTGGAAACATCAACGACATACAAATTGAAATACCAATCAAACAATATAAGCCAGGGAAACCACCTAAGAATATAGTACCAAGTGACAACGTAAATCCGCCAGCAGCTAAAACCATTAACAACTGACCAGGTCTAATAAATCCTAGTAAAAAGGTACAAATAAATCGACTCGCTAAAAATACGCCCATCGCAACCATATTATATTGCTGGGCTTCAGCTGCTGTTAATCCTACCGACGTCATTCCATAGTGAATAACAAAGGTCCAACACATGATTTGTGCACCCACGTAAAACGCTTGAGCAATAACACCTTCTATATAGCACTTATTTGCGATTAGTCGTCCGAACGTTTCTTTTAACTCTTTTTTCGTTAACGGATGATCATTAGAGATAGTTTTAGGTAATTTGTTAAACAAGAAAATAACAAATAAAACAGCAACTACTGCAGCAATAGCAATATAAGGACCACGAACAGTAACTAAATCGGCTGCTTGCATCGCTTGATGAGCCGCGGGATCTGATACTGAAAAATCATGGATAGCTTGTGTTAGCTTGCCGTCAACTTCTGAAGGAAGCATATTTGCATATTCAGGATGTGCCGCTTTTTCTTTTAATCTAAATGCTTCTACTTTCAACTCACCTAAAATATAACTTGAAGCGATAAACATACCTGTAAGCGAGCCGATAGGATTAAAAGCTTGAGCTAAGTTTAAGCGTTGCGTTGATGTATCTGGATGTCCCATTGATAGTACATAAGGGTTAGCGGTAGTTTCTAAAAGCGCCAAACCACAAGTTAAAATCCATAACGCCGCTAAAAAGTAATTAAACTCCATGTAAATAGATGCTGGCAAAAACAATAATGCGCCTGTTGTATACAAACCTAAACCGAGCAAAATACCCGACTTATACGAAAAACGACGAATAAAAATAGCAGCGGGAATCGCCATCACGCCATATCCCAAATAAAATGCAAATTGCACCAAACTACTTTGAGCATTAGAAATCATAAAGATGTCTTTAAATGCCTTTACTAGCGGGTTAGTTATATCGTTAGCAAAACCCCATAAAGGAAATAAGGAAGCGACTAAGATAAATGGTATGACAAATTGTGGTTCTAACACTTTAGGTTTAGATGATTGATCGTTTGCATCAGGTATTGAAGCTTGATCGATAGCTTCATTCGAACTGGTATTCATTAACTCCCCCTATTTATAAATAACCAAAATTATTTATATATAAATTAAAACTTATTATTATCGTAATGTTTTTAGTTTTTTATTGGCTAAATACTATATTGGAAACCGAATTTAACTTCAATTTCATATGGTGAATTATCCATCAACTAAATATATAAATACTTATTCATGTGATTGGGCCAACTAAAGATTAACTTTTTTACATATAAATGATATATTTCACTTACGATCATAACATAAGAATTTAAGAAAGTGCAGAACTCTATAAACAATCTCCTACGCCAAGTAATTAAAGTGCATGACGATGATAATGTTGTTGTTGCAATATCGCCGGTAAATCAGGGAACTAAGCTGCCTGAAGAATATAACAACCTTGAAATTAAAGATGATGTTAATAGCGGACATAAAATAGCGTTAATAGATATACGCAAAGGTGAGAACATTGTTAAATATGGCTTTAGTATAGGACAAGCAACTTCGGACATTTCAGCTGGTAGCCATATACACAGTCATAACTTAGCTACAAACTTAGATGGCAGTGAAACTTACCATTACAATGAAGAACCTAAACCACTCTCTGAAAAAAACGACATGCCTACTTTCTCTGGTTACGTAAGAAAAAATGGCAAGGTTGGTATTAGAAACGAATTATGGGTAATTAATACCGTTGGCTGCGTAAACCAATCAGCAAAACGAATTACAGATCTATGTAGAAAAGAGTTTGAAGGTAGAGCCGACGAATTTGTCGCACTTACTCACCCATTTGGTTGTTCACAACTAGGCGACGATCTTTCAAATACTAGGAACCTACTCAGTAGTTTAATGCAGAATCCAAACGCAGGTGGCGTATTGGTTATTGGATTAGGCTGCGAAAACAATCAATTAGCTACCCTGATAGAAGAAACAAAAGATATTGATACTAACAAGCTACGTTATTTCAATTCTCAAGAAGTAGGCAACGAAATTGAAGTCGGTATTCAATACGTAAAAGAGCTACTTGAAGAAATGGATAAAGATGTACGAACTGAGGTTCCAGTATCGAAGCTTACATTAGGGATGAAGTGTGGTGGTTCTGACGGCTTTAGTGGCTTAACGGCAAACCCTGTTGTTGGCCGCATTACCGATATGTTGACACAATACGGTGGACGCGTTGTATTAACCGAAACGCCTGAAATGTTTGGCGCTGAACAAGTACTTATGGATCGTGCAAATACTCAAGACACCTATTCACAAATTGTTGACCTTGTTCAAGACTTTAAACAGTACTTTATTAAAAACAACCAACCTATTTACGAAAACCCTTCACCGGGTAACAAAGCTGGTGGACTAACAACTCTTGAAGAAAAATCGTTAGGCGCGATACAAAAAGGCGGAAAAGCTATAATCAATGAAGTCATTGACTACGGCGAGAAAGCCTCTACAGGAAAAGGATTAACGTTACTTCAAGCTCCAGGAAATGACGCAGTATCTTCTACGGCATTATCAGCGGCCGGTGCAAATATCATTCTATTTACTACCGGTAGAGGAACTCCACTTGGCTTCCCTGTACCAACGGTAAAAATTTCATCTAACTCTGAATTAGCGACTAGAAAAAAGCATTGGATTGATTTTGATTCAGGACAAATATTATCTAACGACATCAGTATTGATGAATGTGCTGAATTGCTATTTAGTTATTTATTAGACGTTGCGTCAGGTAAAAAGACTAATAATGAGCTAAACGACAACCGTGAAATTTCAATTTGGAAAAATGGTGTAACGTTGTAGTTACGAGTATTAATAGCAATATACTCGAATCGGATTCGATTACGTTCAAGGCCTTTAGTTAAATATTTCAACAAATTTAACTAACGGCCTATTGAGTTGTATATTGATATTAACTGCTCGACACTTCCCGTGCCCATTGAATAAGTTTCTGTACATGAGCACCTGAACTCATCACCAAATGGCAAACCTCAAGCAATCCAGCCTTATGGCACTCCTCTAACGCAACTCCCGTTAAGCTTGAAAGTACCTTTTTGTTAATAGCATACAGTCCATTCATTTTTTCAACGTTATCATTTCCTAAATCAAACTCTAACGTTACAGCTTCTAACAAATCATGCTTATATAAGCCGTCTAACACATCTTCAGTTGCTTTTATGCTCCCCATCAATTGCCCAAATGTGTTTTGAATACGTTGTAAATATGCCGTTGGCTTCCCCTCATCGTCAAACAGCAATTCCCCCTTCTGAGTACCAATTACAGGACTCGAAACGTCAATAGCTATTCGCCCACCAGAAAAACTATCTTCTTTCTCAAGCATTGCTTGGAATGGTTTACGTAAAACATCAAGTGGTAAATAATTTGCTTTCCATTTACCTTCTTGTATATATAGATTTTGGCCTGAATGAATACCTAATATAGCACTAAAGAGAAATTTCCCAGTATGAGGGTTTTTCGTAATAAAAATTGGGTACTCGTGATTTAATGTTGCCAGCTCAGTAACGCTTACGTTAGCAGCATTTATATGATTATGAGGTACATCTACCAACGTAGTGTCAATTCTAAGGCTTTTGTGTTGTATTGAATCTAATAGCTCTATTGTTGTCTTTGTCATTATTATCTCTTCATTTAAATTTTTGAAAACCCGTATTTATACACTTTGTTTAAAAGCTCACGATTGGTTGGAAGCTTGTTCACGAGTTGTTGTTCAACTTGTCGTGTATTTTCAATACGATTTTGTACATAGTCACCAATAAAAGGCTCTAACGTGAATAAAGGCTGAGTTCTAAATCGACTTCCATACAATACGAACTGGTAACTCGTTGCTTGGAATAATTCGCCTGTTGCTTCGAAATCATGCCCATTAGGAACTTTGTTTTTCCACAGTTCCATTAGGTTTTGTAATCGTTGAGGAACCGATTCTACTTTTTTGTTATCTTGCCAAAACGGAGTTGTACGATGACTTAAAATATAGTGCAATTTTAGAAAATCAATCGCTCTGCCCCAACGGTACGTAAACTTGTCATTAAACCTTTGTGCAGCAATATCCATCACATTAGAAGTTGCAGGCAACTGCTCTGCAATCATCATGGCTGAAAGCTCTATAAGTACTAAAGCAGAAGCTTCTAACGGTTCAAGAAAACCCGCAGACATACCAACAGCAACACAGTTTTTATGCCAAAACTTTTCTCGATGACCAACACTAAAAGCTATTTCTCGAACGTTTAAATTTTCAGTGCTACCACCAGTATTTTTAATATATTCGAGTAAATCAGCATGTGCTTTCTCTTTAGTTGTATGTTTACTCGAAAAAACATGACCAACTCCTCGTCGAGTAGGTAAGCCTATGTCCCAAATCCATCCAGCGTCCTGCGCGGTAGATTTCGTACATGAAGCGATAGGATGTTCATCATCAGAATAATTAACTTGTGTCGCAAGCGCAGTGTCTGCAAATAAAACATCGTTAACAGGTTTAAAAGACACACCTAGAGCATCGCCTAATAATAACGATTTAAAACCGGTGCAATCTATAAAAAGGTCTCCCTCTACAATATTGCCGTTATCAAATGTTACGGAAGATATATTTCCTTCTCCATCTTTGTTTACCTGATTAACTTCTGCAAACAAATGATTAACGCCTAATTTTGAAACACAGTGCTGATGTAAAAACTTTGAAAATAATCCTGCGTCTAGGTGATAACCGTAGTTAGCTGACGATTGATATTCAGCATCTGAAATTGTTTTTGGCGCAAGTGCCCCTTCACAAAGTTCGTGCTGTATAGAGTACACTTTAGAAAATGGCACCGACGTTTCATTATTTAACCAATAATCAGCATATACGCCATCTACAGAGTGCTTAAGATCGTCAAATGGATGATAGTAAAATCCTTTACCTTGATCATTGTCCCAGCCTACAAACTTAGAACCTTGCTTAAACGTAGCATCACATTCTCTTAAAAATTCAGTTTCAGAAACACCTATTTCTCTTAATGTAGAAGCCATTGTAGGCCATGTTCCTTCGCCTACACCTATTGTTGGAATATTAGGAGACTCGCATAATGTAATATTGAGTTCGTTGGTTTTTATTCTAGCTTTGTATCTAGACGCCAAGATACTCGCAGTAATCCAGCCAGCAGAACCACCACCTACTATTACAATTGATTTAATAACTTTAGTCACGATAAGCCTCTGAAGAATGAGTGTTCAAAACACAATAATGCCTTTTTTTACTCTAAAAATTTACGAAATAAAACGAAAAAGACCTATCTATATGATAGGCCTTTACATCAATACATTCTATATTTAAGGAATTGCAAACAGTGTTACGTTATCAATATGATAAACAATATCAGCAACCTGAAAACGTAAACGAACTGAAACGTCTTCATTTTCCCAATCAGGTGCTCCTGTTGCACTTTCAGTATTTAACATTACACGTACGGCACTATTAGCGGTATCACTCCACGTACTTGGGTAGAAGTTGTAAACCTCTCCAGAAGCTGTTTCAAGTTTAACTTCAAACCCTGTAGCTGCACCTGCAGGTGCATTAGTGGCATGAATATCTAGCTGTAACATATAGCGCCCGTTTGCTTTGATTGCGCCAGCCTCAACCGGTAAAAGAATTTCTGATGCAGACGCATTGCCAGTAGTATCAACGGTTAATGCATAAGTACCACTTGTTACATCAGTAGCAGCATTAGTAACATCTATCACGCCTACTCCGTTGTTTTCAGGTACAATTCCATCTTCAAAAGATGACGCCTCGCCCGCAAGCATGTTATTGGCGTAGCCATCTACATCAGTAATATCAACTATACGGATATCGTCAACATGAGCTGTAACAGTGGAGTGAGATGCTGCAGGGCCATTAAACACTTGAAATGACGCTGCAGGAGCAATATCCCAACCAAAATCGAATGTATTAAATACGACTGCAGTTTCGGCCCATAGTGTTGTGTCTGCAACCCATTGCCTAGTTCCTCCGTCCCACCATTCTCTGCCGCCACCATTACCGTAAGCATTAAAATGAACAGGAAAATTACTATTACCGTTGGCACCTACTGTTTTTGACCAACCAGCAAAATAATAAATATGATCTGCTTCAGCAGTCCAATTTACGGCCATACCAGCTCCAGCTAGTAAGGTAGAACCATTGGTACCAGTACGCGCAGCATCAGCCGAAACAACACCTCCACCTGCACCTTCCCAGCCAAAATCAGCCCATTGAGACGGTGCACTACCTAACGTATCTGATTCAAAATCAACTGAGGCACCACTTGTCGCGAGAATATTTGATTCAACACCAGTTACAGATATAACTAACGAACGATTACCATCTGAAGTGTTACCGTTTGAATCTTCAAGTTGATATAAAACCTCGTAGTTATTTGTCGCAGCTGGCGCAATATCAGTTAGAAACGCGCTAGGGCTGAAATGCAACTCGTTACCATCTACTTTAATACCATAAGGTAACGCGGCAACGTCAACACCGTTAACTTTAAGCGTAACATTTTTAACGTTAATAGCATCACCTTCTCTATCAACAACATCATCAATCAAGTCATATACTTTTGTGTTATCAGTTTCAACCATTGCGTCAGTTAAGAAGTAGCTACCAATTAACGGAGTACCTGGTATGTCTTTATAGCCAACTACGTTAACTTCAAGATTTCTATCTACTGTAAAACGATGATCACTAACTTGATAAGTATAGTTTAGAGTAACTTTCTCACCATCAGGGATCTCAGACGCAACACTTGCAATATCTAACAACAATTCATTGTTTTCGTTTATAGAAGTTGGAATAACTAACGTATTCGCTGAATCCGCAACAAGGTTAGAAGCAGTTAATGGCTCGCTATCTGCGTCGGTTATACTTTGTAAAAGATTAACAACACCTGAAACTGCATCTTTAGTGAAGTTTCCAACTAAGTCACCATCAACTTCTGGCGCAAAATCTTCGCCAACAACATTAAATGTTGCTGTACGTTGAGTACTCGTTTCACCATCAGACACATCGTATGTAAACACAACGGTGTGTGTATCGCCCGTATCTAACACGTCCATTAAAGCGCCTGGGCGAAGAAGTAACGTATTTCCCTCTAATTCAAAACCAGTGGTATCCTCAATACTTGCGGTTAGGTTTTTAATAGAAAGAAAGTCTCCGTCAGCATCAGTTACAACGCCATCTCCACGTTGTGCACCTGTAGCCGTACCCAATAAGTAAGCAAAACTTACAGCGTCTTTTTCATGTAAATCAACAGAGATATTTGTTGAAACTACTGGAGCTTCGTTTGATGTTTTTACTTCTGGTTTATATGACTCATCACCACAACCATACAGAGCTGTAGAAATAGCGGCTACCAGCATTGATTTTTTTATAATTTTCATAGTATTTACCATAATTTTTAAAAGAGCGCGTTACAACAAGTGCGCTCTTTATTTAATTAATATTAAAAGTTAACGCGAAGACCTAAACGGAACGTTCTACCTGTTTTAAACTTGGTGTACGTTCGAGACTTAGTCGCTTCACCTTCAAGCGGATTGCCTTCGTCATAATCAACGTATTCGTAACCTGCATCGTTATCCGCAGCCACTCGTTGAACGCCAAGTGTTCTACTTGTAAAGTATGTTCTAAACGCTTCATCCGTAAGGTTTACCGCTTGGAAACTAACACTCATGTTTTCATTAACTTTATAAGATGCGGAAAAATCTAATGAACCGCGTCCTTCATTCCAAATACTACCTTGGTTCCATGTACGACCATTTTGATTGGTATTCCAATCTCTACCCACCAATGAATCAGACGTACCTCTATAGCTCAAACGTAATTGATGACCATCTTGCTCCCAAAACGTTGTAAAGTTATAAGAATGTTTTGGTGTATCTGCTACTGGGTATTCAGGTAAAGCTAAACCTGTAGTTTCAGATACTTGTGGATCATACTTACTATCTTGATACGTATAGTTTGCAGAGATACCTAGACCACTAAATACACCTGGTAAAAAGTCGTATGTTTGTGAGTAACCTAGCTCTAAACCAGTGATTGTTGCACCGTCACCATTCACAAATTTGGCGACGTTATATTCTTCACACAGTAAGTCACTGTCGTCAGAGAATGTAGGCGCCAAGTTTGGATTAAATGGGAAATCCGCTGTACCTTTAAGTGATAAACATGTTGCTGCGTCTGAACTATCAAGATAAATTGTATCTGCATCTACCGTATCATCGTTTCTAAAATCTCTTACGTAGCTTTGGAACGATTCAGTATCAGCAAAGTTGCTCATATCTTTATGATAAACCGCAACACTCAACATTGACGTTGGGTTGAAGTACCATTCTAAAGAAATGTCTAAGTTGTTCGATTCAAGTGGTTCTAGCTTTGTGTTGAACTGCGTAATTTGTCCGCCAACATTAGAATCTTCACCTGACCAATAAGCACCTTGATTTAAAGAGAAGCCAGGTCTTAGTTGATCAATTTCAGGTCGAGTCATGGTTTTAGATACCGCGAATCGTCCAACTAAATCATCTGTAATTGCATAATTTAAGTTTAAGCTTGGTAAAACGTTTTTATAAGTATGCGTTCCACCCGCTGCATATGCTGAAATACGATTGCTGCGCACTGAATCAGCAACATAACCAACGGTACTATTCGCTGATGAAGACGTACCGTCCCACGTAATTGCAGGCGTAGTTGCAGAAGGATCACCAAATTCATCGTAGTGAGTACCGCTAATATCAGCGTATCTCCATAAAGATGTCCAACCTGGTGTAGCAAACTCTTCTCCCTCACGAGGGTGGCCTGCTGGGTACGCATCAGCGCTTCGATCGGCCGATACTATCTCAAACCAATCTGCATAGTCAGGATCGTGACATGGGCCAGCATCAGGAATTCTTGTCCATCCTGATGGATCTGGGCCTGATGACGTATCCCAGCCTAACCCGTCTACGCGACCGTATTTTTTGGCGTAGCCGTTATCACTTGGATCAGGAATTGGACATGCTGCTAAACTTTTATCTCGTAATTCTTGAAGTTTTGTATAACTAAATTCTCGAGCTAAGTTAGTTCCTGTATGACTCCACCATTGTGCGCCAGCAGAACCGCGAGTTTCTACTTCAGTTTCTACATAACGTACACCAATATCACCAGTAAGTTTACCGTCTAAGAATTCAAATTCAGTTTTAAAATAAACTGCTTTTGTATCTAAATCTGTTGAACGTGTTTCGGTGTCGTTAATGTCTCTAACTACATTATCGTTACCATGAATAAGACCGAGTGCTTGTCTGATATCGATAGGGCTTAAACCAGCAGTAATGTGATCTTGGTCATATCCTAGGCGTTCCATAAAATCATTTACGCCTAACCCACCTTCTCTAGCAATTAAACTACCACGAATACCAGAAATATCTCCGTTATCAATAACAGTTAACGCACCTGTTACAGGATCTTCTAACACGATCGTTTGGCTTGTTGATGTAAATTGATAGTTTTGGTTATCTACAAACTTTTCACGTTGGCTAATTTTTCCACCAAATTCAAATTTAGTGATAGGACCAAGCTCAACATCCCAATCAAAATCAAGTTGTAAATTATTAATCGTATCTTCAACTTTCACGTCAGTTTGAGAAATAAAACCAAGGTGGAAAGTGTCTAAATCTGAAGGATTAAAGCCCGTTAATACATTCGTGTTGTCATACCATTGAGGCCTTGAAACACCTTCTGCATCTGTATATGCAAATATATTTTCACCAAGGTCTACCTGTGCTGTACCCGTTACGATTTTACATTGTCCTACTGTACAGTCATAACCCGTTGGTTGAATGTTTTCACCCGCTTGATAAAGCAATGGACCAGGAACTTGTAAGAAGTTTTGCATATTAGTATATGCGTTATTTGGACCACTTTGGCTTTCACTGCGTGAATGACCTAAAGCTAAACTTACTTGTAAGTCTTCAGTTAAGTAATGTTCGATTTTAAGCGTTGTACTTAAGTTTGATTCGTCTGTTTCTGTGTTAGATCGCGCAATATCACCCGCACCAAAACGTCGAGTATCTTTTAATACAGTGTTAGTGCTCGTATCAATTGTAACCCAGTCTTGGAACGGGTCTGTGTACGGAGAAACATACTCGTCTGTAGTGTAGTTTGCTACATTACGTTGGCCTTCAACAAAACCAACACTTGCAGTATTACGTGTTTTAATTTCGTCAAAAGTACGGTGTCTATCTTGCTCACTGTAAGTTAAATCGTAAACTACTTCAGTTTGGTCATTAGGAATCCACTGTAATCCTAATGTAGCACCGGTGCGATCTGATGTCCCCTGATGAAGTGAGTAATTCGTACTCGCATGAACAATACCAATTGCATCACTTATTACGTCGCCATTTTCATCCGTTGCATTACGGTATGCGAGCGACTCAACAAAGTTACCTACTCGATATTGATCTCTACGAGTGCTGTTTGAATCTTTATAAGCTGAAAGAGCTAAACCTAATGTGTCATCAAGAAACGTTTCAGTAACCGTAAATTGAACTTTACTATCAGTTTCATCAGCAAATTCGTTATAACGACCTTGTAACTCTAATGAACGAATAGGATCTTTGTCAGCTCTATCTAGTGGCTTAATTGTAACTAAGTTAACTGAACCACCTAAAGAACCTTCGTCATGATCTGCACTTGGTGTTTTAACAACTTCTAGTCTCGATAGCGCGTCGGCTGAATACGAGCTTAAGTCAACGGCTTGGCTAAAGTCTGTACTAGCAAGCTGCTGACCGTTTAACGTAATGTTATTTTGTTGAGACGTAGCACCACGAATGGTGATTTGAGAACCTTCACCTTGGTTTTGAACAATTGACACGCCAGTTACTCGACCTAAAGCATCTGCGATGTTTTGATCGGTACTCTTACCAATATCTTCAGCGTTAATTGTATCAACTACGTTTTTCGAAAAACGCTTGTCGTTAATAGACTTGATTAAGCTACCACGTAAACCTGTTACTTCGATAACTTCAATTTCTTCTTTATCTTTTTTGGCTTTATCAGCTAACGCTTTTTCATCAGCAGATTGAGCACTTAAATTAAGACTAGTTGCAGCAAGTAGTGCTACACACAGTGGACTTAATTTAAACTTTTTATTCGGATTTGTCATTGTCATCCCCTAGAGTTTCTGTCGACGCTCTCTAAACATTTTAGTGTTTTGTTGTCGTTTTTTTGCCGTGTAAATGCATACTTTTGATTACACTGTGTACACTTTATTCCTCAAACACACAAATTGTCAATGAAATTTTGTTAACAATCTTCAATTTTCTTTTAACGGAAAATGATTATAATCTAACTTTAGATCTGAGGATAGTAATGAAGAATTGTTGACAAACAAATACGAAGAAATAGGTACTTACCAATAGCTATAGCCTAGAACTAAATTAGCTTTTATTTATACCTTGAGTAATACCGTCGAAAGTGAATTTAAATACAAAATTTTAATCGAAATAAAAAAGCCTGAAATAAATTTCAGGCTTTTTTGCAAAAAACGAATTTTAAAAGTAAATAACCTACGTAATGGTATGCTCTATAATTAGTCTTGGTTTTCAGGATAACCAGATGGCCAAGTTACGGGGATCCCCTCAAACAATGTTCTTAATTCTTTAACAAGTGCTTGATTGATTGGTTTTTCTGCCCATTCTATGTTCTTTACAATATTCACAGGGTTAGCAGTTCCTACAAGTGTAGAAGCAATTGCTGGATGGTCGATCGCATATTGAAGCGCTATTTCTGTAATATCAACACCGCGTTCTTGACAAATTTCTACCGCTTTTTGACACGCATTAAGCAATTGTTGATTTCCAGGGTGCCAATCTGGCGCGCCTCTATTGGTTAACAACCCCATACCGGTT
Source organism: Colwellia sp. (assembly GCA_020630795.1). Taxonomy (GTDB): domain Bacteria; phylum Pseudomonadota; class Gammaproteobacteria; order Enterobacterales; family Alteromonadaceae; genus Pseudocolwellia. The sequence goes on from JAHDIK010000018.1 coordinate 47,142, forward strand.
GGCGAAGCATTAATTATACCTACACCTTTCTTTTCTAAAGACGGAATAACAGTAAACAAAGAAGAATCATATAAAGCATATCTACAGTAAGTAAGAATACAATCTATCTCTGCTTGTTTTATTGTTTCAGTAAACACCTTTAAAGGATAACCAGTTACACCAACGTAACGCACTTTCCCTTCTTTTTTTAAATCATGCAAACAAGGTAATGATTCTTCTAAAATCTGATTAAGGTTGCCAAATTCAATATCATGCAAAAAGAGGATATCAACTTCATTTACACCTAGGCGTGATAAACTCTCGTCTAAGCTTTTTCTAATCCGTCTTTCTGAAAAATCAAAATCTGGAAAGTCAGAGCCATAACGACCTGCTTTAGTAGACAATATATATTTATCTCGAGGTATGCCTTTAAGAGCCTTACCTAAAACAGTTTCAGCCTTGGTTAGCCCATAATAAGGTGAAACATCGATTAAGTTAATGCCCATATCAATTGCTGTGTGAACAGTTTTAATACCATCGTTTTCGCTGATATCTCGAAAAACACTACCTAATGGTGACGCTCCATAGCTAAGCCTCGATACATTGAGATCTGTTTTTCCAAGTTTTCTATATTCCATAACTTTTCCTACGCTAATTGATAAAACGTTTCTGCGTTTTTACCAAATACATCATCGTAATATGCTGAATATTTTTGTTTTACGTAATCTTCCACAATATCTTTGACCTGTTTATAGCGCTCGGCTAACAGGCATACTGGCCAATCAGATCCAAACATTACGCGTTTACTGCCAAATTCGGTAAAAATTACATCTAAATACGGAGTAAATTGTTCTGGGTTCCAGTTGTGTATATCAGCTTCTGTAACCATACCTGAAACTTTGCAATAAATATTAGGTTGTCTAGCTAACTGAACCATTGCTGCTTTCCACTCTTCAAAACCCTCATTCGCTTTAATTGCAGGTTTAGCAATATGATCTATTACGAGCCTTAACGATGAAAATTGTTTGGCAAGTTCTATTGTTTGAGGCAGTTGATGAGCATAAACCAACAAATCATATGTATAGTTTTTTTGCTCTAACACTTTTAAACCACGAATAAACTCAGGCTCAAGCATAAATGCTGCTTTTTCGCCCTGAAGCACATGCCTAAATCCTTTTAATACTGTGCTTGATTCGTATTGTTGTAGGTCAATATCTAATGTATCACTACGTAAATCTATCCAGCCTACAACACCTTTTATAATATCATTAGTATTTGCTAATTCGATTAGCCACTGGGTTTCTTCGTTGGTTTGTCTTGCTTGAACGGCTACACATCCATTCAAATTATTTTCTAATAAAATAGCTTTTAAATCTGATGGTAAAAAATTACGCTTTAAAACCGTTTCTTGTTCACCTATCCAATCATACTCTTCAGGAGAATAAACCCAAAAATGCTGATGTGCGTCTATTTTCATACTAATCCATTTCTACTACGGCTTTAATAACTCCACTGCCCGGTTTTACCCAATCATCAAATGTAGCTATTAATTCACTAAATTTAGCTGTGTGCGTAACAAACGAACCGCTTTTTGCACGCCCGTCCTTTAAACACTGAACAACATGTTCAAAGTCTTCTAGTGTAGCATTACGACTACCCAAAAGTGTTGTTTCACGCTTATGAAATTCAGGATCATCAAACGTAATTGGTGACTTAATAACACTCACAAAGACAATTCGGCCACCATGCGCTAAATTACCAATCGTAGACTCCATCGCCTTGACGTTGCCAGTACAATCGATAATAACTGTAGGGAATTCACCGTTCGTTAACTCTTTTAATTGCGCGGTAACGTCGCCTAATGCATCAACAGTTCCATCAATACCGTATTCATTTACACAAAACTCGAGTTTCTCCTTCATCACATCTGAAGCAATAACTTTGGCGCCAGCGATTTTAGAAAATTGCAATGCGCCTATACCAATAGGCCCCGCACCTAATACTAATACTGTATCGTTTTCAGTAATTTGTGCACGCTTAACCGCATGAGCGCCAATAGCTAAACACTCAATAAGTGCCATATCATTAAAACTAACGCCTTCTGTTACAACAACGGCAGATTCCGGCACAGATATGTATTCACACATCCCACCATCACGATGAACACCAATAACTTCAATATCACTACAACAATTAGGTTTGTTATTTCGACACGCAATACATTCACCACAATTTAAATATGGAATGATATAAACAGGCGAACCAATTGGAGTATTAACGCCTTCGCCAACAGATTCAACAACGCCTGATAACTCATGTCCTAAAACACGTGGGTAGCTAAAGAAAGGTTGGTTTCCCCCATATGCGTGTATATCTGTGCCACAAATACCAATAGATTTAATTTTAACTAACACCTCGCCAGCTTGTGGTACAGGTTTGTCAAAATCTTTTGACTCTATAACACCAGGCTCTACACATACTATTGTTCTCATAAGTGAACAAACTCCAAAAATACCGATAAATTCTAATCATTGAATTTATTCTACCACTGATTTTTAAAAAACCCAGCATTTTTTTTGAATATGAATCCATATATTCATATTTAACGCAAAATATAAAAGGAGATTTAGTTTACAATCTACAAATATGTAATAAACCTTTATGACAGTTGCAATTAATGAACGACAAAATGCCTTGCAATAAAGATGTATGTTGATATATTTTTATTGACATTTAATTTCTTTGATTATGTATTTTGTTTCATACAATTAAATGCAGAAGGTTATATTTACATTTAAAGCAAATCGAACTTATCGATATATGGAAATATTAATGAGTTAAAATAACAAGAGATATACTCATGATTAGCAAAAAATCACTTTCAAAAATTTCAAAGTCTTCACTATTAATAACGACAATAGCTTTATCTACTAATGTAATGGCAAATTCAGCCGACCCATTAACAACATATATAATGGACGGTAAGTTAGTCGGTAACTGGAAAGCGAACTTAAGTAATGCGTTAAACTGGTATATACCAGTAAACAATCAACAAGCCAAAACCGAACGTGGAAACCTAGTTATATCACCAACTTCTAAAACAAATCCAAATGATGCGATAAATTTAAAGTGGAAAGGTAAACGCGTTAAAAATGAATGGGGAGGAAATGCGCTTAATACTACCAGTTTTACAATAGCTAGGCATAACATTGATATTTCTTCCATTGAAGATCAAGCAGCGTTAATGATCGAGTTAAAGGTAAATAAAGCAGCTAAAGAAAATACGATACTTACTATGCAATGCAACAATTCAAACAAGTGCCAAGGCAAAATTCCTATTAAGGCAGCATTAAATAAGTTACCTAAAGGTGAATGGACACAGTTTCCTGTTCCTTTAAATTGTTTTAACAAAAATGGCGAATTTGATTTTAGTAAAGTAACATCAATTCTTTCGATAGGAACCGAAGGGAAATTAGATATAGATATAGCTAATATAGGGCTAGTTGCATTACCACCAGGTAGTAAAGGCTGTAAAAGCTAAATACATGGATATTATTATCCCGTCCTAGAATAAGTTGATGGTTCTAATGAAAACCCAAGAGTTTAGGTGACCCTGTAACACATTTTGTGTAACTGCCAGGTGTAAATAACATCCTTCAAACGGTCTTCGAATTCAATCAGTTCATTCAAGGACGTTTTCCAATCTCTTATCGGCATCGTCCATTTTTTAGATGCTTGCTCAATCGCCAAGTAGATAACTTTTTTAGCCGAATCATCATGTGGAAACAGTTTACGTTTTTTAATGGCTTTTCTAGTCAAGGAGTTGAGTGATTAAATAACATTGGTCGTATAAATCGTCTTAGGTATGTCTTCAAGGTAGTTAAACAGTGTGCTGAAGTTCTGCCAGTTATTGCGCCATGAACGCGATATATTGGGGTATTTACCGTCCCAGCGTTACTCAAACTAATCGAGTGGCATTAACGCTTCGTCTTCGGTAATAGATTGATAAATTCGCTTTAAGTCAGCGGTGATGACTTTGTAGTCTTTCCATGGCACGAACTTAAGCGAATTACGCGCCATATGCACAATACAGAGTTGAATTTTCGTATCAGGGAAGCCTTTTAACCCATCAATACAAGCAATAAGAATATCTTTTATGCCTCGGTTTTGAAGTTCAGTAAGCACATTTAGCCAGAACTTAGCCCCTGCGTTTTCAGATATCAACATGCCAAGTAATTCTTTATGGCCTTCAACATTTACACCAAGCGCAAGGTAAACGACTTTATTGATAACCTGTTTGTCTTGTCTGATTTTCACGACTAAACAATCCAAATAAACGATGGGATATACAGCATCGAGTGCTCTCGCTTGCCATTAAATCACTTGCTCAATAACCGCATTGGTTACATGAAAAATGAGCGTTGGTGAAACATCAGCATCGTACATTTCCTTGAATGTTGAAACGATATCGCGTGTAGTTATGCCCTTGGAATACAGGTATAAAATTTTGTAGTCCATTGAGGCAAAACGCGTTTGGTTCTTCTTAACGAGCTGCGGCGTCTAAATCTACTTCACCACCTTCCGTGCCCATAGTTTTAGATGAATAGCCATTGCGGTAATTATCTTTAGTGTATTTTTCATGGTGGGAATAACCAAGGTGCTCGTCGAGCTCAGCATTAATAATCGCTGCTTCAACGGTGACCTTGGTTAACATTTTACGAAAATCAGTTAAGTCTGCTTCTGCCTTAATTGATTTCGCGGCTTGCTTAGCAGATGCTTCGAGTTCTTTCTTGTTCATAGTCTGCCTATCCTAAACCCTACATGGGTATTAATGATAGGCAGTTACACAGATTTTTTACAGGGTCGTTTAGGTTCTTGGATTTTTTATGCACCGGTTTTGAGTTTTTCATGTTCAAACTTAAGTGCGACCTCATCTCATTATATATCCGAATAGACTCATCAACCAGCTTTTGAAGCTCATCAATATCTCAACATTTATATAAGAGAAATTCTTGCTTTAGTATTCCATTAATTCTTTCTGCCAACGCATTCTGATAGCAGTCGTAACCATCAGTCATTGAAGGTAATATACCATTGTTAAATAACGTTTCTTTGTAATCATAAGCACAATATTGCAAGCCTCTATCGGAGTGATGAATAACAAGGTTTTGGTAGCTACGATTAGCTATCGCTTTGGTTAGTGCCTTTTTGATATCACTCGTTTTCATTTCATTGCTTAACTCATAACCTATTATTTTACGGCTGTAAGAGTGATAAGTAATGAACACCTTGCTCTGACTTTACGTAGATAATGTCACTAACAAACACCTGTTCCGGTCCTTGTGCCTGATGAACCTTGAGTAAGTTTGGTGAGGACTTCATCCAACGGTTTTTGTGTGTTGTTTTAATGAAACTCTTTACCGGCTCTACGAGCAAATTATTCACCCGCAAGTAATCAAAAAATCCATCACGGCCTATATTAATTTGAGATCCTACTAACTGAGGCTGAATTAATTTTATACAGTTTTTTACCGCCAATCCTAGGCATGAATTTACGCCAATACATCACCATATCTTTAATAGGTTCAAGCTCTATTGCTCTTAACTTGATTCGCTTGATAACTTTATAAATTCCTTGCGGAGAGCGTTTAAATACATGACAAATGCGCGCTAGCTTTTGGTTTCCCAGATACTGCGGATGAGAACTTTTTTCTTAGGCCTGAACCATGTTCTTTGTCCATGATATCGACCATGCGATTAAGAACATGATTTTTAACCTTTTCATCTTCAAGCTCTCGCTCTAAGCGCTTGATCTTTTGATCATGTTTTTCTTGAGAATTAGAAATATCGGGCATATAAATTGAACTCAACCAATCCAACTTAACGTGATTTCTGAGCCAAACTAAAACAGTACTTTTACCCTGTATACCATAGTGCTTTTGAGCTTGTTTATAAGTGAATAAGCCTTTTTCTAGCTGTTCAATAACAGATAATTTAAAGCCTAAAGTATAGTCGCGTTATGTACGTTTAGCTCTTTTACTATTTGAAGTATCCATAAATAGGTCCTAAAAGTGTAAACCTATTTTAGGACGAGATACATAAACGAAAAAAGGCTATCCGTTAGGATAGCCTTTCTTACTTATTAGAAGCCTAGCAATGTCCTACTCTCACATGGGACCTCCCACACTACCATCGGCGCTAATGCATTTCACTTCTGAGTTCGGAATGGGATCAGGTGGGACTACATCGCTATTGTCGCTAGACAAAACTGACGTTCATGGATGAACTAATGTCGACAATCGTCATAAATGACGGTTGTTTGTCGACGTGTATCCACAAACTAAACTCTCTGGAAAACTTTCTATAAATAATTTTCTTATTCAATCAATATGTACGTGACGTGCTCTCGCACTTAGTCAAACT
>JAHDIK010000019.1 GCA_020630795.1 Colwellia sp.
GCTCGTGCCTCGCTATTTTAGGCCAACAATTTTAGCCCGTTATTTGGGCGTTATGCGGCATATTTGTTTTAGTGCTTTATTAGGTTTAGTTTCTTGTTTGAATTCAGGCTTAGTGTCTAAAAATCCAAATCGACTAAGTTTGACGCCAAAGTAAACTTGTCGCTGCTCAATCAGGTTTTACTTATTCCTTAATCCCGTTTTTAGTTTTGGTGCTTTGTTCATTAAATGTAGGAGTGCGGGCTTAAGTTGTTTGGTTTTGAAATTAAAGTATCGTTTAATCAAAAGGTTGGTTTACTTTTTTAGTAATCAACTTAAACTGGTTAAGTATTAAATAAATCAGCAATTTGTTAAGTCATTTGAATTACCGCCTAACAAGTTGCTCAACAGGACTTTTACAGCTTGCCTTTCGCTTCGCGATTTTGGGCAAACCGTAAAAGCCTATTAGCAAAGCGTTAGGCTTTCAAGGAAGTATTGTGAAATATTTAATTTTGGTATTCATTTTTGCATTATCATTTAATGTAAGTTCTAAACCTGTTGGTGAGTGTGATGGAACACCAGAAGATGCAATTATAAGTTTACCGTCACCTCTGCAAGAGTGGGGGCAAATAGTTTGCACTCCTTATGGTCACATTATTTCAAATAAACAAGGTTACGTTTGGTCTAATGTCGGCTCATATAGCCCAGTAATGATTCCATCCCAAATGGTACGTACTCAACCTAAAAAGACAGGTAATAGTTCATATTTTACATCAATCAAAATGACTCTGTTAAAAGGCAAAGAAGCTAAATCCTCAATCGAGTTGTTTGAAACAGGTTTTGATAAATCAGGCACAACACCAAAAGTTTACTCTTTGTCGGTTACATCAATTTCAGGTAAAAAATTAGGTTTTAACTTTTTTGACTTTGGTGATTCACAATGGGGTATGTGGTGTAATAAAGAGTGTGATCCAAATTCTAAGTTTATGATTTTAAACATGGCTAAATAAAAGCCTAACAAGTCACTTAAGCGGGACTAAAAACAGTTGGCTAGTCTCACTTCGTTCGCTATTTTAGCCAACTATTTATTAGCCCCTTAGTGGGGCGTTAGCTATTCATTCTTTCACGTTAAGCTTTTTAATATCAATCTAGGTTATAAGGATTTATTTCAAGTATGTGGTTAATAATTCAAATAGCACTTGGAATCGCACTTGGATTTTGTATTATCGTCTTTTGGCGAGAAATTTTGCATTATGGTATTAGAGGTCTTGCTGCTGTAATAGTCATTGCTCTTATTTGTGGTATTGCTTATTTTTCATATGAAAACTATGCCTATTATCAAAAAGAACTATGGAATATTCTTGGTTACCTGTCAGTAGCGTGTATCTGTGGTTCAATTATTTACTATTGGGTTAAAAATGATTAATGACCCATAACATAGCTAACAAGAAAATTAAGCGGGACTGCTAACAGTTGGCTCGGTTTCGCTCCGCTTCACATTTTAGCCAACAGTTAATCAGCCCCTTATTTGGGCGTTAGCCGTATAGTTGTAACTTTGAGTTCGTGTGGTACTATAGTGATACATTTTTCATTCTAAGTAGGTTTTATCATGAGAGTTGAGCTCGTAACAACACTTAAACGTCAAGCGACTAAAATTTTGGCTGATCTCCATACTTCCAAAGAGCCCGTGTTAATTACTGAGCATGGTCAACCATCAGCTTATTTAGTTGATGTCGATGATTATGAGTTTATGCAACAGCGAATGGCTATTCTTGAAGGCGTAGCACGCGGTGAACAAGCCGTTGAAAATAGTGATATATTTTCAAATCAAGATGCTAAAGAGAAAATGAGCAAATGGCTGGAGTAATATGGACATCTTCAGCTCTTGATGATTTAAATGATATAGCTGAATACATTGCTTTAAGTAATATACCTGCGGCTAAAGAGTTGGTTCAAAAAGTTTTCGATAAAATATCAAGGTTAGAAAATCATCCTGAATCTGGTAAAAGGCCAAAGGAGTTAGTTAACTTAAATTATCGCGAAGTTAATGTTAATCCTTGTCGTATTTTCTATAAATTTGATAGTGACAAAGTATATATTTTGCATGTTATGCGACAAGAACGAGATCTGCGTAGGTTTCTTCTACAGAGCTAAATACGGCTAACAAGTCGTTTAAAAGGACAATAAATAGTTGGCTTTTGCTCCTTCGTCGCTAATTTTAGCCAACTATTTTATTGCCTCTTAACGAGGCGTTATGTAGTGGTAACTTAATTTGGACAGCTATTTAGAGGTGATACAATCACTTCATCAACCAAGTTAGGTATTAAAATGGCTAGAACAGGAAAGCGTAATTTCACACCCGAATTTCGATTAGAAACAGCTCAGTTAGTTGTAGATCAAGGTTACTCTGTTAGAGAAGCGGCGGAAGCCGTTAATGTTGGTAAATCTACAGTTGATAAGTGGGTAAGACAGCTCAAAAACGAGCGTAATGGCATTACCAATAAAGCAACACCGATGACACCAGAGCAACTTAAAATACGAGAGTTAGAGAAACGTGTTAAACGCTTAGAGCTTGAGAAAGAAATATTAAAAAAAGCCAGCGCTCTGCTCATGACGGACTCACTGAGAGGTTAACGTTAATCAAAAGGCTTGAGCAGAGCTACAGTGTCACTTTGTTATGCAATGTACTTTCCGTTAATCGCAGTAGTTATAACTACTGGCGTCAACGAGATACGTAAAGCTTCGGGAAGATATTCGGCAAATACATGCCCTTAGTAAAGGCTCTGCGGGGGCAAGAACTATATCAACAATCCTTTCTGTACAGGGCGTTGAGTTAAGTCGATACAAGACTGCTAAGTTGATGGAAGAGCTTGAGTTATTTAGCAAACAGCTACTTAAGCATAAATGCCCAAAAGGTGGCTCAGAGCACTTAATGATACCTAATACATTAAATAGAAAATTTGATGTGTTAGCTCCAGATCAAGCTTGGTGTGGTGATATAACATTTATTTGGACGGGAAATCGCTGGGCTTACCTTGCCGTTGTTTTGGATTTATTCTCACGTAAACCTGTTGGCTGGGCAATGTCATTATCACCGAACGCCACGCTTGTTTGCGATGCACTTAAAATAGCTTATCAATTGCGGGGAGAGCCTAAAGGTGTCATGTTTCATAGCGATCAAGGTAGCCAATATACGAGCATTAAATTCCGTCAGCTACTTTGGCGTTTTAAAATGAAGAAGAGTATGAGTCGCCGTGGCAATTGTTGGGATAATAGCCCAATGGAGCGATTTTTTAGAAGTTTAAAAAGTGAATGGATACCAGAGATAGGTTATTCGTCATTTGCAGAAGGAAAAGCAGATATAACTGATTATATTATTGGTTATTACAGTAACGTTAGGCCACATCAGCATAATGGTGGCTTAACACCGAATGAATCAGAGCGACAGTTCTGGTTTGACTACAAAAGATTGTCCAAATAAGTTGACCACTACACGTAATTTATTAAGTAAAAAAGATTGTTTTTTCCGATTTAAACGTTTGAAATAAAATTTGTTTTTTTATCATTAGCTGTGTATTTTTGTTGTGGTGTTTTATGTTTGCTTAGGTGTTCCGTGTTAAGCAACCCGAGATCGCCAGCGTAACTAAAGTTTGTTACGTGGAAAATATTTTTAACTTTAAGGAATAAAAAAGAAAATTTTAGCGATAGCATTATCAATGACGATGATGTCAGGCTGTAAGTAAGTCTGATTATGCTGTTGCTATAAATAGTAACCCTGGCGGCTCTACATTTGTTATTACAAATAGGGCTGGGCAGAAAGTTGAAAGCGGAGTAACGCCTGCTACTGTAACATTAAAATCATCGGCAGGTTACTTTAAAGGCGAAACTTATACTGTAGCGTTAAAAAAAGAAGGTTTCACTGAGAAAACTTATACGTTTACTAGCTCTGTTGATGGTTGGTATTTCGGTAATATTTTACTTGGTGGCTTAATTGGGATGTTAATAGTCGACCCTGCAACAGGTGCAATGTACAACCTTCCTGATAGAGTTGATATTTCACTTGATGCAGATACCGCTCTTAATCCAACAGATTCATTAAATATTGCTACTATTGACTTGTTAACTTTAGAGCAAAAAGAATTGTTAGTTAAAATCTAAAGACAAGGTTAGCCTCACAAACTAATACAAGCTTCAGTATATGAAACATAACGGATAGATTTTATAAATTGAATACCGAACTTGTTTTGGGGCTTATTTCGTTTATTACTTCTGCGATAGCCGGAGTAATAGGTTTTGGTGGAGGAATGTTGCTTATCGCCATACTTCCTCTGTTTTTAAATCCTAGTTTGATTATTCCAATACATGGTATTACCCAGTTGGCGAGCAATTCGTCACGAATGTTGTTTTCATTAAAATTTGTTCAGTGGCGTCTCCTTCCTAAATTTCTTATTGGTTCTTTTATAGGTGTTTTTCTCTTTGGTTTTTTGTTAACGAATATTTCGACCGAATATATACCTATTGGTATTGGGGGGGATATTATTCTTAACCTGTGGAACAAGCGCTTCGTTACTTTCATTAAAAAATATGAAAACTATTACTTAATCGGGTTATTACAAACGGGCTTGGGTTTGATTGTTGGCGCAACAGGGCCATTATCACTTGCGGTGTTAACAAAAGAATTGAAATCGAAAGATGAAATAATTGCGACAAGTTCAATGTTCATGACGATTAGCCATTTAGCAAAAATCCCTGTTTTTATGGTGATTGGAGTAGCACTGTTAGAGTATACATATTTGCTAATTTGTATGGTTGTAGGTTCAGTTTTAGGATCGTTTGTTGGAAGTAAAGTTAGACTAGCGGTTAATAACGAAAAGTTAATATTATTTATTAAAATACTATTGACGATTATGGCGATTAACATGCTAGTAACGGCAGTTGTGAATTAACGAATGTCTTTATTCGTTTGTTTTTGTGTGGGACTTTAGTTGGCTTAAAGTTACTGTCTTATTTGTTTAATTAAGGTTGAGTATGCGTTTGTTGTTTATTCTTTTATCTCTATCACTATTGTTCGCTCCCATTCTTTCAATTGCGGGAAACGTTTATGAACACTTTCCTCAAACGATCGACGCTGACGGTAAGTATGTATTTTATTCTCATGGGCTAATTGTTGAAGGAACAAACCCTACACCCATTCACTCTCGATGGGGAACTTATGAATTTCCTCAGATTAAAGAAGCCTTATCAGATAAGCAATACAACTTAATTGCATACCATCGGCCTAAAGATACTAATCCAAAGTTGTTCGCTAACAAATTGGTAAAGGATGTTCGTTACCTATTAAAAAAAGGTGTAAAGCCTAAAAATATAACGTTGGTCGGATTTTCTAGGGGAGGAGCAATCACAATTTTAGCATCCGACTTACTAGCGAATCAGAACATTAATTTTGTTATATTAGCTGGGTGTGGGCGCTATCTTGCCAAGAATCCTGGTTTAGTTTTGGTTGGAAATATATATTCGATATATGAAACGTCTGATAGTGTCGGCTCTTGTCAATTCTTAATCGATCGCAGTAAAAGCGTATCGAACTTTATTGAATTATCATTGAGTACAGGAAAAGAGCACGGGGCTTTTTATACTCCATTGTCAGAATGGATTACACCTGTAAAAAGTTGGGTTACGTCAAACTCAAATAGTCAGAATTAGAGTAAGTGAGTTTGGTTGATATTAGATAAATTATATTTTTGTGTCTAAATAAACGTAATCAAGGACGTTAAAAATTTGAAAAGTGAAGTATAACTCAGAAGTGTTAAATCAATCTTAACTGTCTGACTTAACAATGTTAACGATTGTTTAATAGAATACCTGTCGTAGTTATGAAATCAGGAGTTGTTAATCTAGTCGAAAAATTTAAAGGCATGTAAATTAAATGAAAAGAGTTATTACGTTAATGTTGCTCTTACTTGTGGTGAACTTATCAACCGCGATGGAAACCGAATCAAACATAAAAATATCTTGCGAAGACTATAGTTGGAATGAGGTTTTAGCACTAGTACAACCTTATTTAGATGACACGTTATATGTCGCGTTAGTTATGCAAGGGCAAAGCGTTGAATATAATGCCTCGGAAGCAGCAATTCAGGCGTTATACAATTCGTTACCTGATAATATACAAAGAAAACTTAAAGCGATAATTGAGGCTAAGTGTTCGTAACGTTTTAGGGAGGATTGCGAAAAAGCGCTACATATAGCGCTTTTAATTACGTTGTTTTTGTTTTATTAATCTTCTAAAACAAACGTTATTTTTAATGTTACACGGTATGAATCTATCTTTCCGTTTTTAACCGATACTTCTTGGTCTTTCACCCATGCAGAGCGAATATTTTTAATTGTTTTATCAGCTCGCTTGATACCTTCAGCTACTGCAGCTTCAAAACTTGTTGTAGAACTTGCTGTGATTTCTGTAATTTTTGCAAAAGACATAATAATCTCCATTTATTTAATATTTATATTATTTTAATCAACAAATTATCGATAATAATTTGTTGTGTATTATTTATACTCCTATGGTTGCCTATTTGCAATAAGGTTAATGAAATGTAATTTTTATGTATTTAAACGAATGATGTTGATGGTGATTAGAGGTGAGTCGACGAGTGTGTAAAGCCTTAACAGAATAATCCTTAAGGCTTTACGTAGCTTTAATTACAAAAGATTGTTTAGCGTGTAATAAACCTTAGTAACGCTTGGTTTTCTGTTTGATTGACTGACAAGTCCAGCAAAGTCCACCATAACCACTTTATCTGCGGTAAGAGGAATGTCTATTTCTATCGATTTTTTATCTTTTGATAGTGTCGATTTTGCAATATTTAATGATTTAACATTTTGTTTAGCTGAACCGTATGCTCCACTATATAAGTAGTTCCATTCAGATACTTTTAAGTGCTTTTCTATTACCGATTTACTGCTTAAAGCCTCTGTAAAGTTTAGCTTAAACCCGTTTTTCGTAAGTTTCATATCCAGTAATTCAAAAGGGTTGGTTCCATCCCATACGACTTTTTCTAATCCAAATGGTTTTCCACCTTGAGATCCCCAGCCGCGTGCAGTTTGGCCTACCCATAGTTGACCTGAACTGTCGAAGTCTGCTCGAATGTTTCCGCTTTGAAAACCTCCAATAAAGTTAATTACAGCTCCTTGATATTGTCCTTTTACTTTTTCAAGAATTACCCTGAATATGTTTGATTGTGTTTGATCTCCAATAAACATTTGCCCTTTAAAAGGGCCAAATTTTCCTTCACTCGTGTCCCACTCTGGATTGCCTGGAGAGTTTGCTACTTCAACATGAGGTATCCAAGCCGCAGGCTTCTCTCTCATCTCGTTTAACTCATCTTCAGATAACTTAAGAATTTTTTCGCGTGTAAAGTCAGGGTGATCAATTAAAGGAATAGGGTGTCCATAAAACTTATTCTCTTCTAGTAAATGTAATTTGGATGTTTCTACCCAATCACCTTGGTTGTCTGTAAAAAACAATTCTCCTTGCGGACTAGCGCCAATACCTGCTGGTGATCTAAGCCCGTACGCGAACGGGGAAAACTCACCTTGTGGTGTTACTTTGTATGCCCAACCTCTATATCCACCAGAGCTTCCCATTGTTCCCATTGAGAACGCTTTTGGGGCGTTATGACTTAAGTTAAGCGTACCAATATAGTCACCATTATTAGTTTTTACAGGGCCAAAATTAAATTCGTGGTAGTTGTCATGAAAATTCCAAGCGCCTGACAGCTGAACATATTCGTCTGCTACACCATCGTTATTTTTATCTATCAACCGTGTTAGTTCAGGTTTTTGAGCTACCAGTATAGAGCCGTCATCGTCTATTAATAACCCTGTTGGCTCGTGTAGTCCGTCTGCAAATTTGGTCCATTTGTTTTGATAGAACTTCCATACTTCCCCTAAACGTGTCGCAACTACTACTTCTCCATTAGGCGCAGTGTCTAGCCCTGTAACATGAAATCGCACGTTTTTTGGTGTTTCTATCGTCTCTATTTTATACCCATCTGGGATGTATTTTTGAACAGCATTCACCGATCCAACTAAAGCTAAAGAGAGTGAAAGCGCAGTCAATATTTTGTTATATGCGTTCATTATTCGTCTCCTTTTACGATAACTTGAATGCTAAATTGTGATTTTTGTTTTGTATTTATAGTAAGTACGCTGTTCTTAATACTGCCGTCGTTACTCAATATTGTTGACGTAGATGAATTAGGTAAGCTAACTCTTGCAACGTTCTTGTTAGAGCTATTTTCAATCACTGTATATTGGAATGTTAATGTATTAGGTTTTGTTGAATAGCCACTTACAGAATAGGTAACGCCGTCTACTGCAAAGTAGAACGTGGGTGAACCATCGCGTGTATATTTAATAAATTTACAATTTAACGCTTTATTGAAGGCAAGTTGTTCTGGGTGTTTAAAGCTCCAGTCTCCCAACACGACACTTCCGTCTTGTCCTCTTCCTTTTACATTTGGGCCAATATTAAGCAGATCGCCTTTCCAAACACCTGTAATTGAGCAGCTACGTGTGTTAAATCCGTAATTCATTTTTTCAGGCAAGCCTACAGATATTGTATAAGGAGGAAGGTCTACAACCTTTTTACGTTGCACAATCGCGGTATTTTCCGCTTTAAGTTCTATTTTTGTACCGCTTAACGAGCGTTTAGCTCTGCTTGATACGGGGAAAAACTTAATGGTTTTTTCTGGGTTCGTTACAATTAACTGAATGTCAGTATTTGCCCATTTAGGCCACGGCTTTTTAGGTGTAACCATGGTGAATTTTAGTTTTTGTTTACCACGTTTTAGCGGCCAGTATCTTGACCAGTCTCCTTGGGCTTTAACTTCTTTTCCGTCTATTTCAACCTTGAATATAAACTGTGGTTGTGTGCCATATGCTTGTAAAACCGTATCTTTATCTGCATAGGTGTAAAAGTCACCTTCAAAGACAACGGCAAACTCTTTAGACTCTGGCATTGAAAAATCAGCAATATTGTTTTTTAAAGTGCCTGATTTCACAGGAGAAAGTGATTTTACTTCGTTTAGGTTACGTGTTTTCTTCGTGTCGACTTGGAATACCTTGTAACTTAAGTTACTCCAACCTTCACGCTTAGAAAGAACATAGGCAGTAATTTGTTTACGTTGTTCTTCACTATAGATGTTTTTAAAAGCTGGCATTCCAGCGTTCGCGAAACCGTTACTAATATTGTTAAAAACGTCAGATGCAGTGTCACCATGAATCCATTCGCCGTCTTTTAAGTTAAAGCCCATTGCTCCACTCAAATCTTTTTGATGACACCCTGAGCAAGCAGCGTTATAAAGTTTCTCGCCGCTTTTAATGTGCGCAGCGTTTGATTTCATGCGAGTAATGTCATTATCAACTTGGCTAGCGTTGGTTGTGCATGCAAAAATGAACGATAACATACCAATTAACAAGTTATTTTTGTTTGATATTTTAAACATATATTTTATTTCTGAATTTAAGTTTTTGGGTTTAGTTAATGCAACACAGCTCTGCAAATAACAACTTTTTTACTATACAAATGTTAACGTTAACATTGTTGGATTGGTTTTTCTATTGATTTTGTTGGTCTGCGTGTAAATTTAGGTTGGTTTGTTAAAAATATAAATCAAAATAAAAATTATCAGTCAATTATGTTTTTTATCTGTAAAGTCATATGTAAAGTGTAGTATATTATATATAAATTTAGATAATCATCTTTCTATAGGAAAACCGAATGAACCCTTTGTGTAATGATAAGCTGAGCGAGCTTAAAGATAATGGAGTAGATATACCTAATTATCGTTTACATGGAAATACACCTAAAGTGGGTATAGTACATATTGGTCCGGGTGCTTTTTTTAGAGGTCATCAAGCGTGGTATACCCATCAAGCATTGCAATCGCAAGGTGGAGATTGGAGTATATGTGCTGTATCAATGCGTTCTGCTGGTGTAAGTGAAGCGCTTACGCCACAAGATGGTTTATACGGATTGGCGCAGCTTGATAGCAATACTGCTTATCAAGTCATCGGTTCAATTAGTGAAGTACTGGTAGCACAGCAACAATTTGAAGAGGTAATTGCTCGTTTAGCCGCGCCGCATACTAAGTTTGTAACGCTTACAATTACCGAAAAAGGTTACTGTTTAAATACAGACGGTAAACTAGATTTTACTAATAAAGAAATTATTCAGGATCTTAAAGGTGAATCGCAACCTATTACCGCAGTAGGTATGCTAACTATGGCGTTGTCAAAACGTAAATTAGCTGGATTACAGCCCTTGTGTATTTTGAGTTGTGACAATATTACCGATAACGGTAAGAAATTACGTGCGGCTATTATTGAGTTTGCAGCGAAGAAAGATGAAGAATTGTCTTTATGGTTACAACAACACCTTATTTGTCCATGTACCATGGTGGATAGTATTACCCCCGCGACTGATGACGCACTTCGAGAGTTAATGAGTAAAGAGCTACTTGTTAATGACAAGTGGCCGATAAAACGCGAATCGTTTGTTCAATGGGTGATTGAAGACACATTACCAGACGATTGTCCTGCTTGGGAAGCTGCCGGCGCAACGTTAACGTCTGATGTTCGTGGTTTTGAAAACGCAAAGTTAAGGTTGTTAAATTGTCCTCATTCTACACTCGCTTATATAGGCGTATTGCTGGGTATTGAAACGGTATTTGATGTTATGCAGCAGCCAGGGCTAGTCGCGTTTGTAGAAAAAATGATAGATGAAGAGGTGATTCCGTCGTTTGTATCACCTAAAGAGCTAGACGCAAAACAATACAGTAATGATATTTTAGATCGTTTTAGAAACCCAGAAATTAGGCATTTACTTGCTCAAATAGCATGGGACGGTTCTCAAAAGCTACCAATGCGTATCCTTCCTATTATTGAAGAAAATTTACAACATAATCGTTCTGTGGCTTCATTAAGTTTTGCTGTAGCAGCATGGTTTTTGTTTATTCGTAAACGATTTATTGAGAAAGACGAGTTGGTAGATCCACTTGCAAGTGCTTTATTTGATAAGGTTTCAGCATGTAACGATGATGCGGAACATGATATTGCTATATTATTGTCTTTCGATGATGTGTTTACATCACAATTATCAAATAATGAAAAATTTGCGTATTATTTACAAAATGCTTATAAAACATTATTACCGTTAATTAAGAATGAGCCTTGTGACTGGCAAGCCTTAGTTTAATATTTGTGTAACGAAAGAGGGGTCAGCTGAAAATTGATTTTTCAGCTGAAATTAATCATTTAAAAACAATTAGAATAATAGGAATAAAATGAATATAACGTTGGATAGCTTAGATATTGGCGTATTTATCGCTTATGTTATTGGCTTGTTGATTATCGCGCTTTGGATATCTAGAGACGAAAAGTCGCACGAAAAAAATACCGAAGATTACTTTTTAGCGAGTAAAGCACTTCCATGGTGGGCTATTGGTGCTTCATTGATCGCCTCAAATATCTCTGCCGAGCAAATTATCGGCATGTCAGGTTCTGGTTTTGCTATAGGTTTAGGTATTGCGTCATATGAATGGATGGCAGCAATTACATTAATACTTGTAGGTAAATACTTATTACCTATCTTTTTGAAGAACGAAATTTTCACAATGCCTCAGTACCTTGAACAAAGGTTTGATAGCAAAGTTAAAACAACGTTAGCCTTATTTTGGTTGGCGGTATACATTTTTGTAAACTTAACTGCTGTATTATGGTTGGGTGGTATGGCGATAGAAACGGTTGCAGGTATTGATTGGATGTACGGCATGGCGTTTTTAGCAATATTCTCTGTTGCATACTCTTTATACGGTGGATTAAAAGCGGTTGCGTTTACAGATATTATTCAAGTGGTACTGTTAATTTTCGGTGGTTTATTACTGAGCTATTTAGCACTTGATGCTGTGTCTGAAGGTGCAGGTATTATGGCTGGCTTCAATGTATTGTCGCAAGAAATACCAGGCCACTTTGATATGATTTTAAGTCCTGAAAACCCTAACTATATGAGTTTGCCGGGTATTTCAGTACTTGTTGGTGGTTTATGGGTTATGAATATTGGTTACTGGGGATTTAACCAATACATTATCCAACGTGCGTTAGCAGCTAAAGACCTACAAGAAGCACAGAAAGGTATTGCGTTTGCGGCTTACCTAAAACTCCTTATGCCTGTTATTGTTGTATTACCTGGTATAGCAGCGGTTGTGTTGTTCCCAACATTAACAACACCTGATCAAGCATATCCGTCAATGATGTCATTAATGCCTGTTGGTATTAAAGGTTTAGTTTTTGCTGCGTTAGTTGCTGCTATTGTATCTTCACTAGCGTCGATGACTAACTCAATCTCTACTATTTTCACAATGGACATTTACAGCAAGTTAAAACCTAACCAAAGCCAAACGCATTACGTAACGGTTGGTCGTATTGCTACGTTAACGGCATTGATTGTTGCGTTAGTAACGGCGTATCCATTATTAGGTAAGTCTGAACAAGCATTCCAGTTTATCCAAGAGTTTTCTGGATTCTTCTCTCCGGGCATCGTAGTTATCTTCTTGTTAGGTATGTTCTATAAACGTACTACATCGTTAGGTGCATTAGCTGCTGCTCTAGGTTCTGCTGGGTTCTCATTTGCACTTAAAATGATGATGCCTGAAGTACCTTTTATGGACCGTATTGGTATTGTGTTCTTACTTTGTTTAGCGCTTGCTATTATTGTATCCCACCTCGATAAGCCGTCGGATCACGACTATAGCGTAAGTTTAGATGAAGTATCTTTTGAAACTGATAAAGGTTTTAATATAGCAGGTATTGGTTGTGCGCTAATATTAATCGCACTTTATGCTACTTGGTGGTAGAAGTTTTCATCAATTTTCATGTATAATAAAAGGCTAGCATTCGCTAGCCTTTTTATTTCTTTTTTGCATATGGAGAGTTATTTTGTCATCTATGTTAATCATTGGTGAGTGCATGTTGGAATTGCGCACCGATAGCGATAATCGATTAGTTAAATCATACGCTGGAGACACCTACAATAGTGCGGTGTATGCAAAACGTTATTTTCCAGAAGCTGACATTTTTTACCTTACGGCCGTAGGTAAAGATTCATTTAGCGATGAAATGCTAAACGTTTGGGCTGAAGAAGGTGTAAACTCATCTTATGTTCAAACGTCTGAAGCGAAACAAATTGGTATCTATTCAATTTCAACTGACGAATACGGCGAACGCAGTTTTTCATATTGGCGTGAAGGTTCGGCAGCGACTGAATTAATGCAAATTCTAGACACTAACAAACTTGCAGAAGACAAGTTTGATCTTGTTTATTTTAGCGGTATCACGTTAGCGGTTTATAGTGATGAAGATAAGCAAAAGCTAATCGACTTTATTCAAGTATTGCGTAGTAACGGTGCAAAAGTTGCTTTTGACCCTAATTACCGTCCAAGAATGTGGAACGGAAATGAACATGCCATTAAATGGTTAGAAAAAGCCTATGCGTGTAGCGATATTGTATTGCCAGGATTAGAAGATCATGAAGATTTACTTGGCCAAAATACACGCGACGCTGTTCAAGGTTATGTTGGTAATTTTGCTGTAACGGAACAAGTGATAAAGTGTGGCGCTGAAGGTGTATATACTTATGATGGTGATAATAACGAATTTCACCTACCATTTACCCCAGCAAAACAGCAAATAGATTCAACCGCTGCAGGTGATTCATTTGCAGGTACATATTTAGCCGCTCGATTAAAGGGCGAAGATATTCAAAGCGCAATGGCAGCAGCTGCGGGAGTTGCTTCTATTGTAGTACAGCACAGAGGTGCGATCGTCGATAAAAAGCATTTTTCTTCATAGAAAACACAATGCTTAACGACAACTTAATTACATAATGGAGATTTTATTGTGAAAATATTGGTAACAGGTGGAGCAGGGTATATTGGTTCACATACTTGTATTGAGTTATTAGCAGCTAATCACGAAGTAGTCATTGTTGATAACCTAAGTAACAGTAGTGAAGAGTCGCTACGTCGTGTAGAAAAAATTGCGGGTAAGCCCGTAACGTTTATAAATGCTGATATTCGTGATGAAGAGGCTTTAGATAAAGCGTTTGCTGAACATAACGTAGATTCAGTTATTCACTTTGCAGGTTTAAAAGCTGTTGGTGAGTCTACAGAACAACCGCTTAAATACTACGATAATAACGTAAATGGTTCTCGTGTATTAATGCAAGTAATGGAAAAGCACAACGTAAACACTTTAGTATTTAGTTCGTCAGCTACTGTTTATGGCGATCCTGCTACAGTTCCAATTACAGAAGACTTTCCATTAAGTACAACTAACCCTTATGGCCAAACGAAGTTAGTAGTTGAACAAATGTGTCGTGAAACGGTTAACGCAAATAAAGATCTTAGCGTGGTATTATTGCGCTACTTTAACCCGGTAGGCGCTCATATTTCTGGTACTATTGGTGAAGATCCTAAAGGTATTCCAAATAACTTAATGCCATTTATTACGCAAGTTGCTGTTGGAAAACGTGAGTTTTTATCAGTATTCGGTGATGATTACGATACAGTTGATGGTACTGGTGTACGTGACTATATTCACGTAGTTGATTTAGCTAAAGGGCATTTACAAGCGATTGAAAAGTTACATGGAAATGCAGGTTGCCACACATTTAACTTAGGTACAGGCCAAGGTTATTCAGTAATAGAAATGGTTAACGCGTTTTCAAAAGCTTGCGGTAAAGAAGTTCCGTATAAAATTGTAGATCGTCGCCCAGGTGATATTGGTCAATGTTATGCGAACCCTGAGTACGCTGCGTCTATATTAGATTGGAAAGCTGAAAAGTCTCTTGATGACATGGTTAATGACTCGTGGCGCTGGCAGTCAAATAATCCAAATGGATACAATGTATAATTAACGGCATTTTTTAATGCTTTGTGGTTAAACGTTTTCATTTTTATAAAACCTATCACCTATGTGGTAGGTTTTTTGTTTATGTACAGAATGAAATTTTGCATAATGCCATTCACAACTATTTAATCAATAAAATGCTATAAGGGAACCATTGTGGCTGAAGAAACTATCTTTTCTAAAATTATACGTCAAGAAATTCCAACTCCGCTTTTATATCAAGACGATTTAGTCAGTGCGTTTAGAGATATTTCACCTAACGCTAAAAGCCATATTTTGATTATTCCTAATAAGCTTATTCCTACGGTCAACGATGTAACCGAAGACGACGAGCTTGCCTTAGGTAGAATGTTTACCGTCGCTAAAAAGCTCGCTAAAGAAGAAGGGATTGATGAAAGCGGTTACCGTTTAATCATGAACTGTAATAAACATGCAGGGCAAGAGGTATTTCATATTCATATGCATCTTGTAGGCGGTGAGCCTTTAGGAAAAATGCTGTCAATATAGTGATTAAGTAGCGCTCATTCCGCATTTTATATTGATTCTTTCTATAGAATGCGGATAAGTACTTATCGCTATTCCATATACGCTGTACTTTTACAGGAATATTGTTAAGATGCACGCCAAAACCAAGGGGTGCCATGTTCTATGGCTGAGATGCTTTGCAAACCCTTTGAACCTGAACCGGTTAATTCTGGCGGAGGAATGGTGAATTTGTTATTATGTATTTCGTTAAAGCTTATGTAATAACAAAGCGTTAATAATATCCTACCTGCGCTAGATCTAATTTTATAAATAGAGATCTTAATGAACATATCTAAATCAGCAATTGCCATTGCACTCGCTACAACGCTTACGCCATTTACCTCTTTTGCTTTTGATAAAGAGTCTGACGACATAGAACACATTACCGTAAGCTCAAGTTTTCGCGCCCAGTCTTTAGCTCAAGCGCCCGCTAGTATTGCTGTTATAGGCGAACAAAAAATTGAAGATCAAGCAGTTCAACATTTTGAAGAGCTGATTGGTAGTGTTGCTAACCTTAACTTTTCTGGCGGAACATCTCGTCCAAAATACTTACAAATTAGAGGGGTGGGTGAACGTTCAGAGTATCGTGGTGCGCCAAATTCTTCAGTTGGCTTTATTGTTGATGATATTGATTTATCAGGCTTAGGTATGGCTGCGTCAATGTACGATGTGCAACAGGTAGAAGTATTACGTGGTCCGCAAGGTTCACGATTTGGCGCAAACGCATTAGCAGGTTTAGTTTATGTTAAATCGAATGCACCTACGAAAGAACGGGAGCATGGCCTAAGAGCATCAATGGGTAATGATGACCTTATTAACCTTGCTGGATATAGTTCAGGAGCATTGGCTGAAGACTTAAGTTACCGCGTGTCAATTGAGAAGCATAAACAAAATGGGTATAGAGATAACCTACATTTAGGCCGCGATGATACGAATGGAATAGATGAGCTGTCGGGGAAGCTTAAATTACACTTCACACCAGACGAAGACTTAACAATTGACTTTACCTATATTTTTGCTGATAACGACAATGGATATGACGCTTGGACACTCGACAACAATGGTTATAACACGCTAACCGATAAACCAGGTACAGACAATCAGCGTTCATATGGTAGCGCATTAAAGGTTGCTTACGACGGTTTGTCATTCGCGAAGCTTGAATCAATTAGTAGTTATACAACAACCGAGCATCAGCACGCTTACGATGGTGATTGGGCAAATGCTGATTACTGGGCTGATAAGTCGTGCGCAATTTATAGTGATGATTGGGACATTTTAGGATACGAAAGTTGTGAATATGACTACTTATGGGACAAAAAAGCAGACAGAGATGTTTGGTCTCAAGAGTTCAGGTTAACGTCTAATGAGTCTTCAAAGCTGTTTGACGGCACTACAGATTGGTTAGTTGGTGCTTATGTGAGTCGATTAACCGAAAGTAACGACTTGGAATCGTTCTATAATGGTTGGGAAGACGAAATACTTACTTCAGAATATGTTGCTAACAATTACGCGTTGTTTACGCAAATAGATAGTTTGTTACCTAGAGCACATCAATTGTCACTGGGGGTAAGGGTTGAGAAACGTAAAACTGATTATATTGACTCAGCAGCTGATGCATTTGGTCCGTCTGAAACAATGTGGGGTGGTCATATTTCTTTGAGTAAAGTTATTAATCATGCATTCTCTGGTTATGTTCGCATAGCACGAGGATATAAAGCGGGTGGGTTCAACATGGGTTTACCGAGCCAATTAAGCGAGTACAAAGAGTTTGATACGGAAACCTTAGTTAACTATGAGGTAGGCTTTACATCGTTATTGCTTGATGGCAACCTTTCAAGCCGATTAGCGCTATTTGTTATGGATCGTAAAGATCAGCAAGTAAACGCGTCTCAACAAAACCCTGATAAGCCACAACAGTTTACTATTTATACTGCTAATGCCGCGAGCTCAAAAAGCAAGGGAATCGAGCTAGAACTCAATTACGCGATAAGTAATCAAATTTCGATAGACACTGCAATTGGATATTTAGACGCAACATATGACAACTATTCGTATTCTGATAAGTACGGTACGGTGATCAATATTTCTGGCCGCGACTTGGCTCATGCCCCTAATTATACGTTTAGTGTTGGTGCGACGTACTCAAATGACGAAGGGGTATTTGCAAATATCAACTGGTCAGGTAAAGACGAATTTTACTTTTCAGATAGTCACTCTGAGCGTTCTGACAATGCGAATCAGTTAAACGCAAAAATAGGGTATGAATCTGATACTTGGTCTATATCTTTGTGGGCTCGAAACATTACGGATGAAAAAATAGCGACTCGTGGTTTTTACTTTGGTAATGAACCTGACTTAGATTGGGCTTCTAAAAAATATGTACGTTATGGGGCGCCAAGACAAATTGGGATGACGTTCGATTATAATTTTTAATTACACTCTGCGTAGTTAATTCTGTTTAAATATGAGCAGAAATAAAAATGCCTATCTTATGATAGGCATTTTTTATTAGAGCTTAATGAATAAAACACTGGAGAGTAACTTAACTCGTTTGAGTTATTTTAATTTATAGAATCTATTATTTAAAATTTAGCTGTAACCCCAAGCTGATAACGACGGCCTGAATACTCAAGTAATGAAACACGCTCTCTTACATCAGCAAATTCGAGAATATTTTCATTCGTTAAGTTTATCGCTTCAAAACTTACAGTAATCATTTCATTCACGTCATATGATGTGCTGAAGTCGAATTGTCCGTAAGCTGCTACATGTTGAGGTAAGCCACCTGTTCTGGCGCCTTGGCGTGCATTTAAGAATTCATCTCGCCAGTTATAGGCTAAACGTGCTTGAAAGTTATCATTTTCGTAAAAACCAATTAAGTTATACGAATGCTTAGAAAAACCTTCTAAACCGCCACCGGCTGATTTTACTCCATCTTGAACTATTGATTCACCTTCAGCATCTTTATCTTCACTTGAGGTGTATGTGTAGTTGGCTTGAACACCAAATCCGCTCAAGAATCCTGGTAAGTAGTCAAAGTAATGCAAACCCGCTACTTCAAACCCTGACACATTACCGCCGCTTCTATTACCTTTTTCGGTAATCATTTCTTCAAGTGAACCCCAGCCGTCAATATCTACACCTGTATCTTCAATGTAGGTACGAGATGAGATAAAGCTATTGATATCTTTATAAAACAAGTTAAATGAGTACGCACTACCAGAATCATGATAATACTCAAAAGATAAATCTAGCTGAGTAGCTTGGTATGGCAGTAGGTATGGATTTCCTCTGCTTTGACGGAAGTCTTCTGCACGAACATTACTGTAACTTCTATTTACACCTGTATCTTCTAAAGACGGGCGGGTGATAACTTTCGCTGCCGCTGCTTTGATGAAGTAACCGTTTCTGTAATCTAACGATACGTTTAAGCTTGGTAAAAAGTGATTATAGTAATTTTTTTCTGTTACTTCGGCAGGTTCGGTAAACTCAACATCGAGTACGACACCGTCTCCAGTATCTGGACGTGTTGGATCTACAAACTTTTCGATACTGACTCGTTCTTTACGGTGACCTGTTGAAGAAACTTCCGTTTGAACGTAACGAGCACCTGTATTACCTGATAGGTCAAAAGCGCCGAATTCAGCTGCAAAATTAACTTGTGCGTATACCGCCAATGTTGTTTCGGTATTAGCAACAGATGCGGCTTCATCCAATATTTCCTCTGCCCAATCTGGCTCGCCACGTAGATTACCAATATCGTCAATGAATTGATGAATGTCATTAACAATCACAAAATTACGAGGAAAGTTGCCTGATACGTCAGAAAGGAAATCATTACCTGAATTAATAGAGAATAAACCTTCAGACATCATGCGTTGCGTTCCACAAGTATTAGTGGCAGCTCTAGCTATGTCATCTTCAATGTTTTGATTACTACAGCCATTTTCGTTCTTAAATACAATGCTCGATTTTTCTCGATCGGTGTACGATACACCAAAATCTAACGACTCAATAAAGTCACCATCAAATGTATGCGTTGCGTCAATTTTAGTTTCGAATATTTCATCTTCTAATTCAGTATGACGAACGT
Source organism: Colwellia sp. (assembly GCA_020630795.1). Taxonomy (GTDB): domain Bacteria; phylum Pseudomonadota; class Gammaproteobacteria; order Enterobacterales; family Alteromonadaceae; genus Pseudocolwellia. The sequence goes on from JAHDIK010000019.1 coordinate 19,568, forward strand.
CATTCCAATGAGCTCTAACACTTTCAGGATTACCCCAATCTATTGAAGAATCAATAGTTATCACGTCGCCTGAACTATCAAATTTAATGTAATCAGCATCGGTTAAACCACGCTCTTGCCCTGGAACACTTTGATCTACAGTATGGTTAATATAGTGAGGAACGAATGTATTTCCCTTAGGTTCAGACTTTGCTTTTGAGTAGGCTAAGTCGCCCGTTACTGTCCAATCATCAGAGTAAATAACCGTGTTGAAGCCTAATAATTGGGTGGTTGAGTCTTGACCTTCTTGTTTGAAAAGTCCGTCAATTGGGCTACTTTCTTTTGTAGCAGATATTGCCGTTTGATTTTGAGACACAACAACATCTGTCCATCCTGAATATTGCAATGGTATTTGCATGCCATTACTAAACGTTTGACGGCTTAAATCAGAATATAAGTAATCGAATGTGTTGATAATGCTGTCATTAGGCGCCCATTGAAGCGTGATGTTAGCACTGGTTCTTTCGCGCTTTTCTTCTTTTAAATTATATTCTGCACGCCCAGGGTAGTAAATAGATCCTGATGTAAAGGGAGCTCCGCTTTCGTCAACAATAGGTCCCGGAGCATAATCAGTATTGTCAGCTTCAAATTTCGCCCATAAATTAGTCGCTGCTGCATCTATTCTGCTTGTTGCATCAACACGAGAAAAACCTAACAAAACGCCAATTGAGTCGTCTTCGAACGTATTACTGTAAATGCCTGAAAATTTAGGATCGGTTTCACCGGATAGGTCATTGTACTTTAAATTGAGTGAACCAGCCGCATGCATACCTGGAGTGTCTAATGGACGAGCAGTGTTAACGTTTACATAGGCGCCCAAACTACCTTCCGCGATATTCGCTCTAGACGCCTTAATAACGTCAGCGCCAGATATGAGTTCTGATGGCAGTACTTGGAAGTCGAATTCTCGCCCTCTATCAGTTGTTGCTGTTGTTCGCCCATTCATTTTAACCGCATTGAACTTAGGTCCAAACCCGCGAACCGTTATTTTTGAACCTTCACCATTTGTTCTAGAGATCATTACACCACTAATGCGTTGTAATGATTCTGCAACGTTTTGGTCTGGAAACTTACCAATATCTTCCGCCACTATACTGTCTTGAATTGATGAAGCGTTTTGTTTCAGAGACATTGATTTGGTTAGACTACTTCTAATCCCCGTAACCTGAATAACTTCAGTCTCTTCTTTTGCTTGTTGCGTACTTTCGGCAGAAAGCGCCTGATTTGAAGTGAGTGCTGCTGATATAGCTAAACTTATAGGTAATAACTTAAACGTAGATCTTTTATTCATGAAAATTTCCCCGATAATCATAAAGTTTATATGTGAATATATATTCACTCTGTCGTTTTGTTGTATGTACAATGAATAGTTAATTGTCTCCAATAATTACTAGTTGCATCCATAAATTGTTGATATTATTGATATATATATGGATGCTCTATACTTGTAAACTTTTGGGATATGTTGTTCCGTAACATTTGTGTATTAATCCTTTGGACTTTTTGACTAACTATTCAACTTTAATATCTCACAAATGTATATTAAATACACTTGTTTTTTATATTTAAATAATGTTTTTTATATAGACTTTAGTCTATATATATCAAAATTTTCGTATAACTAGGTAGATTAGGTCGTTAAGGTGATGTGAACTCACTTACAAATACTATTAACTTGACGTTAAAGTATCAGTGATTGGTGGTAGAATAACGCTATCTAAAAACAAAAATTTAGGATCGCTTAATGGACGTTTCAATTGAAATAAGTTTATACCCACTTGCCGAAGAGAATTTTAAAAAAGAGATTTGGGGATTTATAAAAAAACTAAGAAAGGTGGAAGGCCTTAAAGTAGTGACTAATGGCATGAGTACGCAAGTTTTTGGAGAGTATGATATCGCTACGCAGCATGTTATGGCAGAAATAAAAAATGTACATCAAACCGTTAATGCAGCGGTTTTTGTTTGTAAGTTTATTGGTGGTGATCGCTCTCAGGTAGAAGCAGAAGAATAATGAACGAGACTCTACAATATTACATTATGGCACCAGCAACTGAGCTTGTTGCTGTGTTCGCTTCACTTGCTTATGTTGTGTTGGCCGCACACAAAAATATTTGGTGTTGGCCTGCGGCAATAATCAGCACGTTGTTATATACCTTTTTATTTTACGAAGTGTATTTATGGATGGATAGCTTGCTTCAAGTCTACTATTTAGCAATGGCTGTATATGGTTGGTTCTGCTGGAAGGGCGGTACAAACACAACAGGTAATGTAGATTCAATAGTATTGAATAAATATCAATTATCAACGCACATAAAGTGTATTTTAGGTTTAGGTGTACTTTCAGTTTGTCTTGGTTTTATTATGGATAATTACACGCCGACCGACTTTCCTTATCTAGATAGTGCAACAACAGTGTTTGCTGTTTTTACCACGTATTTGGTTACTCAAAAGGTGATTGAGAATTGGCTTTACTGGATTGTAATAGATGCCGCTTCAATTTACTTGTACATTGAAAAAGGTTTAATACCAACCGCTGCATTGTTTGTATGTTTTACGTTAATTGCGATTTATGGGTACTTCCGTTGGGAACGTGATTATCAACGGTTACATAGTCAACCTGCGCCTGTGTAGTTTTATGGAGTCTACCTACGAAAAAAAACTTGTTAAGTCGTTAACATTATTACCGTGCTTTTCAGGAGGAACAGCTCAGAATAAGATATCTGAATGTATTGTTACTCCTATTAATAAAGGGCAAAGCAGTTTATGTTTTGATGTTTTACATACGGGTAAAAGATATTTTGTAAAGTATGTAAAGCCTATGGCAGGTGTTAATGCTGAAGCTGTTGCTGTTGTAGCTGCTTCAAATCATCAGCTTAGTCCGAGTGTAGTTTATGTTGATGACAATTGGTTAGTAACGGTGTTTGAGGCTGGCCAATCGTTAGATGAAAACAATACGATAGCTAATAATAAAATCTTTACCGCTATCGACTTAATGGCAAAGTGTCATAATATTACCGTTGATTTACCTGTTTTTGACGTTTTTTCAGCCATAAATAAGTTGTCTAAGAGCGACAATTTTACTGAAGTACAACGTATTAGAATAGTTGAGGCTATTTCAAGTATCGATAATATTTCCTCTTCAAAACTAGTCTTTTGTCATGGCGATCTTAATTATTCGAATGTGCTTGTTGGCGATAAAACTTGGTTGATAGATTACGAGTGTGCATGTTTAGCGGATGCTGAATTTGATCTCGCAATGTTTATGGCTATAAATACGCTTACCGTTGCAGAACAGCAAACGGCCACTGTGTATTATGAATCGAAACAAAATGTTGTGATTGATCAGGGGAGATTATTCAGTTATTTACAAGCATCTTTATTACTTAACGGTTTATGGTATTTGGATAAAGCTCATAGCTTATCGTTATCACAATCTGAACAAGTAAATGATGAACTTAGTATAGATGCCTTGAATAAGCTAGGTTTACAACAGTTCATGATGTTTGATCAAATCTCCTCATATTCTGGTGTTTTACATAACATAATGAGATAGGGCGCAAAATTGTCACGGTTAATTACAGTGCGCCTTGTTAATTCCTGTCGCATAATTTAGTTATTGAGCACATAGAGAGCTATTCTGTGGATTGGAAAAAATTAGTACAAAATAAAAATCAGCTATTCTGGCTTATGCATACCGCAGGTTGGCTTGGTTTTGCGTTGGTGCATTATCTTGGTTCTTTGTTACATGACCTACGTGATTTGTTTCTCGTTATCATTTTTCTTAATGCCTATTCTGGTTGGATGCTCACGATTCCATTACGCTATTTATATAAATACATTTGGAATTACAAACTGCTGCACATTGCGTTGATTATTGTTGTTGCGTCATTTGGTATGGGTGTTATTTGGCAGGTAATTAAAAATCTAAACTATTGGGAAATTTACAAACACGGATACCGACCAGACCATATTATTTACTACACAAAATATAGCGTATGGTCTTTCTATATCATGATGGGTTGGAGCGTTCTTTACTTTGCCATTAAGTATTATCAAATGCTTCAAACCGCCAAGCAAAACGTGTTAAAAGCGAACACAGAAGCGCATCAAGCTCAGCTTAAAATGCTGCGTTATCAGTTAAATCCTCATTTTTTGTTTAATACGCTTAATGCTATTTCCACACTTATTTTGGTAAAAGAAAATGAAGTGGCAAACGGAATGGTGACAAAGTTAAGTGAATTTTTACGTTACACGCTAGATAAAGACCCTATGAAAAAAGTGACGCTCGAAAACGAACTTCAAGTGCTTACTTTATATCTTGATATTGAAAAAGTTCGATTTGAAGAGCGTCTTACCGTTAACTTTTCTATTGAAGAAAAATGCAAGCTTGCACTTGTTCCTAGCATGATATTGCAGCCAATTGCCGAGAACGCCATCAAACATGCAATTTCAGTACAAGAGTCTGGGGGCACAATTTCGGTGAATGTTCATTGTTCAGATAACAAGTTATATATTGAGCTATTTGATGACGGACCGGGCGCTGAAATTGTTGATGGTAATCTTTATAGAGAATCAGGGGTAGGATTAGTAAACACCAAAGAGCGTTTAGAAGCTTTGTTTAATAATGATTATTCGCTAGTGGTATCCAACAATTCACCAAAAGGTGTTAAAGTTAATATAAGTATTCCACTTATGTTTGAATCACGATCATGACACATATTCTTTCTACTATCGTTGTAGACGATGAGCCGCTGGCGCGAAAAGGGCTTATCGTACGTTTACAGCAGCATAAAGACGTTAATATTGTTGCAGATTGCTCGAATGGAAGAGAAGCAATTGAAGCCGTTAACACCTTAAAGCCAGACCTTATGTTTATCGACATAAAAATGCCAGGCCTAAATGGGTTTGAAGTGGTTAGTCAATTACTTGAACAACAAGAGAAAATGCCTTTAGTTATATTTGTAACGGCATTTGAAGAATATGCGTTAAAAGCTTTTGAAATTCATGCTCAAGATTATTTGCTAAAGCCAGCTGATGAAAGCCGTATTAGCGAAGCACTTGAGCGTGTAAGAAGTAAAATAGCGAGCCAAGAAAGCGTTGAACAAAAACTTAAATTGGTGAAATTAGTCAGCGACGTTACAGGTAATGATAGTAAGGATATTTTAAAAGCCATTGAAAATAATCGACCTGTAAACTTAAACCAATACTCAGATGTACTTGCCATTAAAGACGCAGGTGAAGTGAGCAGGGTACCAATTAAAGATATTTTGTGGATTGACGCCGCCGGTGATTACATGTGTGTGCATACTGAAAGTGAAACGCATATCCTTAGAAAAACAATGAAGCAGTTAGAAGAGAGTTTAGATCCTAGAATTTTCATTCGGAGTCATCGTTCAACCATGGTAAATAAAAACTATATCAGTAAGTTTTGTAGCCAAATGAACGGAGAGTATTACTTGGTTATGAGTAACGACAAAGAGCTCAAAGTGAGTCGAAGTTATAAAGACAAAGTAAAGCAAGTTGTAAACGCGTAGTAACTTTACGTTTGCATTACTAATTCGACAAGGTTTGCTAATAAATGCATACTAACCAAACTTAGCGTTTTGATTTATAGTGGTTTACAGTAACGCGTTATTCAGTATTGCGATTTTTTTCAGATCGTATACATATCCCTAAATATACTTAAAATTGAGCATTAATCGCTAATATGTTTTGCTGTGCGTCGATTATGTTTTGATTCACTTTTTTGTAATGAAGTGTCGAAGCTTCGAGATCAAACAAGCTGACTTCGTTATTGCATTCACCAGTCATTACACTCGTTTTACCAGAAATCACAGCTTGTATTGCTGCAACGCCCATTTTAGTCGCTAAAATCCTGTCTTTGGCGACAGGAGAACCGCCTCGTTGAATGTGTCCTAAAATGCAGGCAGTACAATCTATTCCTGCTTTAACCTTTAATTGTTGAGCTAAGTTGTTGGCTCCGCCTTCCCAAAGGTTTTCAGCAATCACTATAATATAGCTTCCGTTACGTTTTTTAATGACGCGTTGTATGTCGCTAGCAAGTGAATGTAATTTTTTTTCACTGTCATCAACAGTAAAATTCTCGAACGATAAAACTTGTTCGGCACCGCTTGCTATACCTACATTGAATGCTAAGAATCCGCTATTACGGCCCATTACTTCTACAATAAATATTCGTTCGAAGGCGTCTGCGGTATCTCTAATTTTATCAATGGCATCGATAGCGGTATTAAGGGCAGTAGAATATCCTATGGTATAGTCGGTTTTGTCTACGTCATTATCTATTGTTCCGGGTACACCAATAACTTGGCCATTCCATTCTTTTTGTAACGCTAAAAGTCCTTTGAATGAGCCGTCTCCGCCAATCACAATTAACGCATCGATTTTATGTTTAAGTAGTGTGGAGGTGGCTTGATTTATACCTTCTTCCGTTTGCATCTCTTTACATCGAGCACTTTTAAGAATAGTGCCTCCACGATGAATAATGTTGTTTACTGTGCTGTTGGTCAGTAAAACAAACTCATCATTTATCAAACCGTTATAACCATACATAAATCCAATTGCTTCAATACCATGGTGATTTGCGCCAAGTACGATAGCTCGTATCGCTGCGTTCATGCCTGGAGCATCTCCACCACTTGTAAGTACACCAATACGCTTTAAGGTCATCGTTAACTCCTCGTTCGACGAATTATTTCTAACAATGCAAAATTAAAAGTTAATAGATTATTTGTAAAAAAATAGCACATTCAGCGTAGTGATATGTTGATATCAAACATAAAAATGAAGGACTAGTGTTTATTCGTTAACGAGAGTGGGGTTAGTGCATTTATTAAGGGCGGTGATGGTTAAACTAAAGGCAATAAAAAAGGCAGCCTAAGCTGCCTTTATAAGTGAGTTTCTAAATTAACTTAAGTGTGCACTTGTTACGGTTAAAATTTTAACCGTATTGGTAGCGCCAATAGTTTCCATTAAGTCACCGTGAGTAAAGATAACTTTATCACCTTCACTTAAATCTGACTTAGCAATAACAGTTTTAAGTACATCGTTAGATAATGTGTCGTTGTTACTCGTTGTAGAATCAAACTCTACAGGGTAAACGCCGCGGTAAATCGCAGATTTTGTTAACGTTTTGTTGTGGCGAGAAACAGAGTAAATAGGTAAGCCGGACGTTATACGCGACATAATTTTACTTGTGTGGCCAGACTCAGTTAACGCAATAATTGCTTTAACACCATCAAGGTGGTTAGCTGCGTACATTGCTGAAAGTGCAATTGTTTCAGAAACTTCAGAGAATTTTAATTCTAATCTATGGTTAGACGTATTTACTGAACGATGAGCTTCAGCACCCACACAAACACTTGCCATAGCTGTTACTGTTTCAACAGGGTATTTACCAGCAGCAGTTTCTGCAGAAAGCATTACCGCGTCAGTACCATCTAATACAGCGTTTGAAACATCCATAACCTCTGCACGAGTTGGCATAGGTTGTTCAATCATTGTTTCCATCATTTGTGTTGCTGTAATTACCGCGCGGTTTAATTGGCGGCTACGAGCGATAATGTGCTTTTGTTTACCTACTAATGCAGCATCACCAATTTCAACACCTAAATCACCACGAGCAACCATTACAACGTCTGACGCTAAAATAATATCGTCTAATACTTTGTCGTCGTTTACTGCTTCAGCACGTTCAATTTTTGAAACTAAACGAGCGTTACAGCCAGCTTCTTGCGCTAATAAACGAGCTTCACGCATATCTGCTGCATCACGAGGGAAAGATACGGCTAAAAAGTCAACGTCAATTTTAGCTGCAGTTACAATGTCTTCTTTATCTTTAGTTGTTAAAGCAGGAGCGGTTAAACCACCACCTTGACGGTTAATACCTTTGTTATTCGATAAAGGTCCACCTACAGTTACTTCGGTAAATACTGAAGTGTCTGTGTTACTTAATACTTTTAGTTGTACGCGGCCATCATCTAATAATAAAATATCGCCAACACTGACGTCTTGAGGTAATTTTTTGTAATCGATACCAACTTTTTCTTGGTTACCTTCGCCTTTACCTAAAGTAGCGTCAAGCTCAAACTTATCGCCAACAGCAAGTTTGATAGGTCCATCTTTAAAAGTTGATACACGAATCTTAGGGCCTTGTAAGTCACCTAAAATACCAACATAAACACCTAGCTCTTTTGAAATTTCACGAACAGTATTTGCACGATCAATATGGTCTTGCGCTGTACCGTGCGAAAAGTTAAGTCTTACTACGTTTACACCAGCAGCAATAACGTTTTTTAATACTTCTTTGTCTTCAGTTGCTGGACCTAACGTAGCAACAATCTTCGTTCTTCTAGGCATCTTAATCCTTAACTATTAACTTTATCATTTAAATTATGGGCGTTAGTCGTAGCAATATTTAAGTGCTACTCTTTTCTTTCAAATCTTGAACTTCTTAAACTATCTTTAACTTTCTTAAGGTTATCTCTAAATTTAGTTCCTCTACGCAAAGTAAAACCTGTAGCAAGAATGTCGATTAACGTTAATTGCGCAATACGTGAAGACATTGGCATATATAAGTCGGTATCTTCGGCAACATCTATAGAAAGAACAATGCTACATTCTTTAGCAAGTGGAGTATCTTCAGAGGTAATCCCAATAACTGTAGCGTCGTTTTCTTTTGCAAGGCTTGCTACTTCTACTAGAGATTTGGTTCGTCCTGTATGAGAGATAAGTACAACCACATCACCTTGTTGGCTGTTTATAGCACTCATACGTTGCATTAATATGTCATCAAAATAAACAACAGGAACATTAAAGCGGAAAAATTTGTTTTGAGCATCGTGTGCTACAACAGCAGATGCACCTAAACCAAAAAATGATATTTTGTTGGCTTGAGTTAATAGGTCGACAGAACGGTTGATCGTAGAAGGGTCTAAACTTTTACGAGCAAGTTCAAGGTTAGCCATTGTCGATTCAAATATTTTGACAGTATATTCGTCGGCACTGTCATTTTCGTCTACGTGTCTATTTACGTATGGAGTACCGTTAGCCAAGCTTTGCGCTAAGTGTAATTTAAAGTCAGGGTAGCCTTTAGTATCTAGGCGTCGGCAAAATCTGTTAACGGTAGGCTCACTGATGTTTGCTTGTTTAGCTAACGCAGCGATACTAGCATGTATAACAGTACTTGGTGAGGCTAATATAACTTCCGCAACTTTTCGTTCTGATTTGCTAAAGGTGTCTAGTTCATTGGCGATTTTTTCTAATATATTCATTTATTATAACCCTAGATCTTTTTTACTTGTGTATTAACTGTAATTTATTTTCTGCATATCCAACAGAAAATATGAAAATTTATTTCATATTTTTACATAATATAATTAAAAACCGGATTTTAGGCAAATTTTTAATTGTTTTGGTAAGCATAAAACATATAAAAGGTAATAAAACTATAACAAAACGGATTTTGTAATAAAATTACAAAAAGTTCTTTACTGATGGACTAGCACAGGATAAATTATCATAATATATAGTTTAGATACCCTACACGAACTAGAGAAACGTATTTATGAGTAACTTTGATAGTCAATCTCCGAGCGAAATTGTAATTTTTGGCGCATTAGGTGATTTATCTCGACGTAAATTATTACCTGCCTTATACCAGCTAGAAAGTGCTGGCTTACTCAACCCAGAAAGTAGAATAGTTGGTGTTGCTCGCCAAGAGCACAACTTAAAAGATTTTATTGAAATAGTTAAAGAGAATTTAACTAAGTTTGTAAAAACAGGCTTGGATAAAGATGTATTAGAAACGTTTTTAAATCGTTTGGTTTACCAACAATTAGATTTTAAACAAACGGCATCTTTTAAAAATTTAGCTAAAACGTTAAAAGACGGAAACGATACACGCGTATATTACTTCTCAACAGCACCTGTTATTTTCGGTGATATTTGTGACGGCTTACATGCTGCTAAATTAATTACAGATAAAGATCGTGTTGTTATGGAAAAACCAATTGGTCATTGTTTAGAGTCTTCTAAAGTGATTAACGACCAAGTTTCTCGTTTCTTCAAAGAAAACCAAATTTATAGAATTGACCATTACCTAGGTAAAGAAACTGTACTTAATTTATTGGTACTTCGTTTTGCAAACTCATTGTTCACAACTAACTGGGACAGAAACAGTATTGACCATGTTCAAATTACTGTGGCTGAAAGTGTTGGTATTGAAGGGCGCTGGGGGTTTTATGATGACGCTGGTCAAATGCGTGACATGATCCAAAACCACTTATTGCAAATCCTTTCTTTATTAGCAATGGAGCCGCCAGCTGATCTAAGTGCAGACAGTATTCGTGCGGAAAAACTAAAAGCGATAAAAGCGCTTGTACCTATTGATCGTCTAAATGTTAAAGACAACACCGTGCGTGGGCAATACGCAGACGGTTTCTTAAAAGGTAAACCTGTTCCGGGTTACTTAAATGAAGAAGGCGCCAAAGAAAATAGTGATACTGAAACCTTTGTTGCTATAAAAGCTGAAATAGACAACTGGCGTTGGGCTGGTGTTCCATTTTACCTACGTACTGGTAAAAGAATGCCTGCTAAGCACAGTGAAATCGTTGTTCACTTTAAAGAACAGCCACATAACATATTTAAAGACAGCTATGCGGAATTACCATCAAATAAACTGACTATTCGTTTACAACCAGACGAAGGTGTTGAGTTACAAATGATGAACAAGATCCCTGGTATTGCGTCTCAAATGCATATTCAAGAAAACAAACTAGATTTGAGTTTTTCAGATACCTATGAAAACCAACGTGTTGTTGACGCATACGAACGATTAATGCTTGAAGTCATTAACGGCAACCAGTCTTTATTCGTAAGTCGAGACGAAGTGGAAGCTGCTTGGACTTGGGCTGACGGAATTATTGAAGCATGGGAAGAAAGTAAAGAAGCACCTAAATCTTACCCTGCGGGAACTTGGGGACCAGTGTCTTCAATTTCATTAATCGCACGTGACGACAGACAGTGGGTAGAATAATCATGCATAAAATGAACGAATTTAACTCTCGTAACGAATTGGATGAGTCACTTGCGTCACATGTAGCGAGTGAATTAACTAAAGCGATTGCAGAAAAAGGTAAAGCAAGTATTGCTGTATCTGGTGGTTCAACACCGAAAGGTTTCTTCAAAGCGTTATCACAATTTGACCTAGCTTGGGACAAAGTAACAATTACTCTTGCGGACGAACGTTGGGTAGACTTTGAAAGCGATGCAAGTAATACACGCTTAGTACATGAAAATTTATTACAAAATAAAGCTGAGAGTGCGACATTTTTTCATTTGAAAAGAGGTGAGCTTTCAGAAGAAACGCTAACTGAACTTAATTCAGAAGCTAAATCATCATTACTTCCACTTGACGTACTTATTTTAGGTATGGGTGAAGATGGTCATACAGCGTCGTTATTTCCATGTAGCGACCAAATTAAAGAAGGCTTAGATGTTGAAAATTCAACAGCCTTGATGAAAGTTGTTCCTAAAACGGCGCCAAATGATCGTATCACATTTACATTTTCTCACTTAATTCAGAGTAAGAACGTTATTTTGCACGTATGTGGTGATAATAAAAAAGTAGTACTTGAACAAGCAAATTCAGGTAATGACTTTTTTGAGATGCCTATTAGAGCTTTCTTACAAAATCAAAATATTGAAACACAAGTTTATTGGGCAGAATAACCATGAAAAAAGAAATTGTAGACATTACCCAGCGCATTATTGAGCGCAGTAAAGATACACGTAGTGCATATTTAGCGAAGGTTCGAGCTGCTAAATCAAATACCGTACATCGCGCGAGTTTGTCTTGTGGTAACTTAGCGCACGGCTTTGCAGCTTGTGGTAAAGAAGACAAGCAAAAATTACGTGGTATTAATCATTCTGATATCGCAATTATTTCAGCGTACAACGATATGCTTTCTGCACATCAGCCTTATGAAACATACCCTGATATTATCAGAAAAGCTGTTTCTGAAACGGGCGGTGTAGCGCAGTTTGCTGGTGGCGTACCAGCAATGTGTGACGGGGTAACTCAAGGCCAACCAGGTATGGATTTAAGCCTAATGAGCCGCGATGTTATTGCAATGTCTACAGCGGTTGGTTTATCTCACAATATGTTTGACGGCGCATTAATGCTGGGCATATGTGACAAAATCGTACCGGGTTTAATGATTGCTAGCATGACATTTGGTCATCTTCCTACTGTATTTGTACCAGCGGGGCCTATGCCTTCAGGTATTCCAAACAAAGAAAAAGTACGTGTTCGCCAGAAGTTTGCTAAAGGTGAAGTAGGTAAAGAAGAGCTACTTGAAGCAGAGTCTGCTTCTTACCATAGTGCAGGTACGTGTACATTCTTCGGAACAGCAAACTCTAACCAGTTAGTTATTGAAGTAATGGGTTTACATTTACCAGGTGCTTCATTCGTTGCTCCAAATACTGAACTTCGAGAAGAACTTACGAAAGCCGCAGCACGTCAAGTTACACGCTTAACGCAGCAAGCGGGCAACTATATGCCTATTGGTGAAATGATTGACGAACGTTCAATTGTTAACGCAATTGTTGGTTTAACAGCTACAGGTGGTTCAACAAACTTAACAATGCATATTATCGCGTTTGCTCGTGCCGCTGGTATTATTATCGATTTCCAAGATTTCAATGATATTTCTGACGCTGTTCCTCTTATTACGCGTATTTATCCAAATGGCCATGCAGACATTAACCACTTTGAACAGTCAGGTGGTATGGCACTGTTATTTAAAGAGTTAATTGACGGTGGTTTAGTTCACGAAGACGTTGAAACTATCTGTGGTCGTGGCCTTTCTCGTTACACCAAAAAACCAGTCTTGGAAAACGGTGAGTTGAAATGGGTAGATGGTGCTACTGAATCAGGCGATAAAGAAGTTATTGCTACGGTTGCTACGCCGTTTAAAGAAGACGGTGGTTTAAAAGTACTTAAAGGTAACTTAGGTATATCTGTTATTAAAACGTCTTCATTACGTCCAGGTTGTGAAATTGTGACAGCTCCGGCGGTTGTATTTGAAGATCAAAACGACTTAGACGCTGCTTTTCAATCAGGCGCATTAGACAAAGATTTTGTTGCAGTAGTACGATTCCAAGGGCCAAAAGCTCGTGGTATGCCTGAATTACATAAGCTGACTCCACCACTTGGTGTGTTACAAGATAAAGGCTATAAAGTTGCTTTGCTTACAGATGGTCGTATGTCGGGTGCATCGGGTAAAGTTCCAGCTGCTATCCACTTGTGTCCTGAAGCTTTAGACGGTGGTTTGATCGCTAAAGTTCAAGACGGCGATATGATCTCGATGAATGGTGAAACAGGCGAGTTAACACTGATGGTAAGTGAAGAAGAGCTTGCTAATCGTGAATGCGCACAATTTCAAGTAAATGGCCATCATGAAGGCCTAGGGCGTGAGCTATTTGGCTTTATGCGTAAATCTTTAAGCTCAGCTAATACTGGAGCTTGTTCACTGTTTGATTCGGAAGATTAAGCGCAATGAGTAACGCTATTAATTTAATTGCTGACATTGGTGGTACTAATTTACGTATTGGTACCACAACAGGTATGGGTGAGATCGATAACCTTAAGCTATACCAATGTAATAAATTTTCAGGTTTAGCTGAAATTATACAAGACTACTTAACAGGTTTTGATACTGAATCTACAGAGGTTAATGCGTGTTTTGCAATAGCATGCCCTGTAGACAAAGATCAAATGTCTATGACGAATTTGCCGTGGGAGTTCTCTAAAAAAGAACTTAAACAAACGTTAAATTTGTCACAAATGTATTTTATTAATGACTATACCGCTATTGCTCATGCCGTACCTACGTTAACTGGTGACCAAAAAGTTAAAATAGGCGGTGGTGAGGTTATAGAGCATAAACCTATTTCTATTTGTGGACCAGGTACAGGCTTAGGTGTAGCAAATGTTGTTCATGCAAATGGTCAATGGATCAGTTTAGGAGGTGAGGGCGGTCATGTAGATTTCGCTCCTATCGATGAAACTGAAATCCAAATCTTGAATTTCTTGTTAACTAAATATGAACACGTTTCGTATGAACAATTGTTATCAGGTTTAGGTATCCAACAAATTTATCAAGCAATGATGTGGATTAAAGGTCAAGAGTCTGAAGCATTAGAAGCTAAAGATATTACAGAAAGAGCGATTAATAACGATTGCGATGTTTGTAAAGCGTCTTTAGATAAATTTTGTGAAATTTTAGGAAGCTTTGCTGGAAACTTGTCGCTAACTTTAGCAAGTTTTGGTGGAGTGTACATTGCCGGAGGTATTGTTCCTCGGTTTATCGAATATGTTCAAAACAGCAACTTTAGAAGTCGCTTTGAAGCAAAAGGAAGATTTGAAGCGTTTAATCAAGCGATTCCTACATTTGTTATCACTGAACCACAGCCTGGTTTAATTGGTGCATCTGCGTTTCTTTGCCAACAGCTAACTTCAACTAATCAATAAAGAGGAATTATGACGTTATCAACTAATTGGCAAGTATCGCCAAAAGATCTTTTTGCCATGGGACCGATTGTTCCTGTACTAGTAATTAAAGACGTAGCAGACGCTTTACCAATTGCTGAAGCCTTGTTAGCTGCAGACGTAAAAGTACTAGAAGTAACTTTACGTACACCAGCTGCACTAGATGTTATTAGTATTATCGCTAAAGAATTACCTGAAGCAGTAGTAGGTGCAGGTACGGTTACTAACCGTGCGATGCTTCAACAATGTCAAGACGCTGGTGCAAAGTTTGCAATAAGCCCTGGATTAACTAAAGACTTGTTACAAGCTGGTAAAGAAGGTGATATCGCGTTAATTCCTGGTATTTCATCTATCTCAGAGTTAATGGACGGTATTGATTACGGCTACGACCATTTGAAATTCTTCCCTGCGGAAGCATCGGGTGGTGTTAAAGCTATTCAATCTATTGGTGGACCATTCCCTGATATTAAATTCTGCCCAACAGGCGGCATTAATGTTAACAATATTCGTGATTACTTAGCATTACCAAACGTTTCATGTTGTGGTGGTTCATGGTTAGTACCAGACAATGTCGTTGCAGACAAAAACTGGTCTGCAATTACTGATATTGCCGGCCAAGCTTTGGCTCACGTAAAATAACGATTATCGTTTTTTATTTGAAAGGTCAGATTTATCTGGCCTTTTTTATTGCCTAAAATTTGTGATGTGGTCGTTTGCGAAGGTACGCTACGCGCGTGATAACTATTCAAAACATTCAAGTTGAGTGGTAATTATGGATTGAAGAACAGAAGTATACGCGTTTTTGAAAAAAGCCTTTTACACTAAATAAGTTATGTAGCTAGTTTATGTATAAAAAGCATTAAAAAAGCCAAGCATCTGCTTGGCTTTTGTTTTTACTAAATGAACAAGGTTTACTTGTTGAAGTTAGTTACAAACGCTGCTAAATCTAAAACTTTGTTTGAGTAACCAATTTCGTTGTCGTACCAAGATACAACTTTTACAAAAGTATCTGTTAACGCAATACCAGCGTTAGCATCGAATACTGAAGTACATGTTTCGCCGATAAAGTCGTTTGATACAACTTGATCTTCTGTGTAACCTAAAATGCCTTTTAAGTCGCCTTCAGCGGCGTCTTTCATTGCGTTACAAATTTCTTGGTAAGTAGCTGGAGTTTTTAAGTTAACTGTTAAATCTACAACTGAAACGTCAGGAGTTGGAACGCGGAATGCCATACCTGTTAATTTACCGTTAAGTTCAGGAATAACTTTACCTACCGCTTTAGCTGCACCTGTTGATGAAGGAATAATGTTTTGTCCTGCACCACGCCCACCACGCCAGTCTTTTGCTGAAGGGCTATCTACAGTTTTTTGTGTAGCTGTAGTCGCATGAACGGTTGTCATTAAACCGTCAGCGATACCCCACTTATCGTTTAATACTTTAGCGATAGGAGCTAAACAGTTAGTAGTACAAGATGCATTTGAAACGATATCTTGTCCTTCGTAAGTATCAAGGTTTACACCAGCAACGAACATTGGCGTAGCATCTTTAGATGGAGCAGAAAGGATAACTTTCTTTGCACCAGCAGTGATGTGCTTACGAGCTGTTTCATCTGTTAAGAATAAACCAGTAGACTCTACAACAACGTCTACGTCTAGTTCATTCCATTTTAAATCTTCTGGGTTACGTTCTGCAGTAACGCGAACAGTATTACCGTTAACGATTAAGTTACCACCTTCAACTTCAACAGTACCGTTGAAACGACCATGTGTTGAGTCATACTTAAGCATGTAAGCCATGTAATCAACATCAATTAAGTCGTTAATACCAACAATTTCAATGTCACTTCTTTCTGAAGCTGCTCTAAATACGAAACGGCCGATACGACCAAATCCGTTAATACCTACTCTAATAGTCATAACTTAATCCTAAAAAATAATAATGTAGTAAAATTACATCATTTTGAAAAAACATCAAGTAAAAGTTACGTAAAACTTCTTTTAACTCACGTTTTTTACGTAAAATTCTATCTTTGTAGTATATATCCTTATTATTTACATCAATATTAAAACTTTAGAACAAAATAGCATTAGAAAAGCAGTCCTATATAGTTATATTTGATATAGTGAAACAACATAAAGTTATTGCTAATTAACGTAAATTAAGAGGTCATATGAAAGAGGATGATTATAAAAATAAGTTGTCGCCTGAAGCTTATAAAGTTTGTAGGTTAGCTGCGACCGAACGGCCGTTTACGGGAGTATATAACGATCATTGGGAAGAGGGAACGTATGCTTGTGCTTGCTGTGACGCTCCTTTATTTCAGTCTGAACATAAGTTTAATGCAGGATGTGGTTGGCCAAGCTTTTATCAGTCAATAAAAGAACGTGTTAGTTATAAGGAAGACAACTCTTTACATATGACAAGAATTGAAATTTTATGTAAAGCGTGTGATTCGCATTTGGGCCATGTGTTTGACGATGGCCCTCAGCCCACGGGAAAACGATATTGCGTTAATTCTTTAAGCTTACAATTTGTTAAATCATAGCCCTGCGCTAACTATCCTGTCTTATTTATGATTGAGGGGCGGTAAATTCGCCTTTCATAATTTTTTCTAGTGTCGCATTTGCGATCATGTCTAGGTACTTGTGGTCAAGTTTGAATGCTTTTGCATACTCTTCTAATGATTCGCTACTTATCGATTCGTCATCAGGAGAGTGCATCGACAGAATTTTTGACCAAATGTACGCTTGCTTTTGTTTTTTCTTGTCAGCAAATATGGTTGAGATCGATTTAAATATCTCGGTGTTAATTGGTTCATCTTTATTGGTAAGTTCCAATGCATGATAAAGTAATTTTAGTGTTTTATTTTGATCTATTTTTGCGTAATAGGTTGCTAAATTAAATTGAAGGTGCGGAGTTTCAAGTTCGTTAGTGTCTTCCAAAGCTAAAAACGCCTGTAGTGCGTTGTTATTTAAATACCTACTCCATTGATAGTATAAAATCCCTGGGTGATTAGAATTTTGGGTTTCTTTCGAAATTTCTGCAATTCTTTCCTTAGCTTTAGCAACGTTGCTAATACGCATTGACTTCTTTTCTTTAAACTTTATGTGCTCGATTTTCGACGCATGCGTCATACACTTAGCATAGTTTTCATAACTGATAAGTTGGTTGTATTTATTTTCGTCGGTTGGTGCTTCTAAATGATGTAGGTTTGAAAAGCCCACTGAGATCCGCTCTCGCTTACACCAAGTGTCTTCTTTAAATTCTTGACAGATGTTTGGATGTTCTTCACAAAGGTCTGCAAAATTTGGCTTTCGGTCGCACCCTAAAAGGGCAATTATGGAACATAAAACGTAAAATCGTTTAAAAAACATTCTAATCTCAGCTTTTATCTATTTTTTTTCTGTAAGTGGTGGTGAAATATTTCACAATCAATTACAATGCGCGCAAATTTACTATACTCAATTTGTATAGTCTTAATCATAGCTTATCGTTGAATCAACAGACATAAAAAGGTTTAAATAATGACAAGTATACTTGAAGAGCAATATCAAAGTAGTTGGCAAGAAAGACAAACTCTTGCTGAAAACATGCAGCCAATTATTGGTCAGTTGTTTAGAAATAAAGGTATTGAAATATCTGTTCATGGACGTCCATTAGTTAATGCGTCTGCTATCGATATTATCAAGGCTCATAAATCTGTTGCTCTTCATGAAGAGACTAAGTTAAGACTACGCGAAAGCTACCCGTTTATTGAAGCGTTAAGTAAATTACCATTGTCGCCAGCGCGTATTGATGTAGGTAAATTGGCGTACCGTTACATGTTTAAAGGTGAAGCGAATGGTTTGTCTATTGAGCAGTTCTTAAATAAAGAACTAAACACCATTTATAACCACACTGAAGAGCAAAAGTCTCAAGATGTTGTGTTATATGGTTTTGGCCGTATTGGTCGTTTACTTGCTCGTTTACTGATTGAGCGTGCAGGCCCAAGTTCTACATTAAACCTTAAAGCGATTGTTATTCGTCCTGGTAAAGATGGCGACTTAGAAAAGCGTGCAAGTTTATTGCGTAGAGACTCTGTGCATGGTGCATTTAACGGTAGTATTACTATTGATAAAGAAAACAATGTAATTAAAGCAAACGGTGCATTTATTAAAGTAATTTACGCAAAATCTCCAGCGGAAATTGATTACACTGAATACGGTATTGATAACGCACTAGTTGTAGACAATACAGGTATTTGGACCGATGAAGACGGCTTAGGTCAACACCTTAAATCTAAAGGTGTTAACAAAGTGCTTCTAACGGCACCAGCAAAAGGTGATATTAAAAACGTTGTATATGGCGTAAACCATAAAATGATCAAAGCAGACGACACGATCGTTTCTGCTGCAAGCTGTACAACTAACGCTATTACACCAGTGCTGAAAGCGTTAAACGACAAGTTTGGTATTAAAAACGGCCACGTTGAAACAGTTCATTCTTATACGAATGACCAAAACTTAATTGATAACTATCACCCAGCACCACGTCGTGGTCGTAGCGCACCATTAAATATGGTTATCAGTACTACAGGTGCTGCAAAAGCTGTAGCAAAAGCATTACCAGAGCTTGATGGTTTATTGACAGGTAACGCTATTCGAGTACCTACGCCAAACGTATCAATGGCTATTATGAACTTGAACTTAAAAGAATCTACGAGCAAAACAGAACTTAATGATTATTTAAGGCAGATTTCATTAAACTCAGCTTTACAGAACCAAGTTGATTACACGGCATCTACTGAAATAGTGTCTACCGATTTAGTTGGCTCTCGCTATGCTGGTGTTGTTGATTCTCAAGCAACTATTGTTGATGGTGATCGTGCTGTGTTATACGTGTGGTACGATAACGAGTTTGGTTACAGCTGTCAGGTAGTACGTGTAATGTTAGAAATGGCTGGAATTGAAATTCCAACATTACCATTAGCGTAATTTACGGTTACTTTTAGTTATAAAACGCAGAGTCCCATTAGGGCTCTGCGTTTTTTTACTTTACCTTTTTAATATCTTCGTCAATAATTAATAGATAACAGCATTTAAGGATTGATATATGTCGGTAACGCTTAACGGTGCGAACGGAATTCCTCTACAAACAGAGGGAGCGCATGAAATACTTTCGGCTAGCTTAGCAAAAAAGCAGCAAACGATAGAAGGGCAGATGGTATTGAGCTTAATTGAATCGAGTACCGTACCTACTCAATCAAATGTTGCTACATCTCCTACACTTGGTAGTCATGTCAACATAGCAGTGTAATTGGTTAATCTTTTACATTAAGCTTTATTCGTTATAAACATCTTGCAGGCTTTGGTAAACCTGCATATTTAGTTGCTTGTTTTGCTGGCCCGTCCGGAAACAGTTTAAACAAGTATCTGCTACTTGCTTTGCTCTCTCCAAACTTTTCTTTCAATGCTTTTGTTAACGCTCTAATAGCGGGCGATGTATTGTAAGTAATATAAAACTCTCTAACAAATGTGATTATTTCCCAATGTGCTTCGGTAAGTTCAATATTGTCGGTTTCTGCCAACAAAGGAGCTAGCTCTTCAGACCAAACGGTGTAATCAATTAGGTAACCATGTTTGTCTGTTTCATATGTAGTGTTGTTAAGTTCTATTGCCATGTTATTACCGAGTCACATTCAAAAGTTAAATTAACTAATGTATCTAAATTTATTGCGTTAACGTTAGATTTGCTGTTTGTTTCCATCGCTCTAGCTGTTGCATGATCTTTTATAAATGACACACATTGTGCACCATTATTTTCTATAAATTCATTCAGTAAAACGTGGGTTAAGTTGTAACAACCGTCATCTAATAAAACTAATTGATCGTTCGGTTGAAATGTTGCTAAACATTCAGATAAATCTGGAGTGTTGTATGCTGATGTTCTTAATAAATGTAATACTTTCATCTTATCTAAAATCTCAATATTACTTGATGCTCATGTAGTTTATTTGCAAATTCGTGCGGTGTTAACACTTGTACGTTTTCAATATGGAAATTAGCCGCTAATAAACGACTCTTTAATGAATTTTCGCACACGTAAATATTTTCGATATCGTAAAATGAAAACGCCGACATTGTTTTTAAAAAGTCTTTTACGTGAATCGTAGTTAAGTCTTGATTATTCACTAGTTGTCTAACGCCTTCTCCTTGGTAAAACAATGAAATAGGCTGTTCAAATGACGCGTATATCAATGTTGTATCCAAAGCGTCTTTTGCTGATGGGGCGGTAGCAGCTGATGCATTTAATATGGCTATGTGTTTAGTATTATTGTTCATTAAAACTGTACCACTCGCTTTGAGCTGGTTGAGAGTTCAACGAGTTCACCTAAGCCTGATACCGTAAAACATTCGTTAATGTTTGTGGTTTGTTGAGCATTAATGGTAATTTCATCACTTAACCCTCTTTTTTCGCTTGCAGATACGCAAACATGTAAAGGAATATTATGATTTTTATTAAGTGCCTTCCATTCGGTTAATACTTGGTATTCATCATTTGGAATAGTGTGATGTTCACTCGCATTTATAACTCCGTCTTGATAGAAGAATACACCATTAATAGATACACCTAACGCTATTGCCGACTTGATATAGTTAATAGCCGTAATGGTTAAAGGGCTGTAAGGTGGAGTTGTTACAACAATTGAGAGTGTTTTCACTTGTTTTCCAAGAGTAATGTTTTGCGTTAGAAATAAAAAAGCCTCGCTAAGCGAGGCCTTATTATAAACAGATAATAACTAAAACTTAACGTTTATTAGTCATCTCCGCCGAATACACCTAATAAGTGTAATAAGTGAACAAAAATATTATATACGTTTAAGTATAAAGATACTGTTGCTCTGATGTAGTTTGTTTCACCGCCGTGAATGATGCGGCTAGTATCAAACAAAATTAAACCAGACATAACCATAATAATTGCAGCACTAATTGCTAATGATAAAGCTGGAATTTGGAAAAACATGTTTGCTAGGCCTGCTACTAAAGCAACGATAAGCCCAACCATTAAAAAGCCACCCATAAATGAGAAGTCTTTTTTACTTGTTAACGCATAACCAGATAAAGCAAAAAATATTAATGCAGTACCACCAAGCGCTTGCATAATTAAAGAGCCACCGTTAGGTAACGCAGCGTAGTGATTTAACATTGGACCTAAAGAAGCACCCATTAAACCAGTAAAAGCGAATACCCAAAAGATACCACTTGCTTGGTCAGCTTTCTTGTGAACAACAAATAACAAACCGAATGCAACTAATGACATAACTAATGCAACCATGTGAGATAAACCCATAGCCATAGATATACCAGCAGTAACAGCACTAAATGCTAATGTCATTGATAACAACATGTAAGTATTTTTTAATACTTTATTAATTTCAATTGCCGAGCTTTTGCTCGCATTTAAACTAATATTTGATTGCATACTATTTCCTTTAAAAAACGTAGTTATACTTCTTAGATATGGTCATATTAATGAAGTTCAAGATTTATTAAACAAATTTCATAACCATTACGACATATTATGGCATGATGATTTTTAAAATGCTATGCCTCTAGTTGGTTAAATTGTTGAATTATTTGTGACTGTTTGTAACAGTCGATACTGTGATCATTTACTAGGCCACATGCTTGCATATAAGCATAACAAATCGTTGAACCTACAAACTTAAAGCCTTTCTTTTTTAAATCTTTACTTAATTTATCAGAAATTTTGCTTGTAGCAGGGTAGTCGTTGTTGTTTTTCCAGTTATTTACGATGGTTTTGTTATTTACATATTTCCACAAGTATTGAGAAAAACTACCGTATTCACTTTGTATTGCCAAAAAGCATTTAGCATTATTAACAGTTGCTTCAATTTTCCCTCTGTGGCGAATTATTTCAGGGTTCTGTACGAGGTCGTCTATATCTTGTTGAGTAAATAGCGCAACTTTCTCAACGTTAAAGTTTTTGAAAGCTTTTCGGTATCCATCTCGTCTTTTTAGAATCGTATACCAACTTAAACCCGCTTGAGCTGACTCAAGGATTAAGTTTTCGAAGAGCTTTTGGTCGTCAAAAACGGGTATTCCCCATTCATTGTCATGGTAATCAATATAATCAGGTTTAGAAGTATCAAGCCAAGGGCAGCGGCAAGTAGGGTCTTGGGACATAACAATTCTCGAAATTAGTATAAATAGGAGTCAAAACGATTAATTAGTCAGCAAACAAACATTTTATGTAAATTAATGCTTTACAAGCTTTATGACACACTTTAATATTCGCCTCGTTCTCAAGCAAGCACTTGCTTAGAATATCTGGTGAGATGGCTGAGTGGTCGAAAGCACCGGTCTTGAAAACCGGCAAGGGTTTGTAGCCCTTCTAGAGTTCAAATCTCTATCTCACCGCCACATTTCGAAAAACCGCAACTTTAACAAGTTGCGGTTTTTTTCGTTTATCACGTCTAATTCTTCACTTGTTACTTGCTTCCGTTAGATTTAGCGCTAGTTAAGTTTGTTAATTATCTCTTCGTTTATCTCTTCGTCATATAATCTGCATTTGGTACTTTTGGGATAGCGCTTGCTCAATATTTTGTCATTAACTTGTTGAAAATAAGGCTCTTTAATTTTTATTATTAGTTTTTCATAAAGTTTTGTTGATATGAAATATTCAATGTTATACAGTTTTACATATTGTGGGATAGCGTTATCCTTATTTTGGGGGTGTTAAATGTTTTCGATCAAAAAGGTTGTTTTAGTTGGTTCTTGTTTATTGTCATTAAACTCTTGGGCGTACGATACGTTAGGAATATCTAATAATCGTGATAGCCCCTATGTAAAATTTAAAAATATTGGTATTGGCGATGCTAAATGGACAGAGGGGTTTTGGGCTGACAAGTTTACTATGCTTGAAAGCACAATGATCCCATATATGGGCGAGTTATTAAAAGGTGATATTGGTCATGGATACAACAACTTTAAAATAGCGGCTGGGCTAAAAGAAGGTAAGGCCAAAGGTTTCGCATTTCACGATGGCGATTTTTATAAATGGCTTGAATCGACAATGTATCTGTATGCCATTAATAAAGATCCTGCGCTAATAAAACAAATTGATGAAATAATTAGTGTAATAGCAAAAGCGCAACAACCTAATGGTTATTTGCAAACCCACAGTATTATCAAAGATATAAAGCCATATACAAATCGTAAGTATCATGAAATGTATAATAGTGGTCATTTAATTTACGCTGCAATTATTCATCACAGAGTTACAGGGCAGCGTAACTTTTTAGATATAGCGATTAAAAACGCTAACTTAATTTACGACACATTTATTTCTCGTCCTGAACATCTTGCTCGGTTTGGTTTTAACCAAACTCAGATTATTGGCCTCGTCGAGCTTTATCGACAAGAAAAAGATAAGCGTTACTTAGAGCTAGCTGAGCTTTTTATTAATATGCGCGGAGGTAATACAAAGCTTAATGACACAACACGTTTAAACATGACTGGAGATATGGTGCAAGAACGAACACCTCTTCGTAAAGAAAGTAATGCGGTAGGTCATGCAGTTCTTGCTATGTATTATTATGCGGGTGCTGCCGATGTTTACGCTGAAACTGGCGAAAAAGCATTGATAAAAGCTTTAGAACGTATCTGGACAAGTGCTAACCAGAAAAAAATGTTTGTTACTGGCGCTATAGGTCAAGCTCATCATGGTATATCTAGTAACAAAGATATGGTTCATGAGGCATTTTTAGATGACTACATTATGCCAAATTCAACTTCGTATAATGAAACCTGTGCCAATATTACTAACGCTATGTTTAACTGGCGCATGCTAGGTATTAGCGGTAACTCGAAACATGCAGATGTAATGGAAACCGTTTTATATAACAGTGCGCTTTCTGGTATTAGTGCCGATGGAAAACACTATTTTTATACAAATCCGTTAAGACGAACACATAAAGTGTCAACGAGCCGCTTTGGTAAAAAAGGTACAACAGCTACATTGAAAAGAGAGTCATATTTAAATTGTTTTTGTTGTCCGCCTAACCTAATAAGAACGTTAGCTAAGTTGTCTGGTTGGGCGTATAGCCTTACAGATAATGGTATTGCGGTTAACTTATATGGTGGCAATACGTTAAATACCAAACTATTGGACGGAAGTGTTTTAAAGCTCTCGCAAAAAACAGAATACCCATGGAAAGGTAAAGTTGAATTTGTTGTAAATGAAGCTAAATCTTCAGCATTTGATTTATTGTTAAGAATACCTGATTGGGCTGTCGGCGCTCAACTAACTGTTAATGGTGAAAACGCAGGGGTAGACACATCAAGTGGTCAGTATGTTACTTTAAACAGAGAGTGGAAGTCTGGCGATAAAATTACACTAAACTTGCCTTTACAGGTCGATTTAATTGAAGGAAACCCATTGATTGAAGAAACACGCAATCAGGTAGCGGTAAAACGTGGCCCTGTAGTATACGTAGCTGAGTCAATTGATATGCCAAAAGATACCGAAATCCTCGATGTGTATATATCAGGCAACTCGACGTTCAAACCTGAACTAATTGCTAATTTCTCTGGAAGTAATGACACCATTGTTGCTTTATCTGGTGAGTTGTTAATACGTAAAGACAATCCTGATAACGAGCTCTATAAAAAGGTTAGCCAACCGACGTTCGACCAACACACAACCCAACTTATCCCATATTACTCGTGGAGTAACAGGGGCGTTGCAGAAATGACGGTATTTATGCCTGTTGTATGGAATCAACCAAATACTACCACTGATAAATCATCTAGTTGGTGGTCAATTTTTGGAAATTAAATGAAGGCTATTACTATCAAAAAGCTATTGGCGATGTGCGCTACTACACTTATTTTCGTGAGTAGTAACAATGTTGTTGCAACTGAAGTAAAAAACAATGTGCTTGTATTGATGTTTGACGATATGAGGTTTGACACATTTTCATATCGTGGAGGGCCAGTTAATACGCCTAATATTGATGCATTAGCGAGTGAAAGCGTACGGTTTGATAATGCTATGACAACCACTGGATTATGTTCTCCATCGAGGGCTGCTTTTTTTACAGGGCGGTGGGGCCACAAAAACGGGCTGGATGATAACGTAGCGTTATTTCATTCGAGGTTGTCTAAATTACCTAATACGGAAGGTGGTATTATTAAACGTGCTGCTGACAAAGGATATATGGTTGGCTACGTTGGCAAGTGGCATTTAGGACATGATGGACCAAAACAACGAGGTGCAGAATTTACTAAAGGTAAAGAGCACCAACCTAAAAATCATAAAGTTCGTCCTTATACACCTTATGGTCGCCCTGAAACAGTAAAGGGATATAATTTAGGTAAGCGGGACGAAAATGGTGAAAAAAAGGAGTATTTTAAAACACTTCCAGGTACGTATAAAAATACAAAAACAGCAAAAAAAGTAAAAGACGGTAAATCAATGTTAGCTGTTGCAGCGAACGACAGTCGTCCATTTTTTGGTGTTATTAGTTTTCATCAGCCACATCCTCCTTACAAGGTGCCTGAACCATATGCGAGTATGTATGATTCAGCAACGGTTGAGCTACCAAAAAATCACGCAGTTTCAAGAGATTATAAGCCAATGGTGCAAGACGGAATTTATTGGCCATGGCACGACACTCAACATATGACGGATAGTGATTGGAGAAAATCTAGAAGCTATTATTATGGCGCTATTGCAATGGTTGATAGGGCTGTCGGTGAAATTATTGAAACTACAAAAGCATTGGGTTTATACGAAGATTTACATATCGTATTAATTGGTGATCAAGGGAGCATGTTAGGTGAGCACTCGTTGTATGATAAAGGGCCATACGCGTATGAAGAGCTTATGAGAATGCCATTGCTGATTAAATCGCCTAACATTAAAGCTAAAACAGTAAAACGCCAAGTATCGATGATAGACCTTGCACCAACATTAGCAGAAATTATGGATGTTAAACCAGACGGTGATGTTGATGGACACAGCCTTATTCCGTTAATGAAGGAAGGGGATAAAGCCGAAGCGGGTCAAATTGACAGTAGTTTATATGCTTACGAATGGTACAACGGCTCGTGGTTTGGTATTCGAGCGGTTAGAACACCTGATTGGAAGTTTGTTTGGTATCCAAGCGATAGCCGTGATGAGTTGTATGATTTAAACAATGATAGCGTAGAAATGAAGAACCTTATTTCGAGTGCATTGCATGTTAATCAAAAGCGTAAAATGGTAGAACTGCTTGCCGACGAACTAATGAAAGTTAATGACCCTTCCTTAGAAAGACTAAAAGAGCAGTACCCGGATATTTTGTAACGGTAAGCTTTATGTCCTTTATGTCATAGGTGTATAACGAAAGTGTTAGATCAATAAAAAATGCTTTATCTGAGCTAACGCTTTTGTAATTTTACCTAACAATGTTATAGATGTTTTCTAAATTACAAATCCGCAATCATTAAGCCATTTTTTTGCCGCAACTTCGCTATTGAAGAAGGCAGACTCGGTTTTTGGTAACGCTTTGTGGGTAACTTCCATAACATGTTTTTGCAATTCATTAATGCAAATAACCGCCTCTATTGCTTGTCCGTTTTTTGTACACCAATCATTTACTTTGAGTATTGGCTCCCAAACGTCGGGTCCACCAAAATCCCAGTGACTTAAATCAACAATGCATGCCCATGGTTTATCTGAAATTTGTAGAGCTGCTTTTTGGAATTCTTCACACATTTTTAATGAAGTTTCTATGGTCCAACTATTGAAAAAACGCACCACAATAGTCTGTTCAAATAGCTCAATACTGTAATTCCCTTGTTTTAACATCTAGGATCTCACTCCGATATACACGTTTTATTAGGCATACCATGTATAAATTATGGAAATGTAAAAATTATATTGGTAACAACATAACAGGATTAACATTAATTTCAATTTGTTAGAAAAATGCACCGAATGATTATTTGTGTATTTGTAGTGATAATACCATTTGATTGAGGTATGTGGGGTATGCATTTATATCGCCTAATCATGCGAGCATGTGAGAGGAAGTGTTTAATAATCCCTTAACTAGGGGGATATTATTGCTAGCAGTTCGTTAGCGCTGTAGTAGCCAGAAAGTAGCTTTCCATTTTCAAAAATAATTGATGGTGTTCCTTGAATGCCTAAGTTATTTCCTAGCGTAAATTGTTGTTTAATTGCCGTGTCGTCACAGTCATCTACTTCGATTAGCTTACCTAGTTGAGCCAACGCCATATTATCTTTAGGATTGTTTGAACACCAAACAGATGCAATTTTTTCAAAAGAAGGGGAGTTAATGCCTGCACGTGGAAAAGCCATATATACAACTTCAATACCTTTTTGATTGAGAGTAGATATTTCCGCATGTAATTTTGCACAGTACGGACAATCAACATCGGTAAATATCGTAAGTCTGTATCGCTTATTACCGATTGCTGGATAGATAATGGTATCTGAGTCATTTATACGGTTTATTTGTTTGATGCGTTGTTGACGTGAAGAGCGCTCAGCCAAGCTGATAACATCGCTAGAGGTTACTTCGTACATTTCGCCAGATATAACAAACTGTCCGTTGGCTGTGGAGTAGAACGTTTTATTGTCGGTAGTCGTAACTTTAAATAAATTTGGTACCGGTGTCGTAAACACGGCTTTAATAGGAAGCTTATTCGGACCTTTATTCAAGCCATTTTCAATAGTTTGCTTTACGCTTAATGAAACGGTTGCAGAAAAGGCATTGAGTGACAACATAATCGTTAATAACAATGTACTGTACTTTACATTGGCTATGTTCAATCGGTAGTTTTTACCTTTTAACTGCAACATTTTCATATCTTACATTTTTCCTCTATTTGGAAAGCGTTGGCTTTATCGTAAATTTATAAGAATAGTTACCGGGTTTTACGTGGTACTTTTCAATTGCTCTAGCTTTGTTTCCACCAGGACCTGTGCCGCCAACACCTGACTGTATAAGGTCTATGTTAACCGTTGAAAAGTTACTTTCAACTAAGTCAGTAGTAACTTTTGAGCTTTCAATCGACTCAGCTGTCCACGGCCATACTGATACGTTAAGTAACTCTTCTCCGTCAAACATTATTCCTGCGCCACGACTGTTTGTAAGCTTTAACCATTCAGTGTCAGTGTGGTTCCCGTTTTCTTGTGGTCGAACGTAGGTATGAATGAAATCTTTAATTTTTCCTTTATACACATCAACTTCTGCTGCTGCATTTCGATCACTGTAATTTTCGAATGGCCCTTTGGCATATAGTTCCATGTTTTGAAGTGATTTGTTAATACGTGTTGTCATTCCCACTTTTACAAGGTCTGGCATGGTATTTTTCATTGAAAGATCGAAGTCAACATGAACGTAACCAGACGGCTCAATTACATACTGTAATGTAAGTTGTGCGCTGCTTTCATGTGATAATAACGCTGATACATAAACCTGATCTTTTTTAGTTTTTGTTACCGTAAATGATGTTAGTTCTAGTTCATTCGGTAAGTTTTTCCACACTAACGACCCTGTTTTAGTGCTTCTCGCCCAATGGTCATTATCTAATGCAGGACGCCAAAAATTTGGGATTAATGCACCCGTAATTAGTTGCTGATTACCGACAGCGTAACTTTCTATGTAACCCGTATTTTTGCTAATGTTAACTTGAAAGTTATCACCTTTAACAGTCAATGTTTTAGCATCATCTACAATAGCTGGTACGGTATATTGATTACCTGTTTTCGAAGTTGAGCTCTTAGGGTGTTTATAAAATGGCAAACTGAACTGTTGTTTAGCTATTTCGTGACCTTTGTTAGCCCATTTTTCGGTTTCTTTGGTATGTAAGCTCACACGAAGCCAGTATTTTTTGCCAGGCTTTATCGAAGGCTTATTAAAAGGTATTGATACATTTTTGTTTTTATATGCGTCAATATATAGGTTGTTTATTTTTCCTGTTTGTATTTCTGTTCCGTCTTCAGACAACGCCCAACGTAATTCAAATGCGTTGAGGTTTGTATAAAAATGACGGTTTTTGACGTTAACTACGCCATTAGCTAAATCTATCGCGGTAAATGCAACTGGTTGATAAATATATTTTGTTTCAAGTAGCATTGATTTAGGCTTGCCGTATGCGTCTACAATACCATTGATGCAGAAGTTTCCATCATTTGGCATGTCTTTGAACCAGCCACCATAAACAAAAAATGGATTTCCGTTTTTATCGATTTGTTCTAGGCCTTGATCTTTCCAGTCCCAGATAAAGCCGCCTACTAGGTTGTCTCTTGAACGAATAAGGTCCCAGTACTCGGTCATATTACCTAGTGAATTACCCATTGCGTGAGCATACTCACACATAATGATAGGACGTTTTATGTATGGACTTTTCGACATTGAATCGATGTCTTCAATTGAGGAATACATTCTACTAAGCATATCAACCCAAGGTCTATCGGTAGGATTTGCGTATCTACTGCCAAGTTTTTCTGGTTCCGCAACTCGTCCCCAACGATCTTGAGGTGGCTGATATAGTTCGTGGGTAGGCTCACCTTGTGCTCCTTCGTAATGTACTAAGCGAGTACTATCAAATTCTTTTATCCAGCTCGCCATCGCTGCGATATTTGGCCCTGTGCCTGACTCGTTTCCTAGCGACCAAATAACAACAGATGGATGGTTTTTGTCGCGTTCAGCCATTCTTATTACGCGCTCAAGCATTGAGTAGTGCCAGCTTGGAGTGTTTGCCAGTAAGCCTCCAACCGCGTGCGTTTCAACATTTGCTTCGTCAACAATAAATAGCCCGTATTCGTCAGCTAAGTCTAAAAATTGAGAATCATTAGGGTAGTGGGCTGTTCTTACTGCATTAATATTGTGTTGCTTCATGGTAATAATGTCTTGAAGCATATCTTCACGAGAAACTACTTTTCCGTTTACAGGATGATGATCGTGTCTGTTAACTCCAACAAATTTTATGCTTTTACCGTTAACGAGAATTTCACCTTTGTCAGACGTTTTTATATCTCTAAACCCGACTCTTGCGCTGCGAGATTCAATAACATTGTTAGAATTGTTCTTTAACGTTAACACTAGTGTGTATAAATAAGGGCTTTCAGGAGACCAAAGATTAGGTGAAGCAATAGGTAACGTTATATTTGAGAAGGCATATCTGTCACGCTGAGGATAAATTTTACGTGTTAGTTTTTTAGCCTGTATTTGTTTAGGTTTACGTAATACCGGAACTCCATTTTTATCAAATAATTCTGCTTCTATTTTCCAGCCGTTAATGTTTTCTTTATCGATATTCGTTAGCTGTGCGTTAATTTGTAATTCAGCTGATGAATAATCATTTTCTGGAAATACTGTTCTAATGGCAAAGTCATTTATCGCAGTTTTAGGTTGTGCCATTACAAATACGTCGCGATGAATACCGCTTAACCGCCAATGGTCTTGGCTTTCTAAATAACTACCATCGCTCCAACGAAATACCTGTACTGCAATATTATTTTTTCCTGCTTTAACGTGTTCTGTAATATCGAACTCTGACGGCAATCTTGAACCTTGACTATAGGCAACTTGGCGACCATTTACCCATACATAAAATGCAGAGCTAACGCCACCAAAGTGCAATATTATTTGCTGTTCATTCCATTGAGAAGGTAACTCAAAAGACGTTAAATAGGAGCCTACAGGGTTTGCTCTTGTGATTGTTGGGAAGTTTTCTTGTGTGTTAATAAATGTATCATTGTATTGTCCAACGGTAGATTTATTTGGATCAAAATCTGCGGTTCCTTTTGCAAATGGATAGACAATGTTACTGTAAATTGGTTGGCCATAGCCTTTTAGCTCCCAGTTACTTGGTACTGGAATACTATTCCAAGAGTCACTATTAAAAGCTTCTTTGTAAAAATCTTTCGGTCTTTGTTTTGCGTCGTCAACAAAATTAAACTTCCAATGACCATTAAGGTTGATAAGTTTGGAGTTTTTTCTGTCGTAGGATTTTGCTAAAGATTTCGACGTATAGGAGTAGGATGTTGCTCTCGCGGGTAACTTATTTATTTGAATAACGTTTTCGTTTTCCCAATCATTTTGTTTCCATGAATGGGGTGATGCACTGTTGGCTTGTTGTGTATTAGTAGAATATGACTGACATCCAAACACCAAGAACATACTGAGTACAATACTTCCTAATGTTTTTGTGGGTAGGGTTTTATGACGCACGAATAACACCTTGTTTTGTTAGTTTGTAGTGATAATGCGGTAACTATGAATAATTTTTATTATATGAGCAAGCGCTTTCTCATTCTTTGTGGTTTTAAGGTGTATGATTTTTGTATTTAAGGGGATTGCGCTACCATAGGGAAGGCGATGTGGAACAAAAAATGCCAGTTTTGTATTTGTACTTTACTTATTAAGGTTTATAGGTACACGAGAATGCTATAAAGTCGCCATAGTATTGAGCAAAAATTTTTAAAAGAGCAGTAAGTTTAACTATGGTTGGTTTTAATAAATGATTACGTTGGATGATGTAGCACAAAAGGCTGGTGTTTCCGCTTCAACAGTATCTCGCGTATTAAATAATACAGGGCGTGTAAGCGATAAAGTTCGAGAGCATGTAAAAAATGTTATTGAAGCGATGGGGTATCAGCCAAATAGTAATGCGAGGGCACTTGCTAGCAAAAGAACTGAAGTTGTAGGTCTTGTTACACCTAACATTTCATTGTCGTTCAACAGTGTGTTGGCATCGGGGGTATCTGAATTAGTTCAACAACGTAATTATAAAATGCTGGTTACAAACTCATATAACGATAAGCGTAATGAAATTAACGCAATAAATTCTTTTCGAGCTCAGGGATTAGAAAATATTTTAGTGCATAGCCATGCGTTAAGCGATCGTGAACTCGTTGCGCTAGCTACAGACATTAAAGGGTTGGTCGTAATCAACCGGTTTATTAAAAAAATCGCACACCGATGTGTGTGGTTAGATAATGTAGAAGCAGGAAAAGTTGCGGCAGAATATTGCTTAAACCGTGGGCATACTAAAATTGCTATGATGATGCACAAACATCAATCGAATGACGATAAACGGCGAATAGAAGGTATAACGTTAGCGTTAAACGAAAAGGGACTCTCAGTTAACCCTGACGCTATATTGTATGGAAAAGGGGGCGAAGACCTTGGAAGAAAGCTTGCTAAACAGCTTATTGAGTCTGAACTAGAGTATACCACTGTTATTGCTTACAACGACTTAATTGCTGCTGGCGCACTTAATGAATTTCAAGATCAAGGAATACGAGTGCCTGAAGATGTATCCATCATTGGGTTTGATAACTTGTTTATTTGTACACTCACGCGCCCAAGTTTAACGACAATTCATCACCCCATATGTGAAATGGCAAAATATGCGGCTAACTTATCTATTAACTTAGTTGATGCCGAAACTGAAACAAATAAGGACACTCATTTGTTTTTACCTACACTTGTAGAAAGAGATTCTGTTTACGCAATTCAATAGTTATATGAGAGTTCATTTAAAGCTTAACAAGATTATGAACCCTCAAATGTTAAATTACCGTAGCGTTTATTTTACCCGAACAAAAACTAAAAATGACCCTGTAACACATTTTGTGTAACTACCAAGTTTAAATAACATCTTTTAAACG
>JAHDIK010000007.1:0-19069 GCA_020630795.1 Colwellia sp.
GGATATCGTCACCGAAACCGCCATTTAAAAAATCATTCCCTAAACCGCCATCAAGCACATCTTGACCTGCTCCGCCGACTAACATATCACTACCGGCTCCGCCGAAAACGTCATCACTACCTTTATCTCCGTTTAATATATCGCTACCATCCCCTCCATCAAGGGAATCATTATCAGGTCCTCCATGTAAAACGTCGTTTCCTGCACCACCGTATATGTCATCCTTCCCTTCAAAACCATCTATAATTTCGCTACCAACACTACCCAAAATTGTGTCATCTGTATGCGAACCATTCATAACACTATGATTTCCATTATTATCTAGGCGTTCTAAAATCTGACTAGCGGTCAATGTAAGATCATTAAAAGTGAAAGTATCAATCACAGTATTACTTAGATCATAACTAAATTGTGATTTAACAAGAATATAGTCATTACTCTCGGCAAAAGTAAGAAGCAAATCATCTGTATCTACGCCTAAAACAATATTACGTTGAAATGTAACTTCCGAAGACTCCCTATTGACTAAAAATAAATCATCTCTCCCACTAATATCAGCAGTTATTATATCTCGCCCTTCTTCAGCATATTTACTAAAAGGGTTCCCCCTTGAATTTATACCAAATAAATAAGTATCATCTCCCTGACCACCATAGAATATATCGTTACCAACACCACCATAAAGTTTATCATTTCCAACACCACCATAAAGTGTATCGTTTCCAACACCACCATAAAGCTTATCGCGCCCATCACCTCCGTACAGCGTATCATTCCCTCCGAAACCATATAGATAATCGTTTCCACCGTAACCATCAAGAACATTATTTCCCATATCAGCGCGTAAGAAGTCTGCTTCCCCTCCTCCTTCAAGCACTTCAATTATATTTCCTTCTATTTGAGCTACAACATCAGCAGAGGTAATTATTACGTTATCCGAAAACTTAAAATACTCAACAACATTACTCGTTTGATCG
The DNA here is from genome assembly GCA_020630795.1 of Colwellia sp. Taxonomy (GTDB): domain Bacteria; phylum Pseudomonadota; class Gammaproteobacteria; order Enterobacterales; family Alteromonadaceae; genus Pseudocolwellia. The sequence goes on from JAHDIK010000007.1 coordinate 978, forward strand.
TAACTAAATAGTGAGTCAACTGTAATAGAGTCATCTCTCCCAATGACACTAATAACTAAATCATCACTTCTACTGACATCTTTTGATCTTTCGAAAGTGACATCTCTAAATGCTATATCAGTAAACTCAATAACATCAATACCCGTTATATCTCCTTCATCAGAAATCCTATCCTCTCCATCGCCTAAGCTAAAAAGATAAGTATCATTTCCGGAGCCGCCATCTAACCTATCAAACCCTTGATTACCTTGGAGTATGTCATGACCTTCACCGCCAAAAATTTGATCATGTCCGTGAGAACCTGCGAGCTGATCGTTCCCCTCATACCCCACTAACAGATCTTTTCCCATACCTCCAACAATTATATCTGTATTGTTTGAACCACCATCACTACCATCAATATAATCCTCTACTAAAGAGTTAATAGTACCCGCATCAATAATGTCACCAGAAAAAAGTTCGATTTCATGTAAGCCTTTATAATTAGCAGTGCTTGTCGAAAAATAACGCTCTACAATTAAACCGTCATCCGTACCACTAATATTTATCAACAATATTTCCCCATCTTTTTGGAAAGAGAGATCGCTCAGAGAAATTCCTTCTCCTAAAACCAATGTATTAAATCGCTGTCGCCCTCCTAACAAATAGTCATACTTAATTGTATCAACACCATCTCCAATACCGAAATAGAACCTGTTTGTTCCACTAGAGTCACTAATAATATCATCCCCATGATTCCCAGATAGAATATCATCCCCATGATTCCCAGATAGAATATCATTTCCTGTTCCTCCATTTATCTGATCATTTCCAGCTCCCCCATCAAGGTAATCCTTACCTGATTGTCCATCTAAAATATCATCATGGGGAGACCCAATAACATCGTCTCTTTGCTCACTAGTTTCCAACAGAAGTGAAAAAATATCTTCGATTGACCAGAATCCCCCACTCAAAAAGTTTATTCCATTAAAAAATTCATAAGTATTTGGGTGTTTAACAAAGTTAGTTAAAGTTAGAGAATCATCTTTTCCTTTAAAACCAATAACTAAACCCGAGTCGATAATTTTTAAAGTGACATCCTCTTTTTTTATTTCTGGAGATAACTCAATCAGGTTTTCTGATGTAAAGTGTCGGGTAATTTCTATAATGTCTTGACCATCCCCATATGAGAAGTAATAACGATTAAAATCGTTTCCACCTTTTAGCACGTCACTACCAGGCCCACCATCAAAATAATCATCACCACTTCCACCATCTAAAATATCATCGCCACTTCCACCATCTAAAATATCATCGCCACTTCCACCATCTAAAATATCTGCTCCCACTCCCCCCAAGAGATGGTCATCGCCATGACTACCATTTATAGTATTATCACCCGCATCTCCAATAAGGTGATCATCAGAGCTTGTCCCATCAATAAAAGTTGCAAAACCATTAACTATATCTAACACTTCTGCAGCAGAAAGCGTTACTTCATCTGCGAAAATAAATGAATTAATAATAGTATTAGAGCTATCGTACCCAAATTGTTCATTAACAGTAACATGGTCTAAACTTCCTATAAAAGTAATAAACAAGTCATTGGTAAGCACACCTTCTACTTCTTTACGCTCAAATATAACGTCCTTTGATACTATATCGACAAATTGAATAATGTCAGTGCCGTCAATATTACCTGATATAACATCTTCGCCATCACCTAGACCAAAAAAGTATGTATCACTTCCAGTACCTCCATTAAGAACATCTCTACCTTCACCTCCGCGTAAAGAGTCATTCCCTTCTCCTCCTTCAAGATAATCATTTCCGGCACCACCGATCAATATATCGTTACCTCGTAGACCCATTAAATGGTCATTAGCACTCAGCCCATATATTGTATTTACTCCTGCATCACCTTCAATTACGTCAGCAGCTTCTGTTCCCGTAATAAGTCCATTAACAGTATCAGTTTTTCCTAAAAGAGAAAAAACATCGTTAGCCGACCAAGTTATTCCATCAGAAAAATCAAAAAAGTCGATAATTGTGTCTGTTTGTGTATGGCTATATTGTGACGCAATCGTAATGTTATCAGCCCCATTAATTAACTTGATAAAGAGGTCATCTGAAATTACGCCGTTTGTTTCTTTACGTTGAAAAGTCACATCCGTAGAAGCAATATCAGTAAACTTTACTCTATCCACTCCTTCAACATTGTCAAAAATAACATCTGCCCCATGACCTAAACTAAAAGTGTAATGGTCGTTACCATCCCCACCATTAAGAGTATCATCTCCAACTCCTCCAATCAGAAGGTCGCTTCCACTACCACCATTAAGTGTATCATTGCCATGTTCTCCGTACAGGGAATCATGATCTTCGCCTCCATTAAGTACATCATTACCTCTTCGACCAAAGATATCATCATCAAAATCCAAACCATGAAGCACATCATGGCCCGGCCCTCCTGTAAGTAAACCATGTAATCGAGGAAAGTGTGAAAGCTCTTGGTTTAATACACCACTAGCATCGATTTGCAAATAGATATCTAATGCCGTAAACGATATTCCATCTGAAAAAGAAAATAATTCTATTCCAGTATTATCTTGATCATAGTTAAATTGTGAATTAACAATGATTTGATCTGCCGAATTCTGAAAAGTTATAAGTAGATCACCAAGTCCGAACTCTTCTTGATAATTACTATTAAAATAAACATCTGTAGATTTGATATCCGTAAACTCGATAATATCTACATCTCCACTGCTATAAGTAGTAACATTATCGATTAAAACATCCTGCCCGTCACCAGACGAGTAGACATAAGTATCGCTACCACTTCCTCCCTTAAGTAAATCATTCCCTTTTCCTCCTGAGATCCAATCATTGCCCGAAAGTCCTGAGATATTATCATCTCCTTTTCTTCCCCAAATAATATCCCCCCTTGTATACCCTATGACGGTATCATCATCTTCACTTCCCTCAAGAGCGGCTGCCTTTATATCTTCTATGTCTAGAACAGTACCATCATAAAAAGTAACTTCATCAATTATGTATTTTTTAACTCTATTGTCGAAAAAGCTTGCTACGAGAATTCTATCGGTAGAATTATTAATACCAAAAATTAAGTTATCACCGTCTCGGTTGATTGATATATCTGACAGAACAATATTGTCACCAAAAGCCAACGTATTAAAACTGTCATAAGGAGAGATAGAAAAGTGTTGACTAATATGATCATGCCCATCTCCTCGAGAAAAGCGAAAAACATTATTGCCTTCATGGTCATATAAAATATCATTACCAGCACCACCAACTAAAATGTCGTCACCAGTACCACCAATTAAGAAATCTTTACCTTCACCACCTTTTAATAAGTCATTATCAGCTCCCCCGTTTAATTTATCATCACCGAGATCACCTAATAGTTCATCATTCCCTTCTAAACCATTTAGTATGTCATTAAATAAAGTACCATGTTGGGTGTCATATCCCGAATTAGACAGTACGTCAGCTCTACTCAATTTAGTACCGTCATAGAACTCTATCTTTAGGCTTTGTCTATAGTCATGTAGATCAAAATATCTTTCCCAAATTATCTTATCTTCAGTTCCATCTATTGTGATAATCAAGTTTTGATCTGAGGTGTTAAACGTCAACATACTAAACGTTATATTCTCTCCAAAATGTAAATTATCATCTCCTGATCCTGCAACAATAAAATCTTGCCCGTCACCTAAATTGAAAAGATATGTGTCGTCGCCACTTCCACCATTAAGCGTATCGTCACCCAGTTCTCCTAATAAGGTGTCGTCGCCACTTCCACCATTGAGCGTATCATCTCCTTCTCCCCCAAGTAAGCTATCGTCTCCATGGTGCCCATCAAGAACATCATTTCCTCCAAACCCGCTTATAATATCGTCACTAAGATAACCGGCTAATTGATCCTGTAAATTGCTCCCGAGTAAAACACCACTTTTAGGTGGGATTGCATCACTTAAGCCAGTAACAGACAATACTTCGTATAGCTCTTCTGTCCATTCGACTTTTCCAAGTAAATCAACCAAATAACCAAATATATCAACCCCCATTTCTTGTAGAGAATCACTTGAATATTTAACCAGGTTAACTAAGTCCGTTAATCCATCAGATAAGTTTTGATTTAATTTGCTATCAATAAAATTAAAAATGTCAGATTGGTTAAACGTCAAGCCATCTTCAGGGGTGTATATCAATTCAATACTATCTAAATATGGCTTTAATCTAGATTGAATCGATAAAGATTGGTAAACATTGTTTACTAGATTTTGATAAGCCTCATTGACCGTATCTAAATTCATTAAAAAAGACTGATTAAAAAGGCTGAACGATGGGTCCTTCTCTACTTGCTCTACTGAAACAGTCAGTAGGTTTTCAATGCCAATTCCTGAACCTTCTTGAACAGTTAAAGCTCTACCATTAAATGCTTCAAGAATCGATAATTTTGATAAAAGCTGCCCAGATGAGAAGTTGTCCATGTCAAAAAATTGATATTTTTCCTTATACGCGACTAACTCTCCTGTTGAATCGGACATTTCATAATAATATTCTTGCTCATTGTTATTAAAATCTGTAGCTATATTGTATGTAGTTTCAGTACTAGAACTTAAAGACCATTGCCAGAGTATTGCATCAATTAGTGAACGTTGCTCCTCCGGAGAGCTAGCTAAAACAAACTGATCCAACAAAACAACTAAATCACTATTAGTACTAGCCGTTTCTCTCAAGCTTCTTAGTCCACCAGAACCTTCTATATTAGGAAGGTTTTTTGCTTGCTCGGACAAGTCAATACTATCTGTAAATGAAGAATTAAAAGTATTCGTGGCATAGAAAACTTGCCCTATTTCAAACTCTATATCATTACGTGTAAAACTTGATAGAATAGCTATTCTATTTCCATTTTGGTTTATATCTGCCTCTTTAGTATCCCTCGTGTTAATTGCTGTTATCCCCAAATCAGATAAACTCAAAAGTTCATTATTTTGACTAATGCCATCTTGATTTAAGTCTTGCCATACTTGTAATTTAGTAAACAAGTTATCTTCAATGTCAACAACTCCATCCCCAGTTATATCTAATTCGCTTAAAGCTTGAAATCCATGTAGTGCCAGCTCTCCATTATTTAAAAAAGTGTTGTCGCCAAAAAGCTCGCGGCCAGTATCGATAATTCCGTTATTATCAATATCCATAACTAGTAAGCCGTCATCAGCAGAAACCCAACCTGTTCCTTGCTTAATTCCATCAGCGTTATGATCAAAAACAACACCAACATCTACACTAATTGTTTCAATTCCATCACCATCTAAATCTAAAATTAATGGGTCAATAACTCTGGTTCTACGGCGTGGTTGTGCTGTAGATTCAATTTTTACGAAGTCTCTTCGTATAAATTCGGGAAGATAAAATCTAAAGCGTGGGATTAGGTATGATCTCATCGATTGTAGAATCGAATCACTATCCTTACTAAGCTCGAGTAGAGAATCAACCACACTCTCGCTTTCATTATCGATAACATCGGTTAGCCATGAATCTAGAGTTTGAGTAACATCACGCGAAGAATTCTCTAAAACTTCTTTAAACTGCTCTATGTAATCATTAAACACTCCCTGTTGCTCGCCTAACTCTAATAGACTGGGTATAAAAGTATCACCTGCAGAGTCATAAAAGTCGGAAACCCACTGACTATAATCGCTTTCTAAATCACGAGAAAATTCAGTTAAATTATCTCCAAACAATTTAAAGTTATCATTAAACTCACCCATAGTTTGACTTAATGACAACATAGTGGGTAACAAATTATCTGCTGAAAAGTCATAAGCATCAGATACCCAAGTATCAAAATCAACCGAAGCTTCTTGAGAGAATTCAATCGTATTTTCTTTAAACCTTTGCAGGACATCATTAAATGAACTTATATTTTGGCTGAGTGATAACAAACTCGGTAAAACATTTTCACTTGATGAATCATATATATCAGATACCCAAGCATCAAAATCAACCGAAGTCTCTTGAGAAAATTCAATTAAATCATGTGAGAAGCGTTGAAAGTCTTCATTAAAAGAACGTAAATCGTGACTAAGTGATAAAAAGCTCGGTAAAAAATTTTCACCTGAAAAATCATAAGCGTTAGAGATCCAAGCATCAAAGTCAACAGATGTTTGTTGGGAAACATCCTGCACATTGTCTAAAAATGTTTCAACATCACTATTAAAGTTCTCCTTATTCAACAAGGAAAAAAGAGTCTCAGATCCGGACGAACCTACGTATGCTGCTCCAATAGCTGCACCTACAGCTGTAACCACCAATGTAACTGACGCCCCAGCTCCAAAAGCTACAGCTAGAGGTGCTCCGAGCAATATACCTAGTCTCGCTCCCACATGACCCAAAGCTATACTTGAAAGCTTCTTACCCGCAGAGTGGTAATCATCTTGAATGATATGATCGACCACTTCAGAGTAGTTAACTACGGTATCAATAGCGCCAACGTATTTAGAAGCATCACGAGCTAGTTCAGATATTTTAGCTAACCAACGAGCATCATCACCGTCCAAAGCTCTTTGATTTGCAACCTCCCAGAACTTATCACTTTCTGCTGCAAGCTTATTAGCTTCATCGATATAGCCCGCCTCCCTCATTATCCTTTCTTTTGTTTCAAATAAGTCAGCTTGAACACGCAATAATTGCTCTCTATTATTAGCTAGCTCTAACGTGACAAAAGCACGATCACGCTCAGTCAGTGCATGTTTTTCCATTTCTGACAAAAAGGTAGCCGTGGCGCCTGTAGCATTAGAATCCAGAGTAGCGATTGTATTTACAACATCGGCTGCTGCATTATCAGCTAATAACTGTTGCTCTTCCAAAGTTAATGACATTACAATTTCCTTATTAAAATTTAGTGATTAATTAATGTTAACGCTTAATTATTATGGCCAACGTATAAGTAAGAAATACAACAGGAATAAAATAACAACAAATAAAAATCACCTCATTACTGTGTGTTAAATTAATCCAAAACTCTTGGTTTCTCTTATAGTAGAAATTTTCTCCGCCAAAAGACAACATGCCTACATAAAGCATTATGGCCCCAAGCATCGACAAACAAGTTTGTATGTACTTAATCAATGGTTTTTGAGAAGAAGGAAGTTTATTTTGGTGCTCTCCAAAAAATATCCAATAACAACAATACAAAGGAGAAAAACATATTAGAAGTAATAAGGATAAAACCATTAATATCGGATTGTCCGAGTGCTTCTGTACACCAATATGAATATATAAATATTGATTTGTAGGTTCTAAAAAAGTAAACAACGCAATGCCAAGTTGCTCCCAATCACTACTACTTACAAAAAGCTTAACTATTAACACCAAGAAAAAAGGCATTAATGTACAAAAAATTGCTTCTTTCATTCCTCTAGATATTTTCATAACAGACCTCAATCATCATCTCTCTCTAGCCCCTTCACTCATTCCTTTCATCAAAGGTGCAAGCAAGAACTCCATTAATCGTCTTGTACCTGTTTTTATCTCTACGGTTACCGACATACCCGGTTTCAGATTTACCCACTTACCATCAACATTAATGCGCTGTGAATGCATAGTCGCCTTTAATGGAAACAATAAACCAAATTGCTCGTCTTCAACCGCATCAGCCGATATGTCTATTATTTCGCTGTCGATAATGCCGTATTTGGTAAACGGAAAGCTGTCTATTTTAATTTCAGCAACTTGCCCAGTATGAACAAAGCCGATGTCTTTATTATGTAAGTTCGCTTCAATTTCGAGTTGTTGGTTTTTAGGGACAATATGCAATAACTCTTGTGCAGGTGTTACAACGCCACCAATAGTATTAACAATAAATTGTTCAACAATCCCGTCAACAGGAGACGTTAATACTCGTAGTTGTGTTAGTCGATTGGCTTTATTGAGCTCTTGATGAATACTGTTACTTTGACGCGTCAGCTGATTGATTTCTTGTAGCGTGGTTCGTCTAAATTCCGCAATATAAGCAGCTAAGTTTTGTTTTGCCGACACAATACTGGCGTTGGTTTGCTCTACATTAGCGCGCTGCAGGTTTAAAGATTCTTCTTGGTCAATACGTTGTTGCTTAAGCTCTAAGTATTGGTTACGTGATACTGCAGACGTTTCGAGTAACGAAAGATAACTTTGCTCTCGTTCAATCACCAAAGGAAGTGTTTTTTCCAAGCGCTCTACGTCAATTTTTCGAGATTTTTTTTCAGCATGTAATTTAATAATTTCACTTTCAAAACCACTAAGTTTTGAATGATACTCTTGCCACACACTTTCAAATAGGGGCTGCAGTTTTTTATCAAGCGTAAGCTCAAAATTTGAGTTTGCTTTTTTATTCGTTTTTGTTATTGATATTAGATTTTTCTCAAACCAAGTTAACTTCGCCAAAAATTCATTTTTAATCGCTAAGTCTTCTTTATAGCCTTGCCATTCATTCGTTAGCCTATATACGTCTGCCTGATTTGAACTCCCATCAAGTGCTAATAATTTATCACCGGCTTTAACATGCTGCCCTTCTTTTACAAAAATTGTTTTTACGACACCGGTTTCAAGAGGCTGAATTACTTTGACTTGTCCGCTAGGCACTATTTTACCTTGTGCTGTCGCGATAATGTCAATTTCAGCCCAAGAAGCCCAAACCGTTGAAATAACAAGCAGTGCGATAATCACCCACAGCAGCGAACGTGTCCATTTTGCTGGTGGTGCTGCTTCAATTTCCAGTGCTGCTGGTAAAAAAGCGAGTTTTTCTAATGCGAGCTTATGATGGTCACTATTTTCATCTTTTACTGGTGTTTTTTCTGATTGATTAGCACCGGCAGCACTATTTTGTTGTGTATTATTTTGCATTTTACATAGCACCATCTGTTGTTACTTGATTATCACCTTTAGGTGCTGCTTTGACTGAGGTAGAAGGCTTTGATGGATTTGCCGCTACACCAAGGCCATGATGGTTTTGTATTGAATAGAGCTGTGAATAGATGCCTCCATGCTTAATCAATTGCTCATGGTTGCCCTGCTCAACTAAACGTCCTTTATCTATTACCATAATGCGGTTTGCATCTTTTACCGCTGAAAGCCTGTGCGCAATAATAAAAACAGTACGACCTTGACTGATACGGCGCATATTTGCTTGGATAATACTTTCAGATTCATAATCAAGCGCACTGGTTGCTTCATCAAAAATCAGTATTTTAGGGTTCGTAACTAAGGCCCTTGCAATCGCAATACGTTGACGTTGCCCTCCAGAAAGTGATGAGCCTTGCTCACCAACTACTGTATCGTAGCCTTCAGGAAGCTCTAAGATAAACTCATGTGCACCACTAAGCTGCGCAGCATGGACAACTCGCTCCATCGACATACCAGGGTTCACTAGTGCGATGTTTTCTCGAACAGTGCGATTAAATAAGAAGTTTTCTTGCAAAACAACACCTACTTGACGCCTTAACCATGCGGGTTCAACCATTGCTAAATCGACACCGTCAATGAGTACACGTCCCGATTCAGGCGTATATAAACGCTGTATGAGTTTAGTTAACGTACTTTTACCTGAGCCTGAACGCCCTACAATACCAATGACTTCGCCTTGATTACATTGAAAGCTAATATTGTTAAGCACAGGAGCGCGATTAGGGCCGTAACGAAACAGTACATTATCGAACAGTACTTTCCCTTGAATGGCAGGTAAGGTTGCACGAGTAGGATCATAACCTGGCTCCGACGGCGCATTCAGTACATCTCCTAGGCGTTGAAGGGATATGTTCGCTTGCTGAAAATCTTGCCATAAATTAACCAATCGCATGATAGGACCACTCACACGCTGCGCGAGCATGTTAAAAGCAATAAATTGCCCGATAGATAACTCGCCAGTTACCACTGCAATAGCACCAAAATAGAGAGTAAGTAAACTCCCTACTTTATTGATATAAGCTGCTATTTGGCTGTAGATGTTATTTAGATTACCCGTTTTGAACGATATATTGACATAGTCGGCAAGCTTATCTTCCCATGTATTACGTAACTGAGGTTCAACCGCCATAGCTTTAATGGTTTCAACCCCATTGACGGATTCAACCAAAAAGGAGTGATTTTCAGCACTTCGCTGGAATTTTTCATTCAAACGCTTACGCAACGTTGGGGTTACTATTAATGAAAGAACAAAATAGAATGGAATCGTCCCTAGAACTATCCACGTCAATAAAGGTGCGTAATAAAACATAACGGCAAAAAAAACAAAACTAAAGAATACATCAAGTACAACGGTTAACGACGAACCTGTTAGGAACTCTCGTATACTTTCTAGCTCTTTGACACGGGCTACCGTATCACCCACTCTGCGCGCATTAAAATAAGCAATAGGTAGTGAAAGCATATGCTTATACAGTTTACTACCTAGCTCAACGTCTACTCGATTGGTGGTATGAGAGAATACATAGGTGCGCAGACCTGTGAGTATGACCTCAAAGGTAATGACAATGAAAAAACCTACAGCTAACACATCAAGCGTTGTCATGCCTTTGTGTACTAAGACTTTATCAATTACTACTTGGAAAAATATTGGCGTGGCTAACCCAACCAATTGAATAAAAAAGGAGGCGACAAATACATCAGAGAAATAAGGCTTGTATTTAATGAGTGCAGGGATAAACCACGAGAAACCAAATTTAGCGCTTTCTGATAGCGCACCACTTAATAATGTTGCACGTTTAGACAGTAGTAATACTTCACCCGTCCATAAATCATCTAACTGTTCAAATGTATAAGTTAGAGGGCCTTTATTTTCTAAATCTTGTATTAATACTTCATCATCAGAAACTTTGGCAATAATAAAAAAGTTACCGTTTTTATTACGTGCAAGTGCAGGTAATAAATGTGCACTCAATTGTTGAGGAGTGTCTTGAATAAACTTGGCTTTAAAGCCTAAACTTTTTGCTGCGCGGATCAGATTGATGTCAGCTAACGATTCATCTTGGTGGTTGAATTCCCTAATAAGCGCATCGGGCTCAGCAGGCATTTGGTGAAAACGAGCAACCAGCGACAAACACTGAATACCCGAGATAAAATTTCTCGACATCTTTTCCCTGAGATAAATATCATCCTTGATTAATTGTCATAAATATTAATGTATTAACGATTTTGTGTATAGGTTTATTTTTAATTTCCTTTACTTTTCTCTACGACCAAACTAAGGAAAAAGACACTGGTTCTCCTATTCAAATGAAACCATTTCTAGATAATTAAATACTGTTTACATTAACGTAAACAAATACATTAATACCTATTGATGTAACTAAAAGATGGCTACATTATTTGTGGAAAGATAAAAAACATAATGTTTTTGTATTACGAATTAATGTGACGACTATGTTACAATCAACGATATTAATAACTAAAAAAAACGTACGCTATTGTCACGTATTTTCAATTACGAAAAATAAGCTGTATTGACTGCTACACCTGAATTTAAGCTGGAAAATTATATTTAATGGCATTAATTATTGAAGACGACTGCATTAATTGCGACATGTGTGATCCTGAATGTCCCAATCAAGCAATTACGTTAGGTGAAAAAATTTACGAAATAGATCCTGCTCTATGTACGAATGTATAGGGCATTACGACAAACCAACGTGTATTAGTGTTTGCCCTATTGATTGTATTAGCAAAGATCCGAATAACGTAGAAGACGAAGAAGCATTAATGACTAAATTTGTAAAAATGTATGGGTAAGCAATCGCAACACATATTGCGATTGCTTAAACGTCAAACTAATAATGTTAAAATATAGATAAGCCTGTATAGGTAGTAAATAATTCGAGAGCTTTTGTGCCAACAACTGAATTACCGTTTTGGTTTAACCCAGGTGAAAAAACTGATATTGCCATTTTCCCTGGAATAACCGCAACAATACCGCCACCTACTCCACTTTTACCCGGTAACCCCACACGAAAAGCAAAATCGCCTGATGCATCATAATGTCCGCACGTTAACATTATTGAATTAACACGCTTGGCTTGCCCTTCATTCAATATTTCTATTTTAGAAATAGGGTCTACGCCAGCATTCGCTAAATATAAAAATGAGCGTGATAGCTGCTGAGTCGTCATTTTTATTGAACATTGCTGGAAGTAGTAGGTAAGAACACTTAATACATCGTTATCAATATTCCCAAAACTTTTCATTAAATTCGCGAGTGCCGAATTTCGAAAGCCATGCTCCATTTCAGAATTAGCGATAATGTGGTCAATATCAATAGAATTATCGTCACTCACTTGTCGTACAAAAGCGATTAGCTCGTTAAACGCCGTGGGTAGATCAGGTGTTTTACTTAATAAACTATCGCAAACTACAATCGCACCAGCGTTGATAAAAGGATTTCGAGGTATTCCTTCTTCATATTCAAGTTGCACTAACGAATTGAAAGGGTCACCTGATGGTTCTCGCCATACTCTTTTGTACAAATCTTTTCTGTAATGGCGTAGCGCTAAAGTAAAACTTAAAACTTTTGAAATACTTTGAATAGAAAAAGGATAATAGCAATCCCCAACGCCATAAGACTCACCAGTGTTTAATGTAATCGACATACCAAACTTAGTTGGATCGGCATCTGCCAATGCAGGAATATAATCAGCTACCTTTCCTGAACCAATGATCGGCTGAACTTCTCTCAGAACTTTGTTTAGTATTGCTAAATAATCCATAGGTTTTTCTCCATATTTAATTTAAACCTAATCACTAGTTTTTCATTATTACATTTGTGTAGAAGTCACTCAGGCAACTTTGCAAAATATCGTTGATACAACACGTAAAAGCTTATTGGCGATAAACAACTAGCGTGTTTAATTGCTTACAATAAATCTTCTAGAAACGCTTTAGAGCCCAATGTAGAAACACGCAACACAGTTTCTATCGAGGGTTTAGGGTAAATCTGCAACAAACCTAAAAAACTTGAATATGCTAATGTCGCTACATCTTTTGCAAGCGCTTCGTCCATCCCAAGTTCAATATAACAACTAGCTAAATAATGCTGACGTTGATTGTCTATTTTTCCCAAATGGTCTGCTATTTTACTTTCTTTTAATGCCCACGCTCTTATGTGTAATTCTGCTTCAATATTGTTCCCTGCAATTACACGATCAAGTTTTTCTAAACGTTCAAGCGGAGAAGACTCTGTATTTGCCTGCTTAATAAAGTCTTGAGTCATTTTTTGATACCAGAACTCCATCAACTGTACGATAAAATCCGCTCTATTTTTAAAGTGGTGGTAAAACGATCCTTTAGACACTCCTTTAAGTTCACATAACGGATTTACTTTTAAAGAATCAGGCCCTTTATTTACCAGCACTTCTAAAGAGAAATTTAACCAATCAGACTTCGCATTATTCATTATTGTTTACTTTTATATTCTGCCTGCTTTAACGGCACTATTAACCACAGTTCTCGCTATTATATAGTGAAATGGCAATATTGCGTTTACGTATATTCGACCAATCAATGTTTTCTTATTCACTAAAGTAGACACTATAACGTTTTTCTCTTGTAGGCGTACCGAAAGATAAAACTCCATGTGTTTGTCTTCAGCACGAGAAATAATTTCATCATCATGTTTCTCATCTATGGTCATAAAACCGGCTTGTTCTCCTACTGATAATTCATCAGAAGCAGGCTCCATTGTATTCGTACCAACTTCGAAACCAAACACACCAACAATACGATTACGAATATTCATTAACGTATTAACCCACGCGGGCATATGTGCAAAAATTCTATATTGTACTTGGCTTGGCGTTAACCCCTCTTTTGTTCCTTGTATGACTATCGCATCTCGAAAAAAACAGTCAGAAGTTTTTAAAGATAACCTGTCTTCAAACGGAGGTTTTAACGCACTAATTAGTTTAAACATATCAACATTCCTTATACCAAAATCAAAACATACCATACAGTATGGTATGTTTTGATTTCCAATTCAATATATTCATATTGAAAAAGGCATGGTATTTAAAATTTAGAATTAAGGTTTACTACTCAAATTAAAAACGATGTACTAGTTCATTTACCTTTTTTATCGCTTGAAGGCGCTGCGTATCAATAGCATGAACGAAACTCAGTCGAATAAAATTACTGTAGTTGTTTGATGATGAAAACAAACGCCCCGGCGTTAGCGTAATGTTATGCGCTAATGCTCGATTATATAACTCTACCGCATTAATACGCGGATCTAATTCAATCCATAAACTTAGCCCACCGTCAGGAACTGTATAGTTAAACGAAAAGTGCCAATGAGCATTTATCGTTTCTATTAACTGATCTCGTTGAGCTTTAAGTGCACTTCTATAATGTAATAAATGACGACGATACTCACCTTCAGCCATATAGGTAGCAACCCCCTCTTGAGTTGATTGGCTACCAGACAATTGATGTATTAATTTATTGTGAGTAATTGAATCGTGAAATTTTCCTCCCATAATCCAACCTACACGTAAGTCTCGAGAGAGTGATTTCGACACAGAGCTACATAAAATAACATTCCCTGTTTTATCAAAACTCTTGATAGGTTCTGGCGTAAAGTGAAATCCTAAGTCTCCATAAATATCATCTTCAATTAACGTAAAATCATAATCAACAGACAATTGATATAATGACTTTTTATCGGCGAGCGGCATACATGCCCCTGTTGGAGTGGAATAGTTAGGCGTAACAACGCATGCTTTAATTTTCCATTTTTTAAGTAATTTTTTCACATCGTCTGACCGTAAGCCCAACGTGTAAGACGACGGTATTTCAACAACTTGTAATTGTAGAGCTTGAATTAATTGTAATACTCCGTAAAAAGCAGGGCTTTCAATCGCGACAACATCACCAGATTTACAACACGCACTTAACGCTAAATAAAGGCTATTTTGACAACCCGCAGTAATACAAATTTCGTTGTCGTTAACCCTCAATTTTCTTAACTTATAATGTTTAGCGAGTTGTTCTCTCAACATTGCATGGCCATTTGGATTACCGTAATAAACGGTATTTCGATTAGCGTGCTTTCGAGTTGCACGAGTCATGTGGCGGTTTAGTAATTGAATATGTGAAGAGCACTGAGCAACAGGTGCGGTTGGCGCTAAGTCAAACGCAGCACTGCGTTGCATAATCTCGTGAAAAATATCAGGAACATTAACCAGTTTGGGTGTATTTTCTGCTCTAGTATCATTTTTGTTTAACGCTAGCTTAGCTTCTCTAACCGATACGAAATATCCTGAACGTGGCTTAGCATTAATTAAACCCGTAGCTTCAAGTTTATGTAATGCATTCTGTACTGTAATTTTTGACACATTGAAACTTTCAGCCAATGATCGGATGGATGGTAGTCGATCGTTAGGATTCCACGCGCCACTTGAAATTCTTTCTCGTAGCTTGTCAGCTAAATGTTGATATATATATTGAGACATAAAATTATAAGCCGCTAAAAAAATTTATCTTTTAAATAAGGAGCGTTGTTTATGACAAGATCTGTACCTCACGCCTTAAGGTAACTAACTAAACAACACAAAGTATCTGTACCTATATTATTTTATATTTTTGTACATATATATGACAAATTTAAAAAATTAAAATACGTTCACGTTTCAAGTTGTAGGTAACTCCCGTGAACAGTAGCGCAACACCTCAAAACCCTGTTATTTTTCAAACGAAAGATATTGACCAAAAAATATATGTTAGGGAGCAAAAAGGTTATTACCAGACAATACGCCGCTACCTTAATGTAATCTTGCTCGCGGTATTTATTGTTCTTCCTTTTATTCAATACAATGGCCATCAAGCTATACTCTTTAACGTAGAAAAACAAACGTTAACTTTATTCCCTGTTACCTTGTATCCGCATGATTTATTAATTTTTGGTTTAATC
The DNA here is from genome assembly GCA_020630795.1 of Colwellia sp. Lineage (GTDB taxonomy): Bacteria > Pseudomonadota > Gammaproteobacteria > Enterobacterales > Alteromonadaceae > Pseudocolwellia. Next base: position 16,921 of record JAHDIK010000007.1, read on the forward strand.
TTTATTGTGGCCGCCTTTGCGCTATTTTACGTTACCCGACTATATGGTCGTGTTTGGTGCGGTTACACCTGCCCTCAAACCATTTGGATGCTGATGTTCAACTGGATCGAACGACGCATTGAAGGTAGCCATAATCAAAGTAAAGTGCTCGACAACAGTTCAATTAACGTTGAAAAAGTGCTGAAAAAAACAAGTAAGCATTTTATTTGGTTAGCGCTATCTTTACTTACTTCACTAATCTTCATGTCTTATTTTGTACCAGCCAATGAGTTGTATGCTGATGTTTTCAATGCGGAAGTATCTTCCCTGCTCCAAGGATGGATCATCTTTTTTATGGCGTGCACTTACATAAATGGAGGGTGGGTAAAAGAAAAAATGTGCTTACATATGTGCCCGTATTCTCGTTTTCAATCGGTTATGTTTACACCAAAAACAACATTAATGGCATATAACGCCAATCGAGGTGAATCAAGAGGCCCAAGACAGCGTAACCAACCTAAACCCAGCAACAAAGGCGACTGTGTAGACTGCAATTTGTGCGTGCAAGTATGCCCCGTAGGAATAGATATTCGTGATGGCCTTCAATATGAATGTATAAATTGTGGGTTGTGTGCAGATGCGTGCGACTCGGTTATGAGTAAATTTAATTACGCTAAAGGGCTTATTAGATACGCTGCGCAGAAAAAGTCTGACTCTGACTGGAAACAGCACATTGGTTATGGGTTAATTATTGCCTTGTTTAGTGTAAGCATTGTTGCATGGGGCTTAACAAGAGATACATTCGAAGTCAGCGTTTTACGCGACAGACAAGTACTTTACCGAGTAAATTCACTCGGACAAGCGGAAAATACCTACTCGCTCAAAACACTTAACAAATCACAAAATAGCCAAACATATACGTTATCGATAAGCGACTCGTCACTATTCACGATTAAAGGTAATACAACCTTTACCGTTCAACCTGGCGAACACTATGTTAACGTGATTACGATAGCATCGAAAAAAGCACCAGAAAATACCGCAACAACAATCGATTTAAAGGTGACAGAAAATGCGTCACTTAAAAGCACCACTCAGGCATCAGTTTTTTATAGTGGAGACAAAACATGGTACAACTAAGTTATTCGCATATAACTTTATGGTTTGGTGTTACATACAAAAATACACGCTTGTGAATTTCAGAATGCGTTACATATCCACAACGCCCTGAGATAACGTTATTGTCATTCAGCATTATTGTGTATTGATATTCACCACCTTGTTGCGTTAGCGCATAATGTAAGGTGTTTGTTTCACCTTTCATTATGCTGCCAAAATCTAGATGGCTATTAGGTAATTTTACCTTTGCTAACTCTATTAAGTTGCCAGAATTATTAACCACGGTAATGCTTGGCGTAACAAAAAAGCTTAAATAATAAAGTGCCACTATGCTAACAAGAACACCACCTGCTATTTTAAGTACTAACTTCATTATTTTTCCAAACGCTTGATTCTAGTTATCACGCCAATACGCATTTAACTACAACTTAATTTTTGACATGAGATATTCATCGTAAAATTGACCATTTTTATACGATGCATTCTTAAGTAAGCCGTCACACATGTAACCGTTCTTTTTTAAAACTGTCATTGAGGCAACATTTGTCGATACTACTTGCACGAACAATCTAACAATATCGGTGTTTGCAAATAATGAAGCCGTAAACTGACTAACAGCTTCTGTTGCAATTCCCCTATTCCAAAAGTCCCGACCTACCCAATACCCTAATTCCGCACCGCGACTATATTCAAAATTCCCACGTGTCGCGGAAATACAACCGACAAACATACCGTCAACATCAATAGCCTGGATTAAATTAGACTTTTCAGTGTGATTAACCCACCAAACTGCATCGTTACTCGAATACGGTTTAGGAATAGCATCAGTGATATATTGCGTAACTTCAGTGTTATTCATGTATTTAACTAACAAGTCTACATCTGAAATTGAAAAATTCCGTAATTCAACGTGTGGTTTCACTGTATTTCCTTTTGGTGTCAATTATTTATGTTATACACCTAATAAATGCTGTTACGAAGCGACAATTAAATACTGTAACTCACTGACAACTACTCAACGACTTTAAAACTCACTGATATTTTGGCTCTG
>JAHDIK010000007.1:19169-189205 GCA_020630795.1 Colwellia sp.
GTAACTCACTGACAACTACTCAACGACTTTAAAACTCACTGATATTTTGGCTCTGTATACTAATTTTTCGAATGATGTAGGGGCTGACTTACGACTGCGCGAAGAGTAACTGTCGTTTGCGCTCGACATTTTCATACCCGTTACTTGAATCATTTCTATATTGTGTTGAGGTTCTGAGTTTGTATCTCTAAAGCTTACTGGTTGTAATTTAATACCTAAATTTTTTGCATAAAACGCTTTTTCTTTTAAAACTTTAGCGAGCGCCTTTTGTTTTACTTTTTCTGTATATTCTTCTTTTTTAGAATGTTCATACTCAGTGTTTAACAGGGTAATTTCTTTATTATCATCTACTACCTGTGCGATGCTCGTTAAGCCAGTTTCATTTGTGATGCGCACAGAAATAATATTGCTGACTTTGTAGCTGTCAGGCTTATCGCCAAACCATCCATAATCAGGTGAGGTTGAAAACTTAGCGTTATTAATATGTTTCAGTGGAATACCTGCGCTCGATAAAGCGGTAGACACTTTATTACGTAAATTCGCATTCTTTTTCAACGCTACAGATAACTCATCATCTTCTGTTGTAGCTACTAGACTAATAATCGCGATGTCTTTAAATGCAACTTCTTCAGCTGATCGACTTATCGTAATAATGTTTTCATTTGGATGTAAAAATTGCTTTAATTCTTGAGGGCTTCCTTTTAATTCAGTCGCTGCGAAAACGTTAACCGATAATATAGATGACATTAAAATAATAATTTTTTTCAAGTGAAACTCCGTTTAAAGGTATGAAAATAGGTGCGTAGATGATAAATAACGTAACGATAAAAACTCGTAATTACAATCAACAAGATGTTACTTAGTGTAACGTTTTACGAGGAATCTCCAATAAAAAAGGTGAACATATTGTTCACCTTTTTCGTGTTATTCAATTACAGCGAAACATATTAGGCTATAAGTTTATTGCTCTTGAATATTTTTCAAATTATCTAGGCCAGTTTGCAGGTCATCACCAATAATTTGTTCAAAATCCATTATGAGTAACATTAAATTCATAGGGTAATCCATGCGCCCACTGAAACCCCACTTTACCTTAGTTTCATTGTCAGACAGTGATTCTGTGATCATATATGCAGGTGCAGTTGACTCAAAAGGCTTAAGAAAACGCAATTCAAAATCAATACGCTCACCAGCTTTAATCGCTATTATTTCTTGTTCACCAGTCCCTACTTCTTCGTTTTTTGAATCCCAAGCAGAAACAAAACCAACTTCACCATCAGTACCTCGGTAGGCTTTGGTCATGTTTGGATCCATCTTCGCCCACTTACTGTAGTCATTTTGATTTTTAAGATACTTAATATAATTGAACACACTTTCTTTTGGTTGATTTATAACAACCTCGCGTTCAACGTCATAAGTTTTCGCGGTAAACGCAGCAATAACCAATGGAATAGCGATTAGTGTAACCACGATCAGGAATAGTTTTTTTAACATTGCGTAAGCCCTCGTTTTTTTATTCAGTGTGGCTCAAAAAACGAAGGCTTTCAATGTTTGAAGCGTTATTCGAACGCGAGAAGGTAACTAAATACAGCGGGCCTTAATATTTAGCTTTTTATTTGATGCAAAAGAGTTTTTAAGCTTAATACAGTTCGATTCAGACTCTTTATTTGTAAGCCCCCAAAATAACATAACACTCGCTAAACCTGTTTCGCCATCAGTAACATGTAAATAATGAATTCCAGCATTTTTTTGGTCTAACATGTGTTGATATTGGGTATCTATTGTATCGTCACAGGTATATTTTTTAGGGCTACAACCCAATGAAGATGTACACATTTGAGACAAATAAGTATCAATTGTTCCATCATCACAAAGGCTATCGTTTTTGTAACGTTGATTTACTACGATAAAATCAACTTCACGCCCATCTATTTCAGCGCTTAAATTAGCTTTACCGTAAGTTATATCGTGACCTGTTTCGCTTAAGTAACGGCCAATATGATATTCATGGTATCCGTAATAAAAAGCCCAAGCAGAAAATATAAAGAGAATAAGTTTAGTCATATAAAATTCCTTTTAATCGTATTTACCATCAATGGTAACGAGTCGTTATGTAGAGATTGTGACAGCATTCTTAACGCAAAATTGAAATACAAAACATATGCATATTGTATACCAAGCGTATTTATTCAACAATCATAAATATCAAAAAAACGCCGAATTACAGTGTTAAAAAACACTCCATTTATAAACTACAAAGCGCAAAAATATAACTGAGTAAAATTCACTTATGGTAAATATTTTTATCATTTGTCGCGTTGTTTTATTTTTTTTAAAGTAATTACGTCTTTTAAACAGACAGTACTTTAGGCAATAAAGCCATAACAACGTAAGGAGAATTTACAATGAAACTTAAAACTGCATTACTCACCTCTGCTATGACGATAACCGCTTTTAGCGGTGCTAGCTACGCCGATGAATCGCCCGCTTTTAAAGTAGCGGTAGTAGACACATCATCAAGCAGTACAGACGTTATTTCAGGTAAATACGCTAAAGCTATAGCGACTTTACGCTCTAACCCGAAAGTAAAAGAGTCGTTTGAAGAAAGTACAAGCTTGTGTGTTGCATACATAAAATCAGGCGACGCAAGTGGTTCTATTTCTGCGTGTAACGCTGCTATAGACAACATCGCAAGTTTAAAAACTAAGTCGTCAAAGGTACGTTATTTACATTCGTTAAGTTACAGTAATCGTGCGGTAGCTCGTTATTTCGAAAATGATATGGCTGGTGCAATGGACGACCTAAAATCAGCTCGACTACTCAATAACAATAACATTGTAAAAACCAATTTAACGATCGTTAAGAAACAATACATGCCTTTTGAAGAAACAAGTTCAAGCATGAGTGCTGAGTAGCTAAGCTAATAAAGGGATAACAAGGAGCTAACATGAACAAAGCGATCAACACGACTATGGAAAAGCAAACACTCTCATTCATGATGAGCAATATCGCAACAACAAAAATACAGCAAAAAGCTCGACAGAGAAGGTAATTAAATGACTAAACAATAAATGCGGCTCAACAGGATTTGAGCCGCGATAATTTTACAACATGAAAAAACAACAAATACACTTAAAAAATAGCAACGTAATCGCCTGTTATTGACGACTTACTCGCTCGATACATACCTTTACTATTAAATGGCATCGCAATGTTACCTTGCGCATCAATAGCTATAATGCCGCCTGAACCGCCTGCTTCTTTCAATACGCCATTAACAACCTTATCGGCGGCTTGCGTTAAGGAAATACCTTGATATTGAACACGTGCACAAATATCTGCCGCAACATGGTATCGAATAAAGTACTCACCGTGCCCAGTTGCTGATACAGCACAGCTTTGATTATTAGCGTAAGTTCCAGCGCCAATAATTGGCGAGTCGCCCACCCTGCCATATCGTTTAGCGGTCATTCCTCCTGTAGACGTACCTGCCGCGATATTTCCGTCAGCATCTAACGCCACAGCACCAACTGTACCCATTTTATATGTGTCGGGTAAAGATTCGTGTGCTGCACGAAAATCTTTAAGTTCTTTGTTGACCTTTTCTATTTTTTGCTTAGCTTTAATTAGCGACTTATAACGATGCTTAGTTTCAAAGTAACTGTTGTCTACAAGTGTTAACCCTTTCTCTTTTGCGAAAGTTTCAGCGCCTTTGCCACTTAACATAACGTGTACAGATTCATCCATCACTTTTTTAGCTAACATTATTGGACTTTTAACGGTACTCACACCAGACACAGCACCCGCGTTAAGCGTTTTACCGTCCATTATAGAGGCATCAAGCTCATGCTTACCGTCATAGGTATATACTGCGCCTTTACCTGCGTTAAAAAGTGGTGATTCTTCCAATATTTGAATCGCGGCAATAATCGCTTCTTGGCTAGACTTACCTTGTTCAAGTAATTGATAACCTGCGGTAACAGCCTGTTTTAATTTACTTTCATATTGCTTTTTTACTTCTCCAACCATTTTATCTTTGCTAATGGTTCCCGCACCGCCATGAATGGCGATAGCAATAGTGGGTTCGTTGGCACTTACTGAATAAATATTTGTCAGCAAGCTAATTAACAAAGCACTTTTTAATATAACTTTATTCATTTATTGTCCTTTTATTTCATCACCATTAACGTAAATAATGTTTTGTATTGAAGCAAAAAAAGCCCTAGCTTACTTAACTTAGATTTACGTAGCTTAGATTTACTCCACTTAGATTTACTCCACTTAGATTTATCTATCGAGAAATTTACTTAAACAATACCTAACGTCTCATAAAAACAATGCTAACGTCTATTTTTAGGTTGGTAGTTTAAAATGGAAATAGGTACCACTTTCTTTACAGGAAAATCATCAAATGCTTTTCGTTCAATAATATGGCCTAGCTTACTTTCAATTGCACATAGGTTCCTAAAATTATCTTTCGCAACTAACGATACTGCTTCACCACTTGCGCCTGCCCTACCTGTTCTACCAATACGGTGAATATAGTCATCTGCTTGATCAGGTAAGTCGTAATTTACAACACGCGTTAAGTTACCAATATCAATTCCACGTGCTGCAACGCCTGTTGACACTAAAAAGGAAATATTACCTGCTTTAAATTCGTTCAATACTGTTTCTCGTACTGCTTGTGTTCTACCACTGTGAATACAGTCTGCTACGATTCCACGCTTTGCTAACTGGCTAACAAGTTTAGCCGCGCCGTGCTTGGTTTCGATAAAAATTAACGCCTGTTCCCATTCATATTCTTTAATTAAAAAACTGAGTAACGCTGATTTTGTGTCTTTGTCGACAGTGACTAACCATTGAGTAATATTAGGCTTTGAAGCAACATCAGACGTAACAGAAAGTTCTTTAGCGTTGTCATTAATCGCGCGCTTTGCAAGCGCTCTGACATCATTAGAAATGGTGGCTGAAAACAACAAGTTTTGGCGTTGTTGGGGTAAGCGTTCAATAATTTTATTGATGTCATCTATAAAGCCCATATCTAACATACGATCAGCTTCATCAAGCACTACCGCTTCAAGTTCATCAAAATGAAGAGCACGCTGATGTGCCATATCTAGCAATCTACCCGGCGTTGCTACTAATATATCAACTCCCCAAATTAACTGCTGCTTTTGCGCGTCAGCGTCTACTCCACCGTACATAGCCAAAGAACTTAAATCCGTATATTGACTGTACTTTTTGATACTTTCATCAACTTGTATCGCAAGTTCACGAGTCGGGGTTAAGATTAATGCTCTAATTCGTTTACCGCGTAATACTTTGCCATTATTAAGTTTTTCTAATAAAGGTAATACAAAGCTTGCCGTTTTTCCGGTACCAGTTTGTGCTGCAGCAACTAAATCGTGCCCTGCTAAAACCAGCGGAATAGCCTTTTTTTGAATAGCGGTAGGCGTTGTATAATCAATATCCGACAACGCTTTAGTGATAGAGTCAGACAACCCTAGAGAAGAAAATGACATGTATTTGGCCAGGTGGTAATAAGAATGCGAACGCTATAATAGCAAATATCGAGTCACGCGATAACCAACTTAGGGAGTTTCCAGAAAATAAAACAAATGATAAAACATTGATCGAAAACAAAGTTTTCCGAACTAAAAAATACGGTATCGAAAAGCTTAGATATAATGAACATGTGATAATAAAGAAGCACGATACAGAGGCATAATTATGGACAATGTAACAACACTAAATGCTAACAAACACGAACATGGACACGTTTACGTTATGACTCATTCAATTTTTTCAGATGTAGTAAGAATAGGATGTACGCCTGAAGATACTGAACAATACGCAAAAAATTTATCACTAAACACTCCTGGCGAATACCACATCGCTTATTCTTCTCCGTGCGAAAGCCCTTGCGAAGTAAAGCAACGCGTTAGAGAATCCTTACAAAATAAAATTTACATGAATGAGTTTTATGAAGTATCAGTTGATGAAGCTAAAAGCATGGTACAGCGAGAAGTCATGCGCATTCCGTCAATGGATATTCACTAAAAACCTTAAGTTAGTTATTCAACGCTAACTGTAAAAACCTAGAAAATAACAAATAAAAACGCCACATAATCATATGATTATGTGGCGTTTTAGTTAAGGTTTATATGCTCTACGTTACGTATTCAGTTTAATCATTAGTACACTGCTGTACCGACAATGAACCTATACTGGTACCTTTAGCTGGGTCAGCTTCATTTAAAGTAAGTAGAAAACTATAAGTACCTGACGCTAAATTAATGTTGTTATTAACTTGCCCACCATCTTCATAAGCAACATCATATGCAGTGTCTAACGCGAGTAGCCCAGTTTCAATAGCGCCAGAAGCGTTTTGAACCCAAAGCTGTGTTGTCCAACTGTCATCATCAGATGCTATTTTAAACTGAAACGCATCAGCTAAATCAGCCACCATTTGATAACGGTTTTCTCCTTTATAAGCAAACTTATACATTTCGTCTGCGCCCCAGCCGGAGTGGCTACCTCTCAAATATAACTCTCCTCCACCAGTTACGCTAAACGGAGCCATGTCTGCTGAGTCTTCCAATGCATTACACGACACAATTGCGTTCGCTTGAATCACTTTAAGTACAGGCACGTTACTCGACACGTCAACTTCAATTAAGTAACCCGCCAATTGTGATATTTCAATATGTAAATTACTTCCATCACCTTGTGTTAATGCGATAGAGTCACTCGATACATCTACATCGTTATATCCCAAATTTGCGACATTCCAATTTTGATCGCCTACTTTAAAGTCGTAACTGCCTGGTGCCAGTGTCGTCATAATTGAATAAATGCCTTCACCATTGTATTCAAACGCGTCGGTTGTTCCCCACTCATTCATACCACCTCGCAGATATACCACTTCATCTCCAAATGGTGATGCGATATAAGATGGATCAGCACTAAGTCCATCACCTTGTTCTGCCCCTTGAGGTTTAACAAATACCGCAATGGTATGGGCTGGTACAGTAAATACTGAACTGTTAAAGCTTGCCGTTGTAACAACGTTGTCTGCTGATGATTGCTGAATTGGATGCAACTCAAAATTTTGTGCCGCATCAACAGTGTGGCTTTGCTCTGAATCAGTTCCGTTTATCACAACCACTAAAGCATCAACTGACGGGTCTAAGTCTGTTTGACCAGTACCATCGTCTATACTCATCACAATAAGACCAGCAGTTTGGTCTTTACCCGTGTTATGAAAACCAACACGTTCAATAACCTCTTGCTCGCTTGTTAACCTAAATAAAGGGCTACCTGAACGAATAGATAAAAATTCAGAGAAGATTGATTCACTAAAATCAATATCCGTCATCATTACGCTCGTATTTGGATTACTACTGATCGCGCTAATAATGTCGTATTTACCTGCATTTTTGTCTCTTGATGGTAACCCTATATTCCAGTTATTCGTTGTATTCGTAAAATCAACATAGTTATACCAATCGCTTGCGTCATAAGAATCGCGATCCATTGACTTAGAACGCATCATATCTACGCCTAATTGGAAAAATGGAATACCTTGACTTAACAACGGAATAGCAGCCGACAAATTATGAATACGTACACGTTCATCCTTCAACATACTGTCAGGTAACGAGTATTGAAGTTGATCCCATAACGTTTCGTTATCGTGCTTTGATACATAATTTATAATATCAGCAGGATCTAGTCCGTAAGAAGATTGGCTATACGCATCGCCAGTTTTACGCGCTCCGTTTTGATCAATCATCACGTAGTTTTTCAAGGTTCCAGATAAACCTAAACGAATGTGATCTACACTCGCTAAATCTACTGTTGATTGTGATAAAGCAGCAGCGCGAATAGTATCTCTAGGTCTGTCATTAAACGAACCAACTTCAGTACCAGCCATGTTTTCTTGAGTTGCTTGTTCAAATAAACGATTGTTAGCAACTTCTCCCCAGTTCCAACCTTCACCATAAAAATAAGTGTCAGGATCAATTGCTAATACGGCTTCCCTTGCCTCTAAAATAATGTCTTTAGGCATGTGCCCCATGATATCGAAGCGGAATCCGTCAATGCCGTACTCTTTGGCCCAATGTGCCATTGAATCCACAACAAATTTTCCCATCATGCGGTTTTCAGTGGCGGTGTTTTCACAACAAGTTGAGCGTTCAATATCTCCAGTAATTTCATTGTATCGATGATAATAACTAGGCACCAACTTATCAAAAACCGACTTGTCCCATATACCTGACGCTGCGGTATGGTTGTAAACAACATCCATAACCACTCGTAGCCCCATTTCATGTAACGCCTGTACCATTTGACGATATTCTTTTATGCGTGTTACGCCCTCGGCGTTTGATGCATAACTCCCTTCAGGTACATTGAAATGATGAGGATCATACCCCCAGTTGAAACCGTCAATTCCGCGAATAGAATCAATAAGCGTTTGCGCATGATCCGTACTTACATCATAACCTTGCAATACCTCTAACAAAGTCGCGTCGGGTTGAGCCTCTGTACATATAGCGTTTGATGACTGTAATTCACATAATTCTTCAACGCGCATTGCTAATGATGCTTGTTTTGTTGTGTCTTCTTCAATGGTGGCGATATCATTAGTCGGTAGCATATGAAAATGCGTAACACCTGCATTTGCTAAACCCTTTAAGTGCTCTACAGGCACAGTACTATCTTCGGCGAACGCTAAATACTTGCCTCTATGTTCAATACTTGTACTTTCATCTCTAATACTAAAATCACGAATATGCCCCTCTAACAAAACAGCATCTTCAATGTTTTCAATCGTTGGAATAAGGTGTGTGTCCCAATTTTCAGGAGTTAAGTCTTCATCTGAAAGTGACACAAATTGCGAATACTCGCCGTTAGTAGAAAGAGATACAGAGTACGGGTCTGTTGCTTCTAACGTTTCTACTTTTTTAGTTAACGGATGATATACCCTTGTTTCAAAACGATAAAAAAGTCTGTCGTAGTTTGTTTGCGATGCGTTGTTATGAGTATATAACCAACGCCCAGTAGCACCATCTTCGGTCATTTCGTGCGTCGCAATAAGGTTTTTATCCGCGTCAAAAACCTTTAAGTTAACTAAGCTTGCGGTTGGCGCCCAAACTGAAACAGCTAACGAATCGCCGTCAAACGTTGCACCATATTCTTGTTCATCGGCGTCGTTAGTTCCCGATGTATATACCGCATCGAGCACTTTGGCTGTTTGAATAAACGTTGCTTGGCTTGGTTGATTTTCTTCATTAAGAGCAGCGAATATAAGCTGCTGTTTTAACAATGACTTGGTTTGTTCTAACGTTGCATCAAGCTGAAATGCAGACCATTGAGAAAGATGTGGTACTCGTGCTTTTTGCTCATCGGTTAACGATATCGGTGTTAGCGCGATGCTATTGTCGCTAGTGACAACAAAGCTTTCATCAAGATCAGCAGAAACTGAGTGAACCATCACCGCGTTATCTGCACTGCCTTGCCAAACAATCGTTTGTTGATCTAACCAATGAGCTGATGCGTTAGTTAGGGCAAATGGCGCTTCAGTAGTAACGTCTTCGTGAGACTCAAATACACCAATTTGTGAAACAATAAATGAGGAACGATTATCACTTAAACTAAGCTGATGATCGTTGTCGTCAGGATCTTTGTCAGAACCTTTATGTAAAATGAAATTCGCACAAGTTGCCTCTGCTTTAGTATCAAATAACCAATAAGCGCCATAATTTTCATCTACGCCTGTAGGTGTAAGCCCGGTATTCCAATCAGTACCTGCGTCATCTTCAAAGTCTGCATATGCGTTACAATCAGTATTATTCCATGCATGAATAATCCAATCATCATAAATACCATCTTCTCGCAGATAATAAATAACACCTTGAGAGTCGGTTGGTTTAACTGATGGCTCTGGTGCTGGCTCTGGTGCTGGCTCGGGTTCAGGAGTTATGCATGAAGAACCGTTATCGTTTAATACTTGAGGCGCTTCACATGAAAGTACATCAGGTATTTTTTTCTCGCTACTTCCCCCACAACCTATTAATACGCCTGATAAAGCAAGCGCTATCGCGCTGTGTAATACATTTATTTTTGTTGCCATTTTTTTACCTTATTATTTTGTTATAGCAACAAAAAATATATAGAAAAGCATTTAACTAAAGTATTGAATACGTATGTACATATCTAGACTAGCTATGAACATATATAGCATGATGAAGTGTGAAAATTTCCCGTTGATTCACTATAAAATCACATATAAGAGTAGATAATTTTCCATAAAAAAAGCCTCTACTTTTCAGTAGAGGCTTGTGTTTGAATTGAATCACTAATGCTTTCTTGAACGGTTACGTCATATGATCATTCAACTGGTAACATTTCGTTTAATGTGAAGTTTGCTATCAAGCCTTCAGTGGCCACTACATAGTCTTGCAAGTGTTGAGCATTCATATGAGCCTGCCATAGTTCACGAGACTCCCAGTTTTCATAAAACATAAAGTGAGCGGGGTTTTCATGGTCTTGATGTAAATCGTAATTTATACAGCCTTTTTCTTGGCGTGTAATATCAATTAGCTTAATCAGCTCAGTTTTTACACGTTCGGTACTGTCTGGGTTTGCAAATATATTTGCGACAATAGTTAATTTAGTCATATTGTTTATACCTAATCTCTTCGTACGATAATGTATTACTTTTATGTATGAGTTTACGCAAAGTCTTCAAGCACGATTTTACCAATTGACATACCAGACTCTAATTCAGCGTGAGCTTGACGTAAATTAGCTGCGTTAATTTTACCTAAATGCTTGCCAACTGTAGTTTTTAAATGCCCTGAATCGATTAAAGACGACACTTGATTTAACAGATTTCTTTGTTCGTCGATATCGTGTGCATTAAACATTGATCGTGCAAACATAAATTCCCAATGAAACGACAAGCTTTTCATTTTAAGTTTACTTACGTTAATGTTCGAAGCGTCGTCAATCACGCCTATTTTGCCAAACGGAGCCACTATGTCGGTATAGCTGTCAAAGTGCTCTGCTGTTCCATTTAAACTAGCAACATGAGTTACATCAGCAATATTTAAATCGTTTATTTGTGGAAGCAAAGGCTTGGTATGATCTACCACATAATCTGCGCCCATCGACTTCACCCAATCTCGCGTTTCAGGTCTAGAAGCAGTCGCAATAATCGTTGCACCGGTTAGCACATTAAGTAATTGTAACAATATTGAACCTACGCCACCTGCGGCCCCCACAACCAACACAACGTCATTACTTTTTTCTTTACTGTTTACATCCTGAATAGGTAAAGCGAGATGCTCAAATAGTAATTCCCATGCTGTTATTGCCGTTAAAGGCAACGCTGCGGCCTCTGAATTAGACAAGCTAATCGGCTTTTTGCCAACAATACGCTCGTCTACCAATTGAAATTCAGCGTTACTGCCATTTCGAGTAATGTCGCCAGCATAAAATACTTTATCTCCAACGCTATAATGATCCACACTATCTCCAACCTCAACAACTTCTCCAACAGCGTCATAACCCAATATTTTTACATCATTGTTTTCGGCTGCAATGCTTTGTCGTACTTTATAGTCAACAGGGTTAACTGCAATCGCATTTACTTTTATCAACAAGTCGTAACCTGTCGCTTTAGGTTTTTCAATGTCTACATCAACGAGTGAATTTACATCGCTAATAGGAAGTGATTTTTTAGTACCTATCGCTTTCATTAAATAGTCCTTTTAAAGAATAGTGTTTGAATATGCGGTTATAGTAACGTTACATATAAACATTAAAAAGATGATAATATAATAAACACTTTCAAATATTTTTTGATAATAATATGCAGATACCTGATTTAGAAATAGTAATTAAAACAGCAGAATTTGGAAGTATTACCGCTGCAGCAACACATTTAGACATTCAAGTAGCGCGTGCAAGCGCTGCAATTAAACGGGTAGAAACACAATTAGGGTTTGAATTATTTATTAGGTCTACTCGTCAACTTAGGCTTTCTCGCCAAGGCGAAATCTATATTCCGCAATGTATTCAAGCTCTAGAAACATTAAACAAGGCTCAACATGACTTGTTAACAAACAAAAACAATATAAGTGGTGAATTACGATTAACAACGTCGTCAGACTTAGGCCGAAATATTGTTGCACCATGGTTAGATGATCTTACAGAAACGCATAAATCACTCAGTTTGAAGCTTATTCTGAATGACCATGATTTAGATTTCTATCGAGACTCCGTTGATATTGCTTTGAGGTATGGGTCACCAACTGATTCAAGTATGTACGGTTTTAAAATATGTGATGTACCACGTGTACTTTGTGCGTCGCCAGAATATTTGAAATCTCATTCTGCTCCTAAACACCCTAAAGAATTAAACAATCATACCGGGCTATTTTATCAACTGGGCGGAATAACTTTTAACACATGGAAATTTGCACACAAAACACATAATTACACGATTAAAATGCAAGGTAATAGAACAGCAAATGACGGTGATATGGTAAGAAGATGGTGTGTATCAGGAAAAGGCTTAGCGATAAAGAGTCTACTCGATGTATCGAGTGACTTACTCGATAAAAAGCTTACGCTTGTTATGCCAAACTATAAACCTACTCCTACTGAGCTGTGGCTTATTTGCCCTAGCAGGCAATCAATAAACCCAATTGTTCGACTTTTACGAGATGAGCTTACACAAAATTGTAAGAATATTTATAAGCAACTTGCGGAACATAATATTTATTCGATCTAGCTCCTATTAAAGATAAATTTAGCGACGTAAATAAACAGAGAGTACATCAATATCTCTCTGCTAAATTAAACCTCTACGCCCTCATTTAACAACACACCAATTTTATCAGCACTTACAGGCTTGCTAAAAAAGTAACCTTGAACAATGTCACACCCGAAAGCTTTTAACTCGTCAAACTGTGCTTGGCTTTCAACCCCTTCAGCAATAATTTTGTATCCAAGGTTATGACCCATTTCAACCATTGACCGAATAAGCAAATTGGTTTTTTCATCAGTCAACATGTCGTCAACAAAGTCTTTATCAATTTTTAAATAATCAACCGATAAATGCTTTAAAGACGCAAACGACGAGTAACCCGTACCAAAGTCGTCAATTGCTAGCAACACCCCTAACTTTCTCAACGGACTAAAAATAGACAAGCCGTTTTTATTTGTGTGCATTACACTTTCAGTAACTTCTAGCTCTAAATTATTGGAGTGCATATCTGTACCATCAATCACACCTTGTAACGACGGAATAAAATCATCGTCAAACAAATGAGATGGTGAGATATTCACTGCCATTCTTATTAAGGGTAACCCCATGTTTTTCCACTCAACCGCTTGAGCGCATGCAGTATTAAATACCCACTCGGTTAACTGTTTAATCATGCCGATACGCTCAGCAGTCGCAATAAAATCAACAGGCGGAACATCTCCAAGTTCATGGTGATTCCACCGAGATAACGCTTCAACGCCTACAATTTTACCGGTACGCACATCAATCTGCGGTTGATAAGCTAACGTAAGATTTTGTTTCTCAATAGTTTCTCGCAGAAACTGCTCAACTTTAAATTGATATTCTGCAACTCTTGTTAACTCAATATCATAAAATGCGTAACAGCCTTTGCCTGAATCTTTAGCTGCGTATAATGCAGTGTCAGCAGCTTTAACAAGCGATTTGAGATCTGCCCCATCATCAGGGTAGCGAGCAATACCAATACTGCAAGAAGGAATAAACTTACGACCCGACAACTCTAACTTTTTGGAAATAACATTAATGACACGTTGCGCAATATTGGCGGAACCTAACGTATCTGAAATATCTTTCACCACTATACAAAATTCGTCGCCACCTAAACGCGCAATACAATCAACGTCTCGGCTTATTTCGGTAATGCGCGACGCTATTTCTTTTAGCAGTATGTCTCCAACATCATGGCCTAGGCTATCGTTTACACTTTTGAAATTATCTAAGTCGAGATACAACAAGCTAAAACATTCTCCATTACGAGATGATGTTTTAATTAGCTCTTCGATGGTAATAAATAAATGCGCGCGACTTGATAATCCCGTAAGTAAATCAGAATAAGCGAGCGCAGTAATGCGTTTTTGATTATGTTCGCGTTCCATTACAATGCCCGCTAAACGAGCGGCCGCCTTTAAATCACTTTGTTCTGAAGCAGTAGGTGCAGACGGGTAGTTTCGGTACATACCAAAGGCACCGAGTACTTTTCCTGACACGCTAAAAATAGGCTCAGACCAACAACTTCGTAACCCATGGGGTAATGCTGCCGCTTTGATGTTTTCCCATTTAGGATCAGTTTCAATATCTTCAACAATTACTCGTTTACCTGTGTATGTTGATGTACCGCATGACCCGATATTTGGACCATTTTTCAAACCATGAACTTGGTCGCAATATTCTTTAGGTAAACTCGGTGCACCGGCATGTAAGAGCGTGTCACCGTCTAACTCCAACATGGAACATCGTATGCCCGGGTGACGTTCTTCATATATGTACGCAATTTCGTCGTAAATTTCAGATGCGGGTTCGCCTTGCGCGATCATTTTAAGAATTTTGTTATAACGAATATCAAATAACTCAGCGTGTTTTCGTTGAGTTATGTCTACATGAGTGCCGACTAATCGTATTGGCTCGTCAAATTCATCGCGAGTAACTTGTAACGCACGGGTTCTAATAAACAAGTAATGCCCGTCTTTATGTTGCATCCGCATAACACCTTCAAAAGTGCCTGATTCGTCTGCTAAAAAATCACGAATGCTCGTTAATATATTTACCTTATCGTCAGGATGAACGATGTTAGCCCATGTATCATAATGGTGTTCAAGTTCGTGCTCTTCATACCCCAGCATGCTTTTCCAGCTAGGAGAATAAAACACTTCGTTGGTTTGTAAGTTCCAATCCCAAAAGCCATCAATTGCTTCTTGGAGGTTTAATTGCCCTTTTAGGTTTGTTGTGTTTTTCTGTTTACGTATAGAATCCAATTCAGCGCGTAACTCGTTAACTTCTTTTAATAACTCCGGAATCGAATTCATTTTATCTCCCAATAGTACAAAAATCATGACGTTCTAATAAACATTCAGATAACTATTAACAGGTTTATCTTTTTCTCCTTTAAATAAAACCCAAAAATCTAACTACGATGTAAGTGGTAATTTTCAGCTTGGTATAACACTCACTAAAATTTCTGTAACCAAGTAAAACAAGACCTATAAATGCTTTACTCTCTTTCAATATAATAAGGAATTACCTTTTCATCAACTTGTAACAAGTGTTTTCAGAGGGGATTAACCGATTATTTTTCATACTAAAAATAGTCGATATAAATAAACTTACTTTTTATGTTGTTAATTGAATAACTTAACAACTCATCTGATGAGAATAAATGAATGAATATTTTTTTATTAATAAAGTGTTAATGCAGCGTTAAAAAGAGGATGATTTTTAATATAGTGAATCGGGCGTTCAAAAAGCACACAAAATACAAATATTAATATTCGTATTTTGTGTGGTGAAAATGCTTTATTGACAATTCATTAATGAACTATCACTCTCGGTCGCATTCAAGAAAATATCTGCAATATTGATCTGTACAGCATGACTTGAGGCTAACTGAAACGGTGTAGTTAAATGTTCAGGGTGAACATCTTGAAGCGTAAAACAAGATAAACTTATCGATACTTCATGCCATTGATTGGTAGCAAGTGATGCCAACGGCTTTGAAATATCAACACTTTGATCACAGTGCTTTTGTTTGTTACACCCAATAGATAGCATTACGCTACCAGAGAGCTCTTCAGGCAACTTAACTGAAAAATTAAGGTATGAATTTTGTTCAAGAGACTTAAAAATATGATCAGTTTCGCTTTCTGCAACACTGATGCGTACGCCAGATAAGTTACTTCCTTCTTGCAGAATTAACTTAAATGCGTCTTCTTGAACAACTTTATCGATAGTACGATAAGACAACTCAGATAAACGATGCGCACTGGCAGATACTTCTATCACTTCGTCACCAGAAAACAACGACAATGATAACGGTGCTTTAACGCCTCCTTTAAAAATATCGATTTTTTTAGTGTTTACTGCTGAATTTTCAACAACATCTGCTTTTTCATTTAATTGGGAAGTAAGAGTATCTTTATCTGCATACGTTAAACCATAACCATATGGAAACAATGGGTTGTAGTTAGCGTCGTGTCGGTTTACGGTTGTTTGCGTTAAAGAATTAGGCCACGAAAACGAAAGCTTACCTACAAAGTCATGTTTAACCTTATTGTGTTCATCAGCCAAAATCACATCGGCAATTCCTTGTCCTTCAGATCCAGGCAACCACGCAGCTACAAACGCATTCGACGCATTCAACTCGGCGTTAACCCACATTGGTCTACCACTAATAAATACTGATACAACAGGTATATTTTGTTGTTTAAGCTTGTTCAACAGCTTTAAAGACGATTTATGAGATACTTCAAAATTTAAATCATCAAGATCTCCTTGCCCTTCGGCATAAGGGTTTTCGCCAAACACAACAACAGCAACATCAGGCTTTTGAGAGTAACTGCCGTCTAGGCTAAGTGTTACTTTACCGCCCGAATTTTCAACTTGCTGTTTAATACCTTGATAAATAGATGTTCCACCCGGAAAATCATTATTTGTGTTACCGGTACCCTGCCACGTAATTGTCCAACCACCCGATTGCTTACCAATATTATCAGCACCGTCTCCTGCAACAAGAATATGCTGGCGTGGAGATAATGGTAATAATTCATTGCTGTTCTTAAGTAACACCAGTGATTCTCTTACTGCTTGGCGTGCTACTGCTCTATGGTTATCACTACCAATTAACTCAGTTTTTCCTGAAAACATACGCTCTTTAGGGCTTGGCTTATCAAAAATACCAGCTCTAAACTTAACGCGTAAAATACGAGTAACAGCATCATCTATACGAGACATTGGAATTACGCCGTTTTTTGCTTGTTCGATAGTGTTTTCTAATAAGGGCTTCCACGCTCCTGTCGGTACCATAAAAATGTCTAGCCCAGCATTAATAGCTTGAGGACAGTTTTCATTACTACAACCTGTTATCTGTCCGTGGCCATTCCAGTCACCTACAACAAACCCATCAAACCCCATAGTGCTTTTGAGCACATCGGTTAATAGGTACTTGTTGCCATGAATTTTATCGCCATTCCAACTGTTAAATGACGCCATAACTGATTGAGCCCCTGCGGCTAAGCCGCTTACGTAGCCTTGAGCGTGCAACTTATATAAATCATTTTCTGATGAAAGATTGTTACCTTGATCATCACCATTTTCAGTACCACCATCACCTAAAAAGTGCTTAACGGTACTCACTACTCTATCGTCCCCCAGAAAATTATCATTTGCGTGACCTTGCAAACCTTTTACAACAGATCCTGCATACAACCTAACGATTTCGGGATCTTCGGAATAACCTTCATAAGTTCGTCCCCATCGGTCATCCCTAACCGTTGCCACCGTTGGTGCAAACACCCAATCAATACCAGTAACCATTACTTCTGTCGCAGTAATTTTTGCTATTTTCTCCATTAAAACAGGGTTGTTTGCAGCACCTAAACCAATATTATGTGGAAACAACGTAGCACCAATAACGTTATTGTGGCCATGAACAGCATCGGTTCCCCATATAGTAGGGATGGTAGAGCCATCCAAGGAGTCATCGATTGATGCTTGGTACATTTGTTCGGCTAGTGTTATCCAATCTTGAGGAGTTGAATGTTTGTTGTTGTTTGGGAAGGCTCCTCCGCCATTTAGGTAAGAGCCAAACCCATATTTACGCATGTCTTCTGGCGTAATATCGCGAATTTCTGGTTGTATCATTTGAGCAACCTTTTGCTCAAGGGTCATTTTACTTAGAAGCGCTGCAACCTTTGCTTCAATAATAGGGTCAAGCGCCACTTCCGACTCTATTTTATGCCAAGGAGAGTTTTGTTTGTTTTTTGTTTCGGAAACACTATTATTGCTCCCATCACCCACGCAAGCCTGCAATAGTGGTATTAATGCTAGCGGCATCGCCGCAGCAAACGTTTTTTTAACTAATTTCATGATTTTTCTCCTCGCTTAATTCACGCGAAATTGCCACGGGCTGATATCCCGACAGGCCGTAATAAATAATAAATACATAACAAAATACAGGCAGAATAAATGAAAGCTGAACACCTACAATATCGGCTAAAATTCCCTGCAATAAGGGTAAAATAGCGCCCCCGACAATAGCTAAACACAACACACCAGCACCATGACTTGTCGCGTCGCCTAATTGATTAATTGCCAAACTAAAAATGGTTGGGAACATAATGGAATTAAACAGCCCAACACAAAGGATTGACCACATAGCGAGTGTTCCGTCGAGAGAAATAGCCATAATAATTAACAAAACGGAGCACAGTGCGTTAACAAACAGCACTTTATTGGCCGCAACATGTTGCATAACAGCAGCACCAATAAATCGTCCTACCATTGCCCCTCCCCAATAATAAGCAATGTATTGAACGGCTTCTGATTCACCGATACCTGCAATATTTGGCTCTGAAAGAAAGTTAACCAAAAAGCTACCTATAGCGACTTCGGCACCAACATATAAAAAAATACCGATAGCTCCTAAGCGTAGATGGCTATATTTCAAAGCAATAGCTGGAGAAATTTGCGTTTGCTGACTTTTTCCTAAATGTGGAAGCTTTAACCTCGAAAAAATAATAGCTAAAACAATAAGCGTTAAAGATATTGCTACATACGGAAGTTGTACTGCTGAAGCGTTAGATGGTTCAACATGTTCAGCACCGCTAAAAATAAGCCAAGCACCAAAAAATGGGGCAACGGTTGTACCAAGCGCATTAAACGCTTGTGTCATGGTTAATCTTGAAGAGGCGGTATTACTTGGCCCAAGAGCACTAACGTATGGATTTGCTGATACTTGAAGAATTGTAATTCCTGTTGCTAATACAAACAGGGCAAATAAAAACAAAGCATATACGCCTATTTCTGCAGCAGGATAAAATAATAAACAACCAATACTCGCTATTGATAAACCAAGTACAATACCCATTTTATAACCCAACCGACCTACGATAGCGCCAGCCGGTAAAGACACAATAAAATATGCACCGAAAAAGCAAAACTGAATAAGCATTGCTTGCGTGTAATTAAGATCAAACATTCCTTTTAAATATGGAATTAAAATATCGTTTAGACAGGTAATAAATCCCCACATAAAAAACAATGACGTTAGCGAAATCAACGCAAAGCGATTGTTATTGGAGTATTCGTCGGACGATGAATTTTGTGGATCAAGGATGACAGCTGAACCAGCCATAATACATATTCCTATGATTTAGAGTTGTTAAATAAGAGAAAGAGTGCGCTAGTTTTACCTAAGCGCACCCTAAGGGGACTAACTAAAAGCTATAACGAGCACCCAGGTTGTATCGAGGACCATACTGACGAGCAAATAAAAACTGCTCTTCGTAGCGGCCATATCCCTGTTCTGTTTCGTTATTCAGATTTATACCTTCAAAAAACATAGTAAGATTTTCGGTTACATCGTAATTAACACTCATATCCCACTGACCAAAGGTCTTAGCAAACTGCGGAGGGTTGTCTGACGAACCCTGCGATTGCCCTACACCAATTAAGTACTCATCACGCCATGCGTACGTTACTTTTACCGACAATCCGTCTTTTTCGTAAAACGCTTGGAAGTTAGCTGAATCACTCAAACCTGTTAACGGCGTTTGCTGCTCTAAGCTATCAATGTCGAATTCAACATCTCCGTCAACAAACGTAGCGTTTACTCCTACACCAAAGCCTGTTTCACCAAATAAATGCTGCACAGCAACTTCAATACCGTCTACCGTTTTAACGTCGTCACTATTGAACGGTCGTGTAATATCCCAAACAATGAGTGGATCTTCGCTAGTAGGCTCAAGGTAACCTTGCGCATTTAACGCTGAACCATTGGCTTGTATTTGTGCAAATATTGCATCGTTTGTTGCCTGTTCACCATTTGCAATAAGATCAGCTTCAGCTTGCTGCCAACGAGGGCCTTGATATATATCGTGGAACCCATCAATCGTTGTAGATACGATTTGGCTACCAATAAAGTTTTTAACGTCTTTTTTGAAATAACCGAATGATGCGTAACTCCCTTCTTCGCCGTAATAATATTCAAGACTAAAATCAAAGTTAGTTGACTCGTAAGGTAGTAAATTAGTGTTGCCTTCTCCACCATTTCGAGAACCTACTTTCGGGCTACCAGATAATGAACGACCGCCCGCTAAGTTTCCAAGTGGTGCTCGAGCAATAGTTTTACCCCATGACAAACGCCCTACAAGCTCGTCTGTTAAGTCAATTTTAAAATCAACCATAGGTAAGAAAACATCATGCCCACCAGTTAATGTTAGTGAATTACTGTCTCCAGCTAAGTATTGAGTATGCCACTCACTTCCACCTTGCCACCAAACACTTACAGGTACGTCTTGCTGAACATTACTGGTTACGTCAGTTTCTTCATATCGAACACCAACATTCAGTTCAACAGGGAAATCAGCCACATCAATAGACCAATTCGTTTGCACGTAAATACTCTGCGTTTTTTCTTCTACTGATCCTTTACCAAAAGACCCTGCAAAATTGTGATATGCAGTTGTAGCAAAGTAATCTCCATTACCTAAAGCTTCCTCAGTTAAAAATGCCTCTGAGCGTGCAACAGCTTCATCAAAATCAAAGGTGTAGTAATAATTTGGAGATAAAGCACTTCCTCCACCATTAATTTCCGTTAAAAAATCGTCAGTGCTGTGCTGAGTAAACATTTCATCAGGAAACATTTCAGGCCATGAAGGATTAAATCCAAATGCACCAATTAATCCACTCCATGCATTCGACCCTCCCATGGTTTGCTTAGTACTTGAAAGACCAAATTTCACATCAACCAAAGGAATGTCATAGGAATTCTCCCATGTACCACGCAGCTGAATTTGATCAACACTTGCTTCACCAGGTGAATGAATAAACTGACTAAAGTGTGAATCAATTTCACTCGGATTTAATGTAGTTGTACCGTTGTTCCAATAAATTTGGCCGCTTGGTACATCTCCTGTACGGTAATCATAAGTTTTAGTAATAAGTTGATCTGAACCAAGCACTAGCGTACCCGCACTGTTTAACCCAGTGTCTTTACCGTTATCAATTTCGTTCGTTGAATCATGATAATCTAGCTCAAAGTGCAATGTGTCAGTTGCCTGCCAATCAACATTAAAACCGATAGACTTAGCGTTAACTTCAGTTGTACTACGAGATGCAGAATAAGAACCATCATTACCACTCATATCAGCAAATATAGCGGTGCCGTTTTCATCTAACTCGTAGCCATTAATGTTTCCACCGTAATCGTTCCACATTCCCCAACCAAGGCTATTTAAACCAATAGTCGCCTGTGTAGCGGTATAATCAAGTGTAAGTACCAAGTCATCTAATGGAGAATATTGCAGCGTTACATTCCCATTTGTTCTTTCTCGCGCAGCGTTAACAATGCCGTAATTTAAATCTCGCGGAAAAAAGTGATTACCAATACGGTTGCCTTCGTCATCTAACGGACGAGGATCAATCACATTTTCGTCTGGTAAATTGGTTGGTAACGCAACATTCGCTTGCCAGCCTTGAATGCTAGCTGATTGCTGTTGAAAGTCTCGTCTTTGATGACTTAAAGTCACTGAAAAACCTAACGTATCTTCATAAAAAGTATTGCTATATACGGCGCTTAATTCAGGCGTTACGTCTTCACCTTCTTGATTAGACGTGTCGTGAATTAACTTACCTGATACCGAAAATTTTTCACCAGGACTTTCAAAAGGTTTTAATGTAGAAATGTTTACTGTAGCACCTAGGCCACCAGTAGGGTTTTCTGCACGTGCCGTTTTATATACTTCTAATGAGCTAACCCCTTCAGAAGATAGATTTTCTAAACTATAAGAACGAGTATTACCCGTGCCAGGCATTTGACGACCATTTAACGTTAACAAGTTAAACGACGGCCCAAAACCACGTACTGTAATTTGGCTACCTTCACCATTCGAACGACTGACTGATACTCCCGTTATTCGTTGTAAAGATTCCGCTAAATTAGTATCTGGAAATTTACCCATTTCTTCTGAAGAAATAGCGTCCATAACTCCAGATAGAGAACGTTTCATAGCGGTCGCTCGCATTAAACTCCCTCTAATTCCCGTAACTTCTATAACTTCAATTTCTGCTGCTTTTCTCTCGGTTGTTTGTTGCTCTTGCGCAATAGCTTGAGCAGAGCTTGCACCAAGGATTAATGAAATACACGTAGCAATATGTTTTTTCGTAAATGTAATATGTTTCATGATGACCTACTTTTAAAAATTTGTTGTTAATGAGCAGTTATTCACTGCTCTATTTTTAATGGAGAATGAACTAGGGTGCTGCGATAACAACGTTATCAACACGATATACGGCACCTTCACCGTCTCCCCATGCAGGGAAAAACATAAGTACATTTATTTGGCTAATATCTAAGCCTGCATCAAACAAACTTTGTAATGTAAATGTGTAGGTTTGCCATTCTCCTACCGTAGGTGAAACACCTTCTACACTATCTGTTAATGGCAATTCAACAGCCGTTGCTGCACCAGAAGATTCAATTTTAAATAACCATGCTGCACTTGAATTATTTGGAGCAGATATCACTTTCATTTCAAAGCTCACCGTGCCAGTAGCTAATAAAGCTGACGCATCAACAAATACGTCATCATCAGCTAATACGCCCATAACTGTTGGTGTTCCGCCAATCGTAAATTCTGCGGTCATGCCGTGTGCAGTATCGTCATTTTGAAGAGACGGAGTTGAGCCACCACAACAATCCCAAATAGACCATTCTGCTTTTGGCGCGTCATCAAACAACACATGCCCCACAAAATCATCAGCAGCATTTGGATCGTAAATTTTTACGTTATCAACACGGTATATAGCACCGTCACCAGCTCCCCATGCAGGAAAGATCATTAACACATCAATTGCACTAACATCTAAACCAGCATCAGCTAAATCTGACAAGTTAAACGTATAGGTTTGCCATACTCCTTCAGCAGGTGAAACGGCTTCTACACTGCTAGTAAGAGGTAACTCTAATGCTGAAGCAGCGTTGTCTGATTCAACTTTGAACAACCATGCCGCACCTGAGTCGTTAGGTAATGACACTACTTTCATATCAAATTGAATAACGCCATTTGATAAAATACTTGTTGCGTCAAATGGGCTAGGTGATACACCGTCAGCAGTTATATTGGCCTCTCTAGAAATAAAGCCCATAACGGTTGGTTCACTGCCGATAGAAAACTCAGCAACATTGCCATGAGCATCGTCATCTAGCTCAACTGTAGGCGTAGAACCACCACAACAGTCCCACATTGGCCAGCTAGTATTTTCATCATCCTCGAATACAATGCGCTTAGGTGAAGCTGAATCGGCTCCTGTTATTTTAAGGTTATTTACACGATATACCGCGCCGTCACCTACTCCCCAATTTGGGAAAATCATAACAACATCAATTGCTGCTAAATCTAAACCACCTGCGGCTAAAACGCTTAATGGGAATGTATATGTTTTCCAGCCATTTTCCGCTGGAACATTACCTTCAACGCTACTTGATAAATCAACCGATACTTCTGTACTTGCACCTGTGCTCTCAACTTTAAGTGTCCAACCTGCGCTTGAATCATTGGGTAGCGATACAACTTTCATATCAAAACTTAATTCGCCCGAGTCAGCCATTGGAGACGCATCAAAGGGAGAAGCTGCGCCGGCAGGGTCAGTAATATTCGCTTCTCGTGAAATAAAACCATTCACAGTCGCCGTAGGCCCCACAACAAATTCTGTAACAAAACCTGCATCAACATCTTCAACTAGTGCCGGAGTAGAACCGCCACAGCAGTCCCATGCTGGCCAGTTTGGGTTAAATTCAGCAGAGAAAATCGTTAAATTTTGTGCGATTCCTGTTGATGGAGGCGATGGAATGGGAGCCTGACCTTCTACCAGAGCATCGTCTTTACTGTCGTAGCCACCTCTTACTGTTTCACAACCTTTACCAGTAATTGGATCTTGCTTACATTGATATACTCGAACGTAATCTATTTCATAAATTTGACCCTGTGCGAACGCTTCGGCGTCTACACCTAAATTATTAACAGCTTCTGGCCACTCGCCACCTACTGCACTATTAAGAATCATAAAAAATTCTTGATCATAAGGCGCGTTGTTCCAATAGGTTGTAAATTCTCCCGTTATAGGGTCATAGTTTTTAGAAAACCAACCGCGATGAGATAATCCTACCGCTTCACCTTTACTGTTAGTTCGCACTTCAGACTTACGCTGTGTTGCATACAAATGCCCATCAACATACCAGCGCATTTCTCCTTCTTGCCACTCTAATGCATAAACATGAAAATCGTCTGCTGGGTTTGCGCCATCGGGTAAGCTATATGACTTACCTGAATACGGGTGAGAGTCGCCCTCTTGGGTGCCATAATGCAGTGTGCCATGAACATTGTTTTCTTCTACACCTTCTGCATTCACGGTTTTTAGGTTTACCGCTTCTACAATATCTATTTCGCCCGACTGAGGCCAAACACCGTATACACTGTCAGTAGGCATCATCCAAAACGCTGGCCAACTGCCTTGGCCTTGTGGAAGCTTTGCTTTCATTTCGAATCGACCATATTTAAAGTCACCCTTGTTACGAGTAACTAGTCGAGCAGATGTATACGGTTTTTCTGCCCCTTCAGCCGCAGGCAGCGATACAATATGTAACTTTCCATCGCTAACATATGAGTTTTCTGCACTGTCGGTATAACACTGCTGTTCGTTGTTTCCACCACCGTCACAGTTAACTTCATGAGTCCATTTTTTATCATCGATAGCACTACCATCGAATTCATCTGACCATACCATTTCCCAACCACTTACCGGTTGAGAAACATCGATAGCACTTGTATCGGTATCGGTTTCAACACCGCCTCCACAGCCTAACAACGTAAAAGTTGAAGCCATAGCTAACAACGTTGTTGATTTTTGCAAAGAATTATTCATAAGACTTCCCACTGAATATACGAACAACTTGCGGCGTAATAATGTGATATTTACTTATATTATTGTTCATCACTATTACCAAATTAGTTCGTGTGTAACATACAGCTAATACCAATATTCAAATCATAAAAATTTAGGTATAGCTGCCCCCTAGATTCATATTGGTTCAAATATTTAGGGCTTACAAACGATATGCGGCATCATGGTTATAGCATGCGTCAATAGAGGCTTTCGGTGTAATATTGAGATAAAACGGTATAAAAATAAGATAAGAGGTTATAGTTGTTTTGACGCAACTATTTCTTGAATTGAATGACTAAAATTTCGGCTAACTTTTAAATGAACATCGTTACCTAAATCAAGAATACTTTCACTATTTCTCATGGGTTTAATGCTTTTGATAAAATGAACATTTACCAGCGTAGATTTATGAATACGTGCAAAAATTTTAGGATCGAGTTGGCTTTCAAGTTTTTTCATGGTGATACGAACTACGTGAGTTTCATCGTTTTCATGAATACACATATAGTCGCCCGCAGCATCTATCCATTTGATGTCTTTGATCGGTAAAAAAACCTTTTCATGGTCGTTATTCTTAATAACAAGTTCTTGCATGTAAGGCGTAGGTAAGGGTTGATCTGACTTCAACCAATCTTCTAATTCTGACACGGCTAATCCAGAGGTTTCTCCCAACGCTTTTAGTAACTTAAACTTCTCTTGATTAGAGTCTTTCGTTTCAGCTTTAGGTGAAATTCGTTGCTGTATACGCTCTACTGTTTTTTGTAACCGCCCTAAATTCGCGGGTTTAAGAACATAATCAATCGCATTTAGTTCAAAGGCATCTAATGCGTATTCCCCATAAGCACTTACAAAAACAATCATGGGTAATACATCTGACTGAAGTGCTTGAACCACTTCAATGCCATTCAATCCCGGTAGGCGTAAATCTAAAAACATTACATCAGGAGAAAGTGACTGACATAACTGAATTGCCTCATCGCCATCGCCTGCTTCCCCAATCACGTTAATTTCGGGAATTTTTTCCAGTCGCAATTTTAGCCCTTCCAATGCTAAAGGCTCGTCATCAACTATTATTGCTGTTAATGTTTTTTCGGTCATTCACTGCTCTATTTTTGAAACGGAATATTAATTGTAACTGTAGTACCGCCTTCAGTTTTATTGTGAAGATTTATATCAAACTCTCCATTAAACATAGCATTTAATCTCGCTTTTGTATTACTAATACCAATACCAAAACCTTCACTTACACTATTGTTAACGGGAAGTCCGTTATCTTTAACCTTAATCACAAGGCGATCTTTCACCCTGCTTGAATGTATGCAAATAGTGCCGCCCTCTTTGCGTAACTCTATTGCATACTTAATTGCATTTTCAACTAACGGTTGAAGTAACATACTCGGAACTTTGCAGCCCATAGTTTCGTCAGCAATGTCTAACGTCACTTGAAGGCGCTCTCCAAACCGAACTTTTTCTATCGACAAATATAAATCTAATAATGCTAATTCTTTTTGTAAACTGGTTTTGCTTTTATCATTTTTATCTAATGAATACCTGAAAAATTCACACAGCTTATCAAGCATTTCATTGGCTTTGTCATTTTCATTTTTAAAAATAAGTGTTGAAATGGCGTTCATGGTATTAAACATAAAATGAGGATTAAGTTGATACCTCAGCATTTGCAATTGAGCATCTTTCGCAGCGGTTTGCGCCCTTAGTAGCATTTCATGTTCTTTTTGTAATTTGGTGTTGTACAGCATAATAAAAAAGATTGATGTCCACACAAACATGGTTGTAAGTGAGAATAATAACCAACCACCAAATTCAAGCATACTCCATGCTTCGTTCCATACTTGGTTATGCACAAGCATTTTAAACGCACTAAGTTTAAATACGTTAAAAAATACACCTAAGGTAGCTGCAGATAAAAAACTTAATAGCAGTGTGTGCTTTACAGGTAGGTGAACAATTTTTTGAATAATGCGCCACTGAAGGTACGAGAGAAAAAAGCCACATAACGTTTCTAAAAGTAAATTTATGAACTGACCAGATAAATTAAAATCAGCTTGATGCATTTGAGGCCTAACAATGGCAAAAAACACGATCACGGCATAACCTAACCAACCCGCAAACTGTAACGTCCAAAATTGATGGCTTTGTTTTGAAAACGCGTACTTACCTACTTCTAGCGTACTGTGTACATTGTTAGATTCCATATAATAAGCAGCTCTCAATTCTGTGACTACAACCTAATATTAAAGATACCTTAAAACACGAAAGATCAGGTAGTTTTGCGACAACACGTGCTTGAACTGCGACAACTCAGTACACAAAAAAGAATAAATACCACACCGTTAAAACAAAAAAACACGACCTTATGGGTCGTGCTGTTTCTCAATATTAGTAGTTTTTTGTATTAAACTTATATTAAGCCGATTCAAATTTAGCTTTTAAACCACTTAAAAAAGCCGATAAAACAGCGTCTGAACAATCGCGGTAGTGCTTATGGTTTACATTACGGAAAAATGCACTTAACTCATATTTACCTAACGTAAGCTGACCTAACGCTAAAATATCAATCACTTCATCAGCTTTTAACGACAATGCGATTTTAAGTTTATTAAACACAGCATTATTGTTTAGTTGTTCTTCTGGCTGACGAGCAGGGCCGTCTGTAGCGCCACGCATATCTGTGATTAAACCATTTAAAAATGCAGCCAACTCTACATCCAGTAATTCTCTGTAATGCGGTGAATTTTTATCTTTAAATAGATTATCTAACTCTGCGACCGACATGTCGCACTGACCTAACTTGAATACAGCACACAATTTTTCTTCGTCAAAGTTGAAAAGATTGCAAATACGTTTAAGTGTTACGTTGTTTATCATTTATATGCCTAAGGTAAAACATCTTTGAAAAGGATTTTCAAAACATAACAATATTATAACCTCATATAACGCGAGTTACCGTAAAAATTGCGTTTTAGATTGTCTTTCGTGGATAACGTTCTCAATATTTAAACGTTCAGTCTCTGGTGACTGTTTAATCTCAATACCTTCATGGTTAAGCAACCATAATTTTCGCTCAAGCCCACCTGCGTAGCCAGTTAATGCTCCAGAAGAACCAACAACACGATGGCAAGGTACAATTATTGTTAGAGGATTACGACCATTGGCACCACCAACAGCTTGAGAACCTTTAGGTTTATTGATTTTTTTAGCAATATCAAGGTATGAAACAGTATTGCCAAAAGGTATGGTTGATAGTGCATCCCAAACCTGTTTCTGAAAAACAGTACCGACAGGATCAAGTGCCAAATTAAAAGACTGACGACCTCCTTCAAAATATTCCAACAACTGCTTTTTACAACCCTCTGTATGTAAGTTTGGCTGAGTGGTTTGCATTTTATCGCCACAAAAAATCACATGCACTAACCCAGCATCAGTTGCTTTACACTCCATCACTCCCAACGGCGTTGCTACATAGTCTATAAACATTAAAGTTGGCTCCATAATTGAAAAGTTAAATAACTACGCCATGGCGACGCTTTATCAGCGGAAAAATCAGACACTAACAAATTATCAAGTTGAGTTAGCGCATTTTTAACACCTAAGTCTCCTGACAAAAATATATCAGGGTGACTCATACCTCTAAGTTGAACATATTCGATTGTCCACGGCCCAATTCCTTTTATTTCAAGCCACGATTCTGGGTTATTCAGTAATTCCGTGTCGTGATTATCAACAAAAAATTGCGCAAAATTACGAAGAGTTTGCTTACGAGCGCCAGGCATTTTAAAAAAGTTGAGTTCGTTATTAGCTATTGTTGCTGGCGTGGGAAATAAAACATATTCACCCAACTTTTCTCCCAACTCATCAACAAGCTTCTCAACTAAATTTCGAGCTGCAGTAACAGAAATTTGTTGACCAAGTATTGCCCTAACTCCTGCCTCAAACACATTCCAAATACCAGGTAATCGAATACCTGAATTTATTGTAAAATCTTGAGTAAAGCACTGTTGAACGCCTTGTTCAACGACTTGCATATCTACGTCTAAATCAAAAATTCGCCTGATATTCTTAATGATAGGTTTTAAGTGAGTTACATCATCTAGCTCAATATCTACATCGAAGCAGTGTTGAACGTCATTGTGGTAAGCGGTGAAACGCCCTTGCGATTCTCCCCACGTAAATGTTCGACCATAGCCATTATCAACAATCCACTCAAGCTTATTAACTGCACGACTCGTTAGCAATTTATGCATATAAGCCCAATCAAACGGCGGCCGATAATACATTTTAATACTCAGCGTACTATCAGCTTTTTTTCCCGACTTTCTAATGTCTGAAGGTGTTAGTTGCAATTGAGATTTAACACAGTCATTGAATCTCCTTATACTTTTAAACCCACTGGCAAGTGCAACCTGAGTAATAGGTAATTGCGTTTGATGTAATAGCTGTTTTGCAAAAAGGCATTGCTGATATAGAGCATAACGCTTTGGCGACACGCCTAAATTTTCTTCAAACAGTTTACGCAAATAACGATCGGTAATACCTAAACGTTCGGCTAACAAGGTAAGCGTGCTGTCTTGAAGAGCTCCTGCTTCTATTAAGCTAATGGCTCTATCAAGTGTTGTGTTTACACCTTTCCACGCAGGAGAATTTGGCGCACTGTCAGGCCTACACCGCAAACATGGACGAAAACCAGCCTCAGCGCACTCTATAGCGCTTTCAAAATATTGTACGTTTTCTTCTTTTGGAGGAAAGACCGGACATACTGTTCTACAGTAAATTCCTGTTGTTTTAACCGCGGTAAAAAATTTACCATCAAAACGAGGGTCTCTCGACAAACGCGCACGTTGGCAAGTTTTAGCGTTTAGCATTTCACATTCTCGTTGTAATACGTAACAACATCATAACCAACATAATATAAAAAACTGGCCATTTTCGGAACTTAATATCACTTTATAGGGGATATCATCATATTTCCCGAAAATGATGCAGCAAGCCCCCACGTTCACCAAAAAAGAGCAACTGTATACAGTACACAAAAATTAATTAAATAAAAATCAATAACATATTAAATGGCGTAGCTTTTGCTGCGTAATTAAAAAACAAACGTATAAAAAGGTTGGAACGTTGAGAATTCTATTTATACCCGTTAATTTTTTAATCAATGCAATAGGCTTTAATCGAGTTATTTTGCTTTCACTTTTTATGACAATATTGCTGTTCATTGCATGTTTACAGCTCAGCAACCATCAAATAGCGCTCTGCTTTTTAAGTTATCTTTATCTAAACTCGGGCATTGTTTACATCGCTCATACACAAATTGAGCATTTAAAAAAAGTTATTGAGCATATCAATGTTAAAGAACTCGACCACAGAGATGTTCATTTTAACAGCCTGATAAATACAGATTTGTTAAACCAGCTTTTAAGAACATATAGAGAGCTAGGAAGAATTAACGCTTTTAACGAAGATAGAAACAAAGAAGTTAAATTTTCTGCCGCTCAAGTTATTGAAACATCGTCGAAAGTAAAAGAAAACGTTCATAAACAATCTGATGCAACCAATTCAACTGCAGCAGCGATAGAAGAAATGAGCCAATCTCTTCTTGCAGTTAACGATGAATTATCAAATACGCATGAATCTTCATGTAAAGCGGCAAACGTAGCCCATCAAGGAAAAGACTCCCTTATTCCTTTAAATGAAGCGGTTATCGATGTAAGTAACCTTGCGCAATCAACTCAACATAAAATGGTAATGCTCAATAACCTTACCAAAGAAGTTGAAAACATTACCGAATCTATTCAACAAATATCTCAACAAACAAACTTATTGGCATTAAATGCTTCCATAGAAGCAGCAAGAGCCGGCGACATGGGACGAGGTTTTGCCGTTGTTGCTGATGAAGTAAGACAGCTCGCTATTAGAACTCATAATTCTACTGAGCTCATTGTTTCTAATATTTCGAATGTACTCAGTGAAAGCGAAGCAATAGTTGAAACAATGAATAACGTCGTTGAAAAAACCGAACTTAGCTTAGAAAAAGTCGCATTAGTAGACAACGCATTTAATGAAATTACCAAAGCGACTGATGAAGTAAAACAGCAAATGGAGTTCGTGAATGTTGCTTCTCAGCAACAAACAGCAGCGACGAATGAGATTGCTGAGCATATTTCAAATGTAGTCATTGGCGCTCAAAAAAATGCAGAAATAGCGCAACAATCTGAATCTGTTGCCAATCATTTACGTAAGCTAACTCAATCGACGGTATAGGAATAAATATATGTTCTATCTAATCGCCCTTTTACTTATCGCATTTATTATTGTTAGTTCAAAAAAAAGAAATAAAGCGAAAATGAAATCCAGCCAGTTGGTGGGAATTGAAATAATTACGCAACTTAAAGCGGTTATTTCATTAGTTCAACAGCATCGAGGATTAAGTTCTGCATGGCTAAACGGAGAAAATAACGTAGAACCTAAACTAGCCGATCTCAAGCATGAAATTCAACGCATTATAAACCGACTTCATTTAACACCAATTAACCAAAGTGAACGTTGGGTAGGTTTTTCAGATCATTGGAAGAGATTACTTATTCTAAAAAATAAACCTTCGGCGGCAAATAGCTTTGAACAGCATTGCTTACTCATCAAAAATTTAACGTATTTATTAGAAGACATGGCTGACAGTCATTATTTAACGGCTGACTATTGCAACGCTTTACCCAATATCGGATATACATGGCGAGAACTGATCGTATCTACTGAGAATATTGGTCAGTCGAGAGCAATTGGTACAGGCGTATGCGTTCAAAGCAATTGCTCTAGTGTGGATAAAATTCGCCTTAATTTTTTAACAGAAACCATGATAAAAGTAACAAATGAAACGTTACAGCAGTTATCGCACTTACCTGAAGAATCAGCAAACCACATAAATTTAGTGCAGTTAGCAACGTCGAAACTGGAAAAATTAATAACAACCATTAACCAAGAGCTTATTAACGCGACTACTATTAATATCAATCATCAAGAATACTTTACCCTTGCGTCTGAAGTACTCAAATCTTTTGACGATATTTTTGAGCATCAAATTAAACAACTATCAAAAGCTATTTAAGTTAAAAAACATCAATAAAAAAGCGAGCTAATGCTCGCTTTTGTAAATTGTATTAACCCCTTTTAAATAAGGTTAACGTTTAAAAACGTAAATCATTACTTCTTAAGTTCTGTTAATCTTTTTGCAGCTTGTTCTGTCCACAAACCAAATGAATCACTAATGGCTTTATACACTACATCTAACTCTTTTTTACCTAACGGTGTTTCGTAAAAGCTTGAGTAAGCATTAATATCTTCATCGCTTAATTCTTCGTACATGTAGTATGAAACATAAATCATTTGCTGAGAAAGCTGTGGTTTCAACATTGCTTCCATTTGTTGCATTTGCTGATTAATTTGCTCATGAGTTAACGTATTACCGTCAGCAATACTTAAGCTTTGTACCATACCTTTAGTGATGCTCATTACCATGTCGAATGCGCGATCAACCATATTAGTGCTATCAACAAAATTTCTAATGGTTTTAATACGTTGCTCAGTTGGAGGCGTTGACTGAATTTTTGCCATGTATTGCATAAATTCTTGGTTAAAACTAGCTGACGTAGACTTTTGTTCCGCTATTTTAACGCTGCGTGCTAAGTCCGCATTCAACCACGTTAATAGCTCTTTCATTTCGGTAACTGAAAAACCTTTTTTCAAGCTTGTTGCAATTGATTCTTTAACCTGTTTTTCGTCCCATGCATCAACCATAATATTCATGGTTTTTTCAGCTTGATCAGCGTCTTTCGCTGTTAACTTCATTTGTTGCCCCATTCCTTGCATTTGTGCTGGAATGTTTTGCAACATCAACTCTACGCCAGATAAGTCCATATACTGGGTAATATCTTCATTTTTAATTGTGTTAGCTATTACAGTATGTGTAAAAGAAGTTAGTACAAATATCAGTGTGAAATATAAAGCAGATACTTTTTTCATCGTTGTTCCTTAACTAGTAGTTATGTAAGTAAAATTAATTTTACGCATGACATATTATGTCTAATTTTGATTTATAGCAAATAAAAAACGCTTACCAAGGTAAGCGTTTATCATATCAGACTTATTATCAAATATTACTGATTAAGTGCTCTGTTTACATTTAAAATAGTTTCACCTGTATCTACATCAGTTTTAATAATGCTTTGACCACCGTACATTTCGCCATTTTCAATACCTGTAACAAATGCTTTAACGTTACCGTCAGCAGTAATTGTTACTGTATTCGTATCGCGGTTCCAAGTACCTTTAACAGAAGCTGCTTTAGCAGCAAGCTTGTCTTTAGTATTTTCACCAATAGTGAAGTAGTCTAAGTTTTTAACAGGTAAGTTAATGTACTTGTTAAACTCATCTGCAACCGCTTTCAACCAATCAAACTGTAATGAATTACCATTGTCGTAGTTCATTAAGTTAGAAATATGGAAGTAATGCGGCCATGCTTTATAGCTCAACATATGACGCACTGTTCTGTCAGCTTCAAACGCTAGTATTTCTTCATACGTTTTAGGAACACAAATCGCACCTAAGTCAGTACAAGGATCAATACCACGCTCAATGTATGACTCGTTGTATATGTAGTTAAACTCATCCGTTAACGTTTCAGGTGTTGTAACGTTGTAGTAAACCTGAGTTGGGTAACGTGGTAACAATAAAATGTTAGTACCTTCAACATAATGCTCAGACGCTTGGTTAACACGTGAAGAATCAGATGCCAAATATTTAATGTCTAAAGTTGCAAGAGCATCCATTAGTTCAAGGTTACGACCTTCTGGATACGGCGTGTATTGTGGGTTATCAACATTTGAACTTTCAGTGTCTTCTAAACCAGAATGGTTACCTGTAACAAGTACTTGAGACGCAGTATCAAACCCTGGTAAGTCCATCGCTTTCCATACGTTTAAGTTTTCACCTACTTCGTAAAGCGCAATATCGTACGTAGCGCCTGAACTTGTGTACATATCACGATGCGTTAATGTATGGTTTAAGAAACGAAATTCTTCTTTAGTTTCAATCACAGCATTCGTTAATTCATCAGTACTGCTTTGGTATTCAAGATCAAGTGTAGGACGTAAGTGAGCGTATCCAGAGTTTTTCGTGTAAATCTTTGTTAAGTTTTGGTTGTTACCCACTAAAACTAACGAGAAATCATCTAATTCTGTTTCTTGCCATGCAGCAACTAAACTTGAAATATCCGCTTTAATTGTTCCCCAGTTGTCTTGGTAAGGAACACAATTAGCGCTGTCGTAGTCTCCACCAGAAATACTCCAAGGAGTTGAAGAAGCTCTATTGTTCCACGACGCCGACTCTTCCCATGCAGAATTCATTAAACAAATATCACCCGCACCACGGTAAAAGTAGCTGTACCAAGATCTTCTAGTACTCAGCTCTAAATCAGCTTTTGTTACAGGGCTAGCTTTGTCTACGTCAAAACCAAACAATGCACGCGAATCTCTGTACCAATTCTTTTGTACTTTAGCGACGCTTTTAGAACCACGTTGAGCATTAACACTTGTTGAGAAAATATAAGTATCTTTATCAGAAGTTAACGACTCAGAGCCACCAGTAGGAAGCTCAGCGTAACCACCGTTAAAAGCAAGGTCTAAAACAAAACCTGCGAAGTTAGGGTTTTCTTGTTCAAACTGCTTTTGAGAAGCAACGATGTTATGAATACCTTCTGCTGTATTACGGTACGCTTTACCGTCTACATAGTTAGCATTAATTTCAGGATTCCATAATGCATCAGCGGCAAATAAATCATCTACGTGTGCGCTTAAATGCACATAACGAGCACCAATGAAAACACCTTGAGATGCATAGTTTACAAATTCATAGTTGATAATTTGAGAATGTAATAAATAAAATGCGTTTGTAATAGTAGATAAAAGAACTTTACGACCGTCAGGGTACGTTAATTCTGACACCATTGTTTTACCGGTAGCTGAGTCTTTTAATAAAGGTAAAACTACAGGCCCGTTAGGATCTTCACTTGGCTGCGCAGCCAACGCGTAATCAGTTACTGATAATGGGCTTTGCTTGTTAATGTATTCGTAAAACTCACCTTGGCCAACAGGTTCTTGCCATTCTGCCGTAAAGTCAGCGCCAGCAACAATACTGTATGGGTCCATACCGTAATCAAGGTCATAATTTACACGGTAGTACTCACCCGACACTGGGTTACCTGATAAAACAGATTCCCTTACGTCGAAATCTCTTTCGTATTGGTGAAGTATTTTCCATTCTTCAAGGTTTAAAGACGAGTTTTTGTAATTACCTTCGCCTGTGTAATACATAAATGAATCAGTTAATATTACACCGTTGTAATTACCAACTTCACCTGTAACTAGCATATCACGCGTTAACTCGTTTTGAGTTGCGTCGAATACTTCGTATGGCACGTTCATTTCATCAAGAATATCGTCAATGTAATCAAGACCTTGATCTTGCTCAGCAGTACCCGATGAAATAACTAAGAGTTTTAAGTCAACAGTTGCTGCTGAAGACATAAATGCGGTTGATAACAGGGAAGATAATAAAACTACCTTACTTCCAATGTTTTTAAGCTTGAGGTTCATAATTTTCCTTTAATTATGTATAAAAATTATTCTTATTCATTCACGTAATGACGCCAATATTGTTGTTAGTTATTGACATCATTAAAAAATTTTAAAACAAAAAACTTCAATATAATACGTTTCGCCATGCTTAAAGCACGAAATACGCCAAAACATTTAAAACCATAAATTTCAATGAGTTAATTATTGTTCTCATAAAAATAAAAGCTTAATGTAAAAGATTTTGACAACGAAATTACGTAACGTGTAAATAACATACTAAAACGTGTATATTCTAACAGTATGTTAAATTAATGTTAACAATAAAATGATAAAGATAAGAACAGGCTAGTAGGTAGAATATTGAACTGGCCGAGAATAAGACACAACGTACGAATTATATTTGCAAGCTTTTACAACCTAAGCTCACATAGCCAATATACGAAGCCAACTCACAAAGTAAAGCTACAAAATAAAGTACAAAGTAAAATACAAACTAAAGTACAAAGTAAAATACAAACTAAGAAACGCCCAATCACTATGATGATTAAGCGTTTTGTGCGCTGAATAAATACTTAAATAAAAAGCGACAACAGAATCACAAGTTGGTTAATCTCTTCTATATAAAGATTCAATGGTACTTGATTCAATCGTGTTAGCATTAATCATATACCCAGCTAGCGCACCTGACGCATTTTTTGGCAGGTCTAGTTTTTCAACCGATAACGCATGAATAGTAAATCGATAATGATGAACCCCATGCCCTTTGGGAGGACAAGCGCCGCCGAAGCCCCTACTCCCGTAGTCATTTTCAATTTGCATACTACCTTTTGGTGCTTTGTTTTCTTTAGTGCTTCCCGCACCAGCTTTTAACTCAGATGTTGTGCTTGATATATTCACAATTTGCCAATGCCACCAACCGCTACCAGTTGGTGCGTCTGGATCATACGCTGTTATAGCAAAGCTTTTAGTGCCTTTTGGTGCGTTAACCCATTTAAGGTGAGGAGATATATCAGCACCATCACAACCAAAGCCCGTAAATTCTTGAGCTTTATTCATATATTCACCTTGTTTAATGTCATCACTTAATAAGGTAAATGAACCAGCCAATACCGAGGTAGACAACATGAGTGAACAAAGTGATAACGCTTTAACTATTTTACGCATAACAATCCCTAATTAATTTGTGTTGTTGTATAGATTACACTGAAATAACAAAAATATTATTCCAAATATGTCAATTTTTGCTCTAATTCCTTCAATTTTTTTGTCAAACATTAAACGACAAACTACATATGATTAAACCACATTTAAATAACTGTACAAAACACTGTATAAATTATCATATTCCATGCTAGTATTTCGCAACTTTCATTTATTTGAACGTGTTGTTGAATACATATCAGGAATTGTACACTTTTGAAGTTATACATTGCAGAAAAGCCAAGCCTAGCCAGAGCAATTGCGGAGGCATTGCCTAAACCACATAAAAAAAACGACGGGTACATAACGGCAGGAAATGGCGATGTAGTTACCTGGTGTATTGGACATTTATTAGAACAAGCTCCCCCTGAAGATTACGATGCTAAATACAAAAAATGGGTCGCAGAACATTTACCTATTATTCCTATTGAATGGAAATTAAAACCAAAGCCTAAAACTCGCAAGCAACTTACCGTTATCAAAAAATTAATCAAAGAAGCTAAGTGCATAGTTAACTCAGGTGACGCTGATCGGGAAGGACAAATCCTTGTTGATGAAGCAATAAAATATTGTGGTGCTTCAAAAAACAAAATAGATAACGCTTTACGTTGCCTAATTAGCGATATGACACCAGCAGCCGTTAAAAAATCTGTCAATAATTTAACACCCAATAAAACATACTTACCACTCGCTATATCCGCATTAGCCCGAGCAAGAGCTGACTGGTTATACGGATTAAACATGACAAGATTATGTACCTTACAAGGCCAAAAATCAGGTTATAAAGGCGTGTTATCTATTGGCCGAGTGCAAACTCCTATTTTAGGCTTAGTCGTTAATAGAGATACCGAAATAGAAAATTTCACATCAAAGCCTTTCTTCGAAGTTATCGCCAATATCACAACAAATAGCGGTGAAGTGTACAATGCAAAATGGAAACCAAGCGATGCTTGTGCGCCCTACATGGACGAAGAAAGTCGCGTTACATCAAAACAACTCGCTCAAAACGTAGTGAATAGAATTGCCAACCAACAAGGTATCGTAAAACAAGTAACACAAAATAAAAAACAACAAGTTTGCCCGTTACCATTTTCCTTATCCGGACTACAAATAGCCGCCGCAAAAGCTTACGGCATGAGTGCCAAGCAAGTGCTTGATGTTTGCCAACAGCTTTATGAAAAACACAAACTCATTACGTATCCAAGATCTGACTGCCAATATTTACCTACCGAACAGTTAAACGATATACCGGCAGTAACCTCAGCAATTAGTAACGTTTCACCAACATTATCAAGTGCATTAAAACATGCTGATTTTACTAAAAAAAGTAGAGCATGGAATAACAAAAAAGTGAGTGCGCATCATGCGATTATCCCTACGGCGAAAAGCAAACCAACGGGTATTTTGTCGTCTACAGAAGAGAAAATTTATACGTTAGTAGCTCAGCAATACATTGCTCAGTTCTATCCAAACTTCGAATACACTGAAAAACAAATAGATACTGAAATTGCAGGCGGTTTGTTTATCGCTAAACAAAAATGTGTCATCAATAACGGTTGGAAAGCTCTGTTTGAGCGACCTAATAAAAATAACGCACACGCAAACAAAGAATCAAAAGAATCTGCCGATTTTACTTCAACAAACCTGCCTAACCTAAAAACAGGTGATAATGTACATTGTGTAAAAGGTAACCTAATTGAAAAGCACACCTCACCACCTAAACCGTTTACCGACGCAACATTATTGTTAGCACTCACAGGTATAGCGCGTTATGTTAGTGATCCTGATATCAAAAAAGTGTTACGAGAGTCTGACGGGCTAGGAACTGAAGCGACAAGGGCTGGTATTATTGAGTTGTTATTTAAACGACAGTTTTTAGCTAGGTCAGGCAAAGAAATTAGAGCAACAGACATAGGTAAAAAGCTCATTATCGCTTTACCTCGCCAAATATCACAATCCGATATGACCGCTTTGTGGGAGTCGCAGTTAGAATCTATTAGTACGCAATCATTAAATTACAAAACGTTTATTAATGGCATAGAACAAAACATTCAACAGCTTATTATCAGCTTAGAAAATGTCAGCTTTAATGGATTACCTCAAGGGCAATTTCGTAAAAAGTTTACGCGTAAAAGAAAAACAAATACAAAATCGTACGCAAAAACCAATAATACGCCTAAAGCAAAGCCAGCTAAAAAACGTAAAACAAAAACAACAGCGTAATATACCCCATATCAGAACCTACACTTCAAATGAAGAAACTTTCACTTCATCTGACTGGCAGCTAAGAGCAATCAGCCGCCGCTCAAGCACTTTCTGATAAAAATTAAGTTTTCTCTATAGTTGACGTTCGAGCTTGTTTCTCTAATGATAACAACTAGCCAAAAGCGGACATTAACTTTGAATTTTATATAGTCTCTTCTGTACCAGTAGCAGACCGTTGTAAATCAATTTGATTTGAACGTCCTACACTCGCTTGTGCGCCGATAGCGAGTTATATTATTTAATCGAGTTAACAATAAAGTCTAAAACCTTATCACCTGACGTTGTATATGATGTGTCGAATAATGGAGTGGGTTTCTCTATCATTCCACGCTCTACCATTTCAGAAACAACACTAAAATCTAACAAACCAGCTTTACCGACGAGCAAGTTATCTATTGACTGTTCTTTAGCAACATTGAGTACATCTCTAAAGCCTGTCAGATAAAGATAATCTTTAGTAAAGCCACCGCCTCGATAAACACGAGTAGTTAACGTAAATGCGAACGCTTTATCTAAAGAAAATTCGTTCATTAGTGCGTGATAAGTTTTTACAAAATCGCCATGCTCTAGCATATATTGAACAGCAATAACCCTCAGTGCAATTATTTTTAGGCGCTGTATTGTTAAGCTACCAGAGCAATATTCACTATAAAGCGCAATGCCTTCTTGAGTATGGGTATTACCCGTTAAACCTAAGCTAAATACTTTTAGAGGATGTTTTTTAGCATTTATTGTGGTCAGCATATGAATACCAAGCTCATGATAGGCAAAAGCATGTAGCTCTTTTTCTGTAAATTTAGCCTCTTTGTTAATAAGCAATTGTGCTTTTTCATTATTAACCATAGCTTTAGCGACTATCTTTGAAGACTTTTCGATTTTACATTTAAGCCCCCATTCTTGCGCTTGAAAACGAAAATAATCGATAGCTTCGTCTGCATTGAGGTAAACATCACTTTCAGGTAACTCTTCATCATTTAAATGCAAAATAAAACGAGCATTCGCAATATCGGTATGATTTGGCTCACCGTAATATTTAAGAGAGTTGTAAACAAAATCATCTGTACCTATAGACGTTAATAAATCAATTTTGCTCGCAAGGTTGTCGATAACATGGCGATATAGCTGTGCAATACCGGCATCATAAATATCATCAACAGGTAGCTTGTATAAGTTTTCTCTAAATTTATAGGGGTTTAGGTTTAATTGTTTGTAATTAAAACTAGGAGCAATGTAGCTATTTTTTTTAAGGAAACGATTTTTTTGAGCGGCTAAATTTACAGGATTAATAAAGTTGAGTGTTTCAACACTCTTACACAGTGAATAAAGTTTTTTATCTAATTCAATAACTTCTGGGCTAATATTTGATGACAAAATATCAGCTTTTTGCGTACGTGTTTTTTTAGTATAACGGCGCATAAAAAATGCCGCTGTCTCGCTAATGGCGTCTTTAAACCCTGCTTTAAGATCTTCAAGCACCAAAGGGTAAACCTCACCTGATGCTTCATCCATAAACACTTTTTTGACTTCGGTAGGAAGTACAAGCGTATTATCAAAGTGTGCATTAATATGCGATATTAAATAACCTCGACCATGAAAGACTTCATCTGTTGCTGCCCTAACATCAATATTGGGCAGTCCAATTTTATTCAGGTGACATTCAAATTGATTTACCACTTTCCCCCAACGCTCTACATCAATTTGCCCTGCACCGATATTAAACGTAGGTGTATCCTTTTCGATACGCTTGTAGTTATAGGAATGAATATCAAACACAATGGCATTGCCAAATTGCTTTTCAATCACTGCAACTATTGTTTCCAATACGTTATAGAATGACTCATGCTTTGCATGACTTATCGCACGCTGCTTTTGCGTTAAGGGCTTTTGCCATACTTGCTTATCCCATGCCGTTTTAAAATAGGTCGAAAGCGTTTTTGCACGATTTAGGTCGTACTCAAAACGAGAGTCATTACCGATTAACTGAATGGGAAAAGAAGAGACCAACTCATCTGTGTAAGGATCTTCCTCATAAAATCGTTCTTGCTTTGATAGTAAAAACGACTTATCTAACTCTGCACGTAAACGATGCCCATTGTGAATTGCAGCACAAATTAATGGCGTATATTCATCAATTTTAACAATAAAAGAGCCATTATTAACTTCTGCATGGAAACACTCACGCTTTTTAATGAGTTGAATACACTCTTTCTCAGACAGCGTTAGCATCTTCGATGACCTTTCTAAATTCAGTTTTACGGTTCATGACACATTCTTTTGCATGTACAACACTTTCAACAAAATCAACAATTTGAGACTGCAATTTAACTCTATTTAATTTGTTGATTCTGACGATACCGCCGGGACTTAACACGTTAACTTCTATCAGCTTGCCGCCAATAACATCTATTCCCGTAAAGTAGAGGCCATCTCTCACTAGTTTAGGACCAATATATTTACACAGCTTCTTCTCTTGAGCAGTAAGCTTGTGTTTAACCACATTACCACCAGCATGCACGTTAGAACGTACATCGTTAGAAGCAGGAATACGTTTCATAGCGCCAATAGGCTCGCCATTTAGCATCAAAATTCGTACATCGCCTTCTTCAGCACCATGCACATAGTCTTGTAAAATGACATAGTTACTACCTTTGCCATGCTCATCACCGCCTATGTAGAAATCGAGTAATGATCTAAAACTTTGACGAGCGCTCTTTTCTAAAACAATAACGCCACGACCACCATACCCGTCTAACGGCTTTAAGATCATTTTATCACTGTCAGATTCGTCGAAAATCCGTTCTAAATAATCGCGATTTTTAGAAACGTGCGTTGCTGGAATAAACTCACTTTCAGTATCTTGAAATGATGCGGTATATATTTTGTTATTTGCAATACGTAACCCATCAAGGTCATTCATAATGAACGTATCACCACGCACTGAATCTAAGAAGTTAAGTGCCAATGTATCAAGTGGAGGATTCGCTCGCATTATAACGGCGTCAAAACCTGCTAAAGGTAGTTGAGCACGTTTAAAATCTGCGGTTTTATAAAAGCTTGGAATATTTTCGGAATATTTGATTTTCTTTGTAAATACATCACAAAACGCACTTGCAACACTATCGCGAATTGTTAAATTATTAACCGTAGAAAGCGCCACAGTATGACCACGCTTTACACATTCATGAATCAAACGAAGTGTAGAGTCTGTCTCAGGTTCTATACGATCCCAAGGGTACATGATAAAACAAATTTTCATTGGTCTATTCCAAGTAAATGATACTTCATCTAAGTATCGTTAATGTTGGCGGAGCATACAGAAAACTTGTAATTTT
This sequence comes from Colwellia sp., assembly GCA_020630795.1. Lineage (GTDB taxonomy): Bacteria > Pseudomonadota > Gammaproteobacteria > Enterobacterales > Alteromonadaceae > Pseudocolwellia. The sequence goes on from JAHDIK010000007.1 coordinate 61,871, forward strand.
GACTGCTAAAAAATAATTGTCGTTACGTTAAAAAATATTTATAAATAACTCTTCCTTGAGCAGGCTAATTTTGAATGTGTATTAAGCAAAAGAAAGCTCATTACCACTAGATTCTCTAGTTTTACCGTTACTCATAGAGAACCCATGATGAATACGACCTTTCTCAGCAGCCGCAAGGTACTTTCTCCATAAACTCACAGAGTAAAGGTCACTTTCGCCATTGTTATTTATGGCCTCGATAAACTCTACTTCTTCATCATTTACAGGCGATAAGGTGCCATTGCATAGTCCCTCAAAGGTCTTGCCATATATGGTAAGCTCGTCGGACTCTCGCTTATTGAAATGACCACTACGTGAAATGCTATGCGGAAATGAGTTGTCGCCGTAAAACATATATTTGCCAATTCTAATAGATGTTTTCATCGGTACTCTCCTTTTTTTGAGAAATAAATGAAGTAAGTTCGGTATAAGTTTTAAAGGTTGTATATGTAGATATTTCTAGATCTGAGTTAACGCATTGCAGTGTATTTTTATCTGCATTAAGTTCATCTTGCCCTAGATTTTGTTCAAGACAAAAATCATGAATTGTCTTTACAAGTTCGACTGTGGGTGAAGATAAATCATCTGTAGTGACTTCACTCGCCATCGCAGTGCTCATTATCAATGTGGGTAAAATTAACGCTATTTTTCTCACTTGCTTGCTCCTAATTATTCTTTCCCAGAATTTAAGAGAAAAATGACTCATTGCAAAACAAATAATATTTGTCACATCGATAACTTTTATTTACATTAGCGAAGTTAATTTATTCAGGTGTAAGTATGGATATTCGAGTTTTTAAAACATTTATTGCAGTCGCTGATAATAAACATTTCGGTAGAGCCGCAGAAACTTTGTATATAACACAGGCAGCGGTTAGCGCTCGCATCAAACAACTTGAAGAGTTTTACGCGTCTAAGTTAATCATTCGTGAAAAGAACAACCTACGACTTACTCCATCTGGTGAGGCTTTACTGTCGCATGCTCATCTATTGGTGAGCCAAATGGAGCAATCGAAAGTCGCACTTTCCATAGCTAACCAGCAAAAAATATCATTTAACATCGCTGCAACACCAAACGTGTGGGATGCTTTTTTTAGTAACAGAATTCATGATGCTATTGAACTACTTGATAACGTTTCCTTATGTACAGAGATCTCTGTGAGAGAAGCCATTCAACGAAAACTCGATGATCGAACCCTTGATGTAGGTATGTTAATGGATCCGATTAAAGATGATGAGCTCACTAACGAATTGATTGGTCATTTTGATTTATCACTAATAGGTTCTAGACCAACATTTGACAAAGATGTTGAAGATTACATTCTTGTGGATTGGGGGATCACCTTTCAAAAAGAGCATGCTCTTCATCATAAAGTTACGCCAAATTTTAAGACTTCTACCGCAATGATTGCACTTGAAGTTATTCTATCAAAAGGAGGGTTTGCTTATCTTCCTACAGAATTGATTACTCAATACCTTGATTCAAAAGAGCTATATGAGATTGAAGCTCCTGTACAAATTAAAAGACCTATATTTATGGTTTATCGAAAAGGTAACCCTAATGTTGAATTGATCAGCCAATTCAAAAACCTGCTAATGATAATTCAATAGCCACTTTTAAAGTCCGTAGTTCGCTCAAACCTGATATTATTTATGTCAACTTGTAATGTCCGCTTTCGTATCATTGCTGTCTTAATCTCTATGTGTCTCAAGGTCTGATATTGGAACAAAACCGACCGTCATTATCAGATCCTTCAGCCGCATGTCGAAATTGATTAGACTCTATCAACTATGGTTGTCAGATTAAGTTTGAGCTACCACCTAAAAACTCAACTTCAACTCATTTTATCTTGTTCGAGCTATTTTCAGGGATAAGCCAAAACGCCCTTTCATCTTCTCCTTACGTTTGAACGCTGCGAATCTATTCAAATTAATTAGGCTTTTTTAACAACGTTTAACCCAAGTTGAGCCTGTTCTTTAAGGTAATCACATACCTTCCAACTTTGTGGGTTCCACCCTAATAAAAAACGATAAAAATCAGCCCACGCGACTGGATAGAGCTTTCTAGTTTCTTCGGCAACATTTTCAAAATCCACACTAACATTGTAGTATTTTAACGCGTCTTCTAGGCTCAAAAGATAAGCGTCTAAAATAGAGTCACCATACTTAGCAAGGCCTTCTTGATCTAAACAACTTCCAGCTAAATACGCTAAGTCTTTTACACCAGAACCTTTACCAACATATTGAAAGTCTACCGCTGCGACACGTGTACAAGATGAGCTAAAACATAAATTAGCGAACTTAGCATCACCGTGAATTAGCGTTTGGAAACGAGCATTATTCAGCGCCGTATCAATCGCTTTTGCATAAGTTTTAAAGTCGCCGTTAGGCATTTTATTAAACTCATCTTGCCGAGTAGCCAAGTGCCAATATGTACCGATAGGCCATAGTTCATGAGCACTATTTCCCATAAACTTAGCGTGGAAAAATGCTAGCCAACGAATTGCGACAGACAAACTAGTCCAGTCGGCGTATTCAATACGATTTTTATATCCCGAAGAATCGAGATCTTCCATCACTAATAATGTGAACTTTTCGGATATTTGCGTATGGATTAACGCAGGGACTTTACACTTTTCATCCGTAAGGTGAGCAAAGTCGCGATAGAAATTGGCTTCAACTTGATATGACCTTAATTTACGCTGATGACTAACAGAGGTATTCCAACCTCTTGGGTGACTTGTTGCGTTTTCAGGCACAATTGTCTTAACAATATACGACGTATTATTTTTAGGGCTAAAACACCTTACAATTTGTCCGTAGCCACTCCATAACGACTGTACTTCTTCGTTTAAAACAAGGGTGGGATCATCAAGTAGCTTTTTTAGTTGAGAGAGTAATTGCATAGATAACAGCGATGGAAATACATAAACACAATGTAATAAATACGAACTAAAATGGCGAGTTTTTATATTAACTTATGGTTTAAAAATGCAAAAACTTTAAACAACCGAACAATTACGTCCGTCATGTTTTGCCTGATATAATTTATCGTCAGCTCGGTTAATAACATCACAATGACTTTCATCGTTTTCGTGTGATTCTGAAATACCAATACTCACAGATACAGATATAGAGTTATTGCCGCCTTGGATGCTTGTTTGATGAATAGTAAGCCTGATTTTTTCAGCTAATTCATGAGCTGATTCTTTCGTGGTTTGTGGCAAAAGTAAACAAAACTCTTCACCACCAAAACGCGCTAATACATCGTATAACCTTCGATTGGTCTCACACAAATGCGCTGTACTTTGAATAACTAAATCTCCTACAGCATGGCCATATGTGTCATTCACTTGTTTAAACAAATCAATATCAATCATTAGTACTGAATAAACGTCGTTGTTACGTTTAAATCGAGAGAATTCATTTTCAGATATTTCGTTAAAAGCACGCCTATTCAGTAACCCTGTTAAAGGGTCTGTTCTTGATAAACGTTCAAGCTCTTGTTCGTAGTTTTTCTGCTCTGTTACATCGCGTTCAATCGCGACAAAATGAGTAACTTCATTTTGTTCATTTTTAAGGGGGAGAATATTCATATCAAGCCAATATTCTTGACCCGATTTTGAATAGTTTTTGATGGTTACCCTAACAGGTTGCTTGTTTTCTATAGCGATTCTAATTTCACGTTTTGTATTGGCGTCTGTTTTCTCACCTTGCAACATTCGTGGGTTTTGCCCTATTGCTTCATTTTTTGAATAACCGGTTAGCTGGGTAAACGCTTTATTAACATAAACAATTTCAGGTCCAGGATCATTGATAGCATCAGCCGATGTAACAATAACTACGTCCATCGCGTTCTCTACAATATCTTTGAAGTTTAGATCCAACTCGTTCATTACCCTTCCCTTTTAGAATGAATGCTTGCACACGCCATAAGTAGCACTATAAATATGCCAAAACAATATAACCTAAAATATGTACAGCAATTATAGCTAAACTATTGAAAAACGTTAGCGTTTCCAGAGTACATTAACAAGTGCACCCGCAATGACTAACCCACCACCAATAATCGTGGTAAGAATAGGCACCTCGCTAAAGAAAAACCAACCAATTAATACCGAGAATATAACCTGCACGTATGCATAAGCGGTTGCTTTGTTCGCATCGGCACTATGCAGCGCCTTGGTAAGGCCTATTTGGCCAACTTGAGTAAATACTCCCACTAAAATTAACAAACCTAAAATTGGCAATGTAGGCATTACAAAATCGCTGCCTAACAAAATAACGGAAATAGGAAGCGCGACAAAAGGAAAGTAAAAAACAATAACCGAGCTGTCTTCTGTTTTTGTTAACTTTTTAATAATGATATACGCAACAGCACTAATAAAAGCACCTAAAATACCTGCACCAATACTTACCCACGAATACGGCATATGATAATCAGGATTATAAAGCTGTAAATTAGGCGAAACGATAACGCCAAGCCCAATCAAACTCATTACAATACATAACAACGTTGAGCGCTGAATAGTTTCTTTCAAAAAGAAAACCGCTAAAACAGCCGTAAAAACTGGGTGAAGGTACTGTAAAATAGTTGCTTCAGCTAACGGCAAGCTCGTTACCGAGTAATAAACAAAAAATAAACCTAACGCCCCCACTGCGCCACGCGTTATTAGCAGTGGTTTATTGTTTCCCCATGGCGAAATATTCTTTCTTTTTATATCTGCGTAACTTAAAAATACCGACACGATAGAACGCGCTGCAACAATTTCGAGTACAGGAATTCCGTACGTACTTACCGATTTAACACAGGCACTCATTAGTGCGAAACCAAGCGCAGAAATAATCATATACCACACGCTCATCGGCACTGAGTTCTTAACAGACATTATCATTGAAGGCATTTCAACATAGGAAAGTAATAGAACCCGCATTTTACGTCGTTCTGCTATAAAAGAGTAGCTTTGTAATACACGACTTATTTACTAAAAATAATCGAGTGTTTTTTCATTTTGGACAGTTTAGCCATATTTTAGAAAACGCTTCGTACGTAAACTTGTCATCATTAACACGATACATTTGCAGAGAACTTTATGTCGAACTTAGCTTCTAAAATTTTATTTTCAGTTTTTGCGCTTACTCTTAGTACAGCAAGTTATGCATCACTTATTACTAATGGCAGCTTTGAACAAACAAAGTTTGACGACAACACTACGTCTAAAGGTGCTGTGTTTAATAGCGATTTACAATCCTATGAAAATAAAAGAAAAGCATGGGACATTTTCCAATCTGTACCAGGTTGGGTAACAAGTTTTGGTAATGGTATTGAGCTTCAAAAAAACGTAGTAACTAAATCACAAGACGGTCAACACCACGTAGAATTAGACTCGCATCAACATGGCGCATCAAATGCAGTAATGACACAAACCGTTGACTCATTAACCATTGGTGCAGACTACTTATTAGAGTTTTACTATAAACCTCGTACAAACAGAAAAAATGACAATGGAATAAACGTATTTTGGTATGACGCGGCTCAAGATTTTAATATCGACATGAGTGCATTATATGTTGCTGATGGTACAAAGAAAGACACACCAAATTGGGCACTACAAACCGTTATGTTTACTGCTACAGCAGAATCTATGGATTTAAGTTTTGGTTCATTCGGTAAGCAAAATACATTGGGTGGATTAGTTGATAATGTGTCGTTAGTCGCTGTACCAGAGCCGTCTGTATTACCTTTATTTGCAATCGGCTTAGGGATGATATTCTTACGTCGTCGTAAGCGCTCTTAATAATTAATTAATCAAAGTACGTTAATCAACACATTCAAAAAGCGCTAGTGTCACGTAAACAACAGCGCTTTGATTTCATCAAAATTATCTACCGACAATAACTCTGCTTTTTGTAATAAATGGTCATAATCAGTATGACCTGCCGCAAAACAATACAAACAAGACAAAATAAACAATAGCAGTTCATCTTGTATTGCCCCTTTTGCCTTGTTGCGACTAACCTTATCAAGGTGATTTAATTGCTTAACAACACCCGCATCAATATGCCATAACGAAAGCATTAACGCAGAACTTGAAAATATACTAATGCCCATTGATTCTTGAATATGTGCATTGAGCGACGTTAGCTCCTCTATCCCTTGTAAAGAATGAAGCATTAATTGATATTTATGCGCATTTTTATGGCTTAATAGAAACACACCCAACAACGCAAACACCAATACTTGTTCAGTTTGAACATTGTCAAACTTAACTTTATTCTTTAACGACTTACGCACCAGTTTAAAGAGCAATGGAGCAATTAAAAAAGCTTTTGAATATTGGTCGATTACCGCTTGCTGTACATGTTCTTGCAATGCATCTTTTACTGCATACACAACGGCAAAATTAATCACGGTATTAACACCTAAATTTCGGCTAATAGCTTCTTGTATATTACTAGGCGTTTTACCGTAAATTGCCATACTTGCTTGCCCCATAACACGCGCTGAAAAAATAGGGTCTTTACTAATAATGTCAGTTGTTCGGTTAACATCTAAAGCGCCACTTTCTTTTTCTTGAAGCAATAATCTGCAACTGTCAGACATGGGTGGAATGTGTTGGGCTATATGCGTTAATTTTTGATAACTCTCATGATGACTTGAAACCAAAGACAGTTCTCTAAACTGTGATGGTGTTATGCCAAATTTCTGTCTAAACGACCGTTCAAACGTAGCTCGTTCAGAGTAGCCAAGTTTAATCGCTAATTCGTCAATATTCGTTTGATTGGTTAATAAGGCGTGCACACACAGTTCATTTAAAAATTTTGCGTGTATCAATTTGTAGCTTGTTTCTTCTTGAGATAGCTTACGGCGAAAAGACGTCATACTCATCGCAAGTTCAGAGGCACATTGTTCTAACGTTACAGATGCAGGGCAATCACTACTATTAAGCAGGTTATGCACGGCTTCTATTAACCCCATAGGTTGTGTTGTTTTATTCATGCTATTCCAAACTAAAACAATCCATAAAAAACTATTATGAAAGCTATGTGCCGTAACGGCAAGTAACCTTTTCTAAAGCGATGCAACAACCTTCACGTAAATATTATTCATCTATAATTGAAAAATAAATAACATTATTTCTGCAAAACGATATAAGCTTTACCTGACATTTACCGATTTAGATGAACCTAATTGCGAGAAAGTTAATGGCATATACATTACCACCTGTACACCTGCTTACTATATTTGAAGCCGCAGCTCGTTTAGAGAGTTTTAAAGCGGCAAGTGAGGAACTATTTATAACGCCCTCAGCAGTAAGCCACCAAGTAAAGGCCCTTGAAGAACACTTAGGTTTTGAGTTATTTCAACGGAAAAGCCGTGGTGTAGCCATAAATCCAGCGGGTAAAATGTACCTCCATCATATTCAACAAGGCCTTTCAGCCATCGAAGAAGGCACAAAAAAAATCAGGCATAGGTTTTCATCACCTACGTTAAAAATTTCATGTTTCACCACCTTAGCAAGCAACATTATTATTCCGCAAATAGGGGCGTTTCAAGACTCTCACCCCGATATAGATCTAAGAATAGAAACAGGCAACCAAGTCGCCGACTTACGCTACGACGACGTTGACTTAGCAATTAGAGTGGGCGACGGTAACTGGCCTGATGTAGCGGTAAAGAAAATAACAGACTTAAAAATAGCGGCAGTTGCGACACCTGATTTTATTAAAAAGTATCAAATTCATTCCCCCAAAGACGTTAGTCGAGCACCTTTAATTGATTTAACCTACATGGACGATATATGGAAACAATGGGCAAACGTACTTTCTGTTAACGATATTACAAATAAACGTTCTATAACGTTTAGTGATTACGACTCTTCCATCAGAGCCGCCTCCCAAGGGGTGGGTTTAGGGTTAGCAATGTTCCCGATTGAAAACATTCAAGTGGAACGCGGCGTTATTATAAAACCCTTTAATGAAGATATTCTGTTTCCGAATTCTCTTTACGCTGTATATCGAAAAGAAGACAAAGATCGACACGACATACAATGTTTTTTAAAGTGGCTACAAAAATCACCTGCATTACAGTAATAGTTTTTTTCACGTGAATTATATTCATCATTATCGTGAATATTTTCCTTTTGTTTAAAAGCAATCAAACTCCTACACTTTCATCATTAAGTTATCACTCACTAAAGAACGCTGTTAAGGAAATCACCATGTTGAAAACACTTTTATTATTTAGCTATAGAGTACTCGCGATAGCGGCTGTACTTAGCCCGATTGCTATCAATTACATGATTAATCATGCTACTGGCTTAAATTCGCCCACTACCGGTGCCATAAACGAAATAGTCGTATCTTTCATCTATGTTCCGATTATTAGCCTAGCGGTATGTTTAATTGCGATTTACGCGGATAGAAAAATTGTGGAGTATTTAGAAAGCATTAAGCTAAAAACATTAACACTTTACGGTATGAGTAATAAGCACCATACCAATCAAAATTCTGTTAGAGATATAAAGCTATTTAAAGAATTTAAATATTTTTGTTGTTAACAAACCCATTTTACAGTGCTTGCAAACAACGCATTTAAATAAGCAGATCTATACAATAAAGCGATAACACATTGCACTGTGTTATCGCCGGTTCTCAGCTAACAACACCCATTGTCTTTTTAAACCAAGTAAATGAAATACACCAATAACCAAACAAATGGCTGAACTCCAAATCCAGAACTCGACGCTTCGGTCCATAGGATTATTCAGTAAAAAGAAACCAGCAATGCCTCTAAGCAGATAAACGCTAGTAATAAGCACTAATATCGTACGAATAAACGGTAACCGAAAGATAAGACCTACGGCTGAAAAAGCGTATAACGCCCATACCGACAGAACACTAAAAATAAACAATGTAATTAAGGTAGGTTGAATACTTCCCTGCTCTGCCATAACAGCCATTTGTTCGCCAGCACCAAAAAATCGATACCACGGCGCGCCAAAATAAATACATCCCAAATGCAATAGAGCAGCAATAAAGCTTAATGATCCCGCAATAACTAAAAATGTGTTTTGTGTTGAGTGATTACGCATATTCCTTTGCCGATTCTCTTGCTGTATCAGTTGTGTTATTTGAGTTACTTCTTAACAGAGTGGCGCCTAACCAAGCAAACCAAACAATTTGCCCCACTCCAAAAATCTCCGTAAGCACATCGGCAGGATAAACGGTAAGAATACCTACCAAACCAATGAACAACCCCAAATAATTGAGAGGAGCTGAGAATTCACGTGCTTTTAATGCGGCAACACTGAGCAATAAAACCCATAATCCACCCACTATTTCATTACCGCCCCCAATACCATCTACCACAATATTAATAACCAGCCACACATTCATGGCTTGTTCGGCATTGTTTGCTGCCATGTTAATGACAGACTCAAGCCCAATGTTTGCAATCATACCGCTTGAAATAACGAGGCCTACCCAAATAAAGCCAAAAATAGATGCCGTTTGAGATAATGTGTACGACATTACTTTTAGACGCTGATGAACCGCTAGCACCAACACGGCTAACAAGATGCCAAATATGACATACATTGTAAGATTAATAATGGAAATACTTAGTTGATTTTCGGTAAGAAAAGCTAATTTTTGAGCGTGACTTGCTTCAACGGGAAAGTGAAAAAATGCACCAAAAAAAATAAACGCTGAAATATAAATAAGCGCTTCACATATTGCAGCCACTCCGCCTATTTTTTGTATATTATTCACACTTAATCCTTATTTCACATCAACTTATAACAAATAGCTTTGAGTAACTCCAAAAGCATAGCGTTAGCTCATTCTCTACAACGCTATCATAATTATGTGAGGTTTAAGAACATGAAAAGTGTAACAAAAATACTAAACTATTATTGACGTTAAACAATAGCACTCGAAAGTTTTAGCTATCATCAGCATCAGGTTTTAGTAATACAATCATTGGTTTACCACCAAAACCGTGTACGTTACATTTAGCGCGTACCACTACTTTTTTAATGTTAGTGGGAATTTTTATATCGCACTCGCTGCGTGTAAAGGGCTGTTCATGATCATGAGGGTGATACAAAACACGCTCTCCAAGCTTATTTCCTCTCAAGTCAACAACTTCCCAACCGTTAGCGTAATGCTCCCAGCCTTGGTCATTATGCCGAACAGTAGTTCCAAAACACCAATTACCGTTTTCTTCCTGTGTAGCGATTACCTTTGTAACTTGTGCAAAATCTAGCGATGTGGAGTATTTGTCAGATTTTGCTTCACTAGCAAAAATTGAAGAAGAAAATCCGGTAAGTGTGATCAACAAAAACTTTTTCATCATGTCCCTTCTCATAGCATCTATTTTCATAATGTCTCTTTTCATAATGTCCCTATTAAAAAACAACTAATCGATATCAGTAGTTCACATTACAGAGTGAATAACGTTAGTACAATCATAAATCTAACATTTAAGCTTGGGCTTAATTAACCAAACCCTACTTTGCTTTGTTTTGAGCGAGAAGCTCCATATACTTATCAAACCGATTTTTCCTTGTTTCTGCCCTTTTAGCACTTGTTAAACCGTATGATATGGCGTTAATAGTTGATTTATTGAGTGTTTCAAAAAAAGCTTTAACCTCTAGTTTACTTTCCAGCTCATTTAAAAAGTCTTGGGGAACTTTCATCTCTTTGAATGAATAAGCATTCGCCCAGCGCCCGTCAGATTTTGCTGCTCGAACATGTATAAGGCCTGCTTCCATCATTCTATTTTCTTGTATCAGTTGTTCTACGTGTTTTATATTTTTTAACGACCAATTACTGTTACGTTTTCTTGGAGTAATTCGTTGTAAATATGCTTTGTCGTTTAAGGACTTTTTAATTCCGTCTATCCATCCTCAGCAGAGCACTTCTATCACAACATCATTCCAAGTAACGCTTGGAGTGTTTGAGTCTTTTTTATAAATTTTTACCCATAGTTCAGTTGCAATAGCATGATTAGCTTTAAGCCAAACTCTTAAATCATTAGGGGTTTCAAATGCTAGAATTTTTTATGCATCAGGATTCAGCATATAGCTAACCATTTTTAATTAACATGATGAATATGTTATCAATAACTTTACAGTTTATTTCGAGCTGAATTGATAAAAGCAGAGTTTATTTTTGTCGAGATCTCTCACATACGCTGAAAAGTAAGGGCCGTCTGCGCTTGGCGCTCCTTCGCATGTTCCACCTAACTCAATAACTTTATTGTAAAGACGTTTAACTTCGTCATTAGAGCTCAAACTAATACCAACCATGGTTCCGTTGCCATTAGTTGCTGGCTCTTGATTAAAAGGTTTTGCGATAGCAAATGAAAAATCATTACCTTGCCAAAATACCATTCGCTCTGTTGTAGACAATAGTGTTAAATCAGTGTTTTCAAATAATGCATTATAAAATGCGGTAGATGCCTTTAAGTCGTTTGTTCCAAGCACGAAATAGTTTATTTTCATTTGTATTATCCCTATAAAATTAAAAAACAATCATACGATAATTCTCCTGACAATTACTGTCAGTAACATGAATAATTCACCCTATTACTCATTCATTGTGTATTGAGTGTGATAACCCCACACATATAATCAATAGCATTGCCTTTAAGAAGAACGTTATCATCAATTACTTCGCACTCTACGAGGCCTGTTCTTTTAGATAACTGCTTACCTAATAGCGTTTTTTGCTTTAATTTCGCCGCCCAATATGGAGCTAGTTCACAATGTGCCGAGCCTGTTACAGGATCTTCGTTCACGTTTAACTTAGGGAAAAAGCATCGACTAACAAAATCAACGCAGTTACCTCGAGCCGTAATAACCACACCTCTTAAATCTAACGTTTGAAGTTTTGCAAAATCAGGGTTAACCGATTTAACTTGCTCTTCATCATTTAACACAACAATGTAATCAAACCCTACATGTGTTTCGAGCGGCGTAACACCCAAGGCCTCATTCAACATAAGATTGCTAGCAATAGATTTTACGTAAGTCGCCGGAAAAGTCATGCAATAACCAGCACTCGTTCGTTCAACCACTAACTCGCCACTTCGGGTGTAAAACGATATAGATTTTTGAGCATAACCAAGGTGTTTAAACAACACATGTGCGGCTGCTAATGTTGCATGTCCGCATAAATCAACTTCATCTTCAGGCGTAAACCAACGCAATGCATAACCTTTGTCTTCACGTACAAAAAACGCGGTTTCAGATAAATTGTTTTCTTCCGCTATTTGCTGAAGAAGTTCATCAGGAATCCATTCGTCTAGAGGGCAAACAGCAGCAGGATTTCCTTCGAATGTATTATTTGCAAATGCATCAACTTGATATAATTTAATTTCCATTATGTAATCACTCTATTTCACTTCCCACTCACCGTAAACGCTTCAATTCATAAGAACATTCATAAGAACATTGCTAAGTTATAAAAAAGCTAAATTATAAAAACTGAGTTACAAAAGAGCTGAGATATAACTTTCAACGATGTAACCTGAACTAAATATATTACTTACCTAACCACCAGATGCATTTAGCTATTTGGTTTATTCTTATTTTTCAAACTAAGGCGTGACGTATGATGCAACAAATCGCTGTTTCCCGCTTTACCGTGTCCTGGAACAACCACTTCGATGTTAGGGTACTTATTAATAACTCGCTGAATAGACTGAGGCCAGTCAGTTATCGAAGCGTCTGCAGTGTTGCCCAAATGTTTACTACGTAGACTTTTTATAAAACACCCGCCAAATAAAATTTTAGACTGCGGTAGCCACACCACAATATTGTCTTGACTATGCCCCGCTCCCGGATAAAACACCTCAATGGTGTTATTCACAACCTCAAATGCATTTGTACTGATAACTTGATTAGACTCTTGTTTACCTTGCGATTGTAATAAAGTGTTTGTTAACGCTGTGGCATACGTATTTACGTTTAGTTTATTAAACATTGCAATACCGCCACTCGCGTCTTCATGAAAATGAGTAGCAATACCGCTTTTTAAAGTAAGATTTTTTGATTTAACCCAGCTAATTAACGCTTTGGTACCTTCGGTAGTCCACGGAGTATCGATAACATGAGCGTTTTTCCCCTCCACAACAATCAAACCATTAGCGCCAACTAGCCCCCAAGGTTCAACATGCTTATGCGAAGTATATAAGAATACATTATCTGCCAATTTAGAAACGTTAAAGTTAAGTGCTTTATCGTCTGCCAAAGTAATAAAAGGAACTAGAAATAAAATAGATAAGATGAGTCTCATAAACAACGCTATTTATAACCGTGAATCATGTTATCTAGCGTCTAACATTCAGATGAGAAAAACAAGCCATTACGTTTAATAACTTGTAAGAAATAATGAAATTAGAAAGAAACATTTAGTTTATATGTGTAATAGAAATCGCAGAGGAATAGAAATAAAAAACTGACATTTATTTGAACAGGTCACTCTTGAATCATACCGTTACGAACAAGCGTGACCTGAGAACAAAGTTAACGTTGAAGATAAAAGAACTCGTGTAGTTAGCTATTTAACCAGTCTTCTGCGCTTTGTTTTTCATCTAAATCAAACGCTTTTATATCGAGCCCCGGTATTAACATACCTTCAATTTCACTCGCTTTTTTCAACCACGCCTCGTCGGTAAGCACTGCGGCTTTACTGAAACGTGTAATTAAGTGAAGTAACGACGGCAACCTTGTAAGCTCAACCCCAAGCGCCCCAATTGTTGGCATTGAAAACTCGGTGATAGTGTATAACATTTTACCCTCTGAAATATCGTCAGATAACGCTTGTAGTTCATCGAGCGCGACGGCCATTTCAATTGAGTCTAGCTTTCCGTTTAACTCTATATCTAAACGATTGGTTCCATTTTTAATGACTGTAAACATAAATCACCTCTTCAATTAAAAACACTCATTCTCGTTGCTCTAATACCTAAAAAGTAAATTGCTAACAACACCAACGAATACTCACAATAAGTATGAGCTTACATAGAGCTACTTTCTTTGATTTGAAACAGAAATTCTGTCTATTAGGACATGACTAAAACGACAAAATCCCAGTTATGTATACATATTTAGTATGGCATAACTGGGATTTTTTATTTATTAAGATAAATATTTAATACGTAATCGATATTACTTAGCAATAGATTAAGTAAAAATTAACTTGCAGAAAAACCTATATGTATATCGCCCTCTATCTCTTTAACTGGATACGTTTGCACAGGAACTTTTGCTGGTCGATTTATCGCTTTACCCGTTTTTACACAAAACTTAGAGTTGTGTTTAGGGCAAAGCACTTTACCATCTTCAATTAATCCGTCGGCTAAAAAGGCATGTTCATGACTACAAATTCCGTCAGTCGCATGAAACTCACCATTTTTTAATTTATAAACAGCGTAATGGTGACCGTCGATACATACTTTTACGGCATCATCTTCACCTAATTCACTTGCAGCTACAGCCTTTTTCCATTGTAGACTTTCATCAACATTTTCAACTACATCGTCTACTGACTTTGTAGGAATAACACTTTCACCACTTGCCGCCATCGGAATCATAGCTTCATCTGCCGACAGTGCTTTAATGCGTTTTACCTTTCTATCTTCTTGAGCTGTTGGTACCTCACGCTTCACATAGTATGTCGGATCGTCTACTTGTTTCATCATGGCTGGGATCATTTCTTTATATACTTCGATCATGCTGTTGTATGGTTTTGGCATTTGATCTGCAACGCGCTTTGAAAACTTAGGTAATTGATGAAACGGCATAAGAGGATTCATATGGTGTTCAATGTGATATTGCATGTTCATGTACAAAAAGCCGAGAAATGGGTTCACATTAATTGTGCGTGAATTTTTACGATGATCCCATGTATCGTCGTCTAGTCCCGCATGTTGTGCTAATACAAATGCTCGTTGAAGTATGTTTCCATATAACTTTGGTAAGCCAAAAAACAATACGGGTATCCATGTTTGATAAGCAATGGCTAAAACAATTGGCGTTAAATTAACGAGTAAACTCGCACGCGCCCACCAAAACATTTTTGTATATTCTTCTTCTGGTACAAACTTTTTAGCGTCTTTAGATACAATACCAAAGGCATGTTGAATCAATACAGGCACGTAATATTTAGTTTCACCTAAACTCCAAAAGTTTAAAAAATGCTCCCAAAATGTTGGAGGGCGAGTGACGGTAATTTCAGGATCTATATCGTTAATCACAGTATAGGAATGATGACGGGTATGAGACCAGTGTGTAAATATAATGTCGCGTTGTTGCATAGCAGTTGCTATAAAACATAGTGCTGTATTTAGCCAAGAAATTTTAAAAACCGTTCCATGAGAACTTTCATGCCACCTAGCATCGCATGCACAGTAAAAAACACCGTATAGAAAAAACGCTGGAATTGCCCATAATGTTCCAATGGTTTGGTACGCTAAGTAGCCACTTAGCCCTAAACAAGTAAACCATAACAACGTATCAATTATACCTCTATAATTATTACGCTGCATAAAAGAACGAAACTCTTGTCTAGGCATGTCTACCTTAAACCATTCTTCTTCTACAATATAATCTTGTGGATTTATCATATTAATAACTCTTCTATTTTTAATTAATTATTGTTTTAAATACTCATTAGCACCGATTAACTTAACCAATGGTTATCTGCAATTTTTTAGATTTAGGAAACGCCACGCATGGTAAGAACCCGCCCTCAGCTAGCTCTTCGTCGGTTAAGCTGTCGTCGGCCAACATTCCAACCTCGCCACTAGAACACTGCCCATAACACGCCGTACATGTACCTTCTCGACAGGAATAAGGCATATCAATACCTGCATTAATGGCTGCTTGTAAAACGTTAGTGCCCGAAGGGATCACAATAGACTTTTCAACACCGTCTACTGATATTTGTGCTTCACATTCTGTAGGAGTGAAATCAGGTTTAGGATGAACAACCGTACTAGGTACAAAGTTTTCTTTGTGAATATCAGCTTTAGCAATGCCATAGTCGTGCATAGTTTTCTCCATCAACGACATAAGCCCTGCAGGACCGCAAAGATAAACACCAGCAGAACCATTAATATTGAACCCATCGAGTATTGGCTTGGCTCGTTCAGCATTTATAAAACCAGGAATAACTTCTTGGGTTTTACCCCCTAACATTCCCATTAAACCGGATTTTTTAACGGTTTTAGTGTGTTGATTTTCAGAGTCTAGATAATGATGAAGGGTAAAACGATCGCTGTATTCGCGCGCTAGCTCATCAAGTTCTGATTTAAAAATAATATCGTCAGGCGATTTATTAACGTAAAGCATACTAACTTTAGTATCAGATTTTTGTGTTAGTGCTGTTTTTAGTATTGCCATCATTGGTGTAATACCACTACCACCAGGAATTAATACGAGATGTTCGTAAGCATTTTCATTTGGCTTGTACATGAAATTACCAGATGGACCAATAACGTTCAGTTCTGTTCCAGCTTTCATGTAGGTGTTTAGGTAACTAGAAACGATACCGCCAGGAACCCGCTTAACTCCAATTGCCATAGGCTCTTTGTCTGTTGTAAACAAAGAATATGAGCGACGCTGCTCTTTGTCATTAATATCAAGTACAACGGTTAGAAACTGACCAGCGATTGGTAGTTCCACAGCATCATTTTTTTCAAAAAATATTGCTTTACTGTCAGCTGTTAACGCTTCTACTTTTGATATTTTTAACGTATGTGTAGCCATAAAATATAATCCCATAAAATTCTTAGGGTATTTATATCAAATATAATGCTGAACAAATGTTAACAATCAAACGATAAATAGCATAATTTTGTCATCATCTTATTTATATAACAAAGTTATTACCGATAAATATCATGTAAAGTGTTTATAGATAAATTTAACAATACAATTAACGCTTACACTAAATTACCCAGTTCATATTCTAAAACACTTAATAAATGTTCATATAAGCCGCACAACAATTGGTCGTGCCTACGTTTACATCACAACTGTCCAATATATTACGAAAGGTCTATTCCAATAGGACCGACAACTGCCCCCCTTTGTATTAACACCTCCTTAACCACAAACAAACCAAAATGGTAGACCAATTACAGAGCATCGGTTTAATAAAAATAGAAACACAGTTGATATTCCGAACAAAAACTAGAACGTTAGTTTATAAAAATTAATAAAAATATAACCCAACGGAATATAAAATTTTTATAAAAATGAGTTACAAGTGAAAACACCCTAATTTAAAAACCATACGAACAACATAAAAACACCTTAAAAATCAATGCTATAAACAAACCCACTAATTAACCAACAAAACAAAACATTACCAATACAAACAAATGGTAAGTCCAATATAAAAAACAAACATACAAATTTGTATAACCAAACTATTGACCTTTTGCATTTTTATTGTAACTATTTAGAAGAATCTAAAATATTGACTACGTACATTACAAAGAAAATAAATGCGGGTTCTAAAAAACAAGTGAACTCTTAACGGTATTTACATAGTGAGAAAATTAAAGATATTCGTTGATATGAGATTCACCGACACTTTAGGGGGAAACTAAAATGAAACAGAATTTATCAAAAATTGCACTAGCTATACTCTCAGCTAGTTCATTAAGTATGTCTACAGCGGTTTACGCGGCTGAATCAGACAAATCAGCAGAACAAGAAGTAGAAGTTATTCAAGTTACAGGTATGCGTGCGTCGTTAACCAGCGCACTAGCAGAGAAACGTGACACATCTAACTTAGTCGAAGTTATTGAAGCTATTGATATTGGTAAACTACCAGATCAAAACTTAGCCGAAGTACTAGAAAACGTTACCGGTATACAAATTACTCGTACAGCTGGTGTAGGTACTGGCGTACAAATTCGTGGTAGTAACTCAAACAGAGTTGAAATCAACGGCGCTTCTACTGTTGGTTCAGGTGCTGGCCGAAGCGGTATGAACTTTGAAGATTTATCAGCAGCGATTATCGCTGGCGTTGAAATTACAAAAGCTCCACAAGCAAAAACTACGGAAGGCTCTATCGGTGGTACAGTAAATTTACGTACAATTCGCCCACTAGAGCTTAGTGACACATTAGGCAATATCCGCGTACAAGGTGAAGACAGTAGTTTAACAACTGACGGAGTTCAACCGCGTTTATCTGGTGCATACGGTGATAACTGGAAGCTAGATAACGGCAGCAAAATTGGTTTTGTTATTAGCGGTAGTTACACAAAACAAGAAGCAACTTCGTTCCGTCCTCGCCTTGATAGAGATGGAAGCCTTGTAGAAAACATTAATGCTGACGTTATCAGATACAACAAGGACCCAGATCCGATTACTGGCGAAAAAACAGTGAATACTGAAGATCAAGTTAGTAAACGCCCTGTTGCACAAAGTTACGATTTTCTTGGTATTCAATTCTTAAACCAAGAGCTTGAAAATTTCGAATATGAAACAACAAACTTAGCAACTACGTTCGAGTTTGCGCCAAATGATGACATGAAATTCTTTTTTGACGCGGTTATTACCGATCAAGAACGACGCCAAGAAAGTACACGTGTTCAAGCGTCTGGCGTAAGTAGTGTATTAAATCAGAACCTTCCTGAAACTTTTGAAGATGTTAATTTTGGTTCTTTAGATGGCGTAGAGCTGGGCACAATCAAAGCAGCACTTACGGGTACTGTTCAACCTTTCCTAGCGAAAGATGACGACGATCCAAATTTACGCTTTAACAGTGATACTGGCGCTCGTGTTACAGACACCCAAATTTTTAGATTAGGTGGTGAATGGCAAGGCGATAACTTACTTGTAAGTGCTGAGTTATCTAGTGCAAGTTCAGATACGGTAACGCCATCACTAAACACGCAATTAAACTTTATTAACCCTAACACACTAACTCCGTTAGATAAGTTAGATGCTAACGGCATTATTACATCAAGCACAAGTAATGATAACAGCATTCCATTTATCTATGACTTAAGTGGAAAAGCATTAACATTTGGTGTCGACTTCGACTCTATGTACGCTCCATCAGTAGCTGATTTAACTAACCCTAACAACGTTATATTAGACCAAGTTGATCAAAGCGCAAGTACAACTGAAAACTCTGAAGACGCGTTTAGAACTGACTTCACGTACTTTCTAGACGACTCGTTCGTAACAACAATTGATTTTGGTTATCGTTACAACAAAACTAAACACAGCGCAGTAACACGTTCTGACCGTATTGGTGGTTTCAGTAAAATGATCGACAGCCCTAACGGATCTTTATTTTCAGAACTATTAGTTGAAGGACCAAGTCACTTTGGTTCGGCAGACGGACGTGAATTAGCATTCCGTAACTTTATTATCGTAGACCCAGATCTGGCGTTTGGTAACCCTGATTATGTGATAGATACTTTACATGCGGCAATGACTCAACATCGTTCTGATATGGAAACACGAGGAATCAGCGACTTCCTTGACAGTGACGGAAACTACATACCTCTTGACTTAATGGACATTACTCCTTCGTCGGAACAGTTTTTCAGAATAAAAGAAGAAACGCACGCACTATATGCGCAAGCTAATTTTGAATGGGAAATGATTCGAGGTAATGTGGGTGTTCGACATATTAGTACAGATATTTCATCGTTCGGTAACACTAAAGCAAATGGTGTTGTTTCAGAAGTTGAAAACAAAGGTGATTATAGCTACACACTACCTCGCTTAAACATTGTGGCAGATGTACATCATGATGTTGTAGTTCGTTTAGGTTGGGGTAAAGATATTTTACGCCCTAATTTTGGTGACTTAAATACTTCTATTTCGTATAGCAATAATGAAAACCAAGCTGTAAAACTTGGGAACCCAAACTTAGAACCTGAAGAAGTAACATCTTTAGACTTATCATTTGAGTGGTATTTTGCAGAAGCAGCAGTTGCAAGTATCGGTTACTTCAAAAAAGACCGCACAAACCTATTCGTGAGTAAACTTGATAGCGCGGAAGTATTTTCAAATGGGTGGAGAGACAATGATCCTAACTGTCCAGGAGGTGGTACATTTAACCCTGCAATTCAACCTAATGGACTTGGTGAACAAGGCACATTAGGTTTATGTACAGACCTAGAATCAAGAGGTAATGATTCAGCTACAACCACACAAAGCGGTTTTGAAATGGCATTTCAATATGACCTTTCAAGTTTTGAAGATGATTTAGGCTGGGCTTCAGGCTTTGGTGTAGCTGCTAACTTTACCGTTCAAGATTACAAAGGTGGTTCAGCAACATATAGCTCAGCAACACGTGGCACAGATATTTTTAATGCTATACAGGGTGTATACGACATTAGAAATTTTGAAACTTACACGCAAAATAGAGGCTTACTAGATTTCTCTGAAACTGCGTACAACGTTACCGCTTACTATGAAAAGTTTGGTCTTTCAGCGAGAATTCGCTACACATGGCGTGACAAGTTCCGTACTGAAGATACCGCTGCGGGCGCTAGCTTAAACTCCACATTAGGTTTCCCTGTTGTTACATCAGCAAGAGGACAGCTTAACGCAAGTGTAAGTTACGACGTAAACGACAACCTTAACTTAGGTGTTGAAGCAGTTAACTTAACTAAGTCTGATATTACTCAGTACTGTGTTAACGACAACGCATTGTTATGTGCTCAAGGTATAACAGACCGTCGTATTACTTTTGGTGCTAACTACCGCTTCTAGGTTTTAGCTTAAACTCCAAGAGTTAATTAATAAATAAAGGCCTTGCTCAAATTATCGAGCAAGGCCTTTTTATTTGTACACGTTTAATATGCTTAACGTATACAACATGAAACAAGATTTAGTTTACACTTATCGAGTTCTTTGACTTGTCTAAAAACTAAGTCTTTCTTAAACCTACATTGCATGTACTAAAAAGCCGACAAACTGTCGGCTTTTATATGGATAATACTTAAAAGAGTAAATCCTTAAAATGGCATTTTCATACCCGGCGGCATTTGCATTCCACCCGTTAATGCGCCCATTTTTTCTTTATTTTGCTCTTCAACACGACGGACAGCGTCGTTACATGCTGCTGCAATTAAGTCTTCAAGCATTTCTTTATCGTCATCCATTAAGCTATCGTCAATCGATACTCTGCGAACGTTATGGCTACCTGTCATTGTAATTTTAACCATGCCAGCGCCAGACTCACCTACCACTTCCATGTTTGCTAATTCTTCTTGCGCTTTAGCCATTTTAGCTTGCATTTGTTGGGCTTGCTTCATTAAGTTGCCCATACCGCCTTTCATCATTTTATGTCTCCAAAATGTATTTGCCGCCAACCTTAAAGGCTAACGAGGTAAATTTCAAGTTTTGCGCTACGGCTTATATTATCTCGCTATAGCGCTTGAATAGTTGATTCGTCTAGCTCTGCTTGAAAGTTATTTTGCATCGCTTTAATTATATCGTCTTCTTTCAATAAGTTTACTGCATATTCATAGCGTTTGCCGTTAATGTCTGACTGAATTTTAAATGGGTCAGCGTCAGTTTCTTCCACAACATTTATTTCTACCTCGATAGGCTTAGACAAATATTCTGAAATATTCTGCGTTAACTGGCTAACTGCAGTATCTGTTTTTAAATGTTTGGTTGATTGGTCTAACAACAATATAAGCTTATCGTCGGTAGATGATTCACAGATAGTTGCATGAATAGCAATTTGCCTGATACGCGCACTCAAAGCCATTGAATCGATCATGTTTGCCCATTTATCAACTTGGTTAGCAGACTTAATAGTTGCTGGGTCGATTAGCTCTGGACGATAAGGCTCTTCTGTAACCATTTCAATCGTTTCAAATGCAGGAGCTTCTGCTACTTTTTGAGCGCTTGAAGGTGACTCGTTATTCGCGTCTGATGTTTGACGCGCACTCGCGTCACTCGACTTTTTTGCTTTGGCTTCCATCTCCTTCTTTCTGCTTCGAAGGATATTTCGTGTTGCCAACGCAGACTCAACAGGGCTTGAAAAAGTCGCTGGCTGGTCTTGTTGAACTGGAGCACTATTTTCATGAGGCTGCGTTTCTTGTGTATATGGCTGGTTAACCTGCTCTGGGGCGACTTGTTGTTGCTCAAATGCAGGTTCTTGATAAGTTTGCTTAGTATCGTTTATAGAATTCTGTGAATAAGAAGCTTCTTGTTCGTTAGGGACAAACGGCGCTTGCTCAACATTTGTTGAACTATGGTCGATTTGCTGTGTTTGCTCTGACTCTCGTTGTTCAAACTCTACCGCATGAGGAATATGCCCTTGATTCGACTGATGCTGCGCAGAAATAGTTTCTTGGTGCTGATATTTAGCTTGCTGCTCAATATTTTCCATCTCTTGAGAAAGTTGTTGCTCAACTACATTAACTTCTGATTCAACGGAGTCTTGAACATTAAGCTCTGCAGATGTTGCCTCTGAGTTTTCTGATTCACTAATATGCGATTCCGTAACCTCTGGTTCACGAATGTTTTCTTGAGTGTTTGATTGCTCAGGCTTTACGTCAACAGCAGGAAGCTCAACAGGTGTTTGTTCCATCGTTGAATTAAGCGCAACATCATCGAAGCTGATTGCTTCATCATTGTTTGCAATAACCTGTTGTTCAGGTAATTCAGCAGCATTTTTTACGGGTTTAAACGCAAGTAATCTTAACAAAATCATGTCAAATGCTGCTTGTTCATCAGCAGCATACGGCAAATCTTTTCTACCATTTAACACAATTTGATAATAAAGCTGAACGTCTTCTGGAGACATAGCTTGCGCAAACTTGCGTAGCAACGCTTCTTGCTCTGGCGACAAGTCAAAGTGCTTATCAACAATTTGCACCATCGCCACTTGGTGTAGTAGCTGAATAAGCTCTGCCATTAATCGGCTATAGCTTGGTGAATAGCTCGCAATAGTTAACGAAAGCTCCATTAACTGCTGAGCGTCTTGCTTAATAAGTGCAATGAGAATTTTATACACCCAGCTTTGATCAACTCCACCTAACATTTTTTGCACGTTAGACAAGGTAATTTGCCCTGCCCCTTGTGCAATTGATTGGTCAGTTAAGCTTAAAGAGTCACGCATACTGCCACGAGCAGCTTTCGCTAATAAATTAACCGCGCCTTTTTCGGCTTCAACGTTTTCTGCCGATAAAATAATGTTGAGCTGCTGTTCAATTTGGCTAACCGTTAATGCTTTTAAATGAAACTGTAAACAGCGAGATAGTACGGTTACAGGTAGCTTTTGAGGATCGGTAGTCGCTAAAATAAACTTCACATGTTCTGGCGGCTCTTCAAGTGTTTTAAGTAACGCATTAAAACTACTGCGAGACAACATGTGTACTTCATCAATCAAATATACTTTGTAGCGACCACTCGTTGGCGCATACTGAACGTTATCAAGTATTTCGCGAGTGTCGTCTACTTTAGTTTTTGACGCTGCATCAATCTCAATTAAGTCAACAAAACGACCTAAATCGATATCCAAACACGTATTACACTCGCCACAAGGTTCTGTTGTAACCCCAGTTTGACAGTTTAAGCTTTTAGCAAAAATTCGAGCAATAGTGGTTTTACCTACACCGCGCGTACCTGTAAAAAGGTAAGCATGGTGCAACCGTTGTTGCTCTAAGGCATTAACAAGCACCGTAACTACGTGTTCTTGCCCCATAAGTTCTTTGAACTTTTTAGGTCGCCATTTTCTTGCTAAAACTTGATAACTCATTAAAAAGCCTATTTACCTTCGTATTGAAGTATTGAATATACCGATAAACCTAATGCCGCTAACTTATCTTCACCACCTAATTCTGGCAGCGAAATAACAAAGCCAGCATCTGCTGCTTCCGCACCAACTTTACGAATAAGTTTAGTAGTTGCTTCTATCGTTCCACCCGTTGCAAGTAAATCATCAATAATGAGAACTTTATCTTCAGGTTTTAGCGCATCTTGGTGAATTTCTAATACATCTTCCCCATACTCTAACTGATAGCTTTGCGAATATGTCGCTCTTGGCAATTTACCTGGTTTTCTTACAGGTACAAAACCTACACCAAGCGCTAATGCTAATGGCGCTCCAAATAGAAAACCACGTGCTTCAGTGCCTACTACTTTTGTAAAGCCTTGGTCTTTGTATTTATCAACCAGTAATTCCATCGTAAGTGCAAACGCTTTAGCATCATCAAGAACGCCAGTAACGTCTCGGAACATTATTCCTTCAATAGGATAGTTTGGTACGGTGTGAATAGCTTGTTTAATTGTTTCTATTTTTTGTGCGGTCATTATCTAACAATTTGTAATAAGAATAATCGTCAAGAATAAAACAATTTGACTCTTTTTTATAGTGATCGGACAAGAGTATTAACAATTAAATAGCCCATTGGTTTCACGCGGAATTTGTTCGTGAATATTGTGATGTTTTTATGTTCAAAATGATGAAAAGAAAAAGCCCATTGATAATTAACTTATCAATGGGCTCTTCATATAAGCTGAACGCTGTATCGCAGAGGTTACGATAAAACCGTAAACCATCCCATTACCATAGGTAATAAAGGCATGCCAATTAAAACAACTAATGCGATCAACAAGTGACCAAAATGGCTAGAATCTTCGAAATAAGTATCTTCAGACATAATAAAACTTCTTCGGCTAAAAATTAGGGCGCAAATATACCCTAGATTCGGTCGTTAAAGTAGCATTATTTGATCTAGATCAAAGAAAGAACAATTCTATAACATTTTATTTCGTCATATATAATGCACACATAGCGCCAGCGGGGTCTTTAATGAATACATATTGGTCGGTTTCTCCCATCGTTTTAATAGAAGTAAGCACTTCTCCCCCTTGATTTTTAACTGCTTTTATTGAGGCTTCTAGGTTATCGACTATAAAGTAAGGCATCCAACTCGCTGGAATATCAGCATTAGGACCTTTGGCATGACAAATCCCAGTTACAGCTTTATTGTCTGTAGGAGAATTCATTGAATAATCACTGTAATCCCCCATGCTCACTTCTTCTGCTTTCCAACCGACAACGTCTTGATAAAAATCTTTAATCTCTGTTGCGTTTGGTACGGTTAAATCCATCCATGCCATATCACCTGCTTTGTTTGACATTGCTTACTCCTGCTTTATTTTGGGGTTTCTCGGATAAAACTTGTCAGGAAGACAGTTTATGTGTTCAAAAAATCGAGTGTCTTTATAAGGTAGCTTCATAAAACCTGAAATACCAACACCGGTTATTGTGGGTAATAATGCAAGTATTTCTTGGAAGCATGCTTCAAATTCTGCTTTTTTGTCATGATTTAGTAACATTAAATAGCTATGAATTTTTAAATGTTTGGGAAGTACTTCGAATATAATACAGCCAGTATGATGAATTTTATTTAGCCGATTGATAACAACCATAATTTGCTCAGGCAAATACAAGTATTCGTCTGGATCTTTTCCGTCTTCAAAATACGAATGTAGCTTAGTTTCGTCGTCTATTTCTGGTACAGCACTTACATCAAAAGGTATTCTTTGCCCTTTCGCAGCAACAAATGGTTGAGTTTCATCTATTCGTTCAACATGTAGTGTATTTCTCGCATTAAATAAACAGCTTTTAAATACACCAATACGGAATATACCTTTAGCTAAATTTACCATATTATTAACGGCACTTTGAAAAGATGACTTTAAAGTCTCATCAAACATAGTTAGGTTAGAATCAATAAACACCCCTTCTTTCTCCCAACGAATCGCTAAACCACCTACAACAGGAAAGTTACCTAATCGGCTTACTGCAGCAACAAATGCTTTTTCGGTATCTCCCATTCCCATTAAATAATTCTTGTAATATTTTTCTAACTGAACATCGTCAATATCATCTAAGCTATCTTTATCGCTAGACTCTCGTAGAAACGACTTACGAGAACCGTACACTACGGTATCAATTTCTGTGTTTCCGTTTTTTACCCAAACGGGTATTTGTGGTTTAAACGTTTGAATGGTTGGTTTGTCAGCCAATACAATTTTCTTTAGGTATTCAAGCTGACTAAACAAATAATCGCCTGCTTTTTGTCTTTGTTTTTCATCTTCACTCAACATACCGCCTATAATTTTAGCGAGTAAAACAGGCAAGCCTAATGACGTTGGCGTTATAACATTATAGCCATATCGGCATGATTGACCTGAAGCAAGCGCATACAAAGTCGCAGCTAAACCTTGTTCGTCAAAGCGTGGCGACGACAATCCTCCGCTAATTTGTTCAGAACCAATAAAATATACATCCCCTAAACGCGCATTGGTTTGTTGAAGATCAGAGCTCATTAGGTCCATAACATTGTTTGAAGTACTGTTGCCCGTTTCGTCAATTTGCGCAATAACAGAAGATCCCCAATCAATTAAATAGACCTTACCTGTCGATTCATCATAAACCACATTTGACGGTTTAATATCTCCATGAACATAGGGTTTACCTGATTTGTGATGTTGACTACTGCGTAGATAAAGCAGTATTTCGGTTAATTGAATGGCAATATTAACAATAAGCTCTGGCGGCAATGGACCTCTTTCATGCGATAGTTTTTCTAAATCTATGCCTGGCGCTCGTTGCATATGCAAAATTGATTGGCGCTTAATCTTGTAGTATTCAATAACTTGTGGAATTTGAGGATGTGCAATTTGAGCTTGAATTTCAGCCTCTTCAGCTAAACGATCTTGTACGTGTTGAGGTAGGTTAATACGTGAAAACTTAAATACAAACTGCTCCCCATTTTTGTTATCGGCGTTAAATACAAACCCGTAAGCCCCCTTTCCCAACAAAAATGTATTTTTGTATCCAAGCAAAACTAATTGTTGCTTACAAAGCTCAACCCACTCTTTAAGTTTGGTTGCGTCTTTGTGGTTCATCAAATAAACCGATTGTTCTTCAGCAATGTAAAAATGCTGAAGCTTTTTTTCATACCCCAAAAGCAATCACCTAATTTATTTATACGTTTTCAAATACTAACCAAGTAGTCTCGAATAACTTTAATACAAACAACTTAACAACAATCACACTTTTTTGAAATGAAAACACGACCCTGTAATAAAAGTGAAACAAATTCATTTTATTATTAGCCACACTTAACAAATGCACTACTTATGCATGCTCGCTGTTAGGTACCCCCCAGTTTTGTTTGTTTTAAACAATAACGCCTCACAATTGTGAGGCGTTTTTTTATATACATATTTAAACGTTAAGCAAATTAACTCATGTTCATCATCATGGTTGTCGGGTTTTCTAAATACGACTTCCATAAATTACAGAAACGCGCAATCGTTCCGCCGTCAATAGTTCGATGGTCGCCAGACCAACTAACTTGCATAATAGAACGAGCTTCTACATTACCATTTTCATCAAAGCGAGGAAGCTTTTGTAACTTACCTAATGCAACAATTGCAGATTCTGGCTTGTTGATAATTGGAGTAGCTATCGTTCCGCCAATTGCACCAATATTAGAAATGGAAATAGTTCCACCTTTCAAATCTTTCGCCGCTACACGACCTGAACGTGCATCGTTTGTTAAACGTGTAATTTCATTCGCTAACTCGATAATAGAACGTGTTTGCACTGATTTAATGTTTGGAACCAATAAACCCACTTTTGAGTCTACCGCCATACCTATATTATGATCGTCAAAATAAGTTAACTCTGTACAGTCAGCATTTACTTGAGAATTTACAATAGGGAATTCATTCAATGCTAACGACATTGCTTTCATGAAAAACGGCATCATGGTCAATTTAACGTCTTGCTTAGCATAGTGCTCTTTAAGCTCGCTACGTAATGCAATAAGTTCGGTCATGTCTATTTCATCACAATACGTAAAGTGAGGAATGGTAGAAACCGACTCAACCATCGCTTTCGCCATTACGGCTTTGATACCTTTAATTGGCTCTACACGAGTTCCGCCAGAAACAGCAACGGTAGACGTAGTTGAAACTTCAGAAACTAGTGGTTGAGGCGCTTGATTAAACGCTACAACATCTTCTTTATACACTCGTCCTTTTTTGCCAGACCCTGGTACTTCACAAATATTTACGTTTAACTCTTTCGCAACACGCCTAACTGCAGGGCTAGCAACTGCTTTACCATTATTTGCGCCAGCTATGCCTGCTACAGGAGCCTGTTTAGCTTGTTGTGTAGTTGCAGTAGGAGCTTTAGGCGTTTGAACTTCAGTTTGGTTTGGTGTTTCTTCCGCAATTGCATCAGAAGCTGCAACACTAGTACCGCCACCAGCATGTTCTACTGCAAATAATGGTGAATGAACTTTTGCAATTTCACCTTTTTCATAATACAGCTTGGTTACCTTACCTTTATGCATAGCAGGTATTTGAACAAGTGCTTTGTCTGTCATTACGTCAGCAATAGGTTGATCTTCTTCGATTAAGTCCCCTTCTTTTACTAACCACTCAACCAATTCACATTCAACAATACCTTCACCGATGTCAGGTAAAATAAAGTCTTCGGTAACAGTTCCACGACTATTATTCTGACAAACGTGAGTTTCAGTGGCTACAGGCGCTACTTTTTCAGTAGACGCAGGTTCGTTATTCGCAGTGTCGCCGTCTACAACCATTGAAAACAATGGCGCATGTACTTTAGCTATTTCACCTTGCTTATAAAAAAGCTTTTCAACAGTACCGTTATGCATTGCAGGAATTTGAACCAACGCTTTGTCAGTCATCACGTCTGCAATAGGTTGATCTTCAACAATGGTTTCGCCTTCCGCGACTAACCATTCAACAAGCTCACACTCAACAATACCTTCACCAATATCTGGTAATATAAAATCAATACTCATGCTTACAAACCCTAATAATTTACACTACGTTTAATTGCTTCAAACACCTTAAGGTGATCAGCTACGTATTCTTTCTCAAGCGCTAACGGGTATGGTGTATCCATTCCACAAATACGCTCAATTGGAGACTCTAAATGTAAGAAACATTTTTCTTGAATAGTTGCCGCTATCTCACTCGCAAATCCACTGGTTAATGGTGCTTCTTGAGTAATAACCAAACGACCCGTTTTAACAACCGAAGTAGCAATCGTTTCAGCATCCCACGGTAATATTGAACGTAAATCGATAAGTTCACATGAAATACCAGCTTCTTCTGCAAGTGCTGCTGCTTTTTCAATGACTTCCATTTGTGCGCCCCAAGCCAGTAAAGATACATCTTTACCTTCTTTAACGACTTCCGCTTTACCTAGTGGTAATTGGTAATCTTCTTCAGGTACTTCGCCAACAGATGCTCTATAAAGCTTTTTAGGTTCAAAAAAGATCACAGGGTTTTTGTCGCGAATTGCCGCTAACAATAAACCTTTAGCTTGATATGGATTACGAGGAACAACAATTTTTAAGCCTGGTGTATGAGCAAAGTATGCTTCTGGTGATTGACTGTGATACAAACCACCTGCAATACCGCCACCGTAAGGAGTACGAATAGTTAAATTACCTACGTTAAACTCGTTACCGCTGCGGTATCTGAACTTAGCTGACTCATTTACGATTTGGTCAAACGCTGGAAAAATGTAATCCGCGAACTGAATTTCTGCAATAGGTACACTACCTTGTGCAGCTAAACCGTTTGCAAAACCAATAATGCCTTGCTCAACTAATGGCGTATTAAAACAACGTGCTTTTCCGTACTTTTCTTGTAAACCACTTGTTGCTCTAAAAACTCCACCAAAATGACCAACGTCTTCACCAAAACAAAGTGCTCGATCGTTTTCAGCCATTGCGATATCTAGTGCGCTATTTATCGCTTGTAATAAATTCATTTGTGGCATTACTTAATTCTCCCTGCAGTAAATGGGTAGGCATCAGGGTATTTTTTGATGTGCTCTTTTAGTTCAGTTAACTGTTCTGTTAGTTGTAACGTTGGTTTGTCGTATACATCAGAAATTAAATCTTCAACCGGTGGTTTATCAATTTTTTCAGACACTTTAACAGCAGCAAGTACTTGTTCTCTGTATTGCGTTGTTAATTGCTCTTCACGTGCTTCGTCCCACCATTCGTTTGCCAACATCCAGTTTTTCATACGTAATACTGGATCATGTTGTTGCCATTTTTCTTCTTCTTCACGTGTTCTATAACCAGACGGATCATCTGATGTAGAATGAGCACCTAAACGATAAGACATTGCTTCAATTAAAACAGGCTTACTTTCTTTAACAGCGTATTCTCGAGCAATTTGGGTTGCTTTTAAAACCGCAAGAATATCGTTTCCGTCGATACGAATTGTTTTAATTCCGTAACCAACACCACGTGATGCAATACCATTACCTACATATTGTTCTTCAGATGGTGTTGAAATTGCGTAACCATTGTTACGGCAAAAGAAAATAACAGGCGCGTTATGAACTGCTGCCATATTTAAACCTGCATGGAAATCACCTTCTGACGCAGCGCCTTCACCAAAATAACAAAGTGTTACTGCATCGAGACCTTGTAGCTTTTGTCCGTAAGCGTAACCAGACGCTTGCGGGATTTGAGTAGCTAATGGCGATGAAATCGTCATGTAATTAAGTTCGTTTGACCCATAATGAATAGGCATTTGTCGACCTTTACCAAGATCCTTTTCATTACTGAACATTTGGTTCATAAAGTTTTCAAGGCTAAAGCCCCTAAACATTAAAGCACCTTGCTCACGGTATTGAGCCATAATCATATCTTGTGGCTCTAAACCAGCTGCACCACCTACACTTGCAGCTTCTTCACCTAATGCTGCCATGTAGAAACTCAAACGCCCTTGGCGTTGTGATGCCACCATTCTTTCATCTAGCACTCGATGAAAAACGAGAGATTCATAAATTTTTGTGGCAAGTGCTTGATCAATATTTGGGATTTCAGCATCAGGAAATAATGTTCCGTCATGCTTAAGAATTTTTAAGATAGGGATCTCAACCGAATGACCATCGATAAAAACTGGCGAGTGTACATCCAGCCCTTGTGTATATACGTCACTGTTCATAGGTGTCTCTTTTTTGTGTTCAACGCGAAACGTTTACCCAACAACTTAGCTACTTATCAGTATAGCTTTTAAAATGCAGTTATTTTTAGGGAACATTTTTATATTATTTATTTGTAGTTTTCAGCTCAAACTTTACCTTTACGTAAACTGAACATCAAGAAATCGAACTAAGGGAGTTTTAGAAAAGAATGGATAATGAACATAAAAGTTTACACAGTAGATTTCAGTAAATAAAAAAACTAATGTGCAAACTTAAATTTGGTATAAAGATCAATCAATAACAGTAGGTGTAACCGTAAGTAAAGCACGCTGACCAATAGCTACGTTAGCATTAGGAAATACGATAGCCTCGCCTTCTCGCTTGGTTTTTACTTCTTTATCACCATCAAATGCGAGCACATAATCAACAGGAAAATCAGTAAAGTTAGCTACGTTATCAGCAAAATTTAACCTAAAATTTTCCTCAGTGCGGTTGATGGTTTGATAAATTTCAAACACATCGAAATCTGCTGGATCATAATCAGGCATATTGATCGTTTGCCCTGAAATGAAATTAGTTAACGTATTTTTTACCGCTTCAAACTTCGACATATCGTTTTCACCAAACGGCATAACTTTACCTAGCTCTACGGTAAAAGCGTCGGCACCAAATTCATTTGAAGAAAAGTAGCTAAAGGTAGTTGTTGGTGAGTGCGATAACAAAATGGTTGTAACACCACATTGTTTTAAAAATTGAAGCTGCTCTTTTTTCCACGGCTTGCCATGCCTAAACGGATATACTGCAAATTTTTCATTTTTAGATTCACGAATTGCCGTATGTAAGTCGTAGTGATAACGACTTCTCTCTTGTGAAGTAGGCGCTAAAAAGAAATCTCGTACACTGTCTTCAAGTAGCTTTGCACGTTGTCTTTCTTTATTTTTAATAGTCTCTTCATCAGAAGCATTTGTATGAGCTCCGGAAAACAAGCGATTCATATTTTCTTCAACAAAGCGCTCGCTAATATTCATCGAGGCTGGGTTTCCAAATAAAAATAGAACGCGTTCGGTAACTTCTAATTCACCTAGAATAATTTTTTGTACTAGTTCTGCACATATTTCGATAGGTGCTGTTTCATTACCATGCACCGCACAAGACAACACAATGTCTTTGCTAGTTGCACACTCTGGCTCGAAAGAAATAATGCCTGTGTCTAATACCTTAACCTTAGTTTTATGGTTAGCGGTATTAACATCAAAAGAAAAGGCTTCAGGAATTGACCACTCATTTTCGCGTGTTAATTTAAGAAAATCACCCGATGTTTGTAACGTACTTTGTAATGCTTCTTGTAACTTTTTCACGAAACCTTCAATTTTTAGCAAATGTTGCGCGCATTATACGTTAAAGACAAGGCAAATAAAAAGGCACCCTCAGGTGCCTTAATCACGGTAAACGTGTAGAAAACTATACAAATAATAAATTAAAACAATTAATTAACTATAGTCCTGCGTTTTTAAATACTTCATTAACAATTTCTTTTGCTTCAGCAAAAATTGTTTGTAAATGTTGGTCACTTATAAAACTTTCACCGTATATTTTATAGATATCTTCTGTACCTGATGGGCGAGCAGCAAACCAACCATTTTCAGTAGTCACTTTTATACCACCGATAGCGGCATTGTTGCCCGACGCATGTGAAAGAATATGTTCAATTTTTTCACCTGCTAATTCATCGGTTTTAATAGCATCAGACGTTAATGCTGTTAATACTGCTTTTTGCTCTAAATTTGCTACAGCGTCAACACGTCCATAAAATGGTTGACCTAACTTTTCAGCTATTGCAGTAAAACGTTGATATGGATCTTTACCCGTTACAGCAAGCATTTCTGCTGCAAGTAACGTCATAATGAAGCCGTCTTTATCTGTCGTCCAACATGAACCATCTTTCGCTAAAAATGAAGCTCCAGCACTTTCTTCACCACCAAAGGCATAACTGCTGTCGTGTAACCCATCAACAAACCATTTAAAGCCCACAGGTACTTCTGATAATGGGCGTTCTATCATTTCTGCTACACGATCAATTAATGAACTTGAAACAAGCGTTTTACCGATTTTACTTGTGATTGGCCAATCACGATGCGTCATCAAATATTCAATTGACACAGCAAGGTAATGGTTAGGATTCATCAAACCGCCCGACTTAGTTACAATACCATGTCGGTCAAAATCTGGGTCGTTACCAACGGCAACATCAAACTTGTCTTTCATTGCTATCAAGCCAGCCATTGCGTAGGGTGATGAACAATCCATACGAATTTTTCCATCTTTATCTAATGGCATAAAAGCAAAACTTGCATCAACTACTGGGTTTACAATCTCAATATTTAAACCGTATTTTTTAGCAATTACTGGCCAGTAATGAATACCCGAACCACCGAGTGGGTCTACACCAATACTAACACCCGCTTTAGCAATGGCTTCCATATCGATAACTTGATCAAGCTGACTAACGTACGCTTCAATAAAGTCTTCTTTTTTAAGCAATGAAGAGCTAAGCGCTTGTTGAAACGGTACTTTTTTAACATCTTTTAATTGAGCAGCAATAATTTCGTTCGCGCGCTGTTCAATTAACTTTGTTACGTTTCCTTCGGCAGGCCCGCCATGAGGAGGATTATATTTTATACCACCGTCAGTTGGGGGGTTATGAGAAGGCGTGATAATTAAACCATCAGCCTCTTCGGTATTAGATTTGTTATAACTAATTATAAGCCTAGATATAACAGGAGTTGGCGTAAATCCTTCATCTTGCTGAATAACAACAGGAATGTTATTGCCAATCAATACTTCAATGGCTGAAGCAAATGCTGGTTCAGACAGCGCGTGCGTGTCTTTACCTAAAAATAGCGGGCCTTTGTAACCCTGCTCTGTTCGGTACTCTGCCACTGCTTGGCAAATTGCAACAATATGCTGTTCATTAAAGCTGGTCGCACTGGCGCTACCACGATGACCTGACGTACCAAAAGTTACCTTTTGTTCAACAACATTAACATCAGGTGTTTTTAAAAAATAATCACTGACTAATTTACCAATATTTATTCGATCTTCTGGTCTTGCTGGTTTACCAGCATGAGAATGTACTGACATATAAAGCCCTTATAAGAGATAAAATATAAAATTAGTGCACGTTTATTGCGTTTTTATTACCTATAATAATTCTCTGATTTCTTCTGCTTCGTCTTCGGTATACCCCAAAGCATTAGCCACTTTAGTAAGAATCATTTTTTTACGCGTTGTATTTGAATTAGTTACCACCCAATAAGGGCTTTCAGGTATTTGAAACGGCTTAGTACTACTGCCACTTTCGGTTAATTCATTTAAGTTAGATGAAAAATATAAACGGTCACGTCCCCGAATTTCAGAAACAACCGAAAACTGTTGGCTATGTACTCGGTACAAAGCCCCAAGTATAAGTAAAAACCTTCCTACAGCCCCACGCTGCATAGCAAGTTCTTCTTTATTAATATAATTAAATACAGACTCGTTTGAATCAATAACTTCAACAGATGAAGATTCTTCGGTAGGTTCTTTATCAAATTCAGGTACTGTTGTACCCACAACAACTTCTGGCTCTTCAACAACGCCTTCTAAGGGTAATGTATCAA
Organism: Colwellia sp.; assembly: GCA_020630795.1. GTDB lineage: Bacteria > Pseudomonadota > Gammaproteobacteria > Enterobacterales > Alteromonadaceae > Pseudocolwellia. The sequence continues at coordinate 96,589 of JAHDIK010000007.1, forward strand.
CTGCAATATTTTGCGATTCAGACGATGATTGCTCTAACAACAAGCGACGTAAGATTGATGTTGCACTCTCTCCAATAAATTGAGTTTGAGAGGCGATATACTGATAAAGATCTTCTTCTATTTCTATGTTTTTCATTAATTACCTTGGTACCTTGGGTATAACAATTTCAATTACTTCGGGTGCCTTTTGATTATACTGATGTTGAGAAAAAGTCGCTATAAAGATTTGTGTTCATAAGCGATTTTATTGAAATAGAGGAGAATAAATAGAATAAATTTGCCTGAAATATCAAAACAAACGACAATATCGGCACACTTAACTAGCTATTTTTCATCAATGAAATTACTTAATTACACTCAACAAGGTTCAGGCCCCCATTTATTATTAATACACGGTCTTTTTGGTAGCTTAGACAACCTAAACATGGTCGCTAAACAACTAAAAAACACATACACTGTTACCAGTGTTGATGTAAGAAATCATGGGGATTCTTTCCATGAAAATACTATGTCGTACGATGATTTAGCTTTGGACGTTGTCAATCTTTTAACGCATTTATCTATTGAAAAAACTCATGTATTAGGACATTCAATGGGTGGAAAAATAGCCATGTGGCTCGCACTAAATTTTCCTCAACATGTCGATAAACTGATGATTGCAGACATAGCTCCAGTCAAATATCCTCCTCACCATAACCACATCATTCATGGGTTAAAATCGATAGATTTATCCAGCGTAACTAATAGAAAAGAAGCCGATTCACAGTTAGCTCAGCATGTGAATGAACTAGGCGTTAGGCAATTTCTCTTGAGAAACCTATCAACGACAAACGGAGAAATATCATTTAAATGCAGCCTTGAATTTATTGACAATTGCTACGAACAAATCATGGCTGGATTTGATACCACTCGCTCTTTTTCAGGAGAAACCTTGTTTATTAAAGGTGGAAAATCTGATTATATTCAAGCGGAACATCGCGACCTTATTTTAACGCTTTTCCCACAGAGTAAAGCTAAAATAATTCCAGATGCTGGTCATTGGCTTCACGCAGAGAAAACCAGTATTTTTAATAAAATTGTTGAAAATTTTCTAGCGTAATCCCCTTTAAATGTAAGGTATTAGGAGAGTTCCTTGATGTAAATCATAGTTAACTATTCCCTCTTTGAATTAAACTAAAAAAAATGGGTTTAAAAAGTTGGCTATGCTACAATGCCGCCTGAATTTTTTAGGGTAAATTATGTTAGCAGAGCATTTAGAATTAATTGAAGCGATTGGGCTCAACTTATTTTTCGTTTTCATATTTATTTTTATTGGATTGTCTATTCATGATGTAATGAAAAACAACAACGTACCTAAGAATGGACGATATGTTGTTTATTTTGTTTTATTTTTAGGATGTGCGGGCTTTATAGCAAAAGGTATTATCCAATTTGTGTGGGAAAGCCAAGGCGTTGGTTAAAGTTTAATAGTTATGGCTAAAGAAGCAACAGATTTAACAACAATTGACTTATTTCAAGATGAGAAACGTCCGGGCAGACCAAAAACGAATCCTCACTCTCGAAGTGTTCAAATAAAAATAAATAAAAGAAACCAAGTAAAGCGCGATAAAAACAATGGTTTAAAACGCGTTGAATTTAAAATTCATCAGAATTTATTTGATCAGCTTGATGAGCTGGCAAAAGAACAAGGTATTAACCGAGGTAAATTGATCGAAAACATACTCGTTCAATCTCTAGAAAAAGTTAAAAATTAATATTAGTAGTTATATCGAACTAAAATATTCGGTAATAGATAAAAGGTTATAGATTCATGGCAATTGTAGGTTTATTTTTCGGAAGTGATACAGGTAATACTGAAGCTGTGAGCAAAATGATCCAGAAAAAACTGGGGAAAAAGCTCATTGAAGTTAAAGACATTGCAAAAAGTACAAAAGAAGAAATCGCAGAATTCGACTTATTAATACTTGGTATCCCTACATGGTACTACGGTGAAAACCAGTGTGACTGGGATGACTTTTTACCTGAGCTTGAAGAAATAGACTTTACCGACAAACTTGTGGCTATTTTTGGTTTAGGAGATCAAGAAGACTATTCAGAATATTTTTGTGATGCGATGGGTCCACTACGTGATATTGTTGAATCTAAAGGTGCTATTTTAGTGGGTAACTGGCCTACCGATGGTTATGAATTTGAAGCGTCTAAAGGGCTTGTAGACGACAATACGTTTATTGGTTTATGTATTGATGAAGACAGACAGCCTGAATTAACAGACGAGCGTGTTTCTAAATGGGTTGAACAACTTAATGACGAAATGTGTTTAGCTGAATTCTCAGACTAACATCACGCGAGTTTATACTCGATTCTGTATTTAAAAAAAGAGTTATCAATATTATTGATAACTCTTTTTTTATTCAGCTTTTTCAAATAGATTCACATCTATTTAAGATAAACCTTTCGGTGGTTTCTTTCTGATATAAAGCGTTTTATTGACTTTAGATACAACCTCACCTTTCTCATCAAGAATATAAACAGGAATAACAGGTAAGTATTTTTCACCATTGTCAGTATGCTTTTTAATATCGTTAAGTAATTGATCAGAGATTAAAAACTTAGCGTACACAGTTCCTCTACCTGGCTTGATAAAATCAATATCTGCAAATTTGTCCCACACAACATAACCTTTACCTAACACGGCCATTAGCATTGTCATATAAAAAGGATCTGTCATGGCAAATAATGAACCACCAAAATGAGCGCCCATTGCATTACGATTCCACGCGCTTAGCGTCATTTTAACTTCAGCTTCACGAAAGTCAGCCGTTAGCTTTGTCATTCGTATGCGAGAAAATAGCAAAGGTGGCCAAATATTCATCGCCAACTTAAACACCCATGCTTTTTTAAACATCCAATCCATTCATTAAAACCTTACACATCGTACCAGTAATGTAATTATGGCTAATAAAACCTATAAATACCAAATAATTTGCATGTTCTCTCAAACAAACGCTTTCAACCTGACAGATAAACCCCTATAATTTTCTCATTAATTCGACTGAAATAATAAAAGTTATATGCCTGATCAAAATGAAGAACTAAAACGCGCTGGTTTAAAAATTACACTTCCGAGAGTAAAAATATTATCTATTTTACAAAACCCAGCAAATCAACACATCAGTGCTGAGGATGTTTATAAGATCTTATTAGAACAACAAGAAGAAATTGGCTTAGCAACGGTTTATCGAGTACTCAACCAATTTGATGATGCTGGTATTGTAACTCGACATCACTTTGAAGGTGGTAAATCAGTATTTGAATTATCACATAAAAAACATCACGATCATCTTGTATGTTTAAACTGTGGTAAAGTTGTTGAATTTGAAGATGATATTATTGAACAACGTCAACTCGACATCGCAGAATCGCACGAGATTAAGCTAACAAACCACAGCTTATACTTGTATGGCGAATGTAACGACAGCGAAGCATGTGAAGCCTACCGCAAAGCTAATTTATAATACGCTTAGTACGTTACAAATCATTTGTTTTTATAAATTTAAAACATAAAAAAACCGACATAATGTCGGTTTTTTATTATCTAATTTTCTAGATAACAGTAGAAAGGCTAATAGTAATAAAACTACTTACCTTCAATTTTTGCCCATGTATCACGTAACCCAACGGTTCTGTTGAATACTAATTTACTATCAACAGCATCTTCATTATCTAAACAAAAGTACCCTTGGCGTTCAAACTGAAAGCCCTGCTCTGGTCTAGCATTTTGTAAATAAGGCTCAACTTTAGCTTCGTTGTTAATAATTAACGAATCAGGGTTTATCACAGAATTAAAATCTTCAGCGGATGCTGGGTTAGCTACCGTGAATAACCTATCATAAAGTCTAATTTCAGCGTCAAGACTTTGTTCTGCTGAAACCCAATGAATAACACCTTTAGGTTTAGTGCCATCCGTAGGGTTTTTGCCTAATGTTTCAGGGTCATATTTACAATAAACCGTTGTAACATTACCGTTGTCATCTTTATCACAACGTGTTGCTGTTACCACATAAGCACCGCGTAAACGCACGGCTTTATCAAGCACAAGTCGTTTATATTTTTTGTTCGCTTCTTCTCTAAAATCTTCAGCTTCAATATACAACTCGCGACTAAATGGAACAATTCGAGTTCCCTGCTCTTCATCGCTTGGGTGATTCTTAACAGTCAGTTCTTCAACTTTCGCTTCGTCGTAGTTTTCAATGACCAATTTAATTGGATCAAGCACAGCCATTGCACGTGGAGCATTATCGTTTAAGTCTTCACGAATACACGCTTCTAGTACGCCCATTTCAACCGTATTGTCCATTTTGGTAACACCAATACGCTTAGTAAACTCTCTAATAGAAGCAGGTGTATAACCACGACGCCTAAAGCCAGCAATAGTAGGCATACGAGGATCGCTCCAACCTTCTACTAAATTTTCTTCTACAAGCGTGTGAAGCTTACGTTTACTCATCACCGTATATTCAAGGTTTAAGCGAGAAAACTCATACTGATGTGGCACTACGTCGATTGAAACATTCTCTAAAACCCAATCGTATAAGCGACGATTATCTTGGAATTCAAGCGTACATAGTGAGTGTGTAATACCTTCGATGGCATCCGACAAACAATGTGTGAAGTCATACATCGGGTAAATACACCACTTATCACCCGTTTGATGATGGTGAGCAAATTTAACACGATAAATAATAGGGTCGCGCATACACATAAAACTAGAAGACATGTCTATTTTAGCGCGCAGAGAACACTCACCCTCTTTAAAACCACCATCTCTCATTTTTTGAAACAATGCTAAATTTTCTTCTGGGCTTGTATCTCTATATGGGCTGTTTTTACCGGGAGCCTTTAGTGTGCCTCGATATTCGCGAGTTTCTTCACCGTTTAAGAAACAAACGTAAGCAAGCCCTTTTTCAATAAGCTCAACGGCAAAACCATGTAAGCGGTCAAAATAATCAGACGAGTAATGAATATCGCCAGCCCATTCAAAGCCAAGCCATTTAACATCTTCTTGAATTGAGTTTACGTAATCAATATCTTCTTTTTCAGGGTTTGTGTCGTCAAATCGAAGATTACATAAACCTTGATAGTCTTGAGCTATACCGAAATTTAAACAAATAGATTTTGCGTGACCTATATGTAAATAACCATTTGGTTCAGGGGGAAAACGCGTTTGCACAGCATTATGCTTTCCGCTAGCTAGATCAGCATCTATGATTTGGCGAATAAAATTTGTTGGACGGTTTTCAGCTTCCGACATCCAAGGAACCTCTAAAATTTATAATAAAAACGTAAGTTAACGGCATTATATCAACACTTATACCGCTCTAATAGAGCGAATATATAAAATTATATGCCAAGCTGTAAACGCGCGTATTTCAACATAAATTCTGCGTACACCTTATCAAAAATTACGACATATTCTTTTACATATTAATAAGCCAATACCACAACTTTATTTACATGTTGGAGTCAAACTACTATGCCAAATAACGACTACATAAACATAAAGGACTACGCGAATGACATTGAATATTAAGTCTTTCTTCAAAAATAACCTTGGGTTAATTTCATTTATTGTATTAATGGTGTGCTTTAGGAGTGCTGTCGCCGATTGGTACACTATCCCTTCAAGCTCAATGGAGCCAACACTAGAAATAGGCGATCGTATTGTAGTTGACAAAATGGCATACGATTTACGCATACCATTAACTGAAGTATCAATGATGAAAACGGGTGAACCAGCACGAGGTGACATTGTTGTTTTTGAATCTGTTGCGGCAAACAACCGTTTAATAAAACGCGTAGTTGGTTTACCTGGTGATCGTGTTTCTATGAACAACGAAGTGCTTACCATCAATGGCGAAGTAATTAACTTTCAACCAAGTGCGGCGCCCTCAAACACGGGCGATGTAATCGAGAATCTATCGGGGTTGAAACACATTGTTAAATTTGACAGCTCCGCACCTGTTCATTTAGCCAATTTTAATACGGTCGTTGTACCTCAAGATCACTACTTAGTGCTTGGAGATAATAGAAGAAACAGTGCTGACTCGAGAGTTTATGGATTTGTACCTCGTAACGAACTAAAAGGTAAAGCAAACTATGTCGCTTTTTCGCTAAACTACGACAATTTTTACCTACCTAAACGTAATCGTTTTGCAGAAAGTTTATACACACTGTAACTAAATACCACGTAGCGTGTTAAAGAGCCCTGTGAACGGGCTCTAAGCTTTTAAAACGTTAGATTTAATTGCTTTTTAAGAAGTACTTCCCATCAATAATTTCTACAGGAAAAGCCTGATTAAATTTGCTGAAAACACATATTGGGCGTTTATGCAGCGAACAGTAAACATTCCCATCAGGCTTCAGTTCATCTCTACTAATATCAGCGCCTTGATGCGGGCAAGCTGCTGGGATCACTCTGTAGTCGTCAAACCCACTGTCTAATACAATATGATACATAACGACTTTTTGAGATTGCGTAGTATTAGGTAATTGCGTGTGACCAACAAAAGTGCCTGCGACTTTGGTCGGCTTTACATCGATAACTTCAACGGGTGAAGTAACTTTTCCGCCGGCAGGAAACATTTTTTGGATTAAGTTTTGAGTAGACATGCAACACAATAATTAGGTTAACAGATAACATTATTTTATATTAAACATCAGTACAGTTACCAGTGTCTATAAACCCAATTATATCTAGGTAAACCGAAGGAAACTCCTCAGGTTTACCTAAAAATTATCAAACAACAAGGCTAATGTTCGTAAAAGTCGTACTCATCGTGCAGCGAAAGTTCGTGCTTAGAACGTTGTAGCTTTTTCGCTGCTCTAGCATCTCGGTGTTTGCGTTGCTTGGTATTCTTTTTAATTTCGTACTCTGAAAACTCAGTAAATTCTTCATCTTCATAATTGCTGTAATCGAATTGTTGTGTGCTCATTGTAAAGTCTCATTATGTGTTTTCTTCCAATTTAATCATGCAATATGATTATTTTATGACAGTAAAATGAAACTTAAACAGGAATCAATTATTCAGCTTTCCACATAATAAATTTACAATAAAAAACGAGAGCTAAACCTTATCGGTTACGCTCTCGTTTTATCATCACTTAAACGATAGTCGTTTAGTTCAACTTAACATTATCAAAACTCTTTATTATAACGTTTTGAATATATTGAACGGTTAAACGACTTAGCAGCTTCTACCATTGCAGGGTATGGAATATCTGTGGTTGAAACAAACCCTACGTTATATGGTTCGCCGTCATATGTTCTTCCTGTTAGTGGAGAATCTAAATATTGAAACCAGTGAGCCCCTACCATATTCTTATGTGCTGCTACACTTGTCATATATGCTTTGTACATATTAGCGCGATCCATTTGATCGTCAGCTTGCACTAAACCAGGATGCAACAACCCCGTTCCTTTGGTAGCACCAATATGGAATTCACCAATAACAGTTGGTAAATCAATATCGTTTAAAAAGCTCCACTCAGCTGGCTGAACGCCTTCTTCATAAATATTGAAACTAAGAACATCTGAATACTTAACTGATGCTTTTATAGTTTCTTTAGGCATACCAAAATTAGCCATACGAGCTCCCATATATAAATGGTTAGGTAGCACAGCTTCTAACGTGTCGTGAACAACTTTAAAGTATTCCTCTGAAAGCATTTCAAGCATATAAGAAATATCATCAACTAAAGCGTCCGGATACTCTTTTATATCAACACCTTTTGATAGTTCTTTCCACGAGCCTAAATTTTGATTCCAAGCTGAGTTTAACTTAGATACATCGTGATATTTGTTTTTCAAATAACCTGTGAATGCTTCTTTAGCAGGGCTATCTTCATCGTTTAACGTCAGCGTAGTTAAAATAACACCGTAACGTTCTTTAATTGTACCATCAGGAAAGCCCCAGCTTTTTTCATTGTCGACGAATACACCAACACACCAAGGAGAACCTTTAATTTCTTCTGCGATAACGTCAATTGTGATTTTAGCGCGCTTAACAAACTCTTTGTCGAAAGGATCAGGTAATGGTGACCAAACATCATGTTCAGACGCTAATGTTTTGTAATCACCAATAATCCAACCATTAGCAAAATACGGTACACGCTCATTTGGATAAAATGCTGGGTCTACCCAGTTACCGAAAGATGTAAATCCCCAATTTTCCATACGAGATAAAGTTACGTCTTCCCACTTTTTAATATACGACTTTTCTTCAGTTTCACCGTAACGACGCTCTAAGTTTGCACGATAAAAACTAAAGGTTTCACCCGACTTAATAGGCCCTCTATGAACTGAACGTCGGTAACTATAGTGTTCGGCTAATGGATCATCGTATTCAGGTAACCAATTAAACATATTGTTACGCAATGTCGACGAAACATAACGAGACTTCATCACCTCGTCAGACACTTTTACAATACCGATAGAATCTTCTGGTGTAACCTCATTTGGATCAACATAACGAACACTATCATCTTTAAAATCTATACCCGTTGTCGTCGTGGTATTCGCCATACGAACGTTAGCAACACCGTGTGAGAAGAACAAATAGCCTTCAGGGTCTACCATCCACCATTGGCCATCTACTTTTTTAGTTCTAAAATATCCAGTACCTTCAAATTTTGGCCCACTTTTCCACCCGCCAAATTTAGAGCGATCTTTCATTCGACCTTCAGACTCAAGCATTGCTAATTCTTTTTTAGCAACAGCTTGCAACTCTGTTAAAGAATGAATTTTTGTAGGAAAATCTTGTTTAGCATTCTGGCCAAACTCATCAACAATGTTTTCTAAATATGCTAGTGAATATTCAGGATTTTTTCTTAAACGCACATTGTCGATAACAATAGGTTTGCTCGTTAAATTACCTCTTGTTAAGAAAGAAACTTCGGTAACGGCTGATAAATCAATATTACTTTTTCCGTAACGCCAGTAAAACATTTCATCATTCGTTTTCCATGGTACTGGGTTTTCACGAATACCTGAGTCTGCATCAACAAATTTACCTTTTAAAATTACAAAGTAAGTTCCTGATTCTCCAGGTGCCAAGTTTACTGAATAATTAGCCGCTGACGTTCTAGTACCAGCGGCATTACCTGCGGGCAATTCACTCTTAGGTACGTCTGAAATCGAAATATATAATTGAATTGACTCTGTACCAGGGTTTTTAGCATCAATTGCTAAATGTACTTCGTCTGTGGTTGCAAAATTCCAAGGTGTTTCAGGCTGTAATACCACAGCAGAACGGTAAACATCAGATGAAAAATCAATTGATAGCTCGCCATCATTACCCGAAAGTTGATGCTGAAAACTAGCGCCACTTTCAATAACGTTTACTGGCAATTTTTTCTGGTTAAAATCAGTTAACGTCAAAACATTTTGATAATTTTGTTCATTCGCTAAGGTTTTAGTTTGGTTTATGTTGTCGCTTTGCTGTGAACAGCCAGCTAACAACATACTCATCAGGCAAATAGGTGACCATCTTCCCTGTACGTATTTTTTGTAGTTAATCATAAGTATTCCCCGTTAAATTTATTTGTTATGCGTGTTAACATTTAAATAAAAAGAAAACTTAACATATATTTCAATTGTTAACAATTAACAACAATTTTATAAAGGCTAGATAACTAAAAAATAAAACGAAGCAAACATATGCTAACCTCAAACTTATTAAATATACGGATACTCATACAAAGTCTGATGGAAAATTTAATTACTCAAGTAAAAAGCTGTACGTTATGCGAGGCCATACTCCCTATGCCTCCAAAACCTATACTCCAACTAAGTAAAAACAGTAAAATTCTTATTGCTGGACAAGCGCCTGGAGCAGTAACTCATCAAAAAGGAATTCCGTTTGATGATATGAGTGGTGACAGGTTAAGAAGTTGGCTAGGGGTTTCTAAAGCGCAGTTTTATAACCCAGAGTTATTCTCAATTCTTCCCATGAGTTTTTGTTACCCCGGAAAAGGTAAGTCAGGCGATCTACCACCGCCAGCTTTATGTGCTAGCACGTGGAGAAATAGCATTCTAGCTCACTGCAAAAATATTGAATTAACCATAGTGTTAGGGAAATACGCCGTTAAATGGCACCTTAATTCTACTGATTCAATATCAACACACGCTCAAAATTGGCAGAATTTACTCAACAACAATACAATTGTATTACCGCACCCTAGCCCTAGAAACAATATCTGGCTTAAAAAACACTCATGGTTTGAATCTCAAGTCGTTCCAGCACTAAAGAAACGAGTTAATGCGATAATTCCTTGTTAATTTAGAATATTAAATAACATTATGGGGAGTCATGCGTTAAAATTACGTAAATGCTTAAACAGCAGCATATATTTTTAACTCTCAACAAAAGGCCTAATAATGAGCGCTGATAATCCATACCATAATAATCCTCTCCACGGCCTGAAACTTGAAACACTGTTAACAGAAATTGTTGATGAATACGGTTTTGAACTTTTAGACGCATACTTAAATATTAATTGTTTTAGAAAAAATCCGAGTATTGCCTCTAGTATGAAGTTTTTGAAAAAAACAGACTGGGCACGAGAAAAAGTTGAAGCGTTTTACATGTATCAATACAAAGGACTACCAAAAGCTGACAGAACTCAATTCGAACTCCCTCCTAGAGAGCGCATAGTACCTGCTCATCATAAACCGAAAGAGCCTGCAGCATTAAGCTTTGAAGATGCTGAACGTTTACGTGCTAAAAAAGCTAAGAAAACTCGAGAATATGCTTCAAATAAAGGTGGGCTTTGGGGTAATAGCTAACCCTATTATTAACTTATTTGTTTGCTAATAGTGTACATTTACTCATTTTTTAGCGCGTTGCTTAAATCAAAATGTAGCTTGTCTATCGGTAATAAAAGCATCTAATAAAAAATAAAAACACTTTAATAACAACGAAATACGTGACACTTAAAAATATTTTAACTTTTATTTTTAAGTGTCACAATATTGTAATATTAATATGTTAGCCAATCAGTAATTCCCTTGCTAAGATTAACGTAAGATTTAGTGAAGGAGAGATAAAATGTTTAAACGTATGTTAACACTGGTAGCCGTATTAAGTTTTAGCCAAGTTGCAGTAGCAAATGATTCTGAACAGAAAAATTCTGAAATTTTTAAATGCATAGACTCTAAAACACTAATAGCTCAAGAAGATTGTGTAGCAAATACTTTTGCAAAAAAATTAAAAAGCCAAGACTTTTTTAATCAACTTTCTTATCAAGCAGATCAGCCAAGTGGCGACGCATTTGCAACCATTACATATTACCCAAAGCAGAAACTTATCGAAGTTAAATCGTTAGAGCCTAGAACAGACACGTCGCTCATTGCGAGCAGATAATACTCGTTTAGGTAGACAACTCCCCATAAAGCCATTTTAATCAGTGGCTTTATTTATTCTATAGCTTTGTTCTTGTTTATATGGCGATAATTTTATTCGCTCGAAAATAAATCAATAGAAACATCAAACTAGTTATTCACCTTCATAAATAACAATTAGCGAAAAAGAATCCTTATTAATTCATCATATTTCAATGATTCTCTCTCAACCATTTACTATACTCTAGTGATTGAGTATCTATTTATTCGGGCTTACTTTTTCAGAAAAATGTACTCTACCCCTAAATAATTTATTTTAATTATGCTTATATAACGTATGTAGTGTTAAATTATGCGTAATAAAACAATATATCTAATGGAGATAATAAATGTCGGATAATAAAAAATTTCGTTTAGTCACTCGTAGCGACTTTGATGGATTAGTATGTGCTATTTTACTTAAACATATAGATTTAGTTGACGATATTCTTTTTGTTCATCCCAAGGACATGCAAGACGGAAAAATTGAAATTGGCGCTAACGACATTTCAACAAACTTACCTTATGTTGAAGGGGTACATATTGCATTTGATCATCACCACAGTGAAACAATCCGTAATGGCAAAAAAGACAATCACTTCATTGACCCAGATGCACCTTCAGCAGCGCGCGTAGTTTATGATTACTATGGCGGATTAGACACCTTCCCTGCAAGCTGGACAGATATGATGGAAGCGGTAGATAAAGGTGACTCAGCACAATTTAACATGGACGAAGTTTTACACGCTAAGAGTTGGGAACTACTTAACTTCATTATGGACTCGCGTACGGGTTTAGGCCGCTTTAGAGAGTTTAGAATTTCAAATTATGAATTAATGATGGCAATGATCGATTACGGTAAAGACCATACTATTGATGAAATATTAGAGCTACCTGACGTTAAAGAACGTACCGACCTATACTTTGAACATGAAGAGAAATTTAAAGAGCAAATTAAACGCTGCTCTACCGTACACGGTAACCTTGTTGTTTTAGATTTACGTGACGAAGAAGTCATTTATTCTGGCAATCGCTTTGTTATATACGCCCTATTCCCACAATGTAATATTTCTATTCATGTAATGTGGGGATTCCAGAAACAAAATACGGTATTCGCAACAGGAAAATCAATATTTGACCGCAGCTCAAAAACCAACGTTGGTGAGTTGATGTTAAAATATAATGGTGGCGGACATAATGCTGCTGGTACTTGTCAGGTTCCACATAATGAAAGCGAGTCATGTTTAACTGAGCTAATTACTCAAATTAACGCAGACGGTTAGATATATACTAGAACAAGACACGTTTAAGACCTAAAAAAGCCTATGCTATACATAGGCTTTTTAATATTAGTCATTATTAAATTATGTATTTAAAAGCGATAAGTTGCGTATACACCAGCTGAACGCTCAAAATTATTATCAAGATCGTAGCCATTCTCTAGCGCATCAAAGTCAGAATATCCAACAAACAAGCCCACATCTGTACTTTTACTATACGAATAATTAATCCCAGCATTGACAACATGGGCATCATCTTGGGCAAAGTGTTTAAGATCTCGATAGGTATAACTAACGTTTGTAGTCCAATTTTTTGCTAAGTTAGCTTGTAAACCAACCGAATAGTGATACTCATCTTTATTACCTAAGTTTTCTTCATCCCACTTAACGTAACCTACTGAAAAGGTCATCGCTAAATCACTGTTAAATACGTATTTACCATTTAAATCCGCACCATAGCCAACTGCATTGCCATTTACATCAGAGTCTTGATAACCTCGAATACCCGCACCCACAGTTAACTCAAGCCCTGTCTCATTATTATCTCTAGCTAAAACCCTATAATCTAACCCTGATAAGCTAATCATTAGGTTATCTGTTAAACCGTATGCGGCGTGTAAACCTAACGCACCTCGAGTGTCGTCATGCTCTTCAACAATAGATATTGCTCCACCAATTGAAATAGTGCCATCAGTCAACGTTAATGGTCTTAAGACCTGATTTTTTGGATATTCGGTCTCTGCATAACTAAAAGAAGAGGTTAATAGTAATAGTGATGTAACAAATATTTTTTTCATAATAATAACTCTTTAAAATTTAGGTTTAAGTTTTGTTAATTTATGACTGAATTTTAAAAGGTTGTTACGTGTGAATCTTTATGGCTTGTGTCTACAAAATGTAGGTAATTGTGAGAAGTTGTAAAATAAAAAACCCGCTAAAAAGCGGGTTTTTAAAAGAGCAAAATTTGCTAAGCGTTAACTTACCAACCTGTTTTCTCTTTAAGTGCAGCACCGATATCCGCTAAAGAGCGTACAGTTTTAACACCAGCCGCTTCTAAAGCAGCAAATTTTTCATCAGCAGTACCTTTACCACCAGCGATAATAGCACCAGCATGGCCCATACGCTTACCTTCTGGAGCAGTAACACCAGCAATGTAAGATACTACAGGCTTAGTTACATTATCTTTAATGTAGTCAGCAGCTTCTTCTTCAGCTGTTCCACCAATTTCACCAATCATTACGATTGCTTCAGTTTGAGGATCGTTTTGGAACATTTCTAAAACGTCGATGAAGTTAGTACCTGGAATTGGGTCACCACCAATACCTACACAAGTAGATTGACCGAAACCTGCATCAGTAGTTTGCTTAACTGCTTCATACGTTAATGTACCTGAACGTGAAACGATACCAACTCTACCTGGCTTATGGATATGACCTGGCATAATACCAATTTTAGTTTCGCCTGGAGTGATAACACCTGGGCAGTTAGGACCGATCATACGAACGCCTGATTGTTCAAGTTTAACTTTAACGTCAACCATATCTAAAGTTGGGATACCTTCAGTAATAGTTACGATAAGCTCGATACCAGCATCAATTGCTTCTAAAATTGCATCTTTACAGAATGGAGCAGGAACGTAGATTACTGATGCTGTTGCGCCAGTTTCTTCAACTGCTTCACGTACTGTGTTAAATACAGGTAAACCTAGGTGTGTTTGGCCACCCTTGCCTGGTGATACACCACCAACCATTTGCGTACCGTACTCAAGAGCTTGCTCTGAGTGGAAAGTACCTTGACCACCAGTGAAACCTTGACAGATTACTTTAGTATCTTTGTTAATTAATACAGACATTATTTGCCCTCCGCAGCTGCAACAACTTTAGTCGCTGCGTCAGTTAATGATTCAGCAGCAATGATGTTTAAGTCAGAACCAGCTAATACTGAACGACCTTCTTCTGCGTTTGTACCTTCTAAACGTACAACTACTGGAATAGTTACGCCTACTTCTTTAACAGCAGCGATAATACCTTCAGCGATCATGTCACAACGAACGATGCCACCAAAAATGTTAACTAATACCGCTTTAACATTGTCGTCTGAAAGGATAATTTTGAATGCTTCAGCAACACGTTCTTTAGTTGCTCCGCCACCAACGTCTAAAAAGTTAGCTGGCTTACCGCCGTGTAAATTAACGATATCCATAGTACCCATTGCTAGGCCTGCACCGTTAACCATACAACCAACGTTTCCGTCTAATGCTACGTAGTTTAATTCCCACTGTGCAGCATGTGCTTCACGCTCGTCTTCTTGAGACGGATCGTGCATTTCACGGATTTTAGGTTGACGGTATAAAGCGTTTCCGTCTACACCAATTTTTCCGTCTAAACAGTGAAGGTTACCTTCATCTGTAACAACTAATGGGTTGATTTCTAATAATGCGAAATCGTAGTCGTTAAACATGTTTGCTAAGCCCATGAAGATTTTAACAAATTGCTTCATTTGAGTTGGGTTTAAACCAAGTTTAAAGCCAAGCTCACGAGCTTGATATGCTTGTGGGCCTACTAATGGATCGATTTCAGCTTTGTGAATTAACTCTGGAGTTTCTTCAGCAACTTTCTCGATTTCAACACCACCTTCAGTAGATGCCATGAATACAACTTTACGAGAACCACGGTCTACTACAGCACCTAGGTATAATTCGTTAGCAATATCAGTACAGCTTTCAACTAAGATTTTTGAAACAGGTTGTCCGTTAGCATCTGTTTGGTAAGTTACTAAGTTTTTACCTAACCAGTTTTGAGCGAACTCTTTGATTTCTTCTTTAGTTTTAACTAGCTTAACACCGCCAGCCTTACCACGGCCACCAGCGTGAACCTGAGTTTTAACAACCCACATATCGCCGCCAATTTTGTCAGCAGCTTCTGCAGCTTCTTGAGGAGTGTCGCAAGCGAACCCTTCTGAAACTGGTAAACCATATTTAGCGAATAATTGTTTCGCTTGATACTCATGCAAATTCATGGTGTTTTATCCATTTATCTGTAAATGATGACAATCGTTCCATATTTTTCTTATAAAAAACATGCACCATTGCCCGTGAAAAAGTTGGGTAGATTATAGTACAAACGCCCTAAAGACAGTAGTCTAAAGAGCAATTTGTAACATTAAATACCAATATAATAATTCTTCTGACTAATTAGATATTTAAATACGTTTTAATGACAAAACGATTAAACATCTAAAAGAAGTCTTGTTGGATCTTCTAACAATTCTTTAATTGTTACTAAGAAACCTACTGATTCTTTACCATCGATTAAACGGTGATCGTAAGAAAGCGCTAGATACATCATTGGTAATATTTCTACTTTACCGTCAACAGCCATAGGTCTGTCTTGTATTTTGTGCATTCCTAAAATACCCGCTTGTGGTAAATTTAAGATTGGTGTTGAAATTAAAGAACCGAAAACACCACCATTAGTAATAGTGAAATTACCGCCCTGCATTTCATCCATTGTTAATTTACCGTCACGACCTTTAATTGCTAAGTCACGAATACCATTTTCGATCCCAGCCATGCTTAATTGGTCAGCGTCGCGTAATACAGGAGTAACAAGACCACGTGGTGTTGATACTGCAATACTAATATCGAAATAGTTGTGGTAAACCAAATCATCGCCATCAATAGAAGCATTAACTGCTGGGTAACGCTTAAGCGCTTCAGTTACCGCTTTAACATAAAACGACATAAAGCCTAAACGTGTATCATGTGTTTTCTCGAAAACATCTTTGTATTGCTTACGAAGGTCCATGATTGGCTTCATGTTAACTTCGTTAAACGTTGTTAGCATTGCCGTAGAGTTTTTAGCTTCAAGTAAACGTGTAGCAATTGTTTTACGTAGACGTGTCATAGGTACACGTTTTTGTGTACGCTCACCTAAGTCTTGCGCTACTGGAGCTGAAGCAGGTTTCGCTGCTGGAGCCGCTGCCGGTTTGTTTGCTGCCGCTTCTACATCTTCTTTAGAAATACGACCGCCTTTACCAGTACCAACTACGTCTGATGCTGTAAGACCTTTTTCAGTCATTAAGCGACGTACAGATGGACTCGCTAACTCATCACTGCTAATCGCTTCTTCTTTAGACTGAGTAGGTGCACTTGCTGTAGCTCCTGCATTTAGCTCACCAATTTTTTGGTCGCCTAATACTGTTTCGCCTTCAGCGTGAATAATTTTACCAATTACACCGTTGTCTTGAGCAACAACTTCTAGCACTACTTTATCAGTTTCAATATCAACTAGGTTTTGGTCCATTGATACAGAATCACCTTCCGCAACATGCCATGTTGCCACTGTAGCATCTGCTACTGACTCAGGAAGTACAGGTACTACGATATCAATAACTTTACCTGACGCTGCTGGAGCTGCACTTTCAGCAGGAGCAGATTCTGCACCTGCACCTGCACCTTCAGCTAAAATAGCAATAACTTGCTCGCCTAATACTGTTGCGCCTTCAGCTTGAGAGATTTCAGTGATTACACCATCAGCAGTTGCAGGTACTTCTAATACAACTTTATCTGTTTCAATATCTACTAATACTTGATCACGAGATACTTTGTCACCTACTTGTACATGCCAAGTAGCTACGGTTGCATCTGCAACTGATTCAGGTAAAACGGGAACCTTAATTTCGGTTGTCATTTATTTTATTCCTTACTTACAAAAACTAGTCTATTCAACATTTAGCGCGTCATGGACTAGCGCTTGTTGCTCTTTAACATGGACTGACATATAACCTACAGCTGGAGCTGCAGAAGCCTTACGGCCAGCATATGTCAAGTAACTACCCTCAGGGATCACAGCTCTAAAGTGATGCTGTGAACAATACCAAGCACCTTGGTTTTGTGGTTCTTCCTGACACCAAACGAATTGCTTAACGTGCTGATACTTTTCAATTTCAGCTTTAAGTGATTCTTCTGGGAACGGGTATAATTGTTCAATACGTACAATGGCAATATTGTTTTGCTCATTCTTACGACGTTGATCAAGTAATTCGTAGTAAACCTTACCACTACAAAATACCACTCGCTCTACTTTACTTGGATCAATCTCATCAACTTCACCAATAACACTATGGAACTCTCCAGTAGACATTTCTTCCATTGAAGAAACAGCTAATGGGTGGCGTAATAGAGATTTTGGCGACATTACAACAAGAGGACGACGCATTGGACGAACTACTTGACGGCGAAGCATATTAAATACTTGCGCAGGCGTTGATGGCACACAAACTTGCATATTGTGGTCAGCACATAGTTGTAAGAAGCGTTCAAGACGAGCAGATGAATGCTCAGGACCTTGCCCTTCATAACCATGAGGAAGTAACATAGTTAAGCCACATAAACGGCCCCACTTTTGCTCACCAGAACTAATGAACTGATCAAACACTACTTGAGCACAGTTAGCAAAATCACCAAATTGCGCTTCCCAAATAGTCAAACCTGCCGGTTCAGCAGTGGTATAACCATACTCAAATGCAAGTACTGACACTTCAGATAATACCGAGTCATGTACATCAAATGGGCCTTGGCCTTCACGTATATTTTGTAAAGGTAGGTATTGAGAAGAATCTTCTTGGTTATGCAGTACTGCATGACGATGGAAGAATGTTCCACGCCCAGCATCTTGACCAGTAATACGAACACGCTTACCTAAATCAACAATCGATGCATAAGCTAAGTTTTCTGCCATACCCCAATCAAGTAATTTTTCACCACTTGCCATTTTCGCGCGATCTTCATAAATCTTTTTAACACGACCATGTATTGGATGCTCTTCTGGAATAGTTGAAATTGCTTGAGCAAGCTCTTTCAATTTTTCAACAGAAATATCTTTTTCGTATTCATCATCCCAATCATGACCAATGTACGGTGTCCAATCTACTGAATGCTCAGTCATTGGGCGCCATTGCTCAACAGTACATTGCCCTTCGTCTAACAACTTACGATAATAAGCGGTTAATTCGTCTGCTTTTGCTTGAGCGACAGAGCCTTCTGAGCTTAATTGTTCAGCATACAATTGACGTGGTGTAGGATGTTTTTTAACTTTTTTGTACATTAGTGGCTGAGTTGCACTTGGCTCATCAGCTTCGTTGTGACCATGACGACGGTAACAAACTAAATCAATAACAACATCGCGTTTGAATGCGTTACGGTAATCTAATGCAATTTGAGTTGCCAAAATTACCGCTTCTGGGTCGTCACCATTTACGTGTAAAATAGGTGCCGAAACCATTTTAGCGATATCAGTACAGTATTCACCACTACGTGTATCTTGAGGATTAGAAGTTGTAAAGCCTACCTGGTTATTTACAACAACACGGATTGTACCGCCCACCTTAAATGCACGAGCTTGTGACATATTAAAGGTTTCTTGAACAACACCTTGACCAGCAATAGCAGAATCACCGTGAATAGTAATAGGTAATACTAAGTCACCTTGATTACAGTCACGACGATCTAAGCGAGCTCTTACTGAGCCCATTACAACAGGGTTAACAATTTCTAAATGCGATGGGTTAAACGCTAATGCTAAATGAACATTACCACCTGGCGTAACAAAATCTGATGAGTAACCTTGGTGATACTTAACGTCACCAGATGAAAGTATTTCATCATGTTTTCCACCAAACTCATCAAATAGCTTAGATGGGTTCTTACCCATAACGTTAACAAGAACATTTAAGCGACCACGGTGAGCCATACCAATAACGACTTCTTTTGTGCCAGCGGTACCAGCGCGCGTGATAAGTTCTTTTAACATTGGAATAAGTGCATCACCACCTTCTAACGAGAAGCGTTTTGCACCTGGGAACTTAGCCCCTAAGTATTTTTCTAGGCCATCAGCTGCAATCAAACCTTTCAGAATTTCTTCTTTTTCTGCAATAGATAAAACAGGTTTTGATTGAACAGACTCTAAACGTTGTTGTAACCAACGCTTTTCTTCTGTTGATGTGATGTGCATATACTCAGCGCCAATAGAACCACAATAAGTAGCTCTAAGTGCTTTATATAAGTCACCTAGCTTCATTGAATCTTGACCTATTGCAAATGAACCGACGTTGTAATCCTTGTCAAAATCATTTTCTGATAGTTCATGATGAGATAACTGTAAGTCTCGAACTTTATCGCGTTGCCAAAGACCTAATGGATCTAGGTTAGCATTTTGATGTCCGCGAAAACGAAAAGCGTTAATAAGTTGTAATACTTTAACTTGTTTAGCATCACCACCGCTTGAAACAACTACAGTTTTGTGAGGTTGTTTAGCTAGCGCTCTAAATTCGTCGCGAATTTCAGAATGCCTATATTCAATATCGGCACCTTCAATTTTAGGAAGTTTTTCGAATACTTCACGCCACTCTGCAGAAACAGATTGTGAATTATCCAGATAAGATTCGTATAACTCTTCTATGTAAGCAGCATTTGCGCCACTTAAATGGGAAGACTCTATCCAAGCCTTCATTGCACCTTCGGGCATTGCCTGTTCCTTTACTGGGATAAAAGCAATAAAACACACCGTAACTTTTTAACTTAAATAAAACGTTTATCAACGCTTTGGAATAGTAGAGTATTTAAATGACCATTCCCTAGTGCTTTTAAACGAAATAACTTTTGTTAAGCCGTTACACCAATAAAAATCTTTGTATCTTAAAATAGCAGAATATTCATTTAATACCCTGCTATTTTTATAAACCTAACTAAACAGCTCTTGAAAGCAACATCGATTTAATATGACCGATTGCTTTAGTTGGGTTTAATCCTTTAGGACATACGTCAACACAGTTCATGATTCCGTGACAACGGAAAACACTATATGCGTCTTGTAAGCCATCTAAACGTTCTTCTGTTGCTGTGTCACGACTATCAATCAAAAATCGATATGCGTGTAATAAACCAGCTGGACCGATAAATTTATCAGGGTTCCACCAGAATGAAGGACAAGAAGTTGAACAACACGCACATAAAATACATTCGTATAGTCCATCTAAATGTTCACGTTCTTCAATAGTTTGTAAATGCTCTCTTGCAGGAGCATTTTTACCATCGTTAATCAAATATGGCTTCACTTTTTCGTACTGATTATAAAATTGAGTCATATCAATAATTAAATCACGTACAACAGGTAAACCAGGCAATGGTCTTAAAACAATAACATCTGATTTAAGATCTGACAAAGGTGTAATACACGCTAAGCCATTTTTACCATTCATATTTAATCCATCACTACCACATACACCTTCACGGCATGAACGACGGAACGATAGCGTTGCATCTTGTTCTTTAAGCAACATTAAAGCATCAAGTACCATCATGTCAGAACCGTCTGGAATTTCCAGATCATAATTCTTCATGTATGGAGCATTGTCTACATCAGGGTTATAACGGTAAATTGAAAATGTCTGTTTCATCGAATTATTCCTTAGTAAACACGAGCTTTTGGTGGAAATGCTTCACGATGTACTGGCTTCATGTTTACATCACGCTTAGACATGTCTTCAGTGTCAGGCGAGTATATTGAATGACATAACCAGTTTTCATCATCACGGTCTTGGAAATCTTCACGAGCGTGCGCGCCGCGAGATTCAGTTCTGAAGTTAGCAGCTTTCGCTGTACAGAATGCTGTTTCCATTAAGTTATCAAGCTCTAAACACTCAATACGTTGAGTGTTAAAGTCTGAAGACTTGTCACTCAAATGTGCCGTTTGTAAACGTTCACGTATTTCAGTTAGCTCTTTCATACCTTGAGCCATCGCTTCACCTTCACGGAATACCGAGAAGTTAAACTGCATACATTTTTGTAAGTCTTTACGAATTTGCACTGGGTCTTCACCTGATGTAGAAGACTCCCAACGATTAGTACGCGCTAATGAAGCTTCAAGGTCAGACTCAGAAGCATCTTTACCGCTTTGTGTTTCGTTTAGGTATGTACCTAAGAAGTTACCTGCTGCTCTACCAAATACAACTAAATCAAGTAATGAGTTACCACCTAAACGGTTTGCACCATGTACTGATACGTTAGCAATTTCACCAACGGCAAACAAACCTTCAATGATAGTATCTTCACCAGTTTCTGGGTTATACGAAATGGCTTGACCATTTACATTACAAGGTACACCACCCATTTGGTAATGACATGTAGGTATTACTGGAATAGGCTCTTCTGCTGGGTCAACGTGAGCAAACGTTTTAGATAAATCACAAACACCTGGTAAACGTTTTTCTAATGTTTCACGACCTAAGTGATCAAGTTTAAGCTTGATATGAGGACCCCAAGGACCGTCACAACCACGACCTTCACGAATCTCAGTCATCATTGAACGAGCAACAACATCACGACCAGCTAAATCTTTAGCGTTAGGAGCATAACGTTCCATGAAACGTTCGCCATCTTTATTAAGAAGGTAACCACCCTCACCGCGACAACCTTCAGTTACGAGCGTACCAGCACCTGCTATACCTGTAGGGTGGAACTGCCACATTTCCATGTCTTGCATTTGAACGCCAGCACGAAGTGACATACCAACACCATCACCAGTGTTGATGTGAGCATTAGTTGTTGATGCGTATATACGACCTGCACCACCAGTAGCAAGAACCGTTGCTCTAGCTTTAAAGTAAACTATTTCACCTGTTTCAATACAAATAGCTGTTGAACCAACAACAGCACCATCAGCATTTTTAACTAGGTCTAACGCGTACCATTCTGAGTAAACGTTTGTTTTATTTTTTACATTCTGTTGGTATAAACAATGAAGTAACGCATGGCCTGTACGGTCAGCTGCTGCAGCTGTACGAGCAGCTTGCTCTCCACCAAAGTTTTTAGATTGACCACCGAATGGACGTTGGTAAACCTTACCGTTTTCAAAACGAGAAAATGGAAGACCCATGTTTTCAAGTTCTATAATAGATTCTGGACCCGTTTTACACATATATTCGATAGCGTCTTGGTCACCAATATAATCAGAACCTTTAACCGTATCGTACATGTGTTGTTCCCAATGATCTTCATGCGCGTTACCTAACGCTACAGTGATACCACCTTGCGCAGAAACCGTATGAGAACGTGTAGGGAATACTTTAGAGATTAGAGCACAAGACTTGCCTGACTCAGAGATTGCTAATGCCGCGCGCATACCCGCACCGCCTGCGCCAATTACAATGGCGTCAAATTCACGAACTGGAACGCTCATTTACACACCCCACACAATAATGAATCCCGCTGCTAAATATCCAAGCAACGTGATAGAAAAAATAAACTGTAATAAACCACGGAAAAGAGCGGGCTTAATGTAATCAGATAAAACTTGCCATACGCCAATCCATGCATGAGCTACTAGAGCTAGAATTGCAAGTAACGTAAATACTTTAACTGACATGCAAGAGAAGAAGTCACGCCACACATCGTAAGTAACCTCAGGAGTCACCACGAAAAATCCAGCTAAGAAAATAGTGTATAAAGCAAGAATTACAGCACTTGCTCTAAGTAATATAAAATCGTGTACGCCACTACGGCCTACTGTTGCTGCGTTATTTACCATAACCAAACTCCTACAACAATCGTTAATACAAGCCATGCGCTAATAATAAACTTAGCACTTGCATTCCCTGAAGCTAGCTCTTCGAAATGGCCCATGTCCATTAACAAATGACGTATCCCACCTAATAAGTGGTAAACCAGCGCAGAAAGAATTCCAAATAGGATAAATTTGAAGAAGAAACCATCAAGCGTTTCTTGAAGTTGTTCAAAACCTTCAGCAGAAGATAAAGATAAAGAAAGTGTCCACAACAATATACCAATAGCAAATACCATAATTACACCCGAGATACGGTGTAAAATAGAAGCATTAGCTGCTGGGTGCATTTTTATTGTAGTCAGATCTAGGTTTACAGGACGTTGTTTTTTCACGATTGTTGCCTAAGGAGCTCTTAGAGCTTTCAACTTGTTTTCTTTGCCATATTGTTAATTACACAACATGACCCCCCAACGATCTTAGTCAATATTTTTCAACTTACCTAAAAATTGTAAAACATCACAAATTAGATCAAGTTGATTATATAGACGATAATACTTAATTACAATTTTCTTAAAAGAGCATTCTCTTGCTATTTTAAAGGCTTATGACTAATTTTTAGGCATTAGCACATTTTGGGCGCAGAATGCACCAAATTGGAATTTTGCTCCTTTAGAATGGGTTTGACTTAGAGGGGGTGTTATGAAGTAGAATATGGTCAGTTTTATATTCACAAAAACTGACTAAATCTTAGTTTTTCCAGATAAACGAAATTAATAGGGGATGAACATATGGCTGAATCAAAGGCCTCTCTAAGTATCGACGGCAAAGAAATTGCTGAACTACCAATTATTAGCGGTAGTGCAGGAAACGACGTAATAGACATCCGAACATTAGGTAGCAGTGGTTACTTCACATACGACCCAGGCTTTTTAGCAACCGCTTCTTGTGAGTCTTCAATTACCTTTATTGACGGCGGAAAAGGTGTTTTACAACACCGTGGATACGCTATTGATAGTTTAGCAAAAGAAGCTGATTATCTTGAAGTTTGTTATATCCTTTTGAATGGTAAAGCGCCTTCAAAAAGCGAATACGAAGACTTTGCCAACGTTATTACAAATCACACGTTAGTACATGAAAAGTTAGTACATTTTTTCCAAGGTTTCTTACCTGATGCTCACCCAATGGCTATGCTTTGTGGTGTTGTAGGTGCACTATCTTCTTTCTACCATGATGATTTAGATATTACTCAACCTGACCAACGTATGCGCTGTGCGCACCGCTTAATTGCGAAGATGCCAACAATCGCAGCAATGGCATACAAATACAATATTGGTCAACCATTTGTATACCCACGTAACGATTTATCTTACGCAGAAAACTTCTTACACATGATGTTTTCAGTTCCTGCTGAAGAGTATAAAGTAAACCCTGTTGCAGCTAAAGCAATGGACCGTATATTCACGTTACATGCTGATCACGAACAAAATGCTTCTACTTCAACAGTAAGACTAGCAGGTTCATCTGGTGCTAACCCTTATGCTTGTATCGCTGCAGGTGTAGCGTCTTTATGGGGACCAGCTCACGGTGGCGCTAACGAAGCGTGTTTAACAATGCTAGAAGAGATTGGCGATGTTTCTCGTGTAGACGAGTTTGTAGCAAGAGCTAAAGATAAAGCTGACCCATTCCGCTTAATGGGCTTTGGTCACCGTGTATACAAAAACTTCGACCCTCGCGCTACAGTAATGCGTGAAACGTGTCATGAAGTATTAAAAGAGTTAGGTATTAAAGATCCATTATTAGACGTTGCTATGGCGTTAGAGAAAGTGGCTTTAGAAGACCCTTACTTCATTGAGAAGAAACTATACCCTAACGTTGACTTCTACTCAGGTATCATCTTGAAAGCATTAGGAATCCCTACAAGTATGTTCACTGTAATTTTTGCAATGTCTCGTACTGTTGGTTGGATTTCTCATTGGGATGAGATGTTATCTCAACCTGGTCAAAAAATTGGTCGTCCTCGCCAATTATATACAGGTGAAATTAACAGAGAATTTGTTCCATTAAAGTAGTAACAAACACTTTGTAGTATTAAAAAGGCAGCTTTTAGCTGCCTTTTTTGGTGCATCACTGCTAAATATTTATTCAATTGTATAAAAATCTGTTCAAAAAATAGAGTTTTTACTCGCCAAGGTATTTTTGTATTAAATATTTACTATTCACAAAGTAAATATAAACGTAAAAAAATAAAAAAAATATGTATAATTAGCCTACAAATTTCATGATAATTTAATTATTTTTTTTTGAATTACGTATTCATAATGTAACTTTTCATAAAAGCGACACTTTTTTATTAGACTAATGTCTAACAAAATTTAGTGAAAAAATTGATCTAAATGCTGTTTTTAACAAAAATTTTAGAAAATTTATGCCCGTTAACCCTCTTTTCCATCTAAAACTACCACTAAACTTTCATTACATTTAATAAAGTAGATTTATATATGTAATAAATTTCACGTAATTTGATTAAACCTCACCTCTCCGTCATTAACTTTATTGATTTAAACTACGTTTATATAATGCAAATGAATATCCGAACTCCACGTTTTTATTTCAATAGCCAGTGCAAATGAGTAGTAATTAAATCTAATTTTAGACTACTGAAAACAACTTAGACTGGTATAATTTACTCATGTTTTTTAATAACGTGTAGATATGTCAGATTATAAGTTAAGGTTTGGTGGTATAAGTAGGCTTTATGGCAACCAAGGTGCAGAAGTTTTACAAAACTCACATTTTTGTGTAATTGGAATTGGTGGCGTTGGCTCATGGGCCGCAGAAGCATTAGCTCGCAATGGGGTTGGTGAAATTACGTTAATTGATCTAGATGATATATGCATTACTAACATTAATAGGCAAATACACGCATTAACCCACACGGTTGGGTTAAGTAAAGTTGACGTAATGTCAGAGCGGATTAAAGACATTAACCCTGAGTGCAAAGTAAATGTAGTTGAAGACTTTGTGACAACAGAAAACTTACATGATCTACTTTCGCAACGTTTTGATTACGTGATTGACGCTATTGATTCTGTCAATATTAAAACGAAAATAATTGCTTATTGTAAGCGTAATAAGTTACCCATTATTACGATTGGTGGTGCAGGTGGACAAACTGACCCAACTCAAATTCAAATAAGTGATTTAAGCCAAACATATCAAGATCCATTATTAGCCAAGGTAAGAAATCAGCTCAGACGTGAACACAATTTTTCTCGTAATGTAAAAAGACGTTTCTCCATTGATGCTATATTCTCAACTGAACAACTAATGTACCCAGACAGCGAGGGTAATGTTTGTCATCAGAAACCAGCTCAAGACGGCGCTATGAAACTTGATTGTAGCAGCGGTTTTGGAGCAACAACCCACGTAACGGCTACATTTGCTTTTTTTGCGGTAAGTCGCTCGATAAAAAAATTACTGAATAAAAAACTCAAATAACAAGTATTAGCCTATTCTTTCGAGATCGCGTATATCTTTTCTACAATAGCTTTAAGCCCATTCGCTCTTGATGGGCTTAAATGCTGAGTCAATCCTAAACATTCAAAATAATACTCAACGTCGAACGCTAAAATTTGATCTTTAGTTTTACCGTTAAATGCTGCTAAAACAATACTCAATAAGCCTCGAATAATTTTTGCATCACTGTCAGCTTGAAATTGATATAAACCATTATCAACTTTGTAAGATAACCAAGCGCTACTTTCGCATCCTTGAATTAAATTACTTTCGCTTTTAAATGCGCTATCCATTCGTGGATGATTTTTTCCCATCAACATGATTTCACGATGGCGTGTATCCCACCCTTTTATTGTAGAAAATTGATGAATAATTCGGTCGCTAGCTTTTTCACTTTTCATCGACTGAGGTGCAATAGAGGCATCTGAAAATGAAGTATAAGATTCACTATTCGAAAAACTATTAAGCGTATCAATTAAGTGGTCAACTTCATCAAATGTATTATATCCAGCTAATGAAACTCTAATACAACCATCAAGTCC
This sequence comes from Colwellia sp., assembly GCA_020630795.1. GTDB lineage: Bacteria > Pseudomonadota > Gammaproteobacteria > Enterobacterales > Alteromonadaceae > Pseudocolwellia. The sequence continues at coordinate 123,926 of JAHDIK010000007.1, forward strand.
TAACGATTCCATCAACGGCATCGCGCAATGGTGGCCTGATCTTACGGCTATTCCGTGAGCATCCAAATATGTGGCGACATCATGATTATGCTGACTTTCAATAACAAACGAAAAAACTGGTACATGTGGCGACGTTGGATAAATAAATTTTAATGACGAAATTTCTAATAACTTTTGATAGCAGTATTTCGTAAGTTCTTCTTCATATGAAAATAATGCTTTTACACTGTTACTTTCTAAAAATGATAATGCCGATGAAAACGCGACAATCCCCGAAATATTAGGTGTACCCGCTTCAAACTTAAATGGTAGAGCATTATAAGTAGTGCCTGAAAAGCTAACTTTTTTTATCATCTCTCCACCACCATGATATGGAGGCATTTTATTTAACAACTCTTTTTTGCCATATAAAACCCCGACTCCTGTAGGGCCATACATTTTATGAGTTGAAAATAAATAAAAGTCACAATCCAACGCTTGCACATCCACCTGCAGGTGCGCTATTGCCTGAGCTCCATCAACAATCGAAATAACCTTATGTTGCTTACATAATGAAACAATGTCTTTAACGGGGTTTATTTTACCAATAACATTTGAAACATGAGCGAATGAAACAACTTTAGTTTTTGAACTAATCATTTCTTTAAGCACATCAAGGTCAAATAAACCTTCATCAGTAAGAGGCACTACACGTAATATAGCCTGTTTATGTTCAGCTAAAATCTGCCAAGGTACTATGTTCGCATGATGTTCACTTTGCGATACGATAATTTCATCACCTACGTTGATACACAGATGCCCCAACGATTGACTCAATAAATTAACTGATTCAGTTGTGCCTTTAGTCCATATAATCTCTTCTAGGTGTTTACTATTTATATACTTGTGAACAAGTTGCCTAGATTGTTCAAATGCTGACGTAGACTTAGCACTAAGTTGATGTGAGGCTCGATGAACATTTGCATTATACTGTGAGTAATATTCTGCGTACTTATCCAACACTGCTTTAGGTTTTTGTGTGGTTGCTGCATTATCAAAGTAAACGATCTCTTTGCTACCTGATTTTTGATCAAAAATTGGAAAATGAGAGCGAAATTTTTCAATATTAAAACGTGACATCAAAGGAACTTATTTAGATCATTAAATTGACACGATTATAACGCACAATGACTCCATATTTATATGCTGACTTTGTCAGTTATCTCAATAAGGTAAATCATGAAGTTATATTCTTGGTATAGCAAAAACTCTACATTTTTTCATAAAGAAAAAACGATAAAAGTAGATCACGGACACAATACCACTTTAAATTTTGAACCGACCAATCAGCCCAAAAATCAATATAATAAAACGAATAACTCTACTCTGCTTCACAAACATCCTACCGTACTCAATTTACTGGATTAAAAATCACCCTGTTTAATTTTTTGATATTTAGCGCTACCTATACGCTCTCGAGATAATGCGTGAGACAACCACTTCATTCCCTTTAAATCTTGGCCTTTGTTAATTAGTGCTTTGGCGACATTGTAGTGAAAGCTTGGCATTGAAAACCTGTTAGTATTTTCATGAGTGAGCGCTAGGTAAAGCGACGGGAATGCTTCTTCATTATATTGTAATTGTGTTACATGCAGAATAGGTTTATAGGCTTTTGCATTTGCTTGGTGGCAAGTATCTGCTAGATACAAACCTACTCCTAGCTTTTGGCTATTTTGTGTATTAGTCGATATAGATTCAATTGTGTTGCTGGTATCTAACCGCCATTCATCTTTATTTACTGTGACTAACCTCGGTTTATTGTTAATATGCTTCCACCAGGGAACCTGCTTAGATAATTCGTTAAGTACACTGTTTTTGTTACCACGAAACGTTGTAGGTAATACGACAACATTATGAGAAAACATGTCAGACTGAGCTGACTGGCAAATACGGTGTTTTTTCGGCAACGCATATTCATCAACAAACCCTAATAAATGAGATAGCTCATGTGTAAAAACATTAACGTTATCATTTCTATCTAAGTACATTATCCCATTGTTAACGTTCGCTCCTCCCTGATCTAAAACAAAGCCAACATAACGACTTGTTATAAAGCCACCAAACTTGTCTAAAATAGATTCGTCACACTCTATTGCATTTGATGCTCCCTCGTTGCAAACCAACCAATGTTTTGGAATATATTTGGGTTGTTCAAAACAGAAAAAAGGGTATAACGCATGACGTTCAGCTTGATGAATAAGTGATTCAGCATGCTGTAAATTGTCGAGGTTAGTTGCGAGAAGTTGAACACTATTTTCACAATGAGCGTTGTTTGCGGAAAATTTATTTTGTGAAATTAGCTTTTGCTGGCCGTTTTGGTTAAAGCTATCAAAAACATTAATTATTTCATAGTGGTCGATAAGCCTTAATAACCTTGATTCACCTAAACGCTTTAACGAGGGTAAATTCTGTTTTACGTATTCGATATCACCTTCAATAATGGCAATTTCAACAAGTAAACTGAGTGCTTCTTTATTATTGTGTGTCACCAATAAGGATTTAGCTTGCTCGTACTTCCCTTGTTCAAAATAATACTCAGCTAACTTTATTGATGCGATGGTCTGATTAAGCTTTATCGCTTTTTTATACCAAAAAATTGCTTTATCTGTGTTCTCTTCTATTTGATAAAAACTCGCTAATTTTAATGCATAGCCGCCATCTACAAGAGCAAGCTTTTGAGCATATAAAAGCCAAGAACTCGAGCCATACTCTACAGTTGATAACATACGCTTATATGCTTTGGGTAACTTTAACGCTAATGCGATTGAAAGCTCGTTTTCCGAAATATTATTTGTATCAATTGCCTTATTTAAATAGGTCGACAAAAAAAATGAGCCTGATGGTATGGTTACCATCACGCTCATTATGATTATTGTACAAACGTTAAAAAGAGTTTTTTTATACACGTTACACTATTCAGCTGACACTTCTAACTTTTTCTTACGCATTAAATCTAGTTCTAGCTTTGCATAGCGATGCTCAACAAATTCAAACACATTGGTGCTTAGCGCAAGTTTAAAAAAGTTAGCTGCCGCGCCTTTTTTACCATGTAATTGATTATATTTACCTAGGTAAAAATACGCCTCACATAATCGGTCGCTCAACTCTTTGTTTGTTTTTACATTATGAGTAAGTGCTTGAATAAATGTAGCTTGTGACTGTTTGCCTAGATAGAGATTAATAATACTCTTCGCCCAAGTAGCGTCACTCACGCTTTCAGCTCTTTTTTCTAAATCGATTTTTGCTTGTACGCTATCTATTTGATTTTCAGCCAAATACAACCACAGTAAACGATAAGGATCATTTAACTGACCATGATGAAATACTTGAAAATCTTCACGAGCTAAATTAGGTCGACCACCATAATACAAAGCAATACCACGATTTAAGTACGCGTATTCATGTTCTGGTTGTAAATCTAACGCTGAATCAAACGACTCATACGCTTGATTAAACTCTTGTATTTGCGTGAACTGAATACCGATAAAGTTATATGCATCAACCAAATCAGGCTTTAATTTTAACGCACGATTAAAATCTAACCTCGCTAATGATCTTAGCCCTACACTGTCGTAAATAACTCCGCGGTCATAAAAAAGTTGGGCTCTTTGGGCATCAGTAATTTCAGCACGTTGAATAATTTCACTCAAGCGTAAAATAGCAACTTCACTTTTATAGCTTACTGAAACTGGCTCAGCAATAATTAACTGCCCAATGGCGCTTTCTGGTTGATTACTACTAAGTGATGTACACCCTTGAACGAACAAAAATATACTCAACGATAGAATCTTTAATTTTGACTGCACTTTTGACTGCACTAAGTAATTTCCAATTTAACAATTAATAACAGTATATAAAAAAGGGAGCCAATAGGCTCCCTTTTTCTCAGTGAAAATTATTTACCGTAATAATTAATCTTCAGTTGTTTCTTCTGCCGGAGCTGCAGTTTCAGCAGGCTTTTCAACTGCTTCTTTCATGCTTAAACGAACACGGCCTTGACGGTCAACCTCTAGTACTTTAACAGTAACTTCTTGACCTTCTTTTAGTACATCGCTTACTGCGTTAACACGTTCTTCAGAAATCTGAGAAATATGAACTAAGCCATCTTTTCCAGGAAGTACGTTAACAAACGCACCAAAATCTACAATACGTACTACTTTACCTTGGTAAATAGTACCTACTTCAATTTCAGCCGTTAATGCTTTAATGCGGTTAATTGCATCTTCAGCTTGCTTACCGTCAGTAGCTGCAATTTTAACAGTACCGTCGTCTTCAATCTCAATAGTTGTGCCCGTTTCTTCAGTAAGTTGGCGAATAGTTGCACCACCTTTACCAATAACGTCACGAATCTTATCTGAGTTAATTTTCATTGTATGAATACGAGGTGCAAATTCAGAAATGTCTTCACGGTGACCAGCAATAGCTTCGTCCATTACACTTAAGATATGAATACGTGCTGCTTTAGCTTGGTTAAGCGCAGTTTGCATAATATCTTGAGTAATACCTTCAATTTTAATATCCATTTGAAGCGCAGTAATACCGTTAGTTGTACCCGCTACTTTAAAGTCCATATCACCTAAGTGATCTTCATCACCTAAGATATCAGATAGAACTACATGGCTATCGCCTTCTTTAACTAATCCCATTGCAATACCTGCAACAGAAGCTTTAATTGGAACACCTGCATCCATTAGTGCTAAAGACGTACCACACACAGATGCCATTGAAGATGAACCATTTGATTCAGTAATTTCTGATACAACACGCACAGAATACGGGAAGTCTTCAACAGTAGGCATAACCGCTAACATACCGCGTTTTGCTAAACGACCATGACCAATTTCACGACGCTTTGGAGAACCAACAAAACCAGTTTCACCTACAGAATATGGAGGGAAGTTGTAGTGCAACATAAAGTTGTCTGTTTTCTCACCCAAAATCGTTTCAACACGCTGAGCGTCACGTTGTGTACCTAAAGTAGCAGTAACTAATGCTTGAGTTTCACCACGTGTAAACACAGCAGAACCGTGAGTACGCGGTAATACGCCAGTCATAACGTCTAATGCACGAATCATTTCAGGATCACGACCATCGATACGAGGGTGACCTTGAGTAATCCGACCACGAACAACTGTTTTTTCTAAGTCGTGGAATAAATCTTTTGCTTCTTGAACGTCAAGCTCTTCGTCTTCAGCTAATAACTTTTCAACTACGTCATTTCTGATTTCAGCAACTTTTTCGTAACGTGCAGCTTTTTCAGTAATTTGATATGCATCGTTTACTTGTTCCGTAGCAAGCTCAGCAATTTTTGCTGTTAATGCTTCGTTCTTAACAGGTGCTACCCATTCCCAAGATTTTGCATTAACTTCTGCAGAAAACTCTTTAATTGCATTAATAGCAATTTGAGATTGCTCGTGACCATATACTACGGCACCTAGCATAACTTCTTCAGAAAGAACGTCAGCTTCAGACTCAACCATTAATACTGCAGAATCAGTACCAGCTACAACTAAATCAAGGTCGCTAGTTTCTAGTTCAGACTGTAATGGGTTAAGAATATACTTACCTTCTGTGTAACCTACACGTGCCGCACCTACAGGACCATTAAACGGCATACCTGTAATAGCTAATGCTGCTGATGTACCTAATAGAGAGATGATGTCTGGTGAAATTTCAGGGTTAGCTGAAACAACCGTAATGATAATTTGAACTTCGTTCGTAAAACCTTCTGGGAATAACGGACGAATTGGACGGTCAATTAAACGTGCAATTAACGTTTCTTCTTCTGAAGGACGACCTTCACGCTTGAAGAAACCACCTGGAATTTTACCCGCAGCATATGTTTTTTCTTGATAGTTTACTGTTAATGGGAAAAAATCTTGGCCTTCTTTCGCTTCTTTTTTACCAACAACAGAAACTAATACGCTTGTATCGTCCATACTTGCCATAACAGCAGCTGTTGCTTGACGAGCAATTACGCCCGTTTCTAAAGTTACGGTATGTTGACCGTATTCAAATGTTTTAGTTACCGGATTGAACATTACATAGTTCCTTATTTTTCGGTTTTTAATCAATCTGTACAATTATTTATTCGCTTAATTTAGGGCTAACCTTATATAAAAAGCCGAACAAAAAATTATACAGTTTGATTGATTGTAAAAGTTTAAATACCTTGTTTTTGTATACACAAAAATAAGGCACGCACATTATACTAACTAAACGCGCTAATGCTAGGGACAAAGCGTAATTCTTGACGGAAAAAATCAACTATTTTTCATAAACTCTTTAGGTTATTCATTCTTACGCGTACTTGTTATAATTATTTTACTTTTATAATAAGACTCAATTAATTATGACTTTACATTCGTTAGAACGAATTACTATTGATCCGCCCTCACCTGCAACCGCATGTGTTATTTGGTTACATGGCTTAGGTGATTCAGGAGAAGGATTCGCGCCCATTGTGCCGGTACTTAACTTACCTGCTCAGCATTCAATTAAATTTATATTTCCTCATGCGCCAAATCGAGCCGTTACGATAAATCAAGGCTATGTAATGAAAGCTTGGTACGATATAAAATCGATGGATTTACATAATCGTGCTGATATGACAGGAGTATTAGAGTCTGAAGCTTCTATACACCAGTTAATTCAAGAGCAAATAGATTCAGGCATTCCCTCAGAGCGCATAATCTTAGCAGGGTTTAGCCAAGGCGGAGTTGTGAGTTTGTTTACAGGCTTAAGATACTCAAAAAAGCTAGCGGGTATCATGGCGCTTTCTTGTTACTTACCGCAAGCTGATAAATTACCTACAGACTTACACAGTGCAAACAAAGACACACCTATTCTCCAACATCATGGAGAACAAGACGAAGTAGTGTTAGTTTCTGCTGGCAAGATGGCGAATAAGCTATTAGTGGAAAATCAATACAACGTAACATGGCAATCATATCAAATGCCTCATACGGTAATGCAACAGCAAATTCAAGATATCTCAAAATGGATAATTAGCTTACTTGGCTAAGTAAGTATTGAGTTTAGAATATTAAGGTTACTTGTAGTAAGTAACCTTAAATTTAAATAGACTCTTTGTTTAAACGCTTATTTAGCTCTCTTCTTTTAGTCACTGCCATTGGTGTAATGGTTTCTTCTAATGACTTTAACCAACCAAACATAAAGTATATTTCTGCCATAAGAAAAAGCGGTGCAATTAAAAACTGACCAAGATCATCTATAAAAGCAGGCTTAGCTTTTTCAAAGTGATGACCAATAAATTGAATAATCCAACCTATAACAAAAACAGCGATGGCTATGTATAAAGCCTGTTCGTGTGGCGATACCATATTAGCTAAATACACATTCAAAATAGCGTATGGCACCATCGCAACAGCCAACTTAGTATGCAATAAAAAATAGTAAATAATCGTTACAGTAAAAAACACATACGCGGGTGTGTAAGAAAACTCTACGCCGGAGAATGAAAACATAAAGGTTTTCAAACTTAACAACAAAGTCACCGACCAAATGATAAGAGGCACACCTACAAAATGTGTTTTTATATTGTTTTTATTAAAATGTACGCTTTTATATTGTGATAACTGCTCTTCTATACTTTTCATACTCACCTCTTAATGTATTACGTTAATCATAATGACAAGGAATTAATAAAAAGTAAATTGATCCGACCAGTTAGTTTTATATAAAACTTGACGCGGCGTATCAAAATTTAGACACAAAAAAAGGAGCCTATAGCTCCTTTTTTCAATGTAAATCTTGTCTTAGCGACGTAGACCTAACTTACCGATTAACGCAGTGTAACGCTCTACGTTTTTACCTTTAAGGTAGTCTAATAATTTACGACGTTGACTTACCATGCGTAATAAACCACGACGAGAATGGTGATCATGGATGTGCTCTTTAAAGTGACCTTGTAAGTGGTTGATTTGTGTAGTTAACAAAGCAACTTGTACTTCTGGTGAACCTGTATCACCTTCTTTTTGAGCGTATTCAGCAACAATTGCTGCTTTTTCTGATGCGTTTAAAGACATGTTATTTCCTTAGTGTGTATACCCGTTTAGGTATTAAATAATCTCGCCTTGCCAAACACTAATTCAGCTAAGACGACAAAAGAGCGCGTATTCTATCAGTAAAGCCAGTGATTGCAACCGTTATTTAACTTATACGAACATACACGCACTTAGGTTGTACAAATAGTTATGGTTTATTTTGTTCAGGTAAAACAACGATACGTTTAGGCGCTACTCGCCCTTCTTCATCAATTTGCCCTACCCCTATAAACTCACCGTTTTCAACACTATCACCTACAAATACTTGCACCATGCCCTCTGATGGAGCTTGGCTTGCTTGTACTGGGTTACCGTGCCTTAAATAATGTGCTGACATATCGTCAACACACACAGCAGGTATGCCATCACATGCACTAGTCATTGGTAGTAATAATGGATCTAAATACGTTGATGGAGGCACATCTTCATTCTGAGCCTTTTCTAATAACGACTCGAGTTGCTCCATAGTAACCATTTTATCTTTAGGGTAGTTACCAACAGCACTTCTTCGTAAATGTGCTACATGTGCACCACATCCAAGTAACTCACCTAAATCATCTACAATCGTTCGGATATATGTACCTTTTGATACATGAATTGATAAATCAACTTCGTCGTTTTCAAAACGTAACAGTTCTAAACTAAACACTGTAATGCTGCGAGATTCACGAGGTACTTCAATGCCTTCTCTAGCATATTTATACAAGGGCTGGCCTTGATATTTTAATGCTGAATACATTGACGGTACTTGTTGTGTTGTTCCTCTAAAAGAGTCTAGAGCTTTATGTAGTGCATCGTCACCTACGTTAACTTCTTTTTCGGAAACAATATCACCGTCGGCATCACTGGTGGTAGTTCTCACACCTAATTTGGCAGTAACTTCGTACGTTTTGTCGGTATCTAACAAAAACTGAGAAAATTTAGTTCCTTCACCTAAACATACTGGCAACATACCCGTAGCTAACGGATCTAACGCCCCTGTATGACCAGCCTTTTGCGCAAAATAAATACGCTTTACTTTTTGTAAGGCACTGTTTGATGACATTTCATAAGGTTTATCAAGTAATAAAACACCATTAATTGGTCTACCCTTTCTACGCTTCGCCATGTATTCTTTGCCTTTACTTTGACTCTTCAGAACTGTCTGTAGAATCAATAGATTCATCTTCTGAAAATCGTTTATCACTTGCTACTGCTTTGTTAACTAATGTAGTCATACGAACACCTTCAACCATTGACTTGTCATATACAAATCTAAGTTCAGGCATAATACGAGCTTTAATACGTTTTGCTAATAAAGTGCGAATATAACTAGCAGCTTCATTTAAAATTTCTACTGATTGATCTACGTTTTGGCCTTCAAGCGTGAAAAAAGTCACGAAAACCTTTGCGTAAGCTAAGTCTCTTGTTACTTCTACCGCATTAACAGTAACCATTCCTAAACGAGGATCTTTTACTTCACGCTGAATAATCATCGCGACTTCTTTTTGAATTTCTTGACTGACTCGGTCAGTACGGGCAAATTCTCTCGCCATTGTAAACTCCTAACAAAAACGGAGGCTAAGCCTCCATTTATAAATTCTTAATAAAATTTTTGAAACAATAACTCTTCAAAACGTTAAAATTTAACTTGAATTAATTATTTGCTAATTCAAGTCGGAGGCGCTCAGCATAAAATGTATGCAAGCACTTCCAACAAAGTCTTAGCTAAAAATACGCAACTTAAAATTAAAGTGAACGTTTAACTTCTACTGTCTCAAATACTTCAATTTGGTCGCCAACACGAACGTCATTATAGTTCTTAACACCAATACCACATTCAGTACCGTTACGAACTTCTTGAACATCGTCTTTAAAACGACGTAGTGATTCAAGCTCACCTTCATATATAACAACGTTTTCACGAAGAACACGAATTGGTGCAGAACGTTTGATAATACCTTCAGTAACCATACAACCAGCAATTGCGCCAATTTTTGGTGACTTAAATACGTCACGTACTTCAGCAAGACCAATAATTTCTTGCTTGAACTCAGGAGCTAACATACCGCTCATTGCTTGCTTAACTTCGTCTATCAATGCGTAAATTACACTGTAGTAACGTAAATCAATCTTTTCAGATTCAATTACCTTACGAGCAGCAGCATCAGCACGAACGTTAAAACCAACTACAATGGCATTTGAAGCAGCGGCTAATGAAGCGTCAGTTTCTGTAATACCACCAACACCTGAACCAATAATTTTAACCTTAACTTCGTCAGTTGAAAGTTTAACTAATGAATCAGAAATCGCTTCAAGTGAACCTTGTACATCAGACTTAAGTACAACGTTAACTTCTGAGACGTCGCCTTCAGCCATGTTAGAGAACATGTTCTCAAGCTTAGATTTTTGTTGGCGAGCAAGCTTAACATCGCGGAACTTACCTTGACGGTATAACGCTACTTCACGCGCTTTCTTCTCATCTTTAACAACAGTTGCTTCATCACCTGATTGTGGAACACCACTTAAACCAAGTATTTCAACTGGAATTGAAGGGCCTGCTGTTTTTACTTCACGACCTAGCTCATCACGCATTGCACGAACACGACCATACTCTAAACCACAAAGCACAATATCACCTTGGTTCAGCGTACCTTCTTGAACAAGGATAGTTGCTACTGGGCCACGACCTTTATCAAGTTTAGATTCTACAACAACACCGTTTGCCATTTTATCTACAACTGCGGTCAATTCTAAAACTTCTGACTGTAACAATATTGAATCAAGTAATTCATCAATACCTAAACCTGTTTTAGCAGAAACGTGACAGAATTGTACATCGCCACCCCACTCTTCAGATAAAACACCGTGCTGAGATAGTTCGCTCTTAACGCGCTCTGGATCAGCCGTTTCTTTATCCATTTTGTTTACAGCGATAATAATTGGCGCATCTGATGCTTTTGCATGTTGAATTGCTTCAATTGTTTGTGGCATTACACCATCGTCAGCCGCAACAACGATAATAACGATATCTGTTGCTTTAGCACCACGAGAACGCATTGCAGTAAACGCTGCGTGACCAGGAGTATCTAAAAACGTGATCATACCGTGACCCGTTTCTACGTGGTATGCACCAATGTGCTGTGTAATACCACCTGCTTCACCGTCAGCCACTTTAGCTTCACGAATGTGGTCAAGTAATGATGTTTTACCATGGTCGACGTGACCCATAATAGTAACAACTGGTGCTCGAGTAATTGATTCACCAGAATCACCACGATCAGACAATACAGCTTCTTCAAGAGCATTCTCTTTAACCAAGACTACTTCGCGCCCCATTTCTTCAGCAACAAGTGCAGCTGTTTCTTGGTCAATGACTTGGTTAATGGTTGCCATAGCCCCCATTTTGAACATTGCTTTAACAACTTCCGCGCCTTTAATAGACATTTTGTTTGCTAATTCTGCAACGGAAATGGTTTCACCAATACGTACTTCTTGAAGCTTAGTTTCAACAGGCTTTTGGAAGCCATGTTTTAAGCTTTGAGGCGCAGATAATGTTTGCTTACCTTTACCACCACGACCGCCTTTAGCATTGCGATCTTGTTGGTTGTTTTTCTTCTTACGACGGCGGCGACCACCTTCGTCAGCAGAATCGCTTTTATCTTCAGCTTCTTGAGCGTATTTAGAAGAAGTTAAGTGAACAACCTCTTTTTCTTTCGCTTTACGTTCTGCTTCTTCTGCTTTCCAACGAGCTTCGTTTTCTTCAGCAAGTTTACGTGCAGCTTCAGCGGCAAGTTTAGCTTCTTCTTCAGCTTTAGCTGCAGCTTCTGCTTCTTGAATTAAACGAAGCTTTTTCGCTTCTTCGCTTTCAGCCGGCTTCGAAGGTGCTTTAGTTTCTTCAATATTTTTAGCTTTAGCTACGGCAGCAGCTTTTGCTTTATTTTCAGCTTCTTCTTTCGCTTTCGCTTTTGCTTCACGCTCAGCTTCTAGTTTAGCTGCAGCAGCGGCTCTAGCGTTTTCAGCTTCTTTAGCATCTGCAATTGCTTTCGCTTTAGCTTCTTCTTCAGCTTTAAGACGAGCTTCTTCTTCAGCTTTAGCAGCAGCTTCTGCCATTTGTTGTTCTTCAAGTTCACTACGTTTTACGTATGTGCGCTTTTTACGAACTTCAACATTCACTGACTTAGCTTTACTGCCATGCCCAAGTGTTAACGTTGATTTCGTTTTACGATTCAATGTCATTTTACTTGGCTTAGCTGATGAATCATCACCATGCTGCTTTTTCAAATGCTCTAATAATCTTTCTTTTTCTTCTTGCGAAATAGAATCCGTTACCGATTTTTTCACACCTGAATCAGCCAATTGGCTGATCAAGCGTTCCACCGGTGTACCGATTTCTTTGGCAAGTTCTTGTACTGTTACATCTGCCATCTATAATTTTCTCCCGGTGTTTTATTCTTCGTTAAACCAACAAATATTACGTGCAGCCATAATTAGCTCGCCCGCTTTGGTTTCATCTAATTCTTCAATATCTGATATTTCGTCTACACCTTGCTCTGCAAGGTCTTCAAGAGTAACAACACCTCTGCTTGCTAATACAAATGCAAGGTGACGTTCTAAACCTTCTAGGTTTAATAAGTCTTCAGCAGGCTCTGCACCTTCAAGTGTTTCTTCACTTGCTAATGCTTGAGTAGTTAACGCTTCTTTTGCTCTTGAACGAAGTTCTTCCACAATGTCTTCATCCATACCATCAATTTCTAACATTTCAGATACTGGAACGTAGGCAATCTCTTCTAAAGAGGTAAAACCTTCTTCACAAAGCATTGTTGCGAAATCTTCATCAAGGTCTAACTTATCAACAAATAATGTTAATACTTTATCGTTTTCTGCTTGGTGTTTTTCGTTCATGTCAGCAACAGTCATTACGTTCAATTCCCAGCCTGTTAATTGGCTAGCTAAACGAATATTTTGACCACTACGACCAATAGCCATTGCTAAATTGTCTTCTTCAACAGCAATGTCCATTGTGTTTTTATCTTCATCAACAATAATTGATGCTACTTCGGCAGGTGCCATAGCGTTAATTACGTATTGAGCAGGGTTATCATCATATAAAACGATATCAACACGCTCACCACCTAATTCACTTGAAACGGCTTGTACACGTGAACCACGCATACCAACACACGCACCAACAGGGTCTATACGTTTATCGTTGCTCTTTACTGAAATTTTAGCTCTTGAACCTGGATCACGTGCAGCACCCTTAATTTCAAGCATTTCTTCGCCAATTTCAGGTACTTCAACACGGAATAGCTCAACCAGCATTTCTGGTTTTGTACGACTTACAAATAATTGTGCGCCACGTGCTTCTGGCTTAATTTCGTATAATAAACCACGGATACGATCGCCCGGACGGAATGTTTCACGAGGTAACATATCATCACGGTAAACAATAGCTTCTGCATTATTTCCTAAATCTAGAATAACGCTATCTCGGCTTGCCTTCTTTACTACACCCGTGATTATTTCACCAACTTGTTCTTGGTATGCATCAACAATTAAACCACGTTCTGCTTCACGAATTTTTTGAACAATAACTTGCTTTGCTGTTTGTGTAGTTACACGGTCAAATTTAACGGATTCAATTTGTTCTTCAACAAAGTCGCCCGCTACTATATCTGGCTGTTCAAATTGAGCAGCTTCTAATGTAATTTCAGCATATGGATTTTCCATCGGCTGTTCTTCTGTTGGGTCTACAACTAACCAACGACGGAATGTATCAAATTCGCCTGATATACGGTCGATACAAACTCGAACCGAAATATCACCTTCATATTTCTTTTTGGTAGCGGTTTCTAAAGCCGTTTCCATTGCCTCAAAAATGCTTTCACGAGGTAATGCTTTTTCATTAGAAACAGCATCTACAACTAGTAATATCTCTTTACTCATGCTACTTAGCCTTTATTATCTAAATTAATAGTAAAAATTATCGTTAAAATTTCGGAACAAGGTTTGCTTTGTCAACGTTGCTAATAACTAGCTCGTAATCTTGTCCGTCCACTACCATTATTAATGTATCGTTTTCGATAGCCTCTAACGTCCCTTTAAACTTGCGTCGCCCATTTAAAGGCATTGATAATTTAACTGTAATAGTTTCACCAATAACGGCTTCAAAGTGAGACAAATCAAATAAAGGTCTATCTAAGCCAGGTGATGAAACTTCTAAATTATATTCAGAGCTAATTGGATCTTCTACGTCCAATATTGCACTTACTTGACGGCTAACTTCTGCGCAATCATCAACGTTAATGCCATTTTCATGTTCAATAAACAAACGCAAAATAGAGTTATTGCCCGCACTTATAAACTCAATACCTAGCAACTCTTTACCTACACCTTCTACGGCAGGTCGTAACATATCAGTTAACTTTTGCTCAAATTTAGCCAATCACTTTCTCCAGAAACAAAAAAAGGGCATGAAGCCCATTGTTAAAACATTTATATACGTAATTTAGCGTTAAACTAATCATTCACGTACAAAAAAGCCCCAATTGAGGGGCCCACAATTCACTAAACCCTCTGTACCAATTCCTTAAACAAGGTATTGGGTATAGTGGTTAATAATTACCGTTTATATTTAACAGTAACTACTTTAGTGAAAACCACCATACTTAAGCTGCGTCAATTATATAGTTCCTACTAACTAAGCGCAAGTTGTTTTCTAGTGAATTCCGTTAAAAGTAATGTATGAAACAAACGTCAAAAATTCGATACTAACGTACTTAAAACGTAATATTTTTTTACTAATTTGCTGCAACATCAAATTAGTATATTTACATCTAACATGATATAAATAGCGTGTAAAAAATTTATTGACTGTTTGTTACTGGAGCTAGCACAAATATTATGTATTCATTTTCTCAATTATTGCTACGGAATTGCATCTTAGGGATCGTTTTTTCATTAATCGTTGTACTCTTTTCAATCTTATCTATTTCAAAGTATTTAGAAATTAAACAGAGTGAACATTCAAAAGTTATCCAAGAACAATCATTTCTTTTAGAAAATTCAGATAGCAAAAATGTTGCTACTAACGATAAGCCAACTGAAATTGAATCAGCGCCATCTGCTATTCAAGTTGAACAGTTTATCCATACGTTACAGGCCGCGCAAAACTACACAATTTTAAAAGTAGAAAGTAAACAGGCTGACGTTATATACAACTCGACAAATCCTGCGCCAAATTCAAACTTTATCTTGCCTTATACTTCGCCTAAGCCAAATCAAACGACGTTAGGTGCAACAAGTTTAACGGTAACTTACCAGTTAGACTTTACAGAACAGTCAGATTTAATTGTTAAAATATTATCTTTAGTGATTGGTTTATCATTTATTTTTATCGTAATTGCGAGTGTTTTAAGTACGTATAGCTACAAAAGTACGCTAAAGAAATTAGGTAACTCACTGAAAGCAGAAATAGAGAAGTCGTTTTCTTCAGAAGAAGAAGTAGCTCCTGCGCTGCCAACCCCAGAATTAAACAACACGTTAACCGATATTAAAAAGCTCATTCACTCTCATACCAGTAACGCTTCAGTATTAGAGAAAAAAGCCTATTTAGAACCGGTAACCCAATTAAGTAATCGTGGCAGATTTGTTCAATACTTTGAAAACCAAGTAACGAACAACACTGTTAAATTTGGTGTTTTATCAATAACACGCTGTTCAGAATTACAAACTATCAACCAAATACATGGTTACAATGCGGGCGATACGTATATATGTGGTGTTGCAGATATTATGAAAGCCGCCATTACAAAATTCCAAGGCGCTCAATTATTTAGACTAAACAGTTCTGATTTTGCGACAATATTGCCTAACACCACAATCAAAGGTGCCGAAGGTTTCGCAACGCAATTAACTGAAAAGTTTAATAGTTTACAGCAAGTCTCAGACTTAGATTCTGTAGCCTACACTGGGTTAGTTTATTTTGAAAAAGATAAGCCACTAGGTGAGCTTTTGGCTTTAGCAGATACAGGCATTAGTATTGCGCAAACGCAACAAACTAACTCGTGGCATTCTCAAACTGACTCTGACATGTTGGAAAACTCTAGTGCAAGTTACGGAAATCAAAACTGGCGCCAAGAAATAGATAACGTTATTGAAAACCAACGTATTACTCTATTGTTCCAACCAATCAAACCGTCTAGCAGAAATGCTAAAGTATACGGTGAAGTATTAGCGCGTTTCTTGAATTCAAATGATGAAATGCTCCCTACAGCGTCATTTGTTGCCATGGCTGAAAAGCTAGATAAAATTGTAGCAATTGACAAAATGATTATTGAGAAAGTCATAACTGAAATTTCTCATAAAAACCTACAAGACTCTTCGTTTGGTATTAACATAAGTACAAGAAGTATTCACGATGAGCACTTCTTAATTTGGTTAGAGCGTCGTTTGTTAAGAGATACTGCAATTGCGTCTAAGTTAATATTTGAAATCACAGAATACGGCTTACAGCAAAACATTAAAACCAGTAAACGTTTTATTGACATGATACACAGAGCTGGGTCGAAAGTGACCGTAGAAAGGTTTGGCGTAAGCTTAACTTCATTCAAGTTCTTCAAAGACTTGAAGCCAGACTTTATTAAAATGGATAGTACTTATACTCGTGATATTGACGAAGATAAGAATAACCAATACTTCTTGAAACTTATGGTAGACTTAGCGCACCGCCTAAGTATTTTAGTGCTTGCTGAAAGCGTAGAAAGCCAAGAAGAAAAATTCGCCCTAGAGAAGCTGTTTATAGACGGTTGCCAAGGGTTTTATATAGGTAAACCTCTTCCATTATAAAATGAATAACTTTTATGTAAGTGACGATAAATCACACTTAAACATTGAATTAATTCATGCATTTTTAACACGTAGCTACTGGGCAAAAAACATCTCGTTAGCTACGGTTAAAAAATCAATTGAGCACTCCCTCTGCTTTGGTATTTATGCCGTTGAGCACCAACAAGTTGGCTTTGCTAGAGTTATTACGGATCAAGCAACATTTGCGTATTTATCTGATGTGTTTGTATTGGAAGAATATCGAGGACAAGGTTTAAGCAAACAACTTATTCAGTATGTGCAACAACATGCTGAACTTCAACATTTAAGACGCATAGTTTTAGCTACTTCAGACGCCCACACATTATATGAACAATTTGGTTTTGAACCGCTAAATTCCCCTACAAATTTTATGGAAATTTGGCAGCCAAATATATATCAAGCTCCTAATAAACCTTAAATATTCAACTGATCCAAAAACTTTACAGATATGAGCTGCACCAACTAATCAACTAGTTGTTTATTGCATGATAAAAACGGATAATAGTCTTCATATAAATATCAATACATGCACTCAATGTCTGAATATCTCATATTGTTAGTTGGTACGGTTTTAGTAAATAACTTCGTACTCGTAAATTTCTTAGGTTTGTGCCCTTTCATGGGGGTTTCTTCACGTACAGAAACAGCTATAGGCATGGCGTATGCTACAACCTTTGTTATGACCCTCGCTTCATTGTTGAGCTATATTGTAAATACCTACATCTTAAGCCCTCTAGGGCTTGAATACCTTACTACAATGGCGTTTATTCTCGTTATTGCAGTCGTAGTTCAATTTACAGAGATGGTTGTTCACAAAACAAGTGCGAATTTATATCGACTATTAGGAATATTTCTTCCATTAATTACCACTAACTGTGCAGTATTAGGCGTAGCAATTATCAACATGAACGAAAACCATAACTTTTTTGAATCGATTATTTATGGCTTTGGTGCATCTGTTGGTTTTTCATTAGTATTAATTATGTTTTCTGCCATGAGAGAAAAGCTTGCCAATGCAGACGTACCCTCTCCTTTTAAAGGCTCAGCAATCGCCATGATTACTGCGGGTTTAATGTCTTTAGCATTTATGGGCTTTACAGGGCTGGTTAAATTTTAATGACTATTTTAATTGCAGTTTTAGTCTTAGGCACAATTTCATTACTATTTGGCGCCCTACTCGGATATGCCTCAGTTAGATTTAAAGTTGAAGGTGATCCATTAGCAGAGCAAATAGATGACCTGCTTCCTCAAACTCAATGTGGACAATGTGGTTATCCTGGTTGTAAACCATACGCCGAAGCCGTAGCTAATGGCGAAGCAATAAATAAATGCGCTCCCGGTGGCGAAGACACGATTAAGAAAATGGCTGATTTACTTGGCGTGGAAGTACAACCGTTAGATGGCAATCACGAAGTTGATAACACGCCCAAAGTCGCTTTTATTATTGAAGAAGACTGCATCGGCTGCACTAAATGTATTCAAGCATGCCCTGTTGACGCCATTATCGGCACAACAAAACAAATGCACACTGTAATTGTTGATGAATGTACAGGATGTGACCTATGTGTTGCACCTTGCCCTGTTGATTGTATTGAAATGAAACCAATAGAAACAACAAAACAAAGCTGGCAGTGGGACATAAACAGCATTTCAGTAAAACAAATTGATTAGGTAAATTCGTGGATTCTATTATACAACGCATAGATAAAGGGCAGTTTTGGAAATTCCATGGAGGTATTCATCCACCTGAACAAAAGTTTATCACTGCAGATCAACCTATACGTACATTACCATTACCAAACGAATTAATTTTGCCTCTGCAACAGCATATAGGCCAAGCCGGTAAAGTCATTGTAAATATAGGAGATAGCGTACTTAAAGGCCAGCCACTTACCCATAGTGATCATCCAATGGCAGTGCCTATTCATGCGCCAACTAGTGGTAAAGTTACCCAAATTAAACCGTCTGTTATCGCCCACCCTTCTGGATTAGAAGAGCTATGTTTGTTTCTAGAACCTGACGGCGAAGATAAATGGTGTACACGTAACATATGTACCGACTTCACTACATTATC
The DNA here is from genome assembly GCA_020630795.1 of Colwellia sp. GTDB lineage: Bacteria > Pseudomonadota > Gammaproteobacteria > Enterobacterales > Alteromonadaceae > Pseudocolwellia. The sequence continues at coordinate 142,955 of JAHDIK010000007.1, forward strand.
AAACGAACAACTTATTGAAAAAATAGCAAATGCTGGTATCTCAGGCATGGGCGGTGCGGGTTTTCCAACGCATATCAAAGTTAATAATTCTGCTGAAATAGAATACTTAATTATTAATGCTGCGGAATGTGAACCATACATTACCGCTGACGACCTATTGATCAGAGAGCAATCTCCTACGATTATTGATGGTATTAACATCCTGCATAAAATAGTGTCACCTAAAGTGGTGTTAATTGGTATTGAAGACAACAAGCCGAAAGCAATTCAAGCGTTAAAAAACGCTACAAAAAATATCGAATATATTAAAGTTTGTGTTATTCCTACTAAATACCCTTCTGGTGGCGAAAAACAACTTATACAGATATTAACCGGTAAAGAAATACCAAGTGGCTCATTACCAAGCTCGCAAGGCGTAGTAATGCAAAATATTGCAACTTGCTACGCTATTGCTGACGCTGTAATAAATGATGTTCCACTTATTAAACGAGTAACAACGGTTACAGGCCTTGGGCTAAATAAACCACAAAATGTATGGGCTTTATTAGGTACGCCAGTCGGCTTTCTACTGAAAAACTGTGAATACCACACTCAAGACACTAAACAAGTGATCATGGGTGGGCCAATGATGGGGTTTAGCTTACCGTCGGACCGTGTGCCCGTAGTAAAAATTACCAACTGTATTTTGGCGCCTAGCGAAAAAGAAATATCAACCAAAGATGAAGAAATTGAATGCATAAGATGCGGTCAATGTGCTGACGTATGCCCTGCCCAGTTACTTCCACAAGAACTTCAATGGAGCGCTAAAGCTAAAGATCACGACCAACTCAATAAACTTAACTTGTTTGACTGCATAGAATGTGGCGCGTGCGCCTATGTATGCCCTAGTCATATTCCACTCGTGCACTATTACCGCATTGGTAAATCAGAAATCAGAGAACAAAAACAACTTGAGCTGAAAGCAGAAAAAGCAAAAGTTAGATTTGAAGCTCGAAAAGCAAGGCTAGAAAGAGATAAAAAAGCGCGTGAAGAGAAGCAACGTTTAGCTTCTGAAGCAAGAAAAGCTAGAATGAATTCAGGCACAACTGAAGCAAACAATGAAAAGTCGGCAGTTGCTGCCGCACTCGCTCGCGTAAAAGCTAAAAAGCAGCAAACGCCAACAAACGATGATAATGCAACAGAAGCAAAATCTTCTCAGGCAAATCCACAAATTGCTGCTGCGATAGCAAGAGCTAAAGCCAAAAAGCTCGCCGCGAAGAAAGAAGCGGAACAAACAGAAGTTTCTGCAACTAAAAATATTGAAGAAACTACAACACCAGATGTCGAATCAACACCGGAAGCAACTGACAAACCGAAAGACAAAAAAGCACAAGTTGCTGCTGCCGTTGCAAAAGCTAAAGCCAAAAAGCTCGCCGCGAAGAAAGAAGCGGAACAAACAGAAGTTTCTGCAACTAAAAATATTGAAGAAACTACAACACCAGATGTCGAATCAACACCGGAAGCAACTGACAAACCGAAAGACAAAAAAGCACAAGTTGCTGCTGCGATAGCAAGAGCTAAAGCCAAAAAGCTCGCCGCGAAGAAAGAAGCGGAACAAACAGAAGTTTCTGCAACTAAAAATATTGAAGAAACTACAACACCAGATGTCGAATCAACACCGGAAGCAACTGACAAACCGAAAGACAAAAAAGCACAAGTTGCTGCTGCCGTTGCAAAAGCTAAAGCCAAAAAGCTAGCGGCTAAGAAAGAAGCTGAAACAGCTAAAGCTCGTGAGTCACAGTCAGAAAATATTGAAGAAACTACAACACCCGAAGTTAAATCAACAACAGAAGTAACTGACAAACCGAAAGACAAAAAAGCGTTAGTAGCTGCTGCCGTTGCAAAAGCTAAAGCCAAAAAGCTCGCCGCGAAGAAAGAAGTGGAACAAGCGAAAACTCAAGAGTCACAGCCAGAAAATGCTGAAGAAACCATAACACCTGAAGTTAAATCAACAACAGAAGTAGCTGATAAACCCAAAGACAAAAAAGCGTTAGTAGCTGCTGCCGTTGCGAAAGCTAAAGCCAAAAAGCTAGCGGCTAAGAAAGAAGCTGAACAAGCTAAAGCTCCTGAGCCAGTGCCAGAAAGTGTTAAAGACATCGCATCTTCTATCGATGATAACCAAACATCTGTTCATGTAGTCGAGAGCTCTGTTCAGAAAAAAGAAAATCAATCTGACATTAAAAACTCATCTCATTCAGGCAATACGATAAAGTCCTTAGATGAAGAGGTAGAACAAAAAGAAAACGTAAAAGAAGATGATAAAAAGTCAAAAATAGCGGCGGCTGTTGCAAAAGCTCGTGCTAAAAAGAAAGAAGAAAAGTCAGCACCTATTACCATTGAAGAAGACAAGAAAAATCGAATTGCAGCGGCAGTAGCCAAAGCAAAAGCTAAGAAACAACAACGCTCAGAGTTAAACTAATACTATGGCATTTTGGATAGCAATTTCTCCTCATAATCATATACAAAAAACCACCTCTGCATTAATGAGATTGGTTATTTACGCAACCATACCGGGAATACTCGCACAGTGGTATTTTTTTGGTTGGGGCAACTTAATACACATTTTTTTAGCAACAACAACAGCGCTTGTAGCTGAGTTTTTTGTTTTATCTTTAAGAGAAAAGAAAATACCTCAACAAATTTTTGATGGTAGCGCAGTCCTTACCGCTGTATTACTAGGGGTGAGTTTACCTGCGTTGGCTCCGTGGTGGATATCAGTTATAGGTGCCGCATTTGCAGTTGTTATTGTTAAGCAACTATATGGTGGGTTAGGACATAACCCATTCAACCCCGCTATGGCAGGTTACGTAATGTTGCTTATTTCGTTTCCTGTACAAATGACATCGTGGCAACCTCCCCTAGAGTTAATGGCTCACAATTTAGACTTTGTGAACACTTTAACCATGATCTTTAGTGGATTTACTAGCGAAGGGTTTTCATTAGAGCAATTGAAAACACATGTCGATGGTTACACTATGGCAACACCATTAGACACCGTTAAAACTAACCTTACATTAGGTTTAACTATTTCAGAAAGCATGAACAATACAGTAATTGGCGACCACTTTGGTATTGGCTGGGAGTGGATAAACGCAGCATTTTTTGCCGGTGGTATTTTCTTAATTTACAAAAAAGCGATTGATTGGGTAACTCCATTTGTATTCTTATTTAGCTTATTTGTATTTACGTTTATCTCCTTTATGCTAAGCCCTGATACAAGCTCTTCAACCATGTTCCACTGGCTAAACGGAGCATGTATGTTAGGGGCATTCTTTATATTGACAGACCCTGTATCGGGAGCAACAAGCACAAAAGGACGTATTGTTTTTGCCGCTTTAGCAGCTTTCCTTGTATTTATTATTCGACAATATGGTGGTTACCCTGACGCTGTAGCATTCTCAGTATTACTATGTAACATGTGTGCCCCGCTTATCGATCAATACACAAGGCCTCGCACATACGGACACAGCGAAAGTAAAGGAGAAGGCAATGCGTAAAGCTATTCAAAAAAACGCGATAGTGCTCGCTCTGTTTGCTATTGTTTGTACCGCAACTGTTGGGCTAGTGCATTGGTTCACTAAAGACACTATCGCCAAGCAACAACAGCAACAACTTGTAGATCAGCTATCACAAGTTGTTCCAGCTGATACGCATAACAACGACATTGCTAACGACTGTTTTACAATAACTTCGCCAGAACTAGGTTCTGCGTTGCCTCAATCAGCTTATGTAGCAACTAAAAATGGTACGCCTATAGGCATGGCAATAACAAGTACCGCACCAGACGGATACAACGGAAACATTAACTTGTTAGTTGGTATAAATACCAGCGGCAAAGTAACAGGCGTAAGAGTACTTTCTCATAAAGAAACACCGGGGTTAGGCGATAAAATAGAATTACGAAAAGCTAACTGGGTGTTAGATTTCAATGATAAAGAAAGTAAAGAAGAATCAGATCCTCGTTGGAATGTAAAAAAGGACGGTGGAATATTTGATCAGTTTACCGGAGCAACCATTACCCCCAGAGCTGTAGTGAAAGCCGTATACAAAACACTTAATTACTTCAACACTCATTCAAGCGATTTATTTGAAAAAGTTAACGATGAATCATTACGTTGTGAGAATTCAAAATGAGCGGTTTAACAGAATATAAAGAGCTAGCATGGCAAGGCTTATGGAAAAACAACCCTGGTTTAGTACAGCTGCTAGGTTTATGTCCATTACTTGCTGTAACCTCAACAGCAACAAACGCCATCGGTTTAGGGGTAGCTACGCTATTTGTACTTATTTGCTCTAATGCAACTGTGTCGTTGGTTAGAAACTGGGTGCCTAAAGAAGTACGAATTCCTATTTTTGTACTCATCATCGCATCATTTGTAACATGTGTTCAGTTGCTAATGAATGCTTACACCTTTGTTTTATACCAGTCTTTAGGCATATTTTTACCTCTTATTGTTACAAACTGCGCCATTATTGGTAGAGCTGAAGCCTACGCATCTAAAAACCCGATAAAACAAGCAACGTTTGACGGAATAATGATGGGTGTAGGGTTTCTTCTTGTATTATTTGTTTTGGGTGCACTAAGAGAAATATTGGGACAAGGTACACTGTTTGACGGCGCACACCTATTACTTGGAGAATGGGCACATGTATTACGAATTGAATTCTACCATCTAGATAGCCAGTTTTTACTTGCTATTTTGCCTCCAGGCGCATTTATCGCAATGGGGTTACTTATTGCTTTTAAAAATGCAGTAGACGAAAAAGTTGCTCAAGCTAAACCCAAAAAAGACGTTGAAGAAATAGAACGTGTTCGCGTTAATTTCGACGCTAGCTAAATCATATAATAAGAACCTATAACTCCTGATATGAATAAAGAAAAACGATTAGAAATTTTAACACGATTGAGAGACGACAATCCCAATCCAACAACAGAGCTAAACTTTAGCTCTCCATTTGAGTTATTAATTGCAGTATTACTATCGGCGCAAGCAACCGACGTAGGTGTCAATAAAGCAACAGATAAACTCTACAAAGTTGCCAATACGCCCCAAGCAATACTAGATTTAGGCTTAGATGGCTTAAAATCGTATATAAAAACTATCGGCCTATTTAACACCAAAGCTGAAAACACCATAAAAACCTGCCAAATGCTGGTTGATTTACACGGCGGTGAAGTACCTGAGAGCCGAGAAGCGTTAGAAGCCTTACCCGGTGTAGGTAGAAAAACAGCAAACGTTGTATTAAACACAGCTTTTGGCTGGCCGACCATCGCTGTAGACACGCATATCGACCGCGTATCAAACCGCACCAAGTTCGCCATGGGTAAAAACGTGGTTGAGGTTGAGCAAAAGCTATTAAGAGTAGTGCCAAAAGAATTCAAAGTTGATGTTCACCACTGGCTTATTCTTCATGGCCGTTATACCTGTGTTGCCCGTAAACCCAAATGTGGTTCTTGTATTATTGAAGACTTGTGTGAGTTTAAAGACAAAGCTGAATAATTAAACCGCTACTTCTAATCCTAATTTATTGGACTGAATTACAACTTTAGAGTGGAACTTTTTAACGTTTGCATTAGACATTAATAAACGACGAGATAGTTTGTCAAACTCGCTCATATTCTTGACTACGATAATTAAAACGAAGTCGACCTCGCCTGCGGTATAGTAAAATTGTTGCACTCGCTTTTCTTGATTAAGCTTATCGATAAAGTCATCTAATGCTTTTTCTCCGCCTTTTTCCAGACATACATCTACAATTAAAGTCGTAAATCCTTGTAACTTGTCTCGGTCAATTATCGCCACTTCCTTTTTGATAATCCCCAAACCTTTCAGCTTTTTAATTCTTCGCTGACAAGCAGATGCCGACAGGCCAACTTGATGACCAATTTCTTCAGTACTAACCCTGCTTTCCAATTGAATAATGTTTAAGATTGCTCTATCAAAATCGTCCACGCCTAAATTCCTTCATATTTTTAGAAACAACGCCTAAATAAATGCATTAAATCGCCAACTTATCAGCGATAGTAACTTAACTTACACCTAAAATACATATTGTACTTAGCTGTTAAAAACAAGAGGTTAAAGTGACTAGAGTCTTATACAGTGGTAATAGGAACGCATCTAGCTGGGCGTTTCGCGCATGGCTTGCATTAAAAGAGCAAAACATTCCTTTTAAAGAAATTATTGTCGATATTCGTAGACCACAACGCTGGAATAATCTAGCAGAAATTGGCAACTTTTCACCTCCTGCTTCCGTCCCTGTTCTAGATGATGATGGATTTATTATTTTTGACTCAAGTGCCATCATGGAATACGCAAGTGAATTAGGCGAAAACGCTCTACTCCCTGAAGACATAAAAGCTCGCGCGAAAGCCAGATCACTAGTGGCATGGCAACATTCAACCTTTGGTCGTATATGCCCTTGTTTATTTTTCGAAAGTTCCTTCTATCTAGATAAGAAAGCCTTATCTTGTGACGAAGTTGCCGCAATAGAAAGTGTTTATGCGATTTGGGAAGATTCCATTATACAGTTTAAAGGGGAGTACCTTGTCGGTAACTACTCTTTGGCCGATATAATGTTTTTACCTTCAGTAATTCGATTTACTTCTCATTACCAGCCAGATGAAAGGTGGCCAAATGTTCAAAACTGGTCAAAGATATTACTGACCCGCCCTTTTGTAAAGGAATGGCTCGATGAAGCATATCAACTGGAACCCATTTATTTACCAGGCTATCGAAACGACCCATAACTTCTACCTTGATTACCTGTCGATTGACCGACAATAGCTGTAGACACTCACATCGACCGCGTATCAAACCGCACAAAATTCGCTAATGGGTAAAAACGTGGTGAAAGTTGAAAACAAGCTTTTAAAAGTCGTGCCTAAAGAATTTAAGGTTGATGTTCATCACTGCCCTATACTTCATGGGCGCGATAGATGTGTTGCCCATAAAACTAAATGTGGTGTGTGCATTATTGAAAACTTGTGCGAATTTATAGATAAAACTGAATAAATTAAATGTCTGTTTGAGCTAATTATAAATCATGGATGATTGTTCATTAAACGTGTAGCTATACAAGAACCTATCATACAGGGGCTGACCTTCGCAGCCAGGCTATAATGGTCCTCAAACTCCTGTGTGCCCCCCATGACTCCAATCATTTTGTGAATTCGAAATTAAATAACTGCCTGCATTTCACTACCGCAATAACCTCATAGATGGTCAGCGTGGTTCGATGTCGATATCGGCGCATATCTGAGGTAAATTGTCTTTAGTTAGGCCGGGTACTTCAACTTAGGCATTGAACTCGCCGCTCTTTTATCTTCTGAACCGTGCATAATGCTATTTATCCAATCTTTGAAAAAGCTAAGTCTGCTGTAAAATTCACGATTACCGTATTTGCCAATCGTACTGCCAAATTCGCCGCGAGAACTTACACCTAATATGATGAATTCACCACCTTCTTTGATGAAAGCAGGGCCTCCACTGTCACCCCCACCTCCAATTCCCTCAAGAGGTAGAGCGTCGTCGCCACGATGAAAGACAAATTCTAATAATGGGCCTTGAGCATCTTCAACGCGATTGTTCGCTTTACGTAGAACACCATTGTTTTCAAAATTATCAACAGTTTGCCCCTCCAAGCCTGTTCCGGTTCCTCCTGCTCCTATGAAGGTTACTACCTTTCCGCGCTCCTGGTTATCTAAATACAGCTTAGCAGGAGAAACATGAGTAACAGAGATTGATAACTCCAGCATGGCAAGGTCATGGCTGACGCCGGGCGCATGGTCAGGGTGTACAAACCGTCTCTTTACAACAGCTATTTTTCCACCTACTAAAATCGTACTCCCTGGGTCCGTGCAAAATGTCGTATGTGCAGCTGTCACTACCCATGTAGGCGCTATAAGCGTCCCATGTGCTCCATCAACATAAAACTGTGCCAGAGCAGGGAAATCTTGCCAAGTAGCTTCGTACATTTTCTTTTCTACATCGTGACGTAGCACGATCGCTGAGACTGATAGCGATGTTGTAAAAATTAAAACGTAAATAAAATAAACTAGTATCGACTTGAACATTTTTGATTACACCTGTAATTCTTTAAAGATACAGTATACTAATTCAATTTTTGATTACAAGCGTAATCTTAAAGCTTTAACTCTCAAAAAGCAGAAGCTTTTAAAAGTCGTGCCGAAATAATTCAAAGTTGATGTTCACCACTGGCTTATTCTTCATGGGCGTTATACCTGTGTTGCCCGTAAACCTAAATGCGGTAGCTGTATTATTGAAGACTTGTGTGAGTTTAAAGATAAGGCTGAATAGCGAGAATTTGCATAGCAACTTTGAAACAGACAAGTTACTTCGACGGTAGAGTTTTTCCGATGATATTAGTTGTATTCGATTAAATGAATGTAAAAAGGAGGCGAAAATAGCCTCCTTTTTATTAATTTCTTTATTTACAAAAGCCTATTATTTCGCTTTTAAATCAACATTCGTGTCAGCAAATAAGAAAATCGTTGCAGCATACGCTGCTACATTTTGTGCCAATTCATCAGGGTTGATTTTATCTAATGTATCATCTGGTGTGTGATGCAAATCAAAATAATCTGTGCCTTCTTGGCTTAAGCGAATAGTTGGAACTCCTTTATCCACCATAGGGATAATATCTGGTCCACCGCCTTTTACGTTTGAACCACCGCGAATAATGCCTAAAGGTGCGATGATTTTAGCAATATTATCCACTAATTTAGTCGCTTCAGGGTTAACGTTTGAAACAATACGCCAAATATTTCTTGCGCCAAAGTCAGACTCAGTCGCTAACACATGGTTATGAAGGTTTTTTTCATGCTGCTTGGCATAAGCACGAGCCCCCAACAACCCTACTTCTTCAGCGCCAAACATCACTACACGAATAGTACGCTTTGGGCGTTTTGGTAAGTTGGCAATTAACTTTGCTGCTGCCGTAGTGATAGCAACACCAGCGCCATCATCAACCGCTCCAGTACCTAAGTCCCAGCTATCTAAGTGACCACCAATAAGAACGATTTCCTCTGGCTTTTCACTGCCAATTAAGTCCAACACAACGTTACCGCTAGTTACTTCGCCTTTCCAATCTGAGCCAGAATGAAGTGAAATAGATAGAGGTTTATTTAAGTTATGTAAACGACGTAAGTGATCAGCGTCTGGATTAGAGATAGCAACGACCGGAATTTTTGACCATTTATTCTCATTTTTCCTCATCATGCCTGTATGCGGAAAACGATGAGAGTCTGAACCTACAGAACGAATGATTAACGCACTTGCGCCGCCACGCTCAGCATGTTTCCAACCAATTCTTCGTTTTTGGTTTGATGGGCCGTATCCTTCACCTGTTTGACTTTTAACCATAGGCTCACCATCCACAAAAGCAACTTTACCTTTTAACGTGCCATCTTTAACTGCTTTAAGCGCGTGGATATCTCTAAAATAAACAATAGGTGCAATGATTTCTTTTTCACTTGGGGCTGCACCTCCAAGTGCTGAACCATAAAGTTCTTGGTTATAAGGTGAAGTCAAAGATATATGTAAGTGACCTCTGTCCCAAAAAGGCATGGTAAATTCTTCTATCGTGACTTTATCAAAACCTAACTCCTTACCTAATTTAACACCCCAGCCACGCGCGCGCTTTTCTGCTTCTGAGCCAGCTAATCGGGGGCCAATTTCTGTGGTTAATGACTCTACAATATTGAAACCAAGTTCGCTGTTAAGCGCTGTATTCATTAACTGCTGAGCAATTTCTTTTTGCTGTTTTGTGATAGGAGATTCGCCAGCGATTAACGGCATACTCGATACACATAACAACGCACTAAGTACCACATTTTTCAATAATTTCATTGTTGCTCCATGAGATGAAAACGTAATTGATGAGTTATTTTTATATAAAGATTGAGAATTCTAAAGCTTTCATCCCCCTTACGCCAACTTTTTGAATAATAACAATCGCAAACTAAGCGACTACTCATTGCCCCCATATACAACAATGAGTATGAAGCATGAGAGTCATCAGTTTATATAAAAGTAATTATTATTTATATTTCAATGGGTTATATCAAAGCTAGCTCGAATAAACTTGACTAAATGCCTACTGCCAGAAACCTTAAATAATTTGCCAAGTGTAAAGCGCTCTAGAGGTGGAGAATATGCTTATAAAGTATATGCTTAATGAATTTTCAAGCCGAAGTACACAACAGTTATTCTGTCTGAATAGTATATTTTAACCACAACTAAGCCGTTGTTCAGCGTTTGTATAATTGAAAACAAATATGAACTTAAAAATTAGACAAAAGTTACCACTATGTATTAAAAAATTGACGAATAATGACTTTTTAAAGATTTGAAAATAACTGGCGCGTATAAAATACCCGCCAGTTAGTCGTTTATCATTTAACTAAAATGAATATTTAATACTTGCTTTAACTGAACGCGGAGCACCAGGCATAGTCCACGCTTCAAAGTAAGAGTTTTGGTAATACTCTTCACCAAATAAGTTATTTACATTAACGTTTAATTCAATCTTACTCGACAACGCAACGTTAGCAAATAAATTAACAAGCGTATAACTAGGCAAATCAAAGTCTTGCTCTAGAAAATCGCCCAATTGCTTTCCTACATGCTGAACAACAACACCACCGTTTCCAGTATAACCCCCAAGGTTTATGAACTGACGAAGCATAATGCTACCGCTATGCTCGGGAACATTGCCTAAACGTGCACCTTCTTCAATAACATACCAGTCCCATAGCGTGATTTCTTTAGAGTTAATTGCGTCAACATATGCATATGAAGCAGAAAGCTGTGTATTTGACGTTAAGTCGTAAGACATATCAAATTCAAAACCTTTACTTTCTGCTGCTCCAATTGCTTCCGTTGTGCCATCGCCAGCAGGACTGCTTGCTAATATATTGCTTTTTTTCGTATCAAATATAGCAGCAGTACCTTGGAAACCAATATCAAAGTCCCACTTAACACCAAGTTCCCAAGACTTACTTTCTTCCGGATCATGACCTTTACCGTCAGAGTCTACGCCCGAATTAGGGCGAGCACCTTCAGAGTAACTTGTGTAAATACGAGCCTCGTCAGACAACTCATACACTAAACCAAAACGAGGATTCGAATATGTTTTTGATACACTGCTCTTGCTGTTGTCTTTACGTCGATTAGTGATGTCTTGTTCAAAATGGTCAAAACGAATACCAAACATTGCTTTTACATTGTCGGTTAAGTTTATTTGATCTTGAACGTAAAACCCTTGACCACTTTGCTTTTCAAGATCATCAGTATTCGCGCCCATTTCAGGCAGTACATTTGTATAGCTTGGATTGTCGTAATCAATAGCGAATGCGTCAGCGCCATCACCGTCATTACCTGAATGGCGATAACGAAGAATTAAACGGTCTAATTCGTATTCATAGAAATCGGCACCTACGAGTAAATTGTGCTCAAAGCCGAGGAATTCTGATGTTCCACTAAATTCAAAACGACCTGAAAAGTCTTCAGCGTCAAACTCACGGTAGCGGCGCTGACGAACAATATAGTTGTTGTCTGCGTCATACCAACGAGGCTCAGAAACACTTCCTTCAAAAGAAGATGTTCTAACACTTAAGCCAGCGTTAAACGCCCAATTGTTTGATATGCCGTGCTGAACTTCTAGTTGATGTCCTACGGCGTCAATTTCAACAGGACCATCTGCAGGTTCCCCATAAAATGCGGAATCTGAGAATGGTTTACCTTCAACAAACACCACGCCGCGATCCATGTCAGCTTCTTGTTTCAAGTACTCTAGTTCATAACTGATAAGAGTATCGTCACTCACCTTGTAAAGAAATGAAGGTGTTAATACCGTTTTTTTCTTATTAACCGTATCACGGTAACTTTCAGAATCTTCATAAGCACCGTTCACTCTAAAGGCAAAGTTATCTGATATCGCGTTGCTATAATCGCCCTCAGTACGGAAATGAGAAAAACTCCCAGCGGTAAGTTTTATATATCCTTGCTCTTCAAACTGAGGTTTTTTGGTGGTGATATTAACCGTACCGCCCGGCTCTCCTCTGCCATATAATGCAGAGCTTGGACCTTTTAAAACCTCCATGACTTCAACGTTAGACAGATCACGATTACCGCTAAACCCTCTACCCGCACTAAACCCGTTAATTAAATATGCTGATGGGAGGTTTTCGTCACCTGCAAAACCTCTAATTGCAAACATATCCCATAAGCCACCAAAATCGTTTTGTCTGGTGACACTACTCACAAGCTCTAGTGAATCCATAAGACCTGTAATGCCCGTTAATTCAAGCGTTTCCTGAGAAATGGTAACAACAGACTGAGGTAAGTCTTTTTGCTCAACGTTACCACGGTACGCTTGGCGTAAGCCTGATACTTCAATAATTTCAACATCGCCTTTTGCCGTTTCAGCCTTGTCTGCTGCCTGAAGCGTTAATGGTGTACACAAAGCGACACTAATACAAAAACTTAATGGCTTTAAGTGTTGCTTAAATGAATGGTGTTTCATGGTTGTAATATTCCTTATCAATTGGATTGATATTTATTTTTTAGAAAACTGTGAAAAGTCTGGTAGCTCTGACATTTTGTCTAAGCTAAATTCAGCTCTAGTAAACATTAATGGGTAATAAAAATGGCGCAGCGAGTTGTGATACGCTCGTATATTCTGCTCATACTGCATTGCTGCTTGTGTATCTGTTTCAGCCAATGAAGACATTAATCTTTGCGTTAACATTGGTGGAGACAACAAAGCCAAACGACTTGCTAACGTGTCTTTTTCAAGCGTTGCTTGGCGATATTTTTCAGATAATTCGCTAGCTTTTTGATCGCCAACCTGCTGAAACGCGTAATACCACTTCCACTCAAACGTTAGCCCCATATCGGTATAATTCTTCCACTGCGGATGAGTTGCTAAAAAGGCGTCCCATGTAACGCTATCTGGTAGGTCCCACGCATCATTTACTGCTTCACGCTGTACTAATAAAATGTCACCGCCATTAGGGCTTGTAACCATTTTGTCTATAGCAACATCAGTAGTTGCAGGAATTAACACACTTACCATTAACCAAACTGACAATAGAGCAGAGGCTACTTGTGTTGAATTTTGCTTTAAGGCCATTTTGTTTGATGTGTACCAAACAATTAATAACGTCCAAAACACAATATGTGCAAATACTACGAGCACAATTAAACTCGTTCCTACAAACGAAGCATTAGAGATCACTGCACCTATTACAAAAGGAACAAGTAATACAAGCGCAAGTGAAGCGCTCAATACAAATGCTCTTGTAAGCCATAAGTACTTTTGTTTAACGGCGGTTGTTATAAGCAAGTCGTAACGCCCTGCTTCTCGTTCAGAAGAACGAAGATCGTGTAGCAACAAAATCACAAACAGCGGCAATAACACACTGACCAAAAAGGCAAAATCAAAGCGCCCTAAAAACGACAGTTCAGGGTTATCAGCATCGGTTTCATATATCTGACCTTCTATGGCTAACATGCGAATACGATGTTTCCACGGAAAAACGTCTCGTTGACCAATAGCTGCAAATGCTAGATTAGATGGCTCTGAGTAAGTTAAGTGAAAAGCATAGTAAGCGGCACTGCCGTAACCAGACTGTTTCGCAAGTACATTTTCGCGATCAACTCGATCTTTTTCTTTCAACCTTTCTATGGTTGACGACTGAGTTTGCATCTCACTAAGACCCGACCACACTGAAAACAAAGACAACGCAAAAACAGCAGTTAAAATGCCTACTAAGTACTTTTGTTTAAAAAGAAAACGAGCTTCTCTTGTTATGTTTGAAAAAAACTTCATTAGCTTATTCTCCTTACGGCAAAACGGAGTCCAAAAATAACGATTACACCCCATAACACCAACTGAATAAGGTATGGCGTACTACTCGCTAATCTGACCGTTGATGCATCAGGCTTAAATGAAAATTCAGACAATACTTGCCAGTTGCTCGCGTTAACGCGCGCAGCTTTGTCATCGTTATGTCGATTTATGTCGGCTTGATAATCTAACGTGTCTTGGTGAATTTTATTGAGCGACTGAACAAATTCGAACCTTAGGTTTTCAGCTTCTCTCAAAAATCTATGATGGGTTTCTAAACTTGTACCAGCGATCATCATTGAAAATGACCTAATTGCCGTTGTTGGTGTTAACCAGCCAAACTGTCTAGCAATTTGTGCTTGAGATAACTCTTCTTCCATGCGTTTTTCAGCAAATTGGTTCAATACGCTCGTGAGCTTTTTCTCTGAATACTGAGCTACACTTCCTCGAAAGTTGATTGGTAGGTCTTCAATTTTTTCCACCTCATATTTAGCCAACAAGTTTTTCTTTAACTGTTCAAATGCAGCATCAGCGGCATTATGCCCGTCGCCTAGCTTGCGTAACTCCTCAAGCACAGCAAAGTCTGCTTCTAATTTCCCCAAAGATGGCGCTAAAGCAGCTGCACTTGAGCTACCAATACGTGGAATTAAAATACAAAAAACAATCCACATACCAACCAATATCGCAAAGCTAGCGCTACTTTTTTTACTCATTGCTGAAACAGCTAAAACTAGCCCACTCCATATTAATATGTAGAGAACATAGCCAGCGACAAAACTACTCGTAAGTAACACTGATTCGCCGTTTGTTGTGGCCCAAATAGCAGAAATAACTAACGGAAGTAACATTAGAAAACCACTGCAAAGTAACGCCAAATATTTGCCAAATAATAAATGTGATAAATTAACGCCTTGGGTGATCATTATATTAAGCGTACCCGCTTGCTTCTCTCGCGTAATACTCGCGTAGCCAATTAATATAATGAATAGAGGAACAAGTACTTGCAGTAAAAAGCTTGGCGTTAAACTACTGAAACGGGTCATACCTGACGCTTGGCGTTGCTCTGAAAACATCGCACTGTTTTGCCTATGCCCTTCTAAAAAAATTGACGTGCCAGTAAAGGCATCAACCCCAGGTTCAATTATGCTTAGCGGAGATGGCGCTCTAAATACATAATGACCATAATGCACCATGCGATGAGGGTGACGATCAGGCTGCTCTAAAAATCGAGATTCAGAGGTGTGCTGTAAATGTTCACGTTCATGGGTAGCGTGTTCCATTTCAATCGTATTAACTACCGCTGAAATTAACGCGAGCAATGTGCCAATGATTAGAGCCGTAGTAGCAATTTTAGTACGCTTCCAAAAGCGCCATTCATCGCGAGTTATTTGACTGATGATGCTCATCGTTTATTTCTCGCAGAAAAAGCCGAATGAACTGATTCAGTATCGATATGAGAACTTTCGCCCCTTTCAAACATACCAACAATTTTTCCGTTATCTAACAGTCCAATTCTGTGAGCAATTTGACAAGCACCATAAACATCGTGAGTTACCATAAACACGGTTGTACCTTCAGCCGCCAAAGTAGCAATAAGCTGATTAAATTCGTCTATCGCATTTGGATCTAAACCAGAGGTGGGTTCATCTAAAAACAAAACGGGTGCATTACGAAGTAAAGCTAATGCTATCGCTACTTTTTGACGCATTCCTTTAGAGTAATTAGACATTGCTCTGTGCCAAGCATTTTCTTGTAAAGCAACTCTTTTTAACGCTTCTTCAATTGCTTTAGTGCTACATGTTATTTGTGCAAGAGAAAGAAAATACTCGATGTTTTCTATTCCCGAAAGATGGCCATACAAGGTAACCGATTCAGGTAAATAAGCGACTTTTCGCCTAATAGAATCGATTTCATCTGTTACAGACATATCTAAAATACTTGCGTTACCGCTAACAGGTAAAACCGTACCAAGAAACGTTTTTAACGTTGTCGATTTTCCTGCGCCGTTACCGCCAAGCAAGGCAAAAACTTCGCCTTCATGAACTTTAAAACTAACATCATCTAATACGGTTTGGTTGTTAAAACGAACACACAAAGACGAGGCTACAATGATTTCTTTTTGCATTATATCTCTCAAATTTATTTTTAATCCTTCATTATGGTTATGTTATAACATAACAAATACCAACGGTAATGTTATAACATAACATTAACAGGTTAAATATATTTTTATAAAAAGATAAAATGTAGGTTTTTAACGTTAAAAATTATTACGTTAAATGTGTTATCACTTACACTGACGTAAATTCACTAAGTCGTTCTGTAATCAATAAATCTTGACACAATCACAAAAATTTAAGGTAAATTTTTGAGTGTGCCTTATACTCCCCTGCACAATAATTTATGTATTAATTATCTACAACGATGAATGTTCAACGACAAACATGTGATATTTACGATAAGGTAGAGTAACGAATGAAGTTTTTACACACTATGGTTCGAGTTAACGATTTAGACGAGTCTCTTTCGTTTTATATTGATTTACTTGGTTTAATCGAAACTAAACGTATCGACGTACCCGAAGGTAAATTCACCCTTGTTTACCTTGCTACTGCTGAAGGTGAACCGGAAGTTGAGTTAACGCATAATTGGGGTTCAACTGAAGAATATAGTGACGGCCGTAATTTTGGACACCTAGCATTCGAAGTAGAAAACATTTATGAGTTTTGCCAGAAATTAATGGATGCAGGGATAACAATTAACAGACCTCCAAGATGCGGACGTATGGCGTTTGTTAAATCACCAGACAATATTTCTATTGAATTGCTGCAAAAAGATGGAGCATTACCACCTCAAGAACCATGGTTAAGTATGGAAAATACGGGTAGCTGGTAAATCAAAACTCATAAGCGAAATTAAATAATGTAATGTAATCGCATAACACAATTATACTCATGCGATTACTTTAATACCGACAATAAATTGCTGTAATTGTCGGTCCAAATTAATTTTTTATCACCAAGGTTTTTAACGCTTTGTGGCCACTCAGTCATTAGCCGTTTCACTTTCGTGTTTCTCAAAAACGCTGTGTTTTTGGTAATAAGAATCCATTCCGTTTGAGTAACTTCTTCAGTGTTTGCTTTCGTTTTCACGTAAAGTGATGAATAACTTATATTATCCGCCAAGCTTTTAACCAGTGGTGTTAAATCAAGGTGACTGTTACTTACATGAATAGCAATTATTCCCTCGTCTTTCATGCGAGCGGTATATAGCTCGAATGCTTCTTGTGTGAGTAAATGAGCAGGAATTGAATCTCCAGAAAAAGCATCAATAACCAATACATCAAATAACGCAAAGTCACCCGATTCTAGCTCTCGTTGCAAAGTTACACGTCCATCACCTAGTTTTACACGAACATCAGCTTTACTTGTATCAATGTAAGAAAAGTACTCTCTGGCCATGCGCTCTACATTTGGGTTTAATTCATAAAATGTGTAAGTGTCGCCTTTTTTTCCATAGGCTGCCAAAGTTCCTGCACCTAATCCAATAAGCCCAACATGTTTTCTTGGCGACATAAATAAGTGCTCAAGTGCTAGCGCAACTCCAGTATCTTTTCGGTAATAGCTACGAGGAACTTGCGTTAACTGTTCATCAATATACTGTGTGCCATGTGATGTTGTTCCATCTATTAACCTACGTTCTACAACACCATTCACATCAACATCTTTCACGCTTAGTAAACCAAAAAAGTTTCGGCTCAATTCCACCGTGTTTTCTTTAAACTTTTCGTTTAACGAAACAAACCCAACAACAAGTAATACTGCAAATACGATACTAGATGACGCTATAGCTTGTGAAAACTTCTCTTGTTCTCCCTTACTTTGTGCCTGTAGCAACCAAATACACAGGGCAAGAAGAACAAAAACACTCACAAGTGCGATAGGAAACTCTAAGTATTGATCAAACAAGCGTTGTGCAACAAAAGCAACGAATGCACTTCCTAAAAAGCCTCCTACCGACATGTTTAAATAAAATAAGGTTAAGCGTTCTGTATTGGGTTTTATACGTACTAATTCTCCATGACAAATCATACAAGACGATAACAATATGGCGGAATAAATGAGCACTTGAGAGATAATGTCGAATTGTGAGCCAATAAAAAACATTAACAAACCAGCAAAAGAACTCAGAATAAAGAAAGCATACCAATACCAGCGTACATACCATTTAGGGCTATGAAAGCTAATAATAAAAGTAATGAGGTAAAGACTCAGCGGTAGAATCCATAAAAATGGTACGGGTGGAATATTTTGTGTCATCGCATTAGTAATAGACACCAATAACACAACACCTATAGCGGATAATGCTAACCATAACAGCCAGTCGTAACGTGGGGTTTTTAGATTAATATCACTTGTTGAAAGTTCCGAAGGTTCTTGACTAACGCCCGACAAATCAAGTCGAAACGATTGATAACAAAACCACAATAAACACAACACCAAAACACCATAAGTTACTGACCAAAGCGTTAACTGTTCTGACAGTAAAAAGCTGGATTCAAAAACAAACGGATAACTTAATAAGGCAAGCAATGAACCAATATTAGACAACGAATATAAACGGTACGGTGTAAAGTCAGGCTGATTAGCATACCGAACACTTAACCAACGTTGAATTAATGGCCCTGTCGACGATAAGAGAAAATACGGCAAACCAATAGATAATACTAGTAAGGTTAAAATGCCGTTGAGTGGTTCTGATTGTTGAACCTCAATGGTTTGATTTAAACCAATTGGAATAAACAACATACTCACCAATAACACTATAGCGTGAGAGGCAAATTGTAATTTAACCGTTTTCAGTTTCGATAATAGATGAGCGTACAAATACCCTAGCAATAAAAACGCTTGGAAAAACAACAAACATCCAGTCCAAACGGCGGCTCCCCCTCCAAATAGAGGGAGAATTAATTTAGCAATCAGTGGTTGAACTTGAAATAATAAAAATGCACTTAAAAAGATAATAACGAGATATAACATACACTGATTGACTTATTACTAAGTAATCCACCCTTGTTTAATACAATGTTTAGCAAACCAAACGAGAAATAACGACACAATAAAAACCATTAACGGCATGGCTAACGCACTCATTCCAAAAACCTCAACAGCATTAGCTAAAACAAAAGCGTGAAATTGCTGAACTAAAACACCAATAAACGACGCTAACAGCAGTTCATAAGCAAAAGATTTTTTAAACATTAACAATATAGAGCCTAAAACACCTGCAAATACCGCAACCGCAAAGCCGGCAGTAGCCCATAATGGCATTGCTTTATAATAGGTTTGTTGTGCTTCGGGTAGTTGAGCGAGTGCTTCTGCAGGCATGGTTTGTTGCCCAAAAAAGGCTAACATTCCCAAAATATTCCATACCAATACAACAACGGTAAGAATAGTAAACCACTTAGGAATAATACTTAATTCGTCTATTCCATCTTTTCCTTGATGTTCGCCTAACGGCTCTGCGTTTGCCATAAATCCTCTCTTAATATTATTATTTTGAGTTAGCTAAAGATAGATACATTGGTGCTTTCGTTACGCCATATTTACGGTATACGTATGCATACTAAATAAGCTCGCTTTAGGAAATTATCCTGAAAAACCAATACGTTCTATAATTAACATTCAATTTATCGCTAATTTAACCGTCAGTAAAGCTATTCACCCCAAATATCTTTAGGTTTTAGTTTCAGTGTTTTTCTGCCACTGTCACTTTTCTTAGTTTCTTTTTTGTTAGGGTTAACATATATCTGACTCGCTTTTGGAGTAGCTGAGTTGTACGACTTTTTAATATTTTCAGGCATGTCTGCCGATGGTTTAGCACTATTTTGCTTAGGCTTAAATTTTTCAGGACGGTTTACATGGTATTTTTGATCAATACCTTTAATAAAGTTACGTAAAAACTGATCTTTACACGCACGAAAATGTTTATGATCGGGTTTTCTAAAAAATGCGCTTAACTCACCTTTACTGATATTAAAACCAGACACTCTTAATAGCTCAACAATATCTTCGGCTTTTAAATTAAGTGCAATTTTCAATTTTGTAAGAATAATATTGTTGTTTAAGCGCTTTTCAGGCTGAGGTTGAGGGCCTTCTTTCTTACCTCTTTTATCGTTAATTAATCCATTTAAAAAACTTGCTAATGTCGTGTCTGTACAATTAACCCATGCTGGATCATTGTCTTTTTTCAACCAACTACTTACTTGCTCTCTAGTTACAGTACGATCAGCCAACTCAAAAATGGCTATCATTTTTTGATCGTTAAAATTAAAGGTGTATCTAAGGCGGCGTAAAATATCGTTATTGGTCAAAGGTATATCCTAAGTAAAAATATAAATGTTTACGCTAACCATTCGCTAACGTAACTAAAATAATAATGGCAAACATTTTACCAGAGTTCAGGGCATAACTCCCAATTTTAAACGCTTTTATTCAATTTAAATTTAAAGATAAACGAGTGTAATTACATAAACTTTTTGCATTATCTCGTGCTACTATATTCGCCGATTTTTGATGGTTAATATTGAGAAGTAAAACACCTGTTAATTTTTCTCTTTCATGGCCTGTCTTAAACACGCAATAACTTGATTTAAATTTCAATAAATATGTAGAGACGTTATGAGTAAAGCCGCACATCTTTTCACACCCGTATTAGCGAAAAGAAAAGGAAAAAATGCCGATAAAAAAACATGGACTAACCTAAAAGGCAGTAGTTCAAGTTTAGCGATATATCATGGTGCAGCAACAGCAAATGCGCCTGTATTGTTATTAACTCATGACACCCCATCAGCATTAAAAATAGAGCGTGAACTCAACAGTTTGAATACTAATAATAGTTTACCTATTTGCCTATTTCCTGACTGGGAAACGCTACCTTATGATACGTTTTCACCGCATCAAGATATTATTTCTCAACGATTAGCTACGCTATATCAACTTTCTAGAATGGAACAAGGTATTGTTATTGTTCCTATTTGTACGCTACTTCAACGTATCGCACCGAAAAAGTACCTCGACTTAAATAGTTTAGTTATTTCAAAAGGCGACAACAAAGATCTACATAAACTTAGACAAGAATTAGAAGCCAGTGGTTACCGTAATGTTGATCAAGTTATGGAGCATGGCGAGTTTTCGGCTCGCGGCGCAATAATCGATTTATTTCCAATGGGAAGTAAGTCTCCTTTCAGGTTAGACTTTTTTGATGATGAAATAGACGAAATTCGATTATTTGATCCTGAAACCCAACGTTCGAGTGATAAAGTTTCAGGTATTAACTTATTGCCCGCTCACGAATTTCCAACAGACAAAAACGGTATTAATTTATTTAGAAGTCAGTACAGAGAAGCGTTCCCCGGTAACATTCCAAAAGATTCAATTTACCACCATGTAAGTGACGGTATTCTTCCGGCTGGTATTGAGTACTACTTACCTCTATTTTTTGACGAAACCAATACCTTATGTGATTACCTAAGCCAAGACACTTTAGTTATTTTTTCGGGTGACATTGATAAAGCCATTTCACAATTCTGGACGGATGCTCAATACCGATTTGAAGACAGAAAATTTGACACATCACGCCCGTTATTAGATCCAAGCAAACTATTTTTAAACAGCGAAGAGCTATATACCGCTATTAAGCCGTACGATCGCATCACCATAAAACCAATAAGCGATATTGAACCCGAGTCAAGTAAATCAAGCCTTATACACTTTGACGTTACGCCATTACCTGACTTAACCATCGATCATAAGTTAAAACATCCATTTGAGCTGATAAATAACTTTGTTGCAGACAAAGAGTCGCCATCGAAGATACTTTTTATTGCAGAAAGTGAAGGTCGTCGTGAAAGCGTATTAGAGCTACTAAAACGCGACAACATAAAACCAACAACATTTGCCACAATTGATGAGTTTATTGATAGTGATGAACAAATGGGGATTAGCGTAAACGCCCTCACTCAAGGTTTTATCTTTCAAAGCAAAGGTGTTGCCAAGAAAAACTCAATCGCGTTAATCACAGAATCAGAATTATTGGGCGACAGAGTTCAACAAACACGCCGTAGAAACAAAGAAAAAGACATTCAAGCCGATGCTCTCTTTAAGAACTTAGCAGAGCTATCTATCGGGCAACCTGTTGTACATATAGATCACGGTATTGGTCGTTACATGGGGCTTGAAACATTAGAAACGGGTGGAATAACCACCGAATTTTTAATGTTAACGTACGCTAACGAGTCAAAATTGTATGTACCCGTTGGTTCACTGCACTTAATTAGCCGATATTCTGGCACTGACGCTGAAAGCGCGCCATTACATAAACTAGGTACCGACAGCTGGAGCAAGGCAAAGAAGAAAGCTGCAGAGAAAGTTAAAGACGTTGCAGCAGAACTACTCGATGTTTATGCAAAACGAGCAAATAATCACGGACATACCTACAAACGAAATAAAGAAGACTATCGCGCTTTTGCTGATAGCTTTGGTTTTGAAGAAACCCTTGACCAAGAACAAGCGATAAATGCTGTTATTAGCGACATGCTTTCTCCAAAAGCAATGGACAGGTTAGTATGTGGTGATGTTGGTTTTGGTAAAACCGAGGTGGCTATGCGAGCCGCCTTCATTGCGGTTAACGACAATAAGCAAACGGCAATACTTGTACCTACCACCCTACTTGCGCAACAGCATTACGAGAACTTTAGAGACAGATTTGCAAACTGGCCAGTGTCAATAGAAGTGCTATCACGCTTTAAAACCGCAAAAGAGCAAAATGAGGTTATTGCCAAGGTAGAGTCAGGTGAAATAGACATCCTCATTGGAACACACAAACTCCTTCAAAACAGCATAAAATATAAAGACTTAGGCTTATTGATTGTTGATGAAGAACATCGATTTGGCGTAAAACAAAAAGAAAAAATTAAAAAGCTACGCAGCAATGTTGATATTCTTACCCTCACAGCAACTCCTATTCCAAGAACTTTAAATATGGCAATGGGTGGTATGCGAGACTTGTCTATTATTGCAACTCCGCCAGCTAAACGCCTTGCCGTTAAAACATTTGTACGCGAGCGAGATGATGCGCTAATACGTGAATCAATTCTTCGTGAAACGCTACGTGGTGGTCAAGTTTACTTTCTTCATAACAACGTAGACACCATAGAAAAAACAGCAGCTGATATTCAAAAGCTAGTTCCTGAAGCGCGCATTGTTACAGCGCACGGTCAAATGCGTGAACGTGAACTTGAGCGTATTATGAGTGACTTTTATCACCAGCGTTTCAACGTACTTGTTTGTACGACTATTATCGAAACAGGTATCGACGTACCAAGCGCAAATACCATTATTATGGATCGCGCCGACCACCTTGGTTTAGCTCAACTCCACCAGCTTCGAGGTCGTGTAGGACGATCACATCACCAAGCATATGCATACTTACTTACTCCGCACGAAAAACGTATGACTAAAGATGCGAAAAAGCGTTTAGACGCCATTGCATCGCTTGAAGATTTAGGAGCAGGCTTTACCTTAGCAACACACGATTTAGAAATTCGTGGTGCTGGTGAATTACTCGGCGAAGATCAAAGTGGCTCTATGAGCCAAATAGGCTTTAGTTTATACATGGAAATGTTAGACGAAGCGGTAACTGCCCTAAAAGATGGAAAAGAGCTTTCACTTGACCAAGTAATGCGAAACCAAACAGAAATAGAACTAAGAGTACCTGCGTTACTACCAGAAGATTACATTTTTGACGTGAGTTTGCGATTAAGCTTATACAAACGGATTGCTAGCTGTAACAGCAAACAAGAATTAGATGACATTCAAGTTGAACTAATTGATCGTTTTGGCTTATTACCGCAGCCAGCTAAAAACTTAGTACATGTTGCCAAGTTGAGATTAAAAGCTCAAAAAATAGGTATTTCACGCATCGACGCCAGCAGTACAGGCGGTTCAATTGAGTTTAGCGACAATACAAAAGTTGACCCAATGTTGATTATTAAACTAATACAACAAAAAAACTCAAAGTACAAAATGGACGGTGCGAATAAACTGAAGTTTGTTCAAAAAACAGAAGACAGTAAGTCTCGATTTATATTAATTACCAATATACTTAACGAACTTTCGCAATAAACAGAACAAAGCATTTGGGCAATTTATCGATAAAGTTAACGCTTTTAATACCTAAATTGCCCAGAAATTTGTTATTATTGCGAAATAAAGGAAACAACTTGTTTAGGAATTTAATGAATATTGTTAAGAGCTTTGCCCTCTTGTCACTTGTTTTATTGCCGCACTCTAGCTACGCAGCATTTAAAACATACGAAAATACATGGTTTGAAATAGAAGTTATATTGTTCAAACAACTTGGCGATAAAACTCAACTTCAAGAAGTATTTCCTGATACCAGTACCTTACCCGAACAAGAAAATATTATAGATATACTTTCTCCATATTTAGCGCCTACTTTAGAAGAAGTACAAGCGGCACTACCACAATGTAAGCAGTTCCCTCAATATCCCGTTGTACCGGAAGATGAATCTATACCTGATACAACATTAACTACGAACACTGATAACATTGATAATATTGAAGCGATAACGACTGAAACGACTCAGCTCGCAACCACTATCTCCACCGACGCCAATGACCTAAATACAGCATCAGAGTTTATTAACGAAACCTTGATTGAAACCTTAAATGAAACCGGTACTCCTAAACAAGATCGTTACAACGTTAACCATACATTTATTGACCTCAATGGGCCTTTGTTATTAACCACATATGAGATACAAGAGCCAGTTTTTGACGCATTTTATTCTCCTGAAACTTTCTGTGAAGTATCAAGATTCTCATCACCAGAGCTAATTACCGGTGAAGAAGATTTAACGACAGAAATTCCATATATCATTAATGAAGAGTCGTTAAAACTACACGATATTATGCAGCAGTTAAAAAGAAGCCGCAGTTTTAAGCCTTTATTACACACAGGCTGGAGACAAATAACCCGATTAAAGTCAGAAGCGATACCGCTAAAAATTTCTGCTGGTGATAACCTTATGGCGAGTTATTTAACCGCAATGGCTGACTACAATGCTGCGCTTGAGAAACAGACACTTGAACAACTTATTGAAAACAACACAGAAGCACCTACAACAGATACACCAATCGTTGATATAAACGGTGAAAATAGTACTGTCGTTGATAATCAACCAATTGAAATGGCAAATAGAGATACACAAATTCAAATAGACACGGTAAATAATGAGCAAGCGTTAATGGTTAAGCTTGCTGAAATTATTAACGAAGCTAAAACACAATCGCATGACCTAGATACCGTATTGTCTGAATTAAACAATAACAAAGAAGACTCTCAATATATTGCATCTCCGCTTAATTTGAACGGCGAACAAAAATTGATTGCGCCTCAATTGCCTCCTCAAAGCTGGTCGATTGAAGGCTTTTTAAAAGTTGAGGTAGAAAGGTTTTTACATATAACAGCTGACTTCAATGTCATTAATATGTCGATTGCTGAGCAAGCTACCCAACAATTAGCTAATTCAGATCCTATCCCATTAAAGTCGATTCGATTTGAACAAAATAAACGCGTAAGAAGTAATGAGATTCATTACTTTGATCACCCTTACATGGGTATGATCGTACAAATTAGACGACACGAACAAGCAACACCAGAGCCAGAAGATGTTATACCGGTAGAAGACGCTGTCACTACCGACATAACAACTGAAGCTACACAAACGTTAAAAGAATCAGATCAATAAAACCTCATTAACATAAAGGCAATTTATTAATGGATAAAGAAATAGAAATTCAAGCGGCCGTTTTTAGGCGTTTACTTGCGCACCTAGACAATCGAAAAGATGTTCAAAACATTGAACTGATGAACCTTGCTGGTTTTTGCCGAAATTGTTTTTCAAAATGGACCGTAGCTGAAGCTAAAGCGCTAGGCGTAGATGTAGATATTGATACTGCTAGAGAACAGGTTTATGGCATGCCTTACGCAGAATGGAAAGAAAAACATCAACTGCCCGCTACTCCAGAACAATTAGCAAAGTTTAACGAACTAAACCCTAAAAAGTAGTTCTTTGATTTGCGTTAGTTTGCTCGACTCTGTGAGTAATTTTATTACCTATCGTTATGTTTTATAAATAATTATTGTTAATGTTTTCATCAGTCATTAACGAATTAACACATAGTGATAGGTATTACAGGGTTATATCGTAATTGAAATAGCGTCTCTATTTTTACGTCTATCTGTAGAATTTCTCGATTCTAACCAACGCCCTCTTTTGGCGATTTGTTTTCTTCTATCATTAGTTGAACGTCTGTCTGTTTCTGTCCAAGTTGACGTTTTAGACACTAAATTCGCCTTCTTATCATCATTCGTTTCAGTATCTTGCTCTGATGATAATTTAATTTGTTTATAGTGTTTGTTTTTTTGATTGCGATCCTTCGCTGCACTTTCTAATTTTGACAGCAACACTGTAGGTAAAATGTCAGGTATAGCGTCCATAGTCTTTCTATTCTTAGCCTCAAATTAAAAATTAACATAACGTACACACATTACATCGGCGATCCTTTTAAAAAGTTTAGATCTTTTTGTGAAAAACTTGTTAATTTTAAAAAATGTGCTACTTAAAAAACTCTACCTCTTCTTCAGTTAAATAACGCCATTCACCTAACGGTAAATCACCTAGTTCAACACAACCTATACGTTCTCTATGTAAACCTACAACTTTATTACCAATTGCAGCAAACATACGTTTAACCTGATGATATTTACCTTCTGTAATCGTTAATAGCACTTCTTGTTCATCAATAATATTCAATACTGCAGGCTTTGTGAGCCCATCTTCACCTTGTAATTGAATTCCTTGTTCAAAGGTAGCAATATACTCCTGTTTTATTGGATTACGTAACCAAACTCGGTACGTTTTTTCACAATCTTTTTTAGGTGAAATAATATTGTGTGACCAACGTCCATCATCAGTCACAATCACTAAACCAGTTGTATCAGCATCAAGCCGACCTGCAATATGAAGATCAAATGCGCGATCCACTTCAACATAATGCAAAATGGATGGATATACTTCATCCACGTTTGAGCAAATCGTATCTAGTGGTTTGTGAACAACAATATATCTAGAGGTTCTAGCCGTGAGTACCTGACCGTCAATATCAATGGTATTGTTTTCGTGAACTTGGGTAGCAGGGTTCTTCACTACTTCGCCATTTACTCTAACTTCTCCACTTTTTAATACTTTTTTAGCTTCACTTCGTGTGAGTTCGGTGCTTTTACAAATAAATTTATCGATGCGCATTCAATATCTCTAGGTATTCTCTGTTAATTATATTGCTTTATAAACGGTTATTATTCGGCAAAGTACCAGTAACCTAATGCTAATTGCTGTTGAATAAACTTAATGAACGATTGATTACCGCACCACGGCGCTAACATGTCGGTTTCAACACATACGTTATCGCACATTAACTTAATAGCGGGTGCAATTTCAGCATTAAATAGCACTTGTTCGCCATTTATATAGCACACGCCATCATCAACGGTTTCCGTAAAATAAAACGCCCTAAGGCCTCCTAAACGCTTTAGCTGCGTTTGCGATAAGATTTCAGCTATCTCATCGTCTGTGTATGGTTCTTCATTAGGAATGAGATCTAACTCGTGTTTCGCTTGCGTTAAATAGCTTCCCGTAAACTTGCGAAATAATTCGTCATTGTCCAACACGTTAAGCAACTGCTGTTTAATCAGATCATAATCGTCACGATCAATTGCACCGCTGTGCTTGGTGGTTTTTCGATGAGGATCTTCAATAAGTTCTGTGCCCTCTTCGTTATCAATCATGTAATCTGCAAATGCACTAAATAAACTCACGCTTGAGTTCGTTCTAAATCCGAT
Organism: Colwellia sp.; assembly: GCA_020630795.1. Taxonomy (GTDB): domain Bacteria; phylum Pseudomonadota; class Gammaproteobacteria; order Enterobacterales; family Alteromonadaceae; genus Pseudocolwellia. The sequence goes on from JAHDIK010000007.1 coordinate 170,855, forward strand.
TGAAAAACTCATGGAGTTGTTAAGTGAAACTCCTTCGTGAGGAAACCCAGGTGGAATATAAAGAATATCGCCAGCCGATAATTCGGCATCGATGATAGGGTCAAAACTCTCTACATGTAATAGCGCAGAATGTGCAGCGAATTGTTTATGTTCACCATTATTACCAACCCTCCAACGTCGATTACCTGAGCCTTGACAAATAAACGTGTCATACAAGTCAATATGCGGGCCTACACTGCCATTTGGCGTAGCAAAACTTGCCATAAGGTCATCTAAGCGCCAATGCGGAATAAACCTAAAAGGTTCAATCATTTGCGCAGCTTCTTCAGACCAATTATCTAACGCTTGAATAACGAGAGACCAATCATTTTCCCCCAAGTGTTCATAAGACTCAAAGGGACCAAACTCTGCAGTCCATTTTCCCTCTGTCTTTTGAATTAACCTTGACTGAACCTGTTCTTCACAAGCGATACCAGCTAATTCATCGGCAGAAATTGGGTCTTCAAAATTTTTAAAACCTTGTCGAATTAACACAGGCTTTTTTTGCCAATAGTCTCGTAAAAACTCTTCTTGGGTAAACTCGGTAAAATTAAGTTGGAACATAAGTACGTATCATTAATCAATATGTAGCTAGTTTATCACGGTTGAATATCGCAGTAATAATGCAAATCAATTAAATACTGAGAATCCTTTATTAATTATTCCATAGACAATACTACGCGCGCCCCATAGAATAAATTCAACAGTACATAGAGGTGATTACATTGGACTTAATTCAAGGCTTACTAATTGTTACAACCATTCATTTTTTAGCAGCAGCCTCGCCAGGCCCCGACTTTGTACTAGTGTCACAACAAACATTATCTCATGGTAAAAAAACAGGTTTTTTGTGTAGTGTAGGTATTGCACTTGGGTTATCTGTTCACATTATTTATTCAGTATTAGGTTTAGCGGCGGTTATCGCTCACTCTGAATTTTGGTTATGGGCTATCAAAATTTTTGGCGGATGTTACTTAATTTACATTGGAATAAACGGCTTAAAAGCTAAAAAAAGTAATCCGAGTGAAAACAATAACACTGCGCACTCACAAGAGTGCGTCACTAATAATACGGTACAACACTCGACCGTTAGTATTATTGGCAAAGGCTTTTTGTGCAATGCGCTAAACCCTAAAGCACCTATTTATTTTGTTTCTTTATTTACGCTCGTTTTGTCACCTGATTTGCCTATTTCACATTTGGTTATTTATGGCGTATGGATGATGCTTATTCAGCTTATATGGTTTTCAAGTGTTGTGTTTTTATTATCTCGCCCCTCAATCAATAAAAAATTTCAACAAATGGGTCATTGGGTAGATCGCGTTATGGGAGCCGCGATGATTGTATTAGGTATTAAGGTTCTAATGAGTAAGGTAAATTAACAATGAACAACTACGTTGCCTTGTTACGCGGTATCAATGTCAGTGGTCAGAAAAAAGTAAACATGAAAGAATTGAAAACACTTTTTGAGACACTAGATTTATCATCTGTATCCACGTACATCCAAAGTGGAAACGTTGTTTTTAGAAGCGCCAGTAATTCAAAGAATGAGCTTAAAGCTAAAATTGAACACGCTATAACTCAACACTTTTCATTTGACGTACCCGTTGAAGTCATTGCTGAAAATGACTTCAAAAATGCACTTAATCAACTTCCGTTCGATAACCTGTCTATTCAAGAAGACGGAAGTAAAACATTGTTTAGCTTTTTATCTGAAAATGTAAATGAAGAGTGGGAAAAACAGAATATACCGAGTTATTTATCCGATACTGAAACACTGGTACAAAATGATTCTATTGTTTACCTGCACTGCCCTAATGGATACGGGAAAACAAAAATAACCAATAATTTGTTGGAACGAAAATTAAACGTAACAGCAACAACTCGAAACTGGAAAACTGTTGTGAAATTAATTGAGATGCTTAATGAAATTAAGTAACAGCCTTACAACTGACTAAAGCTACTAGGGAGTTGTAACCCTATATAACATTACCTACCAGAGCACATTATCAATTTCATTTAACAAATACTGAGTAAAATCATGAATATTTGGGAATTCATTTTTGATAGCATATTCAACACCAATTGCTTTTTCTGACAACTGAGCATAACCAAACATTTGCCCTGCTCCTGCAATTCGATGAGCCAATTGAGCAAGCTTTTCGTAATCTTTGTTATTTAAATGCAATATAATATCTTGTTGTTCTAAAGCGAGATTTGACCTGAATTGCGTAACCAAGTCTGAGGTATCGATATTAACTGCCTCTGATTTTGTGTCTTCTGATACTGATGAGTCACAACAATATTTTACGATCGTATTAACAAAAACACTGCGTTCTATCGGCTTTTTAAGATGTCCATCAAACCCTAAGGCTAAATACTCTTCCACCTCATGCGACATCGCATTTGCGGTCAATGCAATTACAGGGAGTTTACAGCCTTTTTGCTTTAATAAGTTAAACGCTTCAATACCATCCATTTCAGGCATTTGTATATCCATCAATATAAGCTTAGGAGAATTGTTTAAATACAATTCAACCGCCTCTTTACCATTAGACGCTGTTAGTACATCGACTCCGAGAGAAGAAAGAATACGAGCAATTAAACGTAAGTTGTCTTGATGATCATCGGCTAAAATAACCTGCCCTGAGCATTTATTTTTAAGCTCTGATAGCGGATTTTCCAAAACCTCTTTCATTTCATAGGTTTCATCTACCCCAAATCCGTACGAACAAGGCAAGGTTAGCGTAAACACACTGCCTTTATTAAGCTCACTTTCTACAAATATCTCACCCCCCATAAGCGTCGCGAGCTGTTCTGATAAACTTAGCCCTAGTCCAGATCCACCAAACCGACGGCTAATGCTGCTGTCTCCTTGAGTAAAACTATTAAATATTTCATTTAATTGTGTATCACTCATACCTATACCAGTATCTGCAACTTTAAAATGTAAATATTGTTCAGTTACAGAAATTGTAAGGGTTACTTCGCCCTTATGGGTAAATTTAACGGCATTTGAACACAAGTTAATGAGTATTTGTTTTAAACGAAAAGCGTCGATATTAATAATAAACGGCACAGGTAAGCGATGAACAATAGTGAACTTTAAGCCCTTAGACTTTGCTTGTTCAGCGAACATATTAACCAACTCTACAAATACCACTTGCAGGTCTTGATGATGAGGGTCTAACTCTAGTTTATTTGCTTCGATTTTACTTAGATCTAAAATACTATTAATTAAATCAAGAACATGAAGACTATTTGAATGGATAATACCAACTTCATTTTGAATAGCACTTTCTTCAATATCACCTGCTAAAATCGCTTCCGATTGCCCAATTACCGCCGTTAACGGTGTTCTAATTTCGTGGCTCATGTTGGCTAGAAATTGGCTTTTAACCTCATTAGCGTGTTCAAGTTCTTTAGTTAATTCTTCCAGCTCATGAGTACGTTTTTGAATTTTGTTAGCGAGTTCAACTTTTGATTCTCGATCTTTTGTGCGCCTGTAAAAGTAAAAAGCAGATATAAGCGCAAATAAAACAATAATAATAACGAGATTGCGTTCTTGATGAGCCTTTTGATTCTGTAGCTCTTGTAGTGCGTTTTTATGCTCTAAATTTTTAACTTTTTCTTTTAGCTGACTTGATTCAAACTGATTCAACTGTTTGTTAATTTGATCGTTAGAACGTTTATAATGCTCTTTTATGTATTCTTGCTGTGTATCTAACGCTTTTACCGTATTTTTTTGATAAGCATAAATCAGTGAAAATAATGATAAGTTATCATTTATTTGCTGCTGATATGCCATTTCAATAGCACCTTTTTGAGAGCGCTCTAAATACTTTAACGCTTCGTCAACCTGTTCTAAATGATAAAGTGCAAAAGCATAACTATGAAACGCGCCGACTTTAGCGTAATTATTTTCGGTTAATTGTGCTAACTCAATCGCTTCTTCAGCGTACTCAATGGCTTTTTGGGGCTGTTTTATTTCCGCATGTAACTCAGCAAGATTATGTAACTGAGATGCGACAAAATACGTTTTGTTCGTGAATTGATAATATTCGTAAGCTTTAACAGTATATTCTAGCGCCTTATCGTATTGCTTTGCTTTTTTATACGAAACCCCTAGGTCTGAATAAGTTATCGCAATACCTTCTTCATCTTTAAGCGCTATTTTTTGTTCTAGCACTTCATTGAGCACTGTAATAGCGACATCGTATCGCTCAATTCTCATGTAGAGTTCAGCAATATTACCTCGTATATCAATTTGATCAGCAACAGTACCAGACGCGATATATAACAACTCTGCTTTTTTATAAAAGCGAAGTGCTTCAAACGTTTCTCCCATAGCAGCATATGATAATGCTATATTATTCAGTAAATTAGCATGTTTTACTGGCGTTTTGGTTTCGCTAAAAAAAGTTGCTGATTCCTGATACGCATTGATAGCGTCTTCGTTGTTACCTTTGTAGTACTGAGCAATACCAATAAATTTAAACGCGAGTGCGTTTTTTTCGTCTAGTCCATTATTTGACGCAAAAATCTGGAGTCGTTGAAACGACTCTAGTGCGTGTTCAAAGTCATTTTGTGCAAAATATACATCTGCTCTAACATGCAACAATTCAGCTTGTTCAAGCACAGACAATTCATTATTTTCTTCTAACAGAACGAGTTCATTGAGGGCAGAGTTACTATTCTTAATCGCCTTTATTTCAATGAGCTTTTGGGCAATATCTACTTGTTCAGCAAATACAGAAAAAGGAAGGGAAAAAATAAAAAATATGTAAATAATAAATAACTTACATTTTTTTATACGCATTTGAAGCCTTTATTATTTAGGGTAAAAATCAAGTGATGTGTGTATTCTAAAAATCCTTTTGAAAATATGCTACACGATTAAAACAACGTTAGCATATTTTCATACTATTAATCAGCAAAGGTTAATAACTTTTTATCGTTACTTTTTCATTAACAATAGTTTTATTTCAGCGAGTTCTTTTTCAAGGTTTTCAATTTGCGCTCTGCTTGCAGGCTCAGCACCTGAACCAACTTCTCCATGGGCTTGCGCTCTAAAGTTTTCATGTTCTTCGCCCATAACTTCAAGAATAGTACCTACCATCATGTTTAAGAAGATAAACGCCGTTAAGAAAATAAAACTTAAATAGAATATCCAACTCATCGGATGCACTGCCATTGTTTCGTACATCACGTCGGTCCAATCTTCAAAAGTCGCGACTCTGAACAGAGTAAGCATTGAGATCGAAACATCTCCCCATAACGTTTCATTAATCTGATGAAACATTATGCTGCCAACCGCAGCATACAAGTAAAAAATAACAAACATTAATAAAGCAATGTATCCCATACGCGGAATAGCTTTAATTAAAGCGTTTATAAGTAAGCGAAGTTCTGGAACCATTGAAACTAAACGCAATACCCTAAATACTCTCAAGAGTCTTGCTAACAATACGCCAGAACCACCCGTTGGGATCAAGCTACCAATAACAATAATGGTATCGAAAATGTTCCAGCCACTTTTAAAAAATGTTTTTTTGTCTTTATACGCTAAAAATCGAATGGTTAATTCAATAACAAAAAATACCGTAACCGCAGAATCAAGAAACGACAGTACTTCAACCGCGCCCGGCGGTAAGTCATGTGTTTTCGCACCAATAAGCAACGCCGACATGATAATGACAACAATGACACACCATTGAAAAATATTACTAGAGTCGATCTTCTTCAATAATGTTTGTACTTCGTATATAGCAGCTTTCACAATCTAATCTCTTCTACATTCTTGTTAAAAGGGTTAACCAAAAACACGGTCGCTAACAAATGGGTTGGTTTTTCTTTCTTCACCAAATGTACTCATTGGCCCATGTCCAGGAATAAATCTAACGTCGTCTCCCAGCGGAAATAGGTTGTTTCGAATAGAGTTTACCAATGTTGGGTGATCGCCTTTAGGGAAGTCAGTGCGGCCAATAGAGCCTTTAAACAAAACATCTCCCACTTGCGCTAATTTAGACTCTCGATGGAAGAAAATAACGTGACCTGGTGTATGTCCCGGACAAAAATACACTTCGAGCTCTATATTCCCGAACGTTACAACATCGTTTTGGTTTAGCCATCTATCCGTTTCAAAAAAATCAGCATCAGAAAATCCAAAACGCTCTTTTTGTTCAGGGATAAGATCGATCCAAAATTGATCCTGTTTACTTGGCCCTTCAATGTTTACGTTATAAAAGTTTGCGACTTTATTTGTGGCTCCCGCATGATCGATGTGAGCATGCGTTAACAATACCTTTTTTAAGGTAATGTTTAGCTCGGAAATTGCGGCTTGAATTGTTGAAAAATCACCGCCGGGGTCGATTACCGCGCCTTCCATCGTTTCATCACACCAAAACAAAGTACAGTTTTGTTGGAACGGCGTTACGGGAATGACTTTAAATTGAAGCATAACTGTTTCCTAAACGAATTAAATTGAAGATTAGCACCAAATTTCTACCTGCTTATATTGGGACAAATTTACATGTTCCAACCAATACTGAATACAAATAGCCACTTTACGCGTGTTAAGTTGGCAGTTTTGCGTAATTCTACCTAAATATTTATGACAAAATGTAAAAAAACTTTAGTAAATCACATTAAATAGGTAAGCTCTGCACAAATAAAAGCTATAAATCATCTTATTAATGACAACATCTAGAGATTTCTTCCATTCGCGTATCGGGTTTGTATTGGCGGCAGCAGGCTCTGCTATAGGTTTAGGCAATATATGGGGCTTTCCAACTCAAGCAGCTAATAATGGCGGCGGAGCATTTTTATTTGTGTATTTAATCGTAACCTTACTCCTTGCTCTCCCCGCATTATATGCCGAAATTTATTTAGGAAACCAAGCTCAAAAAAACCCAGTGAGTGCATTAGAAGATGCTTGTCGTGAATCTGTTCCGAACGTAGGAAAGTATGCGGGAATAATAGGGCTATGCGGCGCAGTCATGATGCTAAGTTTTTATACGATTGTGGCAGGTTGGATGCTAGCACATGCGTTATCACCATTATTTGAACTATTAGGATTTATTGATATTTCAAATTGGCTATCTACGTCTAGTACCGCAAGAAACGTACTTTTCACACCTATTTTCGCAATATTAGGCGCTGTAATTATTCACCAAGGTGTAAACGCTGGTATTGAAAAATGGTCTACTAGATTAATGCCTGTTTTGTTATTAATGCTCATTGGTTTAATTGTCTATATTCTTCAACAACCTGGAGCTTCTGAAGGTTTACGCGTTTATTTAATACCTGACTTTTCTCAAGTAACAGACCCTAAGTTAGTTATATCTGCCATGGGGCAAGCATTCTTTTCTCTATCGATCGGTGTAGGCGGTATGATGGTATATGGTTCGTACATGAAAAAAGATAAAGACATTGGAAAGCTTGTTTTATCGATTGCGACATTAGATACCTTTATCGCGTTTATGGCCGGCTTATTAATTATTCCAGCATTATTTGTTGCTCAACATGCCGGATTAGAAGTATTTAGAGACAATAAACTGATTGGCGAAGGACAACTTATTTTTAGTATTCTACCTCAGTTATTTTCAAGCATGGGTAGCATAGGCTTAATTGTAGCCTTTGGATTTTTCTCTTTATTATCTATCGCTGCGCTAACATCAACTATCTCATCAATTGAAGTACCTGTTGCCTACTTAGTGGAAGAAAAGAATAAAACACGCGTAAAAGCTACATGGTTAATTTCAGGCATTGTTTTAATAGCAAGTTTTACGATTATCGCGTTTTTTGACGTGCTATTTGGTCTTATCATTCAATTGTTAACCACAATATTACAGCCATTAAGCTGTTTATTTTACTTTTTAGTGGTTGGCTGGATATGGAAACGTGGCAATAAGCTAGTAGATAAAAGCTTACAAAATAACAGTCAGTGGCTTAAAATATGGGGTAACTACTTACGCTACGTTTGCCCTATTCTCTTAAGTGTTGTATTTGTAAATGTTGCTATACTCAACTAATAGATTAATTTGAAAATGTACTTATGTTTCTAGAAAAACTCTCCAGCCTTGGAACTCATAATACGTCTTACTCTGAATCAACAAAAATTAGATTGATGAACATAATATCGTTAATTACGATATTTTTGTCTGCCTTATATACTGTTAATTACTTTACCGTACTCGACCAACCTCGTGTTGCCTTTATCAACAGTATATTTACTGTCGCTTATGCGATCCCGCTCGTTTTTAATTATTTTAACGCGCCTAAAAAAAGTAAATTGTGTTTTTTTTATACGCTGATGATTCACCTGTTTGTTTGTACCAACATTTATGTAACTAACGAATCTGGTTTTCATTTATACTACTTTCTCGTACCAACAGGTGCCTTTTTACTGTTTAACTCTACTGAAAAATTTGAAAAAATTAGCTTGAGTGTCTTATCAGTTATATTGTTCTTCTATTGCGAAAACACCCTCAATACTTCTCCTCTGATTGCATTGTCAGATGAAACGAATCATTTACTTTATCAATCGGTTATTTTTATCAACATGGTTGAAGTCATTGTTGTCATGACCATTTTTTCTAACCAAATTGAGGTAAATGAAGAAAAATTAACGAAGTTAGCGACAACTGACTCGTTAACTGGATTAACCAACAGACGTTTCTTTTTTGAGCAAGGGGCTGATTTGCTTAAGCTTTCTTTAAAGCACCATAAACCATTTTCTTTGATTATTATCGACTTTGACAACTTTAAGAAAGTAAACGATACCTATGGACACATATCAGGAGACTTATGCTTGGTAGAAACATCAAATCTTGTTAAACGTTTATGCCGAGAGTTTGATATTTTTGCGCGCATTGGTGGTGAAGAGTTTTCTATTATTTTACCAAACACTAATATTAATGAAGCTGAAAAGATAGCTATCAACATCCAAAAAACCATTGAAAACCACGTAATATTTCTAACCGACAACCCTCACTTTACTTGTACAGTAAGTGTTGGAGTTGCCGCCAAAACATCAACGTTCGACGACTTTAAATCACTGCTTATACAAGCTGACAAAGCACTTTATGTTTCAAAACGTGAAGGTAGAAATCGTGTTACCGTTTATAATGAATCACAAGCGTAATTATTAAGGTTTTACACCTAACAGTGTTTCTTGATTTTTAGTGTTTGTGCTTTCTATTTCATCCAGTTCTACGTTTTCAATTTTAGTAAAACGATTCGATATTTTATCCGCTGACGTGTGTATTTGTTTCACGTCATTAGCCGCTTGATCTATATGTTTAGCGAGATTATTAAATCGCCCTCTAAAGCGCCCAAAGTCTTGAGCAAGTTCTGATAAATGCGCCTGAATAATGTGCACTTGTTTACGCGTTTCTTCGTCTTTTAGCACAGACCGCGATGTTGTTAAAATAGCCATTAACGTGGTTGGTGACGCTAACCAAACCCGTTTTTTATTCGCATATTCCACAAGTTCACTTTGATGAGCATGTATTTCAGCAAAAATAGCTTCCGCAGGAATAAACATAATAGCGCCGTCAGACGTTTCTTTATCAATTAAATACTTATCACTAATATCATTAATATGCTTTTTAATATCCACTTTGAACTGACGTTCTGCGGACTTTCTATCAAACTCACCTAACTCATCATCTACCATTTTTTTATAGCTTTCTAAAGGAAATTTCGAGTCAATCACTACATTACCTGTCGGCGCAGGTAGCAGTAATAAACAATCTGCTATTTTCCCGTTCGACAAGGTATGTTGAAGTGAAAAATGTTGTTCTGGTAATACGTTACGAATAAGTGCGGTAAGCTGAACTTCACCAAACGCACCTCTAGAGCGCTTATCTGCAAGCACTTCTTGCAAACTAACTACGTTGGTTGAAAGCTCAGTAATTTTCTTTTGCGCGTCGTCGATTAACGCTAAGCGTTTTAATATATCATTAAAGGTTTTCGTTGTTTTTTCAAAACCTTCAGCCAACCTTTGCTCTACTTGAACGCTTATTTCTTTAAGCCTTTTATCAGTAGAGGCTGTCAATTCATCTATGCGTTTCGTCATTTGCTCGCTTGATGACAACATTGATTTAGCCAATTCATCACGGTTTGTTTGTGCAGTTTTATTGAGGTGTGCCGTTAATTGATCGACCGATTTAAGCTGATTTTCGTTAAATACTTGTTGATGTTCATTTAACAGCTTTGCTAAATGGTGCCTGCTTTCGAAAAGCGATTGAGATTGTTTTTCACCTTGCTCTGAGTGTTGACGTAAGAGTTTAATTTTGAACTCTGAAATATGTTGTTCAAAATACGTTTTAAGCTCGGCCTGCTGTGTCGCGGTTTGTTGGTGTACTGTGCTCATGTAATGAATAAGCTGCTGATGATTTTTATCAAATGCATTGCTGAGTAACAAAAAGTTATCTTCTAAGGCTTTAAATTTATCATGTTGATAACGTAGCTGATTTGCTGAGTGATATTGCTTGTATAAAACCAGTAGCAATAACACCAAAATAATAGAAGCAATACCAAGAACTAACAGAGAATACATGTCGTTTGGGAAATCTGAGAAAAATAAAGCCATAAAGCACCAACACTGTAATTATTAACAGTTATTAAACCACAAAAATGAGACTAGGTTAATAACTTTCAAATACTTATCCGATTTAGGCTTTTTTATACAATAAAAAAGCGCCTTAAGGCGCTTAAATAATGGGTAAGATAGATAGAGAGTTTATGACTTTAATTTGGCGTCTAATTCTTCTATTTTAGCCTGCCAGATTGCAGGACCTGTAACATGAGCAGACTCACCTGTTGAATCTACTGCCACAGTCACTGGCATATCTTCTACTTCAAATTCGTATATTGCTTCCATACCTAATTCTTCAAACGCGACTACTTTCGCTTTTTTGATTGCTTTAGATACAAGGTAAGCTGCGCCACCAACTGCCATTAAATAAACAGACTTGTGTTCTTTAATGTTTTCAACCGTTGCTGCTCCACGCTCTGACTTACCAATTGAGCCTAATAGACCTGTTTTAGATAGCATTAAGTCTGAAAACTTGTCCATACGAGTAGCTGTTGTTGGGCCTGCAGGGCCTACTGCTTCGTCACCAATAGCATCTACTGGGCCAACGTAGTAAATAAACTTATCTTTAAAATCTACAGGTAGTTCTTCACCAGCAGCGAGCATGTCTTGAATTCGTTTATGCGCAGCATCACGACCAGTTAAAATAGTACCGCTTAGTAGAACGGTTTCGCCTGTTTTCCATTCGCTGATGTCTGCCTTTGTTAAGCCATCAACATTTACGCGGCGCACATTTTCACCAACTTCCCATGTAATTTCAGGCCACTCTTCAAGCTTAGGTGGCGTTAAATCAGCAGGACCAGAACCGTCTAAGTGAAAGTGTACGTGACGAGTAGCGGCACAATTAGGGATCATCACTACAGGTTTTGATGCCGCATGAGTGGGTACGGAATTAATTTTAATATCAACTACTGTTGTTAAACCACCTAAGCCTTGTGCACCAATACCTAGCTTGTTAACACGGTCAAAAATTTCTAAACGTAATTCTTCTTCGGCATTTTGCGGGCCTCTGTCTAACAGTTCTTGAATGTTAACAGGTTCCATCAAGCTTTCTTTAGCTAGTACACCTGCTTTTTCAGCCGTACCACCAATACCTATGCCTAACATTCCTGGAGGACACCAACCTGCCCCCATTGTAGGTAAAGTTTTAACAACCCAGTCAGCAATTGAATCGCTAGGGTTTAACATCACCATTTTAGATTTATTTTCAGATCCGCCACCTTTTGCAGCAATCATCACTTCAACTTCACTACCTGCAACCATATCAATATGAACAACGGATGGTGTATTGTCTTTAGTATTTTTACGAGCGCCTGCAGGGTCAGCAACAATTGATGCTCTTAATGGGTTGTCTGGATTCATGTATGCTCGACGAGTACCTTCATCAACCATTTGTTGAACGGTTAAGTCAGTTTTATCCCACTGAACGTCCATACCAATTTTAACAAAACAGGTTACGATACCCGTATCTTGACAGATTGGACGTTTACCATGGGCAGACATACGAGAATTAATCAAAATTTGAGCAATAGCATCTTTTGCCGCTTGGTTTTGCTCTTTGTTGTAAGCTTTTTCTAATGCTTGAATAAAATCAAGAGGATGATAATAAGAAATATATTGAAGTGCGTCTTCAATACTGTCAATTAAGTCTTGCTGTTTGATAATAGCCATAATTTACCTTCTAAACACTTACCTTAAAATTTAACGTATCGCGCTTTTCATACGCCTACATTTAAACGTACAAATAGCCCCCAAAAAGTACAATACGTTCCAGATAAATCTTATGAAGTTAACTTTAAAAGTTAGCCCTCATAAGAGGAATTAGTTGAAACTTAAAAAATTGCCGATATGATACCCTGCTTGTTAAACTGCCGCTACTAACTTATCGTAGTATATTAGTCTAGTTCGGTGATTTCAGAACTCCAAAACAGTAAGTAATTCACATTGTCTAAACAAAACTCGTTAACCGCTTTAAATGAAACTGACCAAATTACGTGTGAACGCTTAGTTGTTAACTCAACACTCACACCGAAAGAACTATTTAAGCCCTTTTCTTCTCAAGCATGGGCAATGTGGTTAGATTCTTGTACAAGTGAGCATATTGATAGCCGATATGATATTTTTGTATGGTCACCGTCTGTTACGTTAACAACAAAAAACGAAACAACTAAAATTACCCACTGCGACACTAATACGGTAACAAATAGTTCTGAAGATCCCTTAACTCTGATAAAAGATCAGCTTAAGAAAACATTTAATAATGTAACATTGCCTGCCAACGACATGCCATTCAAATGTGGAGCTGTAGGATATTTTGCATATGACTTAGGGCGACAGTTTGAAGAACTACCCTCCATCGCAAACAACGACATTCAAATACCAGAAATGGCTGTTGGTATTTATTCACAGGCCGTTATATACGACAACATTGAACAAACCTTTTACTTATTGTGTAAATCCGACAAACGAAAAGAGCTTGAACGCGAGATAAATCAACACCTAAACCAACCTCATTTCGAAGTAGCTTCAAACGCTAATGGCTTTAAACTGACGACTGATTGGTCGTCAAACATGTCCAAAGCTAATTACATAAATAAATTCAACCAAGTACACGAATATTTGTTATCTGGCGATTGCTACCAAATCAACCTTACCCAACGTTTTACGGCAAGTTATTCCGGTAATGAATTTGACGCTTATATAGCTTTACGAAAAGAGAATAACGCACCCTTTTCCGCGTTTATTCGTACAGATAACTCAGCAATTTTAAGTGTTTCTCCTGAACGATTTCTTCTCCTTAAAAATAAACTCGTTCAAAGTAAACCAATAAAAGGAACACGACCTAGGTACGCAACGCAAGACGCAGATAACCAAGCGCGGCTTGATTTAGCTAACTCACCCAAAGATAAAGCTGAAAACTTAATGATTGTTGATTTACTAAGAAATGACATGAGTAAGGTATGCTTGCCTGGCAGTGTAAAAGTACCTAAATTGTTTGATATAGAAAGTTTCCCAGCAGTACATCATTTAGTAAGTACCGTTATAGGTGATATAGCACCTGAATACACGGCTACTGATCTACTTAGAGGTGCATTTCCTGGAGGTTCTATAACAGGTGCACCTAAAATAAGAGCGATGGAAATTATTGAAGAATTAGAGCCACATAGACGCAGCGTTTATTGTGGTTCTATCGGTTATATATCCGCTTGTGGGAATATGGATACCAGCATAACTATCCGAACCCTTATATGTGACAACAACAAAGTGCATTGCTGGGCTGGTGGTGGTTTAGTCGCAGATTCAAATGTAGATAGTGAATATCAAGAAACCTTCGACAAAGTTAATAAAATACTGCCAATATTAAAAGCTCACTTTTACGACACCTCAGAACACTAACTCAACGTTGAGCGATTAACTTAAACATGCAATTAGTTAATGACCTCATCTTATTCTCCGAATATGATATGGCAACATACAGAACATACTTGAGAAGATTATGACGCGCGATGAGTTTTTAACAAAGTTTAACTTAAACACGCGCTCAGCCTCAGTACATCAGTACCGCCACCATTCACCGTTAAAAAAAGCAGCAGTGTTAATTCCCCTAATCGATGACGGAACTCAGCTGCACGTGTTACTTACCCGAAGAGCTATACATTTAAGACACCATGCAGGACAAGTAAGTTTTCCTGGCGGTAAAGTTGAAGAAACAGATAAAAACCTAATCTATACAGCTTTTAGAGAAACACACGAAGAAATAGGCTTATCTCCAACGTTTATCAACATCATTGGAAACTTACATTCATATCAAGTTATTTCTGGGTTTGAAGTAACTCCAATCATCGCCTTTGTGCCTAACAATTATGAATACAAACAAGATGACAATGAAGTTAGTGAAATATTTCAAGTACCCCTACAGCACTTTTTAGACCCTAAGAATCATGTTTCCTTCAATGTAAAACGCAAAGGTTTTTCACATAAAGTACATTTTATGCCCTACAAGCACTACAATATATGGGGTGCAACTGCTTCAATGTTGAAAGATCTCGCTGTACATTTAAAGTAAGCTTGACACTTCAACCGTTAATATCTTCTTTAAATAGAGACAATTTTGTTGTTATCCACAACAACTTTCATATAACATAACAAAATATTATTTAAGATTAATTTTATCTACCAAAGTATATTCGGAAATTTATATGATTAGCGTATTTGATATGTTCTCAATTGGTATTGGTCCATCCAGCTCACACACTGTAGGACCAATGAAGGCTGCACATTTATTTGTTCAACATTTATCTGAGAATAATCAACTTGAAATAACTAGCTGCGTAAAATGCGAATTATTTGGCTCTTTAGGTCAAACAGGCATTGGCCATGGTACAGGTAAGGCCGTAATACTCGGTTTGTCGGGAGAATTTCCTGAAACAGTGGCAGTTGCATCTATCGAAAGCATATTAGAGCAAACAGTAGCTACAGAACAAATAATGCTTAATGGAACGCGCAAAGTTTCGTTTCCTAAAAGCGACGCCATTATATATCACCGTAAAAAAACGTTACCAGCCCATGCAAATGCTATGACTTTGTATGCGTTCGACAATAACGACAATATTATTCTCGAAGAAACATATTACTCAATTGGTGGCGGCTTTATTGTTGAAGATTGTGATTTTGAAAAAGAGAAAGACAAAGCATTATCGTTACACTCCAATATCAAACGTCCTCATTTATTTTCAAATGCAACAGAGCTTATTGCAGAAGCTACAGACAAAAGCTTAAGCATCAGTACGATAATGATGAACAACGAGAAGTGCTTGGCTGAAGAACATGTAATACGTGCAAAACTGCTTGATATTTGGCAAGCGATGCAAGATTGTGTGGAACGAGGTATAAAAACGGAAGGCATTTTACCTGGTGGCTTAAAAGTAACAAGACGTGCGCCTGCCTTACATAGAGCGCTAACTGTTGAAAACAGCAACGATCCACTAGTGGCTATGGACTGGGTGAATCTCTTTGCTTTAGCTGTGAATGAAGAAAATGCAGCAGGAAGCCGAGTTGTAACCGCACCAACGAATGGAGCGGCAGGCATCATTCCGGCAGTGCTTTGTTACTACAATAAGTTTATTAAACCCGTGTCAGATGATGACTGCATAAAATACCTATTAACCGCTGCAGCGATTGGCATTTTATATAAAACCAATGCGTCAATTTCTGGTGCAGAAGTCGGTTGCCAAGGTGAAGTAGGTGTTGCTTGTTCGATGGCCGCTGGAGCATTAACTGAAATTATGGGCGGTACACCTAATCAAGTTGAAAATGCTGCTGAAAT
This sequence comes from Colwellia sp., assembly GCA_020630795.1. Lineage (GTDB taxonomy): Bacteria > Pseudomonadota > Gammaproteobacteria > Enterobacterales > Alteromonadaceae > Pseudocolwellia. Next base: position 186,820 of record JAHDIK010000007.1, read on the forward strand.
AGGTATGGAACATAACCTAGGATTAACCTGTGACCCTGTAGGAGGCTTAGTTCAAGTACCTTGTATCGAACGAAATGCTATGGGGGCAGTTAAAGCGATTAACGCGTCAAGGTTAGCGCTAAGAGGTTCTGGCATTCAAAAAGTTACTTTAGATAAAGTCATAAAAACAATGTGGGAAACGGGTAACGACATGAAAACCAAATATAAGGAAACATCGCGTGGTGGCTTAGCAGTAAACATTATTGAATGTTAATACACTTTTCGCCATACCTTACTTTCTTGTAACTACAAAAAAGGATAGCTAAACGCTATCCTTTTGCTTTTCTTACAAACTGCTTTAAATCAGATTATCGAGTCGGTAAATCAATATCGGAGAACAACTCATCAATATCGTTATTGTTTTTCAGCAATACCGCTCTAGTCACTAAATCACGATTCAAATGTGGCGCAAAACGCTCAATAAAGTCAAACATATAACCACGTAAGAAAGTGCCTCGTCTAAACCCTATTTTCGTTGTGCTTGATTTAAATAGGTGACTCGCGTCAATCGTAATTAAGTCACTATCAATTTTAGGATCCATTGCCATTGAAGCGATAACCCCTACACCAACACCTAGCCTTACGTATGTTTTAATAACATCAGCATCTGTTGCAGTAAACGCTATTTTAGGTTCACAACCAGCATTACTAAAAGCAGTGTCTAATTCTGAACGACCAGTAAAACCAAATACATAAGTAACTAACGAATACTTAGCAATATCTTGAATAGTAATATCGCGTTTTTTCGCTAACGGATGATCTGCTTTAACAATAATACTGCGATTCCAGTGATAACACGGCAACATAATCAAATCATTATATAAATGCAGTGACTCTGTTGCGATTGCGAAATCAGTATCACCTTTAGCGGCAGACTCGCTAATTTGAGCAGGCGTACCTTGGTACATATGCAAAGATACTTTGTCGTAACGCTTCATAAACCCTTGAATCACTTCAGGTAATGCATAACGAGCTTGTGTATGCGTTGTAGCAATGCGCAATTTACCTTCGTCAGGTTGTGTATGCTCACGAGCAACGGCTTTTATAGCCTCAACCTTTGATAAGATTTCCGTAGCAATATTAATCACTTCATTACCAGCAGAAGTAACATGTGTTAAATGCTTGCCACTTCGACCAAATATTTGAATACCTAGTTCATCTTCAAGCATACGGACTTGCTTACTGATACCAGGTTGTGAAGTGAATAAACTCTCTGCGGTAGCAGATACATTCAAATTGTTGTTGAGTACCTCAACAATGTAACGGAGTTGTTGCAGTTTCATAATAGCGCTTCAGAATCTTCTTATTCCAAAAATATATACTTAAATGAAAATTTATTCCATAATAATTTTTATTTATTCACAAAAAATTTCAAAATAATTATAAATTATTCTGTAATAAGATTCGTTTGCTATACTCACTATTAGTATTTTCTGATTTTAGTTAAGAGTTGTTTCAGTAAATCAGCTATTTATATTGTTCAAATCAACATTTAACACTATGAAGGACTAATCATTTTTTGTAGACTGGTTGAAGTGTCTTTTCAAAATAACATTGAGTATAAAGTATGATCATTGTCATTATCGGTTTGATAGTTTTATTGGTGATTGGCGTTGTTGTAGTTAACGGTGTTCAACAACATAAACAAAAACAAGAACAAGAAAAGCGAGCACAAGCCGCAAAATTCAAAGCAATTATTGACGAATCTGATGAGCTAATTTTAAATTTAAGCTCTATGCCTCCAAGCCCTGTTTTAGTGACCATTCTTAATAGACGAAGCTTTAACGCTGCAAATTCAATGTTGCAATTAACGCCTGATTCAAAGGCAGTAAAACAACGCGTACAAGAATTGGAAGCACAGTTAAAAGCATCAAGTGAACAGTCTTCCGCAGCTCCTGCTGACGAGAACTTTGTATTGCCAGATAATGAGCAACAGTTAGTTAGCATACTGCAAACCATAAAAAAACTTAGGGCGATGCTTAAATCTGAGCAAGCTAAAGGTGCATTAGACGCACAAACCTATTCACAGCAAGATTTGCGCTTAGACTCTATGCAATTAAAAATAGGTGTTGAGAGCTTACTTAGCAGAGGTCAAAAAGCTTACTCTAAAGAAATGTTAGGTTCAGCAAGACAATATTTTGAAAAAGCATTACAAACACTCAATAATCATGCTCACCCTTCTGAATATACTCAAACGAAAAAAGAACAAATTGAAGATCAATTAGAAGAAATCACTAAATCTCTTGCTAATACCAACGCGCAAGACGCAGCGAAAAAAGCAAAAGATGAAGAAGACGATTTGGATATGTTATTTCAACCGAAGAAAAAATGGTAACCAATATAGATA
>JAHDIK010000020.1 GCA_020630795.1 Colwellia sp.
ACTTTTACAGCTGGCTGTTTCGTTCCTCAACATTATAAGCCAGCAATAAAAGCCCATTATTTGGGCGTTATAAGTTTAGGAGAGTTCAGTGCTGAAATTGATTATTGTATTTCTCTTATTAAGTTTTAGTTTAAGTGCAGAAGATAAAGTTATGGATAACATACCAAATAAAAACATCACCATTGAACAACTAGATGAATTGTTTAAAAACATTCCTGACAATGATCAATGGGACTTATCAAAGCCACTTCTTTGGGGATATTTCTTTACTGATAATGAACCAAATAAATTGGAGTTGGTTAAGCCTAAATTACAATCTATGGGTTATAAAATTGTTGGTATATTTCAGGCTGAAAAAGAGGAAGAGAGTGACGCTGATTTGTTCTACCTTCATATCGAAAAACCTGAAATTCACAACAGTAAATCACTTGATAAAAGAAATGATGAGTTTTACATTTTTGCACATCAAAATGGTTTAGATTCATATGACGGAATGGATGTTGGGCTTGTAGCACAATAAACTTATAACAAGTCAATCAAGCAGGACAAATAGCAGCTGGCTGTTGCTCCTGCGTCGCTATTTTAGCCAGCTATTATTTGCCTCTTATTGAGGCGTTAGGTGTAAAGGAAGTATGAGTGTAATTTCAGGGAGTGAAGCAGTTGAAAACTACATTAGTCTTAACCTCGTTAAAGTCGCAACTGATAAATCTGGTTGGGATACTCTCTACTTAAATACAACCTCAAATCAATACTGGGTGTGTACATATCCAAATGCAGAAATGCATGGTGGTGGACAACCTGAACTTAAGCAAGTTACTGAACTAGTTGCTAAAAAAGAGTTTGGTGTGTAATTTACACCTAACAAGGCATTCAAACGGACAAAAAACAGTTGGCTGTTTTCACTTCGTTCAATATTATAGCCAACAATTTTTTGCCGCTTAATGTGGCGTTAGCAGGCAAAGGGAATTGTTGTTGATAAAAGCTTTTCACATTCATCGCTTAGCAATCAATTCTTGGTTTACCGTTTAACACTTATTGGTGATTTTATGCATTTGTTTTCGCAATAAGCGTTTAACTTTGTTAAGTTATTTAAAGTTTCATCATTTGGTTTTGTTGTTCAAAACTAAATAGTTTAGTGAGTAAAGTGTTACTTGTAAGTTCAGGTGCATTTGCCCGCTAACAAGGCATTAAAGTCGGACTAAATACAGCTGGTTGTTTCGCTCCGCTCACATTATAACCAGCTATATTTAGCCGCTTAATGTGGCGTTATGTGTCTTCAACGTTATATTGTTTGGTTTATCTAGAAATGTGTTTTTTAACTTAACTTTTTGTAAACGCTGCTACGAGTTTTCGCTATTCTAGTTTTATCAATAGTCACTAATAAGCTTTGTTGTTTTTATTACTGCGTAATGTCACAAAGCTATTAGTTTGTTCTAGGTTTTAGTGTGTAGCTCAAATTAGCGTTTTATGTAAAACTACCGTCTTATACTTTTTGCTTTAGTATGTGTGTTTAGGTGTATCAAACACATAACAAGTAAATCAACAGGACTAAAACAGTTGGCCTCTGCTCGTGCCTCGCTGATTTTAGGCCAACATTTTAGCCCGTTATTTGGGCGTTAGCTGTACAGGGAGTTCAATGGAAGTTTTGTGTAAATGGCACGTTATTGTCAAATACATTCTAGGTCATGAGGCAGAGGAAAAATTTCTCCCTGTCATGACTTGTGCGTTTTGGTTAAACATCGTTATTCAAAGCTTACTTTATATAATTTACATTGAGCCTAACAACGTTAGTTTGTCCTCAGAGCTCCCTAAAATACTCATTATCATCTTTTTCTTTTCTAGTATGGGTTTGCTGTACTTTGCTGTTAATAATAATCGTCGATACCAAGTGGCTGAGAAGTGGTTTACTAGTTTAAATGAATCCTATGCAATTCAAATTAAAATTATTGTTGGCGTTGTTATGCTCTTGAGTTTTTTTACATTAATGGTTTGGGCGTTGTATTTAATGTAAAGTACAGCTAACAAGCTAATTAATAAGGACAAAAAACAGTTGGCTGTTTTCGTTCCTCAACATTATAAGCCAGCAATAAAAGCCCGTTATTTGGGCGTTATAAGTAATCTCAAATTTGGAGTATCAATCCACTATGAAATGTTCCGTTTATATTGCAACAAGTGCAGATGGTTATATCGCTACATTAGATGGTGGCGTTGATTGGTTACATAGCGCAGGAAACACAGATGCTGATATGAGTAAAAATCCTGATATGGGATTCAGTAATTTTATAGCTTCAGTTGATTGCATGGTTATGGGGCGTAAATGCATGGAAGTGATTTCCAGCTTTAATTTAACTCCTGAACAGTGGCCTTACGGCGATACAAAGATCTACGTGTTAAGTAGAACAATGAAAGAGCCTCCTGAAAACCTACGTGGTAAAGTCGAAATGTATTCTGGGGATATTACACAGCTAATTAATAATCTTGAAAGTGACGGTTTTAAACATGCTTACATTGACGGCGGTGCAACTATTACATCTTTTATTAATCTTCAACTTATCAATGAAATGATAATCACTAAAGCACCCGTTATTTTGGGTGAGGGGATCCCTCTTTTTGGTAAAATCAATAATAGTATTAAGCTTGTAGATTCAGTCGCGGATGCATTCCCTAATGACTTTATTCAAATTAAGTATGGTGTAAATTACTTATAACAAGTCATTAAAGCAGGACAAATAACAGTTGGCTGTTGCTCCTGCGTCGCACATTTTAGCCAACTATTATTAGCCTCTTAATGAGGCGTTAGTTGTACTCAGGAGGAGTCGTATGTTAAAAAATCCAATTAATCTATTAAATAAATTCTCTAAGTTTTCGGAGCACTGGTCACCTAGAGTTGTAGCTGAAATGAATGATTATCAATTTAAGTTAGCTAAAATTAAAAATGATTTTACTTGGCATTCACATGAGGAAACAGATGAAGTTTTTCTTGTCATAGAGGGCTCAATGAGTATCGATTTTCGTGACGGTCGAGTCGACCTTTCTGCTGGAGAAATGTATGTTGTTCCAAAAGGAGTTGAACATAAACCTTACGCAAAAGAAGAATGCAAAATAATGTTTATTGAGCCTCGTGGTGTCGTTAATACAGGAGATGCAGGTGGTGAATTAACTGCTAAAGATGATGTTTGGGTATAAGTACAACTAACAAGCTGTTCAAGCGGGACAAATAACAGTTGGCTGGTTCCGCTTCGCTTCACATTTTAGCCAACTGCAATTTGCCCCTTAACAGGGCGTTAGGTTCATTAAGAAATGTGTGGTGTAATTAAAATTGTCTTTTAAAATACGAATGGAAATTGAAAAGATACCGTTATTATTTTTCTTTATAATAGGAAATATCACAATATATCATGCATTAGAGCAAAGAGATTTCGTAAAAAATGCTGAATATACCACAGGAATGGTTATAGATATTGCAGTTGTAGACGGTGCAAGAGGTAAAAGTTATTTCCCTATAGTAGAATTTATTATGCTAGATAATAAAAGCTATCAGTTTAAAACAAATATTGTTAATCCTGGCTACCAAGTTGGAGATCAGGTTGGTGTACGATATCTAAAAGGTGATCTTTATAGTGCAGCTATATGGCATCATGCTGCAGTCTGGAATCGAGTTTACTTTCTTTCATTTTTAACTGTCATATCACTTTTTATTGGATTGGGCTTATCTGTTCGCCGAAAATGAACCTAACAAGAAATTAAACAAGGACAAAAAAAGTTGGCTTTTTGTTCACTACGTTCACCTATTTTAGCCAACCATTTTTTGCCTGTTAATTGGGCGTTATGTGTATTCAAAATAGTATTGTTTGGTTTAGTTAAAAGTGTTGTTACTAACTTAACTTTTTGTAAACGCTGCTACGGGTTTTCGCTACAATCATTTATCTAAAGTTGTTGGCAAGTTAAGTAAATTTGTTAAGCTTTAGTTTTTATACGTTACGTTGTATTTAGCTGCTGCTCATAAGTAGCTCAAATTAGGGGATGGGTTATTACTACCGTCTTTTACTCGTAACTTCAGTGTTTGTGTTTAGTTTAGCTAAAAGGGCGGTTGTTAACTTAGCTTTTTGTAAACGCTGCTACGAGTTTTCGCTATTCTAGTTTTATCACTAGTCACTAATAAGCTTCGTTGTTTCTATTACTGCGTAATGTCACAAAGCTATTAGTTTGTTCTAAGTTTTAGTGTGTAGCTCAAATTAAGGTTTTATGTAAAACTACTGTCTTATACTGTTTGCTTTAGTATGTGTGTTTAGGTTCATCAAACACATAACAAGCAAATCATAGAAATGCACTTACCAACTATATTTGAAGATTACGCCAGAGATTTATTGGCTGTATGCCCCGAAATTTCCACTGAGTGGGAAGTCGAAGATGGTGGCGACAAAAAGAAACTTACTATAAAAAAACAAGATTCTTCAGGTTTTGATATTGTTGTGCAGTGTGAAACTTACGGTTTGTTTCCCTTTGCAGGTGAGTGGCATGGTCCTGCTTGGGAGCTGTGGCCAGGCGATGAAACCCTGATTGATCTTTGCGAACAATTTATGGGGTTCGTACGTACGCTACTAAGCAAAGAAGCTAGCCTTGAGGTAAGATATTCAGGCGGAAAACCTTACAAATGGGTTTTGTCATACGAAACAGAGGAAGGCCACGAAGACCAAGAAGCAGGTTTATTTCTGTATAATTATTTTGGGGTAAAAACCAGTCAGGTATTTCAAAATAACATATTACCGCCAAGGTATGAGCCAAATGCCATATAACAAGGCACTCAAAAGGACAAATAACAGTTGGCTATTTGCTCCTTCGTCGCATATTTATCCTACACATTATTTGCCTCTTAGCGAGGTGTTAGGAATACAAAAGGAGTTTAGTATGACTAAATATATTTTGGGTTTAGTATTGGGGTTTACTTTGGTTGGTTGTAAATCGACTCCAACTCAACAATACCAAGATTTAAAAATTATTGAAGCGGATCTTTTGTCACAAAGATGGGAAAACTTAGAGCGCTCCCTTCCTTTATATCCAGTTCATTATGCTAGAGCAGGAAAAGAGGGTTGTGCTACTATTGAGTACGTTATTACTCCAAGCTATGAAATCAAAGATATTAATGTTATTTCATCAACTAAGCAGGGGTTTGCTAAACAAGCAATACATAATATCAAACAATGGGGCTGGTCTAAATTAGACAAAGGCATTCTACGAGAACCAATAAAAACATCTACTCGATTTGAGTTTTGTTTAGAAAGTGCAGATAAGCATTGTGCTAAAAAGAGCTTTTTACAAAATAGTGAATGTTCAGGGGAAGATTTGATTTACTTAATAGGTTCTGAAATTAAGCGTATCAAATAAGTATTCCTAACAAGTCATTCCAAAGGACAAAAACAGTTGGCCTCTGCTCGTGCCTCGCTATTTTAGGCCAACAATTTTAGCCCGTTATTTGGGCGTTATGCATCAGTTTATCTAATTAGGATATTTACAATGAAAATGAATTATTTTGTATTTGGAACTAATGATAAAGAAAAATCCGTTGCGTTTTATGATGAGTTATTTGATGGTTGTGGGTTAAATAAAATTCACGATGAAGGACGAATGACACTATGGGGAAACGATGAATTTATGTTTGCCATAGCCGAACCGTTTGATGAAAATCCAGCCTCGAATGGAAATGGCACTATGCTTGGTCTCCATGTTGATTCAATTATTGAAGTAAATCGATTACATAAAAAAGCCCTAGAACTAGGTGGTGTTAGTGAAGGTGAACCTAGAGTACGTTCTAATATGCATTCTGCTTATATAAGAGATTTAGACAATAATAAAATATGTTTTTATGCGAGTAACGCCTAACAAGTTGCTTAAACGGACGTGTAACAGTTGGCTCACGCTCGTTCCTCGCAAGTTTAGCCAACTATTTCACGCCGCTTAGCAAGGCGTTAGGTAACCGTCTTTGATGGTGGGCGAATAAAATATGATGTTCAAAATTTTGATTATGCTTGGTTTAACCTATCTCTTTTTGGGTTGTCAATCGACTAATATTGAAAGGAGGACTTTCTTATCACTTGAACTAGATCAAATCAATGGAATTAAGAGCTATAAAAAAGGTGAATACGAAAAAGCATTTGAATTATTGAAAACTCCAGCAACGTGGGGTTACAAAGGAGCGCAATATACGATAGCGTTTATGTTTTTAAAGGGAGACTATGTTCAACAATCAACTCTCTTAGGTATGGGGTGGTTAGGAGTTGCAACAGAGAAGGAAATAGAAAATTGGTCTGATCAATATAGAAAGCTATATGCGTCTGCGACACCAACACAGCAAATTCAAATCGATAAAATCGTAGAAGTATATATTCAAAGGTACGGTATGCGAGCACAACATGTGACTTGTAAAAAAATGCGGGGGCGGTCAGTTAACTATAATTGTGTAAGATCTGACAGGTTAAGTACTATTTATGAGATAGATTTAATAGAGTAATGGTTTTACCTAACAAGCAATTCAACGGGACACGTAAAGTTGGCTGCGTTCGTTCCTCACACATTATAGCCAACATACTTAGCCCATTAATTGGGCGTTATATTTATCGGAGCATACGGATATGTCATTTATCAAAATCATATTTCTATTGGCAATACTTAGTGGATGCACTTCCAAAGACACGCCAAATCAGTACGAACCTGGCTGTAGTAGAGCTGACGCATACTGTGTTGTTAAAATGATAGCTCACGGAATAGATAACTCTAATTCAAATAAAAAATGCTCTGATATGATGGGTGAGCAAAAAAAATCTTGTGAAGCTCAAGTGGAGTCTTTAAAAAAACATATCAATGCTGCCACTAAAAAATAATATAACAAGTCACTTAAAAGGACAAATAACAGCTGGCTGTTGCTCCTTCGTCGCTTATTTAAACTTAAAGACACCAAGAAGTCTCTTGTAATTATATAAAGTTCATTTAGAAAATAAGTCGTTTTAATAATTTTCAGCAAGAGGAAAAAAACGATAGTAACTTATTCTCTTCGAGATTTGTTACTTCTTGATCACAATCAAATTGTTACTGTGATATTTTGTATATTATGCTTACATTTCGACTATAATATTAGTCTAAGTCTTGAAATTTATTAAGGTTGTATTTAAATGTATAAAACAATTGTTTGCGCGATAGAAGCGAGTGATGAAGGTAAAGAAATTCTAGAAAAGGCTTATAATTTAGCGCAACTTTATAAAGCTGAGTTATTTGTTACACACATTATTCCTTATACTGTTCTTCCAAAAGACTATCAAAAAGAATTAGAAGAAACGACACAGCCAAAGATTGACGATATTACGTCATCATTAAAAATTCCATCAAATAACGTGACAGTAAAATTTGGTAAACCATACGAGCAAATTTGTACGCTTGCTGAAGATAAAAGTGCAGATTTAATCGTACTTGGAACACATTCTAAAAAGGGAATTAATGCGTTAATTGGCTCTACTGCTAATGCTGTAGCTAATTATGCAAAATGCGATGTTTCACTTATAAAAATATAAAGTTTTAGGCTTATGTTGTTAGACAGTTACCTTTCTTATATTTGTAAACGGATCCAAACTTTAAGTAGTAATAAATGGAATTTAAAATGAAAGTAGTAAAACATTTAGCAATAATTTCTTTGCTTGCAATCTCATCTAGCTCATATAGTGTAATTATTAAAAACAATGAAGTATTTGAAGTAGATAGTTTTCAACCAGACGTCTATTAGTATGATAACTCTACCGTTAACATTAATGAAAATAGCGATATTCCCTGGTCATATGCGTACGGTCAATCTACTGTAAATGTGGGTGGGGGCGAAATAGCTTGGATAAACGGCTATGACGATTCAAGGATTAATATCAATGCTGGAGATATATCGTGGCTCAAAGTTTATGAAGATAGCGTAACTAATATTTCGTTTGTTGATGATCTTAGTTGGCTATTGCTGAACGATGATGCCAAAGTAAATATTTATGGTACTGATTTTTCTTATGCTAACGGACATTTAGCAGGAACATGGGCTAACGGATCAAACTTTTCGTTTTGGGCGTTAAACCAAACAACCTTAAACTCCGGTAATATTAACGATATTTTTCCTGATACTATTACGCTACACTCTGTGTCGGTTCCTGAACCTTCTAGTGTTGCGTTATTTATGATCTGTTTCGCTGAGTTACTTTGCAGAAAAACTCAACGTTCATAATCTGAATAGTATAATTAAGGTTCTTTATATCGATAAAAGATATTTAGAACCTCATCTTATTTGCAATATCGACTCTTTTTATTGAGTTAATTTACAAATCTGTCATATGAACATTTAGATACTTTGAATAAGTAAAGTCATCAGTAACTTTAAACACTACTTTACACGTTATGAACTGCAAGATAACATCGAGCAGCCAACTTTGTCTTTAGCCCATTCTGGTCGTTTACTAAAGTACTTTTCATTTTCCGGTTGTTCGTCATATGGACGTTTTAACAATTCATGAAGAGCATGTATTTCAGAATAGTCTCCTAAATTGGCCTTATCTATGGCGATTTGGGATAGATAGTTTCTTAGAACATACTTAGGGTTAACTGTATTCATAGCGGTTTGTCGTTCAGTGTCTTTTATGTTTTCACTATTAACTCGGGTTTGATATTCTTTTAACCAGTTTAACAGTGTGTTTGTATATTCCTCAGTGAGTTTAGACGGTTCATAAAAGCACGCATCAAAATGCTCTTTTATCACACTTGACGAAAGCGTATTTTTATTTAATGGTAGTTGGGCGAGTAGGCGATAGAATATCGTCATGTCGGTTTCTACAATACTCAATATATTTTCCAACGCTTTAAATAGCTGTTCGTCTTGTTGGTATCGAGAGTCATTTGACTCATTAAAGTTATCAGGCGATAACCCCAACTTACTCGCCATCATTTTGTGCCATTTATATTCATATTTTCGCCCAAACTCATCAAGTTGAGCTTGAAGTTCTTCCGTGCTGCCGATAATTGGAATTATTGAATTGGCAAGTTGGCATAAATTCCATAAAGCAACGTTAGCTTGTGCGCCAAAACGGTAGCGTTTATTTTGTCTATCAGTGGTATTAGGCGTCCATCCTAAATCAAAATTGTCTATCCAGCCGTAGGGACCATAATCAATAGTTTCACCGATTATTGACATGTTATCGGTATTCATTACGCCGTGAACAAAACCTACGCGCATCCAATCTATTACCATATCCGCAGTTCGTTCTGACACTTCATTAAACCAAGCAAGGTATGTAGATTTTGTAATGAGATTATTACCTTCAACGAGGTGACTAAAATCTTGGCGAATACAATAATCAACCATTTGCTTTAACAATGTCGAATCTTGGCGCATTGCGGGTAATTGAAATGAACCAAAGCGCATAAACGACGGAGATACTCTACACACTACCGCGCCTAACTCAGGTTTTGCGTTTCCGTCATACATCATGTCTCGTATAACATGATCACCCGTTAAACATAAACTCAGTGCACGAGTTGTAGGGATCCCCAAATGATGCATGGCCTCAGAACACAGAAATTCACGTACTGATGAACGTAAAACCGCTAGACCATCAGCGGTTCTCGAATACGGTGTTGGGCCAGCACCTTTTAGTTGAAGGGTTAACGTACCACTTTTGGCTTCAACTTCTCCTAAATTAATTGCTCTCCCATCACCAAGTTGGCCAGCCCATTGACCAAATTGAAAACCGCCGTAACACATTGCATATGGGCTCATTCCTTCAATGAGTTCATTTCCTGAAAACACCTTAATGAATGTATCTGAATTCGTATCGTCTTTAGATATCCCAACTAAGCTTGCGACGTCGTCACTCATGGCGACTAATGATGGCGAGGATGTGGCTTTAGGTGTTACGTAAGAAAAAGCAGCATGTTCTACTTGACGCTGATAGTTCTCTTTAACCTTGTCTTCAGGCAGTGAATTAATAAAAGGATTCGTAAATAAGAGATTGAGTTTGTGCACGAGCATCACTATGTTTGGGTTATATCGTTAGATTAATGATAACCTATATAGTATTAGTGTTGCACAATAACTGAGAAATTAACGATGTTAAAAGGTATTCATCACGCCGCGATAATTTGTTCGAACTATGAAGCATCTAAGTATTTTTATACAAAAGTTCTAGGATTAAATGTGTTGGCTGAAAACTATCGAGAAAAGCGTGATTCATATAAATTAGATCTGGAATTACCTGGTGGAACACAAATCGAGTTGTTTTCGTTTTCAAACGCACCGGTTCGGCCAAGTTACCCCGAAGCGCAAGGCCTGCGTCACCTCGCTTTTGTTGTAGAAAAAATTGAAGACGCCATCAAACAGTTGGAGTCACATAATATTAACGTTGAAGCCATTAGGGTTGATGAATTTACAGGCAAACGATTTACCTTTTTTAGTGACCCTGACGGATTACCACTAGAGCTTTACGAAGCGTAGCCACAGACTCGTCAAAATTAGAGTTACGGTTAAAACAGTCTAATTTTGTTTAGGAAATCCTTCAAAAGATATTGCACTATGCCCGTCATCTAACCAAGTCACTTGTTCGTTTGTAAAGATATTTGCTTCTGGAGAAATATCAATATCGTCAGTTAATGTTCCAGCTGGAATTAGAAGTGCTTTACCATTTTGGGTAACAAATGGCATACCACAGCCACATTGTTTACAAAATGCTTTAGTAAACGAACGAGTAGGGTGGTTATAAGTGTGTATTTGCCCCTGTCCTGATAGCCACTCGATATTATCTGGAGATGTAAATATGTTAGCCGCAAAAGCAGAGCCTGTAATTTGTTGACACTGTTTGCAGTGACATTGATAAAAGCGCTTAAAGTTGTGTTTAACTTTATACGTTATTGCTCCACACAGGCACGAGCCATTTAATGTATTGTTCATTGCTAAAGTCTCTCTCTATATTTAATAAATTTAATCACGGTAAACGCAAATAACGTATATTTCAATCCTGTTACAAATTATTATCGAAACACCTGTTTTTATTGAGTTTATTTATTGAGAATTAAATTGAATTAATATACCGTTGCGATACTACTCTATACTCAACATATACCACTCAATGATTTAAGGAACCTGTCAATTTTATGCAAAATCTAATTTCTAATGTTGTACAACAAGTAGGCTCGATTGTCATTGGGAAGGAACTACAAATTAAATTGGCCATTGCGTGCTTATTGGCTCGCGGTCATATATTGATAGAAGATTTACCCGGTATGGGGAAAACAACACTAGCACAAGTTTTGTCTAAAACCTTAGGTCTATCATACCAACGAACGCAGTTTACCAGTGATATGTTACCTTCTGATGTTGTAGGTATTTCAATTTTTGATACTAACGCCAATCAATTTACACTCCATAAGGGTCCAATATTTAACCAAGTTGTGCTAGCTGACGAAATTAATAGAGCGAGCCCTAAAACACAAAGTGCGTTGTTAGAAGCGATGGAAAGTTCACAAGTTAGTATTGATGGAAAAACTTATGCCTTACCTAACCCCTTTTTAGTGATTGCCACACAAAACCCGTTATTTCATTCTGGGACATATCCATTACCAGAATCTCAACTCGATCGTTTTACGATGCGTATTTCTCTTGGGTTTCCTAACATCGAGGCAGAAAAACAAATCCTTGGAAACAGTCATATTAGACAAAACATTAGTGATCTTACAGAATGCATTACTGATGAGCAGTTAATCGAAATTCAAAATGTTGTAGAACAAGTACACGTATCAGAAGCGATATTAGAATACGTTATTGCACTTTGTCATCTATCTAGAAAACAAATAGGAAGTGTTAACCCGTTATCTCCACGAGCAGGTAAGGCATTACTTGCATCAGCTAAAGCATGGGCATTTATGGAGAATAGAGATCACGTATTACCAGAAGATGTTCAAGCGGTATTTGAAGCTGTATGTGAGCATCGTTTAGATTCAAGCGGAACGATTTCTCAAACTAACGAAACGAGTATTGCTAAGCAATATTTAGATCAGATTGATCCTACATCTCCTTTAAACAGTTAAAGCGTTATTTTAAGTAATATGAATACAATACGATCTTCGTTAGAACAACGTTTTAATCGATTTCTTAAAAAACGTATGCCTGCGGCATCTCATCATCGGTTGAGCAATAGGAATATTTTTATATTACCGAGTAAGTTTGGTGTCAGTTATTTGTTTGCCATTCTCGTTATTTTTTTACTGGGCACTAATTATCAAAACAACTTAATTTTACTCGCGAGTTACTTGTTTGCGAGTTTATTTTTTACGGGCATGCTGTACAGTTTTTTCAATATGTCTAAAGTTGAGTTTCAGTTAACCAGTCAAGTGTATGGTTATGCAAATCAGTATATTTCAGTTCCTCTAAAAGTCCTCACAGGAAAAGATAGATACGACTTCTCATTTGTTTTTAAGAATAACAAAACGTCTCATAAAGCTGAATTACCTATAGGTGAAACCGTCGTTAATATCCCGTTCTATTCAGGAAAAAGAGGGTTACATAATACAGGAAGATTAAAAATCTCGAGTGAGTATATATTCGGCTTATTTACGTGTTGGACCAATTTAGATTTTGATTGCGTTGTTACTACCTATCCTGAAAAACGAAAATTCAATCAATTGCAGTTTATTAACGCGAGTCAGCATGAAGAAGTTAACGGTAGCAATATTGTCGAGGGTGGCGATGATTTTGGAGAGCTCCGTGAATATAGAACAGGGGAATCCAATGCGCAAATTGCTTGGAAGCAATTAGCAAGGGGGCAAGGGCGATTAACTAAAACCACACAACAAGAACTAGGAAGTACGATTTGGTTGTCTTTAGACGATTTGCCCGCAGCGCCCATTGAAACGAAATTAGAAATGTTGTGTTTTTTAATACTCGATCAACATAAACATGGAACGCCTTTTGGATTAAAGCTCAGAAACATAAGCATCGAGCCTGCTGTAGGTAATGCACACACACATCAATGTTTATCTGCACTTGCGAAATATCAGCAACCAAGTGCTACAAAACAGCCTGAAAACAAAGTATCTGGAACGAAAGTACATGTTTAAACGCTCCAAAAAGCCTAAGATAACAACACAAGTGGCAATTACTTATAACGTTTGGCTTGTTATTTTTTGTCAGCTCATCAACGTATTGCCGCTTATACTTGAGTTAAAGTGGTGGATGCTGCTTATCGTTACAGCGTGTATTGCATGGCAGGCAGGTATCGCTAAAAAGATAATAAGAAAACCAAGTACAATTATGGTTGCTGTATTGTCAATTTCTGGTTGTGTGCTGTTAGCGTTAAATGGGAGAGAGCTAGGTTTACTTTCCACCATGATTCATCTAATCACGTTATCGTATGTACTTAAAGCGTTTGAACAACGCAATCGCGGCGACTTTTATCAAATAACAATGCTTGGTTTGTTTGTTGTTGTTGCATCGGTAATTTTTCAGCAATCTATCTATTTCGCTCTTGCGATTGTGTTTATTATAATCATTAATCTTACGCTATTAATGAGTGTTTTTTCTCCCACGTTAACAATATCTAAGCATTTAAAACGTTCAGGTATTATTGTTGTACAAAGTATCCCTTTAACCGTATTTTTATTCATTGTGTTCCCAATTCTATCTCCTTTATGGGAGGTTCCTATTGCTAAGAGTGCTAAGACAGGTTTGTCGAGCTCCGTAGAAGTTGGAGATATTGCAAGCCTAGCATTATCCGATGAGCTAGCTTTTAGAGTTGAATTTAAAGGTGCGGTACCTGTATATAATGATTTGTATTGGCGAGCGGTGGTTATGGAGAACTTTAACGGTACAGCTTGGAAGGCAGGGTTAGATAGTACAGAGTTTCAAAATCGACGATTTAAAGAAAACGCAACATATTCTACATCAGGAAAATTGGTTCAATATCAAGTTATAGTGTCACCAACTTACCGAAATTGGCTATACGGGCTAGACGTAGCTCGTGTTAACCAAATGGAAACACCAACGTTAAAAATAGTCCATCGTCAAGATTATTCGTTATACAGCTTACAGCCACTAACACAAAATAGTAGTTACTCTGTTACAAGTTACGTCGAATCGCCGATGGCGGTTAATATTACAGACCATTCTGAAAGAAAAAACTTGGCGTTACCCTTGAACAGTAACCCGCGCTTAACAGAAAAAGCTCAAGCATTACGTAAACAGTATAGTAATAACGAAGAGCTAATCAATGAGGTTCTTGCTACCTTTACTCAAGAGAGTTATCGATACACATTAAATCCACCTCAACTCACAAATAACAGTCTAGATGAGTTTTACTTTGATACTAAAGCGGGTTTTTGTGAACACTACGCCAGTAGCTTTACTTATATAATGCGTGCTGCAGGTATTCCGGCTCGTATGGTAACAGGCTATATGGGAGGTGAGTTTAATCCAAATGCAGGCTACTTTAGTATTTATCAACGAGACGCACACGCGTGGAGTGAGGTCTGGCTGCGTGGTAAAGGTTGGGTAAGGGTAGATCCAACAGCAGCAATCAACCCTGAGCGTGTCGAAAGAGGCTTATCCCAAGAGCTTTTAACAGAACAAGCAACATTTTCCGATAGCGCATTCTCACTATTACGTTTAAGTAATATCCAAATTATTAATATGTTTAGATTACAATTAGAAGCGTTAGATTATGAATGGACTCGCTGGGTTATTGGTTATAATTCTGACAAGCAACATGCATTTTTAAAAGATATTATTCAAAGCTTTAAGGCACTTAAACACGTTAAATGGTTGACTGTTTTCTATTGGTTGCTTGGTCTAACGAGTTTGCTAATTATATGGTGGTTAATGAGAAAACTTAGCCACGCAAATAAGCCTATCGATGCTAATGGTATTTATCAATTACTGTTGATAAAGCTACAACAACATGGCGTTGAAAAGCCGCTTAACTTTACGCCTTACCAACTAAGTAAAAAGATAAGTAAGGATTATCCTGAACTAAGTAAGGAGTTTGCTCGTTTTACACAATTATATACATCACTAATGTATAAGCCGTTAACAAGTAACGAGTACCAACAAAAATTTACGCTGCTTAAGCAGAGCTATCAAATTTTGAACAAACAATGTAAATAACATAACCAAACAAACTCCAATGTTTAAAACGACAGATAAATTACCTCGTATTTAACGATCCTATATGGTTAAATTTAGCCATACTAAAAAGATCTCTAAAGGCGTTATGTGATTTATCTTTATCCCGCTAATAAAACGGAAAATTTGTTAGTACTGCTAGATAAAATTCAACAAATATCACCACTACCTATTTTTGCTAAAGATGTCGTTGTTGTCCAAAACGCGGGCATGCAGCATTGGCTAAACATGTCACTCGCTAAAAGGCGTGGCATCAGTATGAATATTGATTACGCGTTACCTTCTCAGTTTCTATGGAAGCTTGTACGAGCAATAGCTAGCGACGAAGATGTACCCGATCAGTCACCTTTTAGCCGAGAGGTTTTAGCGTGGCGTATATTCGAGCTTTTAGCGCATAACGACATTGTTAGTGATACTGATTTTTCTTCTGCTACGCACTATTGGTTAGGTGATAACGCCATAGATTCACAATATCAATTTAGTGATATAAATCAAATAGACGAGTCTGACGAGCAATCATTAAAACGTTATCAACTCGCGTGCCAAATGGCAGATTTATACGAACAATATTTAATTTTCAGACCTACATGGATAGATCATTGGGAAAATGGAAATTTTATTGCCGATATAGAAGACGATGATGCTCAACGTGTTGCCAAATGGCAGGGAAAACTTTGGTATTTACTCACACGTAAGCAATCTTATAACCCAATTACATTAATTGAAAAAGCGGTTCAACAACTAGCAAATAAAACCAGCGAACTCCCTCATAGAGTATCATTCTTTGGTATTAACATTATGGCACCTATGTGGTTGTCGTTTATAAATGAATTGAGTGAATATACAGATGTTCATTTCTTTCATTTAAACCCTTGTTATGCCTATTGGGGAGACGTGATTACCGAAAAACAAGCGGTAAAGTCTATACAATACTGGGTAGAGGGTTTTGATGATATTTCACAAACGGTAGGCAATCCCTTGCTTGCCAATTTAGGGCAACAAGGTCGTGAGTTTATGGCATTACTCCACGACTACAGTACGATTAACATAGAAGCATTTGACAACGTCTTTGAAGATGAACATTCAAATATTAAAAGTTCTGATGTTAGCGTTTTACAACGTATACAAAACGACATCCTCGTTTTGGAAGACGCGAGACAAAATCCGAATACACTCGTTGATCAGTCAGTTATTATAACAAGTTGTCACAGTGCGTTACGAGAAGTACAAGGATTACATGACTGGCTATTACACCAGTTTAATCAGGATCCAGAACTAACTCCAAAAGACGTATTAGTGATGTGTCCGCACGTTGAAGATTACGCTCCTTATGTAAATGCTGTTTTTGCGCGAGGTTGGCAAGAACTTGACGATGAAATACCACCATTACCGTGTTCAATTGCTGACAGAATCAGTAAAGAATCAGAACCTGTAGTAGCAGCTTTCTCAGACATATTAGCATTACCCGATAGTCGATTTCAGGTCTCGCAGTTGTTGTCTTTTTTACGTATACCAGCAATGCAGACTAAATTTGGATTAACAAATGAAGACTTTGACAAGATTACGGTATGGTTAGATCAAGCAGCTGTCCACTGGGGATTAGATCAAACACATAAGCAACAAGTTTTACAATCAAATGCTGCAACGAATAATTTTACGTGGCAACAAGGATTCTCGCGTTTAATACAAGGATTTGCATTTGGTGATCACGAAGCAATTTATAACGATCAACTTTTGTTACCGACCGTAGAAGGGAATGACGGGGAATTATTGGGTAAGTTAATGTTAATTATTGAGCAGCTTCAGAGTTTTGCTTTTCAGTTAACGCAATCCCGAACACCACTGCATTGGCATTCATTTTTAAATGGTTTAATTGAAGAATTATTTGATACAACGGAAGACGATGGATTTATTATCGTTCAACATGCGATAGAGTCGCTGGTTGAATATTGTGGTCATGCCGAGTTTGAACAAACAGTTTCTTTAGTGATTGTTCGCGATTTCTTAAATCAACATTTTAGTCAACCGGAACCTGGTAGGCAGTTTATGGTAGGGCAAGTAACTTTTTGCTCTATGTTACCCATGCGAAGTATTCCGTTTAAAGTTATCGCTATTCTAGGACTTAACGATGGGCTTTTTCCTCGTCAGCGTCAACCTCTTAGTTTCGACTTAATGTCAAACACGCCAGCTAAATTGGGTGATAGATCACGGCGTGGTGACGATCGCTATTTATTTTTAGAAGCGATTATTTCTGCTCGCGATGTGCTTTATTTGAGTTATCAAGGTAAAAACATCAAGAATAACGCCGTTAAACAACCGTCATTGGTGTTAACTGAGCTGATGGAATATCTGACACTTGGCTTTGGTTGGGACTTTAACGAAAACACAGACAAAAAAATATCGCAATTGCGTGCGTTACCTATGCAACC
Organism: Colwellia sp.; assembly: GCA_020630795.1. GTDB lineage: Bacteria > Pseudomonadota > Gammaproteobacteria > Enterobacterales > Alteromonadaceae > Pseudocolwellia. The sequence goes on from JAHDIK010000020.1 coordinate 17,614, forward strand.
TTTTAGTGAAAACAATTACCGCGGCCAATACAAAAGTTTTGACCGACACTGGTTAACGTTAGCGAAAAGTAGTTATAACGAAAAAACTTTGTCACAAATAACGTTATCAGCTAGTAGCGCACTTGAATCCTTGATAGGTGACGATGAAAGTAATAACGGAATAGAAGGGTCATACATTCCAATTTCTGCTTCATCATTGGTGTCCTTTTATCAACATCCTTCACGAGCATTTGCTAAAAAGCAACTGAACCTAAGTTATGAGAATTATGATTTAGCGCTTGAAGACACTGAACCGTTCGATTTCGACAGATTAGAAACTTACTTGTTACGAGAAGTGTTGCTCGAAGAAAGTTTAGTAAACGAATTTACTGAAATGAATTTCGAGCACACACTGCACCGAGCAAGGTTATCAGGAAAATTTCCAGAAACTATTACTCGTGAAGTAACATTCGAAAAATATGTGGAAGAAACTCGTTTATTTAGTGAAACGATTAAATCAGCGAATGCTGCGTCAATTGAGCGTATTAATACTGAAATTAATTTATCATTAACACTCGAATTAGATAATGTTAAACGTGATTTAAATGTGATTTTGGCTGCAGAGCTGCCTATTGCGAACAACATATTGGCTTTTCATCGTAGTAGTTCGCCGAAATTTAAAGATTTTTTTACGCTTTATCTTCATCAATTACTATTGCAAGTGGCGCAACAACAATGTTGCGATAATCCGTTAGTAACTAACGCAATTTCTTCAACACACGGATTTTACTTTGACACCAAGAGTCAAAAAGTTACACAGTACCGTTATAGCGACTTAAAAAATCCATTCGATAAGTTAACACAATTAGTGCATACGTATTTTACTGGGCTTTGTAAACCATTGCTGTTGAACGGAGAAATAGCAGAAAAAGCCTTTAAAGCAAAAAAGTTTGAACAAGAAGAATTTGAAAAATATTGGTTAGACGCCAATGCGTTTATGCCGATAGGTAATGACCCGTATATAAAATTCTTTTGGCCAAAGTGCCCAGATGTAAATGATGTAATTCCTAACTTAGAATCTATGTATTTAGACATGTACAATACACGAGAGCTAGTGAAATAATGAATAGTCAAAACTTAGTAGCTCATACCATTCCGTTATCAGGAAAGCATTTAATTGAAGCCAGTGCGGGTACCGGTAAAACATTCAATATTACGCGTATTTATCTTCGATTATTGTTAGAGAAACGATTAACTGTAGAACAAATTTTGGTAATGACATTTACCAAAGACGCTACAGAAGAAATAAGAGGGCGGATTGACGCATTTATCCGCCAGTCGCTTAACGATTGGGACTCGTTAATTTTAACTGATGAATATTATCAGGCTATTGCAACACACATAGCGCCCGAAGAAGCCAAAATTCTCCTTAAACAAGCTTTATTGTATTTAGATGAAGCATCGATTTTTACCATTCACGGTTTTTGTAAGCGTGTATTGTCGCAACATGCGTTCTCGAGCGGACAACCGTTTAATTTAGCCCTAGAGTCTGACTGTAACGATGTAACGTTAGAAAGTTGTCAGGATTGGTATCGTATTTTAGCTCAAGAATCTCCACAAAACTTTTTATTAGTGTCTGAGTTTTGGTCGACGCCACATGCATTAGTTAAACAATTTTCTAAAGCAATTAGCCAAACAAACGCGTTAGACCTTATTGATGAACAAACGGTCGTCAACCAGTTTGTTGCCACTGTTCGTAAAGCGGTAGAGTCTTTAACTGATAACCTAGAAGCGCTAACCGTCTATTTAGTAGATGTAAAGAAAGGCGCCGAACGTGAAAAACGTATGTTAGAGCTTACTGCACTTGTAGAATGGTTAGAGCAACTAGTAAGTGATCTTAACGTCGTTGACACTAAAATACCTGATGCATTTATTGACGGTAAACGTTATTCAAAATCAGTACATAAAGCTGAATTGCTATCGATATTCGATCCGGTAAAACAAGTCAAATCCTCGTACAAAGATCTTAAAAAGAAAATTAATAAAGCTAAAGCTTTGTCGGTGGTTAGAGCCGGAATTTACACGATAAGGAAAGATGTTGAACAAAAAAAATTGGATAGAAATTTAGTCAGTTTTGATGATCTAATTAGCCGACTAGCGAATCAACTATCACAACAATCTTCAAACGATATCTCTGCGTTATCAGAATTACTGTTCAAACAATTTCCTGTCGCGCTTGTTGATGAGTTTCAAGACACCGACCCTCAACAGTTTACAATACTGAAATCTATCTATTTTTCTCAAGAATCGTCAGCTATTTATATGATCGGGGATCCAAAACAGGCGATATACGGGTTTAGAGGTGGCGATGTTTTCGCCTATTTAGCTGCGCGAAGTAGCTGTGACTATACATGGGTAATGGATACCAACTGGCGTTCAAGTCAGTCAATGGTTCAAGGCTACAATCGCCTGTTTTATGGTAATCATTTAGACGATGCCCCAAAGAACGTATTTAATTACAATATTGATTATGTTCCTGTTAACTCATGCCCAAATGCATTTGAAAAAGAGCGTGTAGAGCCTCAAAGAACTGCATTACAATTTGTTCACTTTATGCGTGATGAGGCTTCAAAAAAATCCGTTCCTCAGTCGCACCGCAAAGTAATGGCGACCTGGTGTGCAAACGAAATTGTCGATCTATTTGCTTCATCAACTAAAACACCTCAAGAACTTACACCAAGCGATATTGCCATACTTGTTAGAGATGGTGCAGAAGCCGAAGATATTAAAGTAGCGCTTGCTAATGCAGGATTAGATTCAGTTTATTTAAGCAACAGAGCAAATTTGCTGCACAGTAATCAGGCTACTCAGCTTATTCAAATACTTAAAGGCATATTATTTGTAGAAAATGATCGTACATACAGCGTCGCGCTAACAAGCGAGTTATTAGGTTACACCCCACAACGTTTATACGAACTACAACAAGACGATTTTGCATGGCAACACTTAAAATTAACCTTTGTTCAGCTGCGTGACGAGTGGGAACAAAAAGGCTTTGTGGGTATGGCTCTTAAGCTACTGCATGAACACATTGTAGAAATTAGCAATGACAAAGCCCGCGTATTAACTAACTTATTACATATTTTTGAGCTACTTCAATCTGCTAGCCAACGCTATAAACAACCAAGAGAATTGTTGCATTGGTTTGAAGAACAAACACGTTTAGATAACCCAGAAATTGAAGCAGAGTTAAGATTAGAAAGTGATGAAAATCTAATTCGAATTGTTACGCAACACGGTGCTAAAGGGTTAGAGTATCCTGTTGTTTTCATTCCGTTTGCAACGCGTCATAAAGATCCTCTCAAATTTGGTACAAGTAACGTTACATTTATAGAGTATCACGATGAAAATGGAAATCTGAAATTATGCTTAGACGGCACAACTGATGCAAAACAAGCAATGGCAAATGAAGCTTATGCCGAAGCGGTAAGGTTACTTTACGTTGCAGTAACACGTGCTGAACAACGTTGTTATGTACTTACAACTGAATTTGATAAATACGATAAGTCTCCATTAGGTTTAACGCTGAATTGGTCGTCTGATACAGATATCACAACGAGCATAATTGCGTTAACGTTAGATAACCCAAACGATATATCAATGATCACTGTTGATAGCGTTGAGGAAATACGTCATGCAAAACTTAATCAAGAGTCTGACGTATCGTTATCTACCGAAACTTTTAATGGAAAAATAGAACGTGACTGGTGGTTAAGTTCGTTTTCTGCGTTAAGCCGAAACCTAAAACACAAAGGTATTTCTACCCCAGATAGAGACACAGACTCACAACTCATTAGTTTAACTGAGTCTTCTGACTTACACATAAGTAATCAGTTACGTTTTGTGATGGAAAAAGGCGCGCGAACCGGTAATTTATTACATAACATTTTAGAAATCGTAGCGTTTGATAAACCCGATTGGGAAAACGCTTTTGAGTGGCCACTAACAAAATATGGCGAATTTACCCCAGGATATGAACACTTAGATTTACAGCATTGGCTTGAACAAGTACTCAATACGCCATTAATGAACAATGAAACTAAGTTTAGCCTGAATAAGCTTAATTCGGGATCTAGTTTACGAGAAAGTGAATTCTATTTTCCGATGAACGCCCAGAGTGCTCAAGAATTAACAAAGCTTCTTACCACTCATCGTAAAAATACGGCTTTAGAACAGTCAGAAAACTACAATAGCTATGTTCAGGATGTTCAGTTGCCTTATTATCAAAAACTCAAGGGCATGATGCACGGGTTTATCGATTTAATTTTTGAACAAAACGGAAAGTTTTACGTTTGTGACTATAAATCTACCTTTTTAGGTGACAACTTTGAAGCATACAACCAAAGTGCGATGCGAGAAGATATTGAAAAGCACCATTATGATCTTCAATATCTTATTTATTCGCTAGCGTTACACCGTTATCTAAAATCGAGTTTACCTAATTATGAACCTGCTCAACACTTTGGCGGTATTTACTACCTTTACTTACGCGGTATGACAAATAATAACGAGGAAAGCTACGGGGTGTATTCGCGTCAGATTACCGTAGAAGAATTATCTCAATTAGATAGTGTGTTTGACGGAGGTGTAGATGAATAGCCGAACCCAACCGCTATGTTATCCAACATACGCACATGCAAAAAAACAACTGGCGACGATTGAACCAATAGACTATTTTTTCGCAAAAGAAGTATCAACTTTGTTTAGCGTTAAGCAGAATATCGATACAGAATTACTATTCCACCTATTAGTCGCGTTGAGCGAAAGTTTAAGAGCAGGGCATACATGCTTACCTATGCATTCAGTAGGAGGTGTTAATATTGGCTACGCAAGTGACGAATTGGGCGTTGTTCTACATAACGGATATATTTTCCCACCTGACAGCGAGTTAATCAGTTTTCTCTCCAACCTAAATATTGGCGCAGATGCTGAACACCCGATCGTGTTTTGCAACAATAAACTCTATATGCGTAGGTATTTTTCGTTTGAACGAGACTTGAAAAACGCGATTAACGCCAAATCTGATTCAACAATGATTACCGATTCTTACCCTGAATCAACTATTGCTGAATGTATTCACGCATTTTTTCCAACGTCATCTAACAATAATAGTGAAATAGACTGGCAAAAAATTGCTGTAGCCAATGCCTTAAACAAAAACTTTAGTGTTATTGCCGGCGGTCCTGGAACAGGTAAAACTTATACCGTTACCAAGTTACTCGCAGCACTCGTTTATTTACATAAAAAAGAATCGGTTAACGTTGAGCTGACTACAACACCTTTAAAATTAAAAATGGCGCTAGTAGCGCCAACAGGTAAAGCTGCACAACGACTTTCAGAGTCAATCACCAAAGCCTTAGCAGGATTTAGAGGTGAGATTGCGGATGAAATACTTAACGAAATACCAACCGATACGCTAACGATCCATCGTTTATTGGGCGTTATTCCAAATAGCCCTAACTTTAGGTTTAACGTACAAAATGTATTAAACATTGACGTTTTATTGATTGATGAAGTTTCGATGGTTGATTTAGCCATGATGACACGTGTGTTTAGAGCACTCCCTCATCATTGTAAAGTGATATTACTTGGCGATGCCGACCAATTACCTTCTGTTTCAGCGGGAAGTGTTTTAAGTGATATAGCGCCACGTCCTTTTATTGGATATAGCGACGCTAATCTAGCGTATTTACGAAACACAACAGGGGAAAGCCTTAAAAACGAGAGATTAAGTGTCGATAAAAAATGGCAGAGGAAAAATCGCATGCCAGTTGACTACGCTACATTTTTAACCAAAAGTAGACGGTTTGATAGTGAAGGCGGCATTGGTCTTCTCGCTAAATCGGTAATTTCTGGAGAATATGACACAAGTTGGTCAATATTGAATCAATCAAACGGTGAAAACCAAGTTTCTCATTTACAACATGATACAATGCCTTGGTTAAAAAGCTTGGTAGAACGTTATTATTTTCCAATATTTTCATGTGATGGTGTTGATGAAGCGTTTTCGTTGTTTTCATCCTTTAGAGTGCTTTGTGCAACGAGGGTCGGGGAGCAAGGTGTCGATCGATTTAATGAATTGATCACACAAATATTGATTGAACGCAATATAGTAAAAGGGTCAGATGATTTTTATCAAGGAAGACCAATAATGATCACTGAAAATAACTATATTCAAGGTTTATATAATGGCGATATTGGCTTTATTTGGCGGCATGAATCAGGGCATTTAATGGCTGTGTTTGAAGATGCTAAACACGAATATAAGTGGATAATGACATCTAAACTCCCGAGTTTCGAAACAGTGTTTGCAATGACAATACACAAAACACAAGGGAGCGAATTTGGGCATGTAGCTATGGTGCTTCCAAACCAAAAAGACAACAAACTATTGTCAAGAGAGCTACTGTATACAGGTATTACTCGAGCGAAAAAACACATTAGTATTGCAACTAATGCAAGCGTTTGGCGACAAGGAGTTGAAACAAACATTCAACGACATTCAGGTTATGCAGATGATTAACCTCAATGAATAAATTAACGTAATTAGAATAGATAAATGAAGTTAGAAAAAATAGAAAAAAGTATTTACCGTAAGCACTTAAACATTGTAATTTTAGCGTCTATAGCTGTATTGGCTGTGTTATCTGTATTGTTTGGCGCAATTCTAATCGAGCTTTTTGGTTACACAGTACCGACTGTTAACCCCGAAACTGGCGAGCAAGAAAATAATTTTCGTTTCAATTTTGTAGGTGTAATTTTAGCCCTGCTAACCTGTGCCAGCATTTTGCAAGGATTAAAGAATCATCCGTTTTTCTATGAAATATATTACGTATGGAAGCTTAAACAAATTCAAAACGTTATTTTTAGACGTTTGAATAAAATTAAAAATGCAGCTGAAAAAGACCGTGAACCTGTCGACAAAAATGCGTTTACCGTATTGAAATACTATTACGCAAGTTTGAAACAGGTATATTTGTTAGATGACAACACGTTAACAATGACTAAGTTAACAAAAGACATGAACAATTTAGAAACTTTGATTGAAAAGCTGGCGTTAGATATTTCTATAGATGACTTCGACAGAAAAATGCTCATCAACTATCGTTAGAGACTGTCAGAGCAACATTACCTATCAGGCTCTAAAATTTAGTAAACATTGGAGAAGAATAACAATGAAAAAGTTAAAAAATGAAAATGAACTACTAAAGAAAGCCATTGAAATTGGTGAAAAATACGCAAAAAATCGTGGTTACAATGGTTTTTCAGCAACAAACTCAGCTAAAGATAAAGTCGAAGCATTGTATAGGTTACTTGTTAACGACAAACTAATTCATCCATTAGCAGTTAGTGACGAAGATCAACCACACATGAAACATAAGCTTGCCTTGTGGATTTCTAAACAGTTGCCAGACGATCATCCGTTAAACAACTAATTGGCAACAAACACTGTTCTGGTAATTATCTGAATGAATCGTAAAAAAAAGATCAATCAAACGCTTAAAAACAAGCTAAAAAAGGCAAATGCCAAGCTGCAAAAATCTAATAAACCTAAATACATCTCTAAAGCTGTTAGAGAGCAAATGGCAATAGAGACAATCGAAAATAGTAAGATTTTGGAAACACAACGATTGTTTTTAGGAACGTTAGTTTCATCAGATGCTAAAATGATTTTTACGCTTTTTAACGAACCTAACGTATTGGAATATATAGGCGATAAAGAGATAAGAACACTAGATGACGCTGAGCGATATATCGTTGAAGATCAACAAGCAAAACAAAAAACTCACGGATTTAGTTTCTATTGTATGCGCATAAAAGATACTAATACTCCTATTGGTATTTGTGGTCTTATTCAACGAGACGGAGCAGAGTTTGTTGAACTAGGCTTTGCGGTGTCAAGTGAATATTATCGCCAAGGTTATACAAGAGAGGCTTCAGAAGCTGTTATCGATTTTGCAAAAACAACGCTGAAGTTAGATACTTTGTATGCTAAATCTTCTCAAGACAATTTACCTTCAAAGTTAATGTTAGAACAATTGGGTTTTACTTCTTATAGTGCCTCAATGTTAGATAAAGACCTTAGTCATTTTATTCTATCGTTAACTTAAAGCACAAATAGATAGAACCTAATACCAAACCCAATATTAATGGTTATTCTTTTTAAAAGGCACTGCTTAAGCGGTGCTTTTTTGCATTCAATTCATAGTATTCGTTTATTTATAAAAATTAATTACCAGTAATAAACTTCAACTATTTCTGTCGTTCTCCTTGAGATGTAGAAAATGCTCAACTACATTTTATTTAGTGGCTTATAAACTATCGAAGATTCAATTTTTTAGCGCTTCAATCAAGTTATTTTTGGTTGTTAAACACCTTAACGTTCGCGGATGAATTCACCAGAGAGTATATGAGAAGTATCAGGAAGCTAACCACGATAATGTTTACGGATATTGTTGGTTATACATCGTTATCATCGCAAAACGAACAGGACGCTTTAGATTTTCTTGAGTTGAATTCTCAACTGCACGATTACCTTATTAACCTTCATCACGGCAGCAAACTTAAAGAAATAGGAGATGGTACATTAGCGACGTTTGATAGCGCTGTTGACGCCGCTAACTGTGCTATAGCTATTCAGCAATACGTAACCCATTACAATAAATACCAATTACGTATTGGTCTTCATATAGGTGATGTACTTGCTTGCTCAAATGACGTTTTGGGGAATAGTGTTAATATATGTGCACGTATCCAAGGAGCGACTGAGCCCGATAAAATCGCGATATCCGATGTTTTGTATCAGTCGATTAGCAATCAACTTGCTTTTAATTTTCACGAAATCGGCGAAGTATACTTAAAAGGTATTATCTCGCCTTTTCATTTATATGAAATTACCTACGCTCCAATAACACCTAAAAAAATTGATTTAAAGAAGCTCCCGTTTAGAGAAAAACAATCGTTTTTGTCTCAATTTTCATCACAAAGCTTAATCGCTAGTGTTTTAGTTATTAGTTTACTTGTACTTTATTTTCTTTATGTCACCAAGCCAGTAAACAATTCAAATTACGCAAATAAACCTCAACAAATTTCCTCTATTGCAGTTTTACCGTTTAAAGATTTAACGGAAGTTCAAAATCAGCAGTATTTTAGTGATGGTATTTCTGAAGAGTTATTAAATTCGCTATCTAAAATTAAAGGGTTAAATGTTTCGTCAAGGTTATCTTCGTTTTCATTTAATCGCGATGAATTAGATCTTAAAGAGATTGGTAAACGCCTCAATGTTTCCCACATACTTGAGGGGAGTGTTCAGCGATTTGACAACAAAATGCGTATTTCAGCTCAATTAACTGAAATAGAAAGTGGCTTTCAAAAATGGTCTGAAACTTATGATCGTAACGTTGCTGATATTTTCGTGATTCAAGATGATATCGCTAAGTCTGTGATTACCGCTTTACAAAACATTATCGATAGCGATTCTTTGGAAGACATCACGCCTAAGGCTATTGATAATTTTGCCGCTTACGACTTGTATTTACAGGGGTTAAGCTATTTAAACGCTCCACGAAACGTAAACAATTTAGAGCAAGCTAAACACTATTTTGAACAAGCGATTAGTAAAGAGCCGTCTTACGCGTCAGCCTACGCTGGATTGTGTCGAACAGAAGTTAATCAATATTTAGAAAACAACAATAATAAAAATATTATTGCAGCGACAAGTAGTTGTATAAAATCGTTAGAACATGACCCAAATTTAATCGATGTTCATGTCGCACTGGGTAAATTCCACCATAGCACAGGACGTTTTAACGATTCGCTAGCATCGTTCGAAAAAGCTTTATCGATTCTTCCAAAACATTTTGATGCGATGATTGGGATTGCTGATACCTATATCAGTTTGAATAGATATGACAATGCATCTGAGGTTTTGTATCAACTTATTGAAATGACCCCAAACGCGTGGTCAGCCCACAATGAGTTAGGGCGACTTTACTTAATAAAAGGGGAGATGAAAAAAGCAATTCCTCCTTTTGAAAAAGTTATCGAGTTGTTTCCTAATAATGAATCTGCGTATTCGAACCTCGGCTACGCGTATTTTTATCTACATGACTTTGAAAATGCGAAACGTTATTGGTTAGCGGCGCTAAATCAAGAAAGAAGTGCAGATTCATATTCAAACTTAGGTATGTTGTATTATCAATTGAGTGATTTTGTAAAAGCTGAAGAAATGTTTAAAGAGGCCGTTAATTTATCGCCTCAACATTCACTATTTTGGGGAAATCTTGCAGATGTTTACTTTCATTCAAATCAAGATGCTAAAGCCCTTACAACCTACAGAATAGCAATAGATAAAGCAGAAAAGTCACTGGAAAATAACGAGATTGATATTGATACACTATCAACCTTAAGCCTTTATCACGCTCGGATTAACGAACAATCCAAAGCTAAATCTTACCTTTCGTCATCACTTAAAATAAGCCCAGATGAACTCAATGTGTTGTATTACGCCGCATTAGTTAACTTTGAGCTAAATAATGAAGACTTAGGTTGGCAATACTTGAACCAAGCCATTAACAATGGATATCCCAGTGAACTTATTAAAAGCTCACCAGATTTTAGTAGTAAAAACCGCGATCCTCGCTTTATCGCATTAATCAAAGAAAGACCTCAAAAAACATCTGTTCAATAAGGAAGATCAACATGAAAATGATAAAAAGTAACGTTGTAACCGCTTTAAAATATATATGTTTACTGTTTACCTTTGTTCTGTTCTCTGGGTGCTCAAATTCTATGAGCCATGTAACACCAAGTAAAAATGAACGACCGATTTCGAGTCAGGTAGTTGATATTGTGCTTCATCAAGATAGTAATGGGAATTATAGGTCTAAGGAAGAACTACAAGAAAAGGATAAAGAGATAGAAGTAGTTTTTACTAACAAAAAGAAGCATCATGAAATCGTGTTCAAGTTATCGATTAAACGTCCAAACAAACCAGTCGAAGAAATTAAACAAACTAACTTCAGAACTTTCATTAAATTTATTGAGCCATCTATAGCTCCATTAAATAGCTTTTGTAAAAAACCTCAACGATGGATAGACGGTGTGCCGCAGAATATTCCAGGAAAACCATGGAAGAAAATTAAATTGAAAAATGATAGTAAAATTCATCCCAATAATCATTGCTATGTATATGACTTGATTGTTTTTACACCTAATGGGCAAAAAGTCGTAATAGACCCAAGAATTAGAATTAGGCGTTAACAGCGCTAAATTATATAGCGGGTAGATGAAACAAGTTATTAAAGTTTTGTTTAACTTTATTTAACACTATATGTTGAGTTAAATTAATCATATAATTGTGATCTACTCACTATATTAGAATGGAATTGGGTGATTTTAGATGAAATCCTTATACAAATACTTTAGCGTTGCAGCATTAGTTGTTAGCTTGTCTGCTTGTCAATCAGCGTATTATTCAGCAATGGAATCCGTTGGCCAACATAAAAGAGATATTATGTTGTCTCGAGTTGAAAGTGCTCAAGAAGCTCAAGTAGATGCGCAAGAACAATTTAAATCTTCGTTAGAGCAACTGTCTACATTGATTGATTTTGACGGTGGTGATTTGGCTGAACAATACGAAATTACCGAAGAGCAATACGAGGCAAGCCAAGCAGCAGCAGATAAAGTAACAGATAAGATCGAATCGATTGAAAAAGTGTCTGAAGCGTTGTTTGAAGAATGGGCAAGCGAAATTGAAGAATACACAAATACGAGCCTTAAGCGTCAAAGCCAAAGCGAGTTAACGAAAACTGAACGTCAGTACAATACGTTAATCAAATCTATGCACAGAGCAAAGTCTAAAATGGATCCAGTTTTAGCTACGCTTAAAGACAATACTTTGTATTTAAAACATAACTTAAATGCCCGTGCTATTGGTGCATTACAAGGTGAATACAAAAACCTGAAAAAAGATATTACTTCTTTAATCAGTGAAATGAATAAGTCTATTAGCCAATCACAACAGTTTATCGACTTACTTCAAGCTAAATAACAAATATTTGGTTAAAACAAAATAGCATCTTCCGACTCAATTGGTTTGGTAGGTGCTATTTTTTTGTCTTGTATTAACTGATCATAATTACTTGTTGCATTTCTGCCATTAGATTTTACGTAATACAAAGCTGTATCAGCTTCAGCAATCACTTCCTGTGGCGACGATTGCTCTCTAATTTCTTCAAAACCAATACTCACCGTTACCTTCCCAACTTGTGGAAAGTCAAAACGTTCTATGTTTGTACGCAATCGTTCAAAAGCTTTGTAAGCGTCATCGTTATCATAAGCTTTTAGCAAAACCACAAACTCTTCACCGCCGTATCGGTAAACCAAGTCGTTTGCACGAGTAAAACTCTGAGTCATACAACGTGATACTAAAACTAAAATTTCGTCACCGTACAAATGACCGTAGTTGTCGTTAATCTTTTTAAAATGGTCGATATCGATTATGCCAAGAAAGGTTTTCTTCTTATCATGGTTGTTGCGCCTGTTATCGACGGTACTCATCGTCGGCGGTTCGCCGTCTTGGCTAGTAGACGCATTTCTTTTCAGTACGTGCAATATACGTTCATCAAGTGTTTCTCTGTTGAAGAGTCCAGTGAGTTTGTCTCGCTGAGTGTTATTCAATAAATTTAGGTAATTTGAATATACGCGTAGTATTCCACTAAATAGCATGTGCTTAGACTTGCGTTCTTCTGGAGTTAATACGTGTTTATTTTCTGTCGATAGAAGTAACGCGATAACGTTGTTGTTTTCGTCGTATACGGGGTAAGTGCTATATACATGTTCAGAGTGTGGGTCTTCATACTCTTGCATGGTGTTTTCAGCAATAACACGGTCAAAAAGTTTATTCAGTAACGATAGAAAAACGCTATCTACCTTTTGATGAGAAGATTCGAATTCGTTATGCCCAATAGACGCTAATAACGTAATTTCAATTTTCTCATTATATTTTTTAACACCGAATAACCGCTGTCGTGTATTTGGGAATATTTCTACAATCGTTTGGGTTAAGCTCTGTTCCAGTAAGCTTTTATCTCGGTAGCTCGTAATTTTAGCTAAGCTATCAACAATATTAATTTCAACGTTAGATTTAGGCATAAATAAACAGGCTCATTCAATATAAAACACATATTTAATGGTTAGGTTAACTAATGTAGCACTAACGCATAAAATACATACAACATATACTCTAATGTTAGCAGAAATATAAAAAATTGATTATTAGACGTTCCTCTATGTTACGCCACAGAAGCGTTAAGTTGCTTTGTCATAACTTTTAACAATTGTTTGATGTGTAATCGTAAAAAAATCGATATGATGATCCTCATAAATAACAAGAATAATTAATACAATATGTTAATTGATCCACAACGAACACTTACTATTATTCAGTTTGAACTAACACGATTATTTGGTTCAAAACGCGGCTTAGTTACTATTGCTGCGTTTTCATGTGTCTGGTTTCTTATCTATTACTATTTGATAAGCTCTGCGGCTGATTTAGTTTCATCACCTACATTTAAAGATATTGCGCAGCAAGTATTTGGCCGTTTAGATCTTCTACAAGTATTCTCTTGGGGAATTCCTCAACTCAGCGTTTATTGGCTTATCGCTGTAATGCTTTTACCTTTATTCGCGTTACTTTTTGCATGTGATCAAACGTGTTCCGATAGGGAGCGTGGAACTTTACGCTTTATTCTACTTAGAACAACACGTAGCGAATTACTACTCGGGCGATTTATCGGTCAAACCTTTATTCTTGCTATTTTAATTGCGGTTACCTTGATGGTCAGTATTGTACTAGCACTAACCAACGATTTATCAGTATCTACTGAGCAGTTAGGTATTGCTTTAAAGGTGTACGGAAATTTAATGATTGTCGTTCTTCCATTTGTCGCAAGTATGTCGTTAATCAATAGTTTCGTTAAATCAGCCAAAATGTCTATCGTAACGTATATATTGTTATACGTACTTGGCGGTATTGTTATTAACTTAATTGGATATTTTCTGTTCGATATATCATTACTGTTTTACCTATATCCCGGAGAACAAATAGATAGGATTATAACATTTGACGCTTCGACGTTTGACCAGTTAGGCCTTCCAGTATTACAAACATGTCTTTACTTGTTTGCTGCTAATATCGTATTAAAAAGGGCATCGCTATGAGTATATTGGTAGAAGTTAACGGGTTAAGTAAACGTTTTGGCGATAAACAAGCGTTAAATAATGTAAGCTTTCAAATTAACAAAGGCGAACCTGTAGCACTTGTGGGGCCTAACGGCGCGGGTAAAACAACACTGTTTAGTATTTTATGTGGCTATTTACCTTACGACACAGGAGAGGTAAGTGTTTTCGGTGCTAAGCCCGCATCATCTCAAACGTTTAATAAACTTGCTGCGCTGCCTCAAGACGCACAATTAGATCCCGCTTATTCCATCGAAGAACAGCTTAAGTTCTATGCGCAGTTACAAGGTTTTACTAGAAAACAAAGTTTAATTGAATCTCATCGAACACTCGATTTAGTCGGATTAAATGATAACTATAAAGTTAAGCCGTTAGAACTTTCTCATGGTATGCGTAAGCGTGTTTCTATTGCACAAGCGTTAATTGGATCTCCAGAACTCATAATGTTGGACGAAGCAACAGCAGGGCTAGACCCAAAACATGCGAAAGACGTTCGAGAAATCGTATCTCGATTGGCTGGCGAAATCACCTTCGTGTTGAGCTCACATGATTTAAGCGAGCTTGAAAGATTATGCGACCAAGTGTTATACCTAGAAAACGGCGTTTTACGCACCCATCAAACGAGTGATAATACCGGTGAAGAAAGCTATTTAACGCTTAGAATGAAAACTCAACCCGATAACTTCGTTGAAATAATCAGAAACGTGGCTGGCGTTAACAGCGTTTCATTGATCCAAGGTAAAGAGTATTTGGTGAGCTATAACGCTCAAAATCAATCGCAATCTTTAGACATAGAAATACTCAAGCTATGTCACGAAAATAACTGGTCATACACACAACTGTTTAACGGTAAAACGTTAGAAAATCAATTGTTTTAACTACAATAAAAAGATCTACAAATGAAAGCTAACACTCAAAAATTATATGAACTAACTGTTGAAGCTAACGATTTATTTATTCAAGCGAATAGCCAAATCAGCACATCTGTCGGATTGATGGACAAAGCATTGCGTAAAAAGGGTATTCAAGCCGACGCGGTAACCGTAGACGCAATCGTATCTAAAAATAGATTAATATTTGTTTTGCTAGATGCAGATACTACAACAGTTGGCGTAGGTATTGGAAACATAGACGACGATAGTATTCGGTTTATTGATCAACATTCACTTGCTTCTCTCACTCCCCAAAATGTATCAGCTATACTTGCTACAAACTTAGAGTAAGTAGGTTAGTTAATGCTTAGTTTAATATGGAGAACCTTATGATGAGTCAGCTTAACGAATTTATACAGGGAATTCCGTCAGAGACAAAACGAAATGACGCTATCGAGCTACTTAAAATTCTAGAAGAAGAATCTGGTTACATGCCGTACTTGTCAGGCAGTATTGTTGGTTTTGGCTCGTATCATTATAAATATGATAGTGGTAGAGAAGGTGACAGCTTTGTAGTCGCTTTCTCTCCCCGAAAAGCGAATATTGCAATTTATATTATGCCGGGTTTTAGTACGTTTGAAGAACAATTAAAACGTTTAGGTAAACATAAAACGGGGAAATCATGCCTGTACATTAATAAATTGAAAGATGTCGATATTTCAACACTGAGACAAATAATTTCAGAGTCAGTTAACATTATGCAAACTAGATATACATGTAGTGCGCAGCCTGACTAAATCAACGCGTTAAGCTTTCTTCTACTATTACATTCCTGTAACCTTTCACCTATTCAATAATAAAGACTTTATACAATGAACAGTACCGACTTACTTCTTAATCGCCAATCAAACCCTTTTTTATGTGATCCTGCGCCAGCAAATGACGATCTTCATAAAATTCTAAGTGCTGGAATGCGAGTTCCTGATCATGGCGGGTTATTACCTTGGCATTTTACGATTGTTGAAGGGGAAGGATTACAAAAGCTAAGTGAAATTTTTGTAAATGCCGTAAAACTTAAGACAGATGACCAAGCTAAAATAGAAAAAACAACCAAAATGCCGTTCAGAGCACCAATGATTATTGTTGTTAGTACAAAATATGTAGAGCATAAAGTACCAAAACAAGAACAACTTGTTTCAGCCGGCTGTAGTGTACATGCTATGCAAATGATGGCTTATAGCTTAGGGTTTGGTGCTATGTGGAGAACGGGAGATTTAAGTTACAATAACTCGGTTAAGTACGCGCTTAATATAGATTTAAATGATGATATTGTCGGATATTTATATGTAGGAAGTGAGAAAAAACAGTTACCAACTAAGCCTGTTAAACCTTATGATAATCACGTTACGTATTTGAAATAATTCAACCAAATAAAAAGCGCCATAAAGGCGCTTTTTTGTTTGTTAATGACCCATACTAAGACGGGGGCAATTTACTAATGTTTGTTAATGCTTATGAAAAACACTCATTGATTTAATCATTAGTAAAACAAGCGAGCATGTTAAAATGCTGCGCTGTTTGGTGTTCTTGGGAATGGTATAACGTCACGAACATTTTGCATACCCGTTGCGTAAGCAACTAGGCGTTCAAAGCCTAGACCAAAACCTGAATGTGGAACCGTTCCGTAGCGACGTAAGTCTCTATACCAGCTGTAGTCTGAAACATCTAAATTCATTTCTTCTAAACGAGCATCAAGTACATCTAAACGTTCTTCACGTTGGCTACCACCAATGATTTCACCAATGCCTGGTGCTAATACGTCCATCGCCGCAACAGTTTTACCGTCGTCATTCAAACGCATATAGAAAGACTTAATGTCTTTAGGGTAGTTTTGTAAAACAACTGGACCACCAACATGCTCTTCAGCAAGGTATCTTTCGTGTTCAGAGTTTAAGTCAACGCCCCAAGAAACAGGGTTTTCGAATTTCTTACCACATTCTTGTAGAATCTTAATCGCGTCAGTGTAATCCATGCGAACAAATTCACTGTTAATAACAGAGTTCAAACGATCAATTACCGTTTTATCTACACGTTGTTGGAAAAACTCTATGTCATCTGCACGCTCTTCAAGCACTGCTTTAAACACATAGCGAAGCATTTCTTCAGCTAGGTCAGCAGCATCAGATAAGTCTGCAAATGCGATCTCTGGCTCTATCATCCAAAACTCTGCTAAGTGACGAGTTGTATTTGAATTTTCAGCACGGAATGTAGGACCAAACGTATAAACTTTTGATAGGGCACATGCGTATGTTTCAACGTTTAGCTGACCAGAAACAGTTAAGAATGTCTCTTTACCAAAAAAGTCTTCTTTATAGTCAATATCGCCTTTATCAGTTCGTGGTAAATTTTCCATGTCTAATGTACTTACACGGAACATTTCGCCAGCACCTTCACAATCACTACCCGTAATAAGTGGAGTACTTATCCAAAAGTAACCTTTTTCATGAAGAAAACGATGAACTGCTTGCGCTAATGTATTACGAACGCGTGTTACCGCGCCACCAATATTTGTACGTGCACGCAAGTGTGCTTGTTCACGTAAAAATTCGATACTATGACGCTTAGCTGCCATTGGGTAAGTGTCAGGATCTTCAACGTATCCATATACTTCAACGTCGGTTGCTTGAATTTCAAACGACTGACCTTTACCTGGCGATTCAACTAAAATACCCGTTACTTTAACAGCACAACCTGTAGTAAGCTTTAACACTTCTGATTGGTAATTTTCTATGTCACTTGGAACGATAGCTTGAATCGCGTCAAAACATGAACCATCATGTATAGCTAAAAATGAAATACCAGCTTTTGAATCGCGGCGTGTACGAATCCAACCATGTACTGAAACTGGCTCATTAACAGGAGATTTTCCTGCTAAAACATCAGTAATTGATATGAGTGACATTTATCGACCTCTTTGTCTGTCAAAATTGCTCTAAAGTTAAGGTGTGATATGTTACCGTGCAGAATATGTTTAACAAGTAAAAATTGCTAATTGATAGTATAAAATCCTCTAATATAGGAGAACAAAGTAGTAAATATGGAAACAAAACAAAAAAACAGAAGAAAGGCACCAGATAAATGGATTTTTATCGTAAGAGCCTTCACGATTATTAGTTGGGTATTATTTATATTTGCTCTCGGTATGTCTTATTACGCTGCGCCCGAAAGTGATTACGGCTTTTTAAGATATCAGGGCATATCGGTTCGTAAATTTTGGGTGGTTCCGTTAACAGGATATTTATACGGAGCACTATGGTTAAGTGCTTTATGTAGTTATTTTTGTTTAATCATCCATAAATACCGCTCTCGTAGAGCGTCTGACGGTAAAAAATTCAACTTATTCCTATTGATGTTGATTACCGTCGCGTGGGCTTTGTATATAATTACTAGCTTGTAGATTTTATTTTGGTTAATACAATTTCACGAAGATAATCACCGAAATAAATAGAATGCTTTACAGCGAATTTACTGAGTAAAGCATTCAGGCTCATCTAACACGGTTGCGATAGCGGTTATAAGTTTGTCTAACTGTTCACTCGTTGCAATAAAAGGTGGCATGATATATATAAGCTTACCGAAAGGGCGTATCCACACACCTAATTCCACAAATCGTTTTTGAATATGCGCTAAGTTAACGCTTTGCTTAACTTCAACTACGCCTATACCACCTAACACTCTTGCATCAGTTACTCTTGAGTGTTCACCTAACGAAATAAGGTTTGAAAATAAATAGCTCTCAATTCTTTTTATGTTTTGCTGCCAGTTTGTGGTTTCTAATAATTGTAAGCTTGCTGTTGCAACCGCACAGGCAAGCGGGTTGCCCATAAATGTTGGGCCATGCATAAAACATCCTGCTTCTGTATTACTTATACCTTCCGCAACCTTATCAGTACACAAGGTTGCAGCTAATGTCATGTAACCACCAGTAAGTGTTTTACCTAAACACATAATATCAGGGCTAATGCCTGCCCATTCACATGCGAAGAGTTTACCTGTTCTTCCTAGGCCTGTAGCAATTTCATCGGCAATGAATAAAACATTATATTCATCACACAGTTTTCTACATGCTTTTAAGTATTCGGGGTGATAAAACTTCATTCCGCCAGTGCCTTGAACAATTGGCTCGACAATAAATGCAGCAACGTTTTCGTGATGTTGTTTAAACATTGTCTCTAGCTCTTCAATATCTGACGCTTTCCATTCATCGTAAAAAGAAGTCGTTGGAGAAGGAGCAAAATAATGTTTCGTTAGTACTTTATCAAACATGTGATGCATTCCATTAACAGGGTCACACACAGCCATCGTTGCAAAAGTATCACCGTGATACCCGTTACGCACAGTAAGCATTTTGTTTTTTTCTGCTTTGTTTTTTGAAATCCAATACTGAATTGCCATTTTCATCGCAACTTCAACAGAAACAGAGCCACTGTCTGATAAAAATACTTTATTTAAACCGCTAGGTGTTATCGATATAAGCTTTTCGCATAATTCGATTGCAGGTGAGTGGGTTAGCCCGCCAAACATAACATGTGACATTTTTTGGCTTTGATCGATAAGTGCTTTATTTAATGTAGGGTGGTTGTACCCATGCAATACCGACCACCAAGAAGACATGCCATCTACCAGCTTTTCGCCAGTCGCCAATGTAATATGAACCCCTTGCGCTGAATCTACTAGGTAACTCGGTAAAGGTTCACTCATTGATGTGTACGGGTGCCAAATATGTGCTTTATCGAATGCCAACTGCTCTGTTTGTTTTTTGTTCATATGTTAACTAGTCAATTATAAATATGTTTACAATGCGAAATTGCTGGTAGACTACTCGTTATTATTTGTAGATGCAACGCTATGTGCACTCTACATACACTAACTATGTTTATAATTAATAGGTAAATTATGTCGGTACAGCACAACCCATTAAATACGCTTAAAGATTCTGATCAAGTAATACGTCACGACTGGAGCAAAAGCGAGGTGCAGGCACTTTTTGATATGCCTTTTAATGACCTAATGTTTGAAGCGCAAACCATTCATCGCAAAAACTTTAATGCGAATGAAGTTCAAGTAAGTACCTTATTATCAATTAAAACAGGTGCTTGCCCTGAAGATTGTAAATATTGTTCGCAAAGTGCTAGATACAAAACTGACATTGATAAAGAACGTTTAATGGAAGTTGAAAAGGTATTAGAAGCTGCAGGCAAAGCAAAACAGCAAGGTTCAACACGCTTTTGTATGGGGGCTGCATGGCGTAACCCTAAAGAGCGCGATATGCCATACGTAGTTGAAATGGTTAAAGGCGTTAAAGCTATGGGCCTTGAAACGTGCATGACATTAGGTATGTTGTCTGAAGAACAAGCTGATGAACTTCAAACCGCTGGCTTAGATTACTATAATCACAACTTAGATACGTCTCCTGAACACTACAATCAAATTATTACTACACGCAGTTACCAAGATCGTTTAGACACATTAGGTAACGTACGTAAAGCAGGTATGAAAGTATGTAGTGGTGGTATTGTAGGTTTAGGTGAGCAAGCACAAGATCGTATATCGCTTCTTATTCAATTAGCTAATTTGTCTCCTCAACCAGAAAGTGTACCTATTAACATGTTAGTTAAGGTGGAAGGTACGCCATTAGCTAATGTTGACGATTTAGATCATTTCGATTTTATTCGTTGTATTGCCGTTGCACGTATTTTAATGCCTAAAAGTCATGTTCGTTTATCTGCAGGTCGTTCTGAAATGAATGAACAAATGCAAGCGTTATGTTTCTTAGCGGGTGCTAACTCTATATTTTACGGTTGTAAGCTATTAACGGCTAATAATCCAGAAACAAATGCTGATGTTGCTTTGTTTAAAAAGTTAGGTATTAACACTGAAACAATTGACAGTATTACTGAAGACGATCAAACGTTAAAACTAAAAACAGCAATGGTAGATCAGCAAAATAGCGATCTATTTTATAACGCAGCTAACTAATTAATATAGGTTAACTCGTTCTTGTCATTTAGTTTTATCAATCAAAAGTTAGCTGAACAACGCGCTAAGTCATTGTTTCGACAACGACAGTGCGTTGAATCTCAGACTGCTCGAGAAATTACCGTCAATGGTAAAAAGTATCTTAATTTTTCATCTAACGATTACCTTGGGTTAAATCATCACCCTGTTATTAATCAAGCGATGCAAGAGGGCGTTGATAAATTTGGAGCATGCTCTAGCGCATCAAGTTTAATTACTGGATATCACTATGCTCACCAAGCATTAGAGTCAACTATTTGTACATGGCTGAATAAGCCACGATGTTTACTATATTCAAGTGGCTTTGCGGCTAACCAAGGTGCTATTCAAGCACTAGGCGAGACTAACTCTGTATTCTTGTTGGATAAACTCAGTCATGCGTCATTAATAGATGCAGCGTTCTCGACCAAAGGCAAAGCTAAACGTTTTATTCATAACGATATGTCACAGCTCTCTTCATTGCTAAGTAAGCATGAGGGTAAAGACAATATAATCGTGTCAGAAGGGGTGTTTAGCATGGATGGAGATCAAGCTAACCTCAATGAAATAAATGCGTTAGCAAAAAACCATCATGCAATATCTTATATCGATGATGCACATAGTATCGGCATTAAGGGCAAAAAAGGTGAAGGCAGTTTAAGCGTTTCTCCTGTTGATATTGTTATGGCGACGTTTGGCAAAGCAATTGGAACAAGTGGCGCATTTATCGCGTGTGATAATGATATTGCTGATTATTTAATTAATTTTTCTCGTCATTACATTTATTCTACTGCGATTTCGCCGGCAGTTGCTTGGGCAACAAAAGCGAGTATTAGTATTATTCAGCAAGAACATTGGCGCCGTGAAAAAATAGAAGAATTAGGTGCGTTACTTTCAACTACACTTAGACAAGATATTACTTTGGTTCCTACTGAATCTTCAATACATGCATTAGTCGTTGGTTCAGCTGCTAAAACTTTGCAGTTAAGTGAACACTTAAAAAGTAAGGGCATTTGGGTTACGGCAATCCGCCCACCAACGGTTGCGGAGAACACCTCTAGGTTACGCGTAACCATAACGTCATTACATAACACAAAAGATATCAATTACTTAGTTAATTGTATTAACGAGGCACCATTTTAATGGTTAGTACCCAACACAGGGTTAATATTGCACGTTCTTTTAGTTCAGCAACAAACTCTTATGATGTGTCAGCGCGTTTGCAGCGCTACACTGGCAAGCACTTAATGCCAAAACTTCCCAATAGAAACGACTTAACTGTTGTTGATTTAGGATGCGGAACAGGCTTTTTTACCAATATACTCGCGAGTAAATATAAACATGTTTTAGGCGTCGATTTGTCGAAAAAAATGCTTGAGTTTGCCGAGTCAAAAGCATCTTACCCAATCGAATGGATTGAAGCTGACGCATATCATTTGCCATTTGAAGACGGCTCAATTGACTTAGTGTATTCAAATTTAATGATTCAGTGGTGTAATCCTCTTAGCGAATTATTAAAAGAAATCACGCGGGTGCTAAAACCTGGTGGTCTTTTTATTTTTACAACACTAGTCGATGGCACACTGCACGAACTAAAATCATCGTGGAAGCAAGTCGATAACGAGCCCCACGTCATAGATTTTCAAACGCCTGATTCGTTAAACGATACATTTGAACAATCTCAATTTAAACTGCTAGAACATGAAGTAAAAGACATCATTCTAGAATATGAAAATGTTCTACATTTAGCACACGAGCTTAAAGGACTTGGCGCCAACCACGTACCGAATAAAACTAAAAAAGGTTTAGCAGGCAAAGACAAGTGGCGGAAAATGACTGAAAGTTATAAAGACTTTCAAGAGCCTAGCGGAATATACCCTGCAACGTACAACGTTTTTTCTGGAGTAGCGGTAAAACTTAATGTATAAATTTTTTATTACGGCAACAGATACTGATGCGGGTAAAACCTTCGTTGCACAGTCGCTTGTAAAAGCGTTAACTAATCAGTCATTAAAGGTTGCTGTGTTTAAACCCGTTTCAGCGGGTTGCGACCTAATAAATAATAAACTGGTTAATGAAGATGCCAAGTTACTTTTTGATCTAGCAAACTGCAACCAGTCTCTAAACGAAATTAATCCAATAGCGTTTAAAGAACCAATAGCCCCTCATATTGCCGCAAAACACACAAGTAATAAAATTGCGGTAAATGACCTTAGCGATCATTACAAAGCGGTTATTGCGACAAACGCTGACTATGTGATAACTGAAGGTGCAGGCGGTTGGCGATTACCTTTGGGAAATGGCAAATTTCTTTCTGAATTTGTACAAAATACCAAACAACAAGTTGTATTAGTGGTGAATATGAAACTTGGTTGTTTGAATCACGCTGTTTTGACCTACCAAGCAATTTTAGCTGATGGACTGGAATGCGTTGCTTGGGTTGCGAACTGCTTTGAAGGTATGGATTATTTAGATGACAATATTGACGAGCTTACAAAACTACTTGATTGTCCGATGTTGGCAAAGTTAGATAAAGAGCAAAGTATTGATGTCGCTGCCAATAAATTTAACGTAGAGCTACTAACAAGATAAACAATGTTGGTTAAACGTTGGCGCCTGAACTTACAATATGTATTTCATAAGTGTAAGTTCAGGCGTATTCATTCAACAATTTACATATTATAAATTATCGTTAATTACGGTGTTACAAGCGACTTTAGCTTTTGCACCTGCTTTAAATACAAAACCGTCTTCTTCGCCTATTAGCTTAATTGTGCTATTTGTAACTTTAAGCGCAGTACCTTCTACAATACCAATAATAGGTGTGCTCGGGTTTATTGCCATAAATTCTTGTAAGCGCTCTTCACGGGTTTCACCATTATGACCTGGAGGGTTGAAATCTGTATAATGCGGGTTAAGTTGTGCGTTTATTAGTCCTAATGCATTGAAGCTCGGCGGTTCTATAATTGGCATATCGTTAGTTGTTCTAATAGATAAACCCGCAACGTTTGACCCCGCACTCCAGCCAATATACTTCATGCCTTGTCCAACTCGTTCTTGAATTACGTCAATAAGCTTGTGCTTATACAGTTCCGACAAAAGGTGAAATGTGTTTCCACCGCCAATCGCAATCGCCGAAGCGCTGTTTATCGCTGAGATAGGATCATCGAACGTGTGTATACCTTTAACCACAATATTTTTTTGAGAAAGGGCGCTTTGTACTTTTTCTGTGTATTTATCGTACGACATTGTTACACCAGCATAAGGAATGAAAAGCACTTCTTTTTGCTCACCGCCCAATTCAATATGTTCATCAATCATATCTAATGCGTGTTCTAAATACTCTGTGTTACCAACTCTAGAACTGCTTAAAAGCAATAAGCTAGCACTGTTTTTGTTGTTCATATGTTTTTAACCTTTGGCTAATTCTTTAAGGCAAACAGACGCAATAAATCCTGAACGCGTTTTATGTTCTGAAGATTTACTTACCCGATCATCTATTTGTTTGATGAGTAACTCTGGCAGCGTTACATTTATTTTTTGACTCTTGCCTAGATACGGAACAATGTCGATATCAAGTATCGCCCAAATGCCTGTATTTAACGTATTCATATGATAATCGATCGTTTTAGCACTAGGAATTTTTTCGCCGTATTCGCACAAAATAGTTAGGTGACTCTCAGCTATTTTTTCTAAATTTTGTAAACACTCGTCTACAGACAACCCCGTAGTTTCGCACCCAGGTAAGTCAATTATCTTCAGTACGAATTCGTTAATCGGTGTTTTCTCGATATGTACAGGATATTTCATAGTTCGACTCTATAATTACGTTAAGACAATTATAACCCTAGCAACTCTATATAGCAATAAATTTATAACCCCAAGAACCCTAATAATAGCTTAATGACACCCCTAATAACTCTATAATGATTTGAAGTGACTAATTACTTACCGCTAATAACCTTAATTAAGAGTACTTAAAGCTGGAGTTGCAAAATAGATTGAATCTACAAAGACTGTTTTGAAGGAGGTGTAAGAGTTATCAACTGCAGTAATAAACTGTTGTTGTTTTAAAAGTTACGAATAAGTTTTAGTGCATTAAAGCGACAAAACATAGAATAAATGCTTTGCCACTTTATGTTATGAAGGATTTTTAGTGATGATAGAACAGCGTATTTAACCTTTGTTGCTGTTAATTTCAGCGGATAATGAACTTAATAGATTAACCACTTCAAAGCTTGCATCTTCCATTAACGATAAACTTTTTCTCACTTGTTCGTAATCTTGATCGAAATGAGCTTTTAGCGCATTTAATCCATTTGAGTGCACTTGAGCATGAGGTTTATCTATTTGTTTAAATGACATGCTGCTTGAATATTTTTCCGCACCTTCACCTTCGTAATACCATTTACCTAATCTACACATTGTATGATCGGCGAAGTCCTCAATACACTTGTCAGACATTCCTAGCATGACTTGGTAAACATCTAACTTCCAAACAACATGATCCATTTTGACTGTTTGAATAAATGAGTCTGCTGTTGAATGGGTAATAACCTGATACATTTGTTGAGACATATCAACAATCTGATTAGCAGTAGTTTCAATCGATACGGTACTCGAACTTATTTCTCCGCTTTTATCGCCAACTTGCTGTATCCCAGCTGTAACGTCGCCCATTTGCTGGTTTACTTGTTCTATAAGTGTTGATATTTCATTCGACGCTTCAGCAGAACGTTGTGCTAAAGTTCTTACTTCATCAGCAACTACGGCAAAACCTCTACCTTGTTCGCCAGCTCTTGCAGCTTCAATGGCAGCGTTAAGTGCAAGTAGGTTGGTTTGATCCGAAATACCTTTAATTATATTTACAAAATCATTAATACCTGCGGTTACAGTTTTTAACTGGTTTACTGAACTTGACGCGTCTTCAGTATCTTTTGATATTTCTGATGTTGTTTTAATCGTCGATGAGAGCATATCCATTATTTGATCAAACAATGCTTGAGACGACTGAAAATGATCTCGATGCCCAATTAACGTATTTGACGAATTAGCCAGTTCTTCTCGAATTTGATTAACCAGTGATGATGATTGTAAGGAGAGCTTGTTAAGTTCTTCGTGATGCAGATAGATATCAATATCGACGTCGTTTTTTTCAATGTGTGACGGAGTGTTTGATTGTTCTAATAATTGTTGTTCCAACGCTTTGTTTTGGATCTTTAGTGCATCTATTTCGTTTTGTAGCGATGTAATTTCTTTTTTATTACCTAAACCAAAAACCATACTAATCCCTCAAATTTAATGATAATAAAAATTATAGAGATAACACCGATAAAGTAAATAACAGGATAGTAAATTGAAAATTAAACTGGCATAAAGCCAAAGTAGATCAAAGTTGAGGAAAGAAGAAATGGTCGGAGTGACAAGATTCGAACTTGTGACCTCACGTCCCCCAGACGCACGCGCTACCAAGCTGCGCTACACCCCGACATATAAATAGCGTAGAGAACACTATTTAAGGACTGTATATTAACGTTTTAATTATTGAATGCAACGATAAATCAAGTTGTTAGCTACAAGTGAACATTTATTATTCAAATGTATTCTTTTTATTGTTGTTCATTAAAGCGTTTTATAAATTTAACACCGTCAATCATCATTGGAAAATCTGACTTAATTTCGATTGGTGCTTTTAATTGACGAGAATAGCTCTCAAATTTACCTTCTTTATCAATAAAAATAGATTTATCTTTATTAAACACCATAAAACCCGAATCTATTGTGTTAGCAATAACTCGACGTTCTTTTAAGCCTAGAATGTCTTGTCCATTTGGAAGTGCATTAGCAACTTCAGGACAACTTAACCACTGAGTAAGTAACGTAGGTTGAATATCCATATGGCTTGTTAATCTTCTTACTCTTTTATTTTTAGTTTCAGGTACAACAATCAAAGAAGGTTTTATTGTTAAGCCTTGAGTATGGTCTACGTTGCCAATAGAGCTTAACCAAATAATATCTTTTTGTGATTTTTGACGTTGCGCGAGTAGCAGAGCGTCACTAAATAATTCAAATTGGCCGGCTTTCTCATCTTCAAAATAAAAAACATGAAATCCTGGTTTAGTTTGGTTAAGTCGCTCCGTAAAATCTTTTTCGTTTTGTGAAAAGATCAGCGATGAAATATCAGATAACTCAGTTTTACTGCTAAACCAATTGTAAAACCAAGTATCTTTTAAAGAGTTATTGCCAATAACCGTAATCGTCATTGGTAATTTATTTGATTCAATTGCTTGAATAAATAGAGGCTTTGTATTTTGACTAAGAACAGACTCTTTATAGACTGTAGGTAGGCTGTAAAACATGTTAAACCACGAATCATTCGGTAACGCGTTATCAATATGATGATTTAGCTTTAAACTTGAAGCCTCTGATTTTAATGCGAAATTATTAATCTGATTGATATTAAGAGATGATTTACTTAACACCATAAATACAGAACGGTCGATTGATGAATTGACAGAACACTGTGCACCGTTCGACGGATAAATAGCTGTATTTTCATCTACAAACAAGGTGTTTGTTTTACGCTCTAAATATACATCTTCATCAAAAAAACCATATTTGTTTAACAACGACTGGGCCGTTGATGGATACGATAGCGGCAATACCGTGTCTTGGCGTAATACTGAATAATCTAGTTTTGCATCCGCCCATATGTGAACAAAATGGCTGGTAAAAAACGCTGCAACCAATGAAAAAACAATATATTTTACAAATTTGATGCTTTGTAGGTCTCTTAGGTGCTTCCATGCATAATTACTTACCGTGAGCTGTAACCCTAAGATAAGTAGTGCCGTTGAGAAACAAATAACCCAAAACTTTAAACTATTATGTGCGATTAAACCGCCAATAAGTTGGATAATTTGATCGCTCGACGACGCATTTAAATGGTAGCCCAGTCGCCCATAAACAAAAGCATCGAGCAGTAATAGCACCATTCCTAAGGTATAAATTATTGATGCTGTTGTTCTAATAAAGCGAGTACGAGGGTAAATAAGGATGATCGGGAATAAAATTAGCACAAACCCCATAAAGGTTAAAAAACCCATATGGCTGAACCATGTTGTATATAAATAGATATTTCCGATTACGGTATTTGGCGGACTCTCTGCAAATACATAAAGTGCTGAAAGTGTAATTGCGACAATAATATTAAAAAATGTAAACCAATGGCTCCAACTGATTAAATGTAACAGGCGCTTACTATAAGACTTAGACTCGAATGCAACCATTGGCTATAATGTTTCTCTATTTTGTTGATACTATTAGTTTGATTGTTTATTTTGTTGTTCAACAGTTTGTTGTAACGCTTTAGTAAAATTAGCGACTACGGCTTCACGTTGAGCTTCAGGAACTTGTTTATTTATGACTTCAGTCACAGTATTTCCTAAACACATAAGTGCTAAGTCAGGAGTTGCTGCTTCATTAATAAGCACATCAAATAAATCTTGGATAATTTTTTCTACACGTTCGTTGGAATACTTGGATACAATAGGCATCTTTAATACTTAATTTGCAAATGATTAACTGAGGCAAGTTTATCAAATGCCCGAACAATATAAAACTGACCATTACCTATGAGTTTAATAATTTCTAATATTGCATTGCATTATCTTTCAAAAATTGAAGAAACCGGCGAAGTTACGTTACGCTTCGGTCCAGAGAATCATGAAGCAGATCATAAGATTGAAAGCTTTGTTGATGCTTTACACAAAATATATAATAACAAAGGCAGCAAAGCATATGGCAGTTTTTCGACTATGCCCGCTGAAGGCGATACCGCGCGTTTTGTTGATATAATGGAGAGCTATTTAGGAGATGCACAATCGTTTTACGAATTCAGTACTCAATCTGCCAATTTATTAAAAAATGAATTGGAAAAATATGACTTAGCTGAAACTGGTTATCTTATTGTGTGCCACTATGAGTTTATGGGCGGTAGATATATACTGGCGGCAATTATTCCAATTTCAGAACATTACTCTGTAGACGGACAGTTAAATATATCAGCAGATCAACACCTTGATACTAGCAAACTACAACTTGCTGCGAGAATTGACTTATTCGATTATCAAGATAACGCAGACGGAAATCGTTATGTTTCTTTTATAAAAGGAAGAGCAGGACGTAAAGTTTCAGACTTTTTCCTAGACTTTTTAGGTTGTGAAGAAGGCGTTAACGCAAAAGAACAAACACAAACGTTAGTTCAAGCGGTCGAAGATTATGTGTCTGTTAATCAATTGGATGCTCAAGAAAAACAAGAAGCGAGAAAAGAGTTACTCAATTATTGTAAAGAACAAAAATCTACTGACCAAGATGTATCAATAAAAGAAATAGGTAAAGTATTAAAGTCAGAAGAAGAAGGCCAAGATTTTTATTCATTTTGCCAAGAACAATCTTACCCAATTGAAGAGTCTTTTCCACACGAACAATCAATCGTTAATAAAGTAACAAAGTATTCAGGTTATGGCGGTGGAATTAGTGTGAGTTTTGAACGTGGTCATTTAGGGCAAGATGTCATTTATAATCAACATAACGACAGTTTGACCATTCATAAAGTTCCACCAAATTTAAAGGCTCAGTTACTGGCACTTTTAGAAAGTGAAGCAGAGAAAAACAATCCGTTTAGCGAAGAAAACGATTAATGTTGGTTATGCGTAACCACTAGTACACTGATAAATAAACGTAACATTTTATATAAATAAATTGATTAAAATATAGAAAAATACAAAATTAGGATAATAAATGAATTCAATTACAATAGTTAGACCAGACGATTGGCATGTTCACCTACGCGACGGAGAAGCATTAAATACTACCGTTCCGGATATAAGTCGATACTTTGGTCGTGCTGTTATTATGCCTAACTTAGTTCCTCCAGTTACTAATGCAAAGCTTGCAAGTGAGTATCACGAACGAATTATGGCAGCAAATCCTAGAGAGAGTTTCAAGCCATTAATGGTTTTGTATTTGACAGATCAAACAACTCCTGAAGATATCGAAGCAGCAAAAGCGTCAGGGATCGTTTATGCCGCAAAGCTTTACCCAGCAGGTGCCACCACCAATTCATCATCTGGTGTAACAAATATCGACAACATTGCGCCAGTAATCGCTGCGATGCAAAAAGTCGAAATGCCGTTACTTATTCACGGAGAAGTAACAACTGCAGATGTCGATATTTTTGACAGGGAAGCTGTTTTTATTGAAAACATTTTAAAGCCGTTAGTTGCTAAATACCCTAATTTAAAAGTTGTACTTGAGCACATTACAACTAAACAAGCCGTAGATTTTGTATCTCAAGCGGGTGAAAATGTAGCCGCAACTATTACAGCGCACCATTTACTCTTTAATCGAAACCATATGTTAGTCGGTGGAATCAGGCCACATTATTTCTGTTTGCCTATTCTTAAACGTAACATTCACCAAAATACACTAATTGCTGCTGCTACAAGCGGAAACGAAAAGTTCTTCCTAGGTACAGATTCAGCACCACACCCTCAACATGCTAAAGAATCTGCGTGTGGCTGTGCGGGTGCGTATACGGCACACGCTGCGATAGAGTTATATGCCGAAGTGTTTGAACAAGAAGGTGCGCTAGATAAGTTAGAATCATTTGCTAGCTTAAATGGACCTAAATTCTATAACTTGCCGGTAAATACTGACAAAATCACATTAAACAAAACTGAATGGGACGTTCCCGCGACTATGGCATTTGGGAATGATGTAGTTGTACCTATTAGAGCTAGTGAAACGATTCAATGGCAAGTAAGTAAATAGGACTTAATACGTGCAATTATTTGTAAACGATTTAACGGTTATTGATTTTTCATACTGCTGTGAAAAGCGCGGGATAGTAGGCGAAAGCTGGATAGTAGACGTTATACTTGAAGGTGATTTAAATGAAATGAGTATGGTATTAGATTTTGGTGTTGTTAAAAAACAAATCAAAGCTATTATCGATGACGCAGTAGACCATAAACTTTTGTTACCTACACTTAATCAATCACTTGTTTCAGTGACTTCTTCAGAGCATAACGTTGATCATGAGTATGTAGATATAACTTCTGATAGAGGTACTTATTTTTTGCAGTCTCCTTCGCAAGCATTTGCAAAAATTGATTGTAAAAGCATAGATATAGAGTCTGTTACCTCATACTTAACCAATGTTATTAAAGCTGAACTACCTGAAAACGTTAACAACATTACATTGACCTTACGTGAAGAGGTAATAGATACAGACTATTACCACTACACGCATGGTTTAAAATTACATGATGGTAACTGTCAGCGCATCGCACATGGGCATCGCTCTAAAATTCAAATTTTTGAAGATGATAAACGTTCTGCTAACCTTGAAAAGCAATGGTGCAAGCGCTGGGAAGATATCTATATTGCGTCGGAATGTGATCGAATAAACAAAGAAGATATCCAGCTTTCGAAAGATGCAAAGAAACATTTAACGAACGAACATCATTACTTTTCATATATGGCTCCGCAAGGTAGGTTTGATATTGCGGTACCTGAAAATGTACTAGATGTTGTAGATTGTGACTCTACTGTCGAATTACTCGCAGACTTTATTCAGAGAAAACTCAAAACAGCCACTAAATCACGTATTAAAGTTATTGCTTATGAAGGCGTAGCAAAGGGAGCGATTGCCAATGATTAAAACCAACCTGAAAAAGCTGACTGCGGTTTTAGGGCTTTTATCATGCACAATAATATCTGTCGAAACACTTGCAGCAACAGAACTAACAAAAAATTTAAAGCAGGGTGCTTTGATAGTTGGAAAAACAACACCTAACAGTAAAGTAAAGCTAAACAACAAATTACTTACTGTGTCACCAAGTGGAGATTTTGTTTTTGGTTTTGGGCGTGATGAAAATAAAACACATACTCTTACCATTATAGAGCCGAACGGTAATGTTGAAACAAAAACATTAATGCCGCAAAAGCGTGAATATAACATTCAGCGTATTAATGGAATTAAAAAAAGCATTATGAAACCCAACCCAAAAGCGGTTTCAAGATCAAAAAAAGACAACGCTCAAATTAAAGAGGCACGTAAAACATTCAACCCGTTTACTCATTTTGCAAATGGGTTTATTCCACCAATTGACGGAGTGATAACTGGAGTTTACGGTAGTCAACGCGTGTTTAATGGTGTTAAAAAGCGTCCTCATTTTGGTTTAGATTACGCTGGAAAAGTTGGAGATCCGGTAAAATCACCAGCGGCAGGCAAAGTATTATTGTTTGTATCTGACATGTTTTATTCAGGCGGCACCATGATTATCGACCATGGGCATGGCGTTACATCTACATTTTTACACCTCAGCAAATCGCATGTGCAACAGGGTGACAGTGTAGAACAAGGCCAGCTTGTAGCAGAAGTTGGCGCGAGTGGAAGGGCGACTGGACCACATCTAGACTGGCGCATTAATTGGTTTGACGTGAGATTAGACCCAGCTTACGTTTTAAACCTGAAACCTTTATAGAGTAGATTCAAATACATACGAAGAAAAAATTCACTAAAGTATAGCGTTAAACAGCAAGATTTTTATTTTGTGTTAATATTTAATAAACACCACTTAAAGCTCGTAGTTGTTTAACGTGATTAAATGTAAACTTTTATTTTTTACAGTTCTCCTCAACTTGAACTTTTTAGTACAAGCTAAAGAGTCGCCATTAACTATTGGTTGGCAATTATGGTATCCATATCAATATTATGATGGCTTGGGAATTACGGGTATAGACGTTGATATAACTAGGCTTATTTTTGAAAAAACTAAACAACCTATAGAATTTATTGAAATTCCTTGGAAAAGACATTTACCATTTTTAGAACAAGGCCGGTTAGACGTTGCAATGGGAGCAACAAAAAATTCTTCTCGAGAGAAGTTCGCTGTATTTAGCATTCCTTACCGTAAAGAATTTATAAATATATTTACGTTATCTAAAAACAAAACTAAATATAAACTATCAACGATTTCAGATATCGAACATTCAACTTATACCATAGCAATAGAAACAGGTTACGATTATGGGCCTAACGTTTCTTCAATCGTAAATAATCCTAAAAATTCTAGTCGAATAATTTATACAAAAACTATTGAACATAGTGTTAAATTACTTTTAGATGAAGAAGTTGACGTTGTTTTTGCTGACTGTGTAGGTATGAAAGCTTTTACAAATAAATACCATATTGATAACGAAATATTTAAACACCCCTTAACAATACAGGAAGCAGACATACACCTTATGTTTAGCAAAAAATCATCTAAACATATAGATATCAAAGTTATTAACGAGGCAATTAACCAAATTTTAAAAGAAGGGCTCTTCGCTGATTTAAATTCAACAGAAGCGAGTTTAATGAAACGTTAAAATGGTAGCGCTTTGGCTGCTTTTTTCTTAGCTTTTTCATCACGTCTATCATAATTTTTGGTCGTATCTACCGAAGCGTGTCCCATAAGGTCTTGAACTAAAAATACATCTTCACCATTTTCTAGTAATTTAGTAGCAAAAGTACGCCTTAAATCATGCGGTGTAAGGCGTTTCAATCCAGCTTCTTGATATCTTCTAATGATAATATCGTAAACCGTTTGCCCAGAAATTGGCTCATTGATTAAGCGATTTCCCTTTCTAGCCCTTAAAAATAAGGGACCAGGTTCTAAGCCACGTTCATCTAACCATACATGAATAATATCTAAATTCCGATCATGTAACGCGTTAATTCGTTCTTTATTACCTTTACCTAGAACCTTGATGGATCCTTCTTGTATATTAAGATCCGATAGCATTAAGCCTGCAGCTTCATGACGCCGTAAACCAGCGCCATAAACAAGAGCTATAACAGCTGCGTCTCTCATTGCGATTACGCCTTCTTGCTGCATACAATAATCAATCAACTGATTAAGTTCCTCAAGTTCGAGTGCGCGTCCCTTAATTGAACGAGTACCTTTAATTCGCTTAATTTCTTTAATATGTTGATATGCTTCAACAGTAATAAGTTTTTTTCGCCAAGCTTCTTTAGCAACACCTTTAAGTGCAGATAGATAAACGTTGATGGTTGCTGGAGATTTTCCTTGCTCAAGAAAAAAATTTAACAAATCCAAAACCAATTCATAATTCATTACAGACCAGTCAACATCACCATGATATTTCTTCTTTTGAATCTTGTAGGCAATAACATTTAGCAACGACGCCATTGTTATTCGGCTTTGTTTAGACTGTAACGATAACAGATAAACATCAGAGGCAGACTTAGTTGAAACGCTCATTATTACTCCAAATAAACATAAAACACTAAAATTTTAGGTGACGCTACGTAAAATCTAGCGAGATAACACTAGTAAAACACAATTTAATTCACGTAGCGCACGATAAAGATTTTGATGGCTGTACAATTAACAATCAATATATGTATATTATAGCATACTATCTTTTAAAATATGTATTTTAATAAGTAA
>JAHDIK010000021.1 GCA_020630795.1 Colwellia sp.
ACGCGTCTCAGTTTTGATGTCAACAACTTTTTGAAATTCTTTTTAAAAGTTTTTCGAAGTTATCTTTCGTTTAATCGGGCATATTGCTTAACTAAACTTATCAAAACCTGTCTTTGGGTTGCCCCTCAGAAGTTGGAGCGCATTTTAGAGACTTTTACTTTCAGGTCAACACTTATTTTTAAAATAATTACTGTTTGTCTTTTTTTTAAACAAAGCCTGGTTTCATTGGCTTTAAAAGCAACAATATGATTGTTTTATCCTCTCACTCATTTGCTTTGGTCGAGTTTGCTTTTAGTTTAGCTGGTTATTCTCTGAGAAACTTTATCTCTATTTATACAAAGTTTGTTAGTATTAATTAAACTCTTCAAAGGAATAAACCTTATGACAACTTCCAATATTAGACCTTTCAAAGGGATTTTACCTAAGATAGGTAAAAATACGTATATTGATAGCTCTTCAGTTTTAGTTGGAGATATATTAATTAAAGACGAAGTAAGTATTTGGCCGTTAGTTGCAGCACGAGGTGACGTTAATTCTATCACTATCGGTGAACGAACAAATATTCAAGACGGTACTATTCTTCATGTTACTCGAAAAAGCGAGAGTAATCCTAACGGATATCCTTTAGTGATTGGAGACGATGTAACGGTTGGGCATCACTGTATGCTGCACGGTTGCCAGCTCGGCAATAGAATTTTAGTAGGCATGGGCGCTATTATAATGGATGGTGCAATTGTTCAAGATGATGTTTTTATAGGAGCTGGTACTTTGGTGCCGCCAAATAAGATACTTGAAAGCGGATTCTTGTATGTAGGCAACCCGATGAAAAAAGCTCGCCCACTAAAAGAGTCGGAGCAAAAATTCTTAAAGCAATCTGCTGTGAACTACGTGAAACTAAAAGATAGTTATCTCGCAGAACATTAATTTGCGGTAATCGTTATTTTATTATTTATATCTGGCTCGTTTTCTTCGAGCCATTCTTCAATTATGCACTCCCAGTCAAACTTAATAGACTGGTCTAACTCATCTTCAGCAACTTTACTCACTATATATATACTAATTAAGTTACCAGACAACATAGCAGAGCACGACCAGCATAGTTTATCTTTGTTATATATATAGTCATCATTTATGATCAACGATTGATTCATACTATTTTGCTAACTCATTTCTTAATTGTTTTAACACTTTCGAAGTTGAAGGCTTTACGCCTCTCCAAATGTAAAAGCTTTCTGCCGCCTGCCCTACTAACATTCCCAACCCATCTATTACTTGCTTTGCTTTTAGAGATGTCGCTTTTTTAAGAAATGGCGTCATGGCTTTTCCATATGTCATGTCGTAACAAATAGTCTCTGGCGTAATAATACTTTCAGAAATCGGTAATCCATTACCTGACAGCCCGGCAGACGTTGCATTTATAATAATATCAAAACCTTGTTTATTAGCTTCTTCAAATGAACAAGCTGATATAGGTTTTTGCGGATATTGATTAGCAATATCTTGAGCTTTAGACACTGTGCGGTTTGCAATAGTTAACTTTTTTACGTTTTGGTCTAATAACGGTAAAACGACTCCTTTAGACGCTCCACCTGCACCTAATAATAAAACCTTACTACCTGATAGCTTTACATCATGTTCAAGCAAGTCTCTTACAAGCCCTACGCCATCAGTGGTATCACCGTATATTTTTCCATTTTTGAACGTTAATGTATTAACAGCACCTGAAAACTTTGCATGTTCACTCAACTCATCACACATAGACATTGCTTGTTCTTTAAATGGAGCGGTTACATTTGCACCTTTTCCACCTGCCTCAATAAAATTCATAACTTCTTTTTTGAAATTATCAACCTCTGCAAGTTTTTTGTTGTATACCATGCTTTGTTTGCACTCGTTCGCAAAGCTTGTGTGGATAGTAGGTGATTTAGATTGCTCGATTGGGTTACCGTATACGAGGTATTGGTCCATAATAATGTCTGTGTATAACGTTTTTTTTAGCTTAATTCAGAACGAAAAAAAAAGCATCGACTTATCGATGCTTTTTTATAAGAAATTGGTTTATAGCTTACTAAAACTTGTAACCTAGCATAATAGAATAAACCATAGGGTCTACGTCAATACTAGCTTTACCAATACTTTGTCCACCTACATCAAATGTTGCGTCTGTAGCAATATCAATGTAACGAACAGAAGCATTGATATGGAAATTATCATCTAATAGATAATCAACACCGGCTTGCAAAGCATAACCAAATGAACCATCTAGCTCTAAATTGCTTAAGCCTAACGATTTAGGTGCAGCTTCGAATTTTTCTTCGAAAAATATTGTGTAGTTGATACCCGCGCCAACATAAGGTTTAACAGCGGAATTTGTATCAAAGTAATATAACGCGCTAACTGTTGGAGGTAAGTGAGTCACTTCACCTAATTTTGCGCCATCTACTCCTAATACTGCGTTTTTGTCATGAATAGTCACATCATGAGTAAACGGTGTTGCGGCTAATACTTCAATTGCAATATTGTTGTCGTAAAAATATAAAAAGTTAAGACCTAGCTGAGTATTATCATCAACCGTTAATGTCATTGTTGAATCAGCGTCACTTAATAGAATTGAAGAGTGACCACTATCTGGAGCAACCATTGTTGCGCCAGCTCTTACAACAATGTCACCAGCTTTATAATCTGCAGCTACAGCAGATGCAGATAATAGAGAAAGAAGAGTAAGTGTTAAGATATTTTTTTTCATGATTAATCCCTTTTAAAAACTAAGGGCATTTTATAGTGAGTTTTTACTCTATTTTTTGATTTACCTCAAGTAAATACAAGGGAAACTCGCAAAACTCACCAATACAAACAAAAGATTGACCTATATCAACCTTTAAATCATAGAAAAAACCTTATAACCCCAAACCATAATAAAAAATAGAATTGCCACAAATACGGCAGCTGAAGCAATATCTTTCGCTCTACCACTTAATTCATGGCGTTCAAGCCCTACTCTGTCAACTACCGCTTCTACAGCTGAGTTGAGTAGTTCAGTTACCATAATAAAAATGATAGAAAATATAAGCAGTACAAACTCTATAAAGCTTGTACTGATCATAATTGCAACAGGAGTTAACACTATAAATAAAAAAACTTCTTGGCGAAAAGCTATTTCATGTTTATATGCTGCAGCTAATCCCGCTAAGCTATTTTTAATAGCGGGAGCTAATCGAGCGAAATGCCCTACTTTATTATTTTCAGACATCTAGTTCTCCATTAAACCCAATCGTGGGGAACAAGATAATGAGCCAGTTTAGATTCCTCACTATTCTGATCAGGTTGAAAGTTATACTCCCAACGAGCAAGTGGTGGCATAGACATTAAAATAGATTCGGTGCGACCGCCAGACTGCAAACCAAACAACGTACCGCGATCAAACACTAAGTTAAACTCTACATAACGACCTCGACGGTATAGTTGAAATTGACGTTGTTGGTCATTAAATTCAGTACTTTTACGTTTATTCATAATAGGTACATAGGCATTTATATATCCTTGGCCTACCGCTTTTATATAATTAAAACACATATCAAAGTCCCACTGATTTAAATCGTCAAAAAACAAACCACCTACGCCACGGGTTTCATTTCGATGCTTTAAGTAGAAATATTCATCGCACCACTTTTTGTGTTCGCTATAAATATTATTACCAAAAGGTTCACACAACTCTTTAGCCGTTTGATGCCAATGAACTACATCTTCGTCGAAAGGGTAAAAAGGCGTTAAATCAAAACCACCACCAAACCACCAAACAGGCGCCTCACCTTCTTTCTCAGCAATAAAAAATCGAACATTCGCATGCGATGTAGGTATATATGGATTATGAGGATGTATAACAAGTGATACTCCACACGCTTTCCAAGTTCTCCCAGCTAGCTCTGGGCGGTGCGCAGTAGCTGATGGAGGAAGTTTATCACCCGAAACCAGTGAAAAATTAACTCCACCTTGCTCAATAACACCACCGTTTGTTAATACGCGAGTTCGTCCGCCGCCACCTTCTGGCCGAGTCCAATTATCTTCAACAAAAGTTCCACTTCCATCACTTGTTTCGAGTGCTTTGCAAATGTCGTCTTGTAGTGTTTTTAGATATTCAACAACGGTGTTTATATTTACAGTGCTCATGTACGAAAAACTTCTCCGGTAAGTCCATTAATTATTTTAGATGGCTGTTTAAATGCCAACGTATCACCTTTAACTATGTAATCAATCATATCTACTAACTTAGGATCAAGCTCTTGCCATGTTTTAGCTGGCTCTAAACCTGAAAGGTTAGCACTTGTGGAAACAATTGGCTTTCCTGTTTGATTACACAGGCTCACCACATCTTGCTGAGTGGTTACTCGTACTGCAATCGTACTAAACTGTCCTGTTAAAAATGCAGATAAACCTGCTTTAGCAGGTAACACCTGAGTAATACCGTTCGGCCATCGACTCAAAATAGTATTTAATTGATCTTCAGAAAGATTAGAAATATCCAAATAAGGAAGTAACTGGCTGAAATCGCCAGCAAGTAAAATAAGTCCTTTTTCTTTTGGCCTATTTTTTATTGCTAATAATTTCTCAATGGCGGATTGATTATCAGGATCACAACCTAAGCCAAAAACAGCTTCTGTAGGATATGCTATTACTCCACCAATTTGAAAAACAGATTGAACTGACGACATACGATTCAAAAACCAACTGTATATTTAACTTTTAAATAATAAAATGGCCGAAATATGATCGGCCATTACAAAAACATGATAGAAACAGCTTTCTAATATTTAGGTGAGCTGATTGATATACTCTGCAACTTCAGGAAAATCACATTCGGGTAATATTGAAGCTAATTTAGTTAAACGTGTTAACAATTCAGGCTTATTTTTACCACACACATTAATATGACCCATTTTACGTCCTGCTCGCTTGGTTTTCCCGTACCAATGCACTGAAACACTAGGAATAGCAAGTACGTCATCAGGTACTTTATCAGCCCCTAAAATGTTAACCATTGCGGTTGGTCTAACTAAATCAGTTGAACCAATGGGTAAATTACAAACCGCTCGTACATGGTTTTCAAACTGACAAGTATCAGAGCCTTGTTGCGTCCAATGTCCTGAGTTATGTACACGTGGTGCGATTTCATTCACCAATAACGAGTCTCCAACTTGGAAGAATTCAATTGCAAGTACACCTACATAATCAAGTGCGTTTGCTACTTTTTCAAATGCTTCAGAAGCTTGTTTTTGTAGAGACTGATATTCATCAACCGCTAATGACACACTTAAAACACCATTAGTATGGTGATTTTCAGTTAAAGGGTACGACTGAGTTTCACCATTTTTACTTCGCACACCAACCATAGAAACTTCACGGTCAAATGGAATCATTTGCTCAACGACTACTGCTTGTGGTTGATCGCTAGTATCTTCTTTAATAAACGTTTCTATGTCTTGCCATATAGCATCAGCTTGCGATAAGTCTTTTAAACGCCACTGCCCTTTTCCATCATAACCAGCTAAAGCGCTTTTTAAAATTAACGGCAGTGTTAATGTATTAATTGCCTCATCAAACTGTTCACGGGTAGCTACAACTTTATGTTTTGCATTGGCTACATTAGCGTTTTCAAGCAGCGTTTTTTCAAGCCTTCTATCACCGCCAGTTTTGATTGACTGGCTGCTAGGATATAATTTCCCTGACGCTTCACAAATAGCCAAAACATCATGACTAATATGTTCAAACTCAGCAGTAATTGCGTCTGAAAACTCAATACCACCAGCTAAGTCACCAAATGTTACGTTAGGTGAAAGCGGATCAACAACTTGATTACTACCAACATCAAAAGCTCTTACTTCAATATTGAGTGGTTTACTTGCCAAAGCCATCATGCGAGCTAATTGACCAGCACCTAATACTAAAACGTTCATTCTATTACTTACTCAGCAGGATTAGGATTATCAAGAATTGTTTGAGTTTGTTCTTTTCTGAACTTTTCAATCGCCGCCATCACTGTTTCATCATGAGTACCAATAATTTGTGCAGCGAGTAATCCGGCATTTGCTGCGCCAGCAGTACCAATAGCTAAAGTACCTACAGCAATACCTTTAGGCATTTGTACAATTGACAACAACGAGTCTTGACCACTTAAAGCTTTTGACTGAACAGGAACGCCTAACACAGGTAAACTTGTAAATGCAGCTGCCATACCAGGTAAGTGTGCTGCGCCACCAGCGCCAGCAACGATAACTTTAATACCGCGTTCTTTTGCACTTTCAGCATATTCTGCAAGTAGGTGTGGTGTTCTATGTGCCGATACTACCTTCGTTTCATAAGGTACATTTAGAAGATCTAACATATCTGTTGCATGTTTCATTGTCGGCCAATCCGACTTAGAACCCATGATAATACCTACTGTCATGTTCAAACGCCTTTCATTAAAAATTAAAGAAACCCTATCGGGTATTAATGGTGTGTATTATAACCTTGTTTCATGAGAGATAAAAACCCAATGGCTAAGTACGCTATAAAAGATATTTGGGTACTTTAACGCTCATAAAACATTATTTTCGTAGAAAAGGTAATGTATTTACGTATTTTTTCTTTTATAACTACATTTTTTTTGAGGGCACATCAAAACAAGACCGCTAGCCATTTTTCTTTCAACTAAAATTGGCCAGTCGCATTCAGGACAAGATTCATTAATTGGCGGATAGTTAATTACATACTTGCATGACGGATACTGATCGCATGAAAAAAAGGTTTTGCCATAACGATTGGTTTTCTCAAACAACTCCCCTTTTTTACAACTTGGACAAGCAACGCCGGCATCATCTTTTTGATTAGTATCTTCAATGTGCTCGCACGCAGGAAAGTTACTACACCCGATAAACATACCATACCGACCTTGCTTAACCGCTAATGGGCTATCACATTCCGGACAATGTGTTCCTTCTAGAATTTTGTCTTCAACTTTTTCGTGTTCAACAATGGGTCGCGTATAGTCGCAATTTGGATAATTTGAACATCCAAAAAAAGAACCTGCTTTTCCATGTTTTATAGACAGCTCAGATCCGCAAGACGGACAAATTTCATAAGCCTTTTCTAGCGCATGTTCGTGGTGTTTAAATAGTGAATCATCTGATTTAGACATAAAGCGCACCTGCTTATTAAATGTATATAAGCGAGACAGTAATTACCGGTGCACTATTATGCCATATTTTTTAGGCGGTGAATAAAGCCATTAATGAAGTGGGCCTTCTTGCTCATCAAAAATGAGGTCTTCCATTTGAGAATAGGCTTTTTCTTTACCAGGCACATTGAACAGCACCATCAATACAACCCATTTTAGATCGTCGATTGAAAAATACTGTGTATCAAGCTCCATCACTCTATCTATAACCATTTCTCTGGTTGTAAAATCAAGTACGTTAACCTGTTCTAAAAACATTAAAAATCCGCGAGACTCTACATCAAGCAACTGCATTTCTTCTTCGGTATAAACGCGG
Organism: Colwellia sp.; assembly: GCA_020630795.1. Lineage (GTDB taxonomy): Bacteria > Pseudomonadota > Gammaproteobacteria > Enterobacterales > Alteromonadaceae > Pseudocolwellia. The sequence goes on from JAHDIK010000021.1 coordinate 7,530, forward strand.
GTTGACTGATTAGCTACACGGGTTAAGTATGGGTACGAATCGGTGTCTTGAAGTGCTGCTAATTTTTCTAACCATGCGAGCGCTTTATAGATTTCATCTTGATGAAATCCTGCGCGTGTTAGTTCATCAGTTAACACATCATGATCAACCATAACTTCGGCTTCACTATGAATATAGTTTTCAAACAAATACATTAAAATATCAAACATAACTAGCCCCTTTAATAAAACACCTACATAACAAACTAAAATTAATTCAGTTATTTGGTTCTAAGATAACCACCTGGAACTGCAGACACCAAGCCTTTAAGTTCTAACATTGTTAATTGTGTTAATACTACATCTATGGGTAGCTTACTCCTCGATACCACTGAGTCTATGGGAGTAATTTCATATCCCACACTATCTAACAATGGATCGTTAAACAAGCCCTGTTCGTAAATTTTTTCGTCTTCACCTGCATCGTCTGTATGCTCTTTTAAGTTTAGACTAGTTTCAGCAGGAAAATTAACTTCCTCTAATATATCGGCACAATTCTCGACAAGTTTAGCGCCTTGTTTGATCAACCAGTGACACCCTTTACCTTGCGGGTTTTGCAGTGAACTAGGAACAGCAAACACCTCTCTGTTTTGCTCTAATGCGCTACGAGCAGTCACTAACGAGCCACTTTTTATCGTGGCCTCTACCACAAGCACTCCACCACTTAAACCACTAATAATTCTATTGCGCTTAGGAAACAAACCCGCTTTTGGAATAGTACCCGGAATAAACTCACTAACTATAAGACCGTTCTTTTTCACAATTTCATTCGCTAGCTTTTTATGTCTTGCTGGGTAAACTCGATCAAGGCCCGTAGCTACTACTGCAATGGTATATCCATCACTAGCTAATGCTCCTTTGTGTGCCTCTGCGTCAATACCCAGCGCTAAACCGCTTGTAATAACAATACCTTGATTCACTAACTGTTGTGCAAAGCTAAACGCGTTTTCTCTGCCAGTGAATGTTGCTCCTCGGCTTCCTACAATCGCTATTTGAGAATACGACAAAAGTAATTTATTACCTTGCGTAAATAACACTAAAGGCGGATCGTATATCTGTTTAAGCTGCTCGGGGTAATGTAAATCGTCATACCCTATAAGGTCGCAATTACAACGCTTACAATTTTCAATAATATTATTAATTTTTGTCCAATCAGGATGAACAAATGCATCAGCTTGTTTTTCAGAAATTGAGATATCTTTATGTGGATAATCTAACGAAAAAAGCTTCCGTAGCCCGAATTTTCGAACCAGTAGAAGCTTTTTATGAATGGCTAGTCGCGGAACAAATTTCAACGCTAGCCAATAATGTACATCTGTATAAACTACATCCGTTGTAGTGTTTTTAGCCATTTATCTTCTCCTTAAGATTTGGCTTTGATTATTATCTAATTTATGGAGCTTTAATCGTATCCGATAATCTTAGTGGCTTACTCGTACGTAAAACTAAGGCCATGCTCACTTTGTCGTATGTTTTAAATACCATCATTTTTCCAACAGGCTCTGTTGGCATATTGTATTCGTTAGAACTAGACGACAACTGACTCCAACGCGAACTATCTTTTTTGTATTGAGGTCCGTTAGCTGTTTCAATCACGTCAGGGCTTTTACGCTCAATAGATAGCACATCACCCAATTGCACATCATGCTGTTTACCACGGTTAATCATTACGACTTCAAGCTTACCAAATTCTCTTGCTTCTGATGACGCTTTAACAAATGAACCAGTAAACTCGGCTTTAGCAGATTGCATAGTAAAGAATGACGGTAGCATTTGTCCTTCATTAATAGGAGCAACAAACGAGCCTGAACGTATTTCTCTTTTAGCACCGTCAACATATAACGTTGATGGTGTTTTATTGTCCATATCACCTTTACGTATAGCTTTTGCAGTACCAACAAGGCGCGCATAGTAACCTAGACTTTCATTAGTTTCAGGGTCAAATACTTCTTCGCCCTTTTCATAAATAGCATAACTTTTACCAACGTCTAAATTATGATTTACGTATAATTTAAAGCCATCAGTACTTGATTTAAATCCTTCATCACTACCTAAAACATAAGGTAGGTTGTCGTACTCTTCTTCAGAAAAAAGCGTGTCGTACTTAATGTAAGGAGCAACAACATTTAATGGAATAGTGTTAACCGGAGACATGTCTTTCAATGTTGTTCTAACTTTAGGAGACCATTTTAACTGTGGCTTGCCACCTTCTCCTTTTACTAGCATTGGGTTACCGTATTTATCGTAAACTAAGCGAAGTTTATCGCCAGGATAAATTAAGTGAGGGTTATTAATATCTGGGTTAATTCTCCATAATTTAGGCCATAACCACGGTTGCTTAAGAAAAACTCCCGAAATGTCCCACAACGTATCACCTTTTTTGACAATATACGTTTTAGGCGCATTATTATTTAATGTTAATTCGTCCGCCAACAACCCCATCGGTAAAATAAGGCTAATTATTATTATTAAGACTTTATTTCGCATGCTAGTCTTCCTATTCTTAAAGCATTTATCTTAAACCACTATTATTAATTAAAATTAATAGCTAAAATTGAAACATAACATTCTATGCGAATTTTCGCGAACCCTTTTGATAAATTATGGCTATTTTAACTGTTTTACGATTTCCAGACGAAAGATTACGAACCAAAGCAACTCAAGTTGTTGAAGTTAACGACAATATTAAAGCTATTGTTAACGACATGTTTGACACAATGTACGACGAAAATGGTGTTGGACTTGCAGCAACTCAGGTGAACATTCACCAACAAATTGTTGTAATGGACGTGTCAGAAAATAGAGAAAACCCAATTGTACTCATTAACCCTGAAATTATTGCCAAAAGTGATGATACGGTAGTAAATGAAGAAGGTTGTTTGTCAGTTCCAGGTTGCTACGCAAAAGTCGATCGTCACACTAAAGTTACTGTTAAAGCACTTGATATTGACGGAAAAGAATTTACGCTCGACGGTGACGAACTATTAGGAATATGCATTCAGCATGAATTAGATCACCTAAAAGGTATTTTATTTGTTGATTACTTATCACCACTAAAACGCCAACGCATCAAAAAGAAGCTTGAAAAGAAGCTCGTTTAGCCAAATCTAATTAATGGTATAGGAATTAACTTGTCAAACGCTCTAAATATCATTTTTGCAGGAACGCCAGATTTCGCTGCAAAACACCTCGAAGCACTTATACATTCTGAACATAATGTTATCGCAGTGTATTGCCCTCCTGATAAACCAGCAGGACGCGGAAAAAAATTAATGGCTTGTGCTACAAAACAATTAGCACTTGAACATAATATTCCTGTAGAGCAACCTGTTAATTTTAAAGACGAAAACGATCAGCAACATTTAGCATCGTATAATGCTGACGTTATGGTAGTTGTAGCGTACGGTTTGCTTTTACCACAAGTGATTCTAGATACCCCTCGTTTAGGCTGTATTAACGTACATGGTTCTATACTGCCCGAATGGCGTGGTGCGGCACCAATACAGCGCTCTTTAGAAGCTGGAGATGCAGTTACTGGCGTAACCGTTATGCAAATGGATAAAGGGCTAGACACTGGCGATATGTTACTTAAAGCAACTTGTAACATCACCGAAGATGACACCAGCGCCAGCCTATATGAAAAGTTAGCAAACATTGGACCTAAAGCATTAACAGACACTTTAGAGTTAATGAGTACTAACTCACATATAAAAACCCCTCAAGACGATAGTCTATCTACCTATGCTGCAAAATTAGATAAAGCTGAAGCAGAATTAAACTGGAATACAAATGCAGATATATTACATCGTAAAATAAGAGCATATATTCCTTGGCCAGTTGCACAGTTTACGTATAACGAAAAAAACACAGATAAACAGCACAGAATAAGAATTTGGCAAGCAAGTGTGGTAGAAACTAAATCTGAAAGCACTGCGGGTACGATCTTATCGGTAGATAAAAGCGGCATTGTTGTTGCCACAAAGCACAATGCAATTAAACTTGAATCAATTCAAATTCCTGGCAAAAAAGTTATGCCGGTAAGCGATGTATTAAATTCTAAGGCAGACTGGTTTAACGCAGGCGACCACATTACTGGAATAACAGAATAACATGGCAGCTAACATAAGAGCACTTGCAGCCAAATGTACATATAGCGTTGTTGATCAAGGAAGAAGTCTCGGTGATGAGCTGCCTAAACACATAGCCAAAATTGATGTTAAAGATAAAGGCTTACTACAGGAAATTTGCTACGGAGTTCTGCGCTATCTACCTGAATTAGAAAACGAAGTACAACAACTCATCGCCAAGCCTTTAAAAGGCAAACAACGTGTTTTTCACTTTTTAATGCTTACAGGCATTTATCAACTTAAATACATGCGCATTCCAGATCATGCCGCCGTAAGCGAAACAGTCGAGGCCGCTTCAGCCCTAAAAAATAGACATTTAGGTGGCTTAGTTAACGGAGTATTAAGAAACTACCAGCGCAAAGTCAAAAATACTGAGAGTAACGAAAGTTCTGACTTGGTTTCTGATCCCGTTAAGTTTAATCATCCTGGTTGGTTTATAAAAAAAATCAAAGCCGCATACCCTATTCAGTGGCAACAAGTACTTGACGCAAACCAAGAAAAGCCACCAATGTGGGTACGCGTAAACCAACAACACAATACGATTGACGGTTACTTAACATTACTCGAACAAGAATCGATTGATGTTGAATATATAGATCCCAAAAGCCAAGCAATTAAATTGGTTAAAGCTGTAGACGTAAATAAACTACCTGGGTTTGCGCAAGGTCACGTATCTGTTCAAGACGGTGCGGCACAGCAAGCAGCAATATTGATAGACTGCAAACCGAATGACGTAGTTCTCGATTGTTGTGCAGCTCCGGGCGGTAAAACATGTCACATATTGGAACTATCACCACAAATTGAAAGCATGACGGCTATTGACGTAGATGAAAATCGTCTGGTTCGTGTAAACGAAAACCTTGAACGTTTAGGCCTTAAAGCAAACGTAATAACAGCTGACGCTGCCAGCCAAGAGTGGTGGAATGGCACACTTTTCGACAAAATATTACTTGATGCGCCATGTTCTGGAACAGGTGTTATAAGACGCCATCCTGACATCAAGTGGTTACGTAAGGCCAACGATATTGAAAAGCTTACTGAGCTACAACAACAAATACTTAAAAATATATGGTCATTGCTTAAACCGGGTGGTACTTTGCTCTATGCAACGTGTAGTATTTTACCAGAAGAAAATACAACACAAGTTCAACACTTTATTGATAATAATAATGATGTAGAACATGTAGCTATTACAAAAAATGAAGCTGAAATTGGATGGCAAATTTTACCGAATGAACATTCAATGGACGGATTTTATTACGCTAAATTAGTAAAAAAAGAATTATAAAATGAAAATAGTCATTATTGGTGCTGGTCAAGTCGGTGGAACCCTCGCAGAAAACTTAGTACGCGAAGAAAACGAAATTACCCTTGTTGACACTGATAACGAAACGTTAGCCGAACTCCAAGACAAAATGGACTTACAAGTTGTTCATGGACAAGGTTCTCACCCAGACGTATTAATGCGAGCAGGCATTGAAGATGCTGACCTTGTAATAGCTGTTACAAGTGATGACGCGACTAACATGATTGCCTGCCAAATTTGTTACTCGCTCTTTAGAACCAGTACTAAAATAGCCCGCATACGTTCTTCAAAAATTCTTAAGTATCAAGACAAACTCTTCCAAAGTGAAAACATTCCTGTTGATCACATTATCGCTCCTGAGCAACTCGTTACTCGTGATATTGCACGACTGATTGACTACCCCGGCGCGTTACAAGTATTAGAGTTTGCAGAAGGTAAAATAAGCTTAGTTGCAATCAAAGCCTATTATGGTGGTTTACTTGTTGGGCATGCCCTTTCTACCTTGAAAGAACATATCCCGAATGTAGACACTCGCGTAGCGGCTATTTATCGAAACGGTAAGCCTATTCGACCATTAGGCACAACCATTATCGAAGCTGATGATGAAGTGTTTTTTATTGCAGCAAGTATACATATTCGTGCCGTAATGAACGAGCTTCAAAAACTCGAACCAGCATACAAACGTATTATGATTGCGGGTGGTGGTAATATTGGTTCAGGTTTAGCTAGAGCACTCGAAAAAAATCATCAGGTAAAATTAATTGAACGTTCGCCAGCCCGCGCTGAATATCTAGCGTCTGAACTCAACGACACATTAGTTTTTACGGGCGACTCTTCAGATCAAGAACTGCTTGTTGAAGAACATATTGATCACTTCGATGTGTTTATTGCCGTAACAAACGATGACGAAGCCAATATTATGTCGTCGCTACTCGCCAAACGTTTAGGCGTGCGTAAAGCGATGGTATTAATACAACGTAATGCTTATATAGATTTAGTACATGGCAGTAATATAGACATCGCCGTATCGCCACAACACGCTACAATTTCAGCCCTACTTACACATGTACGTAGAGGTAATATTTCTAACGTTTATAGTTTACGTGGTGGTTCAGCTGAAGCTATAGAGATTACCGCGCAAGGTGATGAGAAATCATCAAAAGTAGTAGGAAGAACCATTCAAGCGTTGAAGTTACCACCCGGTGTAAGTATTGGTGCTATAGCCCGTGGTAACGAAGTGATTATTGCTCATTCAAAAACTAAAATACTGTCTGGCGATCACGTTATTATTTTCTTGGTAAACAAGCGTTATATTTCGGAAGTAGAGTCGTTGTTCCAGTTAGACGCATTAAGCTTTTACTAAACCTTTACAGAACTTTTACCAAACTGAATAACTAAGTACCTATACTCGCCAGCTTCTGGTTATGTTATGAACGCCAGAATGCTGGCGTGAACAGCACCAATAAAGTAAATATTTCTAATCGCCCAAACAACATCGCAACAATTAAAACCCACTTACTAAAGTCACTAATACTTGAAAAATTAGCCGCAACCTCGCCTAAACCGGGGCCTAAATTATTCAAACAAGCCGCTACAGCCGTAAACGCCGTTATATCATCAACACCCGATGCTAATAACAACAGCATACAAACCACAAAAACAGCAGCATAAGCAGAAAAGAATCCCCATATAGCTTCCACCACCTTATTTGGTAGTGCCTTTTTACCGAGTTTAATAGTAAAAATAGCTTTAGGGTGAACAAGCTTATTCAATTCTCTAAAGCCTTGTAAATAAAGCAACAGTATTCTTACTACTTTCATTCCACCGCCTGTGCTACCGGCACATCCACCGATAAAGCTCGAAAAAATAAGTAGTAAAGGCAGTAACGTAGGCCAACTTGAAAACGCGATAGGTGCAACACCGTCAGCAGAAGGAACAGAAGTAGCAAATCCAGCCGTAGTACTCATAGAAACAGCATGAAATAACGCCTGATCAAAGGCTTCAAATTCACTGTTATAAACATTAAAGGAGAGCAGAACAGCAAAACAAATACACGTTAAAACAAACTGTATGGCAATGAATACTTTAAACTCAGGGTCATAAAAGTAATTGCGTAATGACTTGCTATGTAGCACTGCAAAATGCAACGCAAAGTTAACGCCAGCAACTAATAAGAAAAATACACAAATAAAGTTAATCAGCGGGCTAGCAAAATACCCCATACTCGCATCGTGAGTAGAGAAACCACCAATTGCAATGGTAGAAAACGCATGGCATATCGCATCAAATGTCGACATACCCGCTAACCAATATGCCACTGAACACAATACCGTTAACGACAAATAGATATACCACAAATGTTTTGCAGTATCGGCTATGCGAGGGGTCATTTTAGAATCTTTAACAGGGCCAGGCGTTTCAGCTCGATAAAGCTGCATGCCCCCTACTCCTAGCATAGGCAAAACCGCTACCGCTAATACAATAATACCCATACCACCTAGCCATTGTAGCTGCTGTCGATACCATAATACCGCATGTGGTAACCCGTCGATTTGGGTTAAAATTGTTGCACCTGTTGTAGTTAAGCCAGAAAAAGATTCAAAGAATGCATCTGCAAACGTTAAGTTGGGTTGTTCAAGCAGTAATAACGGAATAGCTGAAAAGCTGGCGAGTACAGTCCAAAAAAGTACAACAATTAAAAAACCTTCTCGAGGGCGTAAATCGTCTTTGTAGTCTCTATTGGGATACCAAAATAATACCCCCACCACTAAACAAAAAATAAAAGACATTAAGAACGATAAACCACCACCATCTCGATAAAGTAACGAAATAAATGCGGGCGGCAACATAGTTACACTCAGTATGGTAACAAGTAAGCCTAAAATTCGAATGATATTATTGTATTGCACTTTATATCTTGTATTTTTATTAACGTACGGTCATGTTGCAAAAAGTTAATGTCTTTAAACAACGGGGTTTCTTAATTTTACACTACCAGATGAAATTGTTTGAATTTGTTGTTGAGCCATCTCGACATTATTTTCAGGAAGCTCAATCAATAATTCTATATTGTCTGAAAAATCTTGGTTTTTAACCTTTCCTCCAGATTTTTCAATAACATGGATTATGTCGTTTATTTGAGTATATTGACACGCTAACGATTTAGACACCATAGGTATTTTCGTTTTGGTTTCAAGCAATGTTAATGCTTGCCTTACACTTCCACCGTAGGCTCTTTGTAAACCACCTGTTCCTAACTTAGTTCCACCAAAATACCTTACAACAATAGCGCATATTTCTCCTACACCATTTCCTTGTAAGCTCGATAACATGGGTCTTCCGGCCGTACCAGACGGTTCTCCGTCATCAGAAAACCCGTAATACTGGCTACTATCGGCTCTATCGGTTAAGTATGCGTAGCAATGATGAGATGCTTGAGGGTGAAGTTGCTGAATATCTTTGAGAAAGCTTTTTACACTTTCAACTGAAGTACAGGGAAACAAGTAGCAAATAAACCGACTTTTATTGACAATAATTTCTTCAACAACACGATTATTTGCTACAAGGTAAGAAGATGACACAATATTATAAATCTAAATCTCGAGTCATATTTTCGTTATGAAGCTGATGCACAATAATGTTATCTTCAATTCGAATACCACCAAATGCTCTCATTTCTTCTACCGCATCCCAATTTACCATCGCACTATGCTTAGACGCTTTTAAGTCAGCTAATAATGAATCGATAAAATATAAACCAGGTTCAATAGTAAATACTTGGTTCGCTTCGATGATACGTGACGTTCTTAAAAATGGATGTGCTTCTGGCGATGCCACATGTGTACCGCGTTCGTCGGCCATAAAACCGCCAACATCATGCGTTTGTAACCCTAGGTGATGACCTAATCCATGTGGGAAAAACGTCGAAATAATTCCCGCTTCGTAAGCTTGTTCTGCGCTAACGTTAATAAAACCAAACTCAAACAAAACATTACCAATGTCTTTATATGTAGCGATATGCAAATCTACATAGCTTGCGCCAGGCTTTAAGCCATCTACCGATTTCAGCATAAGCTGATCCATACGTGCAATTAACTCGGCAAACTTATCACGCTTAAATGAGTATGTACGTGTAATATCAGAAGCGTAGCCATTAAAGTTTGCACCAGCATCAATTAAAAATGATCGATGCGCTTGAGGAACACCACGATCTAATGCGGTGTAGTGCAAAATAGAAGCATTTTTGTTTAACGCAACAATGTTACCGTATGGTGTTTCGTTATTTGTATGATGAGTAGCTCTTAAATACGCTTGCTGAATATCAAACTCTGATGCTCCGTCTAAAAACGCTGCTTTTGCCGCTTTATGACCCTTAACAGCAATTCGATTAGACTGACGCATACACTCTAGTTCATATTGAGTTTTATAAGCTCGATGGTAGTGAAGGTAATTAAGCGTTGCTTCAGGATTAATAGCGTCAAACCCTAGGGCTTGTGCAACTTCAATATGCTCGCCAATATAAGCAAAACCTTTTTTGTCGTATGGTAAAAGTTTGTCTACGTCGCTCGCATTTTTCAAAATTTTAATGTCAAAAAACTCTGTCCAATAGCTTTCTTCTAGCTCAACAACCTTATGCCAAAAATCTACAGGTTGATAATATATTAGTGTCGGCTTGTCTTCTCCGTTAACGAGCAACCAGCTGTTTTGTACGTCAACTAAAGGTAACCATACTTTAAAGTGAGGATTTGCTTTAAATGGGTAGCCGTAGTCGTCTAAAAATACTTTAATTTCTTTCCCTGAATGAATCACAATACCTTGAAGGTTTTCTTGTGATATCGCTTTTTTTGTTCTTAATTGCATTTCAGCTATGTGGTCAGCGTAATGCTTGTGTAATTCATTCATTTGATCAACCTCATGAAAATTTTCTTTCATTGTAACACTTAGCGTTAACTTCTACATACTAAATAGGCTAATTAACCACGAATACACTTTAAAGCTTTGTATTAATCAAATCAGAGAAAATCTCGCCAACATTACCTATTTTATGCTGATAAATTTGTTGGTATGCCATCACACTTTTTACATATTCACGTGTTTCTTTAAACGGTATTGTTTCAATCCACATATCGGTAGGCATACCTCGTGCAGCTTTAGCCCATTTTTTTACGCGGTGTGGGCCAGCGTTATATGACGCCGTAGCTAGTACGTGGTTTCCTTTGTAGCTATCAGAAAGCATTTTTAAATACTTAGTGCCGAGCGTAACGTTGTTTTTTGCATTTAATAAGTATTTCACTGAAACAGAACGACGCTTAAGCTGTTTTGCGGTGGCGGGCATTATTTGCATTAAACCTTTAGCACCTACTCCAGAGTTTGCGTCAGACATAAATGAACTTTCTCTACGTGCAATTGCAAATGACCATGCGGGATCAATTTTATGCTTTTTAGAATAGCGCTTAATGTCTGACTCAAACGCTAAAGGAAACCGTAAATCAACGTCGTTTAAGTACTTAACTCGCGCAAGCGTAAATATTGCCCTGTCGAACCATTTCTTTTCTGTAGAAAGCACAGAAGCCGCAAGCTTTTCGTCGTCTGTTAGTTGAGACATCCAATAATTCCACTCTTTACGAGCAGCACTAAACTTTCCAATATGAAAGAGCTCGAACGCTCGTTTAGCGGCTGGATTTTTCAATAAACTATTACGCTGTTCTTGCGTTATAGATAATGGTTTATTTTGCAGGTTAAATGGCACATCTAAATAACTTGCCGCTAAAAATCCGTAGTAATGACGATTTTCAGCTAGGTCTTTTAATATTTCCAACCCTTTAGCTTTTTGATTAGTTTCGATTAAACTGCGGCTGTACCAATACTTCCATTGATTACTATGTTGTTTGTCTGCTGGAAAAGCTTTTAAATCACGTAAAATTAAGTTCCAATCTTGTTTTCTTAACACATCAGCGACTCGCCACTGAACAACGTCATTGTTCATGTATTTACTTTGAACTTTATGTAACCACTTTTGTGCTTTAGGGTGACTTTTATTGGCTAACGATAACGCGAAAGTTCGCGTAATATCTTGCTCTTGATTAGCAGTAAATGTAAATTTTTTCTTAAGCTTAGTGAATGTTTCAATCGATTTATCTGGTTGACGCCAGATCAAGCGCTTTATTCCATAGGTAAATATTTCAGCTTCACGTGCACCATAATCTTTAAATGCGTTGCGTCTTAGTACATATGCAGGGTTTCTTCTAACTTTGTGCCATAAACTCGCTAAATACTGTTTAGACTTAGGTAAAAACTTGGTTAAGTATGGAATAAGTGAATGCTTACCACCGTTGGCGGCTAAACTAATTCTTTTCCATACAACGTCTTCAGTTCTATACCCTGCATCAGCCCACTTTTTAAAAACTGGATCGCAAATATCAGGTTGAGATTTACCCACGGTCCATAACTTAGTCACTTTTGGTAATATTATTTTTTCAGATACGCCTTTGTTTAAGCTGTACTGGAAATACGCGCAACTCAACGTAGCACTACTCGACGGTTTATAGTTATATAGAAATAAGCTCTGATGATTATTTTTAACCAAATAATTCAACCATTTTTTACGTAATGGCCAATCAAGTGGGGTGCTCCTGTATTTATTTAGAAACGTGTCTATATCTTTAGCTAACGACAAGTCCATATTATGCATTAGGTTTTGCTGATCTAAATAAGGCTGCAAAGGATAATAGTGAAGCTGTTGATATAATTGTTGGAAACCTGCTTTATCTGATTTCCATATTTTTTTTTCTGCTTCAAGAAATGTTTTTCTAAAAGAAGTGTTTTCGGCAGCAGTAACAACAAGAGGAAGAAAGAAAAAAGCTGCTAACAAATTTTTTAAACGCAAGGTCGCTCCACACAAGGAAAAATTACCATTTAATAATAGCTTAGTTTATTCACGTGAAACGAAACAAATCAAGGATAAACGACCTTATTTATCAGTTTATTTGTATTTGATTAAAATTCATTCTAAATATTCGCAGATTTCGTATTAATGGTTGAATAAATCTCATCTCAAACTAGAATTGTCAGCCTGTTAACGATTCATCATTGAGCCAATTTATAATGTCTGATGACCAATTCAAAAATGCTGACCATCAATTAGATACCATAGGGTTACGCTGTCCTGAACCGGTAATGATGATCAGAAAGAAAATACGAGAATTAAACTCTGGTGAACTATTACACATTACCGCCGATGATCCATCAACAACGCGCGATATTCCTAGTTTTTGCCGCTTTATGGACCATGAACTCGTTGAAGTTCAAACAGCTCAAAAGCCCTACTCTTATTTGATAAAGAAACAATAAATTTAACGCACAAAAAAAGGAAGCAAACTGCTTCCTTTTTCTCATTACAAACTGAGCTTTACTGCAACACTGATATATCGGCAATCGCGAAAAAGCTGTTTCTAATTTTGTTAAGTAAGGTTAAACGATTCACTTTAACATTTTCATCGTCTGCCATTACCATTACATTATCAAAAAATGTATCAATTGGATCTCTCAACAATGCTAGCTCTGTTAGCGCTTCTTGATAGTTTTTACTATCAGTTAACGGTTTAACTTTAGCATTAACTTTTTCAAACACTGCAACTAACTCTTTTTCTGCTGCTTCGGTAGTATATTCGGCGTTTACAACATCAAACAATGTACCGTCAAATTTAGCTAATATATTACCTACACGTTTATTAGCTGCAGCAAGGTTCTCAGCTTCTGCTAACTTTTTAAAGTGGCTAACAGCATTAATACGTTTATCAAAATCTAAAGGCTCTGTTGGTGAGTTATTTAACACCGCTTGAATAACATCGCCAGAAATACTCTTCTCTTGATAATAAGCTTTGTAACGGCCAGAGATAAATTCAAGCACTTGTGCTAACGCGTCAGCATTCGTTAACTTGTCACCATAAAGCTCAATACTCTTTGTTAATAGATCTTGAATATCTAGGGATAATTGCTTTTCGATAATAATTCGAATTAAACCAATTGCTGCTCGTCGAAGGGCAAATGGGTCTTTGTCGCCTTTTGGTTGCTGATTAATACCAAAAATACCAACTAACGTATCAACTTTATCAGCAATAGCAACGGTACAACCAATGTTACCTTCTGGTAATGTATCACCTGAATAACGCGGCTTGTATTGATCTTCTAATGCTTGTGAAACAGCTTCATTTTCACCGTCATGAATAGCATAGTATTTACCCATAGTTCCTTGAACCTGCGGAAATTCTAAAACCATTTCAGTCATTAAATCGGTTTTACTCAATAAGCCTGCTCGATTTGCATCAGTAGTGTTTTCATTAATCTTAGATGCTACAAATTCACTTAACGACGCTATTCTTTCTGACTTATCTTTCAATGTACCTAACTGTTTTTGGAACAACACTGACTCTAAGCTTTTCAATCTACTTTCAAGCGTTTGTTTTTTATCTGTTTTAAAGAAAAACTCTGCATCAGCTAGTCTAGGTCTAATGACCTTTTCATTACCGAATATCACTTGTTTAGGATCTTTACTTTCTATGTTAGTAATAAAGATAAACTGATTAAGTAGTTTTCCGTCTTTTCCGTTAACCGGGAAATACTTTTGGTGATCTTTCATTGAATAGATTAATGGCTCTGGTGGCACATTTAAAAAGTCTTCGTCAAAACTACCGACTAACGCTATTGGCCATTCTACCAATGCTGTAACTTCGTTAACTAAATCGTCGTCTAATAGCGCTTCACCATTTAGGCTTTCTGAAGCCGTTTGAATCTGCTCAAGTATTAGTTTTTGACGTGCTTCAAAATCAACCATTACATGAGCTTCATGCATGATAGATTCATATTGGTCAGCATGATTAATTGTAACTAAACCGTGATGATGAAAACGATGACCGTTTGCAACATTGCTTGATACTACACCTAATGTTTCACCGTTAATTATCGTATCACCAAATAGAAGCACTAATGTATGTACAGGTCTAATAAACTGAGTACGCTCACTACCCCAACGCATTGGCTTTGGAATAGGAAGTTTAGATACTGCTTGGTTTACAAAAACTGGAATAAGTTCGTGTACAGATTTTCCTGCTTGTGTAGCTTTATGTAATAACCACTCACCTTTATCTGTTTTTAAACGCTCAGCTTGATCTACAGTAATACCGTTTGATCTCGCCCAACCTTCTGCTGCTTTACTTGCATTGCCTTCATCATCAAAAGCAACACTTACCGCTGGTCCACGTTTTTCAATTTCTTTATCTTGCTGTTTTTCTTCTAAATCAATTACTTGAACAGCTAACCTACGAGGCGTTGCAAACCATTTAATTTCTGAATAACTTAACTCAGCATTATCAATTTGCGCTTTAACTTGGTCAAAGAACGTAGTTGCTAATGTTTTTAAACTTTTCGGTGGTAATTCTTCAGTACCTAATTCAATTAATAATGTTTCTTTAGACATGTCGATTACTCCTGTTCCACTTTTGGTTCTTTGTTATTGCAAAGTGGAAAACCGAGTTCTTCACGTTTAGCATAATATGATTCAGCACACGCTTTAGATAACGCACGTACTCTTAAAATATAACGTTGTCTTTCTGTAACGGAAATAGCATGACGCGCATCAAGTAAGTTAAACGCATGTGATGCTTTCATTACTTGCTCATATGCTGGTAATGGTAATCCTGCATCATTCAGTTTTTTACTTTCTTGTTCACATTGGTCGAACTGTTTAAATAAAGCATCAACATCAGCATATTCAAAATTGTATGTTGATTGCTCTACTTCGTTCTGATGGAAAACATCACCATATAGTACTTTACCCATAGGCCCGTCTGTCCAAACTAAGTCGTAAATGCTATCTACGTTTTGAATATACATTGCTAAACGTTCTAAACCGTAAGTTATTTCGCCCGTTACTGGTGTACACTCTAAGCCACCTACTTGTTGGAAATACGTAAATTGAGTAATTTCCATGCCGTTTAACCAGATCTCCCAACCTAAGCCCCATGCACCTAATGTTGGAGATTCCCAGTTATCCTCTACAAATCGAATATCGTGTACTAATGGATCAATACCCAATTCTTTTAAAGAGTTTAAATATAACTCTTGAATGTTTTTTGGTGATGGCTTTAACATTACTTGAAATTGGTAGTAGTGTTGAAGTCGATTCGGATTTTCACCATATCGACCATCCGTAGGACGGCGACAAGGCTGTACGTATGCACTACTCATTGGTTCAGGGCCAATAGAGCGTAAAAATGTCATTGGGTGAAACGTACCAGCCCCAACTTCTAAATCTAATGGTTGAATGATTACACAGCCCTGTCTCGACCAATAGTCTTGCAGTTGTAAGATCAAACCCTGAAATGTTTTTATATTAAACGTACTCATGAATATCCGATTTTTCAATATGATTAAAAGTTATATGTACTCTGGTGATTATACGCTTTGTGCTTTTATTAGCCTAGCAACTAGAGTTCATTTTTTGTATTTTTTAAGCTATTAGAAACGAAAATGCCCAGATTTGATGTCCGGGCATTAAAAGTAACTTATAACATTCTATATATCTAAGTTAGCCACTTTAAGTGCATTATCTTCAATGAAGTTTCTGCGTGGTTCTACATGGTCACCCATTAAGGTATTAAACAACTGATCAGCAGCAATTGCATCTTCAATTGTAACTCTTAACATTCTACGCGTTTCTGGGTCCATAGTAGTTTCCCATAATTGGTCAGGGTTCATCTCACCCAATCCTTTATAGCGTTGAATATATTGACCACGTTTTGATTCTGCCATTAACCAATTTAATGCTTCTTCAAAACTGGTAACAGGCTTAATTTTCTCACCACGTTTAACGTAACCACCTTCTTCAATTAAACCATTAATAGAAATATTAAGGTCCATAATTTCTTTAAGTTCATTTGATTCAATAAACTCGTAGCTACAGTTGTATTGCTTATCAATACCGTGTTGACGAATGTTAAAACTTGGATAGAAAACCTTTCTTTCAATATCTTGTTTAACCGTAACAGAATAGATTGAACCGTTTCCATCTTGGTCGTTAAGTTGCTTTAAGATATCTTCTGTCCATGCTGTTACTTTAGCTTCATCATTAAAGTCTTCTTTAAGAATTGGACTAGCGTAGATCATTTTCTCAAGAATATCTGCAGGTATTTGTCTAGATAAACGTTTAATCGTTTCTAGTGTTGACCTGAACTGCTTCACTAAGTTTTCTAATGCTACACCTGAAATTGCCGGTGCAGATTCATTAACATGGATAGATGCATTCTCTAAAGCAAGTGTAGTTAAATATTCAGTTAAGCTTTCGTCATCTTTAATGTATCTTTCTTGCTTACCTTTTTTAACTTTATATAGTGGTGGTTGAGCAATATAGATATAACCACGTTCCATAATTTCTGGCATTTGACGATAGAAGAAAGTTAGTAATAATGTACGTATGTGTGATCCATCGACATCAGCATCGGTCATGATAATAATGCTGTGATATCTTAATTTCTCAGGGTCATACTCATCTCTACCAATACCACAACCTAATGCAGTAATCAGCGTACCAACTTCTTGAGATGAAATCATTTTATCAAAACGAGCTTTTTCTACGTTTAGAATTTTACCTTTTAACGGAAGAATAGCTTGGTTTTTTCTATTACGACCCTGCTTGGCTGATCCGCCAGCAGAGTCCCCTTCCACAATATATAGTTCAGATAATGCAGGGTCTTTTTCCTGACAATCGGCTAACTTACCTGGTAAACCGGCAATATCTAGTGCACCTTTTCTTCGCGTCATTTCACGTGCTTTACGTGCAGCTTCACGAGCTCTCGCAGCATCAACTATCTTCATAATAATTGTTCTAGCTACAATAGGTTTTTCTAATAAGTATTCACCTAGCTTCTCGCCCATTGCTTGTTCAACAGCTGTTTTTACTTCTGAAGAAACTAGCTTATCTTTAGTTTGTGAAGAGAACTTAGGATCAGGTACTTTAACTGAAATTACAGCAGTTAAACCTTCACGCGCGTCATCACCAGATGCATTGGTTTCAGCCCCACCTTTCTTGCTTTTGTTTAGCCCTTCTTTAACCATATAGCTATTTAGCGTTCTGGTTAATGCTGTTCTAAAGCCACTTAAGTGTGTACCACCATCTCGTTGTGGAATATTGTTTGTAAAACAGTGAATATTTTCCTGGAAACCATCATTCCATTGCATAGCAACTTCAACAACAATGCCATCGTCACGTGTTAAATCGAAGTAAAATATCTCTTCGTTAACCGGTGTTTTATTCGTATTTAAGTAATCTACGAATGCCTGAATACCACCTTCAAAGTGGAAGTGATCTTCTTTACCTTCTTCTCTGTCATCAACTAATCTAATTGATACACCAGAGTTCAAAAACGATAGTTCACGAATACGTTTTACTAATAAATCGTAGTGAAACATTGTATCTGAAAATGTTGTAGGGCTAGGCCAAAATCTTACTTCGGTACCTGTTTTGTCACTTTCACCAATAACAGCTAAAGGAGCTTCTGGCTCACCATGATGATAAGTTTGCTCGTACAACTTACCTTCTCTACGAATGTTTAGTTTTAGTTTGTCACTAAGGGCATTAACAACTGAAATACCAACACCATGTAAACCACCAGAAACTTTATAACCAGAATCTTCACCACCAAATTTACCACCAGCGTGAAGAACTGTCATAATAACCTCTGCCGCAGAAACACCTTCATCAGGGTGAATCTCCGTTGGAATACCTCGACCATCATCCTTAACAGACACAGAACCATCTAAATGGATTCTTACAACAATGTCGTTACAGTGACCAGCTAAAGCTTCATCTATCGAGTTATCTAATACCTCAAATACCATATGATGTAATCCAGAACCATCATCTGTATCACCTATGTACATTCCAGGTCTTTTACGAACGGCATCAAGGCCTTTTAGTACCTTGATACTGGACGAGTCATATTCATTTTCTACTGTCATAGCTTTTAGCCTATTCACTCATTTCAAATATTTTGCCATGTTTCACGTGAAACATTTTATAATTATTGTTAGTTGGAACTAACGGTAAGATAGCAGCTTTATCAATTGCTGTTACGATTACCTGACAATTTAACTTTTCAATTGCATTATTGAGCAGCATTCTAGATTGTGTATCTAGCTCTGCCCCAACGTCATCAATTAGTAAAATTGGTTTTACTCGATTCAATTTTTCAATCAGCTTAAGCTGAGCAAAAGTTAAAGCGAGTAAAAACAACTTTTGTTGCCCACGAGATAATTGCGATTCAACGGGCGACCTATTTAAATTAAAACGTACGTCAAACTTGTGAGTGCCTGATGTTGTGTACCCTAACGCTAACTCACGTTCCCTGTTATTTTCAATGACATTCATTAAGGATGTATTCTGTTTCCACCCTTGCAAATACTGTAACTCTATATCGCTTTCAATATTAGGTAGCATTAGCTTTATCCATATAGAAAATTCTTGCTTAAACTTTTCTATATATTCACCCCTAAGTTTTGAAACTCTATCAGAGTGATTACAAAATGCTTCGTCCCAATATTTCATTTTGTCGATACTTAGACCAGTACGTAAACCTGCATTACGTTGTTTAAGTACCCTACTAAAATCTTTCCATTCTTGAGAAAAAGAATGTTCCACGTGAAACAATCCTAAATCTACAAATTTACGCCTCTCTTTTGGCCCACCAAAAAACAACTTAAAACTTTCTGGAGTAATAATTTGAACAGCAATATTTTTTGCTAATTCTGAGAGCTTGTTAAATTTCTCTCCGCCAATTTTGATCTCTGTTTGATTTTCTAGAAAATCTTTTGATACTCCGAGTTGCGTATCAAGATTGTCTTTAACACTAACAACAAATTTGGTTTGTCCGTGTTTCGCTAGGTTTTCTAATTTTGTTGTTCTAAATGACTTACCATGACCAAGAAAAAAAATAGATTCCAATAAACTACTTTTACCGCTGCCATTGTCACCAATCACAAAGTTTAAATTTTCATGTAAGTCTGTTTTACTTCCTTCTATGTTTCGAAAATTGTGGGTAATTAATCGAGCTACACTCATTACAAACGCATAGGCATTACTACATAAATAGCTTCGCCTGTTTCTGCTCCTTCAATAACCACACTACTATTGCCATCAGCTAGGGTAAATTTAACTGACTCGTCTTTAATAGCATTAAGTACATCCAAAACGTAACTAACGTTAAACCCAACTTCTACGTCTTCAAATGGGAAATCTATTTCAACAACTTCTTCTGCTTGTTCTTGCTCTGGGTTATTTGCTGTAATTTTTAACTCTGTTTTAGAGAAATTTAAGCGCACACCACGAAACTTTTCATTTGACAAAATAGCGGCACGAGATAAAACCTGACGCATTTCTTCACGACTTGTTTCTAAAATCTTATCGCCATTGCGCGGTAAAACTCGACGGTAATCAGGGAATCGACCATCTACTAACTTACTAGTAAATGAAAACTCTGAATCAATAATACGAATATGATTAGCACCTAAAAATACTTGAACAGTTTCTTCAACGGGATCAAGTAAACGAATAATTTCCAAAATTCCCTTTCTAGGAACAATAACTTGTCTGTTAGGAAGAGCGAGAGTCTCGTTAGATATTTTACATATTGCGAGTCTATGTCCATCAGTTGCAACAGAACGAATTTCATTTCCTTCTGTTTCGATCGACATACCGTTTAAATAATAGCGAACATCTTGGTTAGCCATAGAAAAATGTGTACTTTCAATTAAACGTAAAAAGTCAGATTTTAGAAGGTTAAATTCAACATCGCCTTTCCACTCTTCAATGTTTGGAAAATCATCAGAAGATAAAGTAGATAAGGAGTATTTACTGCGGCCGGTACAAATTTTAATGGTATCGCCATCTAGGTCGAATGATAACACCGAGTCGTTAGGTAAGCTTTTACAAATATCAAGAAGCTTTCTTGCGGGAATTGTTACTTTAGCATCTCCAGCATGGTTATCTATTTGAGCATAAGAAACCATTTCTAGCTCTAAATCAGTAGCTGTTAGTGTAAGTGATTGCCCACTTACTTCTAATAAAACATTACTAAGTATTGGTAAAGTGCTCTTACGCTCGACAGCACCAGAAACAAGTAACAATGGTTTTAAAAGTAATTCCCTATTGATTGAAAACTTCATTATTTTACCTATAAATATTTAACTGACCAATTAAGATGAAAGTGTTCTTATTAAGTTTGAATAATCTTCTTTAATGTCATGCGTTTCTTCACGTAACGATTTAACCTTACGACAAGCATGCAATACCGTTGTGTGATCTCTACCACCAAACGCATCACCTATTTCTGGCAAGCTATGGTTAGTAAGTTCCTTAGACAATGCCATAGCAATTTGTCTAGGTCGAGCTACAGAACGATTGCGCCTTTTTGAAAGAATATCAGCAACTTTGATTTTATAGTATTCAGCAACGGTTCGTTGAATATTATCAATTGTGACAAGTTTATCTTGAAGTGCAAGTAAATCACGTAAAGCTTCTCTCACAAAATCGATAGTGATCGCTCTTCCAGTAAAGTTAGCGTTTGCAACTACTCGATTTAACGCGCCTTCCAACTCACGTACATTAGAACGTAATCGTTTTGCAATAAAGAATGCCACTTCATCAGCCAAATTTATATGACTTTCTTCGGCTTTCCTTTTTAATATCGCAACTCGTGTTTCTAACTCGGGCGGTTCAATAGCAATTGTTAAACCCCAACCAAAGCGAGATTTAAGTCGGTCTTCAACATCTACTTCTTTTGGATAACGGTCACTTGTCAGAATAATTTGTTGATTACCTTCGAGTAAAGCATTGAAAGTATGGAAGAATTCTTCCTGCGTTCTGTCTTTTCCTGCGAAGAATTGAATATCATCTATAAGTAACGCATCAACAGATCGGTAAAATTGCTTAAACTTTTCCATTTCGTTGTTTTGTAGCGCTCTTACCATGTCTTGAACAAATCGTTCTGAATGCATATAAGCAATTTTAGCATCAGGTTTGTTCGCCAAAATACCATTACCCACAGCATGTAATAAATGCGTTTTACCTAAGCCTGTACCGCCATATATAAATAGAGGGTTATATGCTGAACCAGGATTGTCTGCAACTTGCGATGCAGCAGCACGAGCTAACTGATTTGATTTACCTTCAACGAAATTATCGAAAGTATATTTTACACGAACGTTAGCTGTTTTTGGTAAACCAGGGTCGGCTTTTGCTGAACTCGCTTTTTTTGATGGTGCTTGCGTACTAATGGGTGTTTGTACTACTTGAGACGTAGCTACATTAGGAATACTTCCTACATCAAACCTCAATACTGGAGGGTTTGCAGGATCATTAAGCGCAACTAATTCATTAAGTCGGTTAAGGTATTTGTCTCTAACCCAATCTAATACAAACCTGTTAGGGGCATATAAGGTAACAGTATTATTGTCTATTACACATTGAAGAGGTCTGATCCACATACTAAATTGTTGTGCGGGTAACTCTTCTTGCAACATAGACAAACAACTTTGCCAGTGTGATTGATCCAACTAGAACTCCAAGCTTGTTATCATTCCTTTGTATCAAACCCAAAAGTTGGCACAGTAAAAAGGAAATAGAGGTAAATTATTATTATGAATACCTTCATTATCACCCTACTTATCCACAAGTTCAATATTGACATTTGTAATAAAGATAAATACTTGAAGAAAACTTTATCAAATCCATAAAAAATAATACTTTCATCGTTTAATTAGATTATTTTATTACTAAAAAACTACCAGTATAATATTTAGGAATGAACACTTTTTTCACCAGAAAAAAACGATATTGTGATGAAACTGTGGATATTTATGTGGATCAACAAAGATCCTTTTAAAAATAGATATTGTTCTATGTTGACGGCCTCAACTTATCTGTATATAATTCTGCCTCTTTTTTAGACCAGTGTGCTCATTACGGCTACTATTTGCCAGGGCAACAACAACCGACGGATTAGCGTAATGAAAAGAACATTTCAACCTAGTGTATTAAAGCGTAAACGCAACCACGGGTTTCGTGCTCGTATGGCTACTAAGAACGGTCGTGCTGTAATTGCACGTCGTCGTGCTAAAGGCCGTGCTAGCTTAAGCGCATAATCTCTTTTTGTTTATTCAATTAGAGTCTGAGTAACTATCATGGTTACTTATGAATTTAATCGGGAGTCACGATTACTGACTCCCGGTCAATTTCAATCTGTTTTTGCCAAACCTCTACGTTTTGGTTCTAATCATATTACAATTCTTGTTACCCCAAATACTAATGAAACTAATCGTTTAGGCTTAGCTATAGCTAAAAAACGTGTAAAATTAGCTGTTCAACGAAACAGAATTAAACGCTTGATTAGAGAAAGTTTTCGTTTAAATCAGCATGACCTCCCCCATATAGATATTGTTGTTATGGTAAAGTCAGGTACTGATAAACTCGACAACAAAGAAATAACTCGACAATTAGAAAAAATATGGCGAAAAGTTATACTCCGCCACAAATCATAGCTGTATCTTTAGTAAAAGCTTATCAGCGCTGGCTTAGCCCGTTATTAGGGAACAATTGTCGGTTCGATCCAACCTGCTCTTTTTATACTATAGAAGCAATTAATCGCTTCGGCGTTATAAAAGGTTGTTGGTTAGCAAGCAAACGTATATTAAAATGCCACCCACTTAACGCGGGAGGCTCAGATCCCGTACCACCATCAAAAAAAGAGAAATAATACATTATGGAATCTCAACGCAGTTTTTTGTTTATTGCGCTAATGGTTGTTACCTATTTATTATTTGCTGAATGGCAAAAAGAAAATGCTCCGGTAATAGAACAACCTGCTCAAGTTCAAACAAATAATATTGAAAACGCCAACGGCGAATACATTCCTGAATCAACAGCTAGTAACAACGTTGTTCAAGAAACCGTTAAATCAACTGAGAAAGTTGTTTCAGTAAACACTAATGTATTAGCAATAAAAATTGATACTCGTGGTGGTGACATAATAGAAGCTAAACTTCTAAAATATGACACTGAGCAAGGTAACGGTATCCCATTTACTGTAATGCAAAATGGTGACAGAAAATACGTAGCTCAAAGTGGTTTGATTGGCGCACAAGGCATTGATCAAATTATAAGTGGTCGCCCCGTTTATTCAGTTGCACAAACTCAATACGACTTAGGAACGAATGACTCGTTAACCGTAGATCTTAATTTTGTAACTCCGAAAGGTCTTGCAGTAACTAAACGATTTACTTTTAACAAATCTACCTACAGCATCAACGTAGAATATGTATTAAAAAACAACATGTCTACACCAGCATCTATGCAAATGTATGCACAACTTAAGCAGTCTACCATTGTAGAAAGTGGTTCTGCGTTAATGCCTACATACCGCGGTGCAGCATACTCTACAACGGAAGAACGTTACGAAAAATACGACTTTGATGATATTGAAGATACCAAGCTAAATGTAAGCACTATAGGTGGTTGGATAGCGATGCTTGAGCACTACTTTGTATCATCATGGGTTCCAAAACACGAAGATACGAATCAAATTTATACAAACTTCACATCAAATAGAGATGCTGTAATTGGTTTCAAAGCCCCTGCTTTAACCGTTCAACCAAATACAGAAGCTACAACTTCTGCAATATTATACGTTGGCCCTAAAGACCAAGCAGTACTAGAAACTCTAGCACCTAATTTAGACCTAACTATCGATTACGGATTTTTATGGATGATCAGCCAGCCACTATTCTGGTTACTAATCAAAATTCAGTCATTAGTTTCTAACTGGGGACTTGCCATTATAATCATCACTTTAATCGTTAAAGGTGCAATGTATCCATTAACTAAAGCGCAATATACCTCTATGGCTAAAATGCGTGAACTAGCACCTAAAATGGCTCAATTAAAAGAACGTTTTGGTGATGACAGACAAAAGATGTCGCAAGCAACAATGGAGATGTACCGTAAAGAAAAGGTCAATCCAGCAGGCGGTTGTTTACCTCTATTAATTCAAATGCCTATTTTCTTAGCACTCTACTGGGTGTTTTTAGAAAGTGTTGAATTACGTCACGCACCATTCATGTTATGGATTCAAGATTTATCAGCACAAGACCCGTACTACATTCTACCGGTACTAATGGGTGTAAGTATGTTTATCATGCAAAAAATGCAGCCGATGACTATTCAAGATCCTATGCAGCAAAAAATCATGCAATACATGCCTGTAATGTTTACTGTATTTTTCTTCTGGTTCCCATCAGGTCTAGTACTTTACTGGTTAGTGAGTAATATCATTTCAATTGTTCAAATGAAGATAATATTCTCAGGATTAGAAAAAGCAAAACAAAGCTAGAAACTTATTAAAACTAAAAAGGTGGCTAAGGCCACCTTTTTTATTTCTGTAATACAAACTCTTCCCTCATTTCATCCAAAGCACTCAACGTTTATAATACGATTGAAATTACACCGATCTAATAGAGATAACTCATGACAGAACAAAGCTTTTCTTCAATGTCTAAAGAAACTATCGCAGCACAAGCTACGGCTCCAGGACGTGGTGGTGTTGGCATAATAAGAGTATCAGGACCAGAAGTGAAAAATGTCGCTCAAACGATATTAGGTAAAATACCAGAGTTAAGAAAAGCCGAATATTTAACGTTTAAAAATCTCGCTGGTGACGCATTAGATCAAGGTATAGCACTATATTTTAAAGGCCCTAACTCATTCACAGGTGAAGATGTTATTGAATTTCAAGGACATGGCGGACCTATTATCCTTGATATGCTACTTAAAGAAATTCTTTCACTATCTAAAGTAAGAATGGCGAATCCCGGTGAGTTTAGCGAACAAGCATTTATTAATGACAAACTAGACCTAACTCAAGCCGAAGCAATAGCCGACTTAATCAATTCGAGCTCTGAGCAAGCAGCAAAATGTGCTCTTAACTCATTACAAGGCGACTTTTCAAAACTAATCAACAAATTAGTTGAAGATACTATTCATCTGCGTATGTACGTAGAAGCCGCTATAGATTTTCCTGAAGAAGAAATAGATTTTTTAGCAGATAAAAAAGTGGTTACTAATTTAAAAGCAATTATTACTCAAGTAAGTGACGTACGAAAAAAAGCACAACAAGGTGCGCTTATACGTGAAGGTATGCGAGTTGTAATTGCAGGACGTCCTAATGCAGGTAAAT
This sequence comes from Colwellia sp., assembly GCA_020630795.1. Taxonomy (GTDB): domain Bacteria; phylum Pseudomonadota; class Gammaproteobacteria; order Enterobacterales; family Alteromonadaceae; genus Pseudocolwellia. Next base: position 33,280 of record JAHDIK010000021.1, read on the forward strand.
CTAGCTTATTAAACGCATTAAGCGGTAAAGAGAGTGCGATAGTAACAGACATCGCAGGAACGACTCGTGACGTGTTATCAGAGCACATACACATCGACGGAATGCCGTTACATATTATAGACACAGCTGGTTTAAGAGAAAGCGACGATAAAGTTGAACAAATAGGCATAGAAAGAGCTTGGAAAGAAATTAACCAAGCCGATCGTATATTGCTTATGGTTGACTCTACAAATTCAGACAACGATCCTAAAAGTGAGTGGCCTGATTTTTTCGAAAAACTACCAGACAATATAGGGCTTAGTATTGTAAGAAACAAAGCTGATATAAGCGGCGCCAAAACGGGGTTAGTAACAGATAACGATACACCTGTTATAACATTATCAGCCAAAAGTGGTGACGGTGTTAATATCCTTAAAGAGCATTTAAAAGAAATTATGGGCTATCAAGGAAGCACTGAAGGCGGCTTTATGGCACGCCGAAGGCACTTATCAGCATTAGAAAAAGCCCACCAACATTTAGAGATAGGTCTGGAACAGCTTGAATCATATGTAGCAGGTGAAATTCTCGCTGAAGAATTAAAATTTTGCCAACAAGAACTCAATCAAATTACTGGAGAGTTCACCAATGACGACTTACTTTCAGAGATATTTTCTTCATTCTGTATAGGTAAATAAGCATAAAATAGGAGTGAATATGAGTTCATATCAAATAATTGTAGGCAGTATGTTAGGCGGAACTGAATACGTTGCAGAAGCCTGTGAAGAAACATTAAATGAGCTTGGCCATCAAACATTAGTTCATTTAACACCCAGTTTTAAAGAAATAAATACAAAAGATCAGCATTGGCTTATTTGTACCTCAACTCATGGTGCTGGCGACTACCCTGACAATATACAAGAATTTGTGTCAGATCTTACCAACACGGATCAAGATCTAAATTCCATTAAATTTTTAGTGATTGGGATCGGCGATACAAATTACGATACGTTTTGCTACGCTGCAAAAAACATAGAAAAACTTTTAATATCAAAAGGTTGTAAAAAAATAACTGATGCACTCACGCTAGACATGTCTGAAGATATCGATCCAGAAGATCTATCTCAACGCTGGATAACAGAAATTAACGATCTACTATAACGATCTTACACATAAGTTATTCACAAATAAGTGCCATTTTTAACAGTACTGTGAATAACTTTGTTAAAAACCTATTATTTTAATATTATTATTCAGTGAATATATTTAGTACATAATTCTTCTGTGGATAAACAAGCGTTTTGATCATAGGTTTAATTGATAATGATCCAAGGTTATATACAACCTTATATATACTATAAGTTTATGTTTTAACATTATAAAAAGTACTTACCCACAGAAAACAGCGTCACTAATAAGTAATAACAACAAGATCTTTAAAAAGATCTTATATATTATAAGGAAGATCACAGTACGATCTTTTTAACGATTTGATCATTCCCCTCACCTCAAAAAAAAGCTAAAATACGTTCCCTATTTTTCAAGAACATTTATCCAAGGTTTAAAATTTATGTGGTATCAAGAGTCTTATGACGTAATAGTTGTAGGTGGTGGACATGCTGGAACAGAAGCGTGTTTAGCATCAGCACGCATGGGTTGTAAAACACTTTTACTAACACATAACATTGACACACTAGGGCAGATGTCTTGTAACCCTGCGATCGGTGGGATCGGAAAGGGACATCTTGTAAAAGAAATTGATGCTTTAGGTGGTTTAATGGCTACCGCTACAGATCATGCAGCTATTCAATTTAGAACACTTAATGCAAGTAAAGGCCCAGCAGTACGAGCTACCAGAGCACAAGCAGACAGATTACTCTACAAATCTTTTGTTAGAAACTATCTTGAAAACCATGAAAATTTAACTATTTTTCAACAACCTTGTGACGATCTAATTTTAGAAAATAACGTTGTAGTTGGTGTATCAACTCAAATGGGTTTAAAGTTTAAAGCTAAGTCGGTTGTACTAACGGTAGGTACCTTTTTAGCTGGTCAAATTCATATTGGTTTAAACAACTACCAAGGTGGTCGAGCAGGTGATCCTTCAAGTGAAAACTTAGCTAAAAGCCTTAGAGACATGCCTTTTAGAATGGATCGCCTAAAAACTGGTACTCCTCCTCGTTTAGATGCTCGTAGCTTAGACTTTTCAGTAATGGAAGAACAACCAGGTGACGATCCTAGCCCTGTATTTTCTTTCATGGGAAATAGATCACAACAACCTAAACAAATTTCATGTTTTATTACACATACCAATAAAAACACACATGATATTATTCGTAGTGGTTTAGACAGATCGCCTATGTATACAGGTGTTATTGAAGGTGTTGGTCCTAGATACTGCCCGTCTATTGAAGATAAAATTCATCGTTTTTCGAGTAAAGATTCACATCAAATATTTGTTGAACCAGAAGGTTTAACAACGCATGAGATTTACCCTAATGGTATATCTACAAGTTTACCGTTTGACGTTCAAATGGATCTTGTAAGATCAATCAAAGGTTTTGAAAATGCACATATTACAAGACCTGGTTATGCTATTGAGTATGACTATTTTGATCCACGTGATTTAAAACAAACGCTAGAAAGTAAGTTTGTTAATAACCTTTATTTTGCGGGACAAATTAATGGAACAACTGGTTATGAAGAAGCTGGTGCACAAGGTTTATTGGCTGCTACAAACGCTGCCGCTAGAGTTCAAAACAAAGAAGAACTTATTTTAGGTCGTGAAGAAGCCTATATGGGCGTATTAGTTGATGATCTTGCGACATTAGGTACCAAAGAACCTTATCGTATGTTTACTTCACGTGCGGAATACAGATTACTTTTACGTGAAGACAATGCGGATATTAGACTAACCGAAAAAGGTCATAAGCTTGGTTTAGTTGATGAAACTCGTTGGAAACGATTCAATGAGAAAATGGAAAATATTGAATTAGAGCGTCAACGTTTAAAATCAACATGGATCCACAAAGATCACGTTGCTGTTAACGAGATTAACCCTTTGCTAAAAACTCCTATTAGTAGAGAAAATAGCTTAGAAGATTTAATAAGACGTCCAGAAGTAAATTATAACGACTTAATGAATATTGAAAGCCTAGGTCCTAAACTTAGTGATACTGAAGCTTCTGAACAAGTTGAAATTCAAATTAAATATGCTGGTTATATCGATCGTCAGTTAGATGATATTGATAAAAAGAAACGTCATGAACAAACATTAATACCAGTAGACTTTGATTTTTCACAAATCTCAGGGTTATCAAACGAGGTAATTGCCAAGTTAACAGATACTCGCCCTGAAACTATTGGTAAAGCTTCGCGAATTTCAGGTATTACTCCTGCTGCAATTTCGTTATTATTAGTGTATCTAAAAAAGCATGGTTTACTGCGTAAATCTGCTTAAATTCAATAAAGCTAAAATACATGACATTAACTGCGGAATTAAAAGCATTAATCAGTAAAACAGATCTAGTTCTTACAGATTATCAAGTAGAGCAACTTATCTCTTACGTTGAACTACTTGATAAGTGGAATAAAGCGTATAACTTAACATCGGTACGCAATCCGCATGATATGATTATAAAACATATCATGGACAGTTTAATGGTAGGCCCATTACTTAAAGGTAATCATTTCATTGATGTAGGAACCGGACCAGGTTTACCCGGCATTCCATTATCTATAGCTTATCCAGACAAAAAATTTACCCTTTTAGATAGCTTAGGCAAACGAGTTACCTTTTTAAAACAAGTGGTTTATCAATTAAAGCTAGCAAATGTAACTCCGGTACAATCCCGAGTTGAACAATATCATCCAGAAGAACCATTAGACGGTGTATTAAGCCGAGCATTTTCTTCTTTAAATGATATGGTTACATGGTGTGATCACCTTATTAGTGTTGAGCACGGAAAATTTTTAGCATTAAAAGGTCAGTTTCCGTCAGATGAAATTGATAATTTGCCCAAGAACATTAAAATGATAGCTAGTCATCAAATAATCGTTCCGCAACTTAATGCTGAACGTCATCTATTAGAATTAGTTAAAACTCACTAATATTTACTATAAAAATTCGAGGGATTTTGTGGGAAAAATTATAGCTGTAGCAAACCAAAAAGGCGGCGTTGGTAAAACAACCACGTCTGTTAACTTAGCTGCATCATTAGCTGCCACTAAACGTAAAGTACTTTTAATAGACTTAGATCCGCAAGGCAATGCATCAATGGCTAGCGGCGTTGATAAGTACGAAGCGCATGCAACCTGTTATGAATTATTAGTTGATGAACAACCATTTGAAGAAGTCGTCATAACCGATACTACGGGTCATTATGACCTCATTGCTGCCAATGCTGATGTTACAGCGGTTGAAATAAAACTCATGGAAGTTTATTCACGAGAACATCGCTTAAAAAGAGCACTTGAGCCAGTTAAAAACGACTATGAATACATTATTATTGACTGCCCTCCTTCATTAAATATGCTCACAGTGAATGCGATGACAGCGTCGGATTCTGTGCTCGTACCAATGCAATGTGAATACTATGCGTTAGAAGGCTTAACAGCGCTAATGGATACAATTTCTCAATTAACTTCGGTTGTTAATGGCGACCTTCATATAGAAGGCATATTAAGAACCATGTATGATCCGCGTAATCGGTTAGCTAATGATGTATCTGAGCAGTTAAAACGCCATTTTGGTGATAAAGTATACAGAACGGTTATCCCACGTAATGTTCGTTTAGCTGAGGCGCCAAGTTTTGGGGCTCCGGCGATGTATTATGATAAATCTTCTACCGGCGCTAAAGCATACTTAGCTCTAGCGGGTGAGATTTTACGTAAGAACGAGAAAAAAAATACCAAAAAAACGACAACTGAATAACATTCAAGGAATATTATGAGTCCAACAAAACGCAGAGGTTTAGGCAGAGGCCTAGATGCATTATTAACATCGGCTCCTAAAGACTCATCTAAAGATCCTTCTCCAGAAACGCCAAAACAAAGTGAATTACAAAATTTACCTATAGAGCAATTACACCCAGGTAAATACCAACCTCGTAAAGACATGTCTGATGAAGCATTGATTGAATTATCTAATTCAATAAAGTCTCAAGGTATTATACAGCCAATCGTTGTACGGTTAATTCAAGATAAACATTATGAAATTATTGCTGGTGAACGAAGATGGCGAGCATCTCAACTTGCTGGCTTAGATGTTGTGCCTTGTTTAGTTAAAGATGTACCGGATGAGTCTGCGGTTGCTATTGCATTAATTGAAAATATACAACGTGAAGACTTAAATGCAATGGAAGAAGCTATTGCACTTGAGCGCTTACTTATTGAATTTGAATTAACTCATCAAGAAGTTGCAGATGTTGTTGGTAAATCTAGAGCAGCTGTAAGTAATTTATTACGCTTAAATAATTTAAATAGTGAAGTAAAAACATTTTTAGAACATGGCGATATTGAAATGGGCCATGCAAGAGCTTTACTTGCTTTATCTGACGATGTTCAAACCAATACTGCAAGAACAGTTGTCGCAAAAGAATTAACAGTTAGAGAAACTGAAGCGTTAATTAAAAAGTTACAAGAACCTGAAAAAGAAAAGAAAGAAAAAGTTGTTGATCCTGACACACAATCTTTAGAACAAAGCTTGTCAGAAAAGCTAGGTTCGCAAGTGCAAATTAATCACAACAAAAAAGGTAAAGGTAAGTTAGTAATTTCGTATACAAACCTTGAAGAGTTGGATGGAATAGTCGCTCGATTTGGTTCTTTTTAAATCAATTAAAAACAAATAAAAGATATTAATAATCGGTATAAGATTATTCGCACAATTATAGGGCTTAGATAGCCCTATTTTGTTGCAATCAAAGTGTAATTGAGTATACTTGCGCAGTCTTTTTTCGTTTAAAGTTTTTACTTTAAACAAGTAAATGTTTTACGAATATTTTCGTATGGAGTTTTTGGTGAATCTCTTTGTAGAAAATGAGTTAGCTAAACCAGGATTGAAAATAGCGTTTAAACAATTATTCATTACATTTGCAATTGTAATGATAGGAACAATAATTATTTATTTTGTTTGGGAAAAACATTTTGCTATTTCGGCCCTAACGGGTGGCTTAATAGGAATAATCCCTAACATTATTTTTGCACTTAAAGCATTTAGATATGCAGGTGCAAAATCCTCTAAAAAAGTCGTAGAGTCTTTTTTTAGCGGAGTAAAAATAAAAATGGTATTAACGGCAATTCTTTTTTCACTAGCCTTCAAGTTTTTAGTGATACAGCCCCTACCGTTTTTTGGCATGTTTTGTTTAGTAATGGCTATGCCGTTACTACAACCGTTATTTTTAACTAAAAAATAACGCAAGAGCTTTAATTTTAAACTTTAATCATTGGGAAATTTAATATGGCTTCAGGTGCTGAAATAACCAGCCAAGAATATATTAAACATCACTTGCAGAATCTGACTGTTGGAGAAGGCTTTTGGGCCCTTCACATCGATACGCTAGGATGGTCAATATTTTTGGGTGCTATCTTTCTTTACATTTTTCGTTCAGTTGCAAAACAGGCTTCTACTGGTGTTCCAGGTAAGTTGCAATGTGCTGTTGAGATGATCGTTGAATTTGTTGACGATAGTGTTAAAAGTACATTCCACGGTAAAAACCCTGTTATTGCACCATTAGCATTAACGATTTTTGTATGGGTTTTATTGATGAACGCTATGGATTGGGTACCAGTTGACCTTATCCCTAGAATATTCGAAATGTTCGGTGTTCATTACATGAAAGCTGTACCAACTACCGATCCAAACATGACATTTGCGTTAGCATTAGGTGTGTTTGCATTAATTATTTACTACTCAATCAAAGTTAAAGGTGTAAGTGGATTCATTAAAGAATTAACTACACAGCCTTTTGGTCACTGGTCTTTATACCCAGTTAACTTTGTGCTTGAAATGGTTACCCTATTAGCTCGTCCATTATCATTAGCGTTACGTTTATTTGGTAACTTATATGCTGGTGAGTTGATATTTTTACTTATTGCGACAATTGGTTTATTCCAGTTGCCAGTACACTTTTTATGGGCAGCGTTCCACTTGCTGGTTATCCCATTACAAGCGTTTATCTTTATGATGCTAACGATTCTATATTTGAGTCTTGCTCACGAAGATCACTAATTTTTAACTTTATAACTTTAACTTAAATAATCGGAGATAAATATGTTATATATCGCTGTTGCTTTATTAATCGGTCTAGGTGCTCTTGGTACTGCGATTGGATTTGGTTTATTAGGTGGTAAATTCTTAGAATCTGCTGCTCGTCAACCTGAATTAGCACCACAACTTCAAGTAAAAATGTTCATCGTAGCGGGTCTTATCGATGCTATCGCGATGATCGGTGTTGCGATCGGCTTATACCTATTATTCGCAGTTGGTGCTTAATTCTTTAAGTTGTTTTTTTCGCGAATTTGAATAGGAGATACATAAATGAATCTTAATATGACCTTAATTGGTGAATTAATCGCATTTATCGTATTTGTAATTTTTTGTATGAAGTACGTTTGGCCTCCAATTATTGGTGCCATTGAAGATCGTCAAGCAACTATTGCTGACGGACTTGCTGCTTCAGACCGTGCCGCTAAAGAACTTGAGCTTGCTCAAGACAAAGCAACAGCACAACTAAAAGAAGCAAAAGCGCAAGCTGCTGAGATTATTGAAGCTGCTAAAAAGCGTGATGCTCAAATTGTTGAAGAAGCTGCTGCAAAGGCACAAGCTGAGAAAGAAAAAATCTTAGCTGCTGGTCATGCAGAAATAGAGACAGAACGTAACCAAGCACGTGAAGAACTACGCCAACAAGTGGCTGTTTTAGCGGTAGCTGGTGCTGAGAAAATTCTCGAACGTTCAATCGATGCCGCTGCACATAGCGACATTTTAGATAAACTTGTAGCTGAACTTTAAGAGAGGAATGAGCTATGTCTGAATTGACAACCGTCGCTCGTCCTTACGCTAAAGCAGCGTTTGATTTTGCTGTTGAAGCAAATGCCGTTGATAACTGGTTATCAATGTTAGTATTTGCTGCTGAAGTTTCTGAAAATGAAACAATGACAAGCTACCTTTCAGGTGGTGCGTCAGTTGAGCAAGCCACAGACTTATTTTTAAAAGTTTGTGAAGAGCAGCTCGACAGTAATGGTCAAAACCTTATTAAGGTAATGGCTGAAAATCAACGTTTGTTGGTGCTACCGCAAGTTCTTACTGAATTCAGTGCTTTAAAGTCTGAATATGAAAAAGAAATTGTTGTGGATGTAAGGTCTGCTGTTGAATTAGCAGCTGATCAAGTAACTACATTAAGCGCCGCGCTTGAAAAGCGTTTGGCTCGAAAAGTAAAGCTCAATTGTGTTGTAGACGCAAACGTAGTCTCAGGTTTAGTAATTAAAGCTGGTGACATGGTAATAGATGGTTCAGTACGAGGTAAACTGAATCGCTTAGCAACAACAATGCAATCTTAACGGGGAACAGAGCATGCAACTGAATTCCACTGAAATCGCTGAACTGATCAAGAATCGTATTGAACAGTTTGACGTAGTTAGTGAAGCTCGTAACGAAGGTACTATCGTTTCTGTAACAGATGGTATTATTCGCATCCATGGTCTTGCTGATGTAATGCAAGGCGAAATGATCGAACTTCCTGGCAACCGCTTCGCAATAGCGTTAAACCTTGACCGTGATTCGGTAGGTGCGGTAGTTATGGGTCCTTACGCGGACCTAGCTGAAGGCGTAAAAGTTAAAGGTACTGGTCGTATTTTAGAAGTACCTGTAGGACGTGGTTTATTAGGCCGCGTTGTAAACACTCTTGGTGAGCCAATTGATGGCAAAGGTCCAATCGACAACGACGGTTTTGCACCGGTTGAAGTATTGGCTCCAGGTGTTATCGATCGTAAATCAGTAGATGAGCCAGTTCAAACTGGTATTAAATCAATTGATGCTATGATTCCAATCGGTCGTGGTCAGCGTGAGCTTATCATCGGTGACCGTCAGATTGGTAAATCAGCGATCGCATTAGATGCAATTATTAACCAGAAAAACACTGGTATTAAGTGTGTATACGTAGCAATCGGACAAAAAGCTTCTACAGTAGCTAACTTAGTTCGTTCATTAGAAGAGCACGGAGCGTTAGATAACACTATCGTTGTTGTTGCTTCTGCTTCTGAAGCTGCTGCTTTACAATACTTATCAGCATACTCTGGTTGTACTATGGGTGAATACTTCCGTGACCGCGGTGAAGATGCACTAATCGTATATGATGACTTATCTAAGCAAGCTGTTGCTTACCGTCAAATTTCATTACTATTACGTCGTCCACCAGGCCGTGAAGCATACCCAGGTGATGTATTCTACCTTCACAGTCGTTTATTAGAACGTGCTGCTCGTGTAAACGAAGCATACGTTGAACGTTTCACAAACGGTGAAGTTAAAGGCAAAACAGGTTCTTTAACGGCATTACCGATTATCGAAACGCAAGCGGGTGACGTTTCTGCATTCGTACCAACTAACGTAATCTCAATTACCGATGGTCAGATCTTCTTAGAATCTAACCTATTTAACTCAGGTATTCGTCCTGCTGTTAACGCTGGTATTTCAGTATCTCGTGTTGGTGGTGCTGCACAAACTAAAATCATCAAAAAGCTTGGTGGTGGTATCCGTTTAGCCTTAGCACAATATGCTGAGCTAGCAGCCTTTGCTCAATTCGCATCTGACTTAGATGACGCGACTCGTGCTCAATTAGAGCATGGTCAACGTGTAACTGAATTGATGAAGCAAAAACAATACAGCCCACTGTCTATTGCTGAAACAGCAGTATCGTTATTCGCAGCTGAAAAAGGCTACTTAAACGATGTTGAAATCAACAAAGTTGTTGATTTTGAAGAAGCATTACGTTCTTACGTAAACAGTGACCACGCTGAGTTGATGGCTACTATCGACGAAAAAGGCGACTATAACAAAGATATCGAGTCTGGTTTAGCTAAAGCTATCGAAGCTTTTAAAGCTACTCAAACTTGGTAATTAGTTAACCTTTTCGCGGAGAATAGTCATGGCTGGTGGTAAAGAGATTAAATCAAAGATTGGAAGTGTACAAAATACACAGAAAATCACCAGTGCGATGGAAATGGTTGCAGCTAGTAAAATGCGCAGAGCGCAAGATAGCATGGCTGCATCACGTCCATACGCTGAAAATATGCGAAATGTGATCGGTCACATCGCGCTTGGTAATTTAGAATTCCGTCATCCGTACATGGTTGAACGTGAAGCTAAGCGCGTAGGCTATATCGTAGTATCGACAGACCGTGGATTATGTGGTGGTTTAAATATTAATTTATTTAAAAAAGTACTTGCTGATGCTGGTGAACAGCAATCAGCAGGCGCTGAAGTTGAATTTGCTGTAGTAGGCTCTAAAGCTACTGCGTTCTTCAACAATATGGGCGCCAAAGTCGTATCACAAATCTCAGGATTAGGCGATAACCCTTCACTTACTGACTTAGTTGGTAGCGTGAAAGTTATGTTAGACGCTTATGACAACGGTGAGATAGATAGGTTGTACATTGTGTATAACAAGTTTGTTAATACAATGACGCAACAACCAACGATCGATCAACTTTTACCTTTGCCTAAGTCAGATGATGACGCAATTAAGCATCGCTGGGATTACTTATACGAACCAGACGCTCAAGCATTGCTTGAACAGTTATTAGTTCGTTATACAGAATCTCAAGTATATCAAGGTGTGGTTGAAAACCTCGCATGTGAACAAGCCGCTCGTATGGTTGCAATGAAAGCTGCAACCGATAACGCGGGTGACTTAATTGATGATTTACAATTGGTATATAACAAAGCTCGTCAAGCAAGTATTACTCAAGAATTGAGTGAGATTTGTGCAGGTGCAGCAGCGGTATAAGCAAAGGTTCTTAATTTTAAGAGCACAAGATTAGAGGATTAAACATGAGTACAGGTAAAGTCGTCCAAATCATTGGCGCAGTTGTGGATGTAGAATTCCCACAAGATGCTGTACCTCAGGTATATGACGCATTAAATGTAACTGAAGGTGACCTTGCTGGTTTAGTACTAGAAGTACAACAGCAACTAGGTGGTGGCGTTGTACGTGCTATCGCTATGGGTTCATCTGACGGTTTGCGTCGTGGTCTGAACGTAGAAAACACAGGTGATAACATCCAAGTTCCAGTAGGTACTGCAACATTGGGTCGTATCATGAACGTATTGGGTGAGCCTATCGATGAAGCTGGCCCAATCGGCGAAGAAGAAAAATGGTCAATTCACCGTGCAGCTCCAGCATACGCTGAGCAGTCAATGTCGAGTGAATTACTAGAAACTGGTATCAAAGTAATCGACTTAGTATGTCCATTCGCTAAGGGTGGTAAAGTTGGTTTATTCGGTGGTGCTGGTGTTGGTAAAACCGTAAACATGATGGAACTTATTCGTAACATCGCGATCGAGCATAGCGGCTACTCAGTATTTGCTGGTGTAGGTGAGCGTACTCGTGAAGGTAACGATTTCTACCATGAAATGAACGACTCTAACGTACTTGATAAAGTATCGTTAGTTTACGGCCAAATGAACGAGCCTCCAGGAAACCGTCTTCGTGTAGCGATGACTGGTCTTACTATGGCTGAGAAATTCCGTGACGAAGGTCGTGACGTTTTATTCTTCGTAGATAACATCTACCGTTATACACTTGCTGGTACAGAAGTATCTGCATTGTTAGGTCGTATGCCATCAGCTGTTGGTTACCAACCAACTCTTGCTGAAGAAATGGGTGTTCTTCAAGAGCGTATTACGTCAACGAAGAAAGGTTCAATCACTTCAATCCAAGCGGTATACGTACCAGCGGATGATTTGACCGATCCATCTCCAGCAACAACCTTTGCTCACTTAGATGCAACTGTTGTATTAAGTCGTGATATTGCTTCACAGGGTATTTACCCTGCGATCGACCCACTTGATTCTACTTCGCGTCAATTAGACCCGTTAGTAGTTGGTGCTGAGCATTACGAAACAGCACGTGGTGTTCAATCAACATTACAACGTTATAAAGAACTTAAAGATATCATCGCTATACTTGGTATGGACGAGTTATCTGAAGAAGATAAGCAAACTGTATCTCGCGCACGTAAGATTCAACGTTTCTTATCTCAACCGTTCTTCGTTGCTGAAGTATTCACAGGTTCACCTGGTAAATACGTATCTCTTAAAGACACAATTTCTGGCTTTAAAGGTATTCTTGCTGGTGAATATGATGACTTACCAGAGCAAGCTTTCTACATGGTTGGTTCTATTGAAGAAGCAACTGAAAAAGCTAAAAACATGTAATGAAGGCTGGCGATTAGCTGTTTAGGCTGCTGCCTTTAAGCTTAATCGCCTATTTTGGAGGTCAACATGGCAATACTTTCTGTAAATCTGAATGTGGTAAGTGCTGAAGAAAGCTTATTTTCTGGTGCTATTGAATCATTACAGATCACAGGTAGCGAAGGTGAATTAGGTATTATGCCTGGTCACGCACCTTTGCTGACCTCACTAAAACCTGGCATGGCTAGAATAGTTAAGAAAGGTGGTGGCGAAGAAGTTATCTATCTTTCTGGTGGTATGCTTGAAGTTCAACCTAATCATGTAACTGTACTAGCTGATATTGCTGTACGTGGTGATGATTTAGATGAGCAAGCAGCGCAAGAAGCTAAACAAAGAGCTGAAGAGCAGTTAAACGCTCAAAGTAACGATGTTGATTACGCTGAAGCTGCTGCAGAATTAGCACGTGCTGTTGCACAACTACGTGTTATTCAAGCGACTAGTAAATAGTAGTATACAGTTCTAATACTTGTTTAAAGTTTTAGTGATTAAGAAAGCGACCAGTTAGGTCGCTTTTTTTATGTTCTAAATCAAAATTAACGGCTTAAAGTAAGAAAAAACAAAATAATTAACTATATTAAATTGAATGGATAATCATAAAGTTAATAATTTTGGAAGATAACTATAATTACTTTGTTGCGGCAGCGGTTATTGCTGCAAAATTAAATGAAGCAACAAAGGTCGCTAAAAACTTATCATTAACGGCAAGTAATGCTCGTGCTGTTGCTCTCAGAGCTGGTGAAGGGGCCGCAGGCTTTAAACCGCTGACAGAATTTATTGATAGGTTAGCTCACGTCACCATTATCTCATCTCGTGAAATTAACACCCTTGCTGCTAACTTAAGCAAAATGGCTGCGAATAAATTTAGAGCCGACAGCGCAATTTCACGATTTAACATAGTCTACAAAAAAGCAGCACAAAGTGAGCATATACATAGCTTAGATGAAAGTTATACAAGAACTAAGTTACATCAATCAGAGCTTTCTAACGGCTATAGTAAACAGTTGTTAAAGTTAATTTCTGAGCTTGAACAATTAAAAGATGAATTAAGAACAGCAGTTATACTTGCAACTCTATCTAGAGTTGAAGCGTCTCAAGCAGGCGATTCATTTCAAGAACAACTGAATAACGTTGCTGAAAATGTAGAAGTGTCAGCTGGACAGATAAAAGAATACCTTACCTCATCACTTCAATTAGTAGGAATTTTAGAGCAGGAAAGCACATGAAAACCTTTAAGATATTTGAAAATGATACGCATCAATGGATTGTCATAGGTAGAGACCCTGATAAACCAAATCTAATTATTGATACCAATCAGTATATAGTGATCACTAAAGATAATTGCTTGTTAATGGACCCTGGGGGAATAGAGTTATTTTCGGCAATGTTAGCCACGGTAATTAAACTGATCCCAGTAGAACAAATTACTCACCTTTTTGCGTCGCATCAAGATCCAGATATTATTTCGTCTCTAGGACTGTGGGATCAAGCTCTAAATAACGCTACGTTGCATTCACCATGGTTGTGGGAAGGATTTATTCGCCATTTTGGTATGGAGAATATCAAGTTTAATGGCATACCTGATGAAGGAAACTGTCTCAAGCTTGACGGAGCATCATTAACGTTTTTTCCAGCACATTACTTACATTCATCGGGTAACTTTAACGTTTATGACCCTGAAGCAAAAATATTAATGTCAGGAGATATTGGAGCAGCAATTGAAGCTGCGGACGCACCTATGTTTGTTGATAATTTTGAAGAACATACGAGAAAAATGGAAATGTTTCATCGTCGGTGGATGCCATCAAACAAAGCTAAAAATGACTGGGTAGCTCGAGCTAGGCAGTTGGATATCGATATGATGTGTCCTCAACACGGAAGAATATTTAAAGGAGATGACGTTAAACGTTTTCTAGATTGGTTTGAAGAATTAGAAGTAGGGATCCTTGAACAAAAGAGCGAGGAATAATATTTAATTCATAGAGATAAATAAAAAAAATAGTTACAATATTGAGCAACTAGTCATAAGAAATAATGGATTAAAATGTCTCTTTCAGTTGTTATTCTTGCTGCGGGTAAAGGTACTCGTATGCGTTCGTCACTTCCTAAAGTACTTCACCCTGTTGCTAAAAAGCCAATGGTTGGTCATGTTATTGATTCAGCAAGGCAAGTCAATGCGCAAAATATTTATCTTGTTTATGGCTTTGGTGGTGAAACACTTAAAAGCCAAATTATTGGTGATGATTTAACTTTTGTAGAGCAAAAAGAGCAACTAGGTACTGGGCATGCCGTAGATATGGCTTCGCCTCATGTAAAAGATGATGAAGACGTTTTAGTACTCTACGGTGATGTACCGTTAACTAAAGTATCAACCCTTCAAAGTTTGATTTCAGCGAAACCTGATAATGGCATGGCACTGTTAACTGTACATTTAACTAATCCTACGGGGTATGGTCGAATCGTACGCGATAATGGCACTGTAGTAGGCATTGTCGAACAGAAAGATGCTAATTCAGAGCAGCTAAAAATTAATGAATGTAATACGGGCATATTGCTAGCAAATGGTGGAGACCTGAAGAGATGGTTGTCTAATTTATCTAATGACAATGCTCAAGGTGAATATTACTTAACAGATATTATTGCTGCGGCACATAAAGAAGGTAAAACAATTGAGACTGCGCACCCAGATAGCGAAATTGAAGTTGAAGGGGCAAATAACAGAGTGCAATTAGCAGCGCTAGAAAGAGCATTTCAATTAAGGCAAGCTGAAGAATTAATGATTGCCGGTGCGAGTTTGTTGGATCCTAGTCGTATTGATATACGTGGTAATGTTTCAGTGGGGCAAGAAGTTACCATTGACGTTAATTGTGTTTTTGAAGGCGATGTAAGCATTGAAGACGGCGCTTCGATTGGAGCTAACTGTATTATTATTAACAGTCAAATTGGTAAAAATGCGGTTATTAAACCTAACTCTATCATTGAAGGTGCGATAATTGGTGAAGAGGCATCTGCTGGACCATTCGCTCGTATCAGACCTGGATCAGAGCTAAAACGTGACGCTCATATTGGTAACTTTGTAGAAATGAAAAAAACGGTTTTAGGCGAAGGCTCTAAAGCTGGTCACCTAAGTTATTTAGGAGACGCTGAAGTAGGCCAGAACTCAAATATAGGCGCGGGTACAATAACGTGTAATTATGATGGCGTGAATAAATTTAAAACGACAATTGGAGACAACGCATTTATTGGTTCAAATGCGTCAATAGTCGCGCCTGTAAATATTGGTGATACCGCTACAACTGGCGCAGGCTCTGTTATAGTAAAAGATGTTAAATCAAATGAGCTTGCTGTAGCACGTGGAAAACAACGTAATATAGAAGGTTGGAATAGACCAACTAAAAAATAACAATAA
>JAHDIK010000008.1 GCA_020630795.1 Colwellia sp.
AATAAATGATATATATCAATATATTAAAAAAGTTAACATGACAAAACTAAGAATAATTTCGTAATAGAAAAATAATCAAATATAAGATGATTTTTGAACGGATAAACTAATTTTCAAACGATAAAAGATGTAAAAATATATTAATTAACTAGGAAGGTTGTCGTAAATGAAGCTGGAGCGATGTTAAAAAATTGTTATTACATCGTATTTAATTGTTTATTCATCGAATAAACTTTTGAATAAAAAAACAAAAAAAGCGAATAAAAAATTAAGCTTAGTCAATTTATTATTCGCTTATAGCATAAGAATTACTGATTCAAGGTTACGCTGGCAAAATAGTACTCTCGACTAATCCAAAACCAATACGTGCAAAACCTTCTTTTTCACACCACCCTTTCATAATCACATTGTCGCCATCTTCTAAAAAGGTTCTTTCTTCACCATTGTTTAATGTAATAACTTGCTTACCGCCATTACTTAGCTCAAGTAATGAGCCTGACTCTTCGTATGTTGGGCCAGATTGAGTTCCACTACCTAACATATCTCCTGCAACTAAGTTACATCCATTAATGGTATGATGAGCAACCATTTGTGCAACAGTCCAATAAGAGTGCTTAAAGCTTGAAACAGATAATTGGCTAGCAGGCTGCTGAGATTTTCTCATGTTTTCAGTTTCTAGTTCAACGGCCAACTGAATATCAAATGCCCCCAAGTTTCTATTATCTGTAGATTCTAAGTAATCAAGCGGCTGAGGATCATTCTCATCTCTTGTCCACGCCATTTTATATGGCGCTAATGCTTCGGTAGTAACAATCCAAGGTGATACGGTTGATGCGAAGTTTTTTGCTAAAAATGGCCCTAACGGTTGGTATTCCCATGCTTGAAGATCACGAGCTGACCAGTCATTAAATAAGCTCATACCAAAAACATGATCTTCCGCGTCATTAATAGAAATAGATTCACCTAACTGATTCCCTTTACCAATATATATAGCCATTTCCATCTCATAATCTAATCGTTTACACGGTGCAAATACTGGCTCTGACGCATCAGGAGCTTTAATCTGGCCTTTTGGTCGTTTGAATTCTTGCCCTGATACATCGATAGAGGATGAACGGCCATGGTAACCAATAGGGATCCACTTATAATTTGGCAGTAAAGGGTTATCTGGTCTAAACAATTTACCAACAGATGTTGCATGGTAAATAGATGTATAAAAGTCAGTGTAGTCACCAATTTTACAAGGTAAAGCGTATTGCGCATCACTTTGGTTAACTAAACAATCTTGAAGTGCAGATTGTAAAGTAGAGCCGACTCTCAACGCTTTCGACAGTGCTAATCGTAGGGCGCTCCAATAAGCCTTCCCTAAAGACATAAATTCATTCAGCTCATGTGACGAACATGCTTCTAAAGATTCTTGTGCTAAACCTGAAAACACATTTTTATTTTTTAATGCAGCTAAATCAATAATTTGATCACCTATAGCTACGCCACCTCTAAATCCATTATCTTTATTTTGTTCTTTAAAAATAGCGAAGGGTAAATTTTGAATCGGGAAGTCACTCTTGCCAGTATTAGCCGATTCTACCCAACTCGATAAATTAAGATCGTGGGTTTCGTTTAGTAATGTTTGATTAGACATGTAAGAGTTTATCTCCAAGTTAACAAATTAGTATGCTTTTATTGGTTGTTCAGAGCCATTAAGTAATGTCGATAAAATTGACTATACTTAAGATACTGAATTAAAGCGTTTCATCGTATTGAAACAATTTTATAGCAACGTGTTATAAGACGCTTTTTTTTAATCAAATCATTCTATCTAGAAGTGTCAATAATATTGTGCAGACAGATATACAGTATAAATAAAAACCTAAACATACTTTTTTACAAGCTAAATCACGAAAATACTAATTAAATATTCACATACGTGATAATTAGAGATAAAGTCTTAGTTATATAAACATCCTAAGCGAGGTAACTGATGGAAATAAATCAGTGGGTTGACGAATTATTTGAAGTATTCGATGAAGACAAAGATGGCGTTATTAACCGCAGTGAATTTGTTGAGTTGATTGATGTATTGTTACAAGACAAAGGCATTAGAATGTGTGAAACAATTTTTAACCGCTTTGACACAAATCACGACAACTCAATCTCAAAAAGCGAACTAAAAGAGATGGTGATTGAGTTAGCACTTTAACGAGTAACTCAATCCCCCTTTAAACGAATGTTATTTGAGCGTATAGCGTAACATTCGTTTATTATTACTTTTCAGCTGCAATTACGCTGATCTCTACTAAAAGTACATCTCTTGCCATTGCGGCTTCCACACATGCTCTAGCCGGCGCATGACCTTCTGGAACCCAAGCATCCCAAACTGCATTCATCTCAGCAAAGTCATCCATGGTTTTTAAGTAAACTGTTGCCGACAACATATGCTCTCTAGAGCTACCTGACTGGATAAGTAGTTCGTCCACTTTATCTAGCATAGTTTGCGTTTGCTCTTTAATACCTTTAGTTGCATCAGCACATACTTGCCCACATAAATAAATTGTTCCATTGTGTTTAACAATACGGCTCATACGTTGTTTAGTTTCTTGTCTCTCAATAGCCATCTAAATACTCTTTTATATTTTTAGGTCAAAATAAAACCCCAGAGTTTTCCAACAATGAGGTTTATAAATTAGTTAATTAAGTGTTGTACAAACAACGCCTAATAGATTATTCCCACTCTATCGTTGCAGGTGGCTTTCCTGATATATCGTAAACTACGCGAGAAATACCATCTATTTCGTTAATAATACGATTAGATACCAATCCTAAGAAATCGTACGGAAGGTGAGCCCAGTGTGCCGTCATAAAATCAATAGTTTCTACCGCACGTAAACTTACAACCCAGTCATATTTACGACCGTCTCCCATTACGCCTACTGAACGAACAGGCAAGAAAACAGTGAACGCTTGGCTAACTTTATTGTATAAGTCGTGATTATGCAGTTCTTCTATAAAAATTGCGTCTGCACGACGCAAAAGGTCTGCATACTCTTTCTTTACTTCACCTAAAATACGTACACCTAAACCCGGCCCAGGGAATGGATGACGGTATAACATGTTGTAAGGTAAACCTAATTCTAAACCAATTTTACGTACTTCATCTTTAAACAACTCACGTAACGGTTCAACTAAACCTAATTCCATGTCTTCTGGTAATCCACCAACATTATGGTGAGACTTAATCACGTGTGCTTTGCCGGTAGCCGACGCTGCAGATTCAATCACATCTGGATAGATAGTACCTTGTGCTAACCATTTAGCGTTTGATAACTTTCCAGCTTCTTCATCAAAAATTTCAACGAAAACGTTACCAATTATCTTACGTTTTTTCTCTGGATCGTTTTCACCCGCTAAACGGTCTAGAAAACGGTTTTCAGCGTTTACATGAATAATATTTAAACCGAAATGATCACCGAACATTTCCATTACTTGCTTACCTTCATCTAAACGAAGTAAGCCATTATCAACAAACACACATGTTAGCTTATCACCAATCGCACGGTGCAATAACATAGCAACCACTGAAGAATCAACACCACCAGACAGCCCAAGTACAACTTCGTCGTCGCCCACTTGTGCTTTCATTTTAGCAATTGCATCTTCAATAATTGACGCTGAAGTCCATAATTTCTCACACTTACAAATATCTACAACAAAGTGCTCTAATATACGCATGCCTTGTTTAGTGTGAGTAACTTCAGGGTGAAATTGTACACCGTAGAAGTTCTTATCTTCATTCGCCATCGCTGCAAATTTACAACTTGGCGTTTGTGCAATAGCCTTAAAGCCAGCTGGAATTTCAGAAACTTTATCGCCGTGACTCATCCACACATCTAATAAAGCATTTCCTTGATCGTTAACACTGTCTTCAATGTTTTTAAATAATTCTGAATTTGAAATAACCTCAACGGCAGCATAACCAAACTCTTTATGTTCAGAACTTTCAACGCCACCGCCTAACTGTTCTGCCATTGTTTGCATACCATAACAAACCCCTAGCACAGGAACGTTAGCAGTAAATACATACTCAGGTGCTCTAGGTGAGTTATCTTCCGTTACACTTTCTGGACCACCAGCAAGAATAATACCGGTAGGATTAAAGCCTTTGATTTGCTCTTCTGTAACGTCCCACGCCCATAGTTCGCAATAAACGCCAATTTCACGTACACGACGAGCGATAAGTTGAGTGTATTGAGAGCCGAAGTCTAAAATTAGTATGCGGTGATCATGAATGTCTTTACTCATGTTTTTTGTTCCTAATAAAGTATAACTATTTTTAAAATGAACAGGCTGAGCCATTATATAGCTCAGCCTGTTATAAATTTTTTATTTAACCATTTATTTAACTATCAAAGAAATAAGCTATTCAATTAGCCCATTCGATAGTTTGGCGCTTCTTTAGTAATGGTAACATCATGAACATGTGATTCGCCCATACCAGCAGAAGTAATCTTCATAAACTCAGGCTTAGTACGCATGGTTTCAATATCTTTACTACCAGTAAGACCCATTGAAGAGCGTAAGCCGCCCATTTGTTGATGAATAATAGCAGCAACCGGACCTTTATAAGCTACACGGCCTTCAATCCCTTCTGGAACAAGCTTGTCTGCTTCGCCGTCAGATTTTTGGAAGTACCTATCACTTGAGCCTTCTTTTTGGCTCATTGCACCTAATGATCCCATACCACGGTACGACTTGTAATAACGACCTTGGTAAAGCTCTACTTCACCCGGAGACTCTTCAGTACCAGCAAACATGCTACCTACCATTACAGAGTGTGCTCCAGCTACTAAAGCTTTAGCGATATCGCCAGAAAAACGAATACCACCATCAGCAATAACAGGAATACCTGTACCTTTTAACCCTTCAACAGCATTAGAAATAGCGGTTAATTGAGGAACACCAACACCTGTAACAATACGAGTAGTACAAATAGAACCTGGGCCAATACCTACTTTTACGGCATCAACACCAGCATCTGCCAATGCTTTTGCACCAGCACCTGTTGCTACGTTACCCGCAATAATTTGCAAGTTAGGGTATTTGTCACGCGTTTCTTTAACGCGATCAATTACACCTTGAGAGTGTCCGTGAGATGTATCAATAAGCAATACGTCTACACCTGCTTCTACAAGCGCATCAATACGTTCATCAGTTCCAGCACCTACGCCAACAGCAGCACCTACACGTAAACGCCCTAACTCGTCTTTACACGCGTTAGGTTTACTTTCAGCTTTTTGGTAATCTTTAACGGTAATAAGCCCTTTAAGCTTAAACGCGTCGTCAATCATAAGAATTTTTTCGATTCTGTTTTCGTGCATTAACGCTAAAATTTCTTCACGTTCTGCACCTTCTTTAACCGTTACAAGGTTTTCTTTCACGGTCATTAATTCAGAAACGTTTAATGATAAGTCTGTTTCAAAACGAAGATCTCTACCTGTAATAATACCCACAAGATTATTGTCAGCATCAACAACTGGAAAACCTGAAAATCCAAGTTTATCAGCCAAGCGCATTACATTTTCAATAGGCTCATTCGGCGAAACTGTTACTGGATCAGATACAATGCCACTCTCGTATTTCTTAACTTTAGAAACATTTTTAGCTTGATCTTTGATCGTCATGTTTTTGTGAATAAAACCAACGCCGCCTTCTTGCGCTAGCGTAATCGCTAAACGAGCTTCAGTAACGGTGTCCATCGATGCAGAGATCATAGGAACATTTAACTCAATTTTACGAGTTAATTTGGTTTTTAAGTCAGCAGTATGGGGAAGTACCGTAGAATGGGCAGGTACAAGTAGAACATCGTCAAAAGTTAACGCTTCTTGGGCAATTCTTAGCATCGCAACATCTCACTAATAAAGGGTGATCAGGAGTAAATATTGCGGCAGAATTTTAACCGTTTTCATTACTAAGGTAAACTTAAATTTAACGAATTAGTAAAATATTTTTCCCTTAAAACTATTAACAACGATATAATAAATCACTATCTTGCGCTAAACGGCTAAAAACCTAACCTTTTATGATGAACCAGCACATTCTACAAGTAAGTGAGCTAACTAAAAAAGTACGTTTTCTATTAGAAAGTGAACTTAATACCGTATGGTTATGTGGTGAAATATCTAATTTCATTGCAGCAAGCTCGGGCCACTGGTATTTATCATTAAAAGATAGCAAGTCTCAAGTAAAATGCGCGATGTTTAAAGGTAATAATCGTAAGGTTAGATTACCCGTTACTGGCCTCCCTAAAAATGGACAACAGGTTTTAGTAAGAGCAAGGGTTTCTTTATATGAACCTCGCGGCGACTTTCAGCTAATTATTGAGCAACTTGAAGATGCTGGAGAAGGTATTCTTCGACAGCAATATGAGCAACTAAAAAACAAACTACATGCAGAAGGATTGTTTGACGCGTTTAACAAACAAGCTATTCCATCTAAAATTCAAACAGTAGGGGTAGTTACTTCGCCTACTGGCGCCGCTGTTAAAGATATTCTCTCCGTGCTGAAACGAAGAAATCCGTTAATTAACGTGGTTATCTACCCCGCATTAGTTCAAGGTAATGAGGCTAAATTTGACGTTGCGCAAGCAATTAACACAGCAAACAAACGTAAAGAATGTGACGTATTAATTGTAGGTCGAGGCGGTGGGTCGTTAGAAAACCTATGGTGCTTTAACGAAGAAATAGTCGTTAGAGCTATATACGAAAGTACAATTCCTACCATTAGCGCGGTTGGACACGAAATTGATACTACGCTATCTGACTTCGCAGCAGACCAACGTGCCCCTACTCCATCAGCCGCAGCAGAATTAGTGTCGTCAGATGTAAAAGAACACAACAAATCTATTAATCTATTAGAGCAACGGGTTGTTTCTTCATCTCAACGTAAAATAAATGAATTACATAAGCAGTTAACTTACATTCAACAACGCTTGGCTAGACTGCACCCAGCTCAAAAATTACACGTACAACAACAAAAGATTGACGAACTCACCATTCGATTCAACCAGTCTTTTGAACGTGTTAAATCACAAAAATTTCAGAAACCCGTTCAATTGCATAACCGCCTCATACTGCAATCTCCAATCAAACGTATTCAGGTGTTACAAGAAAAACTCGCGAGTTTACAAAGTCGTTTAATTAAAGCGACGCTAACGTTAAACAATAAACAGCAAACTCGTTTTAAACACACAATAGAGCAACTCCACATTGTTAGTCCTTTGGCAACTATTGCACGTGGTTACAGCGTCACTAAAAATACAGGTGGAAAGGTTATTACGAGTATTAATGCTGTTAAACCAAATGATAAATTAACGATTCAGCTTAGCGACGGATTAATAATAGCTAACGTAGACAAAACGCAAAGTGAAGAAACTAAGTCGTAGTAGAGAAATAATTTGCTTATAGCTCTGCTACAACTGCATGCTGAACAAGCTTCGTTACTGACTCTCGATCTCTTTCGTTAAACTTAACGCCCAACGAAATACCATCAATTTGTGATTTGGTATTACATACAACGGCGGGAAGCGTCATGTTACTCATGCTTTGAAAGTCTTCAATAATCACGTCTATTTCTTTATTTGCTGCCAACGCTAACGACTCACCGTTACTTACTGTAATTTGGCAGCCATGAAGCGACACGTTATTGAGTACCGCTTTCCAGTACTCTTTATCAACTTTGATTTTAATATCAATGTCAGTATCAATACGTGTTGATGCTCTCAAACTTTGCAATGTTACGGTTTTAGGAAAGTCTAATACGATGATTCTTGATGGTATTTGAAGTGTTTGCTTAACCGTACCAACAAAGGCTACTACAGAACCTTCATGCCCTTCTATTAAACCTCGAACAGTTATTGATGCACCTTGCGTAATAAAGCTTGAAAAACTGCCTAGCTTTGTATTGTCAGGAAATTGAATTAACACATATTTTTTAGGGAGGTAGCCAATAAAAGGAGTACGAAATTTACCTCGTTGACCGGCAGGCGTAACAATATCAATTGAAACATTTGAACCAGCTTGTAGCAGCGCTAAATTATTATTAAGCCTATTTGCCGTATCTATTTGCCTTGCCGCCACGTATTGTTTCTCCATGTCAAACGTCTAATCACTTTATCAGCTAGTAGCAATATACATGACTATTAAAGCAAAAAAAACAGCCCTAAGGCTGTTTCAACAATTTATAGCGATAAGCGGTTAATCTTTCTTATAGCCTTGTGTAGCACGAGCTAACTTCTTTTGCTCTGTGTACGTTAGCTTTTTCTTACCTGCAAATGGATTACTTGTTTCTCTAAACTCGATCCGAATTGGCGTACCCATAATCTTTAACGACTTACGATAGTAATTCATAAGATAACGTTTATATGACGGTGGAAGCTTTTTAGCTGAATTACCGTGTATTACGATTATAGGAGGATTATATCCACCAGCATGCGCATACTTTAATTTGATTCGACGCCCCTGATGCATAGGTGGCTGATGGTCAAATACCGCCATGTCTAAAATCTTCGTTACCATCGACGTAGAAATACGTTTCGTAGCAGATACAAACGCTTCTTCCACTGACTCGTATAAATGACCAACACCCGTACCATGCAAAGCAGAAATGAAGTGAATACGTGCAAAATCAATAAAGCCTAATCGACGATCTAATTCTGTTTTAATGCGGTCTTTAACATGGTCATCTAATCCATCCCACTTATTAACAGCAAGTACTAATGAACGACCAGATTCTAGAATAAACCCAAGTAAACTTAAGTCTTGATCCGTAATGCCTTCTTGCGCATCAATCACTAACAAACATACGTTAGAGTCTTCAATTGCTCGCAGTGTTTTGATAACCGAAAACTTTTCTACTACGTCGGTTACATTTTTACGACGACGAATACCAGCAGTGTCGATTAGCGTATATTCACGACCATCATGCTCCATAGGAATGTACACACTGTCACGCGTAGTACCAGGCATATCGTATACTACAACACGCTCTTCACCTAAAATTCGATTAGTTAATGTAGATTTACCCACATTTGGTTTACCGATAATCGCCAGTTTGATTTTGTCATTCTCATTTGGCGCTGTATCAATTTTCTCTTGATCAGACATTTCATCTTCAATGTCACCATCAAACTCATCATTTTCTTCTGTTTTTGGTTCCGACAACGCTTCAATATGAGGTGTTAATGCTAAAGTAAGTAACTGAGTTACTCCTCTACCATGCGCGGCAGCAATTTGATGAACTGAATCACCTAAACCTAATGAATAAAAATCAGCTACTGCTGAGTCTGCATCTATCCCATCAACTTTATTCGCAACTAAAAAGATTTTTTTGTCTTGTTTACGAAGATACGTCGCTATTCCTTGGTCAGCGGAAGTAAGCCCTGCCCTAGCATCAACCATAAACAATACCGCGTCAGCTTCATCAACAGCCATCAACGATTGTTCAGCCATTACGGCATCAATACCTTCTTCGTCACCTTGAATACCGCCGGTATCAATAACAATAAACCGATGTTCTTCAACCTCAGCTTTACCGTACTGACGATCGCGAGTTAATCCAGGGTAATCAGCTACGAGCGCATCTCGACTACGAGTAAGACGATTAAATAGCGTAGACTTTCCAACATTAGGACGTCCAACAAGTGCTACAACAGGAAGCATGAGTACCTCTATATCTTTAAATTACTGCGCTGAATAAAAGGTCAACGCTTAAAATTTTGTGTTTTTAAAAAATAAACAACGGCTCCAACACTTTAGTGGGGAGCCGTTATTAATGTTAGCTGATATTATAAATTAAGGCGCTTTTATTGCCTGAATATCACCGTTACGTGCTTGTGTGAAAAGTACATCATTATGCACAGTAGGTGTAACATGAATACCGCTTGAATCAACTTGTTGACGAGAGACTATTTCTCCCGTTTCACTGTTCAACCAATGTAAATAACCTTCAAAGTCACCTACAACAATATACTCGCCAAGCTCTGCTGGGCCTGTAACATTGCGATTGGTTAAAGCAAGTTGACTCCATTTTTCTGTACCGCTTAAACGATCTAGCGCATACACATGGCCTTTAACATCGGTTAAATAAATATTGTTAGCGCTTATCAATAAATCTGTATGTGATGAATATTGTCTTTTCCAAACAACCTGACCACTGCGTAAATCGATGGCAACCAAGTTACCACGAGAAGAAATACTATATACGCGGTCGCCAAAAATAACTGGCGATGAGTCAACATCAATAACACGTTCAAACTCAGTCGAGCCTGAAGGTTCTCCTACAGGTACAGACCATCCTTGTTGGCCATTATTAATAATATAAACAGTCAGATTTCCATCAGGAGTACCAACAAAAACACCGCCCGCTGCAATTGCAGGAGAACTAATACCACGTAATGTTAACGATGGTGTGTCTTGTTCTATTTTCCAAAGCTCTTCACCGTTTGAGGCATTAAACGCTTTTAAAACGCCTGACGCTGTATTTACAACAAGTACGCCTGAGTCAATGGCAGGCGCAGCTAAAACTTCACCTGTTATTTTTTCTTTCCATTCAAGCTTTCCTGTTTCAGCATCTAACGCAAATACTTTACCGTTTTCGCTACCGAGAAAAACTTTATTAATACCGGCAATTGGACCACCGCTAATTAGCGCAGATTCACGGCTTTCAAAAAAGCCGCGGTCTTCTTTATCTTCACGTAAATCGACTTCCCAAAGCGTTTTACCTGTTTCAAGATCTAATGCTGCTACGTCACCTTCTCGGCTGCTTGTAAATAGTTTGTCGTAAGCAACAATAGGAGAGATTATTGAGAAGTAATCACCTACTCCGCTACCTATACTTTCTTGCCATAATACACTTGTATCAAATTGCTGAGTTATCTCAAGTAATTCAGCAGGTTCTGATTCATCAATATCATCAGTTGATGAACAGGCTGTTACACCTAAAGCCATTAAACATAGTACAGCTAGTTTCTTATTTAATTTCTTTTTGTCAAAAATTAGCACATTAAGATCCGATTATTATTAATAAAACATTTTTTGAGTTTCAATTCAGACAACAGAATTGATAAAAAAGTCACTCTACATGTTATTTTTTTAATTTAACGTAATGTTCTCTGCTAAATCATCTAATTTCATTTGCAAAGCAGGCCCTGCTTTACCAGCTGTAGCTGCAATTGCTTCTTGATAAGCAGTACGTGCCAACTCTTTTTTATCTTGTAACAAGTACGCATCACCTTTAATTTCTTCAACAGAAGCTTTAAACGAAGCAGGTAATGGTGCGTTTAATGTTGTTAACGCCGCATCAATTTTTTCTAACTGAATTTGAACACGAGCTAAACGAACTGTCGCAATGGCTTTAATTCCAGCGTCTTTAGATGTTTCAACAGCTGTTGATAAATATTTTTCAACTTGAGCCCAATCTTTATGCGTAGACGCTTGTTTTGCAAGGCTTAACGCTGTAAGCGTTGAGTAGTTAGACTCTTTATTTTCTGATATAAACTTCTCGCCAGCAGAGAACAAACCTTCTGGATTTTTTTCAGCTGATTCAACCAATGTTTGGTATGCATCTGATACCGCTAATTCTTTAGCAAGCTTGTCGTCTTTATACACGTTAAAACCGATAAAGCCCGCGAAACCAATAACAAGGCCAGCAATAATTGCGTTACCATTTTTTTGCCAGTAGCTTTTAATTGCTTCTACTTGTTGTTCTTCAGTTTGATAAATTTCCACAACGTTCCCTTAAATTAATTTTTCGAGTAAATTTGGCACTTGATCAAATGCCAAACTTTCTTGTTCGTTTTGCCCACGAAGATATTTTATTGTTACTTTTTGTTCTTGTAGCTCGTTTTCACCTAATATTATGGCTACTTGAGCACCAGACTTATCTGCGCGCTTCATTTGTTTTTTCATATTACCGCCTCCACAATGATTTTGTAAGCGACAATCTGGCACTGCGTCGCGCCATTGTTCAGCTAGTTGATATGCACTTAGCTCAACACTATCCCCAAGCATAATAAAGTAAGCGTCAACTTGAGGACGTACATTATTGACCTTTTCAAGGCTAGTTAACATCAGTACAAGTCGTTCAATACCTAACGCAAAACCAAACCCTGGTGTTGATTTACCACCTAACTGCTCTACAAGTCCATCATAACGTCCACCGGCACAAATTGTACCTTGAGCGCCTAAACTACTCGTAACCCATTCAAATACTGTACGGTTATAATAATCTAAACCGCGAACTAACTTGTCGTTTAGTTCATATTCAATACCAAGAGAGTCTAATCGACGACAAACTTGTGCAAAGTGTTCTTTAGACTCTTCACCAAAATAATCTGATAATCTTGGTGCACCAACAAGTGCTTCTTGTACAGCAGGATTTTTACTATCAAGAACACGTAATGGATTAGTTAGCATTCTACGCTTACTGTCTTCATCAAGCTGTTCTTCTCGCTCAGTTAAGAATGCAACGAGAGCGTCACGATATTCCGCTCGTTCTTCATTTGAACCTAACGAATTTAGCTCAAGTGTTACGTGTTCATTAATACCTAGCTCTTTCCACAATCGTGCGGTTAGAGAGATAACTTCCGCATCTATATCTGGTGTGGCAATACCAAAAGCTTCTAAACCAAATTGGTGGAATTGTCTGTAACGGCCTTTTTGAGGTCGCTCATGTCTGAACATTGGTCCCATGTACCATAAACGTTGTTCTTGGTTATACAGTAAACCATTTTGGTTGGCTGCACGTACACATGGCGCTGTTCCTTCTGGACGTAACGTTAAGCTATCGCCATTACGATCATCAAAGGTATACATTTCTTTTTCAACAATATCAGTTACTTCACCAATAGAGCGTTTAAATAATGCAGTAGATTCAACGATCGGCATTCTGATTTCCGCAAAACCATAATTACTCGCTACTCGTCTAAGAACTGACTCAACCATCTGCCAAATATTGGTTTCAGACGGTAAACAATCATTCATACCTCTAACTGCTTGAATTGTTTTACTCACTAAGGAAATTCTCTCTAACTCATTCGGGATTGCTAAATACTGCGCGCATTATAGGCGCATTAGGGGAAAACGTAAACGATGACGTATTCTCTCTGCGTATTACTCGACTTCTTTCACATCAATCGCATTGGCTTTATCTAAAAGTTTGGCTTTTGCACGAATGCGAGTTTCAAGTTGATCAACCAAGTTGTCGTTATCGAAACGTTCTTTCTGGCGCACGCCATCAAGATAAAAGCCGCTTTTCTTACTACTACCCGTTAAACCTAGGTCAGAAACTGTCGCTTCTCCTGGTCCATTAACAATACAACCAATAATAGATACATCCATTGGTGTCATAATGTCTTCAATACGCTGCTCTAACGCATTAACTGTTGAAATAACATCGAATTCTTGACGAGAACAACTAGGGCACGCAATTAAGTTAATACCTCGGCTTCGAAGTTTAAGCGATTTTAATATGTCGAACCCTACTTTAATTTCTTCCACAGGGTCAGCAGCCAACGACACTCGTAATGTGTCGCCAATTCCTTCTGATAACAACATACCAAGACCGACAGATGATTTAACTGAACCAGAGCGCAAACCACCCGCTTCAGTAATACCTAAATGAAGTGGGTTATCAATTTGTTTAGCTAATAAGCGATAAGCTCCTACTGCTAAGAATACATCAGAGGCTTTTACACTCACTTTAAAGTCTTGGAAATCAAGTCTGTCTAGAATATCGACATGACGCATGGCTGACTCTAAAAGCGCTTCTGGTGTTGGCTCATTGTATTTTTCTTGAATATCTTTTTCTAAAGAACCACCATTTACACCAATACGAATAGGAATATTGTTGTCTCTAGCCGCTTGAACTACCGCGCGTATACGCTCTTCTTTACCAATATTACCTGGATTGATGCGTAAACAGTCAGCCCCGTATTCAGCAACCTTTAAAGCAATGCGATAATCAAAATGAATGTCTGTAACTAAAGGAACTTTCACTTGTTTTTTAATTTCTTTAAACGCTTCCGCCGCATCCATTGTTGGCACACTTACTCTAACAATATCTGCCCCAACAGCTTCTAAAGACTTAATTTGAGCAACCGTAGCTTCAATATCGGTCGTTAGCGTGTTAGTCATAGACTGCACCGTAATTGGCGCATCGCCACCAACTGGCACATTTCCTACCATAATTTGGCGGGACTTACGTCGAATAATAGGTGATTCTTTAAACATAATAATTCTTTATATGATGAGTTACGTGGTTTCTGGTGAAAGCGGTAATGTAAATTTACTAATATGTCCTTCTCTAAACGCAGACATATCTATACGCTCACCATTAAAATTAATTTCTACAAGCTCTGGCTTACCAATTGTTACGTTCAAAGGAGGTTTACCCTCAATGGTCATAACATACCCTGCTTTTTTAATTCCCCAAGCGATACGTTCGCCCGTTGAATCATATATATTTACCCAACAATCGCCAGAAAATGAAAATACGGTAGTGATAGGCAAGTCAATAGCAGCTGCCTGAGTGTCTATCGCTGTACTTTCAAGCGCTGAAATTTGCACATTCGACTCTTCTTTAGCATTGTCGATGATAGATTCTGTGTTTTGCACACTTTGAGCTTCTTCCGAGGTTACCTCAACGTTTGCGAGGTTATCGCTGTTGGTATTGTCTGGATTTTCAACAGGCTCTACCGACGAAGGTTCAGGCAATACTTCTTTAGTTTGCTCTATATGTAAATCGCTTTGTGATAACGAGCTTCCATTATTGTCTTGTAACCACCACATCATTGTTAAGCCAACAAACACAGCTAAAATGGCGTAAGTTATCCACATTAACATACTGTTTTGAGCTCGCTTAAAAGTACTACGAGAAAAGCTCTGCATTTTCGCGTGATTTTCTTGCAATAAATTCAGGTTTTCGTAGCTTTCAATAATCGATTCTGGTGACAAACCTACCAATTTTGCATAGTTTTTCAGATAACCACGATTGTATGTATCAGGTAATGATTTATCGAAAACATCTAACTCGATATTTTCGACAAGTACTGACCTAAAATTCAGCCTACTCGCAACATCTTCTACACTGAGGTTTAGCTTTTTTCGCGCTTCAGACAATAAACTACCGGGGCCAACAACGTCTGTAAGCTCTTCTATTTCTGCATCTACTTGATTGTTACTCATCTAACTAAACTCATTGTGCTTTGAGTGCTTTTTTAGGGTCAGCTAAATAGATAACATTACCAATTTTAAGTACTTGAGTGCGTTTAAAACCATTCCAGCGTTCAATTTTATACATTTTAATATTGTACCGCTTAGAGATTGAAAACAAACTATCGCCTTTAGCTACAACATGAATAGGTAAGGTCAACATTTTATGGCCTTGGTCATTTACTGTTGTTTTAGCTTTAACCAAGGTCTCTGTTTTTTGTTCTTCTACGTTGTTAGTGACAGCTTCTGTAGTCGTTTCATCTTTATCATTTAGCGTATCAGCAATCTTGTCCACTTTGTTTTGTGAAGATGATTCTATTTCGTCAACACTATCAGAGTTAACAAACGGAGAAACTTTATCGATAGTACTTTCAATTGCATTATCAACAGCTCGAGTTGAAGTTGTTGGGTTATTATCGACTAATGTAGTTTCTTGAATGGCAATAGACTCTTGCTTCACTTTTTCCGTAAGCGCTGTCACCTCTGAGGTAGGTACTGGTTTAGGCGCTTTCTTTAATGATATACCCGTTTTTTTATTTGGCGATAAAACCATAACGCGCTTCTTAGGCTTATTTTGGTTTATGCCACCAGCTAGTCGGTATTCGGTTGCTAAATCGTCTGCTTCAATATGTTTTAATTCGTTTAAAATATATTGCTTTGCTTCGTATGAATTTGGAAACATTTTTACCAACATACCAGCATAATTATTAGCAACACGTTTATTGTTTACTTTTTCAAACGTTTTATACGCTAGTGCTAACGCATTAGGCGTAAATCGGCGAGTTGATTTTTCGTATCGGCGTAAATAAACCTGAGCTTCATCATAATTACCCATCGCGTATTGTAAACGTAACATTTGCAATAAGGCTGACGAACTACCCGGGCTATGAGAAATAGACTTAGCAAGATACATTTCAGACTTTTCAAATAATCTAGCTTCTAGCTGACAAAGCGCTAAGTTTTCATAACTTTTTGAAACAAGGGTATAACTAGGTACAGCAATTGCTTTTAACATTTGCTGTTCAGACTCTGCATAACGTTCTTTTTTACATAAGAACACGCCATAGTTATTCAACGTATCGGCATCTTCTGGGTCTAATGAAAGTGCTTTCTCATAAGCAACAATCGCCTGTTCCGGCTCTTCAACAGCATCATAATAATGTGCATAAGCAGTGTAAACTTGAGTTAAATTAGGCGCAAAACGTTTCGCCTTTTCTAAGTTTATTTTTGCTTGCGTTGTATTACCCATTTTTAGGTAACCCATCGCAAGTGAGATGCGTGTAACGGCTATTTCGTTATTGGTAGAATTATTTTCAATAACAGGGCTATCTGCATTGTTTTCATAACTTTGCGTCACACAACCAGACAACAGTGAGGAGACTAGGCTTGCTGCTATTAAATGTTGAATTTTAATCATACGAGTACTAAGTCACTTTCCATTTATTATTATTACACACGCATCATAACCATATCAGACAACTTTTACTGAAATTTCTGAAGCTTTTGATGATTTATTTTCGTTGTTTTGAGATGTTCTCTTAGTACGGTCAAGCACATCTCCCGCTAATTGCCCACATGCAGCATCAATGTCATCGCCACGTGTTCGGCGAGTAATAACCGTTAAACCATAACTTTGTAAAACTTTGTCAAAACGATCAATACGTGAATTACTTGAGCGTTTATACGGTGAACCTGGATAAGGATTAAACGGAATTAAATTAATTTTACTCGGTAAATCTTTTAACGCGATAGCTAATTCGTGAGCTTGTTCTGTACTGTCGTTAACATGATCAAGCATTACGTATTCAATGGTTGCCTGTTTATTAGCTTTCGAACCTTCTACGTATCGACCAGCAGCAGCTAAAAACTCTTCTAACGGGTACTTTTTATTAATAGGAACGAGTTCATCACGCAACGCATTATTTGGCGCATGAACTGAAATTGCGAGAGCACAATCAATTTTTTCTTTTAACATGTCTAATGCAGGTACAACGCCCGATGTACTAACCGTTACTCGACGTTTTGACAACCCATAACCTAAATCGTTTAGCATTGTATCTAACGCGGGGATGAGGTTTTTCATATTCAATAATGGCTCACCCATTCCCATCATTACAATGTTAGTAATAGGACGTTTACCAGCAATACGAGTAGCACCAATATCGTTGGCAACACGCCAAACTTGGCCAATAATCTCTGCCATTGATAGGTTACGGTTAAAGCCTTGTTGAGCAGTTGAACAAAACGTACACTCCAATGCACAACCAACTTGAGATGATACACACAATGTTGCCCTATCGTTTTCAGGGATCCACACGGTTTCAACTTCTTGTCCGCCTTCTAAGCGAAGTGCGTATTTAATCGTTCCATCTTTAGATACTTGTTTTTCAGAAATTTCAGGCGCAACAATTTCCGCGTTGCGTTGAAGTTTTTCGCGCAATTTTTTGTTGATATTGGTCATCAGCTCAAAGTCAGAGTAACCGAAGTGATAAATCCATTTCATGAGCTGGTCTGCTCTAAATGGCTTTTCACCTAGTGATGCTAAATACTCGCGCATCATTTGATGGTCTAAATTAAGTAGATTCACTTTTTTAATAGACTTAGGTACAACTTCTGCCACTTCGCTCATGATAAATTTATCTCAAAAAACATGTTAAAAAAGCACTAAAACAGGTATTACGCCTAATTTAGTGTCATCGGTTAAAGCATTTTCAGCTTTAATAGTAATAGTCAGTATTCTACGTAAAAACACTCAATATTAATATTTTATTCAAATAGCCAAAACAACAAAAGGATTTTACCGATAACTCAGTAAAATCCTTTACGCTTATATCTTATGAAATCGCCGTATTGACGATCATTTATATTAACGTGTGCGAGGACAAATCTCTTCTTCAGAGAAGAAGTACGCGATTTCACGTGCTGCTGATTCTAAAGCATCAGAACCGTGACATGCGTTTTCGTCAATTGAATTAGCGTAGTCAGCACGTAAAGTACCAGCTAGCGCTTCTGCAGGGTTAGTGGCACCCATGATTTCACGATTTTTAAGAACAGCGTTTTCGCCTTCTAAAACTTGAACCATTACAGGACCAGAAGTCATAAATTCAACTAAAGCACCGAAAAATGGACGCTCGCTATGTTCAGCGTAAAAACCTTCAGCTTTTTCTTTGCTTAAGTGAACCATTTTAGAAGCAACAATTTTTAAGTTTGCAGTTTCGAAACGGTTGTAGATTTGACCGATAACATTTTTAGCTACAGCATCTGGTTTTACAATTGAAAAAGTACGTTCGATAGCCATTATAGCCCTCTCATTTTGATTAACAGTATAAAATTTTGGCGCGATTATAGACGAAATAAACCAAAAAAACTAATGTTATCCAAAACACGTAATATGATTGTAAAGATTACAGCATGCCATTCTGAATGGTTATATTAAGAACCTAAATAACTATTCATAAAATAGTATTCAAACAACAGCATAATACTGTTAAGAGTTGCGTTTACACATCTAGAATTTTTTTAATGTCTTCAGTGATTTGGTCAATACTATCAACACTTGCCGGAGCAATAAATATAGTATCATCGCCAGCTAAAGTACCCAGAATACCAGCTGACTCACCCATACTGTCTAACATACGAGAAATTAAAGGAGCACCGCCAATACCTGTTTTCACAATAATTTGCATGCCGTTGTGCTTTACACTCACAACAACAGATTGAATCGCTTGTTTCGTTTTAGGAACGGCTAGCTCGTCTGGTAATATATAAACGACTTGGCTAGAGGCATTTCTCATTTTTACTGCGCCTAACTTTGACAGTAAACGAGATATTTTAGCCTGAGACATATTGTCAAACCCGTGTTCAGCAAGTGCATCCGCAAGCTGGCTTTGTGATCCGTAACATTGATCTTTTAACAAACCTTTAAACGTTTGGATTAAGGCTGACTCATTTTTTTTTCGACTGCTTAGCATATTCACTCTATAGCGGGGTTAACTTCCATTTCATTATAATAGTAAATTTCATTCATTAAAAACAGCTAAGTATTTATTCAATAGTTAAAATGGTATCCGTATGGTTACTTTTCACACCAAATTACACGTGCATAATCAAAAGCTAATATAGGTTTTAACGATTTTTTACATTTCCAAACATATCTCGAACATTTAAAGCACTGAACCTTACACCTTATTCATGAACAATATACTCATTAAAACATCACGATAGAATTTCGCATGAACACAGGTCACGCATTACAATATAAAAGCTCACTGCTCTCGAGCTTGTTAATAGCACTATATGGCACAAGTTTCTTTAACTTCGCTGATGAATTTAAAGAAGCTCCCACCGAAGTCATTATCGTTGAAGGTAAACGCAACCAAGCGTTAACAGAAGTAACCCCCGAAACAGAAAAATTATTAAAAATAGCAGGATTAGATCATGACCCACTTGGTGCGGTATATAGCTTACCTGGTGTTGTATATGCTGGCGGCGATAACGGGGGCGAACCAGCTATTCGAGGCTCTTCTCCTGATGACAACGCGTTTTATGTGGACGACCTACCTGTCGGTTATATTTTTCATCTTTTCGGAGACAGCATATTTAACGAAAATGTTGTAAGAGACTTTTCACTCCAGCCTGCTGCTTTTGGAAGCCAATATTCTAACGCGACAGGAGGAATATTCGACGTTAAATTACGAGATCCTCGTAACCAAGAATTTACAACCACTATTGATATGAGCTTACTCAAAGCAAGTGCGATGATAGAAGGTGGTTTAGGTGAAGACCATGCATTTTATTTAGCCTACCGTAGAAGTTTGATGCATTTATTCTTACCAGAAGGAGAAGAGGACGAAGGCTACACAATATTCAAAGCCCCTGCGAGTGACGACTACCAAGGTAAGTACCAATGGTTAATTGGCGATGAACATAAACTAACTTTTACTATAACAGGAGCAAGTGATGCTGGCGGTATTAACATATCAAAGGCATCTGAAGCGGGTAAAGTAGATCCTGACTCTATTGGCGATTTACGAATAAACACCAGATACGATAGCCAAGGTCTGTCTTGGCAATACTATGGTGATAATAAAAAAATAATGCACGTAACCTTGGGTCACACATCTGAAAAACAAAAAGAGTCGTTTGGCCAAGGGCAATTTATTAATGTTAACTCTGAAATATATAACGCACGCTTCCTTTATCAAATTGATTGGCTAGAAAATCACAAACTAATTACTGGCGTTGATCTAAGACATGAAGAAACTCAATATTCTTTTGATGCGATTCCTTATTATTGCACTGATCATGAACCCGACTGCGAAAGTAAAAAAGGACAGCGAGTTCAAGACTCCGACCACCTCAAAAATAAGAGTGTTGGAGTCTATATTCATGATCAATGGACTATGTCTGACGACTTAATGTTAGATGTAGGCTTACGAGCAGAATATGATGATTACACTAAACAGCAATTCATACATCCAAGAGCTGCACTCTATTGGTATGTAAACAACGATTTAACAATAAATACGAAAGCTGGTACGTATAGCAGGTTTCCTGATATAGATACGGTATTGCGCACTATTGGCAATCCAGCATTAAAATCGCCTAAAGCTACACACTATGCTGTTGGATTTGAATATAACTTAAACGGTATTTGGCAAACCACGCTAGATGTTTACTATAAAGATTTAAAAGACATGGCTCGTTCGACTGATGAAATAGCTGACAACGCACATCTACGTTATACCAACGACCTATCAGGCAGTGCAAAAGGTGTTGAATGGGTAGTAAAACGTGAAAAGCAAAATGGCTGGTATGGCTGGGCTTCAATAAGCTGGTCAAACAGCAACAGAACTGATGATTTAACAAAGGTTACCACCGACTATTATCTTGATACCCCCCTGTTAGCAAACCTTGTAGGCAACTACGAGTTGAATGAACGCTGGGACTTTGGAGTTAAGCTAAGTATTCGTAGTGGTCAAAAATATACGCCAATAATAGGCCTATACGATAACCCTGATTACGAAGGTCACTTCCTACCACAATATGGCGAGTTAAACTCTAAAACATTACCTGTTTATCACCGCTTAGACGTACAAGCCAATTACAAAACCACTTACTTTGGTAAAAAAGCCCAATGGAGTTTAGCAATACTTAACGCTTTGGGTAGCGAAAACATATCTGGATACTATTACGCCCCTGACGGCAACGAAACGCTAACAGACTATAAAGTTGAGGGTGAAGAAGGGTTAGGCATGTTCCCATCAATAGGGTTAAAAATAGAGCTTTAAAATACGATCAAGTTACGTAAAGCATTGCCAGATAAATACCTAACAATAATTATTTGGTATGTTTTCTTACAATTTTTAAACATTTTTAGAAAGGTGGTTCCCTGTGATTTAAAACGATATTTGTTACTATGTAAAAAACCTCAAAAAACAGCCAAATATGAGCTTAAGTATAAAAAAAGTTTTCGCTGCTTTGTTTAACGTAACACATAACTCAATAGCAAAGCGTGCACTTGCCTTCAGCCTATTGTGTTTATCGTGTAACAGTTCAGCGGTTGAATCTGAACTAGATAAAGAAACCACCGTTTTTAATCAAACGTTTAGTTGGCAAGCCATGGCGCAGTTTTCCATTCACAATGGAGACAGCCCACTAAAAGATGTAGAGCAGGAAGGAGCGATTGATCACCTATCGTTATCAATACTTATTGATTTGTACTACAAAGGTTTTTTTATTCAAAGTAACCATCGTAGATCAAGTGGCCTAAAACAAGGCGCCGAAATTGGATATCAATTGCATGTGGACGATAACTGGGAGTTAGATGTACTTACCAAAACCTATATAAAAGGCTACGACCCAGAGTTATTAATTGAAAACAAAGAAAAAGATATTCCAACGCTTAGAGGATTAAGCGAACGAAAAATTGGAGATGGAATCGCATTGCGTTATTCCTACTTCAATGAAGACAGTGTGTTATCTGTTGACTTCGCAAATTTTACACATTGGACTGATACCGATGGTTGGCTATTAGACTTTTACTACAACGACCTTATTATTTACAAAAATTGGGATATATACGTTGGTGGAAGCATTACCTACTACTCCAAACAAGTAACAAATTATTATTATGGCGTAGCTGAACACGAAGTTACGGCGGATAGAAGCTTCTATCAACCCAACAACGCATTTAAAGCAACGGCTGAGATATATGCACAATACCCATTGTCGCTCAACTGGTCTTTCAATGTAGGCCTTACACAGACGTATTACTCTAATGTGATAGGGCGTAGTCCATTAGTTGATAAACAACATATATCTCAATTTATGCTTGGGGTAATTTATGTCTTTTAAGTTAAGCAATGGATTTGCTTTTCTAATGTTTGTTGGGCCTGCTAGTGTACTGACGGTGAGCGCAAGCACCATTGACGCAAAAACACCAGTAGATGCTAGTGTTAATGTTAAAAACAACATGGCTGACCACAATATTACGACGTTAAATAATGTGGTGTTTACCAGTAAACCTGCAATGTGTGTTGCCTTAACTCAAGGAAGAACATGCTACGCGAACATAAAAATAGAATGGAATGCCCAAACTAACAGCGACTTTTGTATTTTTCATAAGGCGCGCGAGCAATACATAAAATGCTGGAAAAATTTGTCGAAGGGTGTGCATAGCTTTGAGTTTCAATCAAAAGAGCCTGTTACCTATCAACTCATCAATGCACAAAATAAACCCATTGCAGAAACCACGGTAGATGTAAGTTGGGTGCATAAAAAATCTCCGCGTAAACGAAGATGGCGCTTATTTTAGGAATAAAGCAATGACTGAAAAAAAGAATATTTTACTTGTTGAAGACGACATAACACTCGCCGACTGGGTATCAGAGTACCTTACTGAACAAGGCTTTTGTGTACAGCATGTTGATCGTGGCGATACGGTAATAAACGCGCTTGAGTCTTTTGCTGCCGACTTAGTGTTACTTGACGTTATGCTTCCTGGTCTAAATGGAATCGAAGTATGTCGATTAATCCGTGAAAACTCACAAGTCCCCATTATTATGCTTACCGCGCGAGCAGATGAGTTTGATGAAGTAATAGGGTTGGAAGCAGGCGCAAATGACTACGTAATCAAACCGGTTAGGCCTCGCGCATTACTGGCTCGAATTTCAAGCGCCTTAAAACATACGGCAACCCTATCTCCTGAAAGCAAAGAAATTACACATGGCGACTTAATTATTAATGAAGAAGCCAAACGCGTGATCTATCAAGGAAAAGAGGTTGAGCTATCAACAAGTCTATTTTCTTTCTTGTTATTTTTAGCAACTCATGCGGGTCAAGTTGTTGATCGAGATTCTGTATTTATCGCACTAAAAGGCAGAGAATACGACGGACAAGACCGAAGGTTCGATGTAATGTTGTCAACACTTCGTAAAATTTTTAATGATGATCCACAAGCACCAAAAAAATTCAAAACAGTATGGGGTAAAGGATACCTGTTTGTTTCTGATGCTTGGACTAGTTAAGCGTAATGAGGCGTCTTTATTTAAGTATTATCATTGCTGTTATCGGCTCATTATTCTTAATCAGTTGGGGATTAGACACGCTCGTTGAAAGGCATATTGAAGAAGAAGATAGTTCAGATATTGTAGTTTACAAGAAACTGATTGAGGGTTTAAGTAACGAACTAAATAAGACCCCCTTATCACTATTACAACAAAAAATTACCGACTTTGAGCAAAACTATCAAATAGATACAACCATAGAGCGAGTTAATAATATTGCGTTACCTCAATCATTAACTAGCCAGCTTACACAACCAGGGGGATTATTGCTTGCCAGCGAAGCTAACCCATATTTATTAAAACAACTCTCAACACACGCAGAGTACCTTATTCAAATACACTTACCTAATGAATCAACAGAAGCTCAACCGGTGGATATCATTCTTACAACCATGCTCTACTTTGGCGTGTGTTGCATCATCATTTTATGGCTGCTTCCGCTTACTCGCCGCTTATATTTATTAACTTCAGTTGCTGAAAAAATTGGTGAGGGTGACTTAAAGCAAAGAGTGCCTTTGAGTAAATATTCATACATTCGCCCTTTCGAAAATAGCTTTAATCAAATGGCAGGACAGATAGAAAAGCTCATCAACGACAATAAAATTCTCGCACGAAGCTTATCTCACGATATACGTACTCCTATGTCTTGCTTACGCTTTGGCGTTGAAGCAGCACTTGATACAAATGACATAGACAAAAAAAATAACTATATAAATCGCATGGAATCTGAGCTCACTCGCATGGAAGAAATGACCTCGGTCTTTTTAGAATATGCAGGAATGGAACGACAAGGGTTTAATTTAAAAAAAGAACCCGTTGCGATAAATGAGTTTCTAACAAATGTTACTCACGAACTACAATCATTGGCGCAACAATATAATATTGAGCTAATCTTTACTGCAACAGACAAAGAGCTAACCGCTCAATTAGATCCCTATTGGTGTCAACGCGCGATTCAAAACCTTATAAGCAACGCGACACAATATGCAAAAAGCTCCGTGTACATATCGATTAAAGAACGAACCAATGTTATTGATATAAGCATTTGCGATGACGGAAAAGGTATTCCTGAAAACAAACTCGATGTTATTTTCGACCCTTTCGTAAAACTAGATACTAACCGTTCGAGAGAACATGGGCATTTCGGTTTAGGGCTTGCCATTTGTAATAAAATAATGGATTGGCATCAAGGAAGAATTTCTGCAAAAAATTCAGTACACTATGGAGGTGCCAGCTTTACGCTTTCTTTTCCTGTGAAATAATGACAAATAAAAACAATAAAAATTTAACGCTTTGTGCGACTGAACAACACGCTATTACTCGTGTTTTACCGTATTACTTGAACTCTACACAAAATATTAATGTAAATACGTTAGGAAACGGGTTAATTAATGATACATACCTCGTTGAATCGATAGAACATAGCTTTGTATTACAACGCATTAATCAACACGTATTTCCAACCCCCCAATACATTGCACAAAATGCAGAATTGATACATGAGCACTTAGCCCAAAAAATAGCACTGTCACAATATCCATTTGAATCCATTGGGCATATTCTCAACACTCAAAACAAAACGTTAACCTTTATCAATAATGAGTGTTGGCGAGCAATTGATTATATTGACAATACCTACACGGTAAATGCGATCGAAAACGCAACACAAGCGAAACAAGTAGCACAAGCCTTTGCAACTTTTACCGCTACGCTAAGTGATTTTGACGCAACACAATTGAAAGAAACTATTCCAAACTTTCACAATATCGAAAGTCGATTGTCTCAGTTTCATCAAGCATTAGCGCAAGCATCAACATCTAAACTAGCTACAGCTGACTCTCTCATCTCGTTTGTATCAGAGAATAAATCGTTTGTATCTCATGTAAATGAAATATCATCAAAACTCCCCCTTAGAGTTACCCATAACGATACTAAAATTAACAATTTACTCTTTTGTAAAAAAACACATCAACCTAAAGCCGTTATCGACTTAGATACTTGCATGCCCGGCTTTTTAATGAATGATGTAGGTGACTTAATTCGATCTACATGCCCAAGCGTTGACGAGAATGAAACCAACTTAAGTCAGATGGAAATAAGGCTTGATGTATTTGAAACGATTGTTCAGAGCTATATTCAGTCGTTTGAATCTAAAGGAATTTCAGTCATTGAAAAAGAAAGCTTAGTAACAGGTACCTTACTACTACCTTTTATGTTGGCTACTCGGTTTTTAACCGATTACTTGAACGGTAATGTGTATTTTCATACTGACTACGATACGCAAAATTTAGACAGAGCGGCTAATCAATTTCATTTATTTACGTTATTTAAAGAAAAACAAACGATTTTACGTAAATTAGTTCATCAAGAGTAATGCGTTAATACCATTAACTTTCATTACTCTTGAAACAAAAATCTGCAAAACAACACTAGTTAAACTTAAAGGTTGAAACCGATTTTTCTAATGAGTTAGCGAGTACAGTAACTTGTTCGCTACTCTCATTCATAGAGTCTGCATACTTAACATTATTTTGAGAAGTGGTAGAAACCTCTGACATCGCGTTGTTTAACTCGCTACTATATTCCAATTGCAGCTTAGTATTGCCATTGATCTTATGACTCATATTCGCGATATTTTCTAACGCCTTGTCGATATTAACGATCATTTGATTTAAGCCTTCACTTTGCTCAAAGCATTGTTCAGCTTCGTTACGACCAGTTGCAATCGCGTTAACCGCAGATGACGTTTCTTGCTGAAGCGCATCAATCATCTGGTCTATCTCAGCGGTTGAGGCTTGTGTACGAGACGCCAGCGTTCGTACTTCATCAGCAACCACTGAAAAGCCCCTTCCCTGCTCGCCAGCACGTGCAGCTTCAATTGCTGCGTTTAATGCTAATAAGTTTGTTTGCTCTGCAATATCACCAATGGTATGACTAATACTACCAATATCTAGTGAATGTTGACGTAGTCTATCCATCACATCGACCGCGGTTGCCAAGGTCAAATCAAGCTGTTTTATACGCTCATTGGTACTTTGACCAATATCTCTGATTTGATCGCTTTGTTTTTTCGCGTCACTCACTTGTTGTTCTGTTTCAATCGCCTGCTCACTAACATGAGTAGTAGAATTATTAATATGCTCAAGTGCAGTAAAAGCAGAATCTACAGACTGAATTTGCACGTTAGCTGCTTCGTAAATTTTATTACTTTGTTGCTTAGATTCCTTCGCAGAATCTGTTAAAAACTCTCCGTCTTGCGCAATTTTCTTTATTAACTGAGTTAAATCTTCAGATACGGTATTAAGGTGCATCGCCAAGTGACCAAACTCATCTTGTTGAGTTACATTTAATGGGCGAGTCAAATCACCTTGCGCAATACGTGTTAAGCTCTTATTCACAGCGTTAAGAGGACTGATCATAGCTCTAATTGTTAGGCCAGCAATAACAACAGCCAAGGCTATAAAAATAACGGCTAATACCAAAACAAAGCCTTGAACACTCGAAATACTATTGTTTACATTTTGTTGGAGTTCTTCAAACTGAATATTTGCTAACTGAATAATACTGTCTAAGCTAGCAAGGGTTTTTGCTGAAAGATCTTCACTTTTTAACATTGCTGCTTTCGACGCATCCACATAATCTATTTTAGCTTTAACAATACCAAACAAACCATTTTCACCTTCAAACACCTCTGGAATTTGCGTGTATTGCTCGTTGAAGCTTTCCATAATGTTGTCGGTTGGAATACCTTCAACCTGCCTATTTAAGTGGTCTACCAAGTTCTTAACATCGCTAAAGGTAAACTGTAGTTGCTCTACCGTTTGTTGGTATACAACCTTATCTGTAGTTTGAGCTAACTCTTTAATTACGTTAGTTACCGCAAATAACTGACTTTCAATTCTACTAGCGGTTCCTACAATTGACTCTAATTCTTTTGCGTACTGAGCATTCTCAACATAACCTAAGTCGAGCATGAGGGCTGAGGCTTCGTTAACAATATCTTGTGCTTTTAACGACTGTTCATCAAGAACAGACTGTATATCTAAAGCTTGCAGCTTTTTAGCAAACATATCTTTAACAGCAACTACAAATTCGTCAGTCAATAATCGACTGTCTTCATTAAGCTTATTGAGCTTACTTTGATTTTTAACACGCTGCTGTAATTGAGGTTGGAGTTTATGTAGTTGAGCATTTTCAGTATCAAATGAAGATTCGGCTGTAGATATTTCAGAGCGTTCAGCTTTAGTAAACCCTATAGCGCTGCTCTTAGCCATTTTAAGTAAAATAATTTGGATTTCTTTACTTTCATTGTGAATTGGAACCGCAACCTTTTCTAAGGTATTACTGGCACCTTGAATACCCGACAAAGAGCTATAAAAGAAGTAACATGCGCCAACTAATAATGCGCCAATCAAGCCAAAGCCGATAATTATTTTGTGTTTTACTTTCAGTTTATTGAACATTATTAAATATTCCTAAAGCGTTTTATTATTATTCTTATTCCTGAATTTTTAACACACTCCTTGTGATCAGACCACTCATAATAACAAAGATTACATAAATTACATGCCTCAATTCATATCTAATATATGTAAATCATTACGAATTAGAATAACTCCTTTAATTTATTCTATACTCTATAAACAAGATCGCAAAAATATCGAACAATGTTTAACCAACCGATACTTAAATTATCTAAAACCTCTCTCGTTCTTTTAGGAATGATTTTTTTATATTTCATTTCAATAGATAGCTACGCAAAATCTCTCAATAATGAGGTACAAGAAGTTCGCTACAACCGAAATACCTTATATGCAAGTGACGATGTAGACAATTATTACGAAGAATTACTACGATATGCACTTGAAGCTACAGTAGATGAATTTGGCCCTTACAAACTTTTACCTCAAAACATTAAAATGGTTCAACAACGTAGCGTCGCCATGATAGAACAGAGCTTACATATTGATGTGATATGGAGCATGACATCAGTCGACCGCGAATCACGTATGCAAGCCGTGTATATTCCACTGCTAAAAGGCTTGTTAGGCTATAGAGTATTTTTAATCAGACAAGGCGAACAACAGCGCTTTAATAATATTTCCACGGTAAACGCTTTAAAGAAAATCACC
Source organism: Colwellia sp. (assembly GCA_020630795.1). Lineage (GTDB taxonomy): Bacteria > Pseudomonadota > Gammaproteobacteria > Enterobacterales > Alteromonadaceae > Pseudocolwellia. Next base: position 28,963 of record JAHDIK010000008.1, read on the forward strand.
ATTGGTCAAGGTGTTAATTGGCCGGACACAGAAATCCTAGAAAAAAATAAATTCCAAGTGGTTAAATCACTAGGCAACAACTTACACGACATGCTTGAAAGTAAACGCTTTGACATGTTTCCGCGTTCGGTTTTAGAAGTTGTGAATGAAGATACCAGCAGACCCAACCTAACAATTGAGTCAAATCTATTACTCAAATATCCAGCGCCCTTATATTTCTTTGTAAACAAAAGTAATAAAAAATTAGCAAAACGTTTAACTATTGGCTTAAGTCGCCTTGTAGAAAGCGGCAGTTTTGATGAGATATTTTATTCTAACAAGGGGCCAGCCACACTTATGAAAGAGTTAGGTATAGGTAAACGTAAGGTCATTGAAATTAATAACCCCAACATTTCGAGAGAAAGTGAAAAGTTAATTAATAACCCTTCACTTTGGTTTTTATAAATATTATTTATATTAATTTAGATTGTAACACTAATGATATTGAACTCTAATAGGTATAGTAAGCACTTGCTTTCCTTTGTGTTTCAACCACAAATAAACAATATATAAGCTAAAGAACACGCCTGCTATCCACGCCGCAGATACAACAGGCGTTATTGCTAACTTCCCTATTTGATAACTAAGAATCGACACTTGATAAGCTAAGAGTAAACTCCACGTTCCACCAAAAATGGCCCAGCGTGTTCCTACTTCATTTTTAATTGCGCCCATTGCGGCCACACATGGCGTGTATAACAAAATAAACAATAAGTAACTAAAAGCGCCTAGTTGCCCATCAAAGGAGCGTTGCATAATTTGATACGTGGTCAACTCAACTTCCTGCTCTTGCGAAGCAATATTAAGATCACTAACTTCACCCACCGAAATACCTAAAGGATCGTCAGGGGCAATACCCAATAAATTTTCATTGATTGAACTTACTGCCTCGTCCCAACTATTACTTAATGAAGGTGATTCTGGAGCCTCAGACCCAACGGGTGAATATAAATTATTGAACGTCGCGACTAACACTTCTTTTGCAAAAATCCCAGTGATAATACCAACACCCGCCTGCCAGTTTTCTTCCTTTACTCCAAGAGGAGACAAAATGGGCATAACGACTTTAGCAGACTGGCTCAATACAGACTTCTCTGAATCTTGATTACCAAAGCTACCATCTGTACCCAACGAATTAGTAAAATTAATTAAGCACACAACAATAACAATCGTTTTTCCTGCTCCTGTTACAAAGCCATAGGTGCGTTGCCATACACGTTTTAAAATGAATGATAATTTTGGTCTCTCATACAATGGCAATTCCATAATATTCATCGAGCTTGTGCCAGGTAGCGTCGTTTTTTTCAATAAAAAACCCGTAAAAATAGCGGCAACAATTCCAATCAAGTACAGCAGAAATACTAAGTTTTGACCATTATCAGGAAAGAACGCCGCAGCGAATAGAGCGTATACGGGTAAACGAGCACCACACGACATAAATGGTGACATCATTACTGTTGTAATACGCTCTCGTTCGCTATCAAGTACTCGTGCCGACATAACTGCAGGTACCGTACAGCCAAATCCAACAATTAACGGCACAAAGGCTTTACCAGGTAAGCCTATTCGCTGCATTAAGCTATCAACTACAAATGCTGCGCGAGCTAAATACCCAGAACTTTCAAGTAATGACAAACCAATAAACAAACATGCAATGATAGGAATAAAGGTTGCTACGGTTTGTGCTCCGCTACCAATACCTTCAAGTATTGTTAGTAACCACAACGGAAGGTCGAATTGTGCCAAATAATGCATTGGGTAAGACACAAACAATGTTCCACCCAGTACATCAAAAAAGTCGATAAATGCACCACCGATGTTTATTGCAAACATAAACAACAAGTACATAACACCGAGAAAAATTGGAATACCTAAAACAGGATGAAGAATTACAGAATCAATCACATCACTAGAGTTTTTAATTACTCGTTGATTCTTTTTAACACGCTGAACGATTTGACTAATTTTTTGATACTGCACTTCCACATGTGTAGAAGAGTGCTCAGAGTCGGATTCAATCTCTCGAATTGGAGAGCTTTTTGCCTTAATCGTAGTGCATGTTTGGGCAAACTTTTCTTTTAAGTCTGAGTCAGACATTTTGTTTGCACTAATACTCCATACAGGACATTTTAGCTCCTGCGACAATAACTCTACATCAACATGTTGAGCTTCTTTTCTATCACTTTTATTTAAAAGAACAATAACCGGGATACCGAGCTCTAAAAGCTGTAATGTTAAAAACAGTTGACGTTTTAACTGAGTCGCGTCAACCACATTAACAATACAATCAATGCTGTTACTCGATATAAACTGCCGAGAAATAGCAACATCGGTTCCCTGCTCGACCCGATTAGTAAGCGAACTAATACCTGGTAAATCTGACAACAACGCTTCATTATTAGTATTGGAAGAGTCAAAAGAAAAATGTTCTTGTTTAACTGATACTGTAGCGCCAGACCAATTACTGATTTGCTGTCGAGCTCCGGTAAGTTTATTAAACAAAGAACTTTTGCCTGAATTGGCAAAACCAATCAGAGCAAAATGAAACGGTGTACTCATGAAATTTTTTCTACTTGTATTTGTTGAGCAATTTTAAGACCTAATGCTAGTTTAGTATCATTTAAACGAATAGCTAATGGACCTTTAAATAAACCTCTGTGCATTAGCAATACTTCTACGTTAGGTACAAAACCTTGTTCTAGCAACTGTGCTGCAATTAATTTATCTTTAGGCAACGCTTTAATAATTGCTTTTTGTTTACGCTTTAAATCGCCTAATGTCATGTACACCCCAATACGCAAATGAGAATCACTTTCATTAATATTTTACATTGTATAACTGGAATGTATAGATGAATCTGTCAATTGAACGTTTTTAAGCAAATATTCTTGATTGAAATCAACTTGATACTTTTAAACTAAATAATATTAAAAAAAATACTCTTTTTTGTTAAAAATGTGTTAAATTTATAATATCTCAGCATGACCACTGAGATTAGATTGAAACTAAATAGTTGTTACTTTGACCAGTAGCTCACTGTTTATCAGAGCAGGCTTGGCTCTCCCGCTGGCCTGCTCACCCTCCTCCCTTTTTATTTATTGCTTCTTATTTTCAAATATAGTGATCTGTCTTATCGATTGATTCGTAATGTCATTCATCGAAATTAAAAAAACTAATGACTTTGAAGTGTTATATATTATGAATCTATCTTTAATGAATATTTCAGCGCGTTCTGATATCACCATAAGACATTCAGCAATGAATAATGATGAGTACCACCAATTAAACACTTGGCTATATAACATTGCAGCAGACAGAGACAAAAAAGCTTTTGCTTGCTTGTTCAACTGGTTCGCCCCCAAAATTATTCGCTTTGGCATTCAAAAACTTAATACTGAAACCTCAGCAAATGAATTACTTCAAGAAACAATGAGCAATGTTTGGAAAAAAGCACACATGTTTGATGCTGACAAAGGGCAAGCAACAACGTGGGTTTATACCATAATGCGTAATTTAACCTTTGACATGCTCAGAAAAATAAAATCAAACCGTGAAGACACGCTCAGTGACGACATATGGCCAGTTGCAGAATCAACCATGGTTGAAGATGATGTTTTTAGCGATCATTTATTAACATCTTCTCTGGCACAGCACATTGAATTATTACCAGAAGCACAACAAACTGTTGTGAAATATATCTATTACAGAGAGCTCTCTCAAGAACAGGTAGCGAATGAACTCAACATTCCTCTTGGTACCGTTAAATCCAGATTGAGGCTAGCACTAGCTAAGTTAAAGCAACAAATGGGAGAATCATCATGATTAAGCATCACCCTAAACACGAGCTATTGAATTCATTTGTTGAAGGTTCTTTACCAGCATCGCTCAGTGCTGCAATTTCTGTTCACGCTGAAATGTGCCCGATATGCGCTAAAAACATCGCAATGCTAACTGAACAATCGGCCTCAAATGCATTTAGTCATGATAACCATAGTTATTCAGATACATCTTCCGTTAAACAACCAGCAGACTATATCGACATGATTGATTTAATTACTCAAAGCGAATCGATTAACGAAGTTAGCGAAAAGGCACCACTAGAAATTGAAATAAAGGGGCAAACTTATCAGTTACCCACAGCTTTGCGATCTATGTCTATGACTGGTTGGCATAAAATGGGGAAACTCAGTCGAACTAGACTAAACTTAAATGAAGGACCATTACATTCTAGCCTGCTTCATATAGAAAAAGACGGAGGCGTACCTTCACATACACACAAAGGTTTTGAATTAACACTTTTGCTTGAGGGCAGTTTTGAAGATGAAATGGGCACATATGAAAAAGGCGACTTTATTTGGTTAACGGGTGAACACACACATCATCCGCACACTACAGAAGGTTGTTTATGTTTTACCGTTGCCGACGATGCTCTGCAATTTACTCAAGGCATAAGTAAGCTGCTTAATCCAATTGGATCTTTCATTTATTAAATTGAAAATCAGTTTGTTGATTTAATTCACTACAAGGAGTTTCAATGAAAGCTTTAGATAATAAACCAGTGATAGGTATGAGTGCCTGTGTGTTTGGTGAACCCGTAAGATATGACACAGGCCATAAAAAATCAGACTTTTGTGTAAATGAACTTGGTAAACATGTTGATTTTAAAACCTTTTGCCCAGAAGTTGCGATTGGATTACCAATCCCTCGCCCAACGATAAGACAAGTACTTATTAACGATGCGATTGTTGTAAGCCAACCTGATGGTTCTGGCGACGTAACACAAGCATTAACCAACTATGGCGAAAAGTCTGCAAATACAATGTCAGGGCTAAGCGGTTTTATTTTTTGTCAAAAAAGCCCGAGCTGCGGCATGGAACGCGTAAAAGTTTATTACGAACATGGCAAAGGTTGTAAACACGACGGCGTGGGAGTATTTGCCAAAGCAGTAATGGAAAAAAATCCACTACTACCCTGTGAAGAAAATGGTCGCTTGAACGATATGCCTTTACGTGAAAACTTTATCATTCGTGTGTTTACCTATCGACACTGGCAAGATCTTGTAGCATCAGGGCTAACAAAACATAAACTAACCACATTTCATAGCGAACATAAGTACTTAGTCATGAGTCATCATGTACAAAGTTATAAAGCGTTAGGGAAACTATTAGCAAGAGCTGATCTCGAATTAGCTGATATGGCACATCAATACATTACAGGTTTAATGGCCGCGTTAAAGCATTTATCAAACAGGAAAAGCCATACAAACACCCTATTACACCTTCAAGGATATTTTAAAAAATACCTGACTAAACCTCAAAAGCAGGAATTAGTAGAAAAAATTGAAGACTATAGATTGGGCACGCTACCTTTACTCGTTCCACTCACGTTAATTAATCATTATTTACGTGAATTTACGAGTGATTATCTATCTTCTCAGGTTTATTTATCACCTTATCCAGACGACTTAAAATTACGTTATGGCTTTTAAAAAAAAGCCACTCTCCTACATTAATAGATGTTTAATCAATGAATATAATATGGTTTCGTCGCGATTTGAGAATAAGCGACAACATTGCGTTATCAAGCGCTCTTAAGCATGGCACAGGAACATGCAAAGCAATATTTATAGAAACACCAGAACAATGGAAAGCGCATAACACTGCCCCTATTCAGGTAGACTTTTTAGAAAGGCACTTAAACCTGTTGTCTGAAAAGCTCGAGAACCTCGGAATTCCGTTCGACGTTCTCAGTGCAACAAACTACCCAAATCAAGTAGATGTTCTCGCACAGTATTGCGAACAATTTAACGTAAAACACGTTTTCGCGAATACTGAAGTTGAAATTAATGAACAACTACGTGATCAAACAGCACTCCATGCACTTAAAGCAATATCTACACAATTACATTTATTTGAATGTGACGTTATCGTCAATAAAGGCGCCGTTCTCAATAAAGAAGGAGAAATGTATAAAGTATTTACACCATTCAAAAATTCTTGGGTAAAACACATCCAACTTCATGGTGTACAATTAGCGCCGAAAATAAACCAATCATCTGCTCGTAAACCTATTAGTAACTCACGCTCTCATCAACTAAATTTTGATAAAGTCAGCTCAAATAAATGGCCACTTGTAACAGAAATAGAAGAAACGGTGTTGCCTGATTTTTTTGATCATAAACATTTTTCATATAAAGAAAACAGAGACTTTCCTGCACGTAAAGGCACATCCGGTATATCCCCTTATTTAGCCATTGGCGCATTAAGCCCAAGAGCAGTATTTTTAAATGCTCTACAAACAAACCCACATATGCTTGAGAACCCAAAAAGTGTCGAATTCACTTGGGTTAACGAACTCGCATGGCGAGATTTTTACAAACACCTTTTATTTCATTTCCCTGAACTGTGCAAACACACCAATTTTCAACCAAAATTTAACACATTACGTTGGCCAAACTCCCCCTACGCTTATACAAAATGGTGTAACGGAGAAACGGGCTACCCTATTGTAGATGCCGCCATGAAGCAATTAACACAAACAGGCTGGATGCATAACCGTTTGAGAATGATAGTAGCAAGCTTCTTAACTAAGCATTTACTGATTGATTGGCGTTTAGGTGAAAAGTTTTTTATGCAGCATTTAATTGATGGAGATTTTTCAGCAAATAATGGCGGTTGGCAATGGGCTGCTGGCACAGGGTGCGATGCACAACCCTACTTTAGAATATTTAATCCAATAACTCAGAGTGAAAAATTTGATCCGAATGGCGATTTCATTCGTAAATATATTAAAGGGCTGGAAAATGTACCAAGCAAACACATTCATTTTCCTCACGAATACTTAAAAGCAACAAAGCAAACGAGCCTTTATGTTGAGCCTATTGTGGATCATAAGTCAGCAAGGTTAACTGCATTAGACTTTTACAAACAATAATGATTTAAACAATTAACAACCCACTCTGGAAGCATGGTATGAACGGTAAACACAATGAAGCCTTAAACTCTCTATCAAGCCAAGAGAAAGTAACTACCAACAATAACGAGTGGTTAAATAATTTTGAGCACGTTTACCAAAACTTAACTAAGCATAATTTAGAAACACTAAACGATGTATACCATGAAAGTATTTGTTTTGAAGACCCTTTACATAAAGTCGAAGGTATAAACAATTTTATCGCCTACTTCGAAAACTTATATACCAACGTTATAAGCTGCAAATTCATTATTAATCACTCAATTGAAACACCAACCGAAGCTGGTGTGTATTGGGAAATGCAATACCAACACCCTAAGCTAAACTCAGGAAAAACAATCACCGTAGTCGGGCATTCACACCTAAAGAGCAAAGACGATAAAATAATTTATCACAGAGATTATTTAGATGCAGGTTCAATGCTGTATGAACAAATCCCTTTACTTGGCAGCGCGGTTAGATTCATCAAAAAAAGAATTCAATCATGAAGACTGTATTAATAACAGGGGCTTCATCAGGCATAGGGGCTGCTGTTGCAAAGCGCTTTGCTGATAACAATTACAAGGTATATGCCGGAGGGAGAAATCAAGAACGTTTAAACGACCTTGCATCAACTCACCCGAATATAATTACCTTCACCTGCGACTTAACAAATAAAGAAGCCATACAAAACATTCCCGTAGATTTTGGTGAAATCGACATACTTATATTGAATGCAGGTGATTGCGAATATATAGACGATCCCGTTAATTTTGATGGAGATTTGTTTGAGCGCGTAATTACAAATAACCTTATTGCCGTTGGTTACTGCCTAGATGTTTGGCTAAAACGAGTCAAAAATAACGGACAACTTGTTATTACTAGCTCAAGCGCGAGCTTTTTACCACTACCAAGAGCTGAAGCATATGGCGCATCAAAAGCGGCACTAAGTTACTTAGCTAAAACCCTTAGTATCGACTTAAAACCACATAATATTAGTGTAAGTCTAATAAATCCGGGTTTCGTACAAACTAAACTAACTGACAAAAACACGTTTGCAATGCCTGCCATCATTACTGCAGACAAAGCTGCGCTGTATATAGTAGATGGAATCACTCAGAAAAAATCTGAAATCAACTTTCCTTCACGATTTACTTTTTGCTTGAAAGCATTGTCAATGCTTCCCTTTTCGCTTTGGAAGTATCTCATCGGCAAAACGATTAACAAGGCACCAACTTTATGAAAAAAATAGCTGTTATTGGTACGGGTATCTCAGGCTTAACATCAGCTTATCTACTAAGCAGAAAGCATAACGTTACCGTATTCGAAAAAAACAATTACATTGGCGGACACACCGCAACAAAAGACATTGAACTGAATGGACAGAGCTATGCAATAGACACTGGTTTTATTGTTTGCAACAACAAAACATACCCAAATTTTTTAAAATTACTCAAACAGCTGAAAGTAGCATTACAGCCTACTGAAATGAGCTTTAGCGTGCTGAACAAGCAATCTAACCTTGAATACAACGGTAATACAATCAATACATTATTTGCACAACGTCGCAATATTTTCAGTGTAAAATTTTGGCGATTAATTACTGAAATCATTCGATTCAATAAAACATGTAAAGAGCGATACTCTCTTGACAATATTGATAAAAACGAAACGTTGGGAGACTTTTTAAGCGAACATAAGTTTTCTGAATACTTTACGCAAAACTACATATTACCTATGGGTGCAGCTATATGGTCAACAAGTTTAATTGAGATGTTAGAGTTTCCTCTGCATTTTTTTATACGCTTTTTCTATAACCATGGCTTACTCAACATTACTGATCGCCCTCAATGGTATGTTATTCCTAAGGGCTCTCGCGAGTACATTAAGCCGCTAGTTAAATCATTTGAAAATAACATTCACTTAAACACATCTATTAAACATGTAAAAAGACATAATAGTAATGTTGAAATTGTTTTTTCCGACAACAGCACACAAGTATTTGATGAGGTTATTTTTGCTTGTCATTCGGATCAAGCCCTTAAATTACTCGAACAACCAACAGATGAAGAATTATCTATTCTTGGAGATATTCCATATAGTGCAAATGAAGTTGTATTGCATACAGACACTACTTTATTACCCACACGTAAGCTTGCGTGGGCAAGTTGGAATTATTTGCTGGACGACACCTCAAATCAAGAACAACTAACACGATCGTCATGCGTAACGTACAACATGAATATATTACAAGGCCTAAAAACCAAGGAGCACACGTTCTGCGTAACGTTAAATCAAACAGCCAAAATAAACCCTGAAAAAATATTAGCAACCTTTACCTATCATCACCCTGTTTTTAATCAAACCAGTCTTAATGCTCAAAAAAGACGAGACGAAATATGTGGCATCAACAACACGCATTTTGTAGGCGCCTATTGGCATAATGGTTTTCATGAAGACGGCGTAGTAAGTGCGGTAAAAGTAGCAAAACGGTTTGGTATTGAACTATAACGGAACGCGCTAATGACTACGCTAAAACCATCAACACAAACAAGTAATGCTGCAACTTCGCTTGAAAGTGGTATTTATCAAGGCATTGTTTCTCACAAGCGATTTTCTCCTAAACTACATGCATTTTCTTACCACGTGTCCATGATCGGTATAGTGCTAGATGAGCTTAACGACGCAACCCGTTGTACTAAATTATTTGGAACTAAATGGTTCAACCCTGTTAGGTTTTATGAAAAAGATTACATACAAAGTGAACCAGGTACGCTTAAGCAACGTATCCATACTAAAGTACAAAATTTAGGTGGTCAGTGGGACGGCACAAAAGTACTGATGATTGCTCAATGCCGATGCTTAGGTATTTATTTTAGCCCCATTAATTTTTATTACTGTTTTGATAAAAATAACACGTGCAACCTAATGTTAGCGGAAGTTAGCAATACTCCTTGGAATGAAAGGCATTACTACCTTGTAGATATGGATCCACAAAAACAAGGAGATAAAAACATTACTGAAAAAGCGTTTCATGTGTCACCATTCATGGAAATGAATATGAACTATCGCTGGCATGTAACTAAGCCCAATAAAAAAGCTTATGTAAACATTCAGAACATAGATAACGAAACAAATAACAAAGTGTTCGAAGCGAACATGAAACTGGAAAAACAGCCACTAAGCTCACTTCCTATTATCAAATCTTGGATGAGCTTACCTTTTACCGTTATCAAAATTGTAACGTTAATTTATTGGCAGGCATTAAAAATATTTTTAAAACGTATTCCTTTTGTACATTACCAAAAAAATTAATATCGAGGTCATTATGGAACAAACAGACAGCTTAATTTTCGACAACAAACTCAACTGGTTTGAACAAAAATGCAAAAGCCTCGTTTTATCTACGTTAGATAAGTTACCTAATGCCTGTATCGAAATAACAGAAGGATCTCAAAGCCACTTATACGGAAATACTAGCGCCACACTAAAAGGACACATGCACGTCCACGACGCATCTATTTATGCTGATATTATTAAAGGAGGAAGTATTGCAGCTGCAGAAGGATATCTCTTTCAAAAGTGGACATCACCTAATCTAACCGAACTAGTACGAGTATTCGCCCGAAGCCAAGCTGTACTCGATGAAATGGAAAACAAAAATAAGTTATTAAATACATTAAAAAATAAACTATTAAACTTCAAAAACGCAAATACATTGCAAGGTTCTAAAAAGAACATACTTGCCCATTATGACTTAGGGAATGATCTATACACCCGCTTTCTCGATAAAGAAATGATGTATTCATGCGCAATTTACAGCGAGCAAGATCAAACACTAACTCAAGCACAACAATTAAAGCTTAAAACCATTTGCGACAGACTTTCGCTGAAAGAAAGCGACCACCTCATTGAAATTGGAACCGGCTGGGGTGGATTAGCGATATATGCCGCTACCCATTACAACTGCCAAGTAACCACAACAACAATTTCAGATGCACAATATGAATACGCTAAAACCCGCGTAGAACAACTTGGTTTATCCGATAAAATTAAACTACTTAAAAAAGACTATCGCTTACTTGAAGGTGAGTTCGATAAGCTCGTTTCTATAGAAATGATCGAGGCTGTAGGACATAAATACTTAGGTGAGTTTTTCAACACCTGTAATAAGCTACTTAAACCACAAGGGAAAATGCTAATTCAAGCAATTACCATAGCAGATCAACGATACGACAGTTACCGTAAAGATGTCGACTTTATTCAGAAATACATTTTCCCTGGAGGTTGTCTTCCTTCTATAGCGATCATGAGTAACCATATAGCAAATACTACAGATATGATGATCGACTCTATTCATGACATAGGTTTGCATTACGCACGAACATTAAGTGACTGGCGAAAAAACTTCGATAAAAATTGGGAAGATATACAACCGTTTGGATTTGACGAACAATTCAAAAGATTATGGCATTACTACCTAGCATACTGTGAAGGAGCCTTTATCGAACGAGTCATTAGTACTCACCATATTGTTGCTCGTAAACCACACTACAAAGATAGCCATGATGAGCAAATTCTCGCTTATTAACTTTATTATTTTTCAGGCATGTTGGTTTACCGCAGCATTATACCAACAGTCTGGAATTTTGATTATGTTCGGCTTACTCATTATTCACTTTTTGCTAAGCCCTACAAAATATAACGATGTAAAAGTTCTACTACTTGCACTTTTAGGTTGCAGTATCGACCAGTTTTTATATGTATTGGGTGTACTTGAATTTACTACCTACTCAGCTTTTATACCTACATGGTTAGTATTGTTATGGTGTTGTTTTGTGCTGAGTTTAAACCATAGTCTTCATTGGCTAATAAAGTCACCTATTGTGATACAAGTGATACTTGGCGGTGTTTTTGGTTCATTAAGCTACTTCGCTGCGTTAAATTTTAGCGCATTGCAAACGACGTTATCATCAAGCTATTTCGTGATTGTTATTGCGGTTACATGGGCCATTGTATTACCAACATTTTGCGTAATTTTTCGAGAATTGCTTTTTCCTCAAAATAAAAAGCTTCATTCACACACTTGATAAGGCTGACCATGAATAAAACAGCATTCTTTTACGTAATAACCTTAATTCTTTTGTCAATTAATGCAAATGGAGAAAGCCACGCTCAATCTAAAGCCGTTGTTAACATAGCTAGTGCTCATTCCGATTTAACATTACTCAGTAGTCTGCATAAACTGGGCGAAGGCGATATGAAAATTATGTTTTGGAATATTTATAAAGCTGAGTTTTATTCAAAGACAGGTAATTACGATCCACATATATACCCTCAAGCATTAAAACTCACATATAAGCGAGACATTGATAAGTCAGACTTTATTGAAGCTACGAGTGATCAATGGAATAAATTAAGAAAACAAAACAAGGCAACTCCAATAACAACCGAGCAGGAAAATGATTGGCTACAAAAGCTCAGTACGGTTTTCCCTAACATAAATAACAAGGATACTATTTTATTAGTGGTTGATAAAAACCAAAACAGCCATTTTTATTTACAACGCTCTATGTCTGATCCTTCGAGCGCAGGTCTATCATATAAAGAATTGGGTACAATTACGGATACTGAATTTGGTCCTTACTTCTTATCTATTTGGCTATCAAAACATACATCTGAACCTAAATTACGTAACAAATTAATAGGTGCTAAATCATGAAGTTTTTTCCTAAAGTAGCCATATTACTTTTTACTATAATGTCTCTAGCTTCATGCTCAAGTCCCAATATCAATGATTATAAGCACACGACGCCGAACTTATCGTTAGACACTTTTTTTAATGGAAAACTCAATGCATATGGCATTGTATTAGACAGAAACGGAAAACTTACACGACGTTTTTCTGTCGATATTGATGCGCAATGGAATGGAAACCACGGCACGATAAACGAATGGTTTGTTTTTGATGATGGAGAAAAATCAACACGAATATGGGAAATACAAAAACAACAAACTGAAAATGGAATCAAATACACAGGAACTGCGAATGATGTTGTTGGTGAAGCGATAGGAAAAATTAGTGGTGCTGCGCTTTATTGGAGATACGACTTATTAATAAAAGTCGATGGAACCGAGTACCAAGTGACGCTCGACGACTGGATGTACCTAATAGACCAAAAAAGATTATTCAACAAAACCGACATTATAAAGTTTGGGTTAAACGTTGGTGAAGTTATCTTATTCATAGAAAAAGTCTAACTCCACCAAAATGATTATCTCGTTTACGATTGAATATCGCTAATGAACGACAACCTGATCCATCACTTGTTGGTTAGCACTCATTCCACCAACGGTAATATATTTACCATCAAGTTCAATAAGTCCACGATGGTCCATAGTAGAATATTCCGTTTTTGATAGAATCCAGTGCTTAGTTTTTAAATCAAAACGCCACATGGATGTTGTCGGTTCGGAAGGTTTACCGTTGTAGCCAACACCGTCATAATTGTAGGGATTCTCACTTCCCCCAACAAATACAATTTGGTTTTTATGAACGCTACCTACTGAAGCCATTCTATATCGAGCATCACCTGTAGGGTGTTCAACTATGCGCCAATCAATTTTGTTTATATTGCCTTCCTTTATGCTACCTAAATAACAAGCGGGTTCTGATGTAAAGTCTCTACGTTTATTTTTATGAAATCGCACTTTAACGCCATCACATATCAGCATTTCGTTTCCGACTATACCTCCCGCATGTCCAAAAACAGGCGCTCCGGGAAATGGAGTCGCTTGCGACCAAGTATTCTTCTGAGTGTCAAAAACCTGCACTAAATTAACGTTTCCATCGTTGTGCCATCCGCTTACTAAATATATAAATCGATTTTGATACGTTAGGGCGACGCTATCATCAACCGGAACAGGCATTGGTGTCAGCAGAGTATATTCATCTTTAATGACATCGTAGCTATAAACATCTGGCACAGAAACTTCCACATGGTTTTTAGCGACAGTATAACCTCCAAATACATACGCTAAATCACCAATACTGGTTGCAATACTTGCTAAACGCCCTGTTAATAAAGGTAATTCATCATTTTTATTAGGTTTAGCACCGCTGTCGACTACCTTAATAGACATTGGCACGTTTTTTCCTTGGCTCCACTTATTTTCATTAAATCGATAAACAAAGGTTTTGTTATGAACATCTGAGGAAGATTTTTTCGCGCCCAAACCTGAAAATGAAACTAAATAACGTTCACCTTTTTTTTCAACTATAGTTATAGCATTATTTGTTACAGGTTCTGGTAGAGCACTAAACTCAATTTTATTGGATATTTGTGCCATTAATTTTGAACTAATTAACGAAAAAAGTATCAATCCAATAAGCAAAAGTTTTATATTAAACATAGGGATAGCCGTTTGATTATTTACAGCAAACTTTAACATGAAAACCTGAGTGGTAGTACCTCACCAAGGCTTTATATGTATTAAGATTGTATACAATAATTAACATGAAAAGTTTTATTCAACACTTGAATTAGGGTATTATTAACGTTCAGTTAACAATTCTTGTTGTAATGGCACTATAAAATAATGGAATTAAACATGCGTTTTATCATTGGTTTTGTTTTATACCTTTGTGTATCTTTACAAACATACGGTATAGAAAATAGGCAAACCGATAACAAAACATGGGTTTATGTCGTATCAAATGGCGATAACCTTTGGAACATAACGTCAAAGTTTCTTAAAAAAATTGACTATTACACTGACCTACAAAAAATAAATAACATTAAGTACCCTAAAAGAATTAACCCAGGTACTGTTATTCGTATTCCTATGAGCTGGCTTAAGCATTCACCTGCCACTGCTCGAGTTGCTTTCCAACAAGGTAACAATCAATACTTACGTAACGAAGAACTCCACCCTCTTACACTTGCAACTAAACTCGTACTTGGTGACGAAGTGCGTATAGGTGACGACGCCAGTGCTACCGTCGTATTTGCTGATCAAAGCGAAATGGTGTTGTTTAAAAACACAATTGTAGCGTTTGATCACCTTAGTGCTTACGGCAAAACAGGCATGGTAGATACTCGAATCAGAGTAATACAAGGCAAAGTAGAAACAAGCGCCCAAAAAAATAAAGGACCAGGTTCTCGATTAGACATCTCAACCCCTTCAGCGATAAGCTCGGTTCGAGGTACTCAATACCGTGTATCAAACACAACTGACAATATTTCTACAGTAGAAGTTATTGAGGGAAATGTTGCCGTTGCGGGTGAAGAACCTAACAAATCTATCAGTGTAACAGCAGGTTTAGGTACACGTATTGAACAGGGTAAACCACCTAGCAAGCCGGTCAAGTTGTTACCTCCTCCACAATTAAATACTTCAACAAATGTATTTGAAAGTACACCTTTTGTTTCATGGGAAGCTTTACCAAAAGCAGCTCGGTACAATATACAACTGTCAGACAGCAGTAGTTTTAAGAGTATTTTATGGCAAGCACTTACCACTGAAAACTCAATACATATTCCTGTAAAGCTATCAGACGGAAAATACTTTTACCGTGTAACAGCATTTGATGATTTAGGCATCGAAGGAGTTGCCGCAAACGCTCATTTTTCATTAAACCTTTACCCTTACGCTCCTAAATTAAACGGGGCATCACAACGTTTCAATAGTACGGTTGCAGAACGTAATTTGTCTTGGGAAGTAAAACCTACAAGTAAAGCAACTTCGTACTTGGTTGAACTTGCGAGTGACGAAAAATTCAAACAAAAGGTGATTGAGAAACACGTAAAAGCCACAGAGTTTTCTTTACCTGATACGTTAGCTTTTGGTGATTACTACTGGAGAGTGTCATCGCTCGAAAATAACGATAAAGGCCCTGCTTCGCCTGTTGCCAAATTTAATTGGGCAACGAAAGTTAGCCTGCCAAACTGCTTTGTAGATCAATCTGAAGACAGTGTTAAATTAAGCTGGTCAGTTATCAGCCCAAATCAAAACATTGTCATTCAAGCAGCTCAAAACAGTGAATTTTCAACCACCTTAAACGAATATCGTTTTGACAATAAAACAACTGAATTAACACTCAACCCAGAACAAGAGTTATTCATACGCTGTAAAGTCGTGCTTCCAAATACTCAAATTGAAAGCCAATGGAGCGAAACTCAACACATTTCCCAAATAGATAAAGGCATTCTTTCTTTATTTGGCTTCATCTTGCTTGTTATTTTAATATGAGTTCAACTGCCACAACTCGACAAGTAAAATTGCCCGAGATGTGGCAAAAAAACAAGCTGCGCGCGATTGTTTTTTTACTAGGCATACTTATATTATTTACCAATGAATTCAGTCGATTAGACACCGTAATTTACGACTTTTTATTAAGAAGTAATCCGCCACAAGTTAAACAAAATACTGTTATTATCGCTATCGATGACAAAAGTATTAGTGAGATAGGTAAATGGCCATGGTCGAGAGATGTTCACGCAACGTTATTGAGCAGCCTCGCCACTTCAAAAGCTAAATCAATTGGTTTTGATTTATTGTTTGCCGAGGCTGATAAAGCTCACCCAGAGCGAGATAAGCACTTTGCAACAACCATAGAAGATAACCAATCAGTCATTCTAACCGTAGCGCCACGCACTCCTACAAACACCACAACAGGTGAGTTGCTGCCAATACCGATATTAGCCGATGAAAGTGCCGGAGTTGGCCATGTAGATCTTGAGTTAGATAGCGACGGACTTGTTCGGTCGCTATATTTATATGCAGGTTGGAAAGAATCAAAATGGCCAAGCTTTGCCTTAGCCTTAGCTCAACTTGCTACACCAGATGTAAACTATGAAACAACAACATTAACACTCGGTAATCACTGGACAAGACGTCAGCCTGTTTTTATTCCATATTCTGGAGAAACAGGTTCAATCCCTACGTATTCATATATTGATGTATTGTCTAAAACCATCAACCCGAACGTGTTTAAAGACAAAGTTATTATTGTCGGTATTACCGCTATGGGCTTAACACCTGGTTTCACAACACCTTTGTCGAGTAATCACCAGAACATGTCAGGGGTTGAGGTAAACGCCCATATTGTTAACGGTATATTGGCTAAATCAACAATCTCGCATATCGAGCCATGGGCTAGCCATTCTATTAAGTTTGTGATTATTTTACTTAGCTTAATTTGTACTTACTTTATTCCACAAGTGTGGTTAATACCGGGTGCGTTGCTACAAATAACCACCAGTGTTTTAGTAAGTGCCATATTACTGTACAGCTTGAATTTATGGTTTGAACCCGCGTTAACCATTGTTACTCAATTATTACTGTTTTCATTGGCGTCTATTATTAATACGCATAATACGCAAAAGAAAATCGTAGATTTAGAAGAACATATTGGTCATGACCCTGTTACGTTGTTACCAACACAACACCAACTTAAAAAGAATATGGTAAAAGCACTTCGCCACGCCAATGGTGATATTGATTTTGCGTTGGTGGTGATTAATTTAGGTAAATTTAAAGAAGTAAATGAATTACTAGGGTTTAAAGCCGGAGATCATTTACTCAATATTGCATCTACACGTATTAATACGTGTATCGACAACAAACATGAATGCGCACGTTTGAATGGCCCTGAGTTTTCTATATTTTTTAAAGGCGTTAAAAATCAGGAGCAGTTATCTCACTACTGTGACGAGTTATATCAATTACTTGGCAAACCTTATCAAATTCAAAACGAGTCATTTACCTTACCAATAAGTATAGGTGCCAGCTTTTACCCTACTCATGCCTCAAAACTTGATGAACTATTTAATGCTGCAGTAACAGCAATGCAAAAAGCGAAAAAACAAATTGATCGCGGTATTTGCTATTACGACAACGAAATCAAAGCAAACCTAATAGAACATAAACGTTTAGTTAGTGATTTAACGCAAGCAATTGAAAGACAAGAAATTGAAATTTACTATCAACCACAAGTAAATGCATTAACGAAGCAAATCATTGGTGTAGAAGCACTTGCTCGTTGGAATCACCCAGAACGCGGTATTATCCAACCTGACGACTTTATTCCTATTGCAGAAAGCACAGGTTTAATTGTACCAATTGGTAAATGGATCCTTAAATCGGCATGTTTAGCGGCTAAATCTTGGCATAACAATGGCCATAATCACCTTAAAGTCGCTGTAAACCTTTCAACCGTTCAGTTTTCTCAACCTAGCCTTATCGAATCTGTTGCTCAAGCGCTTAACAACGCACAACTACCTGCTAAATATTTAGAACTTGAGTTAACTGAAAGTAGCTTAATGAAAGATATGAACAACGCGATTAATGTTTTAAATCAACTTAAAAATATGGGCGTTTTACTCTCTATCGATGACTTTGGTACCGGTTACTCGTCTTTAAGTTATTTGAAACAATTCCCGATGGATCGCATTAAAATTGACCGCTTATTTGTAAGTGAACTTGAGACGAGTTCAGATGCTAAAGAAATTACTTTAGCAATTATTTCAATGGCGCATTCTTTAAAAATGTCGGTTATTGCAGAGGGCGTTGAAACTATAGAACAGCAAAACTTTTTGAATCGCAATGAATGTGAAGAACTACAAGGCTTCTATTACAGCAAACCTATTACCGAAGAAGAGTTTGGCGCTATGTTAGACGCAGGAACAAAACAAACACCTTAATCCCCTCGCACCATTTCCACGCTATAAAACCTTAAATTTTTGACAAAAAAAACGCGTATTAAAAAATACGCGTTATAAATAAACATGAAACACTAAGGGAAATAAAGCCTCTCGTATAGTAAGAGGTTTGTTATTCCAATAAGTTCAAAATAAATTTAATTATTTTTTATTAATTTTCAATTAAGCCAATTTTAAAGGCTTGTAGCACATTTATAATTTTATAACTTGCGCTATATCAAATAAAACACAAATAAGACTAATTCCTATTTGCATTACCACCTAGATTTACTATAGAATGCTCGCATTGAAATTTTGAACAATTAAATTTAGCTCGGTGATTTATAATGATTAAGAAAAGTCTTATTAGTTTAGCGGTAATATCTTCATTAACTTTAACTGCATGTGGTGGTTCTAGCAGTGACGATAAAGAAACTCCTACAGTAGAAACTAACACTGCTCCAACAAACATAACGTTATCAAGCAATGCTATTGCTGAAAATGCTACAGCAGCTATTGGTGACTTATCAGCGGTTGACGCAGACAGCGGCGATACTTTTACTTATTCAATTACCGACGCTCGTTTCGTTATTTCAGGTAGCACATTATCTGTTGCTGAAAACACAACGTTCGATTTCGAAACCGAACAAAGCATTTCTTTAGACGTAACAGTTACAGATTCAAGCAACAACGCATACACTAAAACGTTAACTATTGACGTAACAGACGAGTTAGATACTTACGCATTTGAAAGTGTATTTGAAACAGGCGTATCAAGCGTTTCATACACAGGTCAAATAGCTCGTCATGCACTTATTGCAGAATTAAACCACTACATTGGTAACTCTCTTCAAAGTGAATTAGACGATGGTACGTTGTTAACACGTGACGACGTAATCAATAAATTAAACAGCTTCTACCGTACAACTGAAGAACAGTACGACAACTTCCCTATTACGTTTATGGCAGATTCAAAACAGAAATTCATCGCTGACATTTCTAGCAGCCACAAAAACCTTAACGGTAAAATGGCTGGTAACGATGCAACAGGTCAACACAAAGACTGGAGCACAGAATTTGCTGGCTGGGGTGCAAAAGGTTCTACATCTCCTGAAGGCCTTATCGATATATTCTTTGGTCAGTTAGCTGATAATGCAGAAGCACACTTAATGGGAACAGTTCGTCAGTCAGCATCAGGCGATGACATCTCTAAAGTTTACTTAAATACAGACGGTACAGATCTTAAGCAGTTAATTCAGAAGTTTTTACTCGGTGGTATTGCATACTCGCAGTCAACTGACGACTACTTAGGACATGAAACTGACGGAAAAGGCCTAACAACTGACAACATTTCACAAGACGGTGGCACTAAAGCTTACACTAAATTAGAGCACCAATTTGATGAAGGTTTTGGTTATTTTGGCGCATCTCGTGAATACCTAGCTTACAGTGATATTGAGCTTTCAGGTAAAGTTGAAGCTGATGAAGAAGGCAGAAGCGATTGGAACTTACATCACGATTCAGATGGCGACGGCGAATTTGATCTGACGTCTGAAGTTAACTTTGGTAACTCTGTAAATGCTGGTAAGCGTGACCGTGGAACAGCAGGTAATGCAAACCCTACAGACTTTACTAAAGCGATTATGGATGCATTTTTAGCTGGTCGTAAAATTATCAACGACAATGCTGGTACTGCATTAACTGATCAACAAATGGAAGACCTAAAGGCACAACGTGACATTGTGGTAGACGGTTGGGAACGTGCAATTGCTTCAACAGTAGTTCACTACATTAACGATACATACGCAGATCTTGAAAAACTGGGTACAGCTGACTTTAACTATGCTGATGCTGCAAAGCATTTTTCAGAATTAAAAGGTTTTGCATTAGGTCTTCAATTCAACCCGTATTCAAAAATTACGGACGAAAAATTTGAAGAATTCCACACATTAATCGGTAATGCTCCAGAGTTAGATTCAGCTAACGTTGATACATATCAAGCAAATCTATTATTAGCTAGAGCAATTATTGAAGATGCGTTATCGTTTGATGCAGATAACGTAGCAAACTGGTAATCTATACGTGAATTTCTAACGTATTACTGAAAGTTGTAAACAATAAGCTTGGGCTATTTATAGCCCAAGCTTTCTTCGTATTAAAGGGTTAACTAAGTGTTTTATACAAATAAAAAATTATTATCTATTGCGATTAGTGCGTCACTATTACTAACCGCTTGTAATCAAGAGGTTACAAGCAGCGAGGGTGAAGACTACAACACGAAAGACAATAACACCGATACCAGCTTTAACCAGTTGGCACTAGTTACCCAATTAACCGATAACGTCATCACTCCTACATTTGAAGCGTTCAAACTTGAAGCTCAAAAGCAAACGGAACGTATTGATAGCTATTGCATTAACGAACATAGTTTCGCAAATGACGATATCGACGAAGCCACGTTAACAGCAAGTAAAGCGAGTGCGCAAGAGCAGTGGCGAAATACGATAAACGTATGGCAGCAAGCTGAATTAATGCAACTTGGTCCACTACTCAACGAGGATGGGTTGTTACGAAACAAAATCTATTCTTGGCCAACGGTAAAAGCATGCGGCATAGATTACGACGTAATGTACTTTAGAATAGGTACCGTTAATGGCCAACCTTACAACATTGATTTGCGTACACCATCACGAAAAGGTTTAGACGCGCTAGAGTATTTATTGTTTACAGACTCGACCGAACATAGCTGTGAAGTAACTGCTCCGCCACCAAACTGGCTTACGTTAACCCATTCAGAAATAAAAACAGCACGATGTGATTTTGCATTAGAAGTTGCAAAAGATATTACCAATAACGCAGATCTTTTACTTGAAGCATGGAATGGTGAAACTGGCTATGCGAATACATTAAGATCTGCTGGAACAACAAACAGCACGTTTACAACAGAGCACGAAGCCGTTAACGCATTAAGTGACAGCTTGTTTTACTTAGACTCAATCACCAAAGACGCGAAACTTGCTACACCTTTAGGGATTCTTACAAATCCATGTGGCTCTAGTGTATGTGTAGAAAAAGTAGAGTCTGTATACGCTCAGCACTCATTTACTCATATACACAATAATTTGATCGGTTTTCAAAAGTTACTTAGTGGTGATACTGATACTAACAATGGCTTAGGTTTTATCGAATATCTCATTGATGTGGGTGCTGAAACACTAGCAACCGAAATGGCCGCGAACGTAGATAAGGCAATAAATACCTTAAATACTTTAGATACAAGCTTAACAGAAACACTAGAAACAGATCCTGATAAAGTCGAACAACTTCATTCAGAAGTTAAGAGTGTTACAGACCAATTAAAAACAGACTTTATTACAAGCTTAGCGCTCGAATTACCAGCGACTTCAGCAGGAGACAACGATTAATGACTACCCCACGCTTTACCATTAATTTACTTAACGTAGCGCTTTGTACTGCTCTTGCTACAACAACAATTAATCAGGCTTTTGCAGAAGAAAACACGTTAAACACACAAGTTAAAAACGCAGCGAGTGAGCTAACAGAACGATTACAAATAATTGGCCATAGCGACAAACTAAGAAAAGAAGCGGGTTCTGCAACATTTATTGGAGAAGTTGAATTAGAGAAGTTTAATTTTGACGACATTAACCGCGTTTTATATAGTGTTCCCGGTGTAAACATTCGTGAAGAAGACGGCTACGGACTTCGTCCTAACATTGGCTTTAGAGGCGCAACACCAGAACGTAGTAAAAAAATCACAGTAATGGAAGATGGTGTATTAATAGGCCCAGCTCCTTATTCTGCGCCAGCAGCATACTACTTTCCAATGATGAGTAAAATGACGTCATTAGAAGTATTCAAAGGCCCTGCCGCAATTAAGTATGGCCCAAATACAGTTGCTGGTGCATTAAATATGACAACCCGAGCAATTCCTACCGATAGCGAAGGCGCAGTAGACTTTGCAATAGGTAGCGACGGTTTCGGCAAAGTAACAGGTTACTACGGCAATACAAACGGTAATTTTGGCTACTTACTTGAACTAACGCATGTTGAAGCCGATGGTTTTAAAGAACTCGACAGCATAGACGATAAGAGCGCTGATACAGGCTTCAAAAAAAATGACGCCATGTTAAAGCTACAATACGATTTAAGTAGCAAAAACTATTCGCAAATTGTGGAGCTAAAACTTGCTACCGCAACAGAAAAGTCGAATGAAACCTACTTAGGATTAACAGATAACGATTTTGCTAAAAACCCAAATAGACGTTATGTAGCGAGCCAACATGATTTAATGGATTGGGATCACCAGCAGGTTCAGTTAACTCATTTAATTTCAAACGATAAGTTTGACGTTACAACTCGTGTTTATCGCAATGATTTCACTCGTAGCTGGAACAAAATTAACGGGTTTAAATCAGGTGAACGTGACCTACAAGAAATTTTGACCAACACCACTAACGAACTTAATGAAGAGTTTTATCAAGTACTAACTGGCGCAAGAGATACGCAGCTTGAAGGTGAAAAAATTATTTTAGGTGACAACTACCGCGAATACTATTCACAAGGTATACAGTCAGAACTCAACACCTCTTTCACATTGTTCGACATTGATCATGAAATCACAACGGGTGTTCGATTCCATCAAGATCAAATAGAACGAAAGCACACTGAAGATGCGTATTTAATGGTATCTAAAGAATTAGTCAGCGATGGCTCAGATACCGTTTCGACTACAACAAACATTGAAGAAACCGACGCATTCTCTGTATTCTTGCAAGATACAATCAATCTTTCTCAACTCGCACTTACGTTTGGTATTCGCGGCGAGTATTTTGACTCACTGTACCAAAACAAAAAAATCGACAAAAAAGCGGATTGGCTAAAAAAGAGTTCGCATATTTGGCTTCCAAGTATTAGTGGCTTTTACACTATAAATAACAACGCTGGATTATTATTCGGTATTCATGAAGGCTTTATACCAACAAGCCCAAAAGAAAGCCCTCAAATAGACATTGAAAACAGCATTAATTATGAGGTTGGTGGTCGTTACAATAATGGCAACACAAAACTTGAAGGGATAGTATTCTTTAACGATATTAAAAACCTAAAAGAAGGTTGTTCTTTTTCTGCCGCAGCCAGTTGCGGCAACAGTTTAGACGCTGAATTTAATGGTGGCAAAGTAGACGTGTTGGGGTTAGAGCTTTCAGCAAGCCATAATTTCACATTAAGTAACCACTGGGAAGTACCCGTTTCAATGGTATACACTTACACCACTTCAGAATTCAAATCTGATTTCATTTCTGACTTTCCAATGTGGGGAGCAATAACTCAAGGTGACAGCCTTCCGTATTTACCAGAGAACCAGCTTACGTTAAGTACAAGTTTAGTCGGCGAGCAATGGGAAGTTAACACAATAATTCGCTACATTGACGAAATGAAAGAGGCTTCTGGTCAAGGCGTTTTACTATCAAATGTAACAACATCAAGTTATGTCGTTGTTGACCTTTCTGCCAGTTACAATTTTGATAAATATGGAAAAGTGTACTTTAAAGTAGATAACATATTGGATGAACAAGAAATTGTTAGCCGTCGCCCATACGGTGCTAGACCGAGCAAACCTCAACAATTGCAATTAGGGTATCAATACAGTTTTTAAAAACGTATTAACTTGTTAGTCAAAGGCGTATATTAATCAATATACGCCTTAATTTTTTACACTGAACAACTTCAGCTAAACGATGCGACCATGAATATCATCGACTTTTTTACATCTAATTTAATGGAGCTCGCTTCGTATATAAACGACGCTAACAAGCGCCTATATTGGGTTTATCTTGTCTCTTCTATCGCACTTGCCCTACCCGTTTACTACATACAGAAAAAACGAGCTAAAGTTGATAATGAAAACACCAATAGCTTTTTGTCGTTCTTATTCCCCAAAAAAATATATTTTGCCGAATCTGCGCGTATTGACTACCAACTATTCGTAGTTAACAAGCTCTTAAAAGCAGCGTTATTCCCACTTATTTTATTTACAATGGCTCCAATCGCCCTAAGCGTTTCAAACGGCTTAGAGCAACTGCTGGGGCAACAAGCGTTTATCACTTGGTCATCTACCCAAATTATTATTGTATTTACGGTGCTGTTATTTTTATTTGATGACTTTTCGCGTTTTTTACTCCATTACCTTATGCATAAAGTGCCGTGGTTATGGGAGTTTCATAAAGTGCATCATTCAGCTACCGTGTTAACACCCTTTACTATCTACCGTTCGCATCCGTTAGAAAATTACTTATATGCTTGCCGAATGGCTTTATCACAAGGCGCTGTGGTAGGTATATGCTATTACTATTTTGGTCCTACACTTAAAATGGCTGATATATTAGGTGCGAATGTCTTCATATTTTTGTTTAATTTTTTTGGTTCAAACCTCCGCCACTCGCACATTTGGTTGAGCTTTGGCAATAGAATTGAAAACTGGGTAATTAGCCCAGCCCAACACCAAATTCATCATAGCGACAACCCTAAACACTTCGATAGAAATTTAGGTACGGCACTAGCAATTTGGGACAGATTATTTAGAACCCACATCAAAGCCTCTGAAGCGACAAACATCACGTTCGGTATAGGTAAAAGCTACAAACCAGAACATACATCTCTACTTAAAGTGTATTACAAACCTTTCATGGCGCTATTTAAAAAATAGTTATCACACACTCGTATTTAAATGTCTCGCTATAAAGCGTTAATCCCTAAATTTATGTGATAACGGAAGTCTGTTTATCTGTTAAAGTATCAAACAGTATTTAGCACTTTTCTATATTATGAACTAAATTTATTACATGCCGTTACGCCTTGAAGGAGCTGTATGTAATCAATGGAAACAACCAATAACAATAGCTACCCAAAATCACAATACCCCGTATTCAACTGGACATTCGATTTAGAGAATCATTTATTTACGTACGACTTTGACGCATTTAATTTTTTGTTCAATCCTAAAAAAACAATAAAGTCGATGACTGATGTACTCAGTATCATGTCGAAAGAACAACGAAAAAAAGCACAACAAGCACTAAAAAATGTTATTTCAACTAAAGAAAGTACCCACTTCAGTTGTTGCATACTGCCTAACACTGAAACAATTTCGTATATCAACTTTTTCATAGAGTTAGAGAGCCCAAAGCAGCTTAAAGGCACATTTCAGCCTTCTGTGGTATTTTCAACACAAGAACAATCCGCAAACCTGTTTCAACAGTTATTTGAAAACAACCATCACGGTATGATTATTACCGATGAACACACGAATATTCTTACCTGTAATGAATACTTCGAAAAACAAATGCAAGTAAAGAAGGGAGAACTAATAGGCAAAAAAACCAACATATTTAATGCTGGTAAACACTCCCCTGAGTTTTATAAAAATATGTGGGATTGCATTAATAACAATGGTCACTGGACAGGAACCATATTAAACAAATCCCCTTCTGGCCATATTTCCCCTCACGAACTCACCATTCAAAAAATTGAAATGTCTGAAGGACGCATCGTTTATTTAGGTTTAACGGTAGATCTAACAGAACAATTAGCGCGAGTTGCAGAAAAAGAATTAGGTGGCGTAGATTTATTAACTAAGTTACCTACGCGAGAAGAATTTATTAAACAACTTGAAATATTTTGCCAAAAAACAGGCCAACACACAGGAAAAATAGTACTAACCATAAAACCAAATTTTAACGCTGCAACCACATATGAAGATCAAATTACCCTTGCTAATGCGCTGTTTCATGTTCGATTATGTCAGGTTAACGGTTATTTAGGTGAATCTGTGTTTTCAGTATGCGCAGAATACACGGTAGAAAAAAATATACCTCGTTCAAGATCAATTAGATCTGCATTACGCTACCTATTCCAAGATTTAAGATTTCACTCTAATAGTAGCGTATACAACGCGGTAATGACTGGGCGTATAGGAGTTTCTGTTCTTGGCCTAGACAGTCAAACAGCTACGGAGCTTGTTGATAACGCATTGCAGGCTATGAACGAACTTCATTCAGGTGAAGATAAACGGCTTAACTTCTTCCATCATGCCACTCATGAAGCCATTGAACGTAAAAAACGATTAGAAAAAACGGTTGAGTTCTCAATCAACAAAGAGCGACTACATGTGCACTACCAACCCATTGTAGAATGCCAAACGGGTAATATTGTTAAATTTGAAGCCTTGTGCAGATTCCCTGCTGTAGGCGATTCAACGGCAACATTACAAGAGCTTATTACCATTGCAGAAGACCTGGATATGATTAACGCATTAGACCGATGTATCAGTAAAAAAGCACTAAAAGACATCCCGAAGATTCAATCAATGTTTGGTGACCACATAGGCGTTACATTGAATTGCTCTTTAAACACCAAAACAAATACAATCGAAGTCATTAACGACTTAGCAAAACTTATAAAGCAGCAAACTAAAACGCCTCATTTAGTTACGGTAGAGCTAACGGAAAGTGCGTATTTCGATAGCGAAAGTAATACATCTAAAAGTTTAGAAACCCTTCGCTCACTTGGTACAAACATCGCCATAGACGACTTTGGTACTGGCTACTCTTCTTTTACTTATTTAAGTAATGGTCAATTCGATACGCTAAAAATTGACCGAGAATTCATCAAAGATATTAAAGAAAATACAAATAATTTTAACATTGTAAAAATGATCACCACCTTATCCCATACACTTGGCGTGAAAGTTATCGCTGAAGGAGTTGAAAACAAGAGCGAGCTTGAATGCTTACAAGGTTTAGGTGTTGATTACATACAAGGTTTCTTGTTTTCAAAACCGAAACCTATTGACGAGTTAAATTCAGCGAACGACTACGTTGATATACTTAAAAATATCAATTTATTTAATCCATCATATCAACCTATTACGCGTATTGCCGAAATTTCAAAAAACGAAATACGATGCTTTGATCCATCAGAAGATTTATTTGCTGCTTACCAATACAGTAATACTCACTCTGTTTCTGCCATGCCTGTACTCATCGATCGTAAGTGCGTCGGACTATTAACCAAAGAAGCGATTAATTTGCACTTATCTCCGACCATGGGAACAGATCTTGAAAACAACAGAGAAGCTCAGGTCTGGCATAAAACAATCAATCAAATTATGCAGGTTCAATTTACCGAAGTACTCAACAGTGCTTCAGTAGTAGAGTTAAAACAATTGGTCCTCAATAAAGCCCCCCTTCCCTGGGTAATAATCGATGATAAAGGCCATTACATCAGCTTAGTTTTCGAGTCGGAAGTGCTAGATTATTTAATATCGGTCTCTACTCACTAACTTTGGAAGTTGAGAGTCTTATTTATGTTGAAGCTTGTCGGCTAATGCATTCAGCCAGCCATGTGCTTCACTCGGCTTAAACACAAAACTAAACGACTCTTCATAGTCGTAAGCAAAATCTTTTATTTCAAGTGATTTAAGCCCATTAGATACAATGGCAAAATCAGGAATGTACCCTACAGCATGACCTTGCTGAATTAACATTAACATTGCGTTGTAATCATCCGACCTAAACGCTATTTTTCTTGGATTTTTGTCGTCCAACCAACCATCAGACCCTAAACCACGTGTTATTCCACAAAACGGAGAACTTACCGGACACGCAAATGGAAAAGCTAATACATCATCTAACATCAAAGGTGTAGAAAGTGACTTTACATATGATGGATGTTTACTTGATACAGCCAGTTGAAAAATGGTAGTGCCTAATGATATTTTTTCATACGCTGTAGATGCCGCATCAGACAGAGCTTCATCGGTAACAATAGCGATATTCGCTTGATTTTTAGCTAATTTATTTAACGCTTCACCTTCATATGCCGCTTGAATATTTATTTCGGTATGACTACCTGATAAATACGGCAGTATGTCACTTAAACAATAATTCAATAAAACCGCTGGGCCAGTAATATTTGCCACCTGTTTTGCGTTTTTTCCTACAAATTCGCTACACATTTGCTGATATTCATGCACTAATTTCGCGGCGTACACCATGAACTTCTCACCATGAGGGTTAATTTTTAAATTACGCCCTACTCTGTCAAACAATTGAATGTTTAACTGTTGCTCAGTTTTTTTCAATGTTTTAGAGAGCGCTCCCGATGTGATGTTAAGTTGAGCGGCCGTTACTTGAATGTTTTGAGTAGATGCTAAATGTAATAATTTTTTTAAATCATCAAAATGCACAATTCACTTCCAAAAAGTAAACAATAACCCAATATTAGTTGATTTTAATTTAACAATAAAGTTTCTACACTTACCTAATACTTATACAAAAACGTAAGAACACTATATGTTAAAAATTGCCTTTCAAATCACATTATCTTTCTTACTATGCACATGTTCGGCATTAGCAAATGTTGAAACACATAGCTCTGATCACGCTTCACATCAGTTAATAGGCTCGCATGGCATGGTTCTTTTCCAAGACAATAACCAAAATACCTACGCTAGCCATTTACCTTTATATGTGTCGCCCCATCACTATCAAATTATTTATCGTATTGACAATAACAAAGCACTACTTCCACTTTTTAATAAAGGCATGGTAACAGTTCTACCTAACAAATTTGACTTAAACAAGCTTATTAATGGTGAAAAATTTAGCGTACCCGCTACCTTTTTCGAAGGACACTTTGAGCGAGGAGGCAAAGCGGCTTTTAAAGGTAAGATCACTTTTACCAAGCAAATAATCGCCCAAAAAGTAGACAAAGAGTATTCAGAAAATACATCAAGATTTTACATAACGCCTTTAAACGAAGAACTCAGCCTGTATGTCCATAAAATTCAAAAACGTCCTTCGTTTGATGCGATTGGCTTTACTCATACTACTGGCAAAACATTTCACTCATGTAGCGCTTCAAGTAAGTTAAATCAAACAAAACTTACGCACAAAAACATTGTTAACACATTAAAAGAATGTGGCTTGTCAGAGCCTGTATATCTTGAAACACAGGACTTTAAATAATGAATGCATTTTGGTTAACACTTATTTCTATCTATTTAATCACTGTTTCGTTTATAGGTTATACGCAAGAACAAAATAAACTGCAGCAATTAGCACAACATAAATGGTTTAGCGGCACTCAAACGTGTGAATCTGCAGCACCGGCAATTGAAACCTATAAATATAGCGAAAACACTTATATTCTCCGCCAAAATAAATGTCTGCACTACGAAGCTCCTTTTATCTATTTACTCATAGGTAACCATAAAGCACTTGTTTTAGACACTGGCGCAACTGCAGACGAAGCAAAATTTCCGTTAGCAAAAACAATCAATAAAATAATTCAATCACATCAAAAAAAATCGGGTAAAAATATTGAGTTAATTGTTGCGCATTCACACAGCCATAGCGACCATATAGCGGGCGATGCGCAATTCGAGCAATACAACAATACTCAAATTATTAAGCCTAAGAATTTGTCGGCACTCACTCATGCATTTAACTTCAAAAAGTGGCCTGAAACAGTATCCGAAATAAACTTAGGCAATAGAAATTTAACGATAATACCTGCGCCGGGACATCAAACAGAAGCTATCGTAATATACGATCACAACACTCAATGGCTACTAACCGGAGACACTTTTTATCCGGGGCGCTTATACGTAAAAAACTGGGAAAGTTATAAACAAAGCATTTCGAGGTTAACATCGTTTAGCATTAGCAATAACGTTTCCGCAATTTTAGGTGCTCATATTGAAATGTCGTCAACTGCAGGAATAGATTACAAAATGGGGAGTAAGTATCACCCTAACGAAGCGTCGTTATTACTGCATACACAAGACTTATTAACATTAAACAACGCATTACACACTATTGGTAACACCCCAAAAAAATTAACGTTGGATAAATTTATAATCTTCCCAATAAAATAGTTCCTCCCCTCCCTGTGTCGTTATGTGTATTACCTAGCGTCATGGGGAACTCTGCCTTCAACATAAATTTAGCTAGCCTTAACAACAGACGTACAGCTTTCCTTAATATTTAGCTCATTGATCCTATCAGCAATGAGCCTAAGCACTGGTCACTTTATAATGATTATTGAATAACAACAGACTGACCATCTTTTAAACGTTCAGCACCACGAGTTGCTACTCTATCTCCATCAATCAAATCTCCTAGAATCGACACCCGATCTACCGAGCCTTTACCAACTTCAACTTTTAAGCGCTTAATCGTATTGTCGTCGCTTATTTTCACGACATACGTTCCGTCTTTCCGTAAAATTAATGCATCGCGATGCACGGTTAACGTTGATTTTGCACTTTGAATAGGCACAGTAACTTTAACTAACTGCCCTGCCGACCACTGCGAATTTAAGTGTGTAGGTATTTCAATTCTTACCTCGAAAGTTTGAGACCGAGGGTCTGCACTCGGGATAATTGCTGTAATTTTCGCGTTAATTTCTTGTTCATCGGTCATTAGTGTTAATTGATTACCAAGGCGCACATTAATAAGGTGTTTAATAGGCACGTAAACCCGAGCTTCTAAATGCTCTGTATCAATAAACTTACTTAGCTCATCACTTCTATTAACTTCCGTCCCTGCAAGTACGGTACGTTGAGTTACCACACCATCGTATGGTGCTTTAACCGTCGCACGGGTAATTTCATCATCTATTTGTTGTAACTTTAATTCAGCAATTTCAATATCCACCAATGCGAGCTCATACTCTGATGTGGTTTGATCAATTTGAAATTGTGATACGGCTTCGGTTTTCTCTAGTGTTTGCCAACGTGTAAGTTCATTTTTTAAATATTTAGCATGAATATGTGCTCGCTTTACACTACTTTTTTGCTCAGCGTGTTTTAGTTTAAGTGGCAACATATCCATTTTTACAATGCTTTCACCTGCCTTAATAAAGGTTCCAGGCTCAGCAATCCACTCTACTCTTCCACTAACACCTGCCGTTATCGACAAGTGCATTTTACTGTGTATAGTGCCCATAAAGTCAGCACTTGCACCTAAGCTCAAGGTGGTTACTTTATCAGCCTTAATTGGGCTAGGTGGCGGTGCATCAGCGGCCAACGCTACACTAGTACTTAATACAGCGAGTAATGACGTAACAGCTATTAACAAAGGTTTACTGAACTGGCGAATTGTAATCAACATAATAAGCTCCTAGCTATTACTAACATTAAGTTGTGACTCAGGGTGTAAGGCTTCTACGTTATCACCTTTACTCGTTGTCGTAGAGTTTGTACTTTGCTCACCGATACGCAGCAAAGCCGGAAACAACACAAGTGTAAAAACGGCACTCACGACCATTCCTCCAACAATAACCGTCGCTAATCCTCTATATATTTCACTGCCTACACCTGGCATTAACATCAACGGCAACATACCAAACAAGCTCGTTAATGTACTCATGTATACAGGTCTAGCGCGCATTCTTATCGCTTGAGCAACAGCTCTGCGTCGACAAAGCCCTTCTTTTTCAGCGTTGCGTGTTTGATCAACAAGAAGTATGGCATTATTTACCACTAACCCAAGGAGTATAATAAAGCCAATCATGGTCAATAAATCTAACGATTGAAACGTAAACATATTCAAAATATTCAGGGCAACTACACCACCAGCGACAGCCAACGGCATCACCAACAATACCAATATACTATCTTTTGCAGACTTGAAGAGTGCGGTCATAAGTAAAAATAAAATAACAAGTGCCAATACAAAGTTTTGAATCATATCGTTAATGGCCGCAGCCATTTTATTGGCATTTCCACTCAGTAAAATCGACGAGTCTAGCGGTAGGTCTTTTTTCATAAGCGGAACAACTTTGTTATTTAGAATAGTTAACGCTTCTTCTAAACTCATCTCAGCTGGAGGTGATACTTGCAAACTAATCGTACGTTTACCATCTACACGCCTTAACTGTGTTGGGCCTGCTGTTCGTTCTATTTTAGTAAGTTCACCAATAGTTTGAATGCCTGCGAAAGGTGTATGAATAGGCAAGCTAGCTAACTCGTCAGGCGTATTCCATTGAGTTCCTCTAAGAATAACATTGACTCTTTCGTTACCGTCAAAATATTCATTTACGAACATACCACTGGTAAAAGCCCTCACTGCATTTGCTACTTCATGGCGAGTTAACCCTGCCTGAGTAATACGTTGGTCATTTGGAATGAGTTTCAGCTCTGGTTCTGATAAACTTAGACTAGGCATCGGAAATGCGGTGGTATTAGGCATATTCTCATTAATTGCAGTAATTCCTATTTGTGCAACCGACATTAGCGTGTCGATATCTGGACCTTTTATATCAATATCGACCGTGCGGCCATTCCCTCCGCCTGAAACATTGATCATCGAACCGCGAAACAAAAATGCCTGTGTGTCAGGTAAATTATGAAACACTTTCGTTCGTACAACGTCCATCAATTCTTCAACGCGTGTTGGATCGTCTGAATAAATAAACCCACCTGTGCTTGCCGAACCAAAAGAGTAGAAGTTATAACTTTTAATTTTAGGTGATTGTTCACCAGACAAATAAGGAGCTAAACGTTCTTTAACAAGTGTTGCCATTTCCGTTTCAACAAAGTCAACATTACCGCCAGGTGGCATATTTAAGCTATAGAAAAAACCATCTGTTGGCGCTCTGGGCATAAAGTCTGTTTTTGGTAACAAGGTGACTGTTAACACTAATGAGCCACCAATCAGCAAACTTATCCAAACAACTCGTTTGCCAGCCGAGTTAGTTAATTTCATGACTAAATTTGTAAGCTTTTGCCAATAATGAGCATACGGGTCAACCTCTGCAGTATCCTTTTTCCAAAACTTACTCGCGATGGGTAACACTGTAATCGCTGCGACCAACGAAGCGATAACTGAAATAGACAATGTTAAAGCGAGGTCAGCAAACAGTTGCCCTTCAATGCCTTCCATAAAAAGAATAGGTAAGAAAATAGCGACACTCGTCGCAGTAGAAGCGAACAATGCACCTGTTACCTGCAAGGCCCCTTTCATAACCGCTTTATGATTCTCAACACCTAGCGTACGTAACCGAACAATATTCTCTTGAACGATAATTGCTGCATCTAGCACTAGGCCAACTGAAAAAGCCAAACCAGCCAAGCTGATAACGTTCAAGCTTCTATCAAAAACACTCAACGCCACAAACGACACCATTAATGAAACAGGAATAGTGGTAGCGATAATTAACGTATTACGAACGCCCCGTAAAAATAGCCACAAAATGATCAAAGCCAGCAATACACCTAAGCCGAGATTATTTTGTACAAGCTTGAGCGCATTACGTATATGCACTGAAGAATCGAAACTTAAATCTATCGTTAAGCCTGCTTCTTTCATTGGGCCCGCGTTTAGCTCTTTAATGGCTAAGTTAATTTCATCAAGTAACGCCACAGTATTGGCGTCATTTTGACGAGAAAGGGTGAAATAATATGCAGGCTGACCACTACGTAAATTAAATCCAAATCTATCTACAAGTGTATTTTCAACCGTTGCGACATCTTTAAGGTAAATGGGTCTATCACCGCTATACCCAACAATCATCTCAGGTAAGTTTTCGGTGTTGTATTGTCCTGCAAAGCGCACGGTGTATTGGCGTCTACCAACATCTGCTACTCCGCCAGAAGCATCACTTGCTCGTGATAAAGTTGAGCTAATAGATCCAATAGAAAGACCTAAAGAAGCAGCTCTTAATGGGTCAAAAGTAATTCGAAGTTCTCGATCTCTGTGACTAGCTAAGTTAACTTGCCCCATGCCTTGAATACGAGCAAAGCGAGGTTGAACAACATCTTCAATCAGCTTTTGGTATTTTCCTAAATCTGTTTCATGATTGTCGGGTAACGTTTTAATCATCAACGAAGCGGTTTGAGGCCCCCCGCGGCCTCCACCAGCAAAAACAACGGGTTCAAACGCATCTAATGGTAATGGTGGTGCCTGATTAAGGTTGTTAATTACGTCTAACATGGCTTTTTGCATGTCTGTGCCAACATCAAACATTAACGTAACATTACCAAAACCACGTTGTATCCCTGTGGTTATTTTTGTTACTCCTTGCGTATTTTTTACAGCATTCTCGATAGGTTCAATAATCACAGATTCCATTTCTTCTGGTGCAGCACTTCGCCAACCAGAAGAAATGGTAATTTGAGGTTGTTCTATATCGGGAATTAGCTGAATGGGTAACTTAAAAACACTAAGAAAACCAAAAACCATGATTAACGCAACAACAACAATGACAGCTGCCGGATTTTTTAATGCATTTCGAGTTAAGTTCATTTTCACGTATCCATAATGAAAACAGAATAAAAACAATAATAAATAAAAAATGAGATTTTACATGTAAAAAATAGGATTAATGACGGGAATTTTGCGACAAATGAAGATTTTGAAACATACATTTACATTCGTAAATGAAATGACACAAACGCCTGTCATAAACAAGCGTTTACTAATACACACGTATACGAAGCTAATGGTAGTTCATATACGAACCAAGTTTACGCTTTTGCGATACACTCTACTTCAACTTTAGAGTTAAGCGCCAAGTCTTTAACAGCAAAAGCACTTCTCGAAGGGTATGGTGGTATAAAATACTGAGTATAAACTTCGTTAAAGGCTTTAAAATCATTAATATCCGTTAACATAACGGTACATTTAACTACATCTTTCATTGTATATCCATATCGATTCAATGTAGTTTTAATGTTAGTTAACGTTTGTTCAGTTTCAGCTTTTAATCCGCCAGACACTAACTTACCTTGCTTAGCGTCAAATCCAATTTGACCAGACAAAAACAACAAATCGTTTGTACGTACCGCTTCTGAAAATGGTAAACGTTTGTTGCTAGGCTTAGCGTTTAAAAACTCTGCCTTTTTCGCAACAACACTCTCATTCATTGCTACATTAGAACAACCCGAAATAGCGAAAGTTGACAGTAACGCGGTTGCTACCCATATTTTTTTTGATAAAACCAAATGTTTCATAATGCTCTCTTTACATGTTAAGGCGTTTTAGAAAATGCTTTCATATTATTAATATCGTTCAGCCAAGTAACTTTAGACTGACACCATATTTGTATTTTAGGCGATAGTTCCGCTTTTTGATCCACGCAGCCGACACGAATACCGTATACTCGGTCACCTTCGCCAACCGATGTAGCATATATTGCAGTACCACAATTTTGACAAAAACCTTGGGCACGCTCATTGCCACTTTCTGCAATTTTTATATATTCTTTTGGCGTACCTTTATTAAAAGTTAATTCATTTGGCTCAGACATTACGACGGTTCTAAACGCACTTGCAGATAACACTTGGCAATCTGTGCAATGACACACCATCACTTTTTCTGTATCAACACGTGCTGTAAACACCAATTCGCCACAATGACAACTTCCAGTAATATTCATAAAATACTCCGTACTAATTTTCGCTTTAACAACCGTTTAAGTGACGAGTTAACTGAAAAACTTCCACCACATAAAAAATGCGCTAAACAGCGTCAATATAACTAAACACGTTAATGTATATATCTTGAATATACCTTGAGGCTTGAGTTCTTCGTCTACATCAGCGCCCATCATTACTTTATAATTTAGCCATGCATAAATAGGAGCACTTACAAACGACACCGTAGTAACAAAAT
This sequence comes from Colwellia sp., assembly GCA_020630795.1. GTDB lineage: Bacteria > Pseudomonadota > Gammaproteobacteria > Enterobacterales > Alteromonadaceae > Pseudocolwellia. The sequence continues at coordinate 65,354 of JAHDIK010000008.1, forward strand.
CCAATAAACCTTTAATGTCTGCGGCAAAATCACTAATAATCCACCAACTACCAACAACCAGTATAGCGAGAGAGGTTAGATACGCTTTGTTTGCACTAAAACCATTAGTTGACTGAAGCACAATTGCGCGCTTCCATACCTGTGGAAAACCATCAGCAACAGCAAATGTTGTTGAAAACAATGCAACAAACGTCACAATAGCCATTAACAACCAACTCCACTCCCCTAAAGACTGGCTATATAGTCCCACCAATTGGCTTGCAAATACCGCGGCTGAGTTAGCAAACCCATCACCTTGACCAAACATAAGTAAAGCGCCAAGCCACAAAAAGATAACCGCTAAAATAAAGCTACAAAAATATCCTACGTTAAAGTCTAAAACCGCATTATTTGCCGACATTTTACTTGGTTTATCAACACGAGAAATCGTCCAAAGCGAATGCCATACCGAGACTTCTATCGCCGTTGGCATCCAACCGATTAACGCCACGATAAATGCGATGCTCGCCGCTGACGTTAACGAAATAACTGGTGCATCACCTGACGGAGTAAAACCTAACTTATTGAAGGCCGCCAAAAGCGCGATTAAGCTACATACAACCAGTATCAGCATCATCCACTTAAGCAATGTACTCAACAATTTATAATGCCCAACGATCAAAACAGCGCTAACAATTCCCAGAACCACACCAGCCCATTGCGAAAGAGTCAATACATCACCAAATAAATTCATTGCTAATGCCGCTGTAACAATAGTGACACCTGACTGAACAAAAAACATTGTGACAAAAGTAAGGAAGAGGAATAAATAAAAGGCCCAATTTCCGACACTTTTATAACCGTCAAGCAAGCTTTTTCCGGTTAATCCCGCATATTTAGGACCAAAAAGAAAGAATGGATATTTAACGACATGAGCTAAAATGATAAAGCCAAGCAATGCAAAACCAAAGTCAGCGCCCGCACGTGTCGACTGAACAATATGCGACACTCCAATACTAGTCGCTGCCCAAACGATACCGGGCCCTAGTAACGAAAAAATTTTAGTTATGTTCACAAAAAACACCCTAATGCGAATATGTATTCACATTAATTTAATTGAGTTTTGGTGTTATTGCAATCAGATTTTGATGCTATTTTGACAAGTAACCAATAAGAACGCGTGGTAATTCATGCGTAAACTCTGCAGCATCTAAGTCACACGATATAGCTGGCGTTAACTTGGGGTAAATGACTTTATCTAACAACGACGTTATCATCATAAATACGGCAACACCAGCTGCTTTTGATTTATCAGAGTGTGTTATTTCCGTTTGAAATCTCAGGAAAATATTGCTCATGCGACGATACACTACTTTACGGTCAACCGCTTTATCAGACTCTAATATTTCCGAATACAAACGAGAATTTAAATGCAGCGTACGAAATACACTTTTTTTGTCAATCAAGAATTGATGTAACTCAACCGACATTACAGAGATAGCTTGTTCTAAAGAAATGTAATCTCGCTTATCAAGCTCGTCTATCCAATTAGCTAAATCATTACCAAAATCTTGATAAAGCAAAGGTAACAATGACTCTTTATCTTTAAATCGACGATAAAAAGTTCCAACAGAAACGCCTGCATGCTCAGCTAAGTCCTTAATACTGATGTGCTCAAAAAAGCGATCTTTTAAGAAAAAAGATAAGGCATCCATCAACTTACGTTGAGTATCTTGGCTACGCTGCTGTTTAGGTTGAAAAACGCTACTTACTATCATGGTAAACTATTACTACTAATTGATGACAATATGATGATCCACTTTTTAAGGGAGAACAGCAATACAAATTTTGTCTAAGTTATCGGAAGGAGTAATAACTCAAACAATACAACCGTTGTATTGCTGTAAATTGAGCACGTTACTTAGCTTGCTCCATGTAATCTAAAGTAAGCTGAGTTAACGCAGACGTTCCGACTTTAAAAGACGATTCATCCGCAAAAAAGTACGGAGAATGATTACTCGGCGCAGTTCTAAAGTCTTTATCTCTAGGCGTACCACCTAAAAATACAAAAAGCCCCGGCACTTCAAGCGCATAAAATGAAAAATCTTCAGCGCCAGTAATTTTTGGCATTTCAATTAAGTTATCTTTACCTGCCGCCTTAGCCAAACTTGGTAACATTTTTTCTGTTAGCTGAGGGTTATTAACCGTTACTGGGTAACCTTCAAAAATTTCCACGTCAGCTTTAGCACCAGAAGACGCTGCAATGTTTGTTGCCGTTGTTTTAATTTTTTCAAAAATTTGTTGGCGATTATCCATATCAAAGTTACGTATAGTTCCTACCATATCAACCTGTTCCGGAATAATATTGTTTCTAACACCACCCGCTATTTTACCGAACGATACAATTGCAGGTTCTTTAGTAATATTGATTTGACGACTAACAATATGATTTACGCCACTAACGATTTGAGCGGCGGCTGAGATAGGGTCTACGCCATTCCAAGGAGTTGAACCGTGCGTTTGCTTACCATGAACTGAAATTTCGAATCGATCAGAGCTTGCCATAGCAGGTCCACTTCTGTAACCAATAGCACCTGACGGTAAACCTGATGTTATATGTAAGCCAAATGCGACTTCCGGTTTATAGCGCTTAAAAATTCCTTCTTTTAACATTAACTCTGCACCACCCTCTTCACCTTGAGGAGCACCTTCTTCAGCGGGTTGAAAAACGAACATAACAGTACCTCTGAGTTCTTTTTTCATTCCAGCTAACACTTCGGCCGTTCCCATAAGCATTGCAACATGAGTATCATGCCCACAAGCGTGCATTACTCCAACGTCTACACCACGATACGTCGTTGTTTTTGTAGACTTAAAAGGTAAATCAACTTTTTCAGTAACCGGTAAAGCATCCATGTCTGCGCGCAACATTACCGTTGGGCCAGGTTTACTTCCTTTTAAAATACCAACAACACCTGTATACGCGATATTGGTTTCTACTTTCATACCTAATGATTTTAAATGTTTAGCAACAATTTTTGCTGTGCGTGTTTCTCGGTTACCCAGCTCAGGGTTTTGATGAAAATCGCGTCGCCACTTAATCACCTTATTTTCAACACTTTTTAGCAATTTTTTGGGCTGAAGGTCTGCATTTGCACTGGTTGAAGCCAATAAACTTAACGCTACACAACAAGATATTATTGATTTTTTCATTATCGTTTCCATTTTGTTAATTATGATATTGCAGCACATGCCAACTAATGCATTCCGACTACTGCTTTCGTTGTTTTTATAATTTTTTCAGTGTTGTATCCAACGCCACCTTTAAATACAACAGGCATTTTTCTAATCACTGCCGCATCAACAGCTAAGTCTCCATCAAGTAAAACCAAGTTAGCGGTTTTACCTACTTCAATAGAGCCTATTTCATTCTCACGATTTAAATATTTAGCCGCATTTAATGACGATATCTTTATCGCTTCTTCAATACTAAAACCTACTTCAACCAATAACTCAACAACTCGTTGATTAGAAAACCCAGCAATAACGCCGCCATAACCTGTAGGATCCGTTCCTGCCATCAGTTTTCCTCCGGCTTCAACAAACATTTTTTCAAGCTGCATCATTTTTTTGAAAACAATAGGCCATGTCGCGTTTTCTTGATTAGCAATTTTTTCCCAACGCGACTCATACTGATCTCTCACTTGAGGGATTAGCGCGTCTAATGCCTTCGGATATGCTTTAGGACGTCCTTTTGTAAAAGTTTCAAATACCGTTAAAGTTGATGTAAGTGTTACGTCCTTTTCAATAAGGAAAGCGATAAGGTCTTTCACTTTTTTTGAGTTAATATCAAGGTTAACTAACGATTGATGTACATCTTTACCGTTCGGACACTCATTTTTAACTTTGTTTTCAACAAAATCCGTCGATGCAAAAAAGCCATGTTCTAAATTGTCGATACCTAATTCAGCTGCTTCTCTATAGGTAACCGAACATAAATGAGCCGTTACTTTATGCTGCTGTTGATGTGCCTGCTTAATCACTTCTGATAATTCATCTTGACGGATATGCATATACGCTTTGTACGATGTAACGCCTTCAGAGATCCAATACTGCATCATGCTTTTAGCATTATCAGCGTCACGTAAAGGCTTCATTTTTAAAATAGGCAAGCCGGGGCCATTTAGGTAAGGAGCAGTAACATCAATATCTGGACCAATAGATTTTCCTGCATTTATGGCATCTCTTAAGTTTAAATCTGCATATGGAGCAGTTGTACCTGCTGTTCTGATAGTTGTAGCCCCGCCCGCTAGATACAAACGAGGAAAGCTATATAGCATTTCGGTATAGTGCGCTTTACCTGTAGGGTAAAACATATGTTCATGCATCATAACTAAACCTGGAATTAATGTTTTGCCCTTACCATCTATTATCTGAGTAGTACTTGAAAGCTTAAAATTATCAGCATTTGTAACCGCAACTATTTTATTGCCTTTAATCATAACGGTTTGATTTTTTTTGCGTTCAGCACCCGTTCCATCAATTAAGCTAACATTGGTTATAGCTATATCGCCTAGAGGATATTCAACAAACTCAGCATCACTCGCTTGACTCGATAGAGATAGGCCAACCGCAGCAGTAACAAGAGTTAATGTTATTTTTTTGAAAAATTTATTTGTAATGCTCATAATAAGTGCTTATTTATTCATCTATCTTCATATCTTAGTTCTATCAAATCTAAATGTAAATCTATATTCACATTTATTCTAGTTTATCCATCAACTGGTATTACCTGTTATTGCAAATATAGGTTGTTAAGGTGTAAGGTTATGCCTAACAACAAGCGGTACAAACATTCATTATAATTATTATATAGGTATCTCATGTCACTCAAATCAATTCTAGAGCAACGCTACTCTGCAAGGGCATATTCAAGTAAACCTGTTTCAGAAGAGGTTATTAAGGATATTTTTTCTACGGCTCAGCGCTCTGCATCAAACTGTAACGTACAACCATGGCAAACATGTGTTGTGTCAGGTGAAACGAAAAACACGTTATCAAAAAAATTCATGGAACTTATCATGAGCGGAGCAAAACCAAATCCTGATTTCAATTGGGTTCCTCAGTATCAAGGACACCACAGAGATCGCCAGTTTGCATCCGCAAATGCGTTGTATTCATCAATGGAAATACCACGAGAAGATAAACAAGCTCGTCAAATGGCGATGATACGTAATTGGCAATTTTTTGATGCTCCACACGTAGTGTTTTTTACTATGGACAAGTACTTGGATATTATGGGCGCGGTTGATTTAGGTATATACGCCCAAACAGTATCGTTATTACTACAAGAACAAGGAATTTCGAGTTGTATGCAAGGCGCGCTTGGTCAATTCCCAGATCCAATACGCACTGTATTAGATTTACCAGAAAAACGTGGTGTTTTATTTGGTATGTCTTTTGGTTATGCCGATGAAGCTTCGCCAGTCAATAAAACCCGTACAGAACGTGAAAGCGTAAACACCTCGGTAAATTTCTATCATGAGTAAAAATAAGCGACCTATTAAAATCTTAGCTATTTTTATGTAAGAGAATTGCTATATCACAATGGCTAATATTGTTAATCGCGATATAAATATACGCCGAGCATCACGTAAGGTGCCATTTCTTCCAAAAAAGGTTAATACATGAACGTAATAAATATAGAAATCAATAATCAAATCGCAACGATAACGTTGAACAATGGCAAAGTTAACGCGATATCACATGAAGTTATCGATGAACTACATGCCGCTCTTGACCAAGCAGAAAACGCAAAAGCAACTGTTATTCTAACGGGACAAGCAGGTATGTTTTCGGGTGGTTTCGACCTAAAAACAATGACAAAAGGAACAGAATCTGCTGTTAAGCTCGTTAATGCAGGATCTTTATTAACTCGCAGAATGCTAGCATTTCCTTACCCTATCATTGTTGCTTGTAGCGGACATGCAATAGCAAAAGGCGCATTCTTACTACTTAGTGCTGATTACCGAATAGGATGCAAAGGTAGCTTTAAAGTTGGGCTGAATGAAGTTGCTATCGGCATGACAATGCACAGCGCCGGCATAGAAATGGCGCGAGGAAGAATCCCAATTAACTACTTAAATCGTTCCGTGTTAAATGCTGAAATATTTGATCCTGAAACAGCTGTACTTGCTGGATTTTTAGATCAAGTAGTAGAGCCTACGCATTTGTTAGAAACCGCAACGGCAGTAGCCACGCAATTTCAAAACTTAAACATGAAAGCACACCACGAAACCAAGCTAAAAGAAAGAAAGCCACTGCTTGATGCGTTAGATGCCGCAATAGAAAAAGATTTAACAGACGTTAAATTTGGCTAACCTTTTCATTATTATCTAAATAGCACCTATCGGTAATAATAGTAAAACCCAGTAACTTAGTACTGCTGGGTTTTAATCTTTAAATCAATACCTCAATCTCCAACTCTAAGTCCAATCGATTATCATGAACCGTTTAACGCATTGCGTTAAATTGTTAATGAATCGATTCTTTAAATTGTGTAACCTATCTTTAAATATAAAATCAAAAATTCATAAAAAATTAACGATAGAAGTTCTTGTGCTCTCAATTCCTGTTGAAACGTTCCAGTTTATACTCGCACCACTATTAACAGCGCAATTGCTGCTAATTGTATTGTGCTATTTTTCTATTTTCAGTCGCCACATACTAAAAGGCTTTGCTCTTCATGTTGTTTTTTTACTATCGTTTTTTGTTTTCCTACTTGGAAAAGCAATCCAATTTTATACGGATCCCCAAACTGAAATTTATATACTGTCCCTTCGCTTAATTGTTTTTTTAGGTTTAGGTTTGCCCTCGCTGATACTGCTGCTGTTCCAACAATGTGGCATAAAATTAACGATGGTAATCAAAAGTTCATTGTTTATTTGCTCATTATTACTTGCCGCTTTAGCAACTATTCTGCAAGACATAGCAAAGTTTAATGGATTAGTAAGTAAACAATTTGCAGAATCGCTTCCATTCACGGTAACGGATAACATATCGGTAGTTATTTTAACAATCCACTTTACATTAATGCTGCTTCTACCCTGTTGCTTTTTACTATGGCGAGAGTACAGATCGAAACCAGATCCTATGTCAGTAGCATTCTTATTAGGTAGTTTAGCTATAGCCGTTTCACACTTGTTTAGTCATGCTGTTTTTCAAACCTATTGGCTGATTTATATCGCTTCAATTTTTACGACTCTTTGTTGGGCTTGGGCTGTTTTTTATGACGTAAAAAGAACACGTGGTCGAGCCTATGTTGTTAAAGATGAATTGTTAGGGTTACTGCATTCAGGGCGCTTTAATAGCGATGGCGCAGAGCTTAATGCCTTGTTAAAAAAATTAGCAACAAGCGCAGAAGGCGACACCCAATTATATAAACTTCAAGTACGTGAAGTACTTACAAGGCTTGCTGAATTGAGTATCAGCGACGGTGCAAACAGTGAAAATATGCTCGCTGCCGCTAAACAAAGTTATCTCGCAATTGACAAGGTAACCAATGTTGAAGAGATCCTAGCTATTACAGAAAAAGAAACACGAGCGCTAGGACATATAATTACCGAACTACCAAGTCACCATTTATCCGTTGTCGCTAAAGCTAAAAACTTTATTGAAAATAATCTTTCACAAGAATTAGATTTAAAATCGGTAGCTAAATATTGTGGGGTTAGTCAAAGCTACTTAATGCGATATTTTAAGCAAGAAACACATCAAACCATCAATCAATTCATTACGAAAATTCGTATAGAAGCAGCAAAAAAATTACTAAAAACTAAAAGCATTACCGATGTCGCCTTCGAAGTAGGTTTTAATAATTCTAATTATTTCAGTACTGTATTTAAGAAAATAACAGGGAAAACACCCGGCCAATTTAAGCAACAACTTAATGAAGCCAACAATAAATAACATTTCGCCCACAATCTAACATTATGTTTTATATATAAATATCATTTTTTATAGTTGACAAAATTACATTTTAAAGGTTGTTTAAATACCGCTAGCGTACATTTTACCTCTATCCATTTATATAATAATAAACGTCCATCAAAATATGGATTCGGTGAGGTTTTTTTTAATGTCTTTTATTAGTCTAAGTAGGCAAGTCTTAAAAAAATGTTATTTCGGCTTTTTCATTATTTTTCTATTGTTCGCTTCAGGCTGTTCTGACAAATCAAGTGATAAAAATAAGTACACAACCGAAGATTTAGTAAGTTTCAATGAAGATATTCGCCCAATTTTAAATAAAAACTGTACCGGTTGTCATGGCGGAGTTACCAAACAAGGTGGTATTTCTTACATATACCGCGAAGAAGCGTTAGGTCGCGGAAATTCTGGTCGATTAAACGTTGTACCGGGTAACGCCAAAGCGTCAGAATTGTTTCAGCGTATTACATCAAAAGACACTGCCCGACGCATGCCTTATCAAAAGCCAGCTCTCAGTCAGTCAGACATAGATTTACTGGCTAAATGGATAGATCAAGGTGCGCACTGGGAAGAACACTGGGCATTCGTCAAACCAACAAAAAAAGACTTACCAATAACAGACGGCTGGGGTGAAAATCCCATCGACAACTTCGTTTGGCAAAAAATGCAAGAGAAGGGTTTATCGCCATCAGCGCCTGCAACCGCTGAACAATGGCTAAGACGCGTTAGTTTAGACCTTATAGGTATTCAACCTTCAATCGAAGAGTTAGAAGCTTTTCAGGCGTCTCTCAAAACAAATAAATGGCAAGACGTATACTCAACTCAAGTAGATCGTTTATTAGCTAAACCACAATACGGTGAACGCTGGACAAGCCCTTGGTTAGATATTGCGAGGTATGCAGACTCAAAGGGATATGAAAAAGATAATCACTGGGACGTTTGGTTATATCGAGATTGGCTGATTAACGCCCTCAACGACGATTTACCTTACGACCAGTTTGTGATTAAACAGTTAGCTGGTGACTTATTACCTAACCCAACATTCGACGATTATATTGCCACTATTTTCCACCGTTTAACTCAAGAAAACGACGAAGGTGGTACAGACGATGAAGAGTTTCGAATTTATGCAACTATGGATCGCAATGCTACAACGTGGTCGGCGTTAAATGGGTTAACAATGCATTGTGTGCAATGTCATGATCATCCTTATGATCCAATACCCAAAAAAAATTATTACCAAAGCTTAGCGTTTTTTAACACCACACAAGACGCGGATAAAGACAGTTCAGCCCCCGTATTACGTTTTGTTCAAGACAAAGAGAAAAATAAAGCGCTGTTTGAAAAACAACAACGTAAAACACAGTCAGAAAAATCCTTAACTCAAAAAGGCATAGAGCTTACTGACAATCTTAATTGGCAAAAATTAAAGATTGCTGATGCTGAAGCAAACTTTAAATCGGCGGCTACAACCAACTTAAAATACAAAGAAAAAGTATGGTTAAATTTATCGGCATTTGACCGCGCGCAAATAAAGTACTGTTACGACAAGGCGCAAGCAAAAGAAAAAGAGTTACCTGCGCCTGAAAAGCCACTCGCTAATATTGATGACGACTATTGTTATAAACGATATTTATGGAGTACCCGTTGGATTTACGACGGTTATATAAAAGCGCAAGAATGGCAAGAAAAAAACAACAAACAAGAAGAACCTGCCACACAATTAGCATTGGTTGATGGACAATTTCATGATGCGTCGTTAGAGCTACCAGCACGCAGCGACTACATTTTTACTACGGCGGCATTTACAAAGCCTCAAAAAATTTCTGCATTCAAGTTTACAGTTAACCCCTTAGACATCGAAGCAGCCCGACATACACCACAAGATGGCTTTTCGATTGACCGTTTAAAAGTCGAAATCATTAAAGGGGATGGACGAAAAGTTCCGGTATCTATTTCTCATTTTGTACCAAGCAACTTACAAGGTATTGAGCAAATTGCGACAACAAAAAATAAATACGCAGAAAAAGAGTTTCCGCTAAGTACAGAATGGTATAACGGGCTTGTTACCCATCGCATATTTAAACCGATAGATGTTGTTGCCATATTAAACAAACCGTTAAAACTAACTACAGCAGACAAATTACAGGTTAGCGCATTACAACTACAAATAAACCAGCCACGCATTGGTAAGCCTTATTATTTAAGAGGCTTTACCATCAGTTCGACGGAAGCGATAAACAACGAAAACACCGGTTATTTAGAGCAACTTAAACATTACCAGCAACTACTTTTGGAAATTGCTGCGTATAAAGGTAAAGCAACCCCCATAATGCGAGAGCAACTCCCGCACGAAAGGCGTATGTTGAGAGAATTTGAGCGTGGAAATTTAACGGTAAAAATGGCAGGAGATATTCACGCCGACACGCCTGATATTTTACCTGCGATGTTAAAACAATCGACACCTTCAAACCGTCTTGATTTCGCAAAATGGTTTTTTGATGACGAACAGCCGTTAACAGCACGTGTTGCAGTAAATAGGTATTGGCATCAACTCTTTGGTCGCGGCTTAGCACCAACAATTGAAGACTTTGGTGGTGCAGGTGAATTACCCAGTCATTTAGCCCTACTTGACTGGTTAGCAGTTCATTATCAACAAGAATTAACATGGCAAACAAAGCCTCTTTTAAAAATGATGGTGTTGTCTGCAACATATATGCAGTCTGCCCAAACTACCGCTCAGTCAATAGAAAACGATCCGCATAACGTGTGGCTATCTCGAGGACCTCGTCAACGCCTAACCGCTGAAATGGTAAGAGATCAGGCACTGCAAGCATCTGGATTGCTATCAACTAAAATGGGTGGAAAACCCGTTATGCCTCCCCAACCTGACGGCGTTTGGCAAGTGGTATATAACAATCAAAAGTGGATTAACGCGAAAGGCGACAACCGTTATCGTAGAGCCGTATATACATACATGAAACGCAGTTCCCCTTATCCAAGCTTTCAAACATTCGATGATGTAGGACATGTTGTTAGTACAGTACGCAGAACACCTACCAACACGCCATTGCAGGCGCTTATTACACTAAACGATACTGTTTATTTTGAAGCCGCTGAAGCGCTAGGAAAAATAATGTTTGAAGCGAGTAAACACCATGGTTTTGAACACGCTATTCACCAAGGGTTTAAACGTATCATTTTAAGACCAGCCGACAGTCACGAAGTAACACAATTTAAAGGCGCTTTTGACAACGCACTCAATATTAATAAAGAAGGCAAACAAGAAGAAATAAAAGCATGGACAGATATTGCGTCTGCAATGCTGAATATGCATGCAAGTATGGTGAGGTAACGATGAACATTAAACAACACAATGAATTAATTAGAGCGAAGCTCGCTCAATTGCAGTCGCAAACTCGCCGCAACTTTTTAAAAGGAAGCGCAGGCCTTGGTGCTAGTGTTTTTATGGCGCAAATGGGGTTAAGTGGATCCGCAAATGCCGCCGGTCAACGATTAGATTTTACACGACCACCTACAAGCCCATTATCGCCCTTACCTCCTCAGTTTGCTCCTCGCGCAAAGCGCGTGATTTACATGCACCTAGCGGGTGGACTTAGCCAATTGGAATTGTTCGATCACAAACCAGAACTCACTAAATATGATGGAAAAGAATGCCCTGATTCATTTTTAGAAGGGAAAAAGTTTGCGTTTATTTCGGGTAAGCCCAAGCTCATGGGATCTTTGTATCCATTTAAACAACATGGAGAGAGTGGTGCTTGGATGTCGGATCGGATGCCAAATATCGCTAAGCATGTTGACGATATTTGTTTTATTAAGTCTATGCATTGTGACCAATTTAATCATGCGCCAGCGCAAATATTAATGCAAACGGGCTCTAGCCAACTTGGCCATGCATCTTTAGGGGCTTGGACAACGTACGGTTTAGGAACAGAAAATCAAAACTTACCGGGTTACGTTGTTTTAGGTTCTGGCGGAGCGATTCCATCTGGCGGAAAAGCACTTTGGAGTTCAGGATATTTACCAAGCGTATATCAAGGTGTACATTGTCGTTCAGAAGGTGAACCTGTGCTTTACTTAAATAACCCTAAAGGTGTGAGCCGAAGCGCGAGACGCAATGTATTAGATTTACTAAAAAGTTTAAACAATAAAGATTACAGCGAGTTTCACGATCCTGAAAATATTACGCGCGCTGCCCAATACGAAATGGCTTATCGTATGCAACTTGAGGCTACCGACGCGTTTGACATAAAACAAGAAAGCCAAGGAATGAGAGAGCGCTACGGTGTAACCGACGGAAAAGCGAGTTTCGCCAATAACTGTTTAGTTGCTCGACGTTTATTAGAGCGTGGAACTCGATTTGTACAGTTATTTGATTATGGTTGGGACTCACATGGTTCTCGCGCAGCAAACTCACTCAACTTTGGTTTTAAAGACAAATGTAAAGAAGTTGACCAACCTGTTGCTGCGTTATTATCAGACTTAAAATCCTCTGGCATGTTAGACGACACTCTTGTTGTATTTACAGGCGAGTTTGGCAGAACGCCTATGCAAGAAAACAGAAACCCCAACGAGCAAGTATTTAAAGGCCGAGACCATCAACCTTCTGCATTTACCACATGGGTTGCTGGAGGCGGAATTAAAGGAGGCTATAGCCATGGAGAAACAGACGAGTTTGGGTTAGACATTGTTAAGGATCCGGTTTCTATTCAAGATTTTCATGCAACCATTTTGTATTTATTGGGTTTTGACTATCACGCCTTGAGTTACTCCTTTCAAGGCTTAGATCAGCGCCTCACGAATGTACATAAATGTCGTGTTGTTTCTCAAATACTAGCGTAGTGGTTGCAGGCTATTCATGACTATAGTTTCAAATAAAAAAGTGTCGCTATCTGCGCCTCAATATTTTCTAATCACAGCTATAGCGTCGCTGGGTTTAGCGTTGTTATGGTTTTTCTCAAATCCAATTTTAGTGCAAAAAACTAAAGTCTCGATAGGGTTAACTCCTTCCTTAGAGGCTGACGATAACTCATTTTATCAACAACGTGTTCAACTGGTACTTGATAAATATTGTGTTGATTGCCACAACGAAGAAAAAACTAAGGGTAAGCTAAGATTAGACGCTTTTGCTTTTACTCGATATAGCGGAAAAAGCGGCCATACTGTTGTGCCTGGAGATCCAGATAAAAGCGAATTACTCAAGAGAATGCTGTTACCCGATGACGATAAACGCTTAATGCCACCATTAGGCTGGAAGCATCCAACATCAGACGAACTTGAAGTTATAAGAATGTGGATAAACAAGAAAGCGTCAAACAGCTTATCTGCTAGTGCATTTGCCAATGCGCCAGATTTAATCAAAGAAGTTGAAATACCGCTAATCGATTCAGCGCAAGTCGCAACGCTTCGGTCACCTATTTTATCTTCGGTAGATAAGATAAACGCCCTCTACCCTTATGCCTTAAGCTTTGTTTCACGCGGCAGCAGCCATTTAAACTTTACTAATGTTTCTACTAAAAAAACCTTTGAAGATGACGATTTAGTCAACTTACTACCTGTAGCTAGCAATATAGAGTCTATTTACTTACGTAATACAAAACTTAGCGACAAGTCTTTAGATATGGTTGCACAAATGAACAATGTAAATGAGCTTTATATTGTAGGTTCTAACTATACCGCTAATGGATTGATTAGACTTATTAATGAACTACCAAATCTAGTTAGATTAACGCTAGATACTTCTCAACTAAATGATCCAATTAAACAATTGTGCGCAGATAAAAAAATTAAACTCAGTGGAGTTAATCGTGGATAATTCATCAAACGCAGAAAACTCAGAAAATTCATCTCAAATTAAAGTGTGGGACTTTCCTACTCGCTTTTTTCACTGGAGCTTAGTGATAGCTTTAGCGCTATGTTGGCTGAGTATAGATATGCGTTGGCTAACGGTTCACCAATATTCAGGCATGTACATACTGTTGTTATTAGTGTTTCGTATTATCTGGGGTGTTATTGGCGCAAAAACAGCGAGATTTGTCGACTTTATTACTTGGCCATGGCACGCGTTTAAATATTTAAAAAGATCATTGTCTGGTACTAACGAATATCATGCAGGACACAATCCAGCTGGTGGCTGGATGGTTGTTGCCATGCTGATTTTATTAATAGCGCAAGTATTAAGTGGATTGTTTGCAAACGATGATATTGGTTTTTCAGGCCCTCTTGCTGACTTTGTAACAAAAGAAAGCTCTGACTGGGCGACACAAATTCACAGCCTTTTTTTTGACGGGTTGTTACTCTTAACTTGGCTACATATAATTGCTGTATTTTTCTACTACTTAGTTAAACTACAAAATTTAATCCGTGCCATGATTACTGGTTACAAACCTTCTGCACAAGTTGGCAACCACCAGCTGTTCTTTGTAACGAAAATTAGAACTGTATTAGGTATTGCTATAGCATTAACGACGACACTTGTTGTTTTCAACTGGCAATTTATAACAATGTTATTGAATTAAAACGAACGATCCGAGCAGCTATAAAAAAGCCCCAACATTACTGTTGAGGCTTTTCGTATAAATTTAGCGAATTGACCGATAAGCCGGGTTTTGTCGTGGACAATCATTCGTCTAGGCCTTAAATCGCTCTAAGGCTCAAGCAACCTACCCGGTTTCAACGCGAGCCACGCCGTATGAAACCCTATTTGGTCTTGCTCCGGGTGGAGTTTACCCTGCAATTACTGTTACCAGCAATCCGGTGCGCTCTTACCGCACCCTTTCAGCCTTACCTGTGCTATTGCTAGCCATCGGCGGTCTTCTCTCTGCTGCACTTGTCGTCGGCTTACGCCGCCCAGGTGTTACCTGGCACCCTGCTCATTGGAGCCCGGACTTTCCTCCCCTTTACCCGTATACCTATGCCGAAACATTTGGTACAACGATAAAGCAGCGATTGTCTGGCCAACTCGCGGCGCATTCTACATGATTTACGTTTTTTCACCAACTATAAACAACATTTCTACTGTTGTAGTTCAAAATTGTTTTTAATGCTTTCTTCTAGTGCTGGGGCAATCGCGATATGTCGGCTATGCAAAGAATGAAAGATAGGCATGGTTTGTAGCACATCATTTGTTTTCGGTTGTTCAACGTTTTTCTTTGTGTTTATTATATCGTCGGCAAGGGCCTTTGGTAAAACGGCAATATCGGCTCTCTTGAGTTGAATCATTTCCATTGCTTGTTCAACGGTATTAACCGTATCGTAGTCAACATTTAATTCTTGAAATTTTCTTTCAATAACGATTAACCCTCTAACCGTTAC
Organism: Colwellia sp.; assembly: GCA_020630795.1. Lineage (GTDB taxonomy): Bacteria > Pseudomonadota > Gammaproteobacteria > Enterobacterales > Alteromonadaceae > Pseudocolwellia. Next base: position 80,654 of record JAHDIK010000008.1, read on the forward strand.
AGGCCGATATTTGCTCAGAGAATCCCATGTTAATTTATTTTCAATATCGGAATAAGAATAAGCATTAATGTACATTGTTATTAGCGGTATAGGGATTCGAATATAATCTGTAAGCACAGACTCTACTCCTAACACTCTCATGAGTTCTGCATCTATTTCAGGGTTATGCATTGCTTCATACAATGCTCGTTTAGCTGGCATTTTAATAATTTCGGTTTTATAACCAATATCTGCGTACGATTTCCTAATACGCTCTCTAATTGCAAATAACTTTTTGCCTTGAAGAGGTGTTGAAATTTTAATAATTTCTGATTGTTCTGCAGCCACCTTCGAGGCACTGAATATGTTTAGTATCACAAAAATAACAAGGAAACCTACTTTAAACATTACTCTCGTCCATAACGGTAAATATCTACAAAAGTAAGTATAGTTCATTCACCTATTAACTTTTTAGAGATAAAGCAATATCGTATAATGCGTTTTTCTTAACCCCATATATATCAGCTGTTATCGCGCAAGCGGTTTTAGGTTTTATTTCTTTTAACAAAAGCTTTAATGTATCAACAACCTTAGGTGAAATAGCATTAGGGTCTATTTTGTGCCCCTCAATCATTAACACCATTTCCCCTTTGAGCTGATTTGGATCTTTGCTTAACCAATCGAGTAAGTTTTCTGCGGTGTCAGAATAAATAGTTTCAAATGTTTTGGTAAGCTCGCGCGCAAGTACAACATATCGCTCACCTCCTAGCACTTCAACAATGTCTTTAACGGTATCTATTGCTCTACGCGGAGCATCGTAAAAAATCATTGTTCGTTCTTCGTATGCTAACGCTGATAAAGTGGCCTGACGAGCACCCGACTTAGATGGAAGAAAACCTTCAAATGAAAATCGGTCTGTCGGTAAACCTGCGCTGCACAAAGCAGAAATGGCGGCACATGCGCCTGGAATTGGTGATACTTTCAATCCTTCTTGTCTACAATGTCTAACAAGGTGAAACCCTGGGTCGCTTATGAGAGGCGTACCGGCATCTGAAACAAGTGCAATACTTTTACCGTCTTTTAGCAAAGTCGCAATATAGTCTTGCCTCTGTCGTTCATTATGATCATGCATTGAGATGGTTTTGTTTTGAATACTAAACGCAGACAATAACTTTTGGGTATGACGAGTGTCTTCACAGGCGATTATATCGACTTGGCTTAACACATCGAGCGCACGTTGAGTGATATCTCCTAAGTTACCAATAGGTGTTGCTACAATATAAAGAGTGCCTGATTCGATGTTAGTTTGCATGTATTATGGTCGCTATGGTTGAGACTAAGGAAGATGACGTTTATTATACGGGCATATTATAAAGCATGGATCTATTATAAGTGACCCAAACTACATTAAATTTATTTTCAAAACGGATTTTATCAGCTTTTGTAGCTACGGCTATTATTTCAGGCTGTGCTAGTCAAACAATTAAGCAGCCTAAAACACCTGAAACAAATAAGTCAGCTCAAGAAGTTCAAAATACGCCTGTAGTTATGACAGCAAAGGATTATATTTTAGCTGCTGAAAATAAACCGCCTCTTGAAGCAATAAATTTACTGTTTAACGCAACCCGTACGTATTTAGACGAAGGAAACTATGTTGAGTCGTTATGGCTAACAAATAAGTTAAGCGAGCTACCGCTCTCTAACAGCCAACAATACAACTTGCTACTACTGCAAACCGAAAACTTGCTTGCGTCACAAAAACTACAGAATGCTGAAAAACATCTTCAACAATCAAACGCATTTATAGAAGAAAGCAGCTTAATTCACTCATATAAGTATTTCGAATTAGTATCGCTGTATGAAGAGAAACAAAAAAATACAATTTTATCTGCTAATGCGCTACTAACCGCATATAACATAAACCCTGAGCCTTCAGAAGATAACATTTTTCAACTTTGGGACAAAATTAGCCGTTTATCCGATTGGGAAATTAGCCAACTTAGTCAGCATAATCCTCCATTACTTGATGGTTGGTTGAACTTACTTGAAAAAGCACAACGATCTGGCGAAGACAAGTTAATGCTAGATCAAGAACTTGTTCAATTTCAGTTTGAATTTCCAAATCATCCTGCCAAGTTTATTGCAGACCAACTTTTATTAGTTACCGCGGTTGAGCCTTCCACTATCAACAACGTTGCCGTTATTATTCCGCTGTCAGGTAAACATGAAAAAATTGGGAATATAATTCAGCAAGGAATATTGGCAGCTTATAATAATGAATCGACGCTTCATTTTATCGATTCAAACCAATTAGATTTTTCTGAATTAAGCACAATATTTGAAGATAAGAACATCGATCACATTGTTGGCCCTTTACTCAAAAATAATGTAGATCAATACATTTCGCTTTTAGAATTAAATGTACCAACTGTTTTACTGAATACACCAACAATTCCTCGCCTACGCGACCAGCATTTTGCGTTTTCTATTAAACGTGAAGATGAAGCGGCGCAAGCGGCTACAATATTATCAAGTCAGTCATTCAAGCAACCTGTTGTTTTTGCGACACGAGATAGAGTAAGCCAAAGAATAGCGTCTACCTTCGCTCAAAAATGGGATTCATTAAACGGAAAGCTACCTGAAAAAATATTGCTTGAGTCGAACAGGAATATGCAAAATTCGCTGAAAAGTGGTTTGGATATCGACGCAAGTAAGAAGCGTATTCGTACATTAGAAGCGAATATTAGGCAGTCTATCGAAAAAGAAACGAGAAACAGACGAGATATCGACATGATATATCTTGCTGCACCCGCTAAATACACACGTATGATAAAACCACTTATCGACGTAAATACCAGTACTTATGCTGACAGCATTCCAATTTTCGCAAGTTCATTAAGCCATAGCGGCAATAATAAAATGAGTGAAATTAGAGATTTATCTGGGCTAACCTTTTCAGAAATCCCTTGGCTACTCAACAGTGAACAGCAAGATAGCGAAGCTGTAAAAGTAAGCAATACCTTATGGCCTAATAGACAGGAGAGTCTTCAACGTATTTACGCAATGGCATACGATGTTTTACCGTTACTTAATAAACTCAATGTATTGAAGCAACAGCCTTATTCTCGTTTCAAAGGGCAAACGGGCGAAATAAAATTAGATAAGAACAATGTATTTTCTCGTAGTTTGCTATGGGGACAATTTACCAATGGAGAGGTAAAGAGAATTGAAATGGAACACAATACAAACAACAACGAAAATAGGTAATCAAGCTGAAAACGCTGCGTGCGAACATTTACTTTTACATAAATTAACACTTTTAACACAGAACTTTCATAGCAGATATGGTGAGATAGATCTTATTATGGAAGATAAAAGCACCATTGTATTTGTAGAAGTAAAGTACAGAAAAAGTAATTCATTTGGTGGTGCCGTTGCCTCAGTTAGCAAAAGCAAACAAAATAAAATTAAACTTTGTGCAAAATTTTATCTCCAACAACAGCATTTAAATGAATACAATACCGCCTGTCGATTCGATATAATCACACTAGACGGTAACATTCAAACACCCAATATTAGCTGGATTAAAAATGCTTTTTAACACCAGCTACGGACATTAAAACACTATGTTAGAAAGAATTAAAAGTAACTTTACTGAAAGCATTCAAACCAAAATATCAGCAAGTGAAGTACTTTCAGGACCTATCGAACAAGCAAGTTTGATTATGGTACAAAGCCTTTTATCAGGAAATAAAATATTAGCTTGTGGCAATGGTGGCTCTGCGGGCGTGGCTCAGCACTTTTCATCTACCTTATTAAATAAGTATGAAACTGAAAGGCCGCCCCTCCCTGCAATTGCGCTTTCTACCGACACATCCACATTAACGTCAATCGCAAACGACTACCTCTACGATGAAGTTTTTTCGAAACAACTACGAGCACTAGGTAATGGCGGCGATGTACTGGTAGCTATTTCAACAAGCGGTAATTCTCGTAACGTTATCAAAGCGATAGAAACAGCCGTATCTAAAGATATTCCTATTATTGCTCTTACCGGAAATGACGGCGGCGATATCGCAGGTTTATTGGGTGAGAACGATGTAGAGATTCGCGTTCCATCATCAAGAACAGCACGTATACAAGAAGTACATTTACTGGTAATTCACAGTTTATGCGACATTATCGATACAACATTATTTCCACAAACGGATACTTAATATGAAGTTTAAAAAAACATTACTTATGTTAGGTTGCATAAGTGTTCTACAAGGCTGTGCAGCTGCCGCTGTTGTAGCTATTGTTGGTGGTGCAAGCGTTGCAACAGACAACAGAACGATTGGCAAGCAAATTGACGACCAACGTATAGAAGTTGTCACGCATAACGAACTTGCTAAAATTGAAGAAATTAACGAAAACACAAATATTCAAGTGGTTAGTGTAAATGGAAGCGTTCTTGTTGTAGGGCAAGCGTTAAACACACGTTTAAGAGATCTGGCTATTAAAACTATCAGCAACGTAAATGGCGTGCTAAAAGTACATAATCAGGTAAGGGTTGGCAATCTAGTTTCGGCCACTACTAAAAGCAACGATTTATGGCTTACGTCAAAAGTAAAAACAGCTTTGCTAGCCCATGAGAAAGTAAAGTCCGCTGACGTTAAGGTTGTTACTGAAAATGGCGAAGTTTTTCTAATGGGTCTTATTCCGGAAAGCCAAGCGAATGTTGCAGTAGATGTTACGAGAAACATTGGGGGCGTTAATCGCGTTTTCAAAATGTTTGAGTACTTATAATTTTCGCTTTGATTTGGCGCTAATATAAAATAGATACGGGTTAGATTTCATAAATAAAAAAGCAAGCGTTAAGCTTGCTTTTTTATTTGATAACTTTCAATGTTGCAGAGCCTTTCGGTCGTTCAGGCTTTTCACTACTTTCATGAGTTCCAGAAGAAGATACACTACTTAAAGTTGATTTAACCTCTGTAGCCTCGTCTTTAGGATGTTCAATAGGCAAAGATGTACCTGCACCGTTTTCTTTCGCGTAAATAGCACCTATAGCGCCGTAAGGAACAACAATATGTTCAAGCTTCCCACCGAACCTAGCACTAAGCTCAATACACTCTATTCCTAATGCAATATGGCCAACCGCTCCGGCAGAAACATTCAGCACTATCTGACCATTAGTAACATAAGCCATCGGAACCATAACGCCATACACATTTACGTCAACCATAATGTAAGGCGTTAGTTCGTTATCAGATAACCACTCATAATAAGCCTTCACAATGTAAGGCTTATTTGATGTCATTGTGATTTCAGTCACTATACTGGATTTCCAAAACGCAATTCACGCTCTGCTTCAGTTAATGAAGCTTGGAACGATTCACGTTCAAATAACTTAAGCATGTATGTCTTAAGCTCTTTTGAACCTTGTCCATCCAATTCAATACCTAATACTGGTAAGCGCCACAATAACGGAGCTAAGTAACAATCAACTAAGCTGAACTCTTCACTCATAAAGTATGGTGCTTCATTCAAAATAGGAGCAACACTTAATAAGCTCTCTTTAAGTTCTACTCGCGCTTTCGCCGCAGCATCAGCAGGGCCACTGAATACTGTTTTGGCTAAGCTATACCAGTCTTGCTCGATACGGTGCATCATTAAACGACTACGACCACGAGACACTGGATATACCGGCATTAATGGAGGATGAGGAAAACGCTCATCTAAGTACTCAATAATAATGCTAGCTTCGTACAAAGCTAGTTCACGATCAATTAATGTTGGCACTGTACCGTATGGGTTTAAGTCAAGCAGGTCTTCAGGTAAGTTAGCTAGATCAACTAAGTGAATATCTACACCTACACCTTTCTCGGCTAATACGATACGAGTTTGATGACTATACATGTCATCTGCATCTGAATATAAATTCATTACAGAGCGTTTGTTTGCTGTTACAGCCATTATGACTCCAAAATTCTTTAATTAAAAAACTAATAAAGGGGGCACAAGCCCCCATAATACTTTAGATGGTACAACTAATGTGAATTAGTGTACATCTCTCCAATATTCTTTCTTAAGCAAGTATGCAAAGATTAAGAATATGAATAAGAATCCAATAACCCAATAGCCCATATTTTGGCGCTCAAGTTTATTTGGTTCAGCTGTATATTCTAAAAAGTTAGTTAAATCACGAACAAAAGCATCATACTCTTCTGCCGTCATAGTACCACCAGTTGCTTCACTTAACTCGCCATGTTCGTCCATTGTACGAACACCTTGCAAGTCTTGAAGTACGTGCGGCATACCAACATCTTTAAACACTTTATTGTTTACACCAAACGGACGTTTTTCATCTACATAAAATGAACGTAAGTATGTATAAATGTAGTCAGGACTTCTAAAGCGCGCTTCAAGTGTTAAGTCAGGAGGCGTACTACCAAACCATGCTGCAGCATCTTTAGCTGGCATAGTGTTAGTAATATGATCACCTACTTTTTCACCTGTTGGCATCCACTTTTCTAAACCTTCTTCATCACTAATACCTAAATCAGCAAACGTACGGTTGTAACGTTGGTACTGAAGTTGGTGACAACCTAAACAGTAGTTTAAGTAAGATTCGAAACCACGTTTTAGAGATTCTTTATCAGATAAATCGTTACCTGCTTTATCTAAATCAAGGCTTGGGCCAGCAGCACCTGCCAGCATAGGAAATACAGCTAATAAAGCTAAAATAAACTTTTTCATTATCCTGTTACCCTCTCTGGAACTGGTTTTGTCTTTTCGTCTTTACTGTAAATCCATAGTGCAACGAAGAATCCAAAATAACCAAATGTAGCAATTCGACCAGCTAAGTTAGCTAAATCAGAAGCAGGCATAGTACCTAAAACACCTAACGCAATAAAACAAATAGCAAACTGAGTTAAGTTAAATAAATGAATTTTACTACGGTAACGGAATGAACGAACAATCCCTCGATCAAACCATGGTAACGCGAATAACATACCAATAGCCGCAAACATCGCAACCATACCAATAAGTTTTTCAGGAATAACCCTTAATACCGTATAGAAAGGACCGAAGTACCATACAGGAGCAATATGCTCAGGTGTTTTCAAGCCATTCGCAGGCGTAAAGTTTGGAGCTTCTAAGAAGTAACCACCACCTTCTGGTGCAAAGAACATTACCCAAGAGAATAGAATTAAGAATATAACAACCGCTACTAAATCCTTAACAGTGTAGTAAGGGTGGAACGGGATAGCATCAACAATATCGTACTTTTTAGTGTACTGCTCATGGAATTCAAACTTAGATAAATCTTCAGGTTTAACACTTCCTTTTGGCTTTTTAATATTAGTGCCGTCAGGGTTGTTTGAACCAACTTCGTGAAGCGCAAGAATATGTAAAAACACGAGAACAACTAAAACTAAAGGTAAAGCAACAACGTGTAGCGCAAAGAAACGGTTAAGCGTAGCGCCTGAAATAACGTAATCACCTTTAATCCAAATAGTAAGCTCTTCACCAATGACAGGAATAGCGCCAAAGAGCGAGATAATTACCTGGGCTCCCCAATAACTCATGTTACCCCATGGTAATAAATACCCCATAAAGGCTTCAGCCATTAATACCAAGTAAATTAACATACCGAAAATCCACAATAATTCACGTGGCTTTTGATATGAACCGTAGATAACACCACGGAACATGTGTAAATAAACAACAATAAAGAATGCCGAAGCACCTGTAGAGTGCATATAACGTAATAACCAACCGTAGTCGACATCACGCATAATATATTCAACTGAAGCAAACGCACCATCACCAGATGGTTCGTAGTTCATCGTTAACCAAATACCTGTAACAATTTGGTTTACTAAAACAACAGAAGCTAAAATACCAAACACATACCAAAAGTTAAAATTCTTAGGTGCAGGATATTGAAGAGCGTGCTTATTCATGGCGTCCATGAATGGTAAGCGTTGTTCAATCCAAGCCATAAAACTATTCATTACGCTTCTCCTGGAGCAACACCAATTAATAAGGTGTCATCTGTTGGGAAAGAGTGTTCAGGAACCACTAAGTTAAGCGGCGCTGGAACACCTTGGAAAACTCGACCAGCCATATCGAACTTAGAACCATGGCATGGGCAAAAGAAACCATCTTTAATACCGCTAACATGCTGTTCGAAATCACCTTTATGATGAGTAGGAGCACAACCTAAATGAGTACAAACTCCTAATGCAACTAAAAACTCTGGTTTAATAGAGCGATAAGTATTAGTAGCATACTCAGGTTGCTGAGCTTCTTCAGACTTAGGATCACGTAACTGGTCATCATGCTTAGATAAATTGTTTACAATATCGTCTGTACGACGAACAACATAAACAGGTTTACCTCGCCATTCAGCACGAATTAACTGACCTGGTTCTATTTTACTTACATTGACTTCAACCGGCGCACCAGCAGCTTTCGCTCTAGCACTTGGGTTCCAAGATCCAATGAAAGGCACAGCCAAACCGACTACACCAGCACCACCAACTACTGAAGTAGCTGCTGTTAAAAAGCGTCGACGGCCGTTGTTCACGGGCACATTGCTCATTCAAAATCTCCAATTAGTATTCAATTTACACAACGATAATTCTTATTATTTAAACAAAAATTTAATTACGATTGTTCAATTAAACTAGCGACAAAAAAATTTTTACGATCATAAAGAAATCACACATTTTTTACAAGGTAATTCGATACTTATAACGCATCAATTTGATAAATTTCAGCATAATAATAATAGTTCCTATTCAACGCCATATAGTCTGTTTGAATAATGATTATCACCATAATAGCCTAGACTATTTTGATTAAGTTTGTAGTAAAACAAACGAATTAAGAAAAGTTGATATGAAAGGGAGAAAACAAGACATAAAAAAACCGGCAGAAGCCGGCTTTTTGAATACATAACGTAAATATTAACGTTTTGAAAATTGTGGCTTTTTACGAGCCTTGTGTAAACCAACTTTCTTACGTTCAACTTTACGAGCATCACGAGTAACGAAACCAGCTTTACGTAAATCGCTACGTAAAGTTTCATCGAACTCCATTAATGCACGAGTAATACCGTGACGAATCGCGCCAGCTTGACCAGAAATACCACCACCAACTACAGAGATGTTTAGGTCAAATTTTTCAAGCATTTCTACTAATTCTAATGGTTGACGAACAACCATACGAGCCGTTTCACGACCAAAGTAAACAGAAATGTCACGTTTGTTAATTGTTATTGCACCGTTACCAGCTTTCATGAACACACGAGCGGTTGAACTCTTGCGACGACCAGTACCGTAATATTGATTATCAGCCATTGTCTACAGCTCCAAAAGTTGTGGTTGTTGTGCAGTATGTTTATGTTCAGTACCCGCGTAAACTTTAAGTTTACGGAACATTTCACGACCTAAAGGACCTTTAGGTAACATACCTTTAACAGCAAGTTCGATAACGCGCTCTGGTGCTTTTTCAATTAGTTTTTCAAAACTAATTTGCTTAAGACCGCCAACATATTCAGTATGCGAGTAGTAAATTTTACCTTTCGCTTTGTTACCAGTTACTTTAACTTTCTCAGCGTTAACAACAACGATGTAATCGCCTGTATCTACGTGAGGAGTGTATTCTGGCTTGTGCTTTCCGCGTAAACGGCTAGCAATTTCAGTAGCGATACGACCTAAAGTTTTATCTTCGGCGTCCACTAAGAACCATTCGCGTTCTACGCTTTCTGGTTTAGCTACAAAAGTTTTCATTAAGAAACCCAATTATAATAAATGTTACTTTAAGTAATAATTTAAAAATTTAAATTATTGGTTAAAAGACTACGCTATTACCCCTTCGAGTATCGAGCCTGTCGTAAATTCTCTGGAAAAAGAATAAACGTTTGTAACGTAGGGAGCGCGGATTATACAGAGTTTTAAGCACGAAAAAAAGGTTAATATTTAAACTTTTTAAACATTAACCTAATTATTTTACAATGAAATGTATATTTGAGAAGAAATACCGCTACGGTAAATGTTGACTCGCCAAATAATCATGCGATTGCATTTCTTGAAGACGACTTAAACAACGCTTAAATTCAAAACTCAGCCTACCGCCACTATATAACTCTTCTAAAGCGACTTCAGCTGAGATAATCAGCTTTACATTTCGCTCATAAAATTCATCTACTAAAGCAATAAATCGCCTCGTAGTGTCATCATGGTCAGCATTCATTTGAGTCACATTTGCCATGAGTACGGTATGATAAATTTTGCTAATTTCCATATAGTCGCCTTGGCTACGAGCACTTTCACACAATACAGAAAAATCAAAATACACAACTCCATCAGACTCTTCGATGGTTTGTAACTCCCGATTGTTTATTTCAATAACTTTGTTTTTACTACCTGGTTCACACGATAGTTGAGTAAAGTATTTGTTTAAGTTTTCAGTTGCGGCTGAATCGAGAGGAAAATGATAAATCTCAGCTTGTTCGAGTGTTCGGAGTCGGTAATCTACTCCGCTATCTACATTTACCACTTCACAATGATTATTAATGAGTTCGATTGCGGGAATAAATCGAGCTCTTTGTAAACCGTTTCTATACAACTCGTCAGGTATAATATTCGAGGTAGCAACAAGAATAACGTTTCTCGCAAAAAGCTCTTCAAATAACGAACCTAAAATCATCGCGTCGGTAATATCTGAAACAAAAAATTCATCAAAACAAATAATGCATGTTTCTTCTGAAAAACGTTGAGCAATAATTTTTAATGGATCTGATTGCCCTGATAACGATTTCAGTTCTTCATGTACACGATGCATAAACCGATGGAAATGAACGCGCATTTTATTTTTAAATGGCAGGCAGTCGTAAAAAGTGTCTACAAGGTACGTTTTGCCACGCCCTACTCCTCCCCAAAAATAAATACCTTTAATATGCTGAGGTTCTGGTTTGTTATAAATTTTTTTCCAGCGGTTTAAAACTTTTTTAAACCCGGTAACAGGTATTGGTTTGTTTTGCAGATCTTCATAAAGGCGTTGCAAACACTTAACTGCATTCTCTTGTGCAGCATCATATTGAAAGCCTTCTTCTTTCAAATCTAATCGATATTTTTCAATAGGTGAATGATTTATCATACAACAACCATGTTTCTGTGAGATGATTTACTTACCTGTTATTTTTAATCAAATACTTGAAAAAAAACATTTAGCAAACATATTCTATAATAAGTAGAGGTAAGTATAACAACTCAAAGCATTTTGTTTAAACTAAAGTCGCTTCAATAAAGATAAATTTAACTATATTTCATTTCATTCAGCAGGATATTTACGCATGACAATTATTATCGGTTTAACAAGCTTCACCCTAGGTGTCATTATTGGTTTCATTTTATTTAAAATTGCTGGTGGTCCATCTCAAGAAACTAAAAAATTAGCAGAACAAGTCACACAAAGTGAAGAAGCGTTAGAAAAATATAAAAGTGAAGTAGCAGAGCATTTAGACAGTTCGGCTAAATTATTGAATCAAATGCATTCAACATGTAAAGACGCTATGGAGCAAATGGCAGAAAGTACTAAATTATTACAACAAGCAACACCTGATGAATCTTCAACTATGCCGTTCTTTTCACAAGAAACACAGGAACAACTGGCACAAACAGTACAGTTGAGACACAGTAGTTCTGAACGAAAAGAAGATATTAAAATTACCGAAGCACCTTTAGATTATTCAGGTAATCCAAGTGGGCTTTTTGATAACAAGACACAAAATGTTACAAAGGCCGACGAGGAAAAAAAGGAACTTAGTTAAGTTAATAAGAGTCTGAACTTTCGACTTTTCATTAATATTTTCGATGAGTATTTAGGAGTAATTCAAAAATATGAAAAAACTTTCCCTTATAGCAAGCACTGTATTATTGGCTAGTTCACTTAGCATCACTAGTTTACCAGCAGCTGCTAATTTACCTTTTGCAGTGAGCGGGCAAGAACTTCCTAGTCTTGCACCAATGTTAGAAGAAGTAACACCTGCGGTTGTACTTATTTCGGTTAAAGGAACACATGAAATAAAAAACAATGTACCAGACGCATTTAAGTTCTTTTTTGGAAAACCACGCCAAGGTAGACAACAAGAAAAAGAGTTTAGAGGCTTAGGTTCGGGCGTTATTATTAATGCTAAACAAGGTTACATTGTCACTAACAATCATGTAATTGCCGAAGCAGATGAAATCTTAGTTACCTTAAAAGACGGTCGCCAGTTACAAGCGAAAAAAATAGGCAGTGACGAATATAGTGACATTGCAGTTCTTCAAATAGAAGATGACAACCTAACAGCAATCAAACTCGCTGACTCAGACAATTTAAGAGTAGGTGATTTTGCTATCGCAATAGGTAGCCCATTTGGTTTAGGCCAAACTGTTACCTCAGGTATTGTTAGTGCATTGGGGAGAACTGGACTAAATCGAGAAAACTATGAAGACTTCATTCAAACCGATGCTGCAATAAACAGCGGTAACTCTGGCGGAGCATTAGTTAACCTTAACGGTGAACTTATTGGTATAAACACTGCTATTTTAGGTCCAAGCGGTGGAAACGTAGGTATTGGCTTTGCTATTCCTAGCACTATGGTTAACAGCCTTGTGAGTCAAATTATAGAATTTGGTGAAGTACGCCGCGGCATGTTGGGTGTACAAGGAAGAAGCGTAAATAGCGAAATTGCAAAAGCAATGGAGTTGGAAACCAATCAAGGTGGTTTTGTTGAACAAGTAACCCCTGACTCAGCTGCAGATGAAGCTGGTATTAAAGCCGGTGACGTTATTACTAAAGTTAACGGTAAAACTGTAAAGTCGTTTAGCGAAATTCGAGGTAAGATTGGCTCTATCGGCGCAGGTAAAAAAGTAAAAATAACAGTTATACGTAAAGACGGTAAAGAACGTACTTACCGAGTAACGTTAAAGAAATCAGAAACAGCTAACGTTGAGGCAGAAAGTATTCATCGTATGCTAGAAGGCGCTGAGTTAGAAAACAACATAAACAACAAAGGAATTGATGTTTCTGATGTTGAAAAGAACAGCCCTGCAGCTATGGCTGGATTAAGATCTGGCGATGTAATTATTGGAGTTAACCGTAAACGCATTAATAACATTGCTGAACTACGTGATAACTTAAATAAACAAAAAGGTGTGTTTGCCTTAAACATTATTAGAGGCAACTCAAGCCTTTACTTGATGATTAGATAAACGCTATCGCGACACTAAAAAGGCCTGCGGGCCTTTTTTATTGCCTGAAATAAGTCGTAATGCATCAGCTAATGTTTAGCGTATATGTGAATTTATGTTACGCTTATAAAAAACAATCCTAAAAATACTTTGAAATTATTTAACGCAATAAAATACATTTTCCGCTCAGCTTCCTACGGGGTAATGATAGCGATTGCTTTATTACTTCTATTTCCTGATCTTAAACAACATGGCTTTAACGCATTAGAAATATTCACCCCACCCGCTAAAACTGTAGAACCATTATCGTATTACAAAGCTGTACAAAGTGCTGCTCCATCTGTTGTTAATATATATTCAGAAGACATACAAACATCGGCAGGCTATGGTCGAAAAAGCTCTCGCAGTATCAGCCTAGGTTCAGGCGTAATCATGGATAGCAACGGGTACATTTTAACGAACTACCATGTTATCCAAAACGCCAATTCCATCATAGTTCTCCTTCAAACAGGGCAACAACTATCAGCTGAAGTTATTGGATATGATGTATTTACTGACCTAGCAGTGTTAAAAGTAAATGCGACGAATCTTCCTGTAATTCCTCAACAAGAAGGGCTTATATCAAGAACAGGAGACGTTGTACTTGCTATAGGTAACCCGCTGAATTTAGGCCAAACCGTTACTCAAGGAATAATCAGCGCCACTGGGCGTACAGGAAGTGGTTTAAGTATCACTAGTTATTTAGAATTCCTCCAAATGGATGCGGAAATTAATAACGGAAACTCTGGGGGCGCATTAGTTAATACGAATGGCGTACTTGTAGGAATAAATTCACGAAAATTCATCGATCCTAAACATAATATACAAGGTATTTTCTTCGCGGTTCCATATAAGTTAGCTTATAAGATTATGCAAAAAATTATTGAAAATGGGCGTGTAACTAGAGGTTGGCTTGGCGTATCAACAAATTCAGCACGAACAGATGGAAAAGGTATTTTTATAGAAAGTGTCGAAATCAATAGCCCTGCTTATAAATCAGGCTTACAAGTTAGAGATATAATCTATGAAATAGAAGGTGTATTAATTACGTCTGTTACCCAAGCTCTCGATTTAGTAGCAGAAACAACGCCAGGAAAAACGCTAAAATTTAAAGTGTACAGGAACAACCAACTATTAGATCTTTCGGTTGTGATTGAGGAGAAATTAACTCCCTGATGAATAACTCAGGGAGTAATGCAAATAGCCAGTCTCGCTATTTTATAAACTGATACCTTTTACACGTTTAATATCAGCACCGAGTTTTGTCAGTTTATCTTCAATAAATTGATAACCTCGGTCAATATGATAAATACGATCAACCTGCGTTTCCGTGGTCGCTACAAGCCCAGCTATCACTAAACTTGCTGATGCTCTTAAGTCGGTAGCCATAACTTGAGCGCCTGTTAATGTGTCTACACCACGAGTAATCGCTGTATTACCTTCTAAAGCGATATCAGCGCCCATACGTTGGAGCTCAGGCACGTGCATAAAGCGGTTTTCAAAAATGGTTTCTGTCGTTGTTGCCGTCCCTTCTGCCACCACGTTTAATGTTACAAACTGTGCTTGCATATCAGTAGGAAACGCAGGGTGAGGAGCAGTTCTAATATTGACCGCTTTAGGACGTTGGTTCATCGTCAACTCAATCCAATCTTCACCTAATGCGATTTCTGCGCCCGCTTCTTGTAGCTTACTTAGTACAGCGTCTAACGCTTTCGGATCAGTATTCAAACACTTAACTTTACCTTGTGTCACCGCTGCAGCAACTAAAAACGTTCCTGTTTCAATACGGTCAGGCATCACCGAATACTCAGTACCTTTTAGTGACTTAACACCCGTAATAGTTAACGTGTCAGTACCTGCACCACTAACCTTCGCCCCCATAGAGTTTAAACAATTCGCTAAATCTACAATTTCAGGCTCTCGTGCAGCATTCTCGATAATGGTCACCCCGTCTCCCAACGCTGCAGCCATCATTAAGTTTTCTGTTCCCGTAACACTAACGGTATCCATAAAAATAGTAGCGCCAGAAAGCTGTCCACTATTTTTAGCATTGATATATCCGTTTTCAACAGTAATATCTGCCCCCATTAGTTTCAAACCGTGAATATGAAGATTCACGGGTCTAGCACCAATCGCACAACCGCCAGGTAATGACACTTCAGCATGACCAAATCGCGCAAGCAATGGCCCTAGTACTAAAATAGAAGCTCGCATTGTTTTTACCAGCTCGTAAGACGCTTTACAGTGGTCTATTGAGCTCGCGTCTATGCATACCGAACTATCACTAACCCAATCAGCTTTAGCGCCTAATTGCGTTAACAACTTAATTGTTGTTTCAATATCATTCAAGCGAGGAACGTTATGGAAGGTAATAGGTGTTTCTGACAATAGTGCAGACATTAAAATAGGTAATGCTGCGTTTTTTGCGCCTGAAATGGTCACTTCACCGCGTAGTGGATTGCCACCATTAATTTTGAATGCGTCCAAGGTTTTCTTCTTTATTTGGTTAGTTTATAGAGGGAGGTTAAACATTTTTTCACGTTGCCATTCAGCTGTAGTAAAGGTTTTAATTGTTACAGCGTGTATTGCACCATCTTTTATCGCATTAGATAAAGGAGAGTATAATGTTTGTTGTTTTTTAACTCGGCTCAACTCACCAAGAAAGTCTGCCACAGCAATAATTTTACATTGAGAACCGTCAAACTTTACGTGTAACTCATCTAGTTCTATCGCGTCATTTATAAGCTTTTCTATTTCTGAAGTTTCCACAAAAATACCTTTATGATGTTAGAAAACACTAACATTAATTGCTAAATCGCGGCTGGAAGAAAAAGATCAACCGCACTTAATTTCGCTAATTTTAACAAATCATTGGGTATATTGTGCAAACTAATTTCATTATTTGTACTTTTAGCGTTTTCTACTAAAATCAAAAGCCACGCTAAACCAGCTGAATCAACCTTATCAACATTTTCTAAATCAACAACAATGTCTTTTTTATAGAAAGAAGATTTACATGATTTTTCAAACGCTTCGTTAATTGTATTACGTGACAGTTCCCCCGTAAAAATCGCTTTGTTTTCTTTTAATTCCCACTTTACCGCTGGCATTAATTAGTACCATCTTTAAATACAATATCTTTACTGCTTTTAGCAGTCAGCATTTCAGTTACATGTGGCAACCCTTTTTGACGAATAATACTCGCTAATTCAGCTTGTTTACTGTCTAAAAGGCTTACACCCTCTGCAACCATATCGTAGGCTTTCCAATCGTTTGTTTTCTTATTTTTTCTAACTCTAAACGAAATATTAATTGGATCGCGACCAGGCTCAATAACCGACGTATTTACCGATACAATTTTTTCTTTTGTCAGATTTTTAGCTGGCTCAAAAGTTACCTTTTGATTTTTATACAAAGTAAACACTTGAGCGTAAGAAGTAATTAAGTAATCACGAAACACGGGTACAAAAGCTTTGCGTTCTTTATTTGTTGTGTTTTTAAAGTTCTTAGCGCCAATAACTTTATACGCAGAATATTTATAATCGATGTAGGGCATCAATTCTTCACGAACAATATCTTTAAGTAAGTTTGGTGATTTTCTTATGTCGTTTTGTTCATCAGCAAAACGTTTAAACGTAATGTTAGCGACCTTCTCAATCATAGTGTAAGGATTTTTTTTATCGATACGCTCAGAGGACGACGGCTGATTATATGTCGACGTTGCGACTTGATTTGGGTTGATGTCCTGCGCTGCATATGCAACAGAACTTGCCATTAAGGGCAATGAAACAAGTAAAATTTTTATCATAATATTCCTACCTTATACTTTCGAGATTAGTCTCCGCTTCCTTGACTAAATAAAAATTGTCCAATAAGTTCTTCTAAAACAAGTGCAGGTTTAGTGTCTTCAATAAAGTCGCCTGCCTCAAGGGTAGTTACTGACTCATCCATAAAGCCAGGTAGTAAGCCTATATATTGCTCACCAAGCAACCCTGCCGTTAAAATAGACACTGAAGTTGCTTCTGAAAAATTGTTGTATTGCGCATCAATTGTCAGTGTAACTATTGGGGTGTAGTCTTCTTCATCTAACGAGATATCTGATACACGCCCAACAACAACACCACCAACTTTTATTGGAGACCTTACTTTTAATCCACCAATATTATCAAATTTAGCGTATAAGTTATAAGTTTCACTATTCCCTGACATTCCACTATCAGCAACTTTTAATGCAAGCATTAGTAACGCTGCAATGCCAAGTGCTGTAAATAAACCAACCATTAATTCAATTTTTTTAGACATCATGTCTTTCACCAACCACTTATCAAATAAGAAATACGCACAATATTTATTTAGTAAACATCAATGCTGTTAATACAAAATCTAGGGCTAACACTAATAAAGAAGACTGCACAACAGTTGCCGTTGTCGCTCTTGCTATACCTTCTGATGTTGGCTCACAATCATAACCTTTATAAACAGCGATCCACGTTACAACAAACGCGAAACATAAACTTTTAATAATGCCGTTCATAATATCTTTGTCAAAATCTACTTGTGCCTGCATAACAGACCAAAATGTACCGCCGTCTACACCTAACCAGTCAACACCAACTAAATGTGCGCCTAATATTCCTACCGCGGAAAAAATAGCGGCAAGTAACGGTAAACTAATAAACCCAGCCCAAAACCTAGGAGCAATTATGCGTCTCAGCGGATCTACTGCCATCATCTCTAAGCTAGACAGTTGCTCTGTTGCTTTCATTAAACCGATTTCAGCTGTCAAAGCCGAACCAGCTCTACCAGCAAAGAGAAGTGCTGCAACTACAGGGCCAAGCTCTCGCAATAACGACAAAGCAACCATAGGGCCTAAACTTGCTTCAGCCCCATATCCAACAAGAATAGTATACCCCTGTAGTGCTAGAACCATGCCAATAAACAAGCCAGACACCAACACGATAACAAGCGACAATACCCCCACAGAATACAACTGATTGATTAATAAAGGGGTACCTTTACGAATATTTGGTACATGTAACAATGCGGAACCCAACATCAATACCGCTTTTCCTAATCCTGAAACTCGTCGTATAACTTTTTGTCCGAGCGTTTGAATAAATTCCATTTACGCGTCACCCTTTCCTATCAATTCGTCTCTATATGGTGCAGCAGGATAATGAAATGGCACTGGGCCATCTGATTCACCTTGAATAAATTGCTGAACGAGTGCTGAATCTTGCGCTGAAATCTGTTCGGGCGTGCCATGCCCAATAATTTTTTGCTCTGCAATAATGTATATATAATCTGCAATACTCATAATCTCTGGCACATCATGAGATACAACAACTGATGTAAGCCCTAACGCATCATTTAATGAACGAATCAGGCGTACAATTACCCCCATTGAAATAGGATCTTGCCCTGCAAAAGGCTCATCATACAAAATAAGTTCAGGGTCAAGAGCAATTGCTCGAGCTAATGCCGCTCTACGTGCCATACCACCAGAAAGTTCACTAGGTTTAAGGTCTCTAGCTCCACGTAGCCCTACAGCTTCAAGCTTCATTAGCACGATTTTTTCGATAAGAGCTTCAGATAATTGAGAGTGTTCACGTAGTGGAAACGCGATATTGTCATAAACACTCATATCAGTGAACAACGCACCGCTTTGAAAAAGCATACTCATGCTTTTGCGTAATTCATAAAGATCTGTACGTGAGAGTTTGGGGATGTCTTGGTTTTTAAAGAGGATACTTCCTGACTCAGGTTTTAACTGTCCTCCCATCAACCGCAGTAAGGTAGTTTTTCCTATACCACTTGGCCCCATAATGGCTGTGACTTTCCCTTTAGGGATAGACAAACTGATATTATCGTAGATAACACGTTCATCCCGCTTAAAAGTCATGTTTTTTACATCAACAAGAATATCTGACATATTTCCCTAAAGACATCGCTGTATAGTTATTTTAAATCCTGACAAATTTTACCTGAGCAAAACAAATACTTCATTAAAAATTACTTGTTAATTGTGTATATAGTACGTAAGAAAATGTCTATAAATGTAATAATTTGTAAGTTTTGAGTAATTAACTAGACCTGTAGTTCGGTATATTCTATTCGTAATAATTAAAATACGTTTAAAATTGACTAATCTCCGAACAGAATTGGAGTTTTTTTACGGGTTTGGATAAAATTTCTTTTTATTTTTGCTTCAACCAGCGACAATTTAACTTAACAGATGGGAGTCGTTAATGTTAATTCAAGTTTTTATATTACTTATATCTTTAATTGTTCTAGTGTGGAGCGCTGACAAATTCGTATTTGGTGCATCTTCATTAGCAAGAAATTTAGGTATTTCACCAATGGTTATTGGTTTAACTATTGTAGCGATGGGATCGTCAGCGCCCGAAATGATGATTGCCGCAACAGCCTCCCTTCAAGACAGCCCAAACACAGCTATAGGTAACGCTATTGGCTCAAACATTACCAACATCGCACTTGTATTAGGTATTACAGCACTATTACAACCATTAACTGTTTCATCATCAACAGTTAAGCGTGAAATCCCTCTCATTTTAGCTGTAACAGCACTTGCATATTGGATGTTAGCCGACTTCCACTTTAGTTTTACCGAAGGGCTTATTCTAATTATTGGTTTCTTTACATACATAATCGGCTTACTTGTTATTACGTTACGCCGTTCAAAAACAGCCCCTGTAGATGACCCGATGATACTCGAGGCTGAAAGTGAAGTACCCGAAGCTGTAACCACTGGAAAATCTGTTTTATGGTTAGTTATAGGTATGATTTTATTGCCCATGAGCGCGTCATACTTAGTAAGTTCTGCTGAATTTATCGCGCAATCTTTTGGTATTAGTGACTTAGTTATTGGGTTAACAATTGTAGCTATTGGTACCAGCCTTCCTGAGTTAGCGGCTAGCTTGGTCAGTATCATGAAAAAAGAGGATGATTTAGCGTTAGGTAATATCATTGGTTCAAATATATTCAACATTTTAGCAGTGCTTTCGCTAACGGGTCTCATCGCTCCTGGCGATATTGATGAAAATGCGGCAACGCGAGACGCGCCATACATGTTGGCTGTAACGCTGTTGCTATTTTTACTGTGTTTTAGTCGAAAATTAGGTAACTTTAGAATCACTCGTTTAAAAGGGTTATTATTACTCGGGGTATTTGTTGCGTATCAACTCATCCTTTTTACTCAACTGAAATAACAATTAATGAGTAGCAACATGAAAAACTTTAAAGAACTTGCGTTGAATGTCATCGATATAGAAAAGCAAGCAATTGAAGAAGTTAAACAATATATTAATGACGACTTCGAAAAAGCGTGCCAGTACATGTTTGAATGTTCAGGCAGAGTTGTTGTTATTGGCATGGGAAAATCAGGCCATATTGGTGGAAAAATTGCAGCGACACTCGCGAGTACAGGAACTCCAGCCTTTTTTGTACACCCAGGCGAGGCAAGCCATGGCGACTTAGGTATGATAACTCAAGCCGACGTGGTGCTATGTATCTCAAATTCAGGGGAAACAGAAGAAGTTCTCGCTATAACTCCAGTTATTAAACGTATAGGTTGTAAACTTATTGCGATGACAGGTAATCCGCAATCAACCTTAGCAACGTTAGCTAATACCCATATTTGTATCAGTGTATCTCAAGAAGCGTGTCCATTAGGGTTAGCGCCAACATCGAGTACTACTGCCACACTCGTAATGGGTGACGCTCTAGCCGTAGCACTGCTCAACGCAAGAGACTTTACCGCAGAAGATTTTGCACTCTCTCATCCTGGTGGAAGCCTAGGGAAGCGTTTATTACTTCGATTATCTGATATTATGCACACAGATGAACGCATACCAACTGTAAGTAGCAATGCAAAAATTAAAGACGCATTGGTGGAAATGTCACTCAAAGGTTTAGGCATGACTGCGATTGTTGAAAACAACAAGTTAGTAGGATTATTTACCGATGGTGATTTACGTAGAATTTTGGACGCAAAAATAGATATTCATCAAGACTGTATTGCAACAGTGATGACAACTACCCCCACGGTAGCACACGCAGATATGTTAGCGGCCGAAGCCTTAAAAATAATGGAAGATAAAAAGATTAATGGCTTAATTGTTGTTGACGACAGTAATACTCCCGTTGGTGCAATGAATATGCATGATCTTCTAAAGTCAGGACTCATTTAATGAATACTTTATATGGTAACGTGGACGAAAGCATTTTAGAAAAAGCGAAAGCAGTACGGTTATTCGTCTGTGATATAGATGGTGTGTTTTCAGACGGTCGAATCTATTTAGGTAACCAAGGTGAAGAATTAAAAGCATTTCATACCAAAGATGGATACGGAATCAAAGCGCTTGGAGCAAGTGGTGTTGACGTTGCCGTAATCACAGGAAGACAATCAAACATCGTTCAAACACGTATGAGCGCACTTAATGTAAAACATATTGTTCAGGGCGAAGAAAACAAATTACCTGCACTGAAAAACATTATTGCTAGCTTAGGGTTATCCAAAGAAAATGTTGCTTACATTGGTGACGATATGCCTGATTTTGAATGTATGGATTTTGTCGGCTTTAGTATTGCGGTAAATGATGCACATCCAAGTATTTTAAACCTTGCAGACTACACAACGTTTACCAAGGGCGGCTTTGGTGCAGTAAGAGAAGTGTGCGATATGATTATGCAAACCCAAAATACATTGGCGAATGCAACTGGCGCGAGTATATGACACGTTTATATACGCTCGCTTTTTTTGTTTTATTACTCGCCGCTATTGCATATGGGTTAGTAGAATGGCATCAAACTGAAGAGCGTGAAACCACAACCGTTAATACAACCTTAACGCCTGACTTTATTGCAGAGTCACTTAAAAGTAATACGTTTAATCTTAAAGGTGATTTGTCTCACGTTATTGACGCTCAACGAATGGAACATTATGCTGATATAGAAGTCACACACTTTGAATTTCCGCATTTAACCCTATACCCTGAAGATAAAAAAATCCCATGGGAAGTTAGCTCTACTGAGGGAACATTATTTAGCGACAACCGTGTAAAGCTAAAAAATAGAGTAAAATTAAGCTCAACAGATCCAGAAAGTCTCATTCAAGAAATACACGGTAAAGATATAGAGCTCGACTTAAACACAAATATTGTTAGCTCTGAACAAGCTATTGTTGTACTCGGTAAAGGTTTTACCATGTATGGTTCAGGACTAATTGTTGATATAAACACTAAACAGATGACACTTACAGAGCATGTACAAACCATTTATAAAAAAATTAAAGAATAGTGTAGTAATAGTTGCCCTATGCATTTTAGGGACATCAAACGCATACGCTAAAAAACTTGATTTAACTCAAGAGTTAACTATTGATGCTAATCGACAGTCAGCCGATCTAAAAAATAAAATCTTTAGCTATATCGACAATGTCGTTATTAAGCAAGGTACGCTAGTGATTAAAGCTGATATCGTTCAAGTTATTAACGATGCCAAAACAGGCGAAAAAACATATATTGCAAAAGGTAAACCAGCAACATTTGAACAAACACTAGAAGATGGCCGTCCAATTAACTTACAAGCTAATCAGATAAAATATGAGCCGTCGTTAAATACTGTAGTTATTTCAGGGAATGCACTTTTAAAACAAGAAGGCAGTGAAGTTAGTGGAAGTAAAATTACTTACAACTCTGAAACAGAATACGTAAACGCAGAAAGCGAAGCCAACAACAAAGTAAAAACCGTTATTCAGCCAAGTGCTAAAAAAGATAAGATACCGACAAAGGATATGAATTAACTTATGACCACGTCGACGCTATCTGCAAAAGGCTTAGCAAAGTCTTACAAAGGCCGAAAAGTTGTAAAGAATGTTGGTTTACAGGTACAAGCTGGCCAAATTGTTGGGCTATTAGGTCCAAACGGTGCAGGTAAAACCACATCGTTTTACATGATAGTAGGCTTAGTACCTAACGACGAAGGCACTATCACGCTAAACGACGAAGATGTTACGCTATTTCCTATGCATGAACGTGCAAGAAAAGGCATAGGCTATTTACCACAAGAAGCCTCTATCTTTCGAAAACTCACCGTTCACGACAACATTATGGCTATTTTGCAAACACAAAAAGGCCTTACAGAAGTTGAACGCATTGGTAAGTTAGAGCACCTATTAGAAGAATTTAATATCGGCCATATCAAAGACAACCTTGGCATGGCATTATCAGGTGGTGAACGTCGCCGAGTAGAAATTGCGAGAGCGCTTGCTGCAGATCCTAAATTTATCTTGCTAGATGAACCTTTTGCAGGTGTTGACCCAATTTCAGTAGGAGATATAAAAAAAATTATCCTACACTTAAAGCAACGAGGTATAGGAATTTTAATCACCGATCACAACGTACGTGAAACACTTGATGTATGTGAGCATGCCTATATAGTGAGTCATGGAGAGCTTATCGCCGAGGGTAATGCTGATGAAATTCTTTCAAATCAGCACGTAAGAGATGTATACCTTGGTGAGCAATTCACGTTATAGTAAACAATAGGCAATAAAAAATAATGATGTATATTATAAATAGGAAACAATTTAGGTAGATGCGCCCTTCTCTACAGCTTAAAATCGGACAACATCTAACGATGACGCCACAGTTACAGCAGGCTATTAAGCTGCTGCAACTGTCAACGTTAGATTTGCAACAAGAAATTCAAGAAGCATTGGAAAGTAATCCTTTGCTAGAAGTTGATGAAAGTACATCAAACACCTCTGACGAATCAGTAAATAACTTAGAAGACGCTTTTTCCGCTACAACAAGCGCCACAGAATCGCAATCAGACGGTACAGAAGACTCAACACCCACTATCGATGAAATTTCAACATCAGAAGCAATGGGAAGTACAGATATTCCAGAAGAGCTCAATATAGATACGACATGGGACGAAAGCTTTAGCGCAGGAGTATCCAATACTGGCAGTATCAGCACGCCTTCTGAAGATTACACCTATCAAGGTGAAACTCAAGACTCATTGCAAGACCACTTATTATGGCAAATGGAATTAAGCCCGTTTACTGAAACCGACCAAGCAATTGCTGTTGCCATTATAGAAGCTATAGACGAGTCAGGTTATCTAACAGTTTCGTGCGAAGAAATACTGGAAAGTGTAGGTATTGAAGACGTTGAACTAGATGAAGTTGAGGTTGTACTAAAACGTATCAACGTTTTTGATCCAATTGGGGTTGGCGCACGTTCAGTTGCAGACTGTTTATTGATTCAATTAAATCAATTTGATGAAGCAACACCATGGTTAAAAGAAAGTAAGCAAGTCGTTTCAAACCATATCGATTTACTCGGCAATCGAGACTATCGACAACTTATGCGTAAAACACGATTAAAAGAAGACCAACTTAGAGAAGTTGTTCGACTTATTCAAACGTTAGATCCTCGCCCTGGTGATAGTGTTGTAAAAGGTGATGATCAATACGTTATTCCTGATGTGTCAGTAGAAAAGAAAAACGGCCGATGGGTAGTTGAGCTTAACCCAGACACAGCACCACGATTGTCTGTTAATCAACAATATGCTGCTATGACTAAAACCATGAAGTCATCTACAGATACTCAGTTTATTCGTTCTAACCTTCAAGAAGCTAAATGGTTTATTAAAAGCTTAGAAAGTAGAAACGAAACACTATTAAAAGTGTCGAACTGTATTGTACAGCGCCAGCAAGCATTTTTTGAACATGGCCCAGAATCCATGCGCCCTATGGTACTTAACGACATAGCTGAAGCAGTAGATATGCATGAATCAACAATATCGCGCGTAACTACACAGAAATATATGCATACACCACGTGGTATTTTCGAGTTGAAATACTTCTTTTCTAGCCACGTTGGTACTGAAAGTGGTGGCGATTGCTCATCAACTGCTATCAGAGAATTAATTAAAAAATTAGTTGCTGCTGAAACACCTGCCAAGCCATTAAGTGATAATAAAATGGCAGAAATTTTAGCAGAACAAGGTATTAAAGTTGCTCGTCGTACGGTTGCAAAATACCGAGAGTCGTTGTCTATTCCTCCGTCGAATCAACGAAAAAGCTTAATTTAGTTTTTAAATGACACAAAAAAGAGGGTTTAACTTATGCAAATTAATCTTTCAGGCCACCATGTAGAAATTACTGACTCTTTACGCGAATACGTTAATACCAAGTTTTCCAAATTGGAACGACATTTCGACCATATCAACAACGTATACGTTGTATTAACTGTCGAAAAACTAAATCAAGTCGCTGAATCTACCGTACATCTTTCAGGTACCGAGGTTCATGCAGCAGCACAAAATCAAGATATGTATGCCTCCATTGATTCACTAATTGACAAATTAGATCGTCAAATACTGAAATACAAAGGCAAGAATACTCACCATTAGCAAACATTACACATTGAATTAGGTCACCGTAGTATTATGACTTTGCAAGACATCTTAACGCCGGATTGCACTTTTTGTGCAATTTCCGGCACAAGCAAAAAGCGCGTTCTCGATAAAATCTGCACCATTGCAGCTTCAAAAATTCCAGATCATACTCCATACGAACTTGTAGAAAGCCTCACTCAAAGAGAGAAACTGGGCTCTACCGGCATAGGTAACGGTATTGCTATTCCACACGGGCGCTTAACCAATACAGAATCAGTTGTTGCGGTAGTAGTAACCACAGAAGAACCGGTAAATTTTGATGCAATTGACAACAAACCTGTTGATATTTTTGTTGCACTGTTTGTTCCAGAAGAGTCGTGCCAAAACCATTTAACAACGTTACAAAGCATTGCTAAACTTTTCAGCAATAAAGACACCGCTAAAAAAGTAAGAAAGTGTCAAAGCAATGAAGAACTGTTTGAGTTAATTAATCAGTACCACTAATCACAACGTATAGGTCTGCACTGTCAAATGAAATTAATAATTGTTAGTGGGCGTTCAGGTTCAGGTAAATCTGTCGCATTACGAGTTCTAGAAGATTTAGGATATTACTGCGTAGATAACATTCCAGTAAATCTATTGCCTGCATTAACTCATACCGTAATCAACGATTACGAAAATGTAGCGGTAAGTATTGATGTTCGAAACTTACCCGATGATCCACAAGATGTAACAGAAATATTAGATTATCTCCCGAGTACGGTTGATTTAAATATTTTGTATCTTGATGCAGACGACAGTGACTTAATAAAGAGATTCAGCGAAACTCGCCGATTACATCCGCTTATCAAGCAAAGTATCGCGTTAGACCAAGCTATCGCCTTAGAGAAAAAGCTATTAGAACCAATTTCTACTCGAAATGGCCTTTATATCAATACTAGCCAGTTGTCACCTCACCAGTTGTCTGACTTAGTTAGAGAACGTGTTTTAGGTAAAAAAACAGGTTCAATGGTTGTGGTATTTGAATCTTTCGGCTTTAAACACGGAGTACCACAAGACGCTGATTACGTATTTGATGCGCGCTTTTTACCTAACCCATTTTGGGATAAAGAATTAAAAACACAAACAGGCTTAGATCAACCTGTTAAAGACTTCTTATCGGCGCAACCTATTGTCACCAAATTTGTCTGGCAAATTAACAGCTTTATGATGACATGGTTACCGCATTTAGAGCGAAACAACCGTAGTTACATCACGATTGCTATAGGTTGTACCGGCGGTAAACATCGTTCAGTATATATTGCCGAATTACTCGCGAATAATTTACGTAAAGAACGTGAAGATGTTCAATCTCGTCACCGAGATATCACGATAGCAAGCACCTAATAACATAGAGCTATTCATGACTAAATGTGAGAAAACACTCATCATTACTAACAAGCTCGGGCTTCACGCCCGAGCAGCGACAAAACTCGCTCAGTTATGTCAAAAATTTACGTCGTCAGTTACGGTTTCTCTTGAAGATAACTCTGCTGATGCAAGCAGTATCATGGGATTAATGTTACTGGCAGGCAGCCAAGGGAAAACCGTAACCGTTGTTACTGAAGGAGCTGATGCAGAAGAAGCATTACAGTCGGTCTGCCAACTTTTTTCGGACAAGTTCGACGAAGGTGAATAACCGCATTCTCACAACTCGCTTTTCTCAAGAAAAAAGCTGAAAAAACAACAAAGTTAAGATAAACTAAAATTCATCAGTACTTCCTAATACTGTCATACTAAATAGAGATAATAATCTTTGTTTGGCGTTCACTTTTGTTAACCACACACTACACTGGTTATTAAGCTTGAACGAATAATCCACGTGTAATGTCAAAGTGAAGGATTTTATGTCAGACGTTTCAGAACAAGAATTTAACCAACAAAAACTCCAAGAAGTTAATACCGCACTTGATAGCGGTATGTTTGTTTATGTTCGAAAGCTGTTACAAAACCTTCCATCTTTTGATCTTGCTCTAATTTTAGAGTCATCTCCTCCTAAAAGCCGTACTATTTTATGGCAATTAATTGATCCCGATAACCACGGTGAAGTACTTGAAGAACTTAATGAAGAAGTTCGAAAAGGTATTCTTAAAAGCATGCGACCTGAAAAGCTTGCTGCGGTTGCCGAAGGGATGGACGTTGATGATTTAGCCGAAGTACTCAGAACACTACCTGATAGCGCCTATCAAAGTGTGTTGAGTTCGATGGACTCACAAGATAGAAGTCGGGTGGAAACAGCACTTTCATACGAAGAAGATACCGCTGGCGGTATCATGAACACCGATACAATCACTATTAGGCCAGATGTATCGGTAGATGTTGTACTACGTTACCTAAGACTCAAGGGCGAGCTACCTGAGTCAACAGACTCATTCTACGTAGTAGACAGACACGACAAGTTTATTGGCTCAGTATCATTATCAGCCATTGTAACCGCCAAGCCCGACATTATCGTATCAACGTTAATTGATAAAGAAGTGGAGGCTGTTCCTGTTGCCATGCCTGAAAATGAAGTTGCTCAATTATTCGAGCGCTTCGATTGGTTTTCGGCACCTGTTATTGATGATGAAGGTAGATTGTTAGGCCGTATTACCATTGATGATGTTATCGACATTATTCGTGAAGAAGCTGAACACTCGATGATGAGTATGGCGGGTTTAGATGACGAAGCCGATACTTTTGCCCCTGTAGTTAAAAGTACGCAACAACGTTCCATATGGCTTGGGGTTAATTTAGTTACAGCGTTGTTAGCCGTTGCAGTAACAAGTATGTTTGAAGGGGTGTTTGAACAGCTCGCGATTCTAGCCGTATTAAACTCTCTCGTACCAAGCATGGGAGGTGTTGCCGGTAATCAAACATTAACACTTGTTATTCGAGGGATGGCGTTAGGCCATGTTGGAGAAGGAAACTCAAAAGCACTGTTAATGAAAGAGCTAGCAGTAGGTTTTTTAAATGGTCTTATTTGGGCATTTTTAATTGCAACCGTAGTGGCAATTTGGAAACAAGACTTAACGTTAGGCGGTGTTATTGCCTTCGCAATGCTAATGAACTTAACCGCGGCGGGTATCGCTGGTGTTTCAATTCCGCTTTTACTTAAACGAATGAATATAGATCCTGCTCTCGCTGGTAGTGTAATTTTAACAACGGTAACTGATGTGGTGGGGATATTTGCGTTTTTAGGTACCGCTACACTCTTGCTTACCTAAACCTTTTTATACAAACAAAGCTCAAATAAAGTCACTAGAAACAAAAAAGCAGAATAAACATTTATTTATTCTGCTTCTCATAACAATACAATTTTTCGCTATAAACAGTAAAAATTAATTACCTGCTACTTGCATTTCATTGATCAATAACGAACCTGTTCTAATGCTTCCTCTGTAGTCAGTATCAGATCCTACGGCAACTAAACCTTTGAATATTTCTTGTAACGTACCCGCAATTGTTACTTCTGAAACAGGGAATGCAATTTCTCCGTTTTCAACCCAAAAACCAGCAGCACCGCGAGAATAATCTCCGTTTACTACGTTAACGCCCTGCCCCATTAATTCCGTTACTAAAAAGCCTGTACCCAGCTTTTTTAGCATAGCGTCAAAATCACCACCTGCGCCTTCACCTTGAGCATTCAATACCCAATTGTGAATACCGCCAGCATGACCTGTTGTTTCTAAACCTAGCTTTCTTGCAGAGTAACTCGTTAATAAGTATGTTGCTAAACAACCATCGGTAATAATTTCACGATCAACTGTTTTCACGCCTTCGCTATCAAACGCACTACTCGCTAATGCCTGTTTTATGTGAGGTCGTTCACTAATATTCAAAAAATTTGGGAATACTTGCTTACCAATAGAATCCACTAAAAAAGAAGATTTACGGTATAAGTTACCTCCACTTATTGCGGCAATGAAGTGTCCGAATATGGTGTTGGCAATATCGGCTTTAAACATTACAGGCACTTTTCCTGTCGGAAGTTTTTGTGCATTCAAGCGAGATACAGCTTCTAAAGAAGCTTGTCGTCCAATGCTTTCGGTGCTGTCGAGTAGGTCGAAACGTCTATTTACGCTGTATGCATAATCTCGCTGCATATCGTCGCCATCAGTTGCGATCATCACACAACTTAAACTGTGTCGACTACTTGGGTAACCTACAAGTTGACCATTGGTATTTCCATACACTTTAAACCCTTCAAAACTATCTAAACTGGCACCGTCAGAGTTTGTTATACGATTATCAACCGTCAAAGCGCTTTCCTCACACGCTTTAGCAATATCAATAGCTTCATCAGTTGTAATGGCATGAGGGTGGTACAAATCTAAATCTTCTGGCTCCATTGCCAATAAAGACTTATCAGCAAGCCCAGAGCAGTCATCTACAGATGTGTATTTCGCGATATTTACTGCCGCTTGCACAGCTTGCTGTAATGCGCCTTCCGATAAATCAGCTGTAGATGCACTTCCCTTTCGTCCGTCCATATACACAGTTAAACCTAATGCACCATCGTTAGTAAATTCTACGGTTTCAACTTCACCCATTCGGGTTCCTACACTTAACCCTTGCTGACGACTCATAGCAACTTCAGCTGAATCAGCGCCTAATGATTGGGCAAGCTCTACCACTTTAGCTACGCGTTCTTTTACTTGTTCAAGTTGAATAACAATACCATTTGATTCTGTCATGACTGAATTTACTTCTCTGATGCTGTGTTGAGTAAAGAAATACTAACAATTAAAGGTGTACACGTTTTTTGAAATAAGGAGATGTAGTATACTATTGTTAATTTCCATTTTATTACCGAACATTATGCCCCAGTCTGTGAACGATATCGACGAATTAGATGAAGATTTAAAAAGTAAATCTGAAATAAAGCGTGAAATGCACCAATTACAAGATTTTGGTCAAAAATTAATTGAGATGTCGAAACATCAGCGCAGTCGCTTGCCTTTAACTGAAGAGTTGAAAGACGCTATGGTGTTAGCAGACAAAATTAGAAATAAACACGAGGCTCTGCGCCGCCATATAAGACATATTGCTAAAATATTAGCTGAGACAGATTTAGCACCAATTAACCAAGCAATAGATGTAATGGCAAACAAACATCAGCAAGAGTCTGTAAAACACACTCGCCTTGAAGAAATGAGAGACTTATTATTGGAAGGCAGTAATGACGTAGTAGAAGCGTTATTAGCGAATCATACGACAATGGAACGCCAAAAACTTCGTCAACTTGTTAGGCAAGCAATTAAAGAAAAGAAAGCTGAGAAGCCAGCTAAATACCATAAAGAATTATTCGCCTACTTAAAAGAGAATGTAACCTTATAACAACTATAGTTAATAAGCGTATCTAACAGAATAATTCAGCAACTACTTGGCACCGAGTTTTACGACTTTATTGCCAAGTAACACCATAGCTATACCGCCAGTTATAACAACAATCGATATACCTAACCGAAGCGTCATACTCTCTTGCATAAAGACAATGCCGCCTATGGCTGCAATTACAGGTACAAACAACTGAACAACACCTGCTTGTGTGGGTGTTAATCCACTCAATGCAAAATACCATATAGCGTAACCAACTCCTGACATAGCAGCCCCTGAAACAACAGCCAGCCACATTCCCTGTTCAGAATATTCTGCTGTTGAAAGAGTAATAATAGCCAAACCAATCACCAATGGAATGGTTCGGAAAAAGTTATAACAGGTATCAACAAATGGGGCCTTACTTTTTTTACCTATAATTGTATACCCAGCCCATGCGAGTCCTGAGAGCATCATAAGTACTGACCCCATAAATGATGGAGTACCAATATTAGGGTACATCAAATAAACAATGCCAATAGATGCAGATGCTAAACCTGTCCATTCAATTTTTGATAACCTGGTGCCTGACAACAACGAGTACGTAATCATGAACAATTGAACTGCACCAAAAAGTATTAATGCACCCGCTCCTGTTTCTAAGCTGACATAAGCGTATGAGAAAGAAATGGCATAAACGAATAAACATATACTTCCGCTCCAACTCCCTTTGGAGTTTTTAACATTTTCACGATTACGAGTACTTTTAAGTATAAAGAAATACTGCTGAAACAGAAAAATAGCATACAGCGCCATACTGCCAGATAACAAACGAATAATAGTAAAAGCAGCGGGGTCTATTAATTGATGACCAAGGGCTATGCGACACAATACTGAATTAGCAGCAAAAGCGACTAACGCAAGCAAGGTAGGTAAAACAACATTCATAAATTTATTCTCTACGCTCGATAAGCGCGTTTTTAAGTCGTACTTTATAGAGCGGTGTGCTTTATAAAAACTTACAACACAAAGTATTTAGTGAACACTTTGTACAACTCTGTACCTTGATTCACGCTAGCAGAAGCGAAGTGCAAAATAGGAATAACATCTTGAGCCATTGTAATTTGGTGTAGTGGTTCTCCATCCCCATAATTATCCATACGCAAAATTTGAGCAAGCGATTCTCCTGCCATTAAAGGCTTTCCAAATTCTGCAAGGTAATCGACCATTCCCCCCATCGGTGAATAAAAAGCTTTATAGTTTTTTAAGTAGCAACCATAACGCGTTAATTTTTCAGGGGTTAGTGATGTATCTGCTATCACGTTTTTGTGCTGTAAGTACGTTAAAATACTTAATGCGTCTTGATACGCTTCATCTAAATCAATTTTTTCTTGAGATCCCAACTCAACAGTAAAGCTTTCTTTATTTACTGTTGCTGAAGTGATAGAAAAATGGTGTCCAGCAGCTTGAAGTTTCTCTTGTAAACTCCACCATGGGCAGAATGTTGCTTCATCTAAAGCACCATCAAAACTATTGGGAATCAAAATAGTGTGCGGAATATTAAAATAGTTTGCACTCTGCATCGCGTATTCAGGACAATACAAATGTTTACTTGAAATAGGTCCTGTGTGCAGATCTAAAACCAAATCAGCTTCATGCGCCAATCGTTGTAACTGGTATGCTATACGTTGCCCTGTAGTTAGCCCAAACGAATTATGTTCAAGCTTTTGATCAATGCTTTGTAGCAATAACTTTTTAAATGCTTGTTCAATAACAAGCTCAGGTTGTTCTTTATAGCTTTCAATGAAATTGTCGAACACACTTTCATCAAAGTGGTACATTCTATTCCAGTTTACACCCGTTATAGGATCAAAACGCCCTAAGGTATACTCGCCATTTTTATGGTTACAACCAACTGGGTTAGCATAAGGAACAAGCGTTACATCACCTTTAACAGAAGTGTTTTTTAGAATTTCAAGCAACTGAAAAATAACAGCATTACCTTGCACTTCAGCACCGTGCATATTAGCTTGAATATATACACTCGGTGCATTTGAGTTACCTTTAATACGGTAGACAGGAACAGTTAAGGCGGCGCCACTTGCTAATTCGCCAACGTGCATAACTTCTTTAGAGATGGTATTCAATGAAATATCGACTTTATGAGTATGGTAAAATTAATGTAGCATCATACCATTTCTTACGTAAATACTGTTCTCAATAAACTAAATATTGGGCTAACAAAGGTATTACAGTAGAATAGTACTTAGTAACGCTTTTCTTATTCTTCAGCGAGTATCCATGTCGTCTAAAAACATTAATCAAATATTATCTAGAAACTTAAACGTGTTAGAAGCAACAACACCGCTCTTTATAAATATTAGTGCCGACGGCTTCATACAAGAATACGCTTCTGAATATTCAACGGCTGACACAACCTGCTTTAACACGCACTTTGAAGACTACATGACATACAAACAATTATCTTCTATCTCGAGTGTGTTTGCTGCGCAATATACATCAGACATTAAGCATGACCTCGTCGTAATATCGTTTCCTAAAAGTAAAGCTGAGCTCAACTTTACGCTCGCCATGATTTCTCATGCAACGACTGAAAATACCAATATTATTATCGTAGGTGACAACAAAAGCGGTATTAAAACATTGGCTAAGGTCGCAAAAGATTCGCTTAAAGGATGTAATAAAATTGATTCGGCAAGACATTGTCTAATGTTTGTAGCTCAACTGACTTCAAGCAACGTTACATTTAATTTAGACGACTGGTTTGAGTTTTACAGCGTATCTATTAACGATATACAACTTGAAATAGCCGCTTTACCCGGAGTTTTTAGTCAAAAAGGATTGGATAAAGGAACAAAAGTTTTATTAGAAAACCTTCCTGACTTAACAGGCAACGATATTCTAGATTTTGGTTGCGGTGCAGGCGTTATCGCAAGTTTTATCGGTAAACGTTACCCTGACATTGCATTAAATTTACTTGATGTAAGTGCACTAGCCATAGCGTCTTCACAGAAAACACTTACTTTAAATGGCCTATCAGGACATGTTTTCGCTTCAAACAGCTTGTCAAACGTTACAGAGCAATATCACAATGTGATTTCTAACCCTCCATTTCATCAGGGCGTTAGTACTAATTACCATGCAACAGAAAGCTTTTTAAAGGGAATAAAAAAGCATTTATCGCCGTCAGGGCAAGTTATTGTTGTCGCGAATAGTTTTTTACAATATGAGCCTATAATGAAAAGCGCTATCGGCACCACCCAAAAGCTAACGATTCAACAAGGTTTCTCCATATATAAATCTTGCGTCTAAAATTGCTTACAAAAACGTAACTACTCGATAACATAAAATTAAACTGTATAAATTTAAATTTTCTGCTTTAATTAGAGCTAAGACCTTGTCATTTAGTCACCATTAAAAAAACAACTAAAAGTGAGTTTACGACTTAAGTATGCCTGATAATACACAAATACGTAAAATAAGCTCTTTTCAACAATACGTTACAACTTACGTTGTGAGCTTTATATGTTTGGCGTTAGTTACCTGCATTATGACGATTGGCTACTTTTTTATAGAGCACAACAAACGTTTAAACCAAGAAGCGATAGTTCAATACGCTAAAATTTCAGCTTCCGTTAGTTATCGTTTTATTGGCGATGATGATCATAAAACACTAACTGAACGACTATCTTTATTAGACGTATTAACAATGATTAATTACGTTCACGTATACAAGTTAGATCCCGATACCAACGAACTTGCTTTTTTCACCAGTTATAACAATAACGATAACTTTCCAGCAATTCCTGATCAGATACATAAAAAGGATGAACTATCATCCCCAAAAAAAATTAAGAGCGGTTCCGAGTATATTTACCCAATACAAGTAGAAGATCAGATATATGGGTATATCTATATTCAAATTAGCGACAACAACCTTCAATCTATCACAAATACCGTCATTCTTGTTTCAGTCGTTTTAGTTGTAGTTATTTTGATATTAGGGTTTCTTATTTCATCTCGACTATCTAATAAACTATCGGAGTCTTTATCCCCCCTGTTATCTACAATTCAACAAGCAGCACACGACAAAGACTATACTCTTGCGTGCCCTTCAGCGCACTTTAAAGAAATAGATGTCATTGTACGAAATACCAATATTTTGCTAAATCGCACACAAAAACATTTATCAAAGCTTGCCGAATTGGATATTAAAAACCAAAAAGTAACAAATGAGCTAGAAGAAAAAGTTAATAAGAGAACCAATGCACTTAAAGAATCGAACCAAGAACTTCTTTCGACTTTAGAAAAGCTTCACCAATTCCAAGGCCAGTTGGTTGAAAGTGAAAAAATGGCGTCTCTTGGAGATATGGTTGCGGGTGTAGCACACGAAGTTAATACACCAATAGGACTGGGCGTTACAGCGTCAACACTATTAAGCGATAAACTCTCAGAAATAAAAACAGCTTTTGACGATAAAACACTTAAATCAAGCGAACTCAAAAAGTTTATTAACGACAGCCAAGAAAATATTTCGATCATCTATCGTAATTTAAAACGAGCTGCCGATTTAATATCTAGCTTCAAAAAAGTAGCGGTTGATCAATCGAATGAAGACATTAGAGCTTTTAACGTTAAAGAGCTAATTGACGAAGTAATCACTACATTAGGCCCACAAATTTACAACACGCCATATATTGTTAACATCAACTGCCCTGATGATTTAAATGTTACAAGTAAGCCTGGACCGATAAACCAAATTTTAATAAACCTGATTCTCAACTCTATTATTCATGGCTTTGAAGAGAGAGATGAAGGAACTATATCTATTTCAGTCATGTCGCTTAGCCATCAATTACATATACAATTTGAAGACGATGGTCGAGGTATCGACAAATCAGTTATTGATAAAATTTTTGAACCATTTACAACCACCAAACGCGGCAAAGGAGGCAGTGGCCTTGGGCTCCATTTAGTTTACAACTTAGTAACTCAAGCACTAGGTGGAAATATTTCATTGAATGAAGAATGTAAAAATGGTGTGAATTTTAACTTATACTTCCCAGTAGAGATTAATAATTAAACGAATAAATAGTTTATGTAACTCAAATACCTATACTAGCATTGTGTTTTACTGCTAGGTTATATAACATGGAAATACTCGGCTGGTTAACCATTAATAAACATACTAACTCTAAATTTTTAACTATATTTACTATTAGATTAACGAAAAACTTTAGAATTAACTTGGACGAATTCAAATGCAAAAAACTCATATTCTGATCGTAGAAGACGAAGAAGTTACACGATTCAACCTACGAAATTTATTTGAAGCGGAAGGTTATGTAGTATTCGAAGCCACTGACGGCGAAAGCATGGATCAGCAGCTGCAAAAGCACACCATGAATTTAGTCATTATGGATATCAACTTACCAGGGAAAAATGGTTTATTACTCGCTCGCGAGTTAGCAAGCAACAAAGATCTAGGCCTTATTTTCTTAACAGGTAGAGATAGCGATATCGATAAAGTGTTAGGGCTTGAAATAGGCGCGGATGATTATTTAACAAAACCATTCAACCCGCGAGAGCTTACCATTAGAGCTCGCAATATTCTAAACCGCATAGCCAATCACACGACTGATTCAGAGAATGCTGTTATCAATTTCAACAATTGGACACTTGACGGCAACTCTAGAAAAATGACTTCTCCAACAGGTGAAGTAATTGCTATTCCTAGAGGTGAGTATAGAGCATTACACTTGCTTATAGAAAATGCAGGACAAATAGTAACGAGACAAGAGCTGATTAAAGAAATGACTGGGCGTGATTTACGCTCAAATGACAGAACGGTTGATGTAACAATTAGACGTTTACGTAAACATTTTGAATCGGTAGAAGGCTCACCAGAATTAATCAATACTATTCACGGTGAAGGTTACAGGTTTGTAGGAAGCGTAGACTAAGCTACGCTTCTTATTATTTGGTTAGCGCAAATTTACTATACTTTGCTTAACCAAGAAAAGAATGCATCGGTTGCATTTTCATTAAGTTGCTTTAATTCATCAACCATCGTTTTCTTCGCGTCGCTTGACGCTTCACTTTTCTCAATTTCCACAAGCTTTTTGTGAACTTGTAGCAAGCCTACACTACCTGCAGCACCCTTCATTTTATGACAGCTTTCTTGCCACTCTCGTTGGAGCTCAACACTAAGGTTTTTACTTATATCATCTATATAAATAACTGATTGCCCTAGATAAAGATCTAACATTTGCTGAACGACACTCTGACCTAAGTTGTCTAAGTACCCTTCGAGTAATGCTACATCTAAATGTGTGTTTTCGCTCATACTTCATTCCTTATAATTGACAAACAGCGCACAACCTCCATTGTAACAAGCTATATTCAAAAGTCATACGTTCAATGTCACTTATTCCTTATAACGCCCATTTATATTGATTTTGACATAGCTTTCATTCAAAATAGCCGCGATTTTACGTAGGTCGCAAACAATTATTATTATTATTTATCGCTTAAAGTGATAGAAAAACACTCACTTTAAAATTAAATTGCGATAGAATATGCGCCCTTGAATTTTATGCGGTTAGCACCACATAAGAGATAACAACATTTTAGCTATATAGCGGAGTATAAATGCCAACATCAATGCCTGATATTGCCAATCACACTAAAGCACAAACAGAAGGTACTTTAGATTGGGTAGGTATGAGTAATATCGAGATGCCAATTATTGTTGCATCTAAAGACGAAGCAGAACGTATGGTTTCGGCTCACGTTGACGCATTTGTAAACCTAAAAGAACCGAAAGCGAAAGGCATTCATATGTCTCGCTTATACCTTTTGCTAGATGATTTATCGAATAACGGCGTACTTAATCACCAAAGCCTAGTGTCATTGCTTGATGGTTTTATTAGTAGCCATGAAGACTTGAGCGACAATGCAAAAGTACAGTTTAGCTTTGACTATCATTTACGCAGAAAATCTCTTATCAGTGGTAAGCAAGGTTGGAAAGCCTATCCTATTACGGTTACTGGCCGTATCAATAAAGGTGTATTAACAGTAGAGTTGTCGGTTGATATTCGATATTCATCAACCTGTCCTTGTTCAGCAGCTTTGGCTCGACAACTGATTCAAAAAGCGTTTAGTGAAAAGTTTACGGATCCTGAATCAACAGACCTTGAAAGTATTCATGCTTGGTTAGGTACAACAGAAGGCATTGTAGCTACGCCTCACAGTCAACGCTCAGTTGCTGAAATTAAAGTTATGCTAAACAAAGACACACATGAGTTTCCTATTACGCATATTGTTGATTTGGTTGAAGATGCACTTCAAACACCTGTTCAAGCAGCGGTTAAACGCGAAGATGAACAAGAGTTTGCTCGCTTAAACGGTCAAAACTTAATGTTTTGTGAAGATGCAGCGCGTCGCTTACAACATGCGATGAATCAAGTGAGTAGTTTTGATGACTTCTGGTTGAAAATAAACCATTTAGAATCACTACATGCGCATGATGCCGTGAGTGTTACCACAAAAGGTATAGAAAACGGTTATCAGCCATAATTTTTTTTCAATATAAATATTATTAGCACCCAATTTTTTGCTTAGCTTCTTCTTTAAAGAAGCTAAGCATATTTCACATATTCCCTCTCTCTAAAATCATACTAAACCAGCATTTTTAAAGGCATTGACGCTTTCTCTCTTGATGCAAATAATTCCTATTCACTCTAAAACACCTCATTCTGAATAAAAAGTGAATAAACAATGAATAAAGAAAAACCTTACAAGCTATGTAATAAATTTACATAAATTATATCAAAATCTACCTATTATCAGACAAAATGAAACCTTACAAGCCTTTCAAGTTGCCGCTTACGTAAAGAAAAAGATATAAATATATAATTTTCATACACTTAACAACATGTAAGTAAATTACGAGCAAAAGCTCTATTTTTATTGACCTTTGCTTAATAAGTGTTTAATCTAGTGGGTTCCTCTTGGGTAAAAAACAGGGTGTTTATGCATTTTTTACATAACTTTATTCCTTTTTTAAACCTTGTATTGCCAAGACGATATAATAATTAGGAGAGACAACATGCAGCTTTATGATCCCAACTTTCAAAAAGACAATTGTGGATTTGGTTTAATCGCCCATCAACATGGGGAAACAAGCCATAAGCTCATTAAAACGGCAATTCACGCACTAGATCGAATGCAGCACCGAGGTGGTATAGCTGCGGACGGAAAAACTGGTGACGGTTGTGGTTTATTAATGCAAAAACCCGATTCGTTTTTCCGCGCTATTGCGGAAGAAAACAATTGGCAATTAGGTCGTAAATATGCGGTTGGGATGATATTTTTAAATCCTGATCCTGTAGAGGCTGCTCTTTCTAAAAGGATTTTCGAAGAAGAATTATCAAGAGAAACATTAACAATTGTTGGCTGGAGGGTTGTACCAATAAACGTTTCTATATTAGGTGAAATTGCAGCAAGTAATTTACCTGCTATTGAACAAATTTTTGTAGACGCTCCTCCGGGTTGGCGTAATCGCGACCTAGAACGCCGTTTATATATGGCACGTCGTCGCGCTGAAAAACGTATAACTGACGAACGCTTCTATGTTGCAAGCTTGTCATGTTCAGTAACTATCTACAAAGGCTTAATGATGCCTGTAGATTTACCGAACTTCTATTTAGATTTAGCTGATATTCGTTTACAAAGTGCTATTTGTGTTTTCCACCAACGCTTTTCAACGAATACATCACCTCAGTGGCACCTAGCGCAACCTTTCCGCTACTTAGCTCACAACGGTGAAATCAATACGATTAAAGGTAACAGACAATGGAGTCGCGCTCGTACGTACAGATTCCAATCACCTCTACTACCTGATTTAAAAGATGCTGCACCATTTGTTAACGAAAGTGGCTCAGATTCATCATCATTAGATAACATGCTTGAGCTATTTTTAGCCGGTGGTATGGATCTATACCGTGCAATGCGTTTGCTTATGCCTCCAGCATGGCAAAATAGCCCATGTATGGATGACGACTTAAAAGCATTTTATGAGTTTAACTCTATGCACATGGAACCATGGGATGGCCCAGCTGGTGTTGTAATGACAAACGGCCGTCATGTTGCATGTAACTTAGACAGAAATGGCTTACGCCCAGCTCGTTATGTAATAACTCGCAATGGTTTCATTACGCTTGCTTCTGAAGTAGGCATTTGGGACTACGGTGAAGACGAAGTAGTTGAAAAAGGACGTGTTGGTCCAGGTGAAATGCTTGCTGTAGATACGTTTACAGGTAAAGTATTTAACTCTTCAGCTATCGACAACGAGTTAAAAGTTCGCCACCCATACCGTGAATGGTTAGATAAAAACATTCGTCGCCTCGTACCTTTTAACGAGTTAGATGCCGAACTTATTGGTAAACGTGTATTTGATGATAGTGAAATATCCAAATACCACAAAATGTTTAACTACAGCTATGAAGAAATTCATCAAGTAGTGAAAACAATGGCGGAAAATGGCCAAGAAGCTACGGGCTCAATGGGTGATGACACACCAATGGCCGTTTTATCAAGCCAATCACGATCGTTATACGATTACTTCCGTCAGCAGTTTGCTCAAGTAACCAACCCGCCGATAGATCCATTACGTGAACGCTATGTCATGTCATTGGGTACCTGTATTGGTCGTGAACACAACGTATTCAATGAAACAACAGGTCATGCAGATCGCATATTGTTTGAAACTCCAGTACTTATGTACACAGGATTAAAGCAATTACGTGAACTAGATCCTGAACACTACAGAAGTGAAACTATTTCATTAAACTACTCGCAAGAAGAAGGCTTAGAAGCTGCAATATTGCGCGTATGTGACGAAGCAGTGAACTCTGTACGTAATGAAAATACCGTAATTCTTATCTTATCTGACCGTCAAATTGAAAAAGGTAAGTTACCTATTCCTGCTGCTATGGCTGTAGGTGCTGTTCAACAACGTTTAGTGAAAGAACAACTTCGTTGTGATTCAAATATCATCGTTGAAACAGGTTCAGTAAAAGACTCTCATCAGTTTGCTGTATTACTTGGTTTAGGTGCTACTGCGATTTACCCGTTCTTAGCATTAGAAACTGTTGAACAGCTTGTTGAGCAAGGTCAAATTGAAGGTACGGCACGTGACGCTGTTATCAGCTACCGCAACGGCATAAACAAAGGCTTATTGAAAATACTTTCTAAAATGGGTATTTCAACTATCGCAAGTTACCGTTGTGCAGGCTTATTTGAAGTAATTGGTTTAAATCAAAATATTATGGAACTTTGTTTCCCTGATTTACCAAGCCGCATTCAAGGTGCTGACTTTAGTGATATTGAACAAGATAATATCAACTTAGCGAGAAAAGCATTCTTACCGCATCAAAAAATCAACCATGGTGGTTTACTGAAATACGTACACAATGGTGAGTACCATGCATACAACCCTGACGTAGTAAACACACTACAAAAGGCTGTTAAGTCTGGTGAATACTCAGATTACGTAACATATAAAGATACGGTAAATAATCGCCCAGTTGCTACATTACGCGATTTATTAGCACTGAAAGATGATACTGACAGTATTGATATTAGTCGTGTTGAACCAGACACTGAAATGTTCAAACGTTTCGACAGTGCTGCGATGTCAATTGGTGCATTAAGCCCTGAAGCTCACGAAGCATTAGCCATTGCTATGAACCGCTTAGGTGGTTACTCAAACTCTGGTGAAGGTGGAGAAGACGAACGCCGCTTTGGTACCGTTAAAAACTCTCGTATCAAACAAATTGCATCGGGTCGATTTGGTGTTACACCGCATTACTTAGTAAATGCTGACGTACTTCAAATCAAAGTTGCTCAAGGTGCAAAACCGGGTGAAGGTGGTCAATTACCGGGTGATAAAGTATCTCCGCTAATCGCAAAACTACGTTTCTCAGTACCAGGCGTAACGTTAATATCGCCTCCTCCGCATCACGATATATACTCAATTGAAGATTTAGCTCAGCTTATTTTCGATTTAAAACAAGTAAACCCTAAAGCAGTTGTTTCAGTAAAACTTGTATCAGGACCCGGTGTAGGAACAATCGCCTCTGGTGTTGCCAAAGCTTATGCTGATTTCATCACAATTTCAGGTTACGACGGCGGTACTGCAGCAAGCCCATTAACATCTGTTAAATATGCAGGTTGTCCTTGGGAGCTAGGTTTAGCTGAAGCTCACCAATCACTAGTTTCAAATGGCTTACGTCACAAAGTACGCTTACAAGTTGATGGCGGTTTAAAAACTGGTTTAGATATTGTTAAAGCTGCTATTTTAGGTGCTGAAAGCTTCGGGTTTGGTACTGCGCCAATGGTTACTGTTGGTTGTAAATTCCTACGTATATGTCACTTAAACAACTGTGCTACAGGTGTTGCCACTCAAGATGACGTATTACGTGAGAAGTTCTTTAAAGGCTTACCTGATCAAGTAATGAACTACTTTAAGTTTGTAGCTCATGACGTACGTGAAATCTTGGCTCAGTTAGGTGTTGAAAGCTTAACAGATATTATTGGCAGAACTGATTTACTTGTTCCATTAGCCGGAATAAGTGCTAAGCAGCAAAAATTAGATTTATCACCAATTATTGCTCCAGTAGTGCCTGGTAACCATACTGCACATTACAAAACGGAAGAAAATACACCGTTCGACGATGGTCAGTTAAACCAACAAATGCTTGAAGCAGCATCTGATGCCGTAGCGCATAGTACAGGTGGTGAGTTTAGGTTTACCATTCAAAATACAGACCGCTCAGTGGGGGCTGCACTTTCTGGTGAAATTGCACGTCATCACGGTGACCAAGGCATGGCTTCAAACCCAATCAAAGTTCATTTATCTGGAACAGCAGGACAAAGTTTCGGTGTATGGAATGCTGGTGGCCTAGAAATCACGTTAACCGGTGATGCTAACGATTACGTTGGTAAAGGTATGGCTGGTGGTCAATTAACCATTAAGCCACCTAAAGGTGTTGCATATCAGTCTCACGAAACCATGATCATGGGTAACACCTGTTTATACGGTGCTACTGGCGGTAAGCTGTATGGTTGTGGCCGTGCTGGTGAGCGTTTTGCCGTACGTAACTCTGGTTGTTCTGCCGTTATCGAAGGAACTGGTGATCATACATGTGAATACATGACTGGCGGTATTGTTACAATACTTGGCAGTGTAGGTGTTAACTTCGGTGCAGGTATGACAGGTGGTTTTGCTTACGTATTGGATGAAGCAAACGACTTAGACATTAGATTAAACAAAGAATCAATTGAGATGTTGTCTATCGACAGCGAAGACTTAACGATTCACCAAGAGCACTTGCGTGGCATTATCAGCCAACATTTTGAAGAAACAGGAAGTCTTCGTGCACAAGAGATTTTAAATAACTTTGATGCTTTTGCACCATTATTTAAGTTAGTTAAACCTAAAGCTACTGACGTAAACACTTTGTTAGGTCACCGTAGCCGTTCATCTGCAGAACTTCGCGTTCAAGCACAGTAATAAGAACGCGAATTGAGGAAGAAACAGTATGAGTAAAAATGTTTATCAATTTATCGACGTTAAACGTATCGATCCGCCAAAAAAGGCAATTGAAGATCGTAAGATTAACTTCGTTGAAATATACCAACCGTTAGGTAGCGAGCAGAGTGCTGGTCAAGCAGACCGTTGTTTAGATTGTGGTAACCCATATTGTGAGTGGAAATGTCCCGTTCACAACTACATTCCACAATGGCTAGAGCTTGTGACTGAAGGGAAAATATTTGAAGCGGCTGACT
Source organism: Colwellia sp. (assembly GCA_020630795.1). Classification (GTDB taxonomy): domain Bacteria; phylum Pseudomonadota; class Gammaproteobacteria; order Enterobacterales; family Alteromonadaceae; genus Pseudocolwellia. Next base: position 124,543 of record JAHDIK010000008.1, read on the forward strand.
TATGTCACCAAACCAATAGCTTACCTGAAATGTGTGGTCGCGTTTGCCCACAAGATAGACTGTGTGAATCAGCGTGTACACTTAACGAAGATTTTGGTGCTGTAACTATCGGTAATATTGAAAAATACATTACCGATACAGCATTTGCACAAGGCTGGAAACCTGACCTTTCAAAAGTTGAAAAATTAGGTAAAAAAGTTGCTGTTATTGGCGCAGGCCCAGCAGGTCTTTCATGTGCAGATGTATTAACACGTCACGGTATCGACGCTGTTGTATATGACAAGCATGCTGAGATTGGTGGCTTGTTAACGTTTGGTATTCCTTCATTCAAATTAGAGAAAGACGTGATTAAACGTCGTCGCGAAATATTTGAAGGTATGGGTATCGAATTTAAGCTAAACGTTAACGTAGGCGTAGACATTAGCTTTGAATCATTAAGCGAAGAATACGACGCCGTTTTCTTAGCGCTAGGTACATACACAGATATGACTGGTGGATTTGAAAATGAAGGCGCGTCAGGTGTTTATAACGCACTAGACTTCTTAATTGGTAATACTCAAAACTTAATGGGTATCACTGAAAACGCTAAGCCATACGTAAGCTTTGAAAACAAAAAAGTTATCGTACTGGGTGGTGGTGATACAGCGATGGACTGTGTACGTACTTCAGTTCGCCAAGGTGCGACAGACGTAACATGTGCTTACCGTCGTGATGAAGCAAACATGCCGGGTTCTCCGCGTGAAGTACAAAACGCGAAAGAAGAAGGCGTAAACTTCGAATTTAACATTCAACCATTAGACATCGCTATTGATGATAACGGTAATGCGTGTGGTGTTAGATTTGTAAAAACACAACTCGGTGCTGCTGACGCAAACGGAAGAAGAAACCCTGAACCAATCGAAGGCTCTGAATTTGTAATGGAAGCAGATGCTGTTGTTATCGCATTTGGTTTCTTACCTAGCCCTCCACAGTGGATGAAAGACGCTGGTGTTGAGTTAGACTCACGAGGCCGTGTTGTTGCAGTAGACAACAGCAATTTCGCGCTACAAACAAGCAAAGAAAACATTTTTGCTGGTGGTGATATGGTATTAGGTTCTGACTTAGTAGTAACCGCTGTAGACCAAGGACGCAAAGCCGCAATGGGAATTTTAGACTACGTGTCTAACTAATCTCAAAATAATTAGGTTAAAGCCGATTCAACATTGTTGTTTCGGCTTTTTTTGTGACTAAAATTTGATGAGGTAAGTACGAAAATAACGTAAAACACTGTAATACTTTGTGTTGTTTTATTTGAATATGCTACACACAAAAAAGCCCGCATAAGCGGGCTTTTAAACGCAATAGCTAAACTTAGCTTTTAGTTTTAACTTTGCTTGCTAACTTAGACTTAGCGTCTTTTGCTTTAGATTTTGCAGCAGACTTTTTCGTATTCGCTTTTGACTTAGCTGCTGATTTTTTTGACGCTGCTTTAGACTTTGCGTCAGATACTTTTGACTTAGCTTTAGACTTCGCCTTTGATTTAGCATCTGTTGCTTTAGACTTAGCCGCTGATTTTTTAGATTTTGCTTTAGACTTAGCCGCTGATTTTTTAGATTTTGCTTTAGACTTTAAGTCTGAAACTTTTGACTTTGCGTCTGCCGCTTTTGATTTAGCTTTAACCTTTGACTTTGCAGCTTTCGCTTCCAAAGCGCTTTTCTTCTTACCTACACGACAATGTGCAGAAACCTTAATGCCATCTTTACGTGCGTAGCCCTTTACCCACTTACACGAGTTGCTTGCCGAACATGCAGATTGCGTTTTACCTTTACAGTCAGCTGCATTAGCTGATGACATTGTTAAACCTAAACCAACTACAACTGCAATTAAACCTTTTAGTAATCCTTTCATGTGAATCTCCTACCTTCTATTTAAATTAAATTTGGCGCGATTATAAACAAATAAGCACTAACCGCCCACCTATATTAACAAATTTATAACAATTAGAGAAATCCGCAAAAAAAGCCATAAAAAAAGCTCGAGTTATTCACTCAAGCTTTTTATTACATTTGCGCCGTATAACGCTGCTAATTAAACCATGTCGTTAAACGGGTTATCTTGAGCGAGCTGTATTTCTTGCTCAAAACTAGGAATAGACATACCGTCTTTAGTAATTACAATATCACTTTCGTCAATCATACCTGTGCCAAAACGGTAGATTAAATCAAACTCACCGTTGTCGGCTTTTTTCTGATATGCGAGTTGTGACAATTCAGTGTTCGCTGCTTTGTCTAAATAAGCATTGAATTTATCAGTACCATAACGTTTTTCTAGCATGGCTAATGATACTTTAGCTGAAAATAACGTTGCGGTTGCGTTGTTACCACCAAAGCCTTTCGAGTTAATAAAAGCTACATCCATATCACTACATTCCCAATGCTCTGTGGCAATATGTAAACGCTCGTCGTAAACGTCGTCAGCAACTTTATCGATAGTGGTTACACCCGGCATAATATTGTGAGCGAAAATTCCTAACGCCATTGTTACTTGGTCGCCACTTGCAGGTGCGATAGTGTGTCCTACAAAAGCTTTTGGTGCTGCTATAGGCCAGTTATTTATATCAAATGTTTTAGCAACACGATCATAAATTAATGACTCTGTTACTCTGTTTTGAGGTGTGCTCGAACCATGCGCTAAAATAAAGCTACGTTTTTGAATTGCTTCTTCGCCCAACACACTTTTAGCAAGTGCGACTGACTTAGCCATGGTAATGTAATTACCTGGGCCTGGTGCAGTAATCGACTTTTTAACACCATCGGCGTTAATAAATACATCAGCAACAGAACCTAATGGTTTAGCGCCAAGCTCCATGGTTAACTCGTCGTCCATTAACACAATAAAATGCGCAGCTTCACCAATAGTAAAGCCACAGTTTTGACCAAATGGGCGACTTGTACGACGGTGATCAGCTTCACCTTCTGTAATACCATCAAGCTTTTTCAAGCCTTCTTCATTTGCCAAAGCGCTCATGTTACCAAAGCCTTCAATAATCTCTGGCGTAATTGGGCTCTCGCTACTACCTACAATAGCAACACGTACACGACCTGCTTTTATGTCTTGAATCGCATTACGTAAATTATACAAGAAGCTTGCACAAGCTCCTGTCGACGTAGAAGTTGTACCTACACTACCCGTTACGTAGCCGTTGATAAAATCAGACGACATGCTGTTTAAGCCAAGCGCTAGGTTTTTAGTAGTAACACGCTCACCGTTCAAACGGTTTTGCATCATACCACCTAAGCCTTCAGACTGCATTTGACCAAAGCCTGAACATGAGTATGTTCCCACTAAATCAGGGCTGATTTTTCCTACAATCTCATCCCACGAAAAGCCCGTTGAATGAATAGCATCTGCAGCACCAAAAATAGTTGTTTGTAAACCACGAGGCTGATATCTACTGTTATATAAATTTGCGGGTTCGAAGCCTGTTGGTAATTGACCCGCCGCTTTTATAGGATTGTCGCGTACCGTATCGTGCTTAACGTCAATTTCGCCAGCAATTTCTACGCGAACTTTTTTATCTTCAAGTTCTGTTACTTTCCATGTTGCTGGCAACGGGTTAGGTAAATCTCTTTGACGAGTTTCAAAGCAAATTGCATTGTCTGCCTGCTGCATCGTAATTTTTTGATGCCACCGTGTTGCGTCAGGGTCAAAATGATTCTTTTCAATTTTACGTATGAGCGTGCCATCTAGTATTTGTTGACCAAAAACAGATTCAACATCTTGTTTAGCCACTACGTTACCATTCGCGTCAACTAATTCACCCTCTTTCGAGGTCAATAAATTCATTAATGTGGCTAATCCCACAAAGGTATCTTGTCTTGCTTCTGCATTCAGCTTGTCAATAACAATACGTCTAAAGCCTTGGTGAAATGATGAACGACCAGACGCATTCACGCCGCCCATGCCTACAATAAGTGGTAAAGCTGTCATAACAACCCTTAAAAATTCAATTTAAACATTCTATTAACATCATTCTATGAATAATTAGCCACAAAAAACCTAAACATTCAGCCAAAAATAATGCAAAATCAGACAAACCATTTGATTTTTTGCCTTTATGAACTCGAATAGCACTAATAATGTACACGTTGCATTAGTTCTTTATGACCATATGCTTTCTACTAGTGTAAGCTTACCTGTTGAAATGCTTAGAGCTGGAGAAGCTTACGCCGTTCGAAACAACAAACGAGCTAAACGCTTGTGCATTGAAATGGTTAGTGAAAGCTTGCGCCCTGTAATTACCAGAGCATTAATTAAGCTTCAACCCGACGAAACAGTTGAGCGAGCGGCAAAGCCCGACTTTATTTTTATTCCAAGTTTGTGGAGAAACCCACGCCCTTTACTTAAAAAATATCCAAAAGTTATTAAATGGCTAAGCGATATGTGGCACGAAAACACCACATTGATTGGAGCAGGTACAGGTGTATGTTTTGTTGCAGAATCAGGCGTGCTCAACAATCACCCTGCCACGACTCACTGGCATTATGTTGAGCAATTCAAACGTGACTACCCTCAAGTATTACTTAAACCTGACTTTTTCATTACTCAATCTGAGCGCATGTATTGTGCGGCGAGCTTAAATGCGCTGGCTGATATTGTTGTTCATATTATTCATCAAACTTATGGGGAAGACGCAGCACAGCACGTTGAAAGAAACTTTTCGCATGAAATACGTAAACCGTACGAAGAACAGCGCTATTTGGAAGGTGACGTCGACAGGCACCCTGACGAACTTATTACACAAATACAATTTTGGATGCGCACAAATCTAATATCGTCTTTATCGCTAATCGAAGTGGCGAATAACTTTAGTATTAGCCCAAGAACGCTAACGCGAAGATTTAAAGCGGCAACAGGTATAAAACCCTCTGAATATTGGCAAAAACTTAGATTACAATCGGCGCAAGACTTATTGGCGTCGAGTAATTTATCAATACAAGAAATAGCGTTTCAGGTAGGCTTTCAAGATCAAGCAAACTTAACACGTTTATTTAAAAAAACACTTAAACTTACGCCACGTGACTACCGAGCAACAGTACGTAAAAAACTTTTTAGCCAGCAGTAGCCGTGTGCAAAAAATAAAATGATAACGAGTGAGCGATAATTAGCAAAACTCTTCTTGCAACAAACCAATAAGCTTCACAACTGACAGGTTAGCAATGCTGTAATAAATTGTTTGAGATTCTCGTCGTGTTTTTACTAAACCGTCATTGCGTAAACGCGCTAAATGCTGCGAGAGACTCGACTGACTTAAATCAATATAGCCATTCAATTCGTTTACCGACATTTCCTGCTCACCTAAATGACACAAAATTAATAACCTGTTTTCATTACTCATGGCTTTAAGTAACTCAGCTGCTTGCGTTGCTTTAGCGCGAATTTCGGCTATATCAATAACAGGGTTATCAGCTTTAGGAATCGTCATACCCGCCCTCTTTTTCTAAGGTTAAAGTGCATAAAATAATTATAGGTTGATATTACATTAGAAAATGCTAATATAAAAGTATATTACGTTTTTCTAATATAAATAAAAGAGGTTATCTTGCCGTACACACGTATTTTACAGCTCGCAATAACTAAACCTAAGTGGGTATATACCATAGTATCTGTATTAGCTCTTGTTAGCTTATTGATGATGCCTCTGATTCAAATTGATACCGACCCAGAAAACATGTTGAGCAAAGATGCGCCAGCACGTGTATTTCACAATCAAACAAAAACTGACTTTTTCATGCAAGACATGATTGTTGTAGGGCTTGTTAGTAAAACCAATATTTTTACACCTCAAACACTCAAAGCTATTGAAACGTTAACTACCAAAATTTTAACCATTGATGGAGTGATCGACGAAGACCTTCTCTCGCTAAGTGTTGTTGACAACATCACGCAAGAAGTTAGTGAAACGGGTGAGAAAAGTATACGTTTTCAATATTTAATGAAGAAAGCACCATCTACAGATCACGCCAGCAATGACCTGCAAGATGCAATAAAACGCTTACCCATGCTTAACAATACACTTGTATCGGGAGACAACAAAGCCATCGCGATTTACGTTCCTATTAAATCAAAAGACATGAGTTACGACATTGCACAACAAATACGAGCGTACACATCCAACATCAGCACAGATGCCGACTTTCATATAACCGGCCTACCCGTTGCCGAAGATCAATTCGGTTATGAAATGTTTGTACAAATGGGTGTAGCCGCACCTTTAGCTGGGTTAGCCATATTTGTTTTACTCTGGTATTTCTTCAGAAATCTTCCTTTAATCATAGCGCCTATGATTGTGGCAATGGCGACAGTCGTGATTATTATGGGGTCGCTTATTGGGCTTGGATTTACCGTACACATTATGTCGTCAATGATTGCGATATTTTTAATGCCTATCGCCGTAGTTGATTCAGTGCATATTTTGTCTGAGTTTGCAGACCGTTTTAAGCAAGGTGACGATGCTAAAAATACGGTAAAAAAGGTAATGAGCCATTTATACACCCCTATGCTTTTTACTTCAATTACCTCTGCTGTGGGCTTTTACTCACTTATGTTAACACCTATTCCACCAGTAAAAATATTTGGTGCTTTTATCGGTACAGGCATACTCCTCGCGTTTACGTTAACAATAACATTTATTCCAGCCTATATTTCACGTATGACACCTCAAGCATTAGGCCGTTTACAGCAAGCCGTTCAACGAATGGAAGCCAAAGGAAAACTTGCGTTAGTGTTGGAAAAGCTTGGAGGATTTTCAGTATCTAATAGCAAATTCATCATGATTGGGTTTGTTGTAGCATTTGCTTTGAGTATTCAAGGTATTTCCAAAATTGAAATTAACGACAACCCTGTGAATTGGTTTAAAGCTAACCACGAAATTCGTGTTGCGGATAAAGTGTTAAACAGTCATTTTGCCGGAACCTATGACGCGTGGCTTGTATTCAAAAGCAACAATAAAGCGTCTGATGAAACCTTATTAGCGTTTAATCAACTAGTAGGTCAGCTATCTACTCAATCACAAGAGCTTAACTCGCTAAAAAGCTATATAGAACAATCAACTCATTCAATGTCGTTTTTCACTCAAGAATTGATTGTACTTCTCGATGATCTTAGCTTTTCAGCACTTGAGTCAGACGAAGAAACGTTAGAAACACTTATTCAATTAGCCGATAAAGAATTTAATAACAGCAAAGCTTTTTTAAATCCTGAATTGTTAACTTGGATGGACGAGCTTCAGTCGGCGTTAATTGCAACAGGCATGGTAGGTAAAGTAAATGGACTACCTGACATTGTAAAAACAGTAAACAGAGAGCTTCGTTCTGGCGAACAGTCAGACTTTATTATTCCATCGTCAAGTAACGCTGTTGCACAAACTTTATTGCAATATCAGTCATCACACCGCCCGCAAGACTTATGGCACTTCGTGACAAAAAACTACCAACAATCGCTATTATGGTTACAAATGACAAGCGGCGATAATCAACACACAACCAAAGTCGTTGAATGGGTTGATGGCTATGTAAGTAAACATCCTCTTCCTGATGGCATTACCTACGACTGGGCAGGTAAATCATACCTCAACATTGTTTGGCAAGACGCTATGGTAAGCGGCATGGTTGACAGCTTAATGTCGTCGTTCGTGATTGTTTTTCTCATGATGGTACTTCTGTTTCGATCAATAAAATATGGTGTATTAGCAATGCTGCCGTTAACGTTTACGATTACCATGATCTACGGATTAATTGGTTGGGTTGGCAAAGCCTACGACATGCCTATTGCAGTTCTTTCTGCGCTCACTCTTGGCTTATCGATAGATTTTGCTATTCACTTTTTACAACGCGTACGTGAATTAGAAAAAGAAACACAAAGTTTAACTACGGCATTAAGCCTAATGTTTAATGAACCTGCTAGAGCAATTTCACGTAATGCGATTGTAGTTGCAATAGGCTTTACGCCGCTCTTGTTGTCACCTCTCATGCCGTACATTACCGTCGGCGTATTTCTAGCCAGCATTATGGCGCTATCAGCCATTGTAACTTTAGTGCTTTTACCTGCACTAATGACAACGTTTAGTGCAAATAAAGCAACAGCAGTATCTTAGGAGTAAATCATGACTTTCATAAAAAATGTAAGAAACGCATTAATCATATTGTCTTCTTTGACCTTATTTCAAATTACAGTATTTGCTTCAGATCTTACCGATGTTACTAACATTGTAAATAAAGCCAATATGGCGTCCTACTACAGCGGAGAAGATGGTAGAGCGCAAGCTAGAATGATTATTGTTGATACACAAGGCAATAAACAAATGCGCCAATTTACGATTCTACGTAAAGACCAAGAAGATTTAGGTAACCAATACATGCTTGTGTTTTTTTCACGCCCTACCGACGTGAAAGGCACAGTATTTAGAGTAACAAAAAAAGTAAACAACGATGATGACCGTTGGTTATACCTACCAGCATTAGATTTAGTTAAGCGCATCTCAGCAGGCGATAAGCGTACGTCATTTGTTGGTTCTCATTTTTATTATGAAGATGTGTCGGGCAGAAACCCGCAAGAAGATACTTTTACACTCGTGAATACAACTCACGATTCCTATATTTTGAGTGCTAAACCCAAAAAGCCAGATACCGTTGAATTTGCTCATTATAAAATTGTGATTAACAAACAAACCTTTATTCCAATGGAAGTTAACTATTACAACGCCCAAGGCGATGAAATACGCAAAATGGAAGTATTAAAAACTAAAGAGGTTGACGGATTTACTACGGTGTTACATTCAAAAATCACTCAAATATCTGATGGTAGTTACACTGAAATGCAATTTAGAAAAGTTAAATACAACCTTGGAATACCAAACAGTGTTTTTTCAGAGCGCAGCCTACGAACACCACCAAAATCTTGGTTAAAGTAACAGCATAATGCCGCATAATTTTAATACAACGCGTAATAATGACAGAAACATAACAAATAAATTCATGAGTATTTGTATGTGGCTTCTTTTAAGTATAGCACTTTCTTCATCCGTATATGCACAAGACGATGATTGGGGAGATGACTGGGATAACGACGAAGATGAGTCGCCTTGGGTAATTTCTGGCTTTATAGAGGGAGCGTATGGGCATTTTACTCAGCAAAATGTAACGCCAAAATCCTCACCATTATCGGAAATTCGAACGCGAATAGATGTAGCCTATACACATGAAAAATTTGATCTTATTGCCAAAGGAGAATTACTTTTTGACGATATTACCTCTAACTACAACGCATCGGTACGAGAGCTTTATATCAAAACAAGTCCGTTTAGCTATTTAGATGTAAAAATTGGCAAGCAAGTACTTACATGGGGTACTGCTGATTATTTATTTATTAATGACCTTTTCCCTAAAGATTGGAGATCGTTTTTCTCTGGCCGAGACGACGAATACCTTAAAGCGCCCTCTACAAGCATTAAAACGTCTTGGTTTATTAACGATTACACGCTCGATGTAGCGTGGACACCTAGATTTACTCAAGACCAATTTATTACTGGCGAGCGCTTCTCATTCTATTCACCAGAAGCTCAGCAACAAATAGCGCCAAAAAGCTTTACTACACATAAAACAAATAACGACCAATGGTTTGTCAGACTATCAACTAATAAACAAGGTATTGAATATGCCCTGTATGGCTATAAAGGCTATTGGACAACGCCTGAAGGTTTGAATATTCAGCAGCAACCTTATTTTCCTAAAATGAATAGTATAGGTGCAAGCATTCGCACAACCTTAGGTAACGGTATATTCAATGCAGAGGTCGCCAGCTACAACAGTACAGAAAGCTCTAACGGCTACAATAACACCTACTACTCCCCAAATAGCCAACAACGCTTTTTAATTGGTTACGAAACTGAATTAATGAAAAACGTCACACTCAATGCGCAATATTATATTGAACACATAAACGCATATAGCCAGCTTACCTCTAGCCATATACAACCAAGCACCTTAGTGAGTCAAAATAGGCAATTAATAACCACAAGGCTTCGTTATAGCGCAATGCAACAAAAGCTTACCTTGACGCTTTTTAATTTCTATTCGCCAAGTGAAAAAGATGGTTTTACAAAATCATCAATCAATTATCGTTATAACGATCAATGGCAATACTCAATTGGTGCAAACTTATTTTGGGGAAAAGAAGACTTTAGCTTTTTTGGTCAACATCAAAAAAACTCAAACGTGTGGGCACGAGTAAGATATCAGTATTAACGCCTTAACACTCTCTGCTAACCAAACATTACTTTATTGAAAACAAAAAAGCTCACCGTAGTGAGCTTTTCTAATTATTTATAACGTTCTAAATTTACTTAGACGCTCTTGATACGTAATCACCTGTTCGCGTATCAACCTTTACTACTTCACCAATTTGAACGAATAAAGGTACACGAATTACCGCGCCTGTTGATAATGTAGCTGGCTTACCACCTGTTCCTGCGGTATCACCTTTAAGACCTGGGTCAGTTTCGGTAATTTCAAGTTCAACAAAGTTTGGTGGCGTTACAGAAATTGGTGAGTTATTCCATAAAGTAATCGTACAAATATCAGCTTCAACTAACCATTTAACAGCATCTGCTACAGCTTTTTCGTCAGCTGCAACTTGCTCAAACGTTTCATTGTTCATAAAATGCCAGAATTCACCGTCTGCATATAAATAAGCAAGCTCAATATCCATTACGTCAGCGCCTTCAACAGAATCGCCTGATTTAAATGTTTTCTCTAATACTTTACCTGAGATTAGCTTACGAATTTTGACGCGGTTGAATGCTTGACCTTTACCTGGTTTAACGATTTCGTTTTCAAGAATGTTACAAGGTTCGCCATCAAGCATGATTTTAAGACCAGCTTTGAATTGGTTTGTACTGAAATTAGCCATGATTATTGTGCTCTACATAAATACTGAGATTTTTAATGCCGCAAATAATAACCCAAATAGCCAATAAAATGCACATTTCTTGGCAAAAAGAATTGGCAAACGTTGTTACAGATCCAAAAGAGCTACTTGAGCTATTAGATATTGATCCAAATAACTACTTGCAGCACTTTAAAGCGAGAAAACTATTTCCCGTTAGAGTGCCGCGTCCGTTTATCAACAAAATGAACAAGGGCGACATTAACGACCCTCTTTTGCAGCAAGTCATGCCACTTCATAGTGAATTTGTTGTGACTGACGGATTTACAACTGATCCATTAGAAGAGCACGATACTGTCGCTGAAGGCTTGTTACACAAATACACCCACCGGGTGCTGATGATTGTAAAAGCAGGTTGCGCGGTAAATTGTAGGTATTGCTTTAGACGCCACTTTCCATATCAAGACAACAGTCCTAACAAAGCTCGTTGGGACCATGCACTCACCTACATTGCAAACCATAGCGAAATTAATGAAGTAATTTTCAGTGGTGGCGACCCTTTTATGGCGAACGACGAGCACCTTGATTGGTTAATCACCCAAATTGAGGCAATTTCACATGTTAAGCGATTACGAATACACACGCGCTTACCTGTTGTTATTCCTCAACGCATTACACCTGAATTGGTAGATAGGCTCAATACAAGCCGTTTAAAAGTGGCAATAGTGCTACATATAAACCACGAAAATGAAATTGATGATGAACTTAGAGAAGCGATTGAACCTTTAAGAGCGGCGAGAATCCCACTCTTTAATCAAAGTGTGTTACTTAAAGGGATTAACGATAATCCACTGACTCTCGCTAACTTGAGCGAACAGCTTTTTGATTCTGGAATTCAACCTTATTATTTACATATGTTTGATAAGATTCAAGGCGTTGCACATTTTGAAGTAGAAGAACAAACAGCCATTGAAATTGTAAAAGAAACAATGGCAATTCTTCCTGGTTTTTTAATGCCAAAACTTGTTCGTGAAATAGCAGGTGAAGCTAACAAAACCCTAATAAATTTGGCATAATACGCGCACTATATATAGAGAATTAAAGACATGACAGACACTGTAAACCAACAACTCCTTGATAATATTTCATTAGTATTAAAAAAGTCACTCACTGCCGATGCAACGTTGGCCGATTTAAGAGAAAAAAAGCAAGCTGGATTTGAAGCTGTTTTTACTAAAGAAGCTGGGTTTAAGTGTTCAGCAAATACATTTCAGCCATATGTAGAAGAAGTAGCCGACGAATTTATGTTATGGCAAAAAAATAAAGACCAAACATTACTTATCGGTATCGTTAAAAAAATTGAGCAACTATTTATTGTTTTAGGTAACTTTGAACAAAGCTATAGTAAATAAACGCTTTAACATTCAGATCAAAAAAGCGATACAAACTACTCGTTTATATCGCTTTTAAAACCAATTCATCAATTACTTTTCAAGAAACGTTTTCTTAAACCATTTGTCTAACATACGCTTTTCATGCGGAATGGGTTTGTGTTTATATTTTAGCGGTGCTCCTATCATAAACCCCATATCTTTTAAGTTAACACTACCCGACTGCTCGATAGACTTATCGCTATTTATCACTTCATAGGTAAAAACTAATCGAGGAATATATAACGACTTAATCACTCTAATGCGATCAATAGAGTCAAAGCGTACATCGCCCGCAAGGTCAACGTTACTCACGTCTATTTTTAGTAACTGATCTTCAGGTAACTTCTCGCTCAGCTTTGCAAAATGCTCTTCAAATGCTTTAAAAATTCTAGATTTAAAATGCCCGCGGTGCTCATTTCCTGCTCGTATATCTGTGTACTTATCAGGGTCGCTCCACTTAACTTCAGACGTTCCAGCATAACTAGTATTTGCAAACACTAGCAGCATTAACGCTGGCAATATCAATGTAATTTTTTTCATGGTATTCTCCTCATTTACGCTAACGATAGCACAAAAATCGCCCATTTTTATGATGAGTTGACGAGGTTTATCGTAATAAATTGTAATCACGTGCATTAACTTTATAAACACGCGTTATAAACACAAAGGCATTATTCTACGAGCTGACACAAGTTTTGCTTACACTCACTCACCTTTAACGGTGCACCTTCACACACATTTTTCACATTATTTTCATGGCTATCATCTTTAATAGACCGATGTTTAAACAATATCTTTTCCAACAACGACGCACCAATTTTGTTAATAGGTACAACACATCCTAGTGATTCGAATTGTGTATTCACCGTAGTGCATTGCGCTGACGATATACAGGTTAAATTACTACCAATAATTTGCTTTTGTTCATTTAATACTGTGTTTATCTTTTGTTTGTTATCAACAAAGGTTAACACAGCTTTAGAGGGGCTTTTTGAAGCTGCGTTCAATAATTTTTCTTGATCGAGCTTTTCTTTCAGTGCCGTAGTCGCTACCTCATTTTCTTTAAGCAGGTAACCTAGGCTAAGCAATACAACCACAAAACCAAGGCAAACAATACCCATAATGGTTAACCATTTGTACATTAACGCGCTCCATTTAAAGTCGTTAGCTGGTATGCTATTCAACCGTAAAAAAATCAAGAAAACAACAACACTTTGCTTGTTGTTTTCTGTAAGTTAAAGCACGCTGTAACCATGTAAACTAACTTAGCGGCACGTAAATTTCTGTTTTAAGATTTTCTGGTTTAGTTTTTCTCGGATCTCTATTTAGATAAATTTCAAAACAAGGCTCCTCACGCTTTAGCTCATATTCGCTTTCAGGTAACCAGTGATTAAAAATAGCTGAGTAGGTTTCTTGTAGCCCTTCATAAGGACCTTTGTGCAAGAAAACCGCGTAACTACCACCAGCAATAACATGTTTCGTTAAATTATCTTCAGGTGTAATGGGCGTGTCTAAATCTAAACAAGCATCGTACCTAATTTGATTCGCATCGGTTACCTGCGGATCATCATGCGTTATACCTATTGAGCGTATATGTTTCGCCATTAACCTGTTTGAATACCCGTATCTCATTACTCGTCCCCATGCTTTAGGCGCAGCAACTTCGTAACTTCCTACTTCTCGGGCACAAATTACGTTAATATCGTCAATGTTTTTAATCGTTGGTTTCATGTGTTTTTTATCGTCCGAAATCATTGTGAATGTATGTGGCTGTATAGCAACACGATCATTTCTTACTTGGCTCGGGGTATAACCATATTGGTTCTTAAATGCTTTGTTAAATGACGCTTGATTATCGTAACCGCAATCAAATGCGATTTGTGTAATTGCGTTTTCAGAATACAACAATTGCTTTACAGCCCGTTCAAGTAATAACCTTTTGCGATACCCATAAACACTTTCTCCAACATATGAACGAAATACTCGATGAAAATGAAACTCGGAATAATATGAAAGCTCAGACAGTGCCTTTATACTCAATTCACTGTCGAATTTATTTTCAATCGCCTGAATCACTTTATTCATTCGTTCTTGATGTAACGTTTTGCTCATAAGGTACTCAACACTAGATTTACCCACATATTAATCAGTTTGTTCGCTCAATACTTTTCCATTTCTGCTGTTTAACAAAAAACTAAACAGAACATTCAGCATACCCGTTTATAAATTAACGCAGTTGGCATAATAGCTTGTCGTTGCTGACCAATCTGAAAATACAGCGCTAACGCCAACGTCTTTCGCTAGCACATCTAATACGACAAGTATGTCAGCATCTTTAGAAATAGCACTTTTAACCGATTGATAATACCAGCCCCCACCAAACGTATAATCGGTAGAACGTTCTAAAGTCCACGCAATGAGTTTTAGCCCTGCAGATTTAGCACGCTTCGCGTATTCCGATGGCACTACTTGATTGTGTTGATTGGTTGTAACCAGCATCCAAATCGGTGGCGCTAGAATTTTTACACCATCGTTAACAAGTTGCTCCATCGATGGTTCCCATGTACTTGCCACCATAGGGTCAAACGATCCGCCAGCTTCACGTTCATCAAGAAATACCACTTGGTTACCAAACTCTGGAAATGTCTTAATCCAATATTTAATGTCAGCTAAGTTAAACGACTGAGGAAAAACATGGCTTTTAGGCACCTTTGCTTGGATATATTCATTCAACATTTTGCTCGCGTAATCTTGCTGAGTAAACCCATAAAATGGCATGTTAACTTGAGGTGATTTGAGTTCAGGGGTCATTTTTACCTTTAGCGATTTAAATAACTGAATACTTTCAGCATGAGTCATTAACGTTCCGTCATCACTGTATAAGTCAGTTCTAAAGCTTGGTGTACCGGCAATGTACTCTTTAACCGAAACAGCATCGTCATTTACACCGTCCATTTTACCTTTTAAGGTTTTAAATTCAGCGAGCGTAATATCACTTGTGCAACACATTGCATTCGCTTTAATTCCTTTTTTCGCATTCGCTGGGCTAAACGGAATAGAACATTTCTTAGCAAGTGATGGAATAGATAAAATGTTAGTCGTGGCGTGTAAATCACATTGAGAATGGCGACATACTAACGCTTTGTCTTTGGTAAACGTTACATCGCACTCTAAAACACCAGCCCCCATTCTAGCTGCAGCTAAATATGACTCTTTAGTATGCTCTGGGTACTGGAGTGGCGCGCCACGATGACCAATAGAGAAGTCAGTTTTTTTAAGCCTCTTGTTTTTGCACCTCTCTAGCTGACGCTTGAGTGCTCCGCTGTTTAGCTTGTTTACTAAATAATATGGACGAGAACCTACTTGTATATTCTTAATCGGCTTTACGGAAGGTTCGGCTGCATACGCGACGTGATTTACACTCCCTTCAAAATAGAAAAAAGAACTTAACAACAACCAATAACAAAACAGGGGGACTTTAGTTTTCATCATAACTGACACATAAAATGTAATAATAACGGTAGGTTAACGTTATTATATGACAGCTTGTTGAATTGTGCTTATCTTGCTTACAGTTTACATATTACTGTAACGTTGACAGGGTTATTTGCTCAAAAGCAATAACAACTCCGCCATGTTCTTGTGCAAAAGCTTCTGCGTCGGGCTTCATAGAAAAGCTCGCGAGTGTTTTTCCCATAGCGCCTCGTTTTTCTGAACCGACAACAAACCATGCATTTTTAGCATTGATAAAATAATCGTCATTTGGTGTATTCCAAGGAGACTTACTCATATCATGAACTAGAACAGTGGTAACATTACGCTTATGTTCAGGATCTAAATAATAACTGAACATGTCTCGAGTAGAACAAAACTTACGTGCCTTTTTGCTTTCTTCGGCTGAAACTTCTTTCCGAAATAGCTCTCCTTTCGGTCCTGGAAAATGTGTGATTAGCATGCCACATAGATGGCACTCATCAGTAGATTCAAGTACTACTGGCGTATGCGATGATTCTTGTGTTTCTTCAGAGGTAAAGCATGCACTTAAAAACATTACAGAAAAAATAGTTAAAAGTACTTTGGTGTTTTTAAGCATGTTAGTCATAAAATTAGCAACCATAAAAAAACTGTTGTCTTGTATCATTAGATATTCTTCTTTTTAAAAATTAAATTAGCAATAACAAGCGGAGCAATCACCCAAACAATCATGATGCTAATTAATTGCCCCTGAGATAAGCTTGACTTAATTGCGATAGCCAAAGCCCCATTCACATCCGAATTGTCTAAACCAGCGAGGTTAATTAACCTAAAAATATCAGCAGGGTTTAACATCATTAGTTGGGTTAAACCTTGTTGGCTAATTCCTTGGTCAACACTCACTAATAAAGCGAGCAGCGCTAAATCAAACGCCAACGCAAACAAAAACCATATAATTAATGCAAACCCTGCCGCTTTTGACTTTTCACTTACAACTAAACTAATGGTGTAAGCAATTGCAGTAAAACTTAACCCCAATAAAATGGCACTCATAATAAACATACCAAAGGTAGTTATAATGTCGGTATTACTCGTTTGAACAAATAGTAAAACTGCAGAAGCACCAAAACCAAGCAATGTAGCAAGCGCTATGATACTGCCTTGACCTAGAAATTTACCGAGTAATAACTGCGTTTTGCTTAGTGGATACGTAAGCAAAAGCAAAAGCGTTCCACTTTCTTGTTCACCCACGAAGCTGTCGTAACTTAATAACAGCGCGATAAGTGGAATAAGAAACACCGCTAAGCTCGCTAAACTCGCTACCGTTGTTGACAGCGAAACCATGCCAACTGTACCCGATGCTGCGGCACCGAAATATGTAAGCCCGATAGATAGCACAGCGAAAATTACCGTAATCGATATTAACCACCGATTTCGTAAACCGTCATGAAATTCTTTGTTTGCAACCGTCAATATTTCTTTCATCATTTGGTTCCTTTACCATTGGCTTTTAACGTTGCTTTGTCTGCCGAATGATTGGCTAAATAATGCTGATAAACTTGCTCTAAATTAGCTGATTCAACATGTAAATCATCTAAATATTCGTAGGCGAGTAAATGTCGGAGTGTTTCTAATTTTTCATGCTCTGGTACATGTAAAATACTGGGATGCTGAGTCATAAAGGGCGAAAGTTTACTGTCGTCACGCACGCAACCATTTAACCCCGTGTGATTTATAACAACAGGCAAATTGGCCTGCTGCCTTAATTCAGCTAAAGTTCCCATCGCGAGCACATTTCCAGCAGAAAGAATTAACGCTCTATCAATATGTTGTTCTACACCAGGCAGTACATGAGAGCATAAAATAACACTCGTACCTTGTGTTTTAAGCTGGTCTACCGTTTTATAGAAGTCGGCTGTTGCTATTGGATCTAACCCTACGGTAGGTTCGTCTAACAACAATAATTTGGGTTGGCCAATAAATGCTTGCGCTAGCCCAAGTCGTTGACGCATACCTTTGGAATAGGTTTTTACTTGCCTCTTCATTGCGTGATCTACACCTACTTGCTCAAGAAGCTTAATGGCATGTTCTTTGTTAAAGCCTTTTAACTTTGCAAAGTAGGTTAACACTTCCAGTCCCGTTAATTGCTCGTAAAAACTCACATTTTCAGGTAGGTATCCCATTTTAGCACGCATATACCACGCTTCTTTAGAGTCTGGTGCAACACCCATAACGCTGACTCGACCAATATTAGGTGAAATAACACCTAAAATAAGTTTCATCATAGTGGTTTTACCGGCGCCGTTGTGCCCAAACAAGCCAAGCACTTCACCTTCGTTAAGATGCATATCAACACTGTTTAATACGTTTAATTTTTTGTATTGCTTAGAAACGTTTTGCAACGATACCAATGTAGAACTAGTCATTCGATGTCCTTAGCGCGATATGCTGCTCGATGTGAGGTTTTTGCGTATCAAGGTCTTGAGCTGGAGAACGCATAAGTGGAAAGCTATCTTTAACTCCAGGTGGTTTTAATATTGGAAACTGTCTTTGTACCCATCGCAAAATCAATATGGCAGGGCTGTCCATTAACATTTTCATTTCTGGATACTGCCAAACGAGTTTATCAATGCCGTCATTGGGTTCAAAAACCACATCACCAACATTGTCGTTATCCATGTCCCAACCTAGATAATTACTCCAATAATTACCTTTACTGTCTAAACTCCACTCTTGTTTTTTATTCGAAACATATTTCACTTGAGTAGGGTTATTGATAAAGCTGTTCCCATACACTTTAGTATTTTCAGATCCTGCAGTTAAATGAATACCTATTTCAGCCGTATCAACGATATTATTTTTAATGGTGTTGTACGCCGAGTTATAAACAAATAGTCCTTTTCCATCACGACCTAACACTTTGTTTTCAGGCTTAGTCCATACGTTTTCAATGGTGTTATTACTGATAGTGGAATACGTAATGAAGTTCATTAGAAAACCATAATCTTCACTATTTGATGTTTTATTCCCATCAACAACTAGATGCCTTGAGCTCATTAATGCATAGCCTGCACGCGTGTTATAAGCCGTATTATTAAGAACTTTATTGCTGTGTGAATACATGTAATGAATGCCATATCGAAGGTCATGCATTATGTTGTTTTCTAAAATATTTTCTTGGCTTGAAATAATATAAAGGCCATCGCGAGTATTAAATACTTCGTTATTTTTTACCTCTACATGCTTCACGATAGAGAGTTGAATACCATTGCCACGGTCTGCAGAACGCAAGTTTACGTTACCTTGAACCGTGTTACCCAATACTTTGATGTACTCACCTTTTTGCAACCAAATACCAAAACCGTCACCAGATAAGTGATTATTCTGGATAACCAAGTGACTTGCTTTTTTATCGGAATATATTCCTGAGTGCTGATCAGTAAGATCATCTCCCCAGTTAACAATGCGCAGATCCTCTACGGTGACATGAGAGCTCTTCAAAAACAACGCATGCCCTTTACCGTTAGCATCGATAGTCGCTAAGTTTTTGTTTTCAGGATGAGATGACAAACTAATCGCTCTACTTATCGTAAAATTACCGCGATAAGTCCCCTCCAACAGTAACACGTGGTCACCATCAGCTGCTTGGTCTAACTGTTGTTGCAAGTTGTGTTCAGGCGTTACGATTATCGTAATAGCGTGAATAAAAAATGACATGAAACACATCACTATACTTGCACTTAACAACACTATTTTCTTAACTGTTTTTATAATAATAATGTCTCGTTTAACTCATAATTTTGTACTTTTATAGAATGAGAAAAGCATAACACTGATACAGCGTTATGCTTTTGATCTGTATTAATGTAACCACCAATAACTCAGCAGCGTATTAATTTGGATTATGCTTCAACAAACATACGTCCGCGCATTTCCATATGAAGCGCATGACAGAACCAGTTACAGTAATACCACTGAACACCTGGTTTATCTGCCGTAAAGGTAATTGACGCGGTTGCTTGCGGACCAATTTCCATTTGTACACCATGGTTAGTTAAACAGAATCCGTGTGTAACATCTTCAACTTGATCTAAGTTGGTTACAATAACCGTGACTTCATCACCAAGTTTTACTGTAAAGTCAGTTAAACCAAAATTAGGTGCTACAGATGTCATGTAAACACGTACTTTTTTACCATCGCGGATCACTTTACTTTGGGTATACACATCTACGCCATCTTTCTTCGCTTGTGCAATAGTTTCGGCAAAAAATGGGTCGTTACGTGGCCAAAGTTTTAAAGGTTTCATTTTACTGCGATGTACAATCATACAATCATGCGGTTCAGCATATGTTGGTCCATCATGAACAAGTTTCATTTCATCACCTGAAATATCAATTAATTGATCATTTTCAGGACGTAATGGACCTACAGGTAAAAACCTGTCTTTTGAAAACTTACAAAGCGAGATTAACCATTTACCGTCTGCATCTCTTGTTTCCCCTGCACTCGTATGGTTATGACCCGGTTGATAGTGCACATCAAGCTTTTGGCGAATGTAATTTACTTTCTTACCATTGTGCGCAGCAATTGCGTCCTCAACATTCCATTTAGCGATTTGGCTATCTAAGAATAACGTGGTGTATGCATTACCTTTGTTATCAAATGCAGTATGTAGTGGACCTAAACCTAGTTCAGGCTCTGCAATGATTGCATCGCGAGGTTTTATTTTATTTGCAAATAACGCATCTAACTTTTTGATTGAAATAACAGATACTGTTGGAGACAGCTTACCATTTGCTACAAAGTATTTACCATTTGGTGATGTGTTCATACCATGAGGTGATTTAGGAACAGGAATATAACGTGTTAACTCAGAACCTTTACGACCATCTAACACGGGTACATTATTACCATTATATGTTTTAAATTTACCGGCTTTTACGGCCGCTTCACAACGCGCTAAACTAAATACTACAACATGGTCACGCTCGGCTGTGATCATTTCACCTAAATTCATACCCATTTCAGAGTTATAACAGGTAGACGCAAAATACTTACCGTCGTAATCCGCATCAGTATTGTCAAGGTTACCGTCAACCATCACTTGAAATGCGATTTCCATCGTTTCTGCATCAATCACGTTAAACAATGAGCGATACGTATCTACGTCTCTCATTGAAGATTTACCGTCATTGTTCATTGGAATTTCAAACTCACCATTACAAATAACATATTTGGTGTGAGGTACTTTTTGTACACGTAAACCATGGATTGCTTGAACATTTGGTATAGTGATCATTTTGTCACATTTCATAATGTCACAACGAATACGCGCTACACGAGAGTTTGCCTTGTCGTTAATGAATACATATTTACCGTTGTAACGACCGTCTGTCATACTCATATGAGGATGATGTGAATCACCCGCTAATAAATGTGCACTATCACCTTTAATACGCTTACTTTCGTCGGTTAAACCCCAACCAGTTGCACTATCCGTATTGAATACAGGAATACGCATCAACTCACGCATTGATGGTATACCTAAAATACGTACTTCACCTGAGTGACCACCACTCCAAAATCCGTAATATTCATCTAAGTCACCCGGGTGAACGAATGCGCTATTTCCTGCTTCTGAGGCGTTAGCTTTAGCCATAGATGCAAACATTGCGGCTGTCATAGGAGCAGCAACAGCGCCAGCACCTAACAACGCCGTTTTACCGAAAAATTTACGTCGGTCTGCGTTCTCGAGTTCTACTTTATTTGAGCTTTTATCTTCATTACTCATGGTTATTCTCCAGTCTTGTCGTTGATAGGCTGTTGCTTTTTACGCAACTTCTACAGCATGTATTTGTGTTTCTTTAAATTTATTTTTCTTTCTTGCTAGTTTCTTCAATGGCGGGCATTTCTCGTCATTAAAATAAGTTACCTGACAGTCAAGACAATAATGGCATTCGCGCATATTGATTGTGCCATCAGGATGAATCGCTTGAATCTCACATTCTTTGGCGCAGGTCTTACATGGTTGACCACACTCAGGACGTCTACGAAGCCAACTAAACAAGCGAATACTATTACTTGTAGAAAGCGCAGCGCCTAAAGGACATAAATAGCGACAAAAGAATTTACGATTAAAAATATTGATAATTAGTAAAGATGATGCGTACAGGATGAACGGCCACTCACGATCAAACTTCAATAAGAATGTTGTTTTGAAAGGCTCTATTTCCGCAAATTGTTCAGCAAGTGCTAACGACTCCATAGACAAGCCAAACAACGCCAACAAAATAAGGTACTTAATTGCCCATAAACGCTCATGAACAGCCCATGGCAACTCAAATTGTGGAATTTTTATATAGCGAGCGAAAATATTCATCAACTCTTGTAATGCGCCAAATGGGCACAACCAACCACAATAAACCGCTCTACCCCATAAAATCATGGTAACGGCTGCTGCTCCCCACAAAATGAAAATAACAGGGTCAAGTAAGAATAAATCCCAAGAAAAGTCAGACATAAACGCTTGTAAAAACGTAAAAACATTCACAACAGATAATTGACCGCCCCATGACCAGCCAATAAAGACAACGGTTACAATCAAAAATAAATGACGGAAGTTATGCATAAACGTGGGATGTCTAACAAGAATATCCTGAAAAAACAAACTCATAACGACGATAACTAAAAGAATAATAAGCACAATAACTTGTGTGTTTTTTTCAGCCCAAACTTGCTGAGTAAGCGTTAGTTCAGGCTCTGGCATAATAACGGGTGGGCGATCAACATAATGCTCAAGTGCTGAGTAACTGCCTTTAAAGCTAGTAAATAAGCTATCTACGGCCCCTGTTTGACGACGAACTAATAGCTCAAGCTGCCAATCTACTCCAGGATTAAACACATGATGTTCGCGAACAATAAACAGCGACATTTCTTTAAAAACTGGGGCGCCATCAATCATTAAATCTGTAATACGATTATGGTCAAGATCTCTAAACGCTATAGCATTTTCATCTTGTAATATCTGAATACGGTCGAATATACCGCCTCTTACATAACCAGAACCTTTAAATGAATAACCATTACCCAATAAAGCAATCGCATGTTCACCTTCTTTCAACATTTTACTTAACCATTCGTATTCAGCTTCGCCAAGTAAGTTCTTTCCAACATTGGGCAAATTAACTTGTGCGAAATAAATATCGGCAAACATATCTTTTTTCTGAGCAGGTAGTGCTTCTTCAATATGTTCAGCTTCGGTACCCTTAAAGGCTTCATCAACACTACCTCGGGTTAAAAACAACTTTCTAATAGAACCATCACCTACGAGTGTCGTCCAATCAGCCTTTTGAAATACATTAGGTAAAATAGTAGACATTGGTTGTATAGGTTTGGTTGTGTTCTTAACAATACCTAACGATACAGCCGCTTTATGAGCTGCTTTAGTGATTGCTACGTTCATAACCATCACGGTAACCGTAGCACCAGATAAGCCATCAATATGAATAGTGCCGTCGGTTTGATTACCACCAACTTTTAATCGGTCACTAACTTTTAGGCCTTTATATTGCTCTACAAACTCAAATAATTTAGTTTCAGGAATGCCCGCTAAAATAATAGGCTCATGATGTTCCAATACTTTAGCGTCTATGTATTCGCCAGCGGTATTTATGGCAACCAACATATTCACAGGTTCACCTGAATACGCTGGTATTTTTGCTAAATCATTTGTTTCAAAGGCGTATCCAAGCACTGTTTCGTTTTCGTAAATAGTCCATAACAGCGGTTCGCCCGACTTTTCTCCAATATTAGTCGCACTTGGAAATATTTCGTGGATAAAAGGAATAGGATCTTTTGGAGGGCTAACAAATAAAGCGTGAGCAGAGAAAGCGACACCAAAACACAATGCCAGCAATAATATAAGCTGGTTAACTATAGATGCGTTTAATTGTTTTCTTTCCATGCGCTTCAACACTTTACCTTCTTACCAAGGGTAATTTGATACTGATGTCGCATAAAAAAACACCACTGCGACAATATGTCACACAGTGTACGCTCACGATTTTTTTATTTTATGATTTGGATCAAGCTAAAGATAGATAAATAGACAAGGTCAAAGCCCTTATTTTATATAGGGTTATAGCAATAAAAGAAAATTAAGACATTAAAATAAAAAGCCAGCAATAATGCTGGCTTCATAAAACGTGTTATTAAAGTACAACGTTTATTTAACGGTTACTTTCGCAAATTTACGTTTACCAATTTGGAATACAGCTACTGTGCCAGCTTCAACAGCTAACTTATTATCAACAACCTTTTCACCGTCGATTTTAGCTGCACCTTGTTTGATCATACGCATTGCTTCAGAGGTACTTGCCGCTAATCCAGCGTCTTTATACAAATTAGCAATAGCAATTGAACCACCTTCAGTGACTAATTCCACTTCTGGCATTTCGTCGGGCATTGCACCTTTTTGAAAGCGATTAATAAACTCTTGATGTGCAGCTTCAGCCGCTTCATCGCTATGGAAACGCGCAATTAATTCTTTGGCTAAATCAATTTTTACATCGCGCGGGTTTAAGCCATTTTCAATTGCCGTTTTATAAGCTTCAATTTCAGTAATAGGTTTAAAGCTTAATAAATCAAAGTAGCGCCACATTAGTACGTCAGAAATCGACATGACTTTACCAAACATTTCAGTTGGTGAATCAGTTATACCAATGTAGTTATTTAACGATTTCGACATTTTTTGAACGCCATCTAAACCTTCTAACAATGGCATCATTAATACTGTTTGAGGACGTTGACCTTCCGACTTTTGTAACTCACGCCCCATCAATAAGTTAAACTTTTGATCTGTTCCGCCTAGTTCAACGTCAGACTTTAACTCTACAGAATCCCAACCTTGAACTAATGGATACATAAATTCATGAATAGCAATGGCTTGTCCACCAGCATAACGCTTTTTAAAGTCATCACGTTCCATCATGCGGGCAACGGTTTGGCGAGACGCTAGCTTTAACATGCCGGCTGCACCTAACTTATCCATCCACGTAGAGTTAAACGCAACGGTTGTTTTAGCGGGATCTAAAATCTTAAACACTTGTTCTTTATAAGTTTCAGCGTTTGCTAATACATCTTCTTTAGTTAACGGCTTACGTGTAACGTTTTTACCCGTTGGGTCACCAATCATGCCGGTAAAATCCCCAATAAGGAAAATCACTTCATGACCTAGCTGTTGAAATTGACGAAGCTTATTGATTAGTACTGTATGACCTAAATGCAAATCAGGTGCTGTAGGGTCAAAACCTGCTTTGATTTTTAGTGGTTTACCTTGCTTAAGCTTTTCGAGTAATTCATCTTCAAGCAAGATTTCTTCTGCACCGCGTTTTATTTCCGCAAACGCTTGGGCGACATCGGTCATTTAGTGGCTCCAATTAGAGTAATTTTTGATAGTTAATGCGCGAATTCTACTGTAAATTTGACCTTTGATAAAACCCTATAGCTGCGGTATTTCATTTTTTTTGATATAGTTAATAGTACGCTATAGATTTTGAACTCCAGAAAAGAAGTTAAGCAGTTGAATAGTATAAAGAATTTTTTAATAGAATTACCTAAACCGCATAAAGTAATTATTAGCAGTTGTACTGCGATTTTTATGATTTTGCTTTTTATACCTTCTGAAAAAGCGACTGCGGGCCGTCAATCTAAAGAAATATCGTTAGAAATAGGAAAAAGATACCAGATCAAAGTACCTACTTCTGATCAAAAGCTTAAGCCATCTACCCTATTGTCTTCAACATCAACTAAACAAGCTGCAAACGTAGAGCCCGACAATACAATTATTCAGCCTATTGAAGAGTACACATGGGACACTGCAACTGTAAAAAGCGGTGACTCGCTAGCTAAAATATTAAAGCGCTTAGGTTATAGTGCACGTACTACTCATGATATTGCCAAAGCAAAAGGCGAAAATACTAAGTTATTACAAACCTTAAAAATTGGTGACAAACTTCACATCGCTAAAAATAGTGAAGGCCAGTTAGTTACTATTACCTATCCGCTATCAAAAACAGATACGCTTTTCATAGATTGGAAAAACGATCACTACCAATCACATAAAGAAACAAAAACAGTAGAAATACGTCAAGCAACTGCTCACGGTGTAATTAAGTCAAACTTTTGGAACGCTGGTATTGAAGCAGGTTTAGGCGATAGACAAATTATAAACCTTGCTAACATATTTGGCTGGGACATCGATTTTGCTTTAGATATTCGCAAAAATGACAGTTTTCATGTGGTTTATGAAGAAGAATACCTAGACGGTGAGTTTATTGGTACAGGTAAAATACTCGCCGCAGAATTCGTTAATCAAAATACACCTTTTCAAGCAATTAGATTTACAGACGATGAATTTTATTCCGCTAACGGAAAAAGCATGCGTAAAGCATTTTTAAGAGCGCCAGTGAATTTCAGATACATTAGCTCTAACTTTAAACGCAAGCGTTTTCATCCAATTCAGAAAAAGTGGAAAGCGCATAACGGCACCGATTACCGCGCAAAAACCGG
This sequence comes from Colwellia sp., assembly GCA_020630795.1. Taxonomy (GTDB): domain Bacteria; phylum Pseudomonadota; class Gammaproteobacteria; order Enterobacterales; family Alteromonadaceae; genus Pseudocolwellia. The sequence goes on from JAHDIK010000008.1 coordinate 150,943, forward strand.
TACGCCTGTAGTAGCAGCAGGTAATGGTAAGGTAATTAAATCAACCTACAACAAGTACAATGGTCATTATGTATTTATTCAGCATGGTAATGGCATTGTGACTAAATACCTTCACTTTTCAAAACGTAAAGTGAAACAAGGTCAGCGTGTTAAACAAGGTCAAGTTATCGGGTATGTAGGTTCAACAGGTATGTCTCAAGCACCTCATTTACATTATGAATTTTTACTCAATGGCGTTCACCGTAACCCTAGAACGGTAAAACTTCCAAATGCTAACCCTATTAAGAAACAGCATAAAGCCGCATTCATGGCATTGGCAAAACAACGAATGGCTGAAATTGCAGGTTCTAAACAAGCAATGTTAGCTATGCAAGACAAAAATGACGTTGTAGCGAGTGACTAGTAAACACTTATATATTGGAATTATGTCAGGAACTAGCGCTGACGGTATTGATCTAGCGCTAGTTGACTACACCACAAATAAGCCCGTATTAATTGCTACGGCTTTTCAACCCTACGATGAAGATACATACAATCAAGTAACGTCTCTCTATCAACCTTCGCACAACGAAATTGACCAAGCATTTTCACTTCATGGAATGCTTGCTAAGCAATACGCAAATGCGATCAATAAATTTCTCGCAGACGAGAATTTACACGCGAGCCAAATTATTGCTATTGGTAATCATGGTCAAACAATAAGACATAGGCCAACAGTTACCTCTTCAATACACGCCCCATTTACGCTCCAAATTGGTTGTAATCAAACATTAGCCACGTTAACTAATATTCGTGTTATTGGTGATTTTAGAACGAAAGACATGGCGCTAGGTGGCCAAGGTGCTCCATTAGTACCCGCTTTTCATCAAGCGCTATTTCCTAGCAGCAACGAAGATATATTTGTAGTAAACATCGGTGGAATAGCAAACATTACGTATATTCCTGCTGAGAATAGCAAGTCAGTACTAGGTTTTGATACTGGACCAGGCAATGCATTAATAGATGAATGGTATCAAACTCACCAAGAAGGACGTTTCGATAAAAGCGGACACTGGGCTGAATCAGGCGAAATAAACAACGAGTTACTTGCACATTTTCTATCTGATCCATACTTTAAAACTTCCGCTCCTAAAAGCACAGGAAGAGAAGAATTTAATACGGTCTGGCTAGGAGAAAAATTAGCCACTTTCATACCTAAAACGTCACTCCAACCACACGATATTCAGGCAACATTAACGGCACTTACGGCACAAACAATTGCCGATCAAATTAATCAACTAAGTACGAAAGGTAACGTATATTTATGCGGTGGCGGCGGCTTAAACACACACCTATTTAACCTTTTAAAACAAAAACTTAAAATCAAAAACGTTAATTTAAGTGACGTGATAAACGTTGATAGTGATGCACTTGAAGCAATGGCTTTTTCTTGGCTTGCTTACGCATTCGACAAAAAAATACCAGGTAACATTCCAGCTGTAACAGGGGCTACAAAAGAGACTGTTCTCGGTATTCAATTTCTTCCATAAAAAACGCTAGATATATCAAATTTTATCCCTATAATGGTTCGTTCCTGTTTAAAAAACAGGCGCTTTTTTTGCTGTTAGATTGAACTTTTATACTAATAATTCGTCTAAAGAAGTGCGCCTTAAGCAACGATCGATTGGGGAGGAACATATGCAATTTAATGATATCCACATAGGTATGAAGTGCGGAAGTAAAAAAGGTAGTGGTACAGTAACTTGGATCGACGGTTCAACAAGAACTATCTACATGGCTGATACAAATAACAACAATAATTTTGAAGTAGAATTTGAAGAATTAATTGAAGATCCACAAGCCCATAACCGCGAAGATACATATTACTAAATTAACACTAACGAATTTGCAGTTAAAATAGCTTCACACACTATTTTATATCGTTTACGTAAGCCCTTTCTCTTTTAGAGTCAGGGTTTTTTATTATATGTAAACTAAATACAAAGACCTATCCTTCTTAAATAAATTCAATAGATTTTCTTAATGTTAAACTTACAAGCGAGTGATTCATTACGATAACTTCTCTCCAATAAACTCAACCCTAAAAAGGATAACGCAATCCTTACAATAAAAAAGTAAAAATAATTAAATAAAAGTATAAGAAAACTATAAAGCACATACTAACGTCTAATTTACCTGACCTAAACGACCATCCTATATATTTCAATTTAAAATACATTACTTATATTTGAATAATGAATACAATTAACTCTTGCAAAATGATAGCGCTTGCCCTTTAATGAGTGATGTTAATTCAAACAATTTAAATAGATTGTGAAATTAGCATTGCTACTAACAATAATAATATTTAGCACTTAACAAACAACAACAACACAAAACATATAAATATATTTATTATAAATCAACATACTAAAACGTAATGGCATTTGAATGACGTTAGTTATTCCACAAAGCTTTTATAGAATATGTATAACTTGATTGTAGGTACATTTATATATTTAGAGGGAATAAAATGAAAAAAGTATTCAACCATAAAGTTCTACCAATAGCATTAGCTGTATCAAGCGCTTTGTACAGCCAACAAGGTTTTTCACAACAAAAAGACGATATTGAAGTAATTCAAGTTTCGGGGATTCGTAGTAGTTTAACTGAATCGATGGATTTAAAGAAAAATGCGTCATCAATTCAAGACAGTATTGTTGCGGAAGATATTGGTAAATTCCCCGATCAAAACGTTGCAGAATCTCTTCAACGTATTACGGGTGTAATGATTTCTCGTACAAACGGTGAAGGTGCAAAAGTTACTGTTCGTGGGTTCGGGCCAAAATTTAACTCTGTACATCTTAATAACCGCATAGTGGCAACAACCGATCGCGGAAGAGAATTCGACTTTCAATCCTTACCCTCTGAACTAATTTCTGGTGCTGATGTTGTTAAAGCCTCTCGCGCTAACATTTCTGAAGGTAGTTTAGGTGCTTATGTAAACATTAGAACTGCTCGCCCTCTAGATAAAGCAGGCTTTCAGGCAGCAGGTTCAATAAATGCTAAATACAATGATTTAGCAGAAAAAGTAGACCCAAAAATATCAGCGATTGTGAGCAATACCTTTGTAGATGATAGTGTTGGTTTATTATTTGGTATTTCCCAGCTAGATGTTACTAACCGTATAGATAGCGCCGGCGCTAACCGTTGGGCATTTTTTGATGCATCTGACACAGCTTTTGCGCCAGGTCCAATCGTTGACGAAAGTGGCAATGCAGTTAACAGCGGAAACATTTGGTTTCCAGGCCGAGCATGGTATTCAATGGACACTGAATCAAGAGTACGTACCAGTGTAAACTCTACACTTCAGTGGGCGCAAAGTAGCGACCTTACTCACACTGTAGATGTTCTCTATTCTAAATTAGATCGAGAAGCCTTCGGTAATGGTTTACAGGTACCAACTCAACGCGATGGGTTTACAGATGTTGTAGTATCTCAATACGGTACAGCATTAGCAGCAACTAAAGCAGCTAGCCCTATTGATGGACGCTTTCAACTTGAAGGTCAAGAATCTGAGCAATGGGCTACAGGCTTCAACAGTACTCTATACAAAGATGACTGGACATTTGAGTTAGATTTATCGTATTCAAAAGCCGAAGCGATAGAAAAAAGAGGCGCGTATATTCCACACATTGTAAACGCAAGTGTTGATCAAAGCGTTCTTCCAGGAGATCCGGGATATAAACCAAATCAAGAGTTTGGTCTTATTTTAGGTGAAGACTATATCCGTTACGACAGCCGAGGTGGCGATGTAATTGAAGTTGAATCTACGCTTGATTGGTCAGATCCTGCTTCTATTCGAGCACATTGGAATGACGTAGCTCAATTTGAACGAGAAGACGAAGTTAAGTCACTTAAATTTGACGTTAACTATCAACTAGACGACGGAATTTTTACCTCAATAGACGCTGGTATTTCTGTAGGGCAACGTGAAAAATCTCAAACTGCATTTCGTATTCCTGATGGCTGTGTGAACGTTGCTTTACCTGAAGCAGAACAAGTACGTACATGTAACTCCAGTATTGATTTAGACGATAATATTTTCTCTATTAACAACAATAGCGGATTCTTAAGTGACGTATCTGGTAACTTCCCTCGAGACTTTGTGTTAATCAATGATCTTAGCGCTTTTACTGATGCTATCGGGCAAATACGTAAAGAGCCTAACTGGACACAAACAACGATACGACCAAATGAAACTGTCTCAAACACAGAAGACACACTAGCGATTTACGCTCAGTTAAATATGGAAGGAGAAACCTCATTATTCAACTGGAGCGGTAACGTTGGTTTCCGTCACGTGAAAACCGATGTTGCTTCTGTAGGTAACACCATAGAGTTGCTAGCAGTAGAGTCAATTTTAGGTGGATCTGAAGGCGGTCTAATTGAACCTACGTACACAGATCCTGCCTTTTTAACGAAAGAAAATGATTACTCAAACTTTCTCCCAAGTGCAAACGTTAGTTTAGACTTTCAAAATGGTTATTTCTTAAAAGCTGGTGCAGCGAAAGTGATGACACGCCCAGCAATAGAAGATGTTGGTGTAAACCGTTCGTTTAACTATGTACGTTCGACTGATGCATTCCAAACGGGTGGTAACCCGTTGCTTGAACCATATGAAGCAACTCAATTAGATATATCGTTAGAGTACTACGCTGAAAATGGTGACTCATATAGCTTTGCCGTTTTTAGAAAAGACATCGCAACTTACATATCTACGAGTACAGTACAACGAAGCGACCGTTTCATCATTGATAAATTAGATGCGAACGATAACGTAATCCAAGTACCATTGGTAGAAACTATTACCGAGAAAAGCAATAGAGATGGTGGTACAGTAAACGGTATTGAAATTGCAGCATTACACTATTTCGACTATTTACCGGGGATATTAAGTGGCTTTGGCGTACAGGCAAACTACACATACACAGATAGTAGTGATGATAATGCCGACACCTTTACACAACAAAATGTAATGGCGCCTGGTAATGGTTTAGAAGGCTTGTCTAAAAATGCATATAACGTTATAGCGTTTTACGACAAAGAAGAGTTCCAAGCACGTATCGCATATAACTGGCGTGAAAGTTTCTTAGAATTCCGTCAAGGTCCAGTATTAGGTAGTAACGGTATACCTCAACATGTAGAAGATTATGGTCAATTTGATTTTAGTACTTCATACGACATTAATGAGAACTTTACAGTGAACGCTGAAATAATCAACTTAACAGATGAAAGTAACTTACGTTACGCGGATGTTAGAGAACGTGTTGTTAACTTAGCTTACTCAGGCCGTAGATATCAAATTGGGGTTTCAGCTAAATTCTAAAACATTAGTTACAAATACAGTGTTACTAACAAAAAAGCCTTTACTTGATTATAAGTAAAGGCTTTTTTTAAATATATAAACTAAATGTCTAATGTGACACTTTTACATTTAACGTGATCTAGAACGGAATATCATCATCAAAATCAATAGTAGGCTCTTGAGGGTTTACCTTTGGAGCAGCTTGTTGATTTTGTTGTTGGAAGCCACCTTGAGGCTGCTGTGGTGCTTGTTGCTGAAAACCACCTTGCTGTTGTGGTGCTTGTTGCTGATAACCACCCTGTTGTTGAGGTGCTTGTTGCTGGAAGCCACCTTGCTGTTGAGGCGCTTGATTATAAGCTGGCTTAGCAGGTGCTTGTTGTTGAAAGCCACCTTGTTGCTGAGGTGCTTGCTGTTGGAAACCACCTTGAGAAGCACCGCCACCTTGGCGAGAATCTAACATTTGCATTACGCCGTTAAAACCTTGTACAACAACTTCTGTTTTGTACTGGTCTTGGCCTTGCTGATTCTGCCATTTACGTGTTTGTAATTGACCTTCAATATATACTTTTGAACCTTTTTTAAGGTATTCACCAGCAACTTCAGCTAGCTTTCCAAAAAGAGATACGCTGTGCCATTCTGTTTTTTCTTTTTGTTCGCCTGTTTGTTTGTCTTTCCAACTTTCAGATGTTGCTACGGTAATGTTTGCAACCGCACTGCCATTAGGCATAAAACGAACTTCAGGGTCTTGGCCTAAATTTCCAAGAATAATAACTTTGTTGACACCACGACTGGCCATACGTAAATCCTATCTCTGCAGCAAATACTATTTACTGATAATACATCTAAAATCCAAAGTAGATTTAAATGCTAATGTTTTAAAAATGGGAAATTATTCTACCACCGAATACGAATAATTTCTGAAATTTTGAGTAATTTTACAAAATATTTTGTGCTTAATAGATTAGTTATTATTTTCCAATAGCATATGAGATTTCATTTGATTAATAACCTCTTCTGATATTGTTTGAGCTTTTTGTTGTTCAAAACAAAAGTGCACCATTACCGCTGTACCTGACGCACATTTTTGATCTTTTTGCCAAAGCTCTTGGTACACATCAAATGACGAATTACCAATACGACTAATATAAGTACGAACTTCCATTTCATAACCGTAATGCATTTGAGCATGAAACGTTACGTCAATTTTCGCTAATATGAGTTGCCATTTAGTTACATCGAGTTCCGGCATGAACATTTTGAAAATAGGGTCTCGCCCTCCCTCAAACCATACTGGAATCATTGTGTTGTTTATGTGCCCTAAGGCGTCTGTATCTGTAAATCGAGGGGTGAAAGTTTCACTAAACATTGGTTAACACCTAAAATTTATGAGTAAGTTGTACTAAAGCCAGAGTCTTTTAAAGAAATCGTTTAAGCAGCCTATCAACCTGAGTCATTCTAATTTTTTTAATGAGTTTACGCGGCTTAACACCATAGTCTTTAACGGTTTCGATATCGCTAAAATGTTTAATAACGCGTGTATGTTCGAAAATTGTATCAATCTCTTTATTTAATATAGGCATAAGTGACTGTTCAGGGTCGTTCAACAGTAAGCCATTTTCCAAATCTAAAGACCATGCTCTAGGGTTTAAATTACTCCCTGTCAGCATATGATACTGTTGATCGCCTACAATGCCTTTTAAATGAAAACTATGGTTTTCATGTTTCCATAAACGAATAGTTAGCGAGCCATTATTAATAAATTTTTGCCAACGCTTAACAAAACGAAATAGCAGCATTTCATATAGGTAAGGAATAATACCTATTGTGCTAAAGTCGTTTTCTTCTGGAATATAAAAGTCGTTGGCGGTTTTATCACCCACCACAATAGTAATTTGAACACCTCTTTTTAACGCTTTAATCACGTCTTTTTTCAGTGCTTTAGGCAAATTAAAATACGGTGTAAAAATTAGTAACGAAGAATGGCTTTTTTGTACAACTTTTCTTATATTTTTATTTAGCTCGTTTCGTCGTGCACCACACGCTACTAAAGGTTTTACAGTAACGTTATTGCTAAGAGTGCATTGTTTAATTGGATAGCTAGCAGTTTTAATAAACTTTTTAAGTTTGGCGACATTCTTTGGGCTGTAATCAACTATCGGGCCATCATTCAGTTTTGGACATAACGCTGATTCTACAAACGTTGTATTTAGGTACTCACAAAAACCATCGGTTAATGACTTGTTGTTTATTTGATAATAACGATCTAAACGATACTTATCATGTTGATACATATACACATCATTAATACTGGCTCCGGTATAAAAAAGCTCATGGTCAAAAACCATTCCTTTTAAATGCAATACGCCTAAGATTTCTTTGGTTTTAACCGGTACACCGTATATATGAATGGGTTGGCTGTATTGCTCAGCAAGTTTTAAATAGAGGCCTCTGTTACCTAAACTTTGTTTCTCGCCGATGAGGCCACGTTGAGCACGATGAAAATCAACAAATATCTTAATATCTAACGTAGGGCTTAAAGCCTTTGCTTTATATAAGGCATGTAAAACTTCTCTACCTGCGTCATCGTCTTGCAAATAAAGGGCGGTAATATAAATTCGTTGTTTGGCGTTTGCAATTAATTGAAGTATCGATGTTTTATATGCTTTGGGAGAGTATAAAGCTTGGATAGCTGAGCCTGAATTGTCAGATTGAGACAACGAGTCCATTGATTACCTTAGAATTTTATAAATCGTGAATCGGTTATTATAACTAAATATTTGTGTAAGTAACCTCAAAAGTAAATTATGTCTAATTTTCGTTTATTGCACTCAGAATGGTATGGAAATATTTGAAGACACTAAGCGCTTCAGGATTACTATTTTAGCGAGAGCGGATGAAAGATAATGAAAGAGCGAACTTGTTCGCCCTTTCATCTTTTTATGTAATGCAATAATTACGTGGATTATATTGTTGCAGCTAACTCTGCAGCTTGTCTTATCGCACGTTTTGCATCTAATTCTGCTGCTACGTTAGCACCACCAATTAAATGAACACTTACATTTGCGTCGACTAATGTTTGATGTAAGCTGCGCTCTGATTGTTGACCTGCACAAATAATAACATTGTCTACTTCAAGTGTTTTTTCTTTACCGTCAATATCAATAACTAAACCAGTGTCATTAACTTCTTTGTAAGTAACGCCCGGAATCATATTTACGCCATTTTTTTGAAGCGTAGCACGATGGATCCAACCTGTTGTTTTACCTAAGCCTGCGCCAACTTTAGTGGTTTTACGTTGTAGTAAATAAATTTCACGTTCTGTTTTATGAAAATCTGGATTAGTGATAAGTGCACCTGGTTCGTTGTAATCTTTGTCTACTCCCCAGTTTTTCATCCACGCTTCTAAATCTGTTGATAAAGATTCATCTTCTGCCAAGAAGCACGCAACATCAAACCCGATACCACCTGCACCAACAATCGCAACCTTTTGCCCTACTGGTTGCTTGTCACGTAATACATTTAAGTAACTTTTAACTTTAGGATGTTCAATACCTTTAATGTCTAACTGACGCGGCACAATACCTGTTGCTAATACCACTTCGTCAAATCCAGATTTTATTAAATCGTCTGCGGATACTTCTTGAGAAAGCTGCAATGAAATATCGTTTAGTTTAATTTGCTCATTGAAGTAACGTAACGTTTCATAAAACTCTTCTTTGCCTGGTACTTGCTTGGCAAAATTGAACTGGCCGCCGATTTCATCAGCTCTATCAAACATCGTGACTTTATGACCACGTTGCGATGCATACACGCTAAATGCTAAACCTGCTGGCCCTGCTCCAATAACTGCAATATTTTTCTTAGTTGGAGTTTTTTCAAACGTTAATTCAGTTTCGTAACATGCTACAGGGTTAACCAAACAAGACGCTCGTTGCTGCTTAAATACATGGTCTAAACATGCTTGGTTACAACCAATACACGTATTAATTGCGTTACTCTTGTTTGCAGCAGACTTATTCACGAAATCAGCATCAGCTAAAAACGGACGAGCCATTGAAACCATATCAGCATGGCCATTTGCCAATACGTCTTCTGCAACTTCTGGAGTGTTAATTCTGTTAGTTGTAACTAATGGAATAGACACTTCTTTTTTCATACGCTCCGTGATCCACGTAAACGCTGCTCGAGGAACCGATGTAGCAATTGTAGGAACACGTGCTTCATGCCAACCAATACCTGTATTGATAATCGTTGCGCCAGCCGCTTCAACCGCTTTTGCCATTGTGACAACTTCTTCCCACGTATTTCCGCCTTCAACTAAATCAAGCATCGACAAACGGAAAATAATAATGAATTTTTCACCTACACGTTCACGTACTGCTTTAATGGTTTCTACGGCTAAACGCATACGGTTTTCAATGCTTCCGCCCCATTCATCTGTACGCTTGTTAACACGTGTACAAGCAAATTGGTTAATTAAATAACCTTCAGAACCCATAATCTCTACACCGTCGTAACCCGCTTTTTGCGCCAATCTTGTCGATGATGCAAAATCTTTAATTGTTCCTTTAATTTGACGCACAGACATTTCGGCAGGAGTAAACGGGTTGATAGCCGACTTTACTTTACTCGCAGAAACACTAAACGGATGATAAGCGTATCGACCAGCATGCAGTAACTGCACACATATTTTCGTGTCGTATTTATGTACTGCTGCTGTAATTTTTTTGTGTTTATTAACGTGCCAAGGCTTACTTAATTCACAACCAAACGGGGCAAGACGACCACGCATGTTAGGGCTAATACCACCAGTAACAATCAGCCCTACTCCACCTTTTGCTCTTGCTTCATAGAATGCGGCTAATTTATCAAAGCCATTTTTTTCTTCTTCTAATCCAGTATGCATAGATCCCATTAACGTTCTATTCGCTAATGTTGTGAAACCTAAATCTAATGGTGCTAGTAAGTGCGGGTAAGCTGACGTATTACTCATATTAATTCACTATTTAATTCGTTAAAAAAACCTAAAAAGGTCTAACCAGTTATATATAAAGTAGATGTTGTTGATGAAAAATTCAAGCTTTATTTTGACACCTGTCAGATTAAATTATTTTACATTTGATATTTACACCGAGAATCGATTCAGTATGCTGTTGCGCTACACCTTTTCTTTTCACATTCAGTGCTTTTCTACCTCTATTTTTTTAGTTTATTTTATGTATAAAAAAGAATTACTTAATAAAATTATTGAACACCTTCATTCAGAACTGTCGAGCACAGAGCTGGCTGCAAAGAATGCGCACTTGGCAGCAACAGATGACCAATCGGTTGCAGAAACGCAATATGATACGTTAGCCATTGAAGCGAGTTATTTAGCGGAAGGACAATCTAGAAGAGTTGAAGAAATTAAACATTCGCTGGCTTTATTTGAGCAATTATCAAAAAACATCCCTCAAAATGTAACCATAGTAAATATTGGGAGTTTAGTTCAGTTAGAGCAAGATAAACAAGCTAATGCTTGGTTTTATATTGGGCCAGCAGCTGGCGGTTTTAGGTGTGAAATTGAAGAACATACATTCACTGTAATAACACCACAATCACCGGTTGGGCAAGCACTTATGAATAAAGAAGAAGGTGATGAAATCAATATCAGAATTGGAGATATTTTAACAACCGATTACATAAACAGCATCATGTAAAGCTAAGCGGTTTAAGTGTAATTAACCACTTAGCCTAAACAGTCAGCAGAGCGAATATTTACGGGTTAAGAATCGCTTTAATGTTTGTTATATCTGCCACTTTTTCATCTATTTTTAGATAAGCGACAGATTCTTGATAAACTAAAGTAGCCTCTAGTACACCAGGCATATTAATCAAATGCTCTGCTACAACGTCTGCTTGCTCTTCACTTTCTAGTGATGTTGAAAAACTAAAGCTTTTAGACTTTTTCAACGGCTGCATACCTAATGTTCCAATAAACCACAGCACACATAATAGCGCCATTGCTAAAAAGATAACTTGTTCATCGAAGCGTGTGGCTATTGCCCCGCCTACTACACCACCAGCAAATGCCCCTAAAAACTGACTACTAGAATAAATACCCATCACACTTCCCTTAACACCAGCTGGCGCAAGTCGAGAAAGAATAGAAGGCATAGTTGCTTCTAGGTAGTTAAATGCAGTAAAAAACATAACGATGAGCAATACTAACGTCCAAAAGCCCAACGGTAACATCCACAATAAAAATAACGCCAAAGCAAGCAATAACACCATACTTGAAAACATTTGGGTTTCTTTTTGCTTTTTAATACCTGCAATCATAAAGGGCACCATAAGGAAAAAAGATCCCAATAGCGCAGGTAGGTATAATTGCCAATGCTGTTCTAACGCTAAGCCGCTATTAACAAATTGTTTAGGTAACGTAACAAAACATGCGGTAAGTGCCATATGCAAAATAAACACGCCCCAGTTTAAGCGTGTTAATTGCGGATGACGAATGAGTTTTCGAATTTGCGCAGGTAACGCAATATTGTCACCTTTTGGTGCTTTGTTCACGGTATGAGGAACCATAAACTGAATCATCACCATCGCAAAAATAGTTAATATTGCCGTTAACCAAAACAAGCCACTCAAACCAGCATACTGAGCAACAATAGGGCCCATTATCATCGCCACGGTAAATGACAAGCCAATAAACATACCTATAGTAGCCATGACTTTAGGTCGTTGTTCTTCGCGAGTAATATCCGCAGCTAATGCCAAAATAGCACTAGCGATAGCGCCCATACCTTGCAAGGCTCTACCAAACACAACACCGTAGATAGTTTCAGACATTGCAGCAACAACGCTACCAACAAGAAAAACCACTAAACCAAACAAGATAATAGGTTTTCGGCCAAATTTATCAGACAAAATTCCCATAGGGATTTGCAGCATCGCTTGTGTTAAACCGTATGCGCCTATTGCTAATCCAATCCATACAGGGCTATAACCGGCTAATTGCTCTCCATAAATAGCAAATACGGGCAATATCATAAACAAACCAAGCATACGTAAACCGAAAACGGTGGCTAATGAAAACGCTGCTTTTTTTTCTATTGTGTTTAAACCCGTGGCACTCATTTACGTATACTTTTTCTGTTTTTATGGTCAATCAATTGGGCGTTATATTATCACGCCTACTCGTTGAACAAAATCATAATTACTTCAATCAGGTAGCTCAATCAGCTATATGTCTAAGTGTTCCCTGATAGTGGCGAGAACAACATAATAAAGCAAACTCCCGCGTAAGTAGTTGCTCTGAATCAATAGAGTAAAAATCAAAAGTATTTTTTACAATCAATTCATTGCCCTTCCTCATTAAAACACTTTGATAAATAGAAAATTAAACAAAACACTGTATCAATACACATTATTACATGATCTCCGCATAAATTTTATGCGATAATGCTTGGTTCAAAGTCCACACGGAAAAGTTATGAGAAATATAGAAGTTAGAGGGGCTCGTACCCATAATCTAAAAGATATCAGTTTAGACATCCCTCGCGACAAACTCGTTGTTATTACAGGTTTATCTGGTTCAGGAAAATCATCATTAGCTTTTGATACGCTATACGCGGAAGGTCAACGTAGATACGTAGAATCGTTGTCAGCATACGCTCGTCAGTTTCTATCTTTGATGGAAAAGCCTGATGTAGATCACATCGAAGGTTTATCTCCTGCAATTTCTATTGAACAAAAATCTACTTCTCATAACCCTCGTTCTACCGTTGGTACTATTACTGAAATATATGACTACTTACGCTTGTTATATGCACGTGTTGGCGAACCTCGCTGTCCTGAACATAACCAACCACTTGCTGCACAAACCGTATCGCAAATGGTTGATAAAGTACTTGCATTAGACGAAGGCACAAAAGTGATGGTGCTAGCCCCTGTTGTTCAAAACAGAAAGGGTGAACACATTAAACTACTCGACAATTTAGCAGCACAAGGTTTTATACGAGCTCGTATAGACGGCGATGTGTGTGATTTGTCTGATCCACCTACGTTAGACTTACATAAAAAGCATACGATTGAAGTGGTAGTAGACCGATTAAAAGTACGTGAAGATATTCAATTACGCTTGTCGGAATCATTCGAAACGGCGCTAGGTTTAACATCAGGCACCGCTAAAGTTGCCTTTATGGACGAGCCCTCAAAAGAAGAGCTGTTATTTTCTGCTAACTTCGCGTGTCCACATTGTGGTTACAGTATGCAAGAGTTAGAACCTCGTTTGTTTTCGTTCAACAACCCTGCTGGTGCATGTCAAACGTGTGACGGTTTAGGTAACCAACAATTTTTTGACCCTTCACGTGTAATTTCCAACCCAGAATTAAGCTTATCTGGCGGCGCAATTAGAGGATGGGATAAACGCAATTTTTATTATTTCCAAATGCTACAAGCATTAGCAGATCATTATGACTTCGCGCTTGATGTACCATTTTCAGAGCTAAATAAAAAACATCAAGAAGTTATTTTACGCGGTAGCGGCAAGCAAGAAATTGAATTTAAATACATGAATGACCGTGGCGACATTGTTATTAGAAAACATCCTTTTGAAGGAATTCTAAACAACATGGATCGCCGCTTTAAAGAAACGGAATCAAATGCCGTTCGCGAAGAGTTGTCTAAATATTTAAACAGTCAGCATTGTCCTGATTGTGATGGCAGCCGTTTACGTTTAGAAGCTCGTAACGTATTTGTTAACGAAACCACATTGCCACAAGTTGCCGAATTCGCTATTGCCGATGCTTTAGACTTTTTTACAGGGCTCAATTTAACAGGACAAAAAGGCCAAATCGCAGAGAAAATATTAAAAGAAATTATCGATCGCTTAGGCTTCTTAGTAAACGTAGGGCTTAATTATTTAAACCTATCACGCGCGGCAGGTACGCTATCGGGTGGCGAAGCTCAACGTATTAGACTTGCGAGTCAAATAGGGGCAGGCCTAGTTGGCGTTATGTATGTGCTTGATGAACCATCAATCGGGTTGCATCAACGTGATAACGAACGATTACTAAAAACGCTTATACACCTGCGTGACCTTGGAAACACAGTTGTTGTTGTTGAGCATGATGAAGATGCTATTCGTGAAGCAGATCATGTAATCGATATTGGACCCGGTGCTGGTGTTCATGGCGGACAAGTTATTGCGTCAGGTACTGTAGACGACATTCTAAAATGTGAAGACTCACTTACCGGAAAGTATCTATCTGGCCGAGAAGAAATAGCAATACCTAAACAACGTGTTCCTTTCGACAAAAAGAATGTTGTTGAGCTAAAAGGCGCAACAGGAAACAATTTAAAAAATGTAGATTTAGTAATACCGAATGGTTTAATGACATGTATCACAGGTGTGTCTGGCTCAGGTAAATCAACACTGATTAATGACACATTATACAAGCTAGCTCACACTGAGTTAAACGGTGCTACAACCCAAGAACCTGCTCCGCATAAAGAAATTATAGGGCTTGATAAGCTTGATAAAGTTATAGATATTGATCAAAGCCCGATAGGTAGAACTCCACGCTCTAACCCCGCTACGTACACTGGGATTTTCACTGCTGTACGTGATATTTTTGCTGGCACGCAAGAAGCGCGATCTCGTGGTTATAAACCGGGAAGGTTTAGCTTTAACGTTAAAGGCGGTCGATGTGAAGCTTGTCAGGGTGATGGTTTAATCAAAGTTGAGATGCACTTTTTACCTGATGTTTACGTACCTTGTGATGACTGTAAAAGCCAACGTTATAACCGAGAAACACTCGAAGTAAAATACAAAGGCAAAAACATTCACGAAGTGCTCGACATGACCATTGAAGATGCTTCAGAGTTTTTCAGCGCAATCCCTGCCGTAAAACGCAAACTGCAAACATTACTTGATGTTGGCTTAAGCTATATCAAGCTAGGGCAATCAGCTATTACGCTATCAGGTGGTGAAGCTCAACGTGTTAAGCTCGCTAAAGAGCTTTCAAAAAGAGATACAGGTAAAACGCTATATATTTTAGATGAACCAACAACAGGTTTACACTTTCACGATATAAAGCAATTACTTCAAGTTATCCATAGACTGCGTGACCACGGAAATACTATCGTTGTAATTGAACACAATTTAGATGTAGTAAAAACGGCTGATTGGATTGTTGATTTAGGACCTGAAGGTGGCTCAGGCGGCGGTGAGATTCTCGTTACCGGGACACCAGAAGAAGTCGCTAAACACAAAACATCGCATACGGCGAGGTTCTTAAAACCTTTATTATAATCTTTAATCGAAAACTAACGTATTCAAAATACGGTATTAGGGCTTAACATCTACAATTATTCAGATGTTAAGCCCTTTTTAATTCTGGCGTACTCAATTTCATCACGTTAATATGGTCTTTAAAACAATCATTTGCTCAACAAATGAATCAATAATAAAGACGATAACCATGACATCAAAAACTAACGCATTAATTTACTTTCTCGCTTTTACGAGTGGCTTTTCAATTATGGGAATAGAACTACTCGGGGGCAGAATTCTCGCACCTTTTTTTGGCAGTAGTGTTCATATTTGGGGGAGTATTATTACTGTGTTTATGCTGAGTTTATCGTTCGGATATCTTATTGGTGGAAAACTTTCCACGAAAAACGCTTCGTTAACACGTTATGGTCTTATATTTATTTTCGCCAGTATTACCGTGCTACCTGTAGCTTTATTTTCACAACCTATCATGGAGTTTATTTTTACTCGTGTTGAAGATAGCAGGTACGGTTCATTACTCGCCTCAACTGCATTATTTTTTATCCCTACAATTATTTTAGGCATGATCTCTCCTTATTCGGTGAGATTACTCGTAACCGACAGTGAAAAAAGCGGTCAAGTTGCAGGAATATTATACTTTGTTAGTACCCTAGGTAGCGCACTAGGTACCATAATCACGTCTTTTTATATGGTGTTAGCGTTTGAAGTAAACAATATTATTATTGGGTTTAGTCTTACATTAGGGATTTTAGGCGTACTCGCTATCGCTGTTCATAAATCGTTAGCTAGTGTCCCTAGTACTCCTTCACAATTGGCGGTGAAATAATGATTACGTTTAAAAATATTTTTATCAATGTGGTAATTATTATATTACTTACCACACTATCTTCATCAAGCTTTGCTCGTGTTATCCATAGTGAACGCTCTCTATATCGCAATATTATTGTGGAAGATAAAAATGACCTTCGCTGTTTAAAGTTCAATGTTAAAAGTAGTAAAACCAACCAAAGCTGCATGCTTAAAGGCGAACCAGACAAACTAGTATTCAATTACACTAAGCTAGTTTTCTCCAGCCTATTAATGATCGACAACCCAAAAAACGTACTTATTATTGGACTAGGTGGCGGTACGTTATCAAACACTATTCACCAACTTTACCCAACAGCAAAAATTACCAACGTTGAAATTGATCCTGCGGTTTTAAAGGTAGCAAGAGAGTACTTTAGCTTTTTTGAGAACGATAATATTACATCACTCGTACAAGATGGCCGTATTTTCGTTAAGCGTGAAGGAATTAAAAAGAAAAAATATGATTGGATTATATTAGATGCTTTTAATGGCGACTATATTCCTGAACACCTGCTCACTAAAGAGTTTTTTGAAGAAACAAAGAAGATTTTATCGGCTAATGGAATTATTTCGGCTAATACGTTTTCCATCAGTCAATTGTACAATCACGAATCCGCCACGTACTACGACGTATTCGGTGATTTCATCAATGTAAGTAATCAAGAAAACAGTAATCGTATTATTCTAGCGGGTCATCAAAAGCTTCCCGATAGCGCCTTAATAGAATCACGAATAAAGCTTTTAGATCCTCAACTCAAAAAATTTGGAATAGATATTAAATCAATCAGCAAAAGTATGGTTTCAACAAAAGACAATATCGATTGGCCTAAAAATACAAAAGTACTTACCGATCAATACTCTCCTGCAAACCTACTCAATCTATAATACTCAAACAACTTGATTTAACTACATTGTCGACAAAATAACATTGTAGTTAAATTTACACGTTCATTTTTCACTCAACGAACATAACTAATGGTATTAAAACATCATTAGCCAAAAGTCTAATAGAGAGTTATTTCTACTCGCTCTACACTGGTTAATATCTACTCCACAGGATAATAACCATGAGCTATAAAGAACAATATGCAGAAGCAAGTAATAATCCAACAGCCTTTTGGAAAGCCCAAGCAGATAAAATAAAGTGGATTAAAAAACCAAATACAATATTGTCGACAAACAGCGATGGAAATTATCAGTGGTTTGAAGATGGCGAACTCAATACATCTTATCTAGCGTTGGATTATCATATTGAACAAGGGAATGGGGATAATACGGCATTAATTTACGACTCACCTGTTACTCAAACTAAAGCGACATTTACTTACAATGAGCTAAAAACAGAAGTTGCTAAGTTTGCACATGTTTTACAAAGTAAAAATGTCAGCAAAGGCGATCGCGTACTTATTTACATGCCAATGATTCCTCAAGCGGCAATAGCAATGTTAGCTTGCGCAAGAATTGGCGCCATTCATTCTGTGGTTTTCGGCGGATTTTCAGCACATGAATTGGCTATACGTATAGATGATGCGCAACCTAAAGTTATCGTATCAGCGAGTTGCGGCGTAGAAATTCAAAAAGTAATTCCTTATAAGCCGATGATAGACCAAGCGATAACACTAGCATCTTACAAACCTTCATCGTGCATTATTTATCAGCGAGATATCGTTAAAGCTTCATTACAAGAGGGCCGAGATTTCGATTGGCTTAAGCTTTGTAGTAGCGCAGAAGAAGCACAACCGGTACCCGTAAACGCGACAGATCCACTGTACATTCTATATACATCGGGTACTACAGGAAAACCCAAAGGCGTAGTTCGCGATAACGGTTCACACGCGGTAGCGATGAATTATAGTATGAGTGCTATATACGGTATCAATAAAGGAGAGGTTTTTTGGGCTGCATCAGACGTTGGTTGGGTTGTTGGTCACTCTTACATTGTATATGCCCCACTTATTGCTGGGTGTACCACGGTATTATTCGAAGGTAAGCCTGTTCATACGCCTGACGCTGGGACTTTTTGGCGCGTGTGTGCCGAATATAACGTAAAAGCACTTTTTAGCGCACCAACTGCGTTTAGAGCAATATGCAAAGAAGATCCTGAAGCTACATTAATTAAAAAATACGACCTCAGTAATCTGGAACGTTTATACCTTGCTGGTGAGCGACTCGATCCTGCTACCTATCAATGGTTAAAAGATAAAACGGATTTACCTGTTATCGATCATTGGTGGCAAACAGAAACGGGTTGGGCAATAGCATCAATACCCTACGGTATTGAACAAATGGAAACAAAAGCTGGTTCCGCAGGATTAGCGACTCCTGGTTATAACATTAAAGTACTAGACAGCTCGGGTAATGAAGTTGAAAAAGGTGAAGAAGGAAATATTGCGATTAAACTCCCACTACCTCCTGGGTGCTTAGCAACAATATGGCAAAACGACGCTAGATTTAAAGAAGGTTATTTAAATACATTTTCAGGTTATTACGTAACGGGAGATGGTGGATTTATTGATGAAGATGATTACCTGTTTATCATGGGTAGAACCGACGATATTATAAACGTTGCAGGTCACAGAATGTCGACAGGTGAAATGGAGGAAGTTATCTCTGACCATTACTCCGTTGCAGAATGTGCTGTAATCGGTGGGCATTGTCCCATCAAAGGACAAACACCGTCAGCACTGGTTGTAATGAAAAACAATATTGAATTAGAGCCCGATGAGCTAATCAAAGAGCTAAAATTATCTATACGAGAAAAAATAGGAGCAATCGCTAGTCTTAAAGAAGTGCATATTGTTGATAGGTTGCCAAAAACTCGTTCAGGAAAAATTCTAAGAAAAACTATTCGCCAAATAGTCGATGGCCAAAGCTATCAAATTCCCTCAACAATTGATGATCCTGTAGTACTCGACGAGTTACAAAAACTGCTAGGTGCGGCATAAGCGAAAGTATAGAAAACTAAAGCTTCCCTTAAAACAAAATAACAGTTCTATTTTTTAAGGGTTAGCTTATTTCTCTTTTTATTTGAAGTGCCGCTGACTTTCTTTTTAGCAGTAAAGGTAAGCTTAGTTGTATCAACCTTTCCACGAAAGTCAGACTCTGTATTATCTGTTTTTTCTTTTGGTTGTGCTGTATTTATCGCAGTTTTGCTCGAACCGGCTACCGCACCATTAATTTCTGCCAGTTCTTTGTCAGATAAATAACGCCACTCACCTACTTTTAGGTTACCCAGCTCTACGCTCATAATGCGTGAGCGCTTTAATGTTTGAACTTCATACCCTAAATATTCACACATTCTACGAATTTGACGATTAAGTCCCTGTGTAAGTATTATCTTAAACGAAAACTTACCTTGCACAGTTACTACGCAAGGCTTGGTAATGGTGCCTAATATGGGAACACCTTTTGACATACGTTCAACAAAACGCTCACTAATGGGCTTATCAACACTAACTATATATTCTTTATCGTGAGCATTTTCGGCCCTAAGAATCTTATTTACAATATCCCCGTCGCTCGTAAGAAAAATTAACCCTTCAGAAGGTTTATCAAGTCGGCCTATCGGAAATATACGTTTTTTATGTCCTATAGCGTCTACAATGTTACCTCGTACGTGTGACTCAGTTGTACAAGTAATACCAACAGGCTTGTTATAGGCAATATAAATACGGTCTGACTTATTTTTAGCAACTTCTTTAATGACATGTCCATTTACACAAACCTTATCACCCACTGAAACTTTAGTACCTAATTCAGGAACTTTGCCATTGATTGTTACACGCCCTTTTTCGATCAACTTATCTGCTTCTCTACGAGAACAGAAACCGGAATCACTTATATATTTATTTAGACGCTTTTGATCTTGAGACACTATAGTACCCTAATGAAATCTTCTACAAGCATTATA
Source organism: Colwellia sp. (assembly GCA_020630795.1). Classification (GTDB taxonomy): domain Bacteria; phylum Pseudomonadota; class Gammaproteobacteria; order Enterobacterales; family Alteromonadaceae; genus Pseudocolwellia. The sequence continues at coordinate 171,331 of JAHDIK010000008.1, forward strand.
CATAAGATAAAAGATACTGTAGACACATAGAAATTAAATGATTGGAGATTCAAACAATAAATAGTTTTTTAAAACTAAACTATAGGTAAATATTGATACATGAAAATAGCACTTTGCGAGCGAGCAGTCGCTATTCCACCTTATCATGATTTAGCGCATAAACGAAAAAAGGCTATCCG
>JAHDIK010000022.1 GCA_020630795.1 Colwellia sp.
TTATCCGTGGCACCCATGCTCGATTGGACTGATCGTCATTGTCGTTATTTCTATCGAGTTATGTCTAAACGCACAGTTTTGTACACTGAAATGGTAACTACGGGCGCTATTTTGTTTGGTAAAGGTGACTATTTAGGCTACAACGATGAAGAGCACCCTGTAGTTTTACAGCTTGGCGGTAGCGATCCTAAAGCGATGATTGAGTGTGCAATGCGTGCAGAGCAGCTGGGTTATGACGAAATTAATATTAACGTTGGGTGTCCGTCAGATCGTGTTCAAAATGGGCTGTTTGGGGCTTGTTTAATGGCAGAACCTTCATTAGTAGCAGAATGTGTTTCGGGTATGCAGGCAAAAGTTAATATACCTGTTACAGTTAAGTCGCGCATCGGTATAGATGATCAAGACAGTTATGAGTTTCTCCATCATTTTATTTCTACCGTGTCAGAAGCAGGATGCGATCATTTTATTATTCACGCGCGTAAAGCTTGGTTAAGTGGCTTAAGCCCGAAACAAAATCGTGATATTCCTCCGTTAGATTATGAAAGGGTATATAGCATAAAGTCAGACTTTCCAGAATCTAGTATATCAATTAATGGTGGTATTAAATCGTTTGATGAAGCACAAGATCACTTGCAGCATATAGATGGTGTGATGATTGGACGTGAAATCTACCAGTCGCCGTATATGTTAGCGGAAGCAGATCAAAAAATATGGCAATCGGAAGATCCTGTATTATCAAGGTTAGAGGTTCTTGAACAAATGGCCCAATACATTGATCGCTATGTTGCCGATGGTGGTAGGGCTTGGCATGTTATTAGGCACATGTTGGGTTTATGTAACGGCTTACCGGGAGCTCGTCAGTTTAGGCGCCATTTAAGTGATTGTTCTGGAAAAAATAGTGCGGATAGCAAGGTGCTGTTTGAGGCACTAAGTAAAGTAACACTTTAAACTAATACAACTAAACACATATGCAGGTAATTTTATACGACCAGTTTATTTACCTGCTGAATTTTTTGTTCTTCAAAACCCACCTAAAATCACTGCATACTCACTCGCTCATAAATATATTTGATGTTTAGTACAACCTTTTTAACACTTAACGCTACTTATACTTTATACCCTATAAAAATAGTTGTTATGAAGGAGTTTCTGATGTTGAGCATTTCGTTATTATTTGGATTAATGTTAGTACCTTGCGTGTTACTGCTCGCTACATCATTAATTGTGAGCCTTTATGAATAGGCTTTGTTAGTAAAGTCTATTTCTTACCGTAGCTGCCTTAATTCATCGTTTATTAATTAGTTTCCTCTCTTTTTATACCCTCAGTTCTAGCAATATATTGTTTTACTCCATTATTCCTATGCACTTTGTTGCTTAGAAAATTCATTGTGATCTTTTCAATTTGTTTTGTTATTCAGAAATATTTTTTAGTTTTATCATGTTGGTTAAATTTACCAACTCGTTAGTTTATTTAACCATTTTTTAGTTATGACATAATATGTCTTCTGTCGTCTGGTAAAATGCGTTTTATATTTATTTGTTATTTATCAAAGGTTTATTTTTATTTTGTAAGTTGGCACGTAGCTTGTAATAGGTAAGTTATAGCAAAGATTAACGATGTACTTTCTAGCTAACTAATTTAAACGGTAGTAATTACCATAACGAACAAAATAAGGATACGAACATGAAAACTTTAAATCGTAAATTAACCATGATGAGTGTTGTCTTCGCATCATTAATTACTTTTACAGCGAGCGCAAATTCTAGCCAGCCTTCTATTGAAAGTGCATTAACAGATTTAGTTATTAAGCAAGGCGAGCAAGTTATTACGCATTTAAAAAATGAATTGGCAGAAACCATTCAAGAAGAACTAAATTCGTTTTCAATTGATGTATTTGATTTTGACGAGACTCAAGAAAATACAACGACGGTTAACAACGAAAACTTAAATAACAAAACCATTACATCAGAAGAGTAGGAGATAGCACATGGGTTTATTTACAAGATTTACAGACATTGTTAATGCAAACATTAATAGCATGTTAGATAAGGCTGAAGATCCTGAAAAGATGATTAGGCTAATTATTCAAGAAATGGAAGAAACGTTGGTAGAGGTACGCTCAAGCGCAGCGAAAAATATTGCTGAAAAGAAAACAATTCTTCGTCAAATTAGAAATACCGAAACAAGTATCGACAACTGGCAAACTAAAGCTGAATTAGCTATTCAAAAAGGGCGTGAAGACTTAGCGAAGTTAGCGCTTAAAGAGAAACAAAAAGCGGTAGTGCAATTAACGCAATTGAAAGAAGACTTAGCTCAATTTGATGAGTTTCTTTCAAAAATTCAAGAAGATGGCGACAGGTTGCAACAAAAACTAGCTGAAGCTAAGCGCAAGCAAGAGTCTTATGTACTTCGTCAACAGTCGGCTGAAGTTAGACTAAAAGTAAGAGAGAAAGCCGCAGTACATAACATTGATGAAGCGATTAGCCGTTTCGAACAATATCAACAAAAAGTTGACCGAGTTGAAGCGCAAATCGAAGCGTACGACATGACGCAAAACAAAGATCTTGAGAGTGAGTTTAAAGATTTAGAAGCTGAAGCAAGCCTTGAAGAAGAACTCGCGTTACTTAAAAAGAAAGTGGTTAACGGGTAATCGTTAACCCTCATTAAAAAGAGATAAAAACAATGGTTGGGAATGTAGTTTTTGTCATTTGTCTTGGCCCTTCAATGATATTTTTTATCGGAGCAGGGCTAATGTATACATACAACAAATTTAAAGGTTAAACCGTTAACCTTGGGGATAGTTAAATGAGATATGAACGAGAATTTTCAGTAAAGAAAACACTTTATAAAGATAACATTAACAAGAAAGTGTCAGGTGTGTGTGGTGGTATTGCCAAGTATTACGGCTTACCTAGATTAGGTGTAAGGATTGCAACAGTTGCTGCAATGTTTATGTTCCCTATGGTTGTCGGTGTAGCGTATATAGTAGCCGCGATTTTAGTACCTAACAGATATTAAGTAAGCCATTTTTAAAAATTATCAATTTACTCAACAAATTAACTAGGAGATACTAATATGTCGTTTATAAAATCACTCACACTTGCCATTATTGCTACTGCGTTTTTAACGTACGTATTAGGAACTAGTTTAATTGAGTTGTTAGATATTGATGTGTACATGGGAGAAGAACTTATCGAGCCGCTAAAAGCCATTAGTATTTCAGCACTTGTTGTGTGTTTATTAGTTGTGGCAGGCTTAGCCATTGTATTAAGTGTGTTTGGTTCAATTATATTTGTAGGATTGTTAGGTGTAGGTGCGGCGATTATGCTTATGGTAGGAGTATTTTGGCCAATACTACTGATTGCGTTCGTTGTGTGGTTAATGGTGCGAGACTCTAGCCCAAAAGAAGTTGTATATAGATAACCAGCCGAGCGTCATAATGTGCAATGTAAAAAGTGTTCACAAATTACATTGCACCAAAAGTTATGAATACCGTACGTTACTTAAAGAATTGCGATAACTTATTTTTGCAATCGGCGGTGGTTATGAGCCTTGAAAACTCCTCGCCTTCAACTTTAATTGCTTGAGATAGTGATGCTTTATTATTTTTAATTAGCCTTAAACTTGTCATCATTGAGTCATACGGTAAATTTACAATCTTTTCAGCAGTTGTATGCGTTAATGTGAGAAGCTCGCTAGGTTCGCAAACCTGATTAATTAAACCGTAATTAAGAGCTTGCTCAGCCGAAAATGTATTACCCAATACGAGTAATTCGAACGCGCGAACATGCCCCACTAAGTTTGGTAGTAAATAACTTGAGCCAGCTTCAGGGCATAAGCCTAGCTGAGTAAATGGTAGTTTAAATTTACTGTTGTTTGCGGCAAATACCATGTCGCAGTGTAAAAGTAATGTCGTGCCAATACCAACAGCAGGGCCTGCAACCGCGGCTATAAGTGGTTTATCAAATTTTTCTAATACATTGATAAAGTCTAAGGCTGCTAAATCATCAGGGTGTTTTAAAAAATCTTCTAAATCATTGCCAGCACAAAAACAGTTTTCATCGCCTTGTATTACCACACATCGAATAGATTGGGTGTTACTGGCGTGTGTTAATGCTGCACTTAACTGATGATACATAGTTGAGCTTAAAGCATTTTTTTTATCTACACGGTTTAAGGTAACGGTAAGTATATTATTCCGTTCAATTGTCGTAATTAAGTTATCCATTTTGCTCTAGCTTGGTTACAATACGTGTAATTACCATAATCTTTAATGTTAAAAATGTATACCGATATTAAAAAGTATCATTTTTAACGTCATAACCAGCATCGGGAGCTGTTCATGATAAGTAATTTTTCAACTAAAACCTTTATAGGATCTGTTTTTGGCGTACTTTTTGTACTGTATTTATTAGGTGTTTATTGGAGTTTTGAGCCTGACTCATTCGATGTTAAAGAAGAAGTTACTAAATCAGCTAAAGCAGAAGGTGTTGTACCCGTAGTAGGTTACACAACTACAACAGCGCTTATTAAAGTAGCCGAAACATTACTTACCAAACCTGGTGGTTATTTATCAAACGACGCATTACCTCCGTCGGTTATGTTAGATAACATTCCTGCATGGGAGTTTGGTGTATTAGAAATGGTGCGAGACATGGCACTAGTAATGCGCCAAGAGTTCAGTCGTTCTCAATCTCAATCGCTTGAAAATAAGTTTTTGAAAGTTGCACAGCCTCAATTTAATATTGATCACAAAAGTTGGACACTACCAAGCGCTGAAGGTGAATACGGTAATGCGTTGAAAGAGTTATATAAATATCGCACAGCGCTAACTGACGTAAACAGCCAGTCAGCACAGTTTTATGCGCGTGCCGACAACTTACGTGATTGGGTTGGCGAAGTAACCAAACGACTAGGTAGTTATTCACAACGTTTGAGTGCGAGTGTGGGGCGAGACCAAATTAATATTGACTTAGCTGGCGACAGTGCTGCAATGCAGTCAACCTACACAGAGTCAGACATAGAGATTAAAACCAGCTGGTGGACCATTGATAATGAATTCTACGAAGCGCGTGGCGCATGTTGGGCTTTATTACATTTTTTAAAAGCGGTAGAAATAGATTTTAATGATGTACTTGAGAAGAAAAATGCTAAAGTTAGTGTACAGCAAATTATTCGAGAGTTAGAAGCGAGCCAAGAAGCAGTATGGAGCCCAATGATTTTAAACGGTAGCGGGTTTGGTATGTTAGCTAACCATTCATTAGTAATGGCTAACTATATTTCTCGTGCAAACGCAGCATTAATTGATTTAAATGACTTATTAAGCCAAGGATAAATAAATGAAAAAAATATTATTAGCGACAACATTAGCAGCTGGTTTATGTTCATCTGCTCAAGCTGATACGCTTTTAGGTGTGTATATTGGTGGCCAAATTTGGGCGAATGAAACGTCTGGTACATTTGGTGACAGCAAAGATCAGTCAACGTTTAACTTAGACGACGAAACACAAGGAAGCGTGTTTATCGCATTAGAGCATCCATTACCTTTAATACCTAATGCAAAAATTTCTCGCACGACACTAGACACTCAAGGCCAAACTAACCTAGCTGCTGATTTTTCATTTCGTGATGAGACTTTCGGTGCAAACGCTGACGTAGATGTAACGTTCGATTTAACATACACAGATTATACGCTTTACTATGAAGTGTTTGATAATGACTTAATATCTTTTGATTTTGGTCTTACAGGTCGTGATTTCGACAGCGATATCGTAGTAACTGAAGTGCCACAAGCAGGTGTTTCTGGTAAGTCTGAAAAGCTTTCAGCTTCAGGTATCGTTCCAATGTTATACGCATACACAAACATTGGTTTACCTTGGACAGGCTTTAATGTTTACGGCGAAGGCAACTTTTTATCGTTAGACGATAATGTACTTTACGATCTGCAAGCGGGTGTTAGTTATGAACTGATTGATAACATCGCGGTAGACGTAAATATTACAGCCGGTTACCGAGCAGTTAAGCTTGAATTAGACGATTTAGACGATTTGTATTCAGCACTCGATTTTGAAGGTGTGTTCGCAGGGGTTGTTGTTCATTTTTAAATGAAAGATGAATCGTTAAACTTATAAAAAAGGGATGATTAAATCATCCCTTTTTTGTGCCATACGTATAACAACTTAGTGTTTTTGGTCGTTTTCATTTAAAAACATCGATAGCTTAGTTTCGTCAAAATCGTAGGTCGTTCTACAATAATCACAGGTCATTGAAACTTTACCTTGTTCTTCTAATATACTTTTTAGTTCCGACGTTTCAACTTGGGCGATAGCGCTTAAACATTTTTCTTCAGAGCAGCTACATTGGTAAGTTACGTCTTGAGGTTCGAATAAACGTACTTCTTCTTGATGATATAAGCGATAAAGTAACTCGTCGGCATTTAACGAAAAGATTTCTTCGCGTTTAATCGTGTTGGTTATCTGGCATAAGTGTTCGTAGTCAGACGTCTGCTTTTCTTTATCGTCGCCGTCTGGAAGTAATTGAACTAACGTACCCGCAGCTTGTTTAGTTTCTTCGTCAACAAACAACCAAATAGTGGTTGGTATTTGTTCTGATACTTCAAAGTAATGCGCTAAACATTCAGCCAATGTATCTTTTTCTAGTGCAACAACGCCTTGGTACGCTTCGCCTTTTGTAGGGCGTATTGTAATTACCATGGTGCCTTTACCAATTAAATCTTTAAGGCCAGTTGCATCTGTTTCTTCTAGCACGCGGGCAATAGCGCGCATTTCTTGATTGTGATTTCCATTTACAGCTAAGTAGCCTATTGGGCCGTCACCTTGAAGTTGAACTGCAATTTCACCTTCAAACTTTAACGTAGCGGTTAGTAAGCAGGTTGCCGCTACTAATTCACCCAGTAACTCACTTACGCCTTTTGGGTAATCATGCAAAGCAACAGTATTCTTGTATGTGTTGTGTAACTGAACAAGCTCACCACGCACGTGCATGTTATCGAATAGGTAACGATTCAGTACGTCTTTTGGAATGCTCATGATTAAATCCTCTCTTTAAACTCTCTTAATTTCCGACGTTGCTTTTTGTCGGGTTTAGTATCGCTAGCTGGGCTTAGTAAAATACCTTGTTTACGTGCAAGCGCATTTTTTTCCCGTGCTTCAATACTGCTGTCTGTTTCTTCGTAAAGTGTTCGTGCAAACGTTGCATCTTTACGACGTTCTGCAATGGCAACTACCAGCACTTCTTTTTCTTCGAAGCCCTGTCTTATTCGTATACGGTCGCCTATATTGACTGCTTTACTCGATTTTGTACGTTGTCCATCATAAAAAACCTTACCGCCATCAATCATTTGCTTTGCAATGGCTCGGGTTTTGTAAAATCGGGCAGCCCATAGCCATTTATCTAATCTGGCAGATAGATTTTCTTGCGATTGATTATTTTGTTTCATAATAACGCCAGCTCCCTATTTTTATAGCGCGCAAGGTATCATACACGCGTAATTTTCGCTACTTTTCACTATTTGGAATGAGCATATAATTTTTTAGTTTGTAAATATTAGTTACAAACGCTTGCTAGGTCTTGTTGCATGCCCTTTGCTAACGTATTATCAGAGTAATGCTGTTAAAAATAATTATAACCTTAAGAACATAATGCAAATTTCCAATCGTTTTTCGCCTGTTGCCGAAAAAATATCAAAATTACCTCAAGCTAAAATAGCCATGGTTATTGGCATTATTTTGCTTGGGTATATTGCGTATTTATTCGCACAAATTACTTGGTTGGTGCTTGATGAACCCGCGAATCATAATAGTGTGGTTATTACGCAATCTGGTTCCAAGGGCAAAAATAATACGTCTAGTGTTAATGTAAGCGATATACGTGCACTTAATTTATTCGGCGTATATAACGAATCGCCTGTTGTAAGAGATGAGCCAGAAGAAATAGAAGATGCACCTGAAACCAACCTAAACTTAACGTTAACGGGTGTTGTCGCAAGTAATGAAGAAGCCAAATCAGCGGCAATTATTGAGCATAATAGTACGCAAGAAATTTATGCAATTGATGAAACCATTAAAGGCACAAGAGCAGTATTAAAAAAGGTTTTTCAAGACCGTGTACATATTCGTCATTCAGGGCGTTTAGAAACGTTGATGTTAGACGGCTTTGATTACCAAGAAACACAGAGTAGTAATCAAGCACCCAAAAAAGTGGCGAAAAAAATCCCCTTAAAAACAACATCATCTAAAGACCGTTTCAATCCAGTTAAAAACCCTATTCGCGTTAATCATCAACCACGTATGATTGATCAACGATTAAATAAAGAGCTGTCTAAACAAGCACAAGATTTTAAAAATGATATTGCGTCTGACCCTGGAAAAATCACCGATTATTTAAAGATCGCTCCTAAGCGCGTCGACGGTAGCATTATTGGTTATCGATTAATGCCTGGACGTAATCCAGAGTTTTTTAAGTCGGCAGGATTAAAGAGTGGTGATGTAGCCATTCAAATGAATGGGTTAGATTTGAGCCAACCGGCTGAGGCCGCACAAGCTTTAAAAGCATTGAGAGAAGAACGAGATGTATCGTTACTTTTAGATCGAGATGGCGATATAACAGAAATACTTTTCAGTATTGACGAGTAAATATAATGACAAATGAGGTGTTCTACATGCGCAAGAATTCACATGCGCCTTGGTATAAAAAAGTAATGACGTTAAGCGTAGTTGCTGTTTTATTTAATTTTCTTTTATTTTGTTCTCAGGTTAATGCCGCAGAGTATTCTCCTAATTTTAAAAATACTGAAATTACCGAATTCATTAATATTGTGGGTAAGCAATTACAAAAAACTATGGTGATAGACCCTAATGTTAGAGGGAAAGTTAATTTACGTAGTTATGATTCGCTAACTGAAGAGCAATATTATCAAGTATTTTTAAACGTACTCGAAGTGTCAGGTTTTTCAGCCGTTGAAATGGATAACGGCATTATTAAAGTTATTCGTAATAAAGACTCTAAAACGTCACCTACCCCAGTTGTTAGTAACGACAATCCAGGTGTTGGCGATGAAATGGTTACTCGTGTTGTTGAAGTTAAAAATGTAACGGTACGAGAACTTGTACCTATTTTACGTCAACTGTCGGATCAATCAGGCGGCGGTAACGTGGTTAACTATGATAATGCTAATGTTATTTTGTTAACAGGTACGGCAGCCAGTGTTAATCGCTTAGTTAAAGTGATTGAACGTGTAGACAGAGCGGGCGATCAAGATGTTCAAATTATTAAGCTTAAATATGCGTCGGCCGGTGAAATGGTGCGTATTATCGAAGCGATGAACAAAAGTACCCAAGGTAAACCAGGTACACCAACATTTTTAATCCCTAAGATAGTTGCTGACGATAGAACAAATAGCGTTATTGTTAGTGGAGAGTCGCAAGCACGAAAACGCATAGCAACACTTGTAGCGCGTTTAGATAGCGAACTTGAGTCTAGCGGTAATACCCGCGTGTACTACTTAAAATATGCAAAAGCTGAAGATCTAGTTAAAGTCCTAAAAGGTGTGAGTGAATCGATTGAAGCTGAAACTAAAACAACTTCAAAAACGGCTCGTTCAAGCCAAAAATCACGCGAAGTAAGTATTGACGCGCATGACGATACAAACACGCTAGTGATTACAGCGCAGCCAGATATGCTTCGTTCTCTAGAATCTGTTATTCGTCAGTTAGATGTTCGTCGAGCACAAGTTCATGTTGAAGCCATCATTGTTGAAGTATTCGAAGCGGATGGAATTAACTTAGGTGTGCAATGGTTCTCCCCTAAAGCTGGATTTACACAGTTTACTAATGGTCCAGCACCTCTTGGTCAGGTGGCTGCGGGGATTATAGCTGCTGAACCAACAGAAGGAACTAAAGGTTCAACAGTAACATCAGAGTCAGGCGCTGTTACGGTAAACCCAGACCAACCAGATATTGATGGTGATTATTCGCTCTTAGGCCAAGTATTAGGTTCTGCTAGCGGCTTAGTTACTGGTATTTTGCGAGGCGATATAGGTGCGGTGCTTCAAGCGGTAAGTACAGACACAAATTCAAATATATTAGCAACACCAAGTATTACAACGCTTGATAACGAAGAAGCATACTTTTTAGTGGGTCAAGAAGTACCAGTTATTACAGGTTCTGCAACAGGCACCAACAATTCAAACCCATTCCAAACGGTTGATCGCCAAGAAGTTGGTATTAAGTTAAAAGTTACGCCACAAGTGAATGAAGGTAGTGGTGTTCAATTAACAATCGAACAAGAAGTTTCTTCTGTAAGTGGTGCAACAGGGGTTGATATTGCGATTAATAAACGCGAAATAAAAACCACTATCATGGCCGACAGCGGTAGTACTATTGTGTTAGGTGGTTTGATTGATGAAGACGTTCAAGAAAGCGAACAAAAAGTACCGTTACTTGGCGACATTCCTATTTTAGGGCACCTATTTAAATCAACAATTAACACCAAGCGTAAGCGTAATTTAATGGTGTTTTTAAAGCCAACCATTATTCGTGATGGTCAGTTGATGAATCAAATCAGTAAAGATAAATACAATTACATTCGAGCTGAAGAAATCCGTAAACAAGAAGATGGTTTGGAATTAATGGACGACTCAAAACTTCCATTATTACCTAAGTGGAATGATTCTTTAGAGTTGCCACCATCGTTCAATGAATACATGGACAACAAAAAAGACTCAACTCAACAAAGCGTACAAGACAATTAATGATGAGCGAGCTTGAATCACAGCACGAGCAAACGAGTGAAAACTCGTTTGAATCGCAAGAGCAAAGTTTAGAGCGATTTAGATTACCGTTTGGTTTTGCAAAACGACACAATGTATTAGTTAACTCTTCGGAAGAAGGTTATGTTTTGCATTGTTTAGAAAACGTAAACCCTGACGTGTTGTTGGAAGTAAGACGTTTTTTAAAGTCGTCATTTAACGTACAAGTTGAAACGCAAGAAGCATTTGAACAAGCGCTAACTGAGGCTTATCAAAGAGACTCGTCAGAAGCCCAGCAGATGATGGAAGACATCGGAAACGAAGTAAATTTATACTCACTTGCCGATGAGATGACTGAAAGCGAAGATTTGCTTGAAAATGAAGACGACGCTCCTATCATCAAATTAATTAACGCTATGTTGAGTGAAGCGATTAAAGAAAGCGCTTCTGATATTCACATTGAAACGTTTGAAAATGCGTTGCAAATTCGCTTTCGTGTAGACGGTGTCTTGCGTGAAGTTTTAAAACCTAATCGACAGCTTGCGTCTTTATTAGTCTCTCGTATTAAAGTTATGGCGAAGCTTGATATCGCCGAGAAGCGTATTCCTCAAGATGGTCGTATATCGTTGAAAATTGGTGGGCGAGCGGTAGATGTTCGTGTATCAACAATGCCTACTGGGCATGGCGAACGTGTAGTATTACGTTTGCTTGATAAAAATGCCGCTCGGTTGAACCTACAAGATTTAGGGATGACAGACGATACGCGCGAAAACTTTTCGCAACTTATTGAAAAACCTCACGGCATTATTCTTGTTACAGGGCCTACGGGGTCAGGTAAAAGTACCACGCTTTATGCTGGTTTAACGCAAATAGATCACAAAGAACGCAATATATTAACCGTTGAAGATCCAATTGAGTTTGCTATTGAAGGCATTGGTCAAACGCAAGTAAACACCAAAGTTGATATGACTTTTGCTCGCGGTTTACGGGCAATTTTACGACAAGATCCTGACGTGGTAATGGTTGGTGAAATTCGAGATTTAGAAACGGCACAAATATCGGTTCAAGCGAGTTTAACTGGTCACCTCGTTTTATCTACACTACATACCAATACCGCTGCTGGCGCGATAACACGAATGGAAGACATGGGCGTAGAACCCTTTTTGCTTTCATCGAGTTTGTTAGGTGTGTTAGCTCAGCGCTTAGTACGTACGTTGTGTCCGCATTGTCGAGAAAGTCATTTGCCTGACGCCGAAGAGCAAAAGTTACTCGATTTACCAGCAAGCAATACACAGCCTATTTATAGAGCCGTTGGTTGTGCTGAATGTAACTTTAAAGGCTACAAAGGCAGAACGGGTATACATGAGTTACTTTATGTTGATGATACGGTTCGTGAGCTTATTCATAACGGTCAAGGTGAACAAGCCATTGAAAAATTCATTCGTAAAACTACGCGTAGCATAAGGCGCGATGGTTTTAATAAAGTGATAGAAGGTAAAACAACCCTCGAAGAAGTTTTGCGCGTAACAAGAGAAGGTTAAGGTTTACTAAATAATGCCAGCATTTGATTACCAAGCCGTTGATAGCCGAGGCAAAACTAAAAAAGGCGTAATAGAAGGTGATACGCCACGCCAAGTACGTGGACTACTGCGCGACAAAGGCTTAATGCCAACTGAAGTTACCCCAGCAACGCAAAGTAACAAACCGTCAAAATCAGGTGGGTCGTTGTTTGGACCACGTAAAAAAGTGTCGCCGTCAGAGCTTGCGTTAATTACTCGTCAATTAGCAACATTAGTAGAGTCGGGTTTGCCATTAGAAGAATCATTAATGGCGGTTGCAGAACAATGCGATAAAACCTCACTTAAAAGTATGGTTATGGCGGTTCGCAGTAAAGTTACCGAGGGTTATGGCTTAGCTGAAAGCATGTCGGAATATCCGCAAGTTTTTAATCATTTATTTAGGGCAATGGTGGCTGCTGGCGAAAAGTCAGGGCACTTAGATTTAGTACTAAATAGACTGGCAGATTATACAGAGCAACGCCAACAACTGCGTTCTCAAATGGTTCAAGCGCTTGTGTATCCTGTTATTATGACCGTTGTTGCGGTAGGTGTTATTGCTATTCTACTTACCGCCGTGGTACCAAAAATTGTAGGCCAATTTGAACATATGGGTGCTAATTTACCGGGTACCACTCAGTTTTTAATCGCAAGTAGTGATTTTTTACGAGATTACGGTTTAGCCATTGTTATGCTGGTTATGTTGTTGATGGTTGTTTTTGGTCGTTTAATGAAAAAACCGTCGTTTAAGTTTGCAATGCATCAACGAATTATCAACCTACCAGGTATAGGAAACGTAGCGAAAGGGTTAAATACCGCTCGCTTTGCAAGAACATTGAGCATTTTAACCGCGAGTGCCGTTCCTCTATTAGAGAGCATGAGTATAGCGGGTGAAGTATTAGATAATTTGTATATTAAAAATAAAGTGAAAGAAGCTGCTGACAAAGTACGAGAAGGTACGAGTCTTCGAGTTTCTTTGGAACAAACGAAACTTTTTCCGCCAATGATGCTCCATATGATTGCCAGTGGCGAAAAAAGTGGTCAGCTAGAGCACATGTTAGGGCGAGCGGCTGACAACCAAGATAGAGAGTTTGAAGCGTTAGTGAACATCTCATTAAAAGCTTTTGAACCGGCGTTAATGGTAAGTATGGCAGGGGTTGTTTTATTCATCGTAATGGCCATATTACAACCTATACTCCAATTAAATACGTTAATTGGTAGTTAATTTTTTAAGACTTAAGCAGGAAGTACAATGAAATCGTTAAAACACATTAAAAGACAACGCGGCTTTACGCTATTAGAAGTTATGGTAGTTATCGTAATACTTGGTATTTTAGCGAGTATGGTTGTTCCTAACTTAATGGGCAGCCAAGACCGAGCGAATATCCAAAAAGCAGTGTCTGACATTAATGCATTAGAAACATCGCTAAGCATGTATAAAATGGACAATTACGACTATCCGTCAACAGAGCAAGGTTTAGAGGCACTAACAACGGAAACAGACGTTGAACCTTTACCTCGACGTTTTCCAGAAGAAGGTTATGTAAAACGTTTACCAAAAGATCCGTGGGGTAATGACTACCAATTACTTAACCCAGGCGAAAACTCAAAGATTGATGTTTTTACCATGGGGCCTGACGGCGAAGCCGGTACAGAAGACGATATTGGTAACTGGAACCTAGGCGAATATCAATAATTAACTTGGTTGTAGTACAACTTTAAATGAAGCATCGTGGCGTTTTACCCAGCAAAATAACAGGCTTTACCTTAATTGAAGTGATGGTTGTTCTTGTGCTTATTGGGTTAATGGCGTCTGTGGTTCAATTTACCGTAGGTGGTAACGAGCCTGACAAGTTGCTAAAAAAAGAAAGTGAACGTTTTGCAGCTGTATTTAATGCTGCTGCAGAATATTCATTGTTAAATAATCTTGAACTTGGCTTAGTTGTAGAAGACAACACATATCAGTTCCTTGGTTTTGACGGCAAGCAGTGGCAAGCAGTTTCTGACAATAAAATTCTAGAAAGTTATACTCTCCCAGAAGAAATCATTATTACATTGTCGTTAGACGATTTGCCGCTTGATGAACCAGCGCTAGTAGACGTGCTTAAAGAGAATGAAGAAAGCGAACTTGCTTTTTCTGGTTCAGAATTAAACAAAGAAAAAAAGCTTATTCCACAGGTTTATATTTTGTCTGGTGGCGACTTAACGCCGTTTAGTTTGCGGTTTGAATTTGAAGACCCGTACAACGATGAAATGGAAATCAATTATCAAGTAACGGCGTTATATTCTACTCCTGTTGAGATTAAGGGGCCGTTAAAAAATGAATAATAGCCTTTTGTCGAGTTGTCAATTTGTTAAAAAAAACCTTGGTTTTACCTTCATCGAAGTCATGCTAGCCATGGCTATTTTCGCGATCGCTGGCGTAGCGTTAGTTAGCACCTCAGACACACATTTCAGAAATTTAAGCCATTTAGAAACTAAAATGATGGCAAATTGGATTGCTTCTAATCAACTTGTAGAAGCATCGTTAGTTAAAAAGTGGCCATTAAAAAATAATAAAAAAGGTAAAGTTGAATTAGCAGGGCGCGATTGGTTTTGGATTCAAAAAATCGCAAAAACTAATGATCAAAACATGAGCGCAGTAACGATAGAAGTTAGGTTAGATGAAACAGAAAAGTCATCTATTAGCTTTTTAACAACCTACTTAGCTAAGGCAGAAAAATAATGCTTAGCAATCACAGTATGGTTCATCAAAAAGGCTTTACGTTACTCGAAGTGCTTATTGCTATCGCAATATTCGCGGTGATCAGTTTAGCGAGCTTTAGTATTTTTGATACGGTTATCAAGAGTGAAGAAAAATCGACAGCTCGTATTGCGCAAATGAACGAGATTCAACGCGCTTTTATGATCATGGAACGAGATTTTCTGCAAATATCAAAGCGTACATTACGCATTGAAGGCGAAGCGCCGTTAGACGGATTTATTCATACTGACAGTAGTGAGTTTGAATCTAGCTCTGGTTCAATTGGTTTTGTACGAAGTGGTTGGACTAACCCCGGCTTGTTACTTCCGCGAAGCGATATGCAGTCGGTTGCCTATCGTTTAAATGAAGAAAAGCTTGAGCGCGTTCACTATAACTTTGTTGATGCATCGTTGAGTGAAATTCCTAAAACACGCCAATTAATTTCGGGTGTAAAAGAGGTGAGTTTTGAATTTCATAACGGGAAAGAGTGGAACAATACATTCGAAGGCGAAGGTTTGCCTTTGGCTATATCCGTTATATTAGACACAGATCAGTTTGGCGTTGTTACTCGTAAGTTTTTAGTTGCAGGTAGTGCAGACACGAGTAAGGTGAACTAATGCGTAGGTTGGTGAACATTCATCGTTTGACATCACGCAAACGCCAACAAGGTGTAGCACTCATTACTGTTATGCTAATCGTAGCGCTGGCCGCCATTTTAGCGACTCAAATGAGCAGCAAATTACAATTTCAGTTACAACGTACTGCAAATATAGAAGTTAACCAACAAGCTTATTGGTATGCAATGGGGGCTGAAGCGTTTGCAAAGCGCGTATTGTTTATGTCGTTTGATGGTGAAGAAAACGTAACACACCTTGATCAGATTTGGGCGAGGGGAGAAAGTTCGTATCCAATCGACTACGGACAAATATCAGGTGAAATTACTGATATGCAATCGTGTTTTAATTTAAATGCGCTTCGCAAAAGTTCTACAACATCAGTCAGCAATAACACACCTACTGCCCCAAAAGGTAAAGCAAGTAGCAGTACTGAACCACATACAATGGCAATTACTGCATTAGAAAAATTGATTGTAGAATTGAACATAGAAAATGTGAGTAACTTTGAAGCAAAAGATATGGTTGACGCATTGACGGATTGGTTAGACTCAGACAGTTTTGTATCAAACAACGGTGGAGCGGAAGACAACGATTATTCATCGAAAGAATACCCATATCTGGCGGCTAATCATTATTTAGCAAGCGTAAATGAACTAAGGCTTATTGAGCATTTTACATTACCTATAATAGAAGCCTTAAAACCGCATGTATGTGTAATACCGAATAGCAATCTTCATAAAATAAATGTAAATACCATCGATGCTGATAACGTTGAAATATTGGTGGCATTGCTGGGTGTAAGCAAAGACGTCGCACAAGAAATTATTTCAGCACGTCCTGATGAAGGGTACGCCAAAATTGACGATGTTTTTGTGTTACCTCAACTGACACAGTATAAATTAACTCAAGATCAAAAAGACCAGCTTGTAGTTGACAGTGAATACTTTACACTGAAAACCAAAACAAGTTTTAACGACAGCTTTTTCTTTTTAAACAGTATTATGAAAATAGAAAATAATAAACAAATCAATGTGATCAGCCGCACTATAGGACGTGACTAATGTCAGAAACACTATTTATTCGGCTAGGCAGCCAAGAGCATGATCCGATCCAATGGCTAATATGGTCAACTCACCAACGTGAAATTATTGCGAGTGGCGACTTAAATCATGCATCAGAGCTAACGCACTTAACTGAAAAAGCGCAACATCGAAAAGTTATAGGTTTTGTACCCGGTAGTGATGTTGTTATAAAAAGTTTAAAGGTTCCCGGTAAGTCTTCACGGGCAATAACTGCCGCAACGCCTTACATGTTAGAAGACGATTTAGCACAAGATGTAGAATCACTCTTTTTTGCTTATAGTCAGGCAGTGTCAGACGATAAAGAAAACAACTGTTTTACAGTAGCGGTAGAGCATGACCAAATCCAACAATGGAATGCATGGCTACAAAACGCCAACATAACATGTAAAACTTTGATTCCTGACGTATTGGCAATGCCAGTAATTACAGATCAAAAAACTGCGATACGTGTTAATGACCAAATACTTATTCGTGAATCTCAATGGCGTGCAATGACGGTTGATAGCCACGTATGGCCTATTATTGCGAACATGTGGAAGAGTCACGATGTAGAACCGCAAGACGATGATGGAACAACCGAAGAAAGTTCTTACGTTGAGAGTAATCAAGTTGTTGTTAATGCCTATTCCCCATTACCAGAAGTAAGCAGTATTCAGGTTAATCATATGCCTGAAGAGTTACCTTTAGCCTTATTAGCTCAGCACGTTAATACGCAATTAATTAATTTATTACAAGGCGAGTACCATGTAAAAGAACAGCGCTCGTCTACACATACAAGTTGGTTATGGGTTGCAGGTATTGCCGCATGTGCTTTATTGGTAAATGTTGGATTAAAAGGCGCTCAATTAATACAGTTAAATAATCAGGTGGATGCGCTTGAAGCTAATATTATTTCAACGTATAAAAAAGCATTTCCTGAAACGAAACGTGTGCGAGTTTCTACCATAAAGTCACAACTACAACGTAAGTTGTCTGACGTAGGTGGCGCATCAAATCAAGCAAGGTTCTTGCCCATGTTGAACGAAATACAACCAGCTTTTAAGCAGGTTTCTGCTATGTCACCTGATTCATTGAAGTTTGACGCAAAACGCCAAGAAATACGCATCCAAGCTTCTTCAGACAACTATCAATCATTCGACAAGTTTAAAATAGCATTAGAGAAAAGCGACTTTAAAGTATCTCAAGGTGCTCAAAATAACTTAGGAGACAAAGTGACAGGTTCGTTCACGATTTCCGCAAAAGGAGGCCGATAATGAAAGAACGTTGGTTAGCACTTAACTTACGAGAGCAACGTTTAATATTGGCTATGGGTTCGGTAGTGGTGTTCTTTTTGTTATATACCCTTATTTGGAAGCCACTTAATAACAATATTGATAGCGCAACGAGTAAAGTGTCTCGCTATCAAAAATTACAAACACTTGTGAATACTGAAACCGCTCGTTTTAAATCTATTGCAGATGCTGGCAGTAAAGCGCGAAGTTCAGGTAGTTTGTCTAGTATTGTGAACAGAACAGCAGGGCGCAATCAAATAGACATTGCGAGAATGCAACCCAAAGGTGACGATATACAAGTATGGGTTGATGAAGTGTCTTTTAATCAATTATTAGCGTGGTTAGAACAATTGTCAACGCGTGAAAATATTAGCGTAAAAACAATTGATCTCATTAACGCAGATCAACCCGGTGTAGTAAAAGTACGAAGCTTACAATTAGGAAGACATTAATGAAGAAGTGGTTATTAGGCGTTGTCTTTTTTGTTGTATTGTATGTGTTTTTTGTTGTCGCAAGAACGCCTGCTCAGTGGGTTATTCAGCAGGCTAATTTGCCCAGCAATGTTGTTCTTCAAGGTGTTGAAGGAACGGTTTGGAATACCCAAATAGAACAGGTTATTGTTAATGGTTATACAATTAATTTAGTAACTTCGAAAGTCAGTATTTTGTCTTTGTTTACCTTGAATCCAAGTGTCGACGTAACGTTTGGTGGAGCTTTAGTGAATGGCCCTGAGGGTAAAGCAACGCTGAGTCATTTGTTAGACAACATTCGTGTTACCGACGCGACGGTAAATGTATTAGCGAATGACGTGGCGCAACAACTCGATCTCCCTATCCCGTTAACAGCTAAAAAATATGTAGATTTAACACTAAACGAGTTTGAAATGGGCGCGCCTGTTTGTTCGCACTTAAATGGCGATATACGATGGAATAGCGGTAGTGTTAATGCACTCGACCAAAACGTAAAGCTGGGTAATTTAAAGGCAGAATTGAGTTGTAATAAAGGTGAAGCTTTAATTAAATTTGACCCTAAAAATGATTTAGGGTTAGCGCTTTCAGTTAATATTCATTCTTTAGAGCGAGTTTCTGGCAACGGTTTTATTAAGCCAGGTAACAAATTTCCAAAAGCGTTGAACGAAGTTTTACCGTTTTTAGGACGTCCTGATAATCAGGGGCGTTACAAACTAAATTTCTAGTTAATCTATATTATTCTTTCATCTCGCCCATGTGATTTAATCCCTTTATTTGGTCCAGATGTAAGGCTTTTCGCTGTTTTAGCTTTTCTTGCTAATTGTAAAAATACGTAAATTTATTTCTATATTTATTTAAAATTGGTATCGTTATCTTTTTTTGGGAAGGTGAGCCAATTTGAAGCTCGGTTGTATATTATTTGTTACTTTATTGTGTGCGTGTTCGAGTATAGATAACACTCAAAGTAACACAGATATTGAAATGGATATTCCAAATTTATGGGGAGAAGGGAGTGCGCAATCCTCTTTTCAGGAAGGTGTTGCTTCAACTGTCGAATGGGGAGTTGTATTGCCATCGTCTATTCAAGCAATGCTTGATAATGCATTATCTAATAATCAACAACTACGTATTGCCAGCCTAAAGGTGCAACAAGGGCTTTTAGACGTAAAAGCGTCTTCAGGGTTAAGCTGGCCCGAGTTGAAATTGTTGATGGCTCATCGTCAATCTCAGTCGTTAAACAGCAATTTAGTAAAAAGTAGTAATACCGTCTCTTCTTTAGGCATTAATGCAAGTTGGGAGATTGATTTATGGCGAAGACTAGCCGATGGAACTGACTCAGTAAGTTGGACATTAGCGGCAAAAGAACAAGAGCTTGAGGCTGTTAAATTATCTGTTATGGCACAAGTTATAATAGGGTGGCTGAATGTTATTGAACAAAATAACTTACTTGCATTGAATAAAAAAAACATCGCCAATCAAAAGCGACGTTTACAAATGTCGATGTTAAGACTAGATAATGGATTAGCAACTAGCATTGATATTCGAAATGCAAAAACAAGCTACAAACGCTTAACAGATACTGAGCAAGTTATTCAATTTCGTCGAGACCAAGCGTTACGTAAGCTTCAGTTGGTTCTTGGTGCATATCCATCTGCTCAAATGATTGATGATTTAACGTTACCGAAAGTAGTAGACCTAAACGTAAATACATCTCCAAAAGACATTTTACTTAATCGTCCAGACGTATTAGCTGCAGAATCTACATTGATTGCGTCAGGTTTTTCTTGGAATGCCGCAGAAAAAAAGAAACTTCCAAGATTATCTTTAACGCTGAATTATGACGTAAAACGAGATTCTATATCTGAGCTGTTTGATTTTGATTATTGGTTGAATGCTGTTACAGCGTCGTTGGTTCAACCGATTTTTTATCGTGGAATGCTTTCTGCTCAAGCTGAAAAAGCGAAATTGCAGCGAGATATTCAATTAGCTCATTATAAATCAACCTTATTAACTGCATGGCAAGAAGTAGAAAATACACTGCAAAACGATACTGTGTTGAAAGAACGTCAAATATTACTTAATCAGGCTTTGTATCAAGCTCAGTATGCAGAGCAACAGACAGAAAACCAATATACACAAGGTTTAGCGACAAGCTTTGAATTGTTATCAGCTCAACGAACTCGTACTTCGGTAGAAACCGACGCTGTAAAAATAGCGATTGCCCGCGTTAAAAACCGTATTCAATTAACCCTAGCGCTGGGCTTACCCTCTCAGCTAAATACGAATTAGAAACTCATCATGTTAAAAAGTAAGTTAATTAATGCAATTCCATTTTTAGTTGCTCTACTCGCCATTATAGTCGTGTTGTTTGCGTTAGATTTTTTTAAGCCAGCTCCTGAGAAAAAAGAGTATAAGGCTAAAAAAATTAAAGTGTTTACAGAGCAAACAAAAGTTAAAAAAACACAACTGTACGCCTATAGTCAAGGAGAAGTAAAACCTCAACAACAGGTTGAAATTAAATCGCAAGTTGAAGGGCACATTGTCTATGTGTCGCCCAATTTAGTAACTGGCGGAAGAATCAATAAAGGGCAATTATTGCTGCGTATTGATGACTCTGACTACAAGCTACAAGTCATTCAGCGTGAAGCGAAGGTGGCGCAAACTAAGCAATTACTTGAAAAAGTGAAAGCTCAGGCACGCATTGCTCAACAAGAATTAGCAGATTTAGGAAGAGATAACGCTAATGATCTTGCACGATGGTTACCACAATTAGCGCATGCTGAAGCCGAAGTTAAATCGGCGAAAGCCTTGTTAGACGAAGCTAAATTGGATTTATCGCGTACTCAAATTGTTGCACCATTTAATGGTGTGGTGCGCAAAGAGTCTGTAAATATAGAGCAGCACGTAGGGCGAAATGGTTATTTAGCCACACTTTATGCAAACGATATTATGGAAGTTAGTCTGGCGCTTAACGGTAAGCAGTTAGATATTTTAGATGTGCCACTTGATTACTTTAATGACGACTACAACAGCGGTATTTCCGTTGTATTATCAACGGAACTAGGTGGTAAGCTTTTAGAGTGGCCAGCCAAATTAATGAGAACAGAAGGGCAGTTCGATACACGTACACGTACCATCAACGTGGTTGCAGAAATACATCAAAAAAATCATCTGCAACAGGTAATACCGGGACTCTTTGTAAATGCAAAAATTTCTGGGAAAAGCATTCCTAAGGCAACGTCTCTATCTAGAACCACTGTTCGCCCTAATAATATGGTTTGGTATGTTGATCAAAACGACAGGCTTCGAGTTACACAGGTTACTCCCATATACCGAAATAACGACGTTGTTATTATTACAGGGTTACCCAATAAAACACGTGTTGTTACCTCTGCTTTATTAGCTCCAACCCCAGGTACTTTAGTTAAAGCAATTAAACAGTCTACCACTAAAACGGTAAAAACAAGCGCGCGAGACAATAACATATGAGATCGTTAGTTTCGTGGTGGGTAAAAAACCCAATTGCTGCCAATTTATTAATGGTAACGCTCATTGTTGCTGGCTTAGTGAGTTATTTCAATAGTATTGAAAAAGAGCCATTTCCAACGGTTAAGCTTGCAATAATGGATGTTTCAATGCGTTGGCCTGGTGCTGGTCCTAGAGATATTGAAGATCAAATTATTATTCGTTTTGAAGATGCAGTTAAAAATGTAGAAGGTATAAAAAGCATTACCTCTATTTCAAATGAAGGGCGCGCGAAGCTTGTTATTAAAGGTAAAGAGCGAGTAGACCGCCGTAAGTTTGCCGAAGAAATTCGAGAAAAAATTAACTCAGTTAATGGCTTGCCTACAAATGCTGAACGCCCAGTAGTTACTGAACGAACCAACAGTGATGAAATGATCAGAATTGCACTACATGGCCATATCGATAGAGATATATTGTCTGGCTTATCACATCAAATACGTAAGGAAGTTGCCGCTTTACCGTTAATTTCAAACGTTAAACTTCGAGGGCAAGGTTACGCTGAAATCGCCATTGAAATAACAGAACAAGCCATGAGTATATACGACATAACAATTGATGAAGTGTCGTCTGCCATCAAAAATTCTTCCATCAATGCGTCAACCGGAACGGTTCGAGATGAAGCCGGCGTACTAATGCTAAGTGTGCGTAACAGGGCCGAATACCAGCAAGAGTTTGAAGATATTGTTATTAGACAAAACAACGATGGCGCAAGTTTATATTTAAAAGACATCGCAACGATTAAAGACGGTTTAAGCGAAACGAAATATATATCTACTTTTGATGGTGAAACCGCAATTTTAATCGATGTGATGAACAGTGATTATATGGACATCCCCAAAATGTCTAAATATGTTAATGACTATGTTGATAAGAAGAATGCTCAATTACCTGATGGCATCAAGTTAACTATTTGGTCTGATTGGAATGAGGCCTATCAAAGCCGTTTGTCTACTATATTCTCCAGCGCGCTAAGTGGCTTAGTATTAGTGTTTATATTGCTGATGTTGTTTTTGCAGCCCAAAATAGCCTTGTGGGTTACTGCTGGCATTGCCACCGCCTTTGCAGCAAGTTTTGCGTTGTTACCAGCTTTTGGCGTATCGCTCAATATGCTGTCGTTATTCGCTTTTTTGATGGTGATTGGTATTGTTGTTGATGACGCTATAGTCATTGGTGAAAGCGTGCACTTAGCAAATGAAAACGGTCATCACGATGAAGAAGCAGCTATTGTTGGCGTGTCAAACGTGGCAAAGCCTGTACTTTTTGGTGTGCTTACAACCATGGTTGTGTTTGCTCCAATGGCTTTTTTACCCGGCAGTACGGCTGAGTTTACACGCTCGATCGCTATTGTTGTTATATTGTCGCTAGCGTTCTCATTATTTGAAGCGCTTTGTATTTTGCCTACTCATTTGCGTCATTTAAAACATAAAGAAAAAAATGACACCAAATCCACACTAGAAAACTTTCAAGAAAAAATAGCAAATAGCTTAGACACACTTAACTTTAGGGTATATATCCCCTTTATTACCTTGTGTCATAAACACAAATATACTGTAATTTTATTGTTTATTGGTGCATTTATCATTGGTATTAGCCTGCTTAAAAATAACTATATTAAGCAGTCGTTTATGCCTCAAATATCTGACGATAAAATTCGATTGACCGTGAATTTGCCGCCAACAGCAACGCATGAAAGAATGATTCAGGTACTGTCTCAAATACGGGAAGGCCAGCAAAAGTTATTTGATTATGTGGGTGAGTTTGAGCAAGCATCCCTTGTTGAACATGATTACACACAAGTGTGGGGTACAACGGTTGTGAGCGAAATGAAATTGGTTCAGTTTGAAAAAAGAGCGATAAATATTCAAACCGCCACTGAAAAGCTACAAGCGTTTATTGGAGATATTCCAGACGCAGAAGAAATTGAACTAAAATCTACCTTAAATACACAAGAGCCACGTGTTGGATTTAGCCTACATTCTACAGACATTGAAGCGTTAAAAGAGGGAGTTACCGACCTTAAAGCACATATAGCAACGTATGCAGGAATTTTTATGCTGCGCGATAATCTTGATAAAGGAAGTCAAGAAATGGTGTTTCACTTAAAACCAGGAGCTGAAACATTAGGTATTAGTTTAAAAGATGTAACCAAGCAAATTAAGCAAGCATACTTTGGTCAAGAAGTGCAGCGTTTACCCCGTATTGGTGGTGATGTGCGTGTTAAGGTTATGTACTCGCGCGTCGAAAGAGAATCAATAGATACACTTCAGCATTTAAAAATTAGAACGCGCGACGGGAGAGAAATTCCGCTCATGTCCGTTGTTGATGTTGAAATTACCGCAGGTATACAGCGTATTATTCGTCGCGACGGTTCAAAAGTTGGTTACATATACGCTGAATATTCTGGTAACGACCGCGCAAGTATGATTCGCGATGTTAAAGAAAACTTTATTCCTGCATGGCAAAAGCGTCACCCTCAAGTGCAATACGGGCGCGGAGACCGAATGCAAGATGAAGATGAGTTTACGCAAACGGTAATTTTATTAGAGGGCTTGGCGATCATGGTGGCGTATATGTTAATGGCGATAGCTTTTCGTTCATATAGCCAACCACTACTCATTATGAGCGCTATTCCTTTTGGCTTTTTAGGTGCATTGTTGGGGCATTTTATTCATGACACAAGTTATGGCATGTTTTCTATGTTGGGTATATTAGCGGCATCGGGCGTTGTAATAAATGACAACCTAGTGCTTGTTGATGCAATAAACCGATTTAAAGCTCAAGGAAAAAATGTAACCGACTCAGTTATGATGGCGTGTAAGTTACGTTTTAGGCCAATAATATTAACCTCTATGACTACGTTTATTGGCTTAATGCCAATGCTTTCAGCACAAAGCGTTCAGGCTAAATTTCTTATACCTATGGTTGTATCGCTTGCCTATGGAGTAGTTGCCGCAACAATAATTACCTTAGTATTTGTACCTTGTTTGTATTGTGTCGCTTGTGAAATACAACAAAAATGGCACAACACTAAACGTAAACTGGGAGCGGTAGAAGCTTAACGGGTAATATCTGCTATAAGCGTGCGATAGTCAGTAGTGTAGTCATAACCTTGTAGACGTTCTGTACATATCTCGTCTTGTTGAGAGTCGGGGTTGGCAACAGCCAGTAAATGCTTAATACCAAATGTTTTTGCGCTGTCGAGTATGCTTAAGCTGTCGTCAACAAAGAGTGTTGTTTCGTTGTCAAATTTTAGGTCTTGCTGTAATTGGGTCCACAATAATTGTGACTCTTTTGTCGCGTTGTATTGATGTGTAGAAATAAGCTGGTCAATATGTTCATCAAGCGCTGTTTTTTCCACTTTTAATGACAAGCTGTTCGGGTGTGCATTAGTTACTAATACTACTTTTTTGCCAGCGGCTTTCAGGGCGTCTAAAAAAGGTAAAGTGTCAGGGCGTAATGATATTTTATGTTCGATTTCTCGCTTTAACTCTACTATGGGTAGGTTTAACTTATCTTCCCAGTAATCTAAGCAGTACCATTCAATTTCACCTGAAACGAGAGCGGTTTGTTCGCTAATGTATTGTTGTGCTTGGGCGAGAGAGATATTTTGCGCTTCTGCATACCTAAACGGAAGGTGAGTTTGCCAAAAGTAGTTGTCAAAATGTAAGTCGAGAAGAGTTCCGTCCATATCAAGTAATACGGTTTGTATTGCTGACCAATTAAGCATAAATGACTTCCTACGTGTGGATTAAGGTATGGCTCTTTAGTGTTAATTATATCTGTGAGGCGGGTAACTTTCGATAGTTTTTAGATTGATAAGTTATTTTGTTTAATATGCGTGTATTTTTAATTAATGTTATGAGGCGACTGTTTTACATTGAGCAAATTTTAAGCCTTAAATATCAACACGCCAAGATGTTATCATGCTATCCTAAAAGAAATTGTTTAGTCGTTGTAAGGTGCAAATATCAGTGGACAAAAAGCTCCCTACTATCAATGCTCGAAAACTTGTCGCTAAAAGTAAATTATTCGCAATTGAGCAGCTAGATCTTACCTTTAGTAATGGTGCAACGCGTGAGTATGAACGCATGCAAGGTGCTGGGCGCGGTGCTGTAATGATTGTGCCTATGTTAGACAAAGAGACTATACTTTTAGTAAGAGAATATTGTGCAGGCACTCATACTTACGAACTGGGGTTTCCTAAAGGGCTTATTGACCCAGGTGAAACACCAGAAGTTGCTGCAAATAGAGAACTTAAAGAAGAAATAGGTTATGGAAGTAATCAGTTATTTTCTTTACATCAAGTGGCTATGGCACCAGGTTTTTTTGCTGCAACGATGGATATTTTTATTGCGCAATCTTTATTTGAAGAACGTTTAGAAGGTGACGAGCCAGAACCACTTGATGTAGTGCCTTGGAAACTTGCCGAATACAAAGACTTGCTTGCTCAACCTGATTTTAATGAAGCACGTAGCATCGCGGCACTCATGTTAGTAAAAGATCATTTAAGTGAATCCAATGAATAACGAAAACCTACTTACCATCGCCATTGAAAGCGCTAAAAAGGCGGGAGCTGAAGTTAACAAGCATTATAAAAAAGGTGATTATACTTCTGAAATTAAAGAAGATAATAGCCCTGTTACAAGTGCAGATATTGCAGCAAATGACGTTATTATGTCTGAATTAACAAAATTAACGCCTCATATTCCTATTATTTCAGAAGAAGTTGGCGCACTGCCTTTAGAAGAGCGTGGAAAATGGGAACGTTATTGGTTGCTTGACCCTATTGATGGTACAGGTGAGTTTATTCTAGGTAGTGGAGACTTCGCCGTAAACATCGCGTTGGTTGAAAACGGTTGGCCTAGTATAGGTGTTATTCATGCGCCTGATCATAATGTAACTTACTATGCTCAACGTAATGTTGGAGCGTTTAAAGAAACAGAGCAGGGCGTTGAGAAAATTCATGTAGAAGCCTACGACGGCCAACGCCCAGTAAAAGTGGCGGTAAGTCGTCGACAAAAGTTGGAATTGATGGGGCAGTATCTAAACCCAGAGTTTGAGTTTGAGTACGTAGCATTAGGCAGTTGTTCACTTAAAAATGCGCTAATTGCTGAAGGTTTAGCAGACTGTTATTTACGTATTGGGCCAACGGGAGAGTGGGATACTGGCGCTAGCCATTGTATTTTAGAAGAAGCTGGCGGCTCTATTATTGACAGTGAATTTATCGAGTTAAGTTACAACGAACGTGACAGCTTGCTAAACCCTGACTTTTTGTCGTTAGGCTCGGCTGACATTCCTTGGAAAAACGTGATTAAACCTCACTCAGCTCGTAGAGATTAGCCTTACTTCAACGTAAAAGAGAATGGGGGAATTATGCAATTAAGCGTACTCTTCTCCATTTTCATTGTTTTCTGCTTTAAATTGGTCTGCTGGAATAATGTTAACGGTTTCGTGTAGTTCTGAATAAACCAATACAGCGCTACCGTGCTGAAGTTGCTGCTTTACCTGTTCAATTTTATCGTCAACTGAAACATCTTCTGCTCCGTACTCCGTACCTTCTTGTAATACAAATTCTTTTATAATGTTGTTTAACGTATCGGGGTTAAGATCTTGGTGTGGAATGATCATAAGTAATCCTGTAAAAATTGTGGAATGCGTGATTCTAACCAGTAGTGAGGCTTTCGTATGTTGCTTCCTGAAATAAATCCAACATGACCACCATGGTTTGATATTTCGAAAATAATATTACTAGGTAGGCTTTCTAACGACGTAACACTTTGGTGACATAAAAAAGGATCGTCTTTAGCGTGAATAAATAAACTAGGTGTTTGAACTAATGGCAACAAATCTCGCGCACTTGATTGTTGATAGTAATCGTCAGCATTTTCAAAACCATGCAGTGGTGCCGTAACGGCATTGTCGAACTCTCTTAATGTAATGATATTGTCTAAATCGTTTTCAGTTATATTATCTATCAAATTAAGCGTTATTTTCTCTTTAGTTGCTTGCTTTAGCATATCAACTAGGTATTTTTGATAAATTTTTGACGTGCCTTGGCTTATTTTACTGCTACAGCTTTTTAAGTGTAATGGCGCACAAACAACAATAGCGGCTGCATAAGGAGCGTTGGGGGCTTCACTTAAAAACTTAGCAACAACATTACCTCCTAAAGAATAACCAATAATCGCAAATTTACAGTGTTTATAATGTTCGGTTAGGTAGTTTGTAAAATAATGAATGTCGTCGGTAAAGCCACAGTGATATGAATGAGCAAATCGATTAGGTCGGCCACTGCACCCTCTAAAGTGAATAAGTACACCAATCCAACCTTGTTTCTGAATGGCCTGAAACATGCCTTTAATGTAATGGCTGTTTTTTGAACCGTGTAAACCATGTAGTAGCACAATAATGGGTTTGGTATTGTTTGGTGTTGGCTTTTCGGTCCATGTTAGATCTGCGAAGTCACCATCGGGTAAGGTTAGTGTTTCATCGAGAGTTTGAATGGATATATGTCGATTCAGCCACTTGGCTCCCATTGTTTGCAGATGTTTGTTAGGTAACCACCATGCGGGTTTAAATTGACTTGCTTGCGGCATTTAAATATCGATTCATTAAAACTGAAGCGCTATTGTAATCAATACTGCAAAGAACCTCTAAATGAATTTGACGTTATATAAATTTTTTTTAGTTAGAGGGGCGATTGAGAAAAAAAGATAAAAAAAGGTTTAACCGAAGTTAAACCCACAACAAATTTCAAGGAATTGAAATGAAAACTTTTACTTAACTTAATTGTACTTTGCGTACTACCCGTTCTCGTGAATCTTTTTCGCAAAGTAGTACACGTAATAACCGCAAATACCAAATAAAATGAGTAACCCTACAAGAGAATAAATCGCAACAGGGTCTTTAAATAACATGCTAAATAATTCCATGGGAACCTCTTGTTTAGTCTAATTAACTTGAGGTAATTTTATATGGAATCGCTTAACTATTTTCTGATGTAGATCAAAGGATTTTCAGAAACCATGAAAAGTACAAATAAAAACTTTTTATTGCTGACGTTTTATAGCGTGGATGGTTTTTTTGAGTATGTTTGAGGGGAACGGAGATCGGCAGTTTTTAATTTAAGCATAGAGGCAACGGGAATCATCATTTAACATGGTGTTCCCGTTTATATTATTACATAGTATTAATAAAGCTTTTGGTTAGCTAATTTCGCTTTGCGCTCTAAGCGCTGAATGATCTTGTCACGAATAAGGTCAGCTTCTTCACGTGCTGCTTTTATTTGTGCCGAACCTAAATTTCGTTCGTCCATTTCTAAGCTTTTTTTAGCAAGCGCATAGCCGTTTTTGTATGCGATAATATTCCAAATGTAAGATTGTTCATTACTTTTTGGAACGCCTTGTCCTTCAAAGTACATTAACGCTAAATTAAATTGCGCTAACGCATAATTTTGATCTGCAGCCTTTTGATACCATCGAGAAGCTTTCAAGTAGTCTCGACTAACGCCTTCACCTTTAAAGTACATTACGCCCATATTAAATTGTGCTGCGGCTAGCTCTTTATTTGCAGCTTTTTCTGTAAGGGCGAATGCAGTTTTTAAGTCTTTTTTAACTGTTATGCCGTCGCTGTACATATTCGCTAAACTAAATAGCGCTTCTGGATAGTTTTGGGCTGCTGCTAACGAAAACAAATCAAAGGCTTTTTGCTGATTTTTTACCACGCCGTAGCCATTTTGGTAGATTAACGCCATTTGATATTGTGCTGGTGAATATCCTTCAGCCACAAGCGGTTCAAATTCAGCAATTGCTGCTTTAAATTCACCTCTGTTGAGTTGAAAAATTCCTCGATCTAAATCACGATCAAAACTATAGGCAGAAAAACTGCTGGTTATGCTTACGCAAATCAATAATAAGGAAGATAATTTCATCATATTCTCCGTTATATATAGTTAATTTATCTTGCATTCAAAGCGTGTTCTTTAAATGCAGTGATGAATTAACTACATGGGGTTTAGTATTAGTGTAGCAATTATATTGGCTTGTTATGAGTCTTGAGACATTATTTCTTCAATTTGCTCTTCTAAATCTAGCCACTGCATTTCGTTTTCTTCGATGTCAGCTTTGAGTTGTGCTTGCTGTTTAATAAGTTCTGACAAACGAGATTTGTGTTCTGCTTGATAAATTTCTGTATCCGCTAATATCGCTTCTACTTTGTCGAGTTCTGTTTGAAATTTATTCACGTTTTTTTCAAACTTGTCGGCTTGTTTTTTTAATGGCGCTGCTTTTTTACGTAATTCAGCTTGTTCACGTCGTTGTTGTTTTTTATCAACTGTAGGTTCGTTGTTTGAAGTGGCTTTTGCGTTTTTAAACGTGGCTTTCTTTTCGTCGTTAAGCCATTGTTGGTAATCATCAATATCGCCTGAAAAGTCTTGTACGCCTGCATTGGCCACAATGTAAAACTCGTCAACGCACGATTCTAACAAGTAGCGATCATGGGCAATAAGAATAATCGCGCCTTCAAAATCTTGTAGGGCAAGCACTAATGCTTGTCGCATTTCTAAATCTAAATGGTTTGTTGGTTCATCAAGTAGCAATAGTTGCGGCTTGTCTAATACAATGAGTGCTAATACTAGTCGGGCTTTTTCACCCCCTGACATATTACCAACAGGATCTAACGCTTGGTCGCCACTAAAGCCAAAGCGCCCTAAAAATGAACGCGCTTCTAGTAATGTTTTCTCAGATTTTGCTCGTAAGATATGATCGATAGCAGAGCTTGCCATATGAAGCTGCTCTAGTTGATGCTGAGAAAAATACCCAACACGTAGTTCTTGTGCGCAATAGCGTTCACCTTGCATTAGGCTTAATTCGCCTGCAAGCGATTTAATTAATGTTGATTTACCTGCACCGTTTCTGCCGAGTAAACCAATTCTACTGCCTGGTACTAGCGTTATGTTTACCTTGCTGAGAATAATCGCTTGTTCGTTATAACCACATTCACTGTCGGTTAACGATAGGAGTGGGTAGGGTAAATGATCTGGCTTTTCAAAACTAAATGTAAACTGGCTATCCACATGAGCTGGTGCAAGATCAGGTAATTTTTGTAGCCTTTTTAAACGACTTTGTGCTTGTTTAGCTTTACTTGCTTTTGCTCTAAATCGATCGACAAAAGAAGTTAGGTGAGCCACTTCTTTTTGTTGTTTTTGAAATTGTGCGTCTTGCTGGGCAAGGTGTTCAGCACGTTGCCTTTCAAATGCTGTGTAGTTGCCAGCGTACAATTTAGCTTGTTGATGTTCTATATGTAAAATTTGTCCGATAACATCATCAAGAAAGTCGCGATCATGCGAAATAAGCACTAATGTACCAGTAAAACGTTTTAACCAACGTTGTAGCCAAATAACCGCGTCTAAATCTAAGTGGTTTGTTGGTTCATCCAGTAATAATAAGTCGGCTCGGCTGATCAATGCTTGCGCAAGGTTTAAGCGCATTCTCCAACCACCCGAAAATGCTTTTACGGGGTTACTGAGCTGAGATTGTAAAAAACCTAATCCATGTAAAAGTTCACCTGCTCTAGCGGGTAAGCTATAGCCGTGAATAGCGTCAATTTGATTGATAATTGTAGCTTCGAGCGAGCCGTTATCGTCTTGTCTTGCTTGCTCTAATTTCGCTTCGAGTTGTCGAAACTCTTTGTCGCCGTCCATTACATAGTCAAGAGCCGACTGTTCAAGGGCTGGCGTGTCTTGCTTTACTGTTGCTATGCTCCAACTGCTTGGCATAGATAAATCACCTGAATCGGGCTGTAAGCTTCCAAGTAATGCAGCAAATAACGACGATTTTCCACATCCGTTTGTGCCAACTAATCCTACTTTATGGTTAGGATGAATTGTGAAGCTTGACGTTTTTATGAGATTTTTACTGCCTCGGTCTAAGCTCAGGTTGTTGGCTGTAATCAATGTGTTATTCCTTCTGAATAATGTCGAATGTGGTTATGAATGTAAATAAGAGGTGCATTGGTAAATTTAAAATCTCTTAATGCGCTATTGTCGCTTTTCCTATGGGGTTTATTCAAGGTAAAATACGCTTACATACTCAATATTAGAGCTTATCTTGTGAAAAAACGCTTTATAGCTGGCGCTATTTGCCCAAAATGTAACACGATGGACACGTTGTCATTAACGAAAGAAAATGGAGTTGAAAAAGTGACTTGTGTGTCGTGTGGTGAGTCGATGACTCAGCCAGAAGAACATGTTGTAAAAGAGGTAAGACAATACGAGCAAGTGATTGGAGTGTTTAAACAAGAATAAACACTCGCTTTAGTTGGTTTAATAGTGCGGCGGTGGAGGCTCAACTTCCTGCTGGTTATCCTGTTGAGGGTTTGCTTCTTTCATTCTTGCCGCAATAAGTGATAGTTGATGCTTTAAGTCAGATAACTGCGTTTGATGAATAGCAATTTCTGTATGTAATTGTTCAATTACGTCATCTTGAAAGGCATTGCGAGACTCTAATGCCTCAATGCTTTCTTGTAGTTCTATATTTGTTTTCATTTTATTTGCCATAGTTCGGCATACCCCGAAGAGCTTTCAGTAATAATATGGCTATTATCTCGAAAACCTACACTATACACAACAGCACCTGCGGGTCGAATGTCGTCGCGCGGTGTTACATGCCAGCTTTGTTTACGTTTACCTGTTTTAATGTCCCATAGGCTTACTTTGCGAGAAGGCGCACCAGTAAGTAAATGAAGCCCGTCAGACGAAAACTGAACCGTACTAAATACTTCTTGTCGGTTGGTGTATTGCAGCTGGCTAACAAGTTTACCCGTTTTTAAATCCCATATATTGGCTGACTTTTTACTGTCAGCCGTGAAGGCGTATTTTCCTTTAGGATCAATAGCGACTTTTGTGACTCTGCTCGGGTGGTTAAAACGGTAAATAACTTGGCCTGACTGTGTGTCCCAAACATAGGCTACAAAGTCGTTAGCGCCTGATAAGGCAATACGCCCATTAGGAAGTAAATCAACCGAGTTTATTTTTTCATTGTGCCCTAAAAATTCGAGGCGGCGGCCAGAATCAATAGTTACATGCACGACCGTACCATTGCTCTTTCCAATCAATACGTGTTCGCCGTTGTTTGAAAGAGCTACGTCTCTAATATTAGAGTCTCTTACTTGCCAGTAACCTTCAGACTGGCCGTTATCAATATTCCATAATGCAAAGTTTTCTCTGCTGGCGGTAAGTACGTATGAGTTGTCGTCGGCAATATCAATCGCTAACACGAGGTTGTTCGCACTGTCTTGCTGTTGAGACCAGTTAAACAATAGTGCGTTTTTGTCGAGATCCCACAAGCTTATGCCGTGATGAATTGACGAAACAGCGCTCAGTTTGGCGTTATTTGATATATCAGCAGCGTACGCGCCCTCAATTGAGTGCTGCCAGCGTTCAATAGGTGTGCTGCTATTTGGCTGACAAGCGCTGAGCGTTAATAGCAATAAAGTTGTGATAAACCATCTGTTACATTTATACAAGATATTAATACTTTTCACTGTCGTTATTTATCGTTAGTATAAGCCGCATTGATTAACAATACATAACTAAAAGCAATTTGTCTTGGAGGATCAAATCCACCCGAGCAATAAACGGAGAAGTAAATGAAATTTTTTAAGCCGACTTTAGTCGCTATGGCACTTGTTGCTGTTGTAGGTTGTAACGAGCAAAAACCAGTAGAAGAGAAAGCATTAGTATTAGACACTGATGTACAAAAGCAAGCATACAGCTTAGGTGCTTCAATTGGTATGTACATGGAGCGCAACTTACAAGAACAAGAAAAAATGGGCGTTAAGTTAGAGCAAGACATTATTCTTAAAGGTTTCACTGACAGTTTAGCGGGTAAGTCGCAAATCGAAAAAGAAGAAGTTCAAGCGATTTTGATGGGCTTAGATCAACAAATGAAAGCTAAGCAGCAAGAATTAGCAACTAAAAATGCTGAAGAAGCTAAAGCAAAAGGTATCGCTTTCTTAGAAGAGAATGCTAAAAAAGAAGGTGTTCAAGTAACTGAATCAGGTATTCAATATGTTGTAATGACAGAAGCAGAAGGTGATAAGCCAGTAGCTACAGATACCGTAAAAGTTCACTACAAAGGTACATTCTTAAATGGTGAAACGTTTGATAGCTCATACGATCGTGGCGAACCAGCAGTATTTCCTTTAAACCGCGTAATTAAAGGTTGGACTGAAGGTTTACAACTTATGTCTGTAGGTTCTAAGTACAAATTTACTATTCCTTCAGATTTAGCATACGGTCCAAACGGTAATCCTCCACGTATTCCAGGTAACTCAGTACTTGAGTTTGAAGTAGAGTTATTAGAGATTCAAAAACCAGCAGCTCCAGCAGAAGTTGGTGACGCTCACAGCGGCCATAATCACTAATTTTAGTGCGTAATAAAAAAGCGAGCAGGTAGCTCGCTTTTTTGTTTTTAACGTTTAATGCTGCGTTATTGAACGGCGCTGATTAGTTGATCTTCTAATTCAAATCTTTGCTCTAAATGATTACCCAAGAGCGACAGGTTTCTATCAAATTCATCAAACTCGTTTACATCTATTTCATCGGCGTATTTGTCGTTGAAATGTAAAGCGTAATCGGTAGATATATAAATTTTTGGACACAGTTCATTAACAGTATCAATATGCTCAGACGCTGTTTGTTGGCATCTTTCAAGAATTATTTCGAAAATTTCAAAATGCCCTGCAGACACGTAATCCATGAGTAGTTGGCAAAAATGTTGAACATAAATATTTTTAGGCAAAGCATTGTTGTGCTGCAGGTTTGGATTGATACCTGCTAAATCGCAATATGCTGTTAAAACTTTATGCCTTTCTAATAACCAGTTATTGATAGACTGATTATGTAACCCCCAGCTTTGTTCGGTAACCCCTACTTGCTTTTGCATGTTTCATCCTTAACCATTGCTATAGGTATTAATATAGTTAGCACGGTTATTTCAAAAAGCAATAAATAGTACGCTGGTCAGAGGACAGAACACGGCTAAATAATTGTTATTCTAACGCTTTTTCAAGCGTTTGAGCGAGTCGTAAACCTGCTTGTAGTATGCGGCGTTCAAGTATCGGCTGATGATCTTTTTGGTATGATGCAGGTAGCTTTTGCATTTTTTTCGCTATAGGAGCACATACGTTGTTTTTTTGTAATGAGCAATAACTCACACTAGGAGTACGTGCTATAGCTAGCGATTCTGTTGCCCAGTCATATAAGGTGCTTTGTTGCCACTTTTTAGTGAGCGCTGGCGTTGAATAACTTAATGCGTTTTTATAACTTTGCTGAAAAAATACTTCTTGGTTTCGAACTTTCGCTACGGGGTACAATAAACACTCATCCCAAAGCCAGTGCATGTTCTTACATTTACTTTCTTTATATTTTACTTTTATTTTATTGCCGCCTCTGTCGCTAGCATAACCAACATGCATGGGTTGATGAATATCGCCAACCCAATGGCTTAAAAACATCAGTGCTTGTAACTTTTTCCACGGAGATTCTTCATTGATTAATGCATTGGTGTGAAAGGTTATTGCAGTGGTAATACAGTGTTTTTTACATGACTTGTCGGTGATTTTTAATGTATTTCTTGGTACTGAAATATAATGCCAAGGTTTAAATTTGTTGTACGACTTGTCTCGTTTGATAGCGTCTGCCCAGCTACAGGTGTCTATATATGAAATATCGGCGTTTGTCTTTTGATGGTGATACTTATTAATCAGCTTTTTATGTTTTTTAGGTAAGTGGTTTACTAAGTTATCTACTTTTGTTTGAAGGGCTGGCGATATATTGTCGTAAGCAATTTTACAAACAACTTTATGACCTACTTTACCTAGCGCAAAACTTTGCTTTGAAACGAATAACCCCAAAAACAAGGCAATAGATAAAATGAACGTGGTATTACTGATTTTTTGCATAAGACACCTAAAGTTGCGCTCGTATTATGGCTGCTGAGTAATGTTTATTGAGCACGAGTAACATTCGTTAACATTATAGTATGAGATAATAAAAGACATAGATAGACAAATCCCTTGTGGTACGTAATATATTAAATAGTCTTATTTAACAATTTTAGGAACGTTATTACTTTGCCAAAAGAAGTCCCGTCGATAATTGCAGGCCCTATTGTTAGGCATTGTGATACCTCACAAATTAATTTTTGGATAGTAACAACAATGCCTTCGGCATTTGACTGCCGTGTTTTTTTAGGGAAAAGAGATTCCGCAAAAGAACTATGCATATTTAATGAGACATTAAGTGTCCAACCAACTGAACCTGAAAAGAGTCAATTACAACAAATTAGGGTGGGAGACCGAGCGTACATTAACTTAATAACGTTGAGGTCTTCTCAAGGTTTTCCTGAAAATGAGTTGCTTGAGTATGAACTCAATGCCGTTTGTGAAGGCAGTACTTTTTCTGTTTCTGAACTCACGAAATTACTATACAACAATCAATCTCGTCCTAGTTTAGTTATAAAGCCTAAAATAGATAAACTACTGCATGGTTCATGCAGAAAGCCTCATTTTAATAGTGATGATGCACTTGTTCAGGTTGATAACCTGTTGAAAGGAAATGATTTCAGTGCTGACAATCGTCCCTCTATGTTAATTATGTCGGGCGATCAAATTTATGCAGATGATGTAGCAGGGCCTATGCTATTTGCTATCCATCAAGTTATTGAGTTGTTAGGTTTGTACGATGAATCGTGGGAAGACAGCGAACTATTAAATAGTCAGGAGCTTTTTACTCATCATTATTGTTATTATCAACGTGATAGAATACTTCCCTCACATACAACACAATCGTTTTTATTTGGTGAGAAAGTCCACCCAATTTTTACCTCGGTAAACCATAAAAATCATCTAGTATCATTGTCAGAGCTATTAGCAATGTACTTTTTAACGTGGTCACCAGAGCTTTGGGAGCAAGTCACTCTCGACAATCCGCCTAAGAGTATGTCGAGCTTATTTATTGATAAATATCATCATGAACTTACTGATATAAAAAATTTTGTTAAAGGGCTATATGAAGTAAGAAGAACACTCGCGCATATTCCCGTGTATATGATATTTGATGATCATGATGTTACCGATGATTGGAATTTAACACGTGGCTGGGAAGAAGCAGCATACACCAACTTATTTTCAAAGCAGATTATTGGAAATGCCCTTATTGGTTATTGGCTATGCCAAGGCTGGGGAAATGCGCCTGAAAAATTTCCTGCGTTAGTTGAAGCAACAACTAAATCAATGAGTTTGTATCAAAACGAACAAATAAATATTGATGATGAAAACATAGGCAACAATGAAAGGCTCGCGTTAATTGATACATACTTCGACTGGGAACAGTGGAATTATAATCTTGCGACCGAACCAAAAATTGTTGTTTTAGATACCCGAACCCAGCGCTGGCGTTCAGAGAGCAGAGCAAATAAACCTTCGGGGTTAATGGATTGGGAAACCTTGTCGGACTTTCAGCAAGAACTTATCAAAGAACCAAGTGTTATTGTGGTATCGGCCGCTCCAATATATGGCGTGAAATTGATCGAAACGGTACAGCGTATATTTACCTTTTTTGGTAAACCGTTAACGGTAGACGCTGAGAACTGGATGGCTCACTCAGGTACTGCGAATGTTATTCTAAATATTTTTAGAAACCCTAAAACGCCACCTAACTTTATTATTTTGTCGGGCGACGTACATTATTCATTTGTGTATGAAGTGAGTCATCGATTTCGTAAAAGTAGCGCTAAAATTTTGCAAGTTACCAGTAGTGGTATTAAAAATAGATTTCCTGACGGGTTACTCAATGTATTAGAAAAGCTCAACAAAGTGCTTTATGCCACATACTCTCCGTTAAATTGGTTCACAAAACGACGCAGCATGAAAATACGAGTACGAAAACCTGATATAGATGACGATAAGCATTTGTACAATGGGAGTGGAATCGGCGTTTTGACGTTGAAATCGAATGACGAAGTAATCACACAACTGATTACTTCGTCAGGTAAAACGATTAACTTTGATAAATACGATCAAGGCACAGACTAGAACACTGCAGCCATTGAGTAATGGCTATTTTTTACCTTTTTTTAATCCAGACAATAACTCTTCGCTTAATAAGCCTTCTCTATTTATATTGAATGGTACAAAACCATTTGGATCAATTTCAGTTGTTAACTGGTACTTTAATTGCTCTGATGGGTTTTGACCGAAAAATGACAACAACTTAAGTAAGTCAAATAATCCGACACTTGCATTAAGTGTTACCGGTGTTTCTGCGTAAGCTTTTAATACAGGAACAGTGTTCGACACGCCTCCCATTACTTTTTGTTCTGCTACGTCTAAATTAAAGTTAACGCCTTCAATGTCTAAATCAAATGCATTTGGGTTGGTTACCATAAGTTTTAATTTAAAGTGTTGAGCAAAGCCTTGTGTTTTTGTAGGTTCAATTCCTATTAGTTTTACTTCTGGCTCTTTAATAGGTGAAATACTTGCACAGCTAGTTAATGTTAAAACGAGTACTACAATAAGTGCTTTCCA
This sequence comes from Colwellia sp., assembly GCA_020630795.1. GTDB lineage: Bacteria > Pseudomonadota > Gammaproteobacteria > Enterobacterales > Alteromonadaceae > Pseudocolwellia. Next base: position 38,621 of record JAHDIK010000022.1, read on the forward strand.
TGCTTGCATGCGAAACCTTTCTAATTTTAAATCAAATATTATTCGATAATGTATCACGCCCTTTTCATATTTCGAAATAAAAAAATTAGCTTACAAAAGGTATTGTTAAGGATTTACAGTGTGATACACAACAGGTGTTATGTTGTTAAAAAAAATATAAAATAAAGTTAATGTTTTGATGATATCTTAACGATAAAAATAAAAAGACGAATATCGTTAGCACCTATCATGTTTATTTAGGAGAACTCAATGGAATGGCGTGGCAGACGTAAAAGTAATAATATTGATGATAGACGAGGTTCTCGACCTCTTTCATTTGGTGGTTCTGGCGGCGGTGGCGGCTTACTCAGATTTATTCCTGTAATTTACCGAGTTTTAGGTTTTAAAGGTACAGCAATTCTTGTTGCGTGCGTTGGTGCCTATGGATTGTTTTCAGGCAATTTAGACAGCATGCTTGGTGGAGGAATGCAAACAAGCCAATCTTCAAGCTTACCTAATCAACCTGTTCAACAATCAGCTCAAGAAAAAGAACAAGTAGACTTTGTTTCTGTTGTGCTTGCTGATACTGAACAAACATGGACTGAAATTTTTAAACAGCAAGGGCAGGTATATAAAGAGCCGAGGTTGGTTTTGTTTAGAAATTCAGTACAGTCTGCTTGTGGTATGGGACAGTCAGCAATGGGGCCATTTTACTGCCCAGGAGATCAACAGGTTTATATTGATTTAAGCTTTTTCGACCAGCTTAAGAATAGATTTAAAGCACCTGGAGACTTTGCTCAAGCATACGTAATAGCTCATGAAGTGGGGCATCACATACAAACGCTTACAGGTACCTCTCGTAAAGTTCATGCAGCCAGAAGTAAATTAAGCAAGGTTGAAGGTAATAAACTATCTGTTAAGCAAGAATTGCAAGCTGACTGTTACGCAGGTGTTTGGGCGTACCATGCTAATACACACCGCAATATGCTTGAAAACGGAGACATAGAAGAAGGCTTACGTGCAGCAACAGCAATTGGTGACGATACATTGCAAAAACAATCTCAAGGTCATGTAAGCCCAGACTCATTTACGCATGGTAGCTCAGCTCAACGCGTAAAGTGGTTTAAAATAGGTATCGAGTACGGCGATGTTTCGCGTTGTGACACGTTTGCTCAGTAGACTTATAGATATGTAATTAACTCGTTAATAAGTTTTAATAAGCCCCATTATGTTTTAGAGCATGATGGGGCTTTTTTAATTGTCGAGTTAACGTGATTATTTAGAACGTAATTGATTGGAATCAATATGGAGTTTTACAAAAATATTTTGAAGTTTTGAGTACTAGAAAATAAAAAGGCCTTACCAAAGGTAAGGCCGTAAATGCTCGCTGTGTAGGCTTGTACTTCAAGCTTCTTATTATTTATTTACTACTATTTATTATTGTTATTCGTTAGCGCGGAACAATTTATAGCAAAGCGATTTTTATCATGCAACAACTTTAATAGAGTATATACACCACGAGTTTTTTCGTATGTTTGTATGAAAATCGAACGTTAAAATATTGTTAATAAATATTTCTAACAATTACAGTGTTTAATAAGAAAGCAATTACTCTAATTTTAATAAAGTTAGCTTGATTTGATTTGGAACATAGAAGAAAAAAAATTGCAGTGTTAGAATATTCGCACTTAAAAACGGAGAAATGCTTTAATGACCGAATTACAAAACGACAACTATTTACGTGCGTTATTACGTGAACCTGTAGATTACACTCCTGTGTGGATGATGAGACAAGCAGGGCGTTATTTACCAGAATATAGAGAAGTAAGAGGTCAAGCTGGCGACTTTATGTCGTTATGTCGGAATGCAGAACTTGCTTGTGAAGTGACTATTCAACCATTACGTCGTTTTGATTTAGATGCTGCAATTCTTTTTAGTGATATTTTAACAATACCTGACGCAATGGGCTTAGGTTTGTATTTTGAAACAGGTGAAGGGCCTAAATTTGAACGTCCTATTACTTGTAAAGCAGATGTAAATAAAATAGCGATACCAGATCCTGAAGACGAACTGGGTTATGTAATGAATGCCGTTCGCACCATTCGTAAAGAATTAAATGGTAAAGTGCCGTTAATTGGCTTTTCTGGGAGCCCTTGGACACTTGCTACGTATATGGTTGAGGGCGGAAGCTCTAAAGCATTTACTAAAATTAAGAAGATGATGTTCGCTGAACCTCAAACGTTGCACCTGTTGCTTGATAAGTTAGCTGACTCTGTAATTACGTATTTAAATGCTCAAATTGCTGCTGGCGCTCAGTCAGTCATGGTATTTGATACTTGGGGCGGTGTGTTATCTCCTAGAGACTATAAAGACTTTTCTTTGCAATACATGGCTAAAATTGTTGATGGATTAACTCGCCACGCTGATGGCAGGAAAGTGCCTGTAACCTTATTCACCAAAAATGGTGGTATGTGGTTAGAAGATATTGCAGCAACGGGTTGTGATGGCGTAGGCTTAGATTGGACGATCGATATTGAAAACGCTAAAGCACGAGTAGGTGACAAAGTTGCACTACAAGGAAATATGGATCCTTCAATGCTTTATGCTCCATTTGAAAGAATTGAGCAAGAGGTTTCTAAAATTCTAGCTGGTTTTGGTGAAGGCGGTACAGGACATGTATTTAACTTAGGGCACGGTATTCACCCTGATGTTGATCCCGAGCACGCTGGCCACTTTATTAAGTCAGTACATAAGTTAAGTAAGCAATACCATAAGTAACCGCTTATTAACTGTTTTTATTGAAAGGGGCTTATGCCCCTTTTTTGTTATTAACATTCTAGTGGTTGTTTCAATATGGTTAAAACAGGCTCGTTTTTAATCATGAGTATTTGATAAAGCAGCTTGTGATTAGCCACATGATTTACTTCAATATTGTGTTTAGCAATAAATTCAATTAAAAACTCTATCGCGTTATTGTCTGCAACAATTAATACGTTCTTCTCTTCTTTCATTACGGTAATGGCTAAGCTGTCGAGCAGCTTTGGCGTAAATATTTTCACCGGAATATTATTCTTTTGAGCCGTTGGGTTTGCTGTTTCCATATTTTTTAAATCTGTAGTGCTATATACGTGCTGAATATCGGCATGTGTTAACAATGTTGAAAGCTGTTTAGCACGTAACTTTCCGCACTGGGATAATGTAGGGTTTAGTTTTTGATGTTTAGTTTCCGCGTGATTAGTAATGAAAATGCTATGGCTAGGTGAGGCCAGGCACTGAAAACTTATAAAAAAAAGTAAAATTACTTTTATCAAAGTAAATTCCTTAAATGTGGAAATTATATTTACAGTGTATGTGAGAGGTTTTAAAAGTGGAAGTGATGTGAAGAGCTTTCGATAATGCGCTAAATCTTTTTAACGCATTACCGAAGATGAATAGGTATAACTAAGCTAAATTCTCGATAGTTAACTGCCAGCTCTTTTGTTGCTCAGCTAAACGGAGTTTAAGTTCGTTATATTGTTTCATTACGTCTGAACGCTCAACATTTTCAACCAATTTTTCTTTTTTGGCTGTGATGAGCTTTTTACGTGCTTCGTAAAATTCATTTATTTTGGTCACTAGAGCGTCGTATTCACATTGTAGCTTTTCCAGCATTTGTTCGGCGTTAGGGTGACGTTTCAACTTCAATTGACTTTTTTGAAACACCATTGCGATGCGAGCTTTTTGGATTTTGTCTTCTGGAGTCGTTCGTAATTTTGACGCTAGCCCAAGGTACTGGCTTGATTTTATTAGCCACTTAGTTGGATCGAAATCAAACCAACGAATACCATTTCTATAATCGTTTTCGAAAATATGATGGAAATTGTGGTACCCCTCTCCAAAAGTAAAAAATGCTAAAAAACCATTGTCGCGAGCAGTATTTTTATCGGTGTATGTTTGCTTACCCCAAATATGGGCTAATGAGTTAATGAAAAATGTTGTGTGATGGCTCAAAACTAAACGTAAAAAGCCTACAAGTAATAAGCTACTTATAACGTCGCCATTAATCAGTCCAAAAGCTAGAGGAATAACAAAATTAGTACCAATCGTTAGTAAAAGATAATGCTTGTGTTGCCACATTACTATTTTGTCTTTTTGCAGGTCACGTACATTTGAGTAGTCGGCGTATCGTTCTTGATGATAGTGACGAAGCATCCACCCTATATGTGAATACCAAAAACCTTTTTTAGCAGAGTAAGGATCAACGTCATTATTATCAACGTGTTTGTGATGAATACGGTGATCAGAACACCAGTGCAGAGCGCTATTCTGAAGTGCGAATGCTCCACCAATGGCATAGATAAAGCGTAAACTCCAGTGAGACTGATAGGTTTTATGAGACCATAATCTATGATAACCAGCGGTAATAGACATACCACAATAAATAAAACAGATAATTGCGAAAGATATCTCGGCCATGTCAAAGCCATGTGTGATTGCCCTATATGGTACAGCGATTACAGCAAATAAAAACGTGATGACAAATACGGCAACATTTAGCCAGATAATTGGTGGCTTCTTCATTAAATTTCCAGAGGTTTGGTAAATATAACTAAAATCATAAAATTTCAGTGTACGCGTGTACGCTATTTTTATTGATCACATATCATTCGTCAAGCAATATGTGTGTAAAATATGATTATCGCTACAGCTAGTAATATTTTATTCTTTGAGTATTATATCCGTGCTTTGTTTATAAATAGGTTAGTAAAGTTATGAGTGGTATTCGTGCTCAACAAAAAGAGAAAACTCGTCGTCAGCTCATCGAAGCTGCATTAAGCCAATTAAGCAGTGAAAGAAGCTTCTCTAGTTTAAGCTTACGTGAAGTTGCTAAAGAAGCAGGGCTTGCACCTACGTCTTTTTATAGACACTTTTCAGATATGGACGAACTTGGTCTAACACTTGTTGACGAAGCAGGGCTCACGTTAAGACAGTTAATGAGACAAGCGCGACAACGCATTGAAAAGGGCGGCTCTGTTATTCAAATATCTGTTGTAACGTTTATGGAGTTTATTGAGAATAACGGCAATATATTTAGGTTATTGTTACGTGAACGTTCAGGAACATCAGCTGCATTTCGTGCCGCCGTTAATAGAGAGATTCGGTACTTTACGTTAGAGTTATGCGATTATTTACAACAAACAAATAACTTAGATTCAGAAGTTGCATACTTGCAAGCAAACGCGGCTGTAACTATTGTATTTAGTGCAGGATCTGATGCGTTAGATATTGATAAGAGTGACTATGAACAACTTGCTAATCGTACTATTCAGCAGCTTCGCTTTATTGCAAAAGGGGCTGCTGAATTTAATGGTCGAGTTGATGTGTTAAAAAGGTAGTTTATTTTCTCGTTAGAATAACTCCGGTTTCTACATGGTCTGTAAAAGGAAACTGGTCAAACAGCGCGAAATTATCAATTTTGTGTGTTTTAGTTAACGTTAATAAATTGTCGTGTAATGTATGTGGGTTGCACGAAATGTATATTATTTTATTGAATCGACTTACTAATTCTAAACTGTCAGGATCTAAACCTGCTCTAGGCGGATCAACTAACACAGTGTCGTAATTGTATGCAGTTAAATCGAACCCTTCCAATCGGCGAAACTGTCGTTCTCCATTCATCGCTTGACTGAATTCTTCACTCGACATTCTTACAATATTAATATTATCAATATTGTTTTCTGCAATATTAACTTGTGCCGATTTTACAGAAGTTTTAGAAATTTCTGTACCAAGTACGCGATCAAAGTTTTGTGCAAGGGCAATACTAAAATTACCGTTACCACAATAAAGCTCAATCAAGTCACCAGAGTCATTTAGTGTTGAATTTTGCGCCCACAAAAGCATTTTTTCATTAACCGTTGCGTTTGGTTGTGTGAAACTATTTTCTACTTGTTGATAGGTGTATTCGTTTTGCCCAACGGTCAGTCGTTCCATTAAGTAATCTTTATGCAGAACCACTTTTTGTTTTCTTGCTCTACCAATAATATTAACAGGAGCAATTTTTGATAAACGCTGAATCAGTTTATCTGCCTCAGTTTCCCATTCTTCGGATAGCTGTTTGTGATAGAGCAAGCTAATGAGCATTTCGCCGCTTTTACTTGATAAAAAATCAACTTGGAATAAACGCTGTCTCAATAAATCGATATCTTTTATTTCGATTAAAAGTTGAGACATAAATTGATTGATAAGAGCTGTAGCCACGGGAAAATAATCAACTTTGTATTTCTCTTTAGTTTCGGTATTAAACATGATGTAAAAAAGATCGTCACCGTCGTGCCAAACTCGAAACTCAGCTCTATTACGATAATTTACAGGATCTGATTCAAATACCTCAAATGTAGGGAATTCAAAATTTGAAAACAACTTAGCAATATTAATGCGCTTATCCTCTAGTTGTTGAGGGTAATTTTCGGGATTAATATGGCTAAACATGTGATACCTATATATGTGGAAGAAATAAAAGAGCGCAGATTTTAGCGCGAGACTGTGTTTTGTCTAGTGTTAATTATGAAAAGTATAGATGTTTACGAGAGGATGGCAAAAATCAGAGTAGAATACTTTTATCATTGAAAGGTATTAGAGGTATTCGCTTATTGAGATAACAATAAGCGAATTTTTATTATCTATTTTACTCAGCGTCTTTTTCAGGACGTTCTTTAGCTTCACGAACTTTTAATGTACGTTGTTGAAATTCCGTATCGTTTAAAGCTTCAACTGCTTTATCAGAATCTCGTGCTGCCATTTCAACAAAGCCAAATCCACGGCGCTTACCTGTATGTTTATCTTTCATCAATCGAACTGAGTGTACTTGCCCTACGGTTGAAAATAACTCTCTAACAGCAGCTTCGTTTGCTCTATATGGCAAGTTACCTACATAAAGCGTTTTAACTTCATTTGAAACAGATTCTTCGCTGCTTGATGCAATACCAATTAATGGCGCAATAAAAGCAGCAATGAATACGGCGATAGCGACGATAGTTTGTGTTGGTTCGATTAAGCTGAATACAAAGAAAGCTAAACCTGCAAAAACAAGCGCAATGATTACTGTGGATAGTTGCGGAGACTTCATAATGAATACCTAATTATTATTTTTAAAATTATAAATTGCGATTCCATGTTACCCACCTTTTTATAATGTGCAACTATATACGCATACTTTTTATGCAATTATAGTAAATAACTATTGGAAATGAATCACAAAAACAATAATAAGGATCAAAACGTTCGTATTTGATCTTTTCGTATACCAACCATAAACGTCCTTTAACGTATGTTTTTAGCCCAAACTGACGGATAAACCATCAAACAAACCAAAAAGTGTAATTAATTACAAAAAAGACTTGCGTGCAGAG
>JAHDIK010000009.1 GCA_020630795.1 Colwellia sp.
GACACCGCCCTTTCACGGCGGTAACAGGGGTTCGAATCCCCTTAGGGATGCCACTTATTTTATAAGTGTAAATTGTGAAATAAAAAAACCGACTTATGTCGGTTTTTTTATGCCTGAAATTTACGCATTTTAGATATTCAATAATGTTTGACCTTAAAATTAGCCAAAGATCATATTACATTGGCTAATTTATATAGACGACCGTTACCTGAACTATTTTTATATGAGTTATCTAAGTTAATCTTCTGCCGTTTTCATTATTTTCGCTAGTTCTTCTTCCACTAAGTTTGCTATTAATGGTTGGGCTTTAGCGCTGGGGTGAATGCCGTCATCTTGCATCATCCCCGGTTTGAGAATGATGTCTTCAACGAAAAAGGGAAGTAGTGGTATATGTTTTTCTTCAGCAACTGATGTAAAAACAGCTTCAAACATTTTGTTGTAGCGAGGACCATAGTTAGGTGGAATTTTTATTCCAAATAACGAAACTGGAATATTTCGCTTTTCAGCAATGGCGATCATTTGTAACAAATTATTTTTAATTGTTTTTGGTGGTAAGCCTCTTAACCCGTCATTTCCACCTAATTCTATCAGTAAGTAATCAATTTTTTCTTTGTCTAAAATTGCCGAAAGCCTAGATAAACCGCCACTTGTGGTTTCACCACTTACACTTGCATTTACAATGCTGTAAGGTGAATTTTTTAACCTTAGTTTTTCATTTAGTATGTGAACCCAGCCTTCATTTGGTTGCATTCCATAACTTGCACTAACACTATCACCTAATAGTAAAATAGAATTAGTTCCCCAAGCTTTGCTTACTGTGATCAAGTAGCAGAAAAATATTAACGTAATAATTGGATGTTTTTTCATGAAGGTAAATTCCGAGTCTATATTAAAAGTCAATGGTTTAACTAAGTCTGTGCAGTTAGAAGGAAAAACATTATCTATATTACAGCCTGTTAATTTGCAGGTAAATGCAGGAGAAACTCTCGCAATTATAGGGTCTTCAGGTTCAGGAAAAACAACCTTATTGTCTATATTAGCAGGGTTAGATTTACCAACGTCTGGTGAAGTTTATATTAAAAACCATCCATTGCACCAGTTTAATGAAGAGCAACGAAGTCAAGTTCGTGCTGAACATGTAGGTTTTATTTTTCAGCAATTTTTATTGATTAACAGTTTAACAGCGCTCGAAAACGTAATGTTACCTGCTGAATTAGCTAATATTGAAAACCCTAAAGAAAAAGGTATTGAGCTTTTAAAGTTAGTTGGCTTAGAGAACAGGCTTGAACATTTCCCTTCTCAGTTGTCTGGTGGAGAACAACAAAGAGTTGCGATTGCTCGTGCGTTTATTTCTCAGCCAGATATCTTATTTGCTGATGAACCAACAGGTAACCTAGATACTAAAACAGGCAAATACATCGCAGATTTACTTTTTGATTTAAATGACAGGCTTGGTACAACATTAGTACTGGTTACTCATGATCCTAAACTAGCAGACCGATGTGCAAGAAAAGTAGAAATGGATAGTGGGGTATTAACGGAAGCTTCAATTACATCTGATAGCGTTGTGAATGCAAATATTGCTAACGATCAAAACGCTCAAGAAGAACCTAACAACACAACTGCGAACAACGAAAAAGAAGAGGGCGCAGTATGTCCAACTTAACAGGAAAATGGCTACAACAGTCACTCAGGTTACTGCATCACGAATTAAGAAAGGGTGAACTAACGATTGTTTTTCTTGCCATTGTTTTAGCAGTAGCTACGGTTTTTTCGCTTACAGGTTTTTCAGAACAGGTAAAACAAGCGCTAACGACTAACAGTGTTAATACATTAGCGGCAGATCGCGTGTTAAGAACAAGTAGCCTTATGTCGCCTGATATTAAAGCGGAATCTGAGCGACTAGGTTTTGGCTTTGCAAAAAAAGTATTGTTGAACTCAATGGTTTTTTCTGGTGACAAAATGCTGTTGTCAGACGTTGACGCTGTTACCGATGATTATCCGCTACGTGGTGAACTTTTAGTTTCTACTTCAAAAGGCTCACAAGACATTAAGTCAGTAAAATCTCCCAAAGAAGGCACAGTATGGGTTGAGCAAAGCTTACTTGGGCGAATGGGAATAGCAGTAGGAGACACCGTTGAAATTGGAGTCGCGCCTTTTGTTATTGCAGGCGTTACATCCAACATACCTGATAAGGCTTTTGGAAGTGTGTTTTCAAATCCTAGCATTATCATGAATATAAACGACTTAGAGAAAACGGAACTTGTTCAACCAGGTAGCCGTATCTTTTATAAATACTTATTTTCTGGTGAAAATGATGATTTAAAAGACTTCGATGAGTGGATTAAACCAAAACTTAACGAGTCGCAACGTTGGATTGATATAAAATCAAGCCAAAACCGATTAGGTAAAACGCTTGATACCGCTGAAAAGTTTTTATCGTTGGCAAGTATGCTAGGTATTGTACTTGCTGCAATTGCCGTGGCGGTAGCAAGTCGACGTTATGGCCAGCGTCATCAACCTACAGTTGCTGTATTTAAAGCCTTAGGTGCGTCGAATAAACATATTCAAAAAGTATATGTGCTTCATTGGTCACTCTTAAGTTTAATGAGTATATGTATTGGTTTATTGGTAGGTTATGGCTTACTACATTTAGGTATTATGGGGATTGAAAGCTATTTAGCTCTTGATTCAACGTCGCTAACACTACGACCTATTTTAATTGCGGTTGTTACAGGACTTATCTGTGCTGTAGCATTTGCTATTCACCCTATATCAAAGCTTATTGAAACATCTCCTATCGCTGTGATTAAAGGTTTTGAATCGGGTAATAGTAAAAAGCTTAGCTTTTATCACGCAATACCATTAATAGCATTGTTTTTACTTCTTTATATTTTTAGTACAGACATATTAATGAGCCTTTCGCTGTTACTTGGTGGAGTATTGGTGTCTTTGATCTTGTTGGTTGTTGGTCGCTTTATTATGGGGCTTGGTAGAACTGCTGGAACAAAAGCTGGTAAGGCGCTTCATTTAGCCTTTGCGAATTTAAAACGCAGGGCAACTGAAAATAGCGTGCAGTTAGTTAGCTTTACTATTGCTATAAAGCTATTGCTATTAATCACGGTAATGAAAAGTTCTATTTTATCGGAATGGCAGCAGCAAATGCCTGAAAATACGCCTAATCATTACTTGGTTAATATTACCGATGATCAGGTTGGTGCAATATCTAACTTTGCTGAAAAAAATGACGTACCTACTGAAGGCTTTTTCCAAGTTTATCGTGGACGCCTATCAGCTATTGAAGGTGTGCCGACCATTAAAGTTCAAGATAAACCCAATGCGAGTCAAACGGATGAAGCAGGAGATGAAAAGCCTAAAGGTAGGCGTGGTATGGGCAGAGAACTCAGTTTAACATGGCGGGATACCCCATCGCCGTTAACTGAAGTGGTGGAAGGAGAGTGGTGGAAGCCAAATGATACTACTCCACAAGTTTCGGTAGAGAAGGAAGTTGCTGAACGATTAGAAATAAAAATTGGTGACGAACTTACATTTACTATTGGTTCTGATGTTTTCACGGTTCCCGTAACTAGCATTCGAGATGTTAACTGGCAGAGTAGGCAGTTAAATTTCATCATGGTATTTAACAAGGCCACGTTGGAAAATTTACCAACTACATCTATTTCCGCATGGAAGGTGGTTCCTGAGAAAAAAGATTCAGTGTATGCGTTTCTTTCTCAATACCCAAGTGTGTCAATTATCGATGTTGATGCCATTATGAAGCAAGTAACGACCATGGTTGACCAAATGACTATTGCAATAGAGCTGATACTTGTTTTGGTTGTTTTAGCAGGTAGTTTGGTATTAGTGGCGCAAGTTCAAGCGAGTATGGAAGAGCGTGAACGAGAGCTTGCTATTCTTCGCACCTTAGGTGCAAAAGGTACGTTGTTGAGGAACAGTGTTCTTTTTGAGTTTTTAGCATTAGGCGCTGTTGCAGGGCTTATGGCAAGTATTGCCATGGAAATAGCCGTTTTTGTTTTACAAACACAGGTGTTTGATATGACATTTTCGCTTCATCTTGAATTTTGGTTAGTCGGTATTCTTTCTGGAGCAGGCTTTGTCGGTGTAATAGGTATGTTAAGTTGTTGGCGTTTATTAAATTTATCGAGTGTTACGCTAATTAGACGAACAATGTAGTTATTTGTATGTACATAAGTACAATGAAACAATAGGTTAAGATCTTTCTTTAAATGTTAGTGATTAATATCATTTACTTTTGAGGCTTAGCCTTTTATTTATTATTTTTAAAGGTTTATTGCATGAGTGTATTAGGGAAAACAGAAAGAGTTAAGAGTGAAGGTGTACTTAAAGTCTTGTTGGTTACCGCGGCTTTATTTGTAGTACTTGCTGGTATTAAAACGGCAGCTAATATTCTCGTGCCATTCTTACTGTCGGTATTTGTCGCTATTATTTGTAATCCATTAATTGTAAAAGCGTCTAAATATAAAATCCCGAAACCTTTTGCTGTGGTCGCAATTATCGCGGTAATTATGCTGATAGCCTTGTCTTTAGGTGGGCTTGTTGGTAAATCGCTTCGAGAGTTGTCTGAATTGTTACCAGAGTATAAAGCTCAATTGAATGTTCAGTTTGTTTGGTTAACAAACAAATTGGCTGAGTACAATTTCCAAATATCATCTGAAATATTGATGGAGTACTTTGACCCAAGTGCTGCAATGGGGTTAGCGGCTGATATGTTAAGTGGATTAGGTGGTGTAATGGCTAACCTATTTCTTATCATCATTACGGTAATATTTATGTTGTTTGAAGCATCATCATTACCTAGAAAGTTACACTTAGCCCTAGACGATCCTGAAATGAGACTTCAGCAAATTGATCGCTTCCTAGAGTCGGTAAATAATTATTTAGCAATAAAAACACTGGTGAGTATTGGAACAGGTTGTTGTGTATCGTTTATGTTGTGGATGTTTGGCCTCGATTTTTACTTGCTTTGGGGGGTTCTAGCGTTCTTGCTAAACTATATACCTAACATCGGTTCTATCATTGCGGCTGTCCCAGCAATGTCTTTAGCACTCCTTCAATTAGGTCCTGCACCTGCTGGTTTAATTGGTTTAGGGTACTTAACAATTAATACAGTGATGGGTAACGTTGTAGAGCCGAGATATTTAGGTAAAGGGCTTGGGTTATCAACACTTGTGGTGTTTCTTTCGTTAATCTTTTGGGGCTGGTTATTAGGCACTGTTGGCATGCTACTGTCTGTTCCACTTACCATGATTATAAAAATCGGACTCGAAGCCTCACAAGAAGGGCGCTGGATTTCAGTGTTACTGTCTGGTGACGAAGACTAACTAAGTATTAAATCTTACGTTTACTAACATTTATCAACATTTTACCTACGGAACTTTTAGGTAATAGACAACATAATACAATCATTACATTAGAGCATGTTGATCTCTGCAGTATGATTTTTCAGTAGTTTAGTGGTTGTTTTAACAAGCTAGAATTTATTAAATGTGGTTGTCTCCACTTGAATAAGTGATAACGCTGTAAAAACAACCAATAAGCGCTGCCCTTTGGGGTCGTTTAAATGTGATTTACTCTGTGTTGAAGCGCTTTCAATTAGCATAACGATTATTCAATCATTTTGCTGCGATCAAACCATATTTAATTCGAACGAAATTTATACTGCAAAGTTCACACGCTCGAGGCTAATTTATCTAAGCTAAAGGGTTGTATTGTGTTGTCGAGTCAAAAAAAATCATTTTCTAAGCTGTTTATACCAGCAGAAAAATCAGCAAAAAACGTACGTTCGATCGAATTTAAATCTGTGTGCATCGTGTTGTTTTTATGTATCACATTTTTTAGCCAAGACAGTAATGCTCATCAACGAAAAGGCGTATCAATTTATGTTATTAATGAACAAAACGTAAATGATTCTATTATTGGTTTCGGCGTATCGACACTTCATAAAGTAAATAATTCAGACTTTGGTTTTGTTGTTGATTCGTCATTGTCTAATGCTGAAGTAGTGGATAATGATGGTTATGAGCAACATTATTTAGCATGGGAGCTCGGGGGGAAGGTTGGCTACTTTTCCGATGTGTTTTTATATGCTGAATTTGGTTTTGACTTTGGTGAACTAGCTTTTCAAGACCGAGATGAAGAGGAGTATTACACGTACGCGAGCGATGAAGGTTATTATGATGAATTTGACATCGATTTACGTCCGCGCCGTGATGATTATTCTAACGATATTGACGCTTATATAGGCGTAGGCACTGGAATTCAATTAGGTCATATACAATTAACTGCTTATGCACGTTATCGACAAATTGACGGTGAATACTGGAAAGCGAATAATCAAGCATTCACCGGTTTTCGAGCCGCTATTGTGTTTTAATTGAATGCTTATAGTAAAGGCTAAGCAACGAGGCGTTTAGCTTTTTGAAAAATCCGGATAATAGGATTTTCAGAAAAGCTAGGTGGTTGGTATTCATATGGCATAGACAGCATTGTAAAGCGTAATGAAAGTGTAGAACCATGCCCCCAAGGCCACCAAATAGCAACTAATGTTGGTTCGTTATTTTTAGGTGGAATAGTAAATAATTTCTGTTCTTTGGTAAGTTTTGTAATGTCGCCTAATTCTTCTTTAATTGAATTAGGCACATACTTTATAGAATCTTTGTCCCAACCGTGCGTAAAGTGAGATTCTAATTCATTCAATACTCTTTCTGCTTTACCGCTCGCAAACTCAGACAACAGCATGTTTTTTGAATCTTCCCATCGCCATGTAAGTAATTCGTTTAATGGCTCTATGATAGGTGTAGCTTCTTGTCTGATTTGTTTTTCACTGTATGACATTCTAACGATCACTTTTTATTGTTATAAAAGCTAGCTAAAGCGTGTTTCACACCATAACTGCTTTTCTTGATTTGATAAAAAGCTCCATGCAATAAATCGACTGATTTTTTGTCCTTGTTCCATTTTTATAACTTTTACATTATTACATTTAGCTTTTTTTAATGCTAATTGCAACGCCTTAACGTGTTCTTTTTTCGACACTAAACTAGTAAACCATAGTACTTGGCTTTTATAGCGCTTACTTTCATTAATCATCTTTTTAATAAAAGCTAATTCGCCGCCTTCACACCAGAGTTCGTTGTTTTTTCCACCAAAATTGAGGTTACTAGAAGATTCTTTTTGCTGGCGTGTGTTTTTATTAAGGTTTTTCCATTTTCGCTCCGTTCCAGAGAGTGCATCGTTAGCTGAACGGTGAAAAGGAGGGTTACACAAGGTAATATCAAAAATGTCGTTAGGTTGAATAATGTTATTAAATATATATTGTTCGTCAGGTTGTTTAATTATTGTTACATGGTTAGATAAACAATTATTCTGTTCAACTATTTTTTGTGCTGAGTTTATTGATTCGGTATTGATGTCGGAACCGACAAAGTCCCATTCGTATTGGCTAGCTCCAATAATTGGGTAAATACAATTGGCGCCTGTACCTATATCTAGTGCTTTTATTGTTTGTTTATGAGGGATTTTGTTGTTGTTCGTTTCTTTAAGTAAATCAGCTAAATAGTGAATGTAATCAGCTCTTCCTGGAATTGGAGGGCATAAATACCCCTTTGGAAACTCCCAAAATGTTACACCATAATAGGCCTTTAACAAGGCGCAGTTAAGGTTTAATACTGCATTCGCGTTGGCAAAATCAATGGTGAGGGTGTTAAATTTATTACGGAAAACATATTGTTTTAACGCTTCATGCGCGGTGCACAATATATCAAAATCGTAACCCGCATTGTGTTTATTTCTTGAATGTAATTTTGGCGTTGACGTAGCTGGTTGAGTCATTAGCAAAAAATCCTCTCATCATTGTGTATACAGGATTACGGCTTTTGACCTATTTTAAAGTTACCGTTTGATAAAAACTGCACGGTTTCTTTGCGTTTTTTTCCAATGAGTATTGAACCATCGTCCATAAATAAGAAATTTTTCCAACAGCGTTTAAATACATTCCATGTAGTTTCTATTACGTTATTGCGTGCTGTACAGAAGTAGATAACCGTATTGGCATCCCAATTAATATGTTCTGCCATTAGTGCTGGTAAGTCGCTTTCTTCGCTGTCCCAACGCTTTTCCCAATTATCGGTTTCTACCCACGTTTCTTTGTTAAATGCCCAATCTCCCTTTTTAAAAAAGTCAGGATGATCAACTTGCTTACTAATAAAAGTGTCCCACAACGTATTTGCACGAGCAGTGCTCATTGGTTTAATTTTTTGTAAATCGCTATCAGCAATAGGAAGGCTTTTATGCTTAAAAATCCAAGCATTTTTTAACTCATTAAGCGGTGTGTAGTTCATATAGTTACGCTGCAGTAGGAAAGACCTGAGAATTATACAAGGGTAATAGATAAGTGTTAATGTTTATTCTTTCAAGAATGCGTGTTCTTTGTGTTAATCAAATTAAATTTTAGTGAGAAAATTGCGGTTTGTTTATAAAAAATAAAATATTTTCATTATTTTTTAAATAAAAATGAACTTATTGAAAACATGACGCTCTTATATAACGAGAGACTTATTTCCCCCTTAGTATTTCATGTTTATTTATAACGCTTACTTTAAACAGTAAGCGTTTTTTTTGTCTAAATTTTAGGTTTTCCCGTACTAAAAATTTTAAGGTTTTTATTTTTCTTTATGTAACTCGAATATCTGCCTTGCATACATTCCGGGATTTCTTCGTTGTTTGTTACATGTAAACCAAGCTTATTGTAAAAAGCAGTTAGAGATTCGTCTGCGAAGCAAATTACCTCAGTATGAATTTGAAGCACATTGCTGACGAGTTCATACCCTAAATGTTGATTACGGAAACTAGGGCTAATAAATAAACCATGCAATAGCGCACAGGTATTTGAATCTTCTACGTACGACAAAATAACACTTCCTACTATTTCATTATTATTTAATAACCAATAAGTATTGTCGTAGCCCATAAAGCTAGCCGAGTAACCGCTTTTTTTATAAAAACGTAATATTGATTTCTTATCCGTTTTTGTCGTTTTGTAAAATGAAAAATTCGGTGAAAGCACAACAAGTTTTAGCCAAGTAGTATTAAAGGTTTATTTTAATATAAATTTTAAATAAAAAGAGTTAATTATTTTGCTTTGCGGTCGATACAAATAGTAATTGGAAGTAAGAGTGTAAATATAATTGGTTGTAACTGAGTCAAAAAACGATCTTCTCGTAAATGAATTGCAGTTAGGTGTTCAACTTAACGAATGTGTTCACGAGAGTCGTCGGTCACATTTTTCTCTGATGTTAGCTATGCTGACAGACGATGTGCGTGATCACGCTCAATTTATGTTGCCTAAAACTGAACAGGCTGTTGATACAACTGATGAAGATTCTTTACGAAAATTATTCAATGTTAATCAGCCAGTCTCATTAGGAATTAATAATTTAAAAGATATTGATAATTTTAACCAAGCTGACTTGATAGAAAACGATAGATTGAGTGAATTAAGGCTACGAAATGCGTTAACGCCAAACCCTTTAACTTTTCGAGATGATGTTAATCACATTGATAGTAACGTATTACAAAATACAAGTGTACATTGCCAACAACGAGCGCTAAATAAAGCTGCCCCTACGGTAAAAAGCCGATTAGACTTTCGTGCTAAAGAGTGGTTGAACGTTGTTAGTGAAAGTATGTTACGCCAAAATGATTCTTTATTAGCGTAAATATTTAATTTTATTCATAAAAAAGGTCGATATATTATCGACCTTTTTTGTTGCTAGTAATTGGCTCTATTATTAGTAATCAAAACCAACGTGTTGATGAATACGAAGAATAAGTTGTTCTTGGTCATTCACAAACTCAAGTTTCTTAGCTAACGACTCAAGCGTGTCTTCTACTTGGTTCAAAAACTTACCGTAACCATGAGATGTGCGATCGTCTTTAGATGCTACAAATATAAATTGAATCTTATCAACAAGTTTGTCAGCAGACCATTTACACGTATAACCGCATGAAGAATGCTCAGGGTTATAACCTAAGTTTTGTAATTCACCATTGGTTGTAACAAGCTCTTCTTCAGTTTTTCGCACGATAGGTACTAAACCATTAGCGATAACTGCACCGTTGTTTAATTTGTGCTGTTTTGCTGAATTAATAAATGCGTCAGCAATTAAGCTGTAAAGCGCATTATAGTTTTCGTTGTCTAAGTCTTCTTTATTAATCAGCTGTTTGATTCTTCTGTTAAACCTAATATCGGCAACAGCGTAGGTAAGGGCGCTATCGTCTTCAGGCAATTCAACATCGTCGGCTAAGTAACGTTTGCTCAACGGGCGTAATTTGTGAACTTGTAAACCTTCGTCACCTTTTTCTTTAGCAAATAAATCATAGGTTAAATGTTGGTGGTCACATACGCGGAATCCTTCTTTAGGAATTCCTGTTTTTTCTGCAAACATTGATACTGCTTTTAATACTTTTTTGTGGAACTTAGCAGAGTCTTGACGAATATCATTACCGTTAGATAAAAATACAAGCGTAATTTTTTTAGCTCTTTTTGAACCATCATAATAAGCATGTTCGCTACGATGATATGAAGAGTTATAAAGAAATAATATTTGTTGGTTAGTTTGCGCTGTAATTTTTTCTGGGCTGAAACGAACTCGGGTAAATTTGTCGTTACCAACAAATTGTCCGCTATCGATATTTAATTCTTCATTAATCTCAAAAAACAATTTAGACAGCTTTTTATAAAACCCTAAGTAAGGTTTGTCTGAATTTTTTTCTGAGCTATCAGAAAACTTTGCAAGTAATTCATCTGTTACCGAAAACTTAGCTAACAAGTATTGGTTTTCACGAGCAGACGATGGAATAAATACTTTATGTTGAGCACTTCTCATACGAGATCTAGACATTAAAAAATCCCTTAGGTAATTTAATTGATTCGATTATAACAAGGTAATTATGGCAATTTTTTTACAAAGAAATTTTGTTTTAAATCAACCATAAATTACATGTACTTTGTTCGTTTTAAACCTACCAAATACAAAAGAGGAGCTTATAGCGCCTGTTTTAATTGGTAAACTTGTAAAAACTAATAGTTAACGTTTGTAAAACTGTATATGAAGATAATACTTCATTTTTATGTCGTTAAAGTTACAGCTAACAATTTATACCTAATTTTATTTATGATGTATATAACGAGTGTTTATATGTCTTAGAATGAATATGAATATCATTGCGTTTTATCTATATAATACGAGCACTTATCGTTTGACTCTATTCTGTAGATGATTTGCTTATGAAGATTAATTCACTTCAAAAGGTAACTTGGCAAGAGATTCTCCATTAATCAGTATTTCGATAGCATGTTCGCCAGGATAGTATTTTCTTGTAGTAATTGGCTTAAATGAAAATGTTTTAGTTAAAGAAATACCTTCACTTTCGGTCAATTTTACGTTTTTACATTTAAATACTTTTGCTTGTTGCTTACCGTTAGCTTTTA
Organism: Colwellia sp.; assembly: GCA_020630795.1. GTDB lineage: Bacteria > Pseudomonadota > Gammaproteobacteria > Enterobacterales > Alteromonadaceae > Pseudocolwellia. The sequence goes on from JAHDIK010000009.1 coordinate 11,534, forward strand.
CAAAGTGTATCGCATAATCTACAACAAAATTCTGAATTGATTTGGCGTGTGATTGAATTGACAATGTGAATGAAATTGATTCACCCATTCTAATTTTACGCTGCGATAACGAAAATTCAGTCTTTTTTATGTTTGGCTTTTTAGTGTATCCCAACAGTGGAAATACATCTTTATTTCCAGCCTTTACTAATGTTCTTGTAGCGTGTTTAACAACCCAATCCGTATTAGGCGTTGGTGTTTTTAGCCAATCCTTACAAGCGGTGATTACAACTTGGGGATGATCTTTTGCGATATCATTTAAATGGTTTGCGACTGAGCGTCTAACGTAAAGACTTGAGTCGTTATGCAATTCATCGAGTAGTGGAATGTTAATGCTCGGATTGTCAACAAAGCATTTTAGTTGTATACCCCACGGAAGTTTTGGTCTGGTTCCTTCGGATACTAATCTACGTACATCACGGCTTTCATCGTATACCCACTCTTTAAATGCTTCATGGCATACTTCAGGGTACTTGATAATAAAGGCTCTGATTGCAAACTCTGCAGAGAATAAACTGGTTAATTCTTTCATTAACTTAAGAGATTCATGAGGGTGCTCTATTCCATAAACCGCTATATAGTCAACGAGAGGCCATGCTGCAAAGCTTCTTAACGGATCTTCTGGAACGCCGTAATCCCACACAGGTTTTATTGAAGAAAGTATTAACGAAGCATCTGTAAAATTTTCAGGTAAATATTGATGTAAAACGCTAATTAAATGGGATACACGTTCTTTTAGTTCTAATTTTTCTAGGTTTTTTAAGCAGTCTTGTTCAAAACTAGCTTTATTAACGTTAGGTATTACGGTTGAAAGCGCCTCACTTAGTCGAAGAACGGCTGGCTTTGATAGGCCTGATTTCATTAATTCCATTTGTACATATCGAATCTATTAAACAATAGCTGTATTAAAACCAATAAACGTACAGAAGTCTTCTTAAAGTTTCTTTTTGCTTAATATACCTGTAGTTAGTGCAACGCCTGTAAATATTAAACATGTTCCTAGTAACGTCCAATAAGTAACGGTTTCATTTAAAAAAATAACGCCCCAAAAAATTCCAAATACGGGTATTAAATAAGTAACAGAAATCGTTTTTGCGGGCCCAATAGCTTCAATTAATCTAAAAAACATAATATAGGCGATGCCAGTACAAACCACTCCGAGGGCAATGACTGACAAAACGGCTGATTGGCTTGGCATTACGCTAGGTAAGTAAAAAAAGCTAATAGGTAGTAACACTATGGTTGCGCTTATTTGGCTGCCTGCAGCTAATGCTAAAGGGCTAATACCTTGAAGATACATTTTGGTGTAATTTGCAGAAAGTCCGTAACAAAAAGCGGCAAGCATTACCGCTAATGTAGGTAGGAGAACCGTACTATTTTCTACCATGATTTTGTCAAACATTAAAAAATAAACGCCAATAAACCCTATGCAAATACCAATAACAGCAGGAAAACTTAGCTTGTCTTTCAGCCAAAAGTAAGCGATTAAGGCTCCAAACATTGGAGTTGTACCGTTTAATACCGCTGTGTTTCCTGCTGTAAGGGTGAGTGTTGCCCAGCCAAACAATACAAAGGGGATAGCTGTATTTAATAAGCCTACAATAAATATTTTTTGTCTATGCTCAAAAAGTACATGTTGTTTCTGGTTGATAAACACTAAAGGTATAAGGAATAAACTGGCTACTAACGTACGCATTGCCATAAACAATATAGGACCAAATTCTGGGCTACCTATTTTCATGAATATGAAAGAAGCTCCCCAAATAGCTGCTAATAATGGGAGTTCAATAAGTGGTTTGGTTACCATGTTTAGTCTCGTTGAGTTATACAACTTATACAGCACTACCAAAAACACACTAGGTGAAACTCTTGATACGCTGTTTATTTTATTAGGTAAAGATTAACGAGAATTGGCGTGTTAGCTATTTTGTATTTCTACACTGATCACATTAATCGCGGTAAGAGATGTCATTCGCCACTTAATATTTAAGTTGTATAACGACATACCATAAACTTTTTCATCTTTAGACTGTTGTTTATATGCAGGACGAGGGTCTTGTTCAAGTATTTGAGTAATAAAAATAGAAAGTTCAGGGTAGGTTTTTTCCAAAGAGTGTAACGTTAACTTTGCTTGTTCGCTAAAAGTCACTGAGATTGTTGGTGTAGGAGAGTGTTGAGCATAACTGGCTATCGCGTCGGTGTTCGCGTCAGAATATGGAATATAAGGCTTTATATCGAGCACTGGCGTACCGTCGAGTAAATCTAAACCTGATATATTAAGTGTAACGTGGTTTGTATTTTGCTGTTTTGATATTTCTACACTATCAAGCTTTACGAGTGACATGCCTATAGGGTTTGGCCTGAAAGTAGAGCGCGTTGCTAACGCGCCAATTTTTTTATTCCCGCCTAAACGAGGTGGCCTAACTAACGGGTTCCAACCTTGATGTTGTGTCGCATGAAAAACAAAAATAACCCAAATATGGCTAAACGACTCTAAACCTCTGACGACATCGATGTTGTTAACTTCTCCAAGTAATCGAATAGAGCCTTTTGCAGACGTAACTAACCCTGGTTGACGAGGAATCGCAAATTTTTCTTTATACGGAGATAAAACCGTTCCAATAATGTTTAATGTTATGTTATCTAACATGTTTTTGATTACCGATTAATGGCTAATATAATAAGCTTTGCCGTAACATACGGTAGTTGTCAGGCATTGTTTGGATGGATGAGTATCTTCAACTAATGCGCAACCCGTAAATATAATGGCATTTGCATTGAGCTTATAGGCGGCTTGTCGTGCGTTTGTTCTTGCTATTACTTCGCTTGGTTTTGCGTGATGTGCTTTACGCTGACAATCTTCCCCTTCCACAATACCTACATATTGGAATGTATCGGTAAACGCTTTCTCAGATTCGTAAATTTTTACACTTGTTGATGAGAAGTAATCGGTAAAATTATCTCGGTCTAAATTTGTTTTTGTAGTGAAGTTATTACTGCAACCGAGTAGAGCCAAAAACATGCTAATAGATAAAATTAAGCTGTTTTGAGGTTTCATATTTTGACAAAGCACCATATTTTAAATGTAATGATGAATAGCAGATTAAGAGGATGGATAAAATTAAGGCGAACATTTGTTCGCCTTAATTTACCTTATTACTTAACTCGCATACCCGGCTGTGCACCTTCTTCTGGATTCAGTATCCAGAGGTCTTTACCGCCAGGGCCAGCCGCAAGTACCATACCTTCAGACATACCGAAACGCATTTTTCTTGGTGCTAAATTAGCTACCATAACGGTCAGTTTTCCTATTAAATCTTCTGGTTGATAAGCGGATTTAATGCCAGCAAATACTTGGCGAGTTTCACCATTTTCGTCAGAATCAAGCGCTAACTCTAATCTAAGCAGTTTATCCGCTTTTTCAACATGTTCTGCTTTAACAATTTTAGCAATACGTAAATCTATTTTTGCAAAATCATCAAATTGAATTTCAGGCGAAATTGGGTCGTCAGCTAGCGGGCCAGTTACAACTTTTTCTGCTTTCTTGGTTGATGCCAGACTTTCAACCGAGGCTTCAGTCATCGCGTTAATTTTATCCATGTCTACACGCTGCATTAAGGCTTTAAACTTATTGATTTTATGATCTGTTAATAGCGTTTTATGACCTTCCCATAAAAGCTCATCGTTTAGAAATGCTTCGGTACTTTCTGCTAGTACAGGCAGTACTGGTTTTAGGTAGATCATTAACGTACGGAACATGTTAATACCAAGAGAACAAATGTCTTGAACTTCTTGCTGTTTAGTTTCGTCTTTAATTAACTGCCAAGGTTCTTTTACCGCAATGTATTCATTTACTTTGTCTGCAAGTGCCATTATTTCACGCATTGCACGACCAAAGTCTCTGTTTTCGTAATGCTGTGCAATACTGTCACCGGCATTCATCACTTCGTCAGCAAGCGCTTGGTCATCTACGTTAGTCGATAACATGCCATCAAAGCGTTTAGTGATAAAGCTTGCACAACGAGAGGCAATATTAACTACCTTACCAACCAAATCTGAGTTTACGCGTTGTGCAAAGTCTTCAAGGTTTAAATCTAAATCGTCAATTCTACTTGTTAATTTCGCAGCATAGTAATAACGCAAATACTCTGGGTTTAGGTGATCTAAATAAGTACGTCCTTTAATAAAGGTACCTTTAGATTTCGACATTTTCGCGCCATTAACTGTAACAAAACCATGAGCATATACAGATGTTGGTTTACGGTAACCCGCACCTTCTAACATAGCTGGCCAAAATAAGCTGTGGAAGTAAATGATATCTTTACCAATAAAGTGGTAAAGCTCGGCGTCAGAGTCTTTATTCCAAAATGCATCAAAATCAATATTCTTTTTGTCACATAAGTTTTTGAAACTTCCCATGTAACCAATAGGTGCATCTAGCCATACGTAAAAGTATTTACCGGGAGCGTTTGGTATTTCAAAACCAAAATATGGAGCATCTCGGCTGATGTCCCATTGTTGCAAACCAGAATCAAACCATTCGGCTAGTTTGTTTGCCATTTCTTCTTGAAGAGATCCACTGCGCGTCCAATCTTGAAGCATTTCTTCAAAGGCTGGTAAATCGAAGAAGTAATGTTCTGAATCACGTAAAACGGGTTCTGCACCTGATACAACAGAGCGAGGATTTATAACGTCTGTTGGTGAATATGTTGCGCCACAATTGTCGCAGCTGTCACCATTTTCATCTTCACTTTTACACTTAGGGCAGGTGCCTTTTACAAAACGGTCAGGTAAAAACATGCCTTTTTCAGGATCGTACAATTGTGAAATTGTTTTAACTTTAATATGTCCTGCGGCATGAAGCTTGTTATAAATTTCATGAGAAAACGCTTCATTTTCTTTACTGTGCGTAGAGTGGTAGTTATCAAAACTAATATGAAAACCAGCAAAATCAGCCATGTGCTCTTCACGAACGCCTGCGATCATTTCTTCAGGTGTTACACCAAGCTCTTGAGCTTTAAGCATGATAGGCGTGCCATGTGTATCGTCAGCACATACGAAATATGTTTCATGTCCACGCATTCTTTGAAAGCGCACCCAAATATCTGTTTGGATATGTTCAAGTAGGTGGCCTAAATGAATAGAACCGTTTGCATATGGAAGCGCACAAGTCGCTAAAATTTTTCGTTTCCCAACAGGTTGCTGAGCAGGAGTTGATACAGACATATAAAGTTTACATATTTATGGTGGTAATTATGGGGAGAATGGTACAGAATTTGTGGATACTTTTCATTAATAATTATCGTGTTTATGCGATAAAGTGCGTTAAATAATGTTCTCTAAGATTTTCCCAAATAAAGCAGTCTCCAAAGACCTTCAAACCATTATTCTTGATTTTCTTTCTAATTATCATTCAGCGTGTTTTCCAGATGGCTTGTTTTCCATTTGTGGAGAGCCAGAGTTTTCTAAAGATGGTGATTATATTGTTGTTAGTCTCACGTTACCGTTTCCATGCGATGGTGAGTTAGATCTGCTTAGTGAGCAGTTATCTGAAAGTGTACAAAAATCTATTATTGTTAATGCAAAATATCAAATTAACCCTGTTCGACAGCATGGCTTATCAGGTGTAACTAATATTATCGCAGTAACTTCAGGAAAAGGCGGTGTTGGTAAGTCTACCACAGCGGTAAATTTAGCATATGCCCTGATGGAAGAGGGAAGCTCTGTAGGTATTTTAGACGCTGATATTTACGGTCCGTCAATTCCAACCATGTTAGGACTAAAGGGGCAAAAACCAACGTCTGACGACGGTAAGCAAATGACACCATTAGATGCTAATGGCTTGTCTGCAATGTCGATAGGTTTGCTGGTAGATGAAAACGACGCTACTGTATGGCGTGGACCGATGGCGAGTCGAGCATTTAGTCAGTTACTAAATGAAACGCGTTGGCCTAATGTTGATTATTTGATTGTTGATATGCCACCTGGAACAGGGGATATACAATTAACGCTTTCTCAAAATGTTCCTGTCGCTGCAGCGCTTGTAGTTACCACTCCGCAAGATATTGCCTTAGCAGATGCCATTAAAGGTATTGCGATGTTCGACCAAGTTAAAGTACCAGTACTTGGGCTTATCGAAAACATGAGTTATCACCAGTGTGAAAACTGTGGACATCACTCTCATTTGTTTGGCGAAGGTGGTGGAGTCGCGACCGCAAAAGATAAAAATATTCCGTTATTAGGCCAATTGCCTTTAAATATTCATATTCGAGAAGACGTAGATGGAGGTAACTCATCGGTTCTGCAAAATAGCACTAGCGATATAGCCATGTTATACCGTAAACTAGCGCGCAATGTAGCGTCGGAGCTATTTTATCAGTTAGATAAAAGAAGCCCTAAAACGGTCGATATTTGTATATCTAGTGATTCGAACGAATAGATAAACTGGAATAACCCAAACGGATAGAATTAAGTCATGAGATTGTCTGATAAAGATATAGAGCAATGTTTAAACTCGGGGAAAATTAATATTAACCCTATGCCTGATAGTTCAATGGTTTCAGGTGTAAGTGTTGATATTCGTCTAGGGAATGAATTTCGCGTATTTAAAGAACATACTGCGCCGTTTATTGATTTAAGTGGTCCTAAAGATGAAATGCAAAAAGCCATGAATTCTGTGATGAGTGACGAGATTCATATCGAAGATGGCGAAGCGTTTTTTCTTCATCCCGGTGAACTTGCTTTAGCGGTAACGTATGAGTCTGTAACATTACCTGACGATATTGTTGGTTGGTTAGATGGTCGTTCATCGCTTGCTCGTTTAGGGTTAATGGTGCATGTTACGGCTCACCGCATTGACCCCGGCTGGTCAGGACAAATTGTGTTAGAGTTTTTCAATAGCGGAAAACTTCCATTGGCACTGCGTCCAAAAATGAAAATTGCTGCGCTAAATTTTGAAACCATGTCGTCAAGTGCATTACGCCCATACAATAAAAGGGAAGATGCAAAATATAAAGGGCAGAAGGGCGCTGTTGCTAGCCGAATAAGCCAAGACGACGCATCTGAATAGCTATAACTACTCGTGTTTAATTAAGGTTTTCCTGACGTAATGTCGTTTAAAAAATTCTTTAAAATGTTGGGCTGGATATTATTATTCAGCCTTTTTATTTTGATTGTGATCAGCTTTTTTGCATTACAATCTAGTCCTCATATTGTTAACCAACATACTGTAGATGTTAAAGCGGCTACACAAAGTAAAGTAGCGGCTAAGCGGTTAATTGAGTCAGTAAAAAGTCAACGACAACCTGTCATGCTTGAATTATCTCAACATGAAGCGAATGGCTTGAGTGCGCTGGCAAATAGAGCACTTCCTCAGTTAATTTCAAACGTTTCGATAAGCTCGAAACAAGCTGTTGTAGACATATCTATAGCGTTACCTTTTCCAAAAATTGTTCGTTACCTTAATGTGTCTGGTGTTATATCTCCTTCTGAGCAAGGCTTAAAATTAGGTAAGGTCGATATTGGAGATTTATCTCTCTCAGGTGATACGTTAGTGTCGATGGCCGCTTGGGTTATTGATATGTTTGTGCAAGATGAGTTAGGTACAAACTTAGTCGAGATGATTCAATGGGTTAAGTTGTCAGATGGTAATATCAAAACTAGTTTAGCCGTTCCTCAAGATATGACTAAATTAAACGATGATTCTTCAGCGCTATTAGACTTACGAGATAAGTTGTCGTTATTCGGAGATGTTGAACACATTCGTTTTTATTATCGATATCTAGTGAGTTCAATTGACTCATCAGGAGCATACACATCAACAACCTTGCCTTACTACGTTCAACAAATGTTTTTAGCTGCAAAAAAACAATCTGAATTAAACTTCATACGTTCAGGAGAGTCACTAGCGGTTAAGGAAAATCATGCAGCACTTATGGCATTGTCTTTATACTTTGGTGCAGATTCATTTGAATTGTTAGTTGGTGATGTTTCTCAGTTAACACCAAAGCAGAGCAGTAAAAGACGAATGTTACAAAGTAGTGTAACGCTTAAAAATAGGGTCGACCTGCAAAAACATTTCATGTACTCGGTTGCGTTACAGTTATTTGGTAACACAACGGCTAGCGATACAATTGGAGAGTTTAAAGAGTTTTTAGACAGTAACCCTGGCGGAAGTGGCTTTAGCTTTGCCGATTTAACTGCCGACAGGGCTGGAACTCGGTTAGCCCAATTGGCAACAGAATCGGAAAACTCTGCAGAAATGGTGCAATTTAAATTAACTCAGAAACTAGAAGAAGAAGACTTTATGCCTGACGTAACAGATATTCCAGAAGGAATATCTGCAGAGAATTTTGAAAAAGAATACGGAAATGTTAATTCAAGTAATTATCAAACAATGTTGTTCTTTATTGATAGCCAGTTAGCAGGGTTAACTCTATATGAAACAGAGTAAGCTTAGCGGCTTTAAGTGAATTAGTTATATTTTACATTTCAGTATCAATGGTATGTGTTAAACCTTTCTTCACTATCAAAAACGATATGTTGTTCTGTTTTTTTAGGTGTAATTGATAAACTTTTTAACGTGTGGATTATATCTTGTTTAATGGTTGATAAATCGCCATTTTGTTCCGCAACTTGAATGTTTTCATGTGAGTAAAATACGCAAATAATTTTAATGCTTTGATTTAGTTTTGCATAATTAACCGTATGCGTTAGCCACATAAACCCTTGGATACTTTCTTTAAAGTGTTCACAGTTCACGGTGAGCTTTTTAATAAGTTGTTTTTCTAGCTGTTTATCTTGTTTATTCATCTCTTTTTTGTTTCTTTATTTTATGATTCTGCTTAATTGTATTATATCAGTGATACAGTCGAAATATGTGCGTTAGCCTGAATTCGTATCTGTTGTCTGTAATAATTACTTTTAAAAAACATGAAATAAAGAGAGTGTTCATGAAAACATTGATTACCTTTGTACTTTTATTGTTAACTGTGTCGTGTGCAAATCACGAAACGATTACTGACAAGAGTATAAGTAGCTCAACATCAAAACTTGATGCAATAATAGATAAATACCAACAATACTACGAAAATCAAAGCCCTTTTAACAAGCTCGAAGTAGGCGGGAATAACGCAAAATTACCCGATTTAAGCGCAAGTAAGTTAAAGAATGATCATGATGCATTACGCCTAATATATGATGAATTATTGACGATTAAGCCGTTAATCTTGCCAACCACAAAGCAAATTGATCACTCTGTATTACGTTACAAAATTAAAAACGCTCTCGATAATTACACAAATAAAGAACATTACATGCCGTTAACGGCTGAATCTGGATTTCATGCGCATATTAGTTTTATTAATCGTATGGTTAGTTTCAAAACAGAGCAAGACTATCTTGATTACATTGCCCGTTTAAATGAAATTCCACGTTACTTTTCTCAGCAACAGGCATGGATGAAGAAAGGGATAGAAGCAGGAATTACACAACCTAAAGTGGTGCTTGAAGGTTTTGAAGAATCTATTAAAGCCTTTATTAAAAAAGATGTTACGAAAAGTGCGTATTTTTTACCGTTTAAGCGGTTGCCTGAGTATATAAGTGAAAACGCACGTGCGAATTTAATTTCACAAGCAAAAGCAGCATTAGCAAACAGCGTAATGCCAAGCTACCAAAATTATTATTCTTTTTTTGTAAACGAATATAAACCTAATGCACGCGACAATATCGCGTCTACATCGTTACCCAACGGTGAAAATTATTACAACAACAGAGTTAAACATTATTCAACACTAGCGTTAAGTTATGACGAAATTCATGACATTGGTTTAAGTGAAGTAAAGCGCATTCGGACTGAAATGAATGAAATAATTAAAGAGGTAGGTTTTATTGGCAGCTTCGCCGACTTTGTTAATTTTTTGCGTACTGATCCTCAGTTCTATGCAAAAACGCCAGAAGAATTACTCAAAGAAGCATCGTTCATAGCGAAAAAGATGGACGCTAAATTACCTGCTTTGTTTAAAACCCTTCCGCGAACACCATACGGTGTTATTGAAGTTCCAGCTAACATTGCTCCTAAATATACTACTGGACGTTATTCAGGCCCTTCAAGAGATGATCAACCAGGAAATTACTGGGTGAACACTTATCGTTTAGATCGTAGACCATTATATGTTTTAGAAGCATTAACATTACACGAAGCGGTTCCTGGGCATCATTTACAAAACTCTATTGCACGTGAAATGAAAGATGTACCTAAGTTTAGAACTCAAACGTATATTTCTGCGTTTGGCGAAGGGTGGGGATTGTATTCTGAGTACTTGGGTGTTGAAGCAGGCTTTTATCAAAGTCCATATAGTCAGTTTGGGCGTTTAACCTATGAGATGTGGCGAGCATGTAGGCTAGTTGTTGATACAGGAATGCACGCTAAAGGTTGGTCGCGCGATAAGGCGATGGACTATTTAGCAAGTAATACTGCTTTATCTTTACACAATGTAAAAACTGAAATTGACCGTTATATTTCGTGGCCAGCACAGGCGCTTTCATACAAATTGGGTGAGTTAACCATTAAAAAGTTAAGAGCAGAAGCTGAAGAAAAACTAGGTGAAAACTTTGATATAAGAGAGTTTCATGATCGTATTCTCGAAAATGGTTCTATGCCTTTATCTATGCTTGAGCAAGTAATTAACGCGTATATACAAACCGAAGTATCTAAACTTAACTAGAGTCTGTTGACCTTTTGAGATTAATTTTTGTTTGACATAAAAGCGTTTTAATCAAAGGAGTAGTATTTAGCCTAGTCATTCTAAGCAAATACTACTTCACGAAGAGTAAAGCGCTTTTAGCCGAATCCTTCAAAGAGTATTTGTCGATCCTTTCTACTGCGTTACACCTTTTTATGTGGAACAACCACATTATAAAGGCGCGGCCTTGTATAAATCTCAATCCCTCTTTGAATAATAAAACTATCTTCGTATTAATTTTACGGGTAAATTTAGGTCCTAAATCAAAACGTTTAATGAATCGTGATCAAAAAGGTATTTATTATGACCAAGCCAAGTATTATTGTGATGGGCGTATCAGGCTCTGGAAAATCAACTATTGCAGAGCAACTGGCGAATAAGCTTAATGTTACGTTTGTTGATGGAGATGACCTACACCCAGAAGAAAATATAAACAAAATGGCGAACGGTACTCCGTTAAACGACGATGATAGAAAACCTTGGTTGCAAAAAATTCATGACTTAATTGCTGATCACCAAAATACCGGTGAGGGTATTGTTGTAGTGTGTTCGTCACTAAAGAAAATCTACCGAGATCAATTAAGAGGGACTTCAACAAAAGCTATTGACGGACTACAGTTTGTTTATTTATCTGGTTCTTATGAGTTGATTTTAGGTCGTATGGAAGCTAGAGAAGGACACTTTATGAAAGCCGATATGTTGAAAAGCCAGTTTAGTACCCTTGAAATTCCACTCGAAGATGAACCAGACGTAATCACGGTAAGTATTGATAATACTCTTTCACATATTGTTGACGAGGCGTATAACAGGGTTAATTAATTGTCTCCCTTATGTATTCTACTTACTTCTCTTCATTCTAGTTATTCAACTGTCTTTTAAGGCTTTTATGTCTTAACTGATATTAATCCTAATCTTTGTTTCTTGTGTTATTTGAATCCTCTGCTGACAGTAATTGTCAGTAGGGATCATGAATAATAGTGTTTCTTGAAGGAGTTTATTAACTAAAACAGTAAGGAATATTATGCAAGTCGTAGAAGTTATTACGTTCAAAGCGAAAGCCGGTGTTACTCAGTTAGATGTGATTGAAGCCAATAAAGAAGCATTAAACGATCTAGAAAAGCTTAATGGATTTTTATATCGGTCTTTATCGTTTAATCAAGAGTCTGAAACGTGGACTGATGTAGTGTACTGGGAAAACAAAGAGATAGCTAAAAAAGCTGGCGATCTATTTTTTCAGTCAACAGCATGTCAAAACTTGATGGATATTATTGAAAAAGAATCGACCCATATGCAGCTTAGCGATATTCTGTATTCATCGGAATGTAGCGAAAGTAAAAATAGTGGCTAAAGCGGATCGATTATTAACAATAATTACGTTACTTAAAGGACGACGCACTGTAATAACAGCGCGTCAACTTGCCGAGGTTGTTGAAACATCAGAAAGAACGATTTATCGCGATATTCAAGTGTTACTTGATACTGGCTTTCCCATTGAAGGAGAAGCTGGAGTAGGTTATAGATTGCAGCCCGGTTTTGAAATTCCGCCCATCATGTTTACGGCAGAGCAATTGCTCGCCGTGCAACTGGGTTTAAAGATGGTAAAAGGTTGGACCGATAGAGATTTAGCTTTGGCGGCTGAAGATGCTCGGCTAAAAATTGAAGCGATTTTACCAGAACGGCTCAAGCAAACTGACCCTGAGAAGAACGTCATTGTTCCGGCGTATTATATTAACTCTCCAGCCTCTGATATTTCACTCGTTATTCGTAAAGCGATTAAAAGTAACATGGGATTAACGTTGGAATATACTCGAGCCGATGGTGAGTTTTCCAATCGAGTCGTACAACCGTTAGGTCTTGTGTTTTGGGGACAAAAGTGGACCTTAATTGCGTTTTGTTTATTGAGGGATGAGTACAGAGAGTTTCGGTTGGATCGTATTCAACACATCAATGTAAATAATCAACCTGCTGTTATCCGAACCGATATTAGCCTTGATGATTATATTCAAAAAATTAAAGAAAAACATGCGCGAAAAGCGTGCGACAAAACGATTGAAAGCCCAAAAGCAATGTAAAGGTATAAGTAAAATTTGTCGTTAGTTTGTACATGGCGTTTTTGCACATATACGGTCTAGGTACTCTTGTCTTGCCTGTTCCATTTGATTTTGAGCTTGTTTAATATTTGGAGAATCTAAAAAATTTTTCCAAATGGCGAGGTTTTGTAAGCCAAATGTTTTTTCTACTTCTCGGTCATAAAATAAGGTAAGCCCATCAGCGTCTTTAAGTATATCTAACGCTGTTTTTGATGTTCCTTCAATGGCAGTATTTGACTTTACGTTAACGGGTAATTGTTTAATCGCAAAGTTATGAACGGTTTGTACGTCTTTGTCAGCCATAAAAGCGATAAACTCTTTTGCTGCCACGGGTGATTGAGAGTGCGCAGAAACAGCGATTACATCAATGGGAGAAACCTGAACCTTGGCCTGATGAGTATTGATCACTGGAAACTCAAAAAAACCAATATCTTTACGTACAAAATCAGGTAAAAAATTCTCATAGCCGCTGCCAGCTAATATTACAGCGGTTTTTTCTCTGTGTAGCATCGGCAAGCCGCCCGTTAATGTTTTAGTTTTATGGACAGCATTAAAGTACTTAGCGTCTATGAGGCCTTTTAAGTAACTTAGTACCATGGCAATTTTTTCATTGTGTCCGCTAATTTGTCCGTTTACAAATCGATTATGGAAGGTCGCACCGTTTAATCTTAAATTTAAGTATTCAAACCAGTTACCAATTGGCCATGGGTTTTTAGTACCAATAAATATAGGATCGACACCTTTGCTTTTTACTGTTTTTAATAAGGTTAGAAACTGCTCCCAGTTTGTTGGAACCGACAAATTATGCTGTTCAAAAAACGGTTTTTTGTAGTAAAAACCCCATAAGTAGTATGAAAATGGAACGGCGTAAATATCATTATTATGGGTTACTACGCGCTGCATTGCTGGCGTAAAATTGTCTGCTAAACGACGATCGTTCCATATATCAGTAATAGGTAATAAGTTTTTATTTGCTACCGCTTGGTTGAGACGTTCACCTGCATGCATGATTACAATATCAAAATCACTTTCTTTAGATAAAATATGGTTTAAGTTACGTTTGAATGCTCGGTCGCTTTGCAGTTGTACTTTGATTTTTATGTTGGGGTAAATAAGCTCAAAATCTTTAGCGATTTTTTGATACGCAGTGTTTATTACGCCGTTTTGTCCGTTTCCGGTTATTTTTAAGGTAGTGGCTGGGATTGCATATACGTTATTGCAAACAAGAATTGCACTGAGTAGTGATAAGAAAACAGCAAAATCGCTGAAAAGTTTATACAACATATTTTTCTCAACAGAGTGTGTTTGAATATCCCTATAAAGTTTGATTATGTTTAATGGATTAAGTCTAATATAAATATAGCAGCAGAGTGTTAGATTTTCCTTGATGCTTGATAATTTTTTAGGTGAAATTTTTTTCGAATGTTATTCAATGTATTAGAATGTGAAAATTAATTTATTGTAACTTTTGTTACGTGATGATTGACATGGGGGCAGTGTGAAGAGGTTAAACAATGAAGCAACTTATGCAGTAATGTTTTATTTTTCTGCTGTGTTAATCATGGGTATTAGCAGAATACCCACTACATAAGTTACTTATTTTGAATCTTTATTGATTCTTAGGCACGTCTTCATACCAGTCTGTCATATCATCGTACATTTCACCTTTCATCAAATAACCTACTGATTTGTGGTAAATCTTGATATCGTGAAATGGGTCTGTAAGGATTTTGGTAAACCATACTAATCCAGATTGAACACTCATTAATTTAAATAGGTGAACGGTTCTAAATACAACAGCTCCAAAGCCAATCACTAACCATAGAATGGCCATATTGTTAATAAAGCTCATTATCTCTGTGTGCTCTTGCATCATGCCAAAGAATGATGGTTCAAAATACAGAATAACAGGAGTAGCTGCCCAAATTGCAATTAATATAACCTTACGTTGTAAATTGTAACCCACTTTAACGCTTTCTTTGTGTTCATGAGTGGCTTTGTTCACCTCATCGTATGTTTTTGGCTCAAAAAAGAAGTGACCCGTTTGGCGCAGCACCATTGCCAATAACCAACCTACTAAAGCAGCCGCAGCGGGATAGAAGAAAAGCAATACATAACTTGCTAAAAAACAACAAGCGCTAAGTAGGTGTAAAAATTGATTAATGCGGTTGTGGTGATAAAAACGGTGGTCGTCCCAGCGTTGTTTTTGTAACTCTTCAAAAAATTTCATAAATATCCTTGTTTAGTCGTGTTATTGGAGCTTGTTAATCGGTCGTTTTATTCAGTAATGTTCTTATTTGTTTAACGTGTTATGCGTGGCCTGTGAGCAATGCCTCGCCCATGTTTATTCGTTTACCTACTTCGATACCTTCGCAAAGATTATAATTTTCGGTTGCAAACAATATGATGGTTGAACCGTGTTGGAAGTAACCCATTTCATCTCCTTTTGAGAATCGAGAACTACATTGAATATGGTTAGGGCCTTTGTATTTAATATCTAACGGTTTTGGTAGAAAGTTAAATTTCATACACGCCACTAATATGGCTGCTACAGGAACTAGCGTAATGCTGTTACTCGGGTGGTCTGTTTTTAGTTCTATAACGGCACGCTCATTTTTACAAAATAGGTTTTCTACGCGCTTGAGTGCAATTGGATTTACATTCCATGTATCACCCGATATGTAGTTAACCTTATTTACTTTGCAATCAATAGGCGCGTGAAACCTGTGGTACATGCTAGATTTTAATCTGAGCGTTACATACATACCGTTTCTGTATTTTTTATTAAGATGAAAGTCTGGTATTAAGTCACTTAATTCATACGGAAAGCCCTTTGCTTGAAATACTTGCGTACCATTGATTTTTCCACATTCACCAACAATAGCGTCGCATGGGCTTGTAACAATGTCTGTTGCGGTATTAACAGGTCGTAAGCCGTCTTTAAGCTCTCGAGTAAAACATTCCTGTAAACTGTTAAACGATTGTTTTTTTGCGTCTTCAAGTTTTAAGTCTTCTGCGAATAATTTCCATACGTTAATTGACGCTTTAGTTAACAGCGGGTTTTCAATTTTGCTATACCAACCCATAAATTGTGTCAGTAACCTACGTGGAATTCGGTTAGTAACGAGAAAGTTAAGCTGTTCTTTTGGAGTTAAGGTTTGAGTGAGTTTTGTCATTAATTACGCAACCGTCTTCTTATTGTGATAAGTCACGGGGATCTCTAAACCTAAGTCGCACATAAACTGGTGCATAATGGGTTCTGCTTGATATTCATTAGCGCGAGTAACAGCGTTTTTACGCATGTGTTCTCGATTATTGTTGTCTGCGTAGAACTCAACGATTTTTTCAGCCATTTCATCAATCGTATCAACTAGATAACCATTTACATTGTGCTGAATAATGTCTTTAGGTCCTTTACAGTTATAAGCGAGAGTAGGTAACCCGTGAACAAACGACTCTAAAATTACATTCCCAAACGTGTCGAACTTTGACGGAAAAATAAAAAGGTCTAGCGTTAAATAGAGTTCTGCAAGTTGTTTTTTATTTTGCCATCCTAAAAATATAGCATCAGGTAATTGTTGCTTTAACTCTTCAGTAGCAGGCCCTTGTCCAGCAATAACTAGCTGTAAGTCAGGGATTGATTGTTTTGCTTTACGCAAGATTTCAGGTAAATCAAAAAGGCCTTTTTCTTTGCTTATTCGACATGCAATAAACAAAATAGGGGTATTTTTATTTGCACCTGGAACAATGTCTGACTTTTGAATACGACGTGCATTTAAGTTTCTAGGTTGCGTATGGTGAGCTGTTAAAAATACTTTGTTTGGGTCGAGTTGCATTTCGTAGTCAGACAGCCATGCTTTATGCTCGCTGTTGAGGACAAAAACGCCGTCATATCGGTTATACAACGCACGTAACAAACGTCTAACACGATCACGCTCATACTGCGTTAAATCAGTAGAGTGTTTGATGAAGTCAATCCAGTCGGTATGCATAAAAAAGTAACTGGGTACATTGAACATTTGTTGGATAAACAAAGATACAAGTGCCATAGGGCCTTCGGTAGAGCATATAATTCGATCGTATCCACCTTCATAGAATATTTTCGCAATTTCCATTACGTCAGGAATTCTCAATTCTTGATCGTCGTAATGTGGAACACTAAATTGAGCGATAGGCCTTACAACATGTAAGTGAGACTCAGAAGATAGGGTGTCGTGACATACAAGAAAATCAATTGGTAAATCAGCCTTTTGAATTTCTTTAAGTTTGCCGGAAAGTGAATTTGATACACCGTTTTTGTCTCTAAGCGTATCCGTTAAATACAAGGCTTTATTCTGATGACGATTTTTTCCAATATATCCTGCAAATTCATTTAACAAACGGCGATTTTGATACAGCACTCGGGTTGAAGCGAGTGAAGCCCCTGCTAGCACGGTGCTAATGAGTAACGGGAATGAAAGGTTATCTAATAGTTGCTCAACTTTCACGTTGCTCATGTTGTCTTTTTTAGTGGTATTGCCAAAAAATAATGCCGTGAGTTGGCTTGGTACTTCAAATTTTCGCGTTATTTCTTCGGTTGATATTTTAGTGAGCTGCGGACCTTTATTAGTACTTATTGCTTCTTCTATTTTGTTAGCCATTAACGTGTTTAAATAATTAAACAATTCACCAATGACTTGATTCACCGTGCTGACAAATTCTTCAGGTGATTTATGTTTGCTATCAGCAATATGTTCTAGGTACTCAAAACAAAACCGATAGTTTTTAGAAGTTTTCCATTTAATAAGCTTGTTTGGTTTTTTCCCTTGTAAAGCGTCATGAATAAATACGAAAAATTTCATCGCTTTTTTATTTTTTTGCATTTCTAACAAAAAGTTACTTACAGCAAAACAGCCTATTTTGTCCCACGCAGAACCTCTATGCAGTAAAATACGAAGAAGGCCAGGATCTGTAATTTTGGTTGCAACTTGTGAAAAATAATCGAGCAATGCAATGTTGAGCTTTTGGTTTTCACCAATTTGACCAAAAGGACTCATGTTGCCTAATTTTATCGCTTCTAAAGCTAGGTCTGATGCTTTTTCTGTTTTAAGTCTTTCAGCTAAGTTTGGAATGTATAAGTTTGATCCGCATTGTCCTGCAAAAATGCCGGTGTGATCGTCAGACCCTCCAGTAAGTATTTTAGGTTTACTCGGATCAACACCAAAATCCGCTGGATTAAGATTATGCTTTTCGGCGTACGATAATACTTTCTGAGTGGTTAAAGATTGCGTCCAATTTAACGTTAATACACTTTGCCATAAATCGCGTTGCCCATTTAGCACTTCAAATCGTTGAAACATTACCGCTAGCTTTTCAAATAAACCTAAATCTATTTTTTCATTTTTTGTGTAAAAGTAGAGTGGGTGAGGCATTATTACGGGAATATCATGAGCCGCTGTATATTTTAAAAAGTCGTATATATTCTGACGCTTTTCATTCAGTTCAATTTCTTGCTGTTTACTAAAACCATAAGTAAGTACATGAATGAATAATTCATATTCAGGAAAAAAACAGGTGAACTCAGCAGCAACAAGTGTATCAATGCCCTTATCAATTAACGCCCAGCATGAACGTGCATTGTTATGATTACTTACCGTTACAACATCCATATTGTTTGATTTAAGTATACGAACTAACTCTTTCGTTTTTAACCACGTTTCGGGTAACCGAAGAATACGTCCCCATAACTCATCGGGTACATCACTATTGTGGTCATGGCAGTGTAAGTCTACTTTAAGACAATCTTTTTCATCAAAACGCGTTTGGGCTTGGCGTGTGTATTCATTAAACTCTTTTGTTAGTGATTCTCTAAACGCACTTTTTACTATGTGTTTGTTAATAGGCTTTACGTAACTGCTTGTACTGGTGTTATTAACCATTATGACGTGACCTTATTTGTTGATTGAGAATTGTCTAATGACGGTATTTTGTTTAACTCAGATTGAGTTTGACTTTGACTTTGATTTGGGCTGTTTTTGTTATGAAACGCAGCGTTGTCAGCTCTTCCTCTTAGCGACTGATCAATCAACGGACTTGGAAAAAAATGAGATAACGAAGGAATTGCGCTTCGTAACATATCAAATAAAAACTGACGTTTAATTGATTTATTTGTTAGGTTTGCAGATTGCCACCACCAACCGTCTTTTTTCATTTGGGTAGCAGCGTTGATAAAGTGCGAAACTACATCGTCAAATTCATCGTCGGTAAAGTCGAAGCTCATGATCATTCTTCCAGAACCTAACCAACTCAGCTCTAAACCCGCTTCGCGTAAATAAAATTGCAGCATCCAGTTGTAACGACTTGGTTTGGTGTAAAGAATAGAGAGCACGGTGTGCATATTGGTTATTTTCAAAGGCAAGTTGGCTGATTGAAGTTTACGATTAAACTTTTCAACACGAGCGTCCCATGTTTCTTCAATACTTTGATAAATATTTTGAATTTCAGGCGATTGAATTTTATTTAAAAATTCATTCATTGTGCCCATTACGTTAGGGTGAGAATTAAACGTGCCTCTAGCGAATGATACGTCGGCCGGAGCGTCATCTTTAAAGCGTTTCATAAGATGTGATTGACCCGCAAGAACACCAACGGGTAAACCGCCGCCTAAGGTTTTACCGTATGTTACTAAGTCGGCTTGAATATTGAAGTAACCTTGCGCACCTCGGTAACCTAACCTAAACCCTGTAAATACTTCGTCAACAATTAGAACAATATTGCGACGGTTACAAATTTCTTGAATGCGTTTTAACCAGCGTGTGTAACGTTTTTTGTCAAACGCGGTTGTTCTGTCGCTCGCTACTAAGGTTGAGTCTGAACCTGAATCAGAGTTTGGGTGGAACGCTTGCATGGGGTTGATTAGAACACAGGCAATATCGTGCCTTGTTGCGAGTACGTGCAAGGCTTGTTCACTAAGGTCTTCTAATGTGTATACATCGTTAACTTGTCGTTTGTTGCCTACGCCTGGCTGTACGCCATCCCACCAACCATGGTAAGCGCCACAAAACCTAACAAGATGTGTTTTGCCCGTGTGATATCTGGCCAGCCGTACCGCTTGCATTACTGCTTCTGTACCAGACATGTGAAACGACACTTCATCTAATCCAGAAACATGTTTGATTAACTCTACATTTTCAGCAATTAACGGGTGATACGCACCTAACACTGGTCCTAAAGACTTTACCTGCTCAAAGCCTTTATCTATACAGTCTTTGTAAAAATCGTACCCAAAAACATTTACACCATATGAACCCGATAAATCGTATCTCCAGTTGCCATCAAGGTCTTTTAGTTTGTTGCCTGATGTTTCGTTGCTAATGGTGCCTAGCTTTAGCGAGTTGGGTAACAGTGCTTTGTATGGAAAAGGAATACGATAATTGCTCGTGAATTGAATATCTGAAATGCTTGACTCTAATTTACTGCAATAATTCAAAGTATTGGGGCAACTGTCTTCAATTTTTTTAGACAGTGCTGCTAACGCATTTTGTCTTTTTAAAGCTACGTCGGTAGGCGCGCCGTCACTGCTAAAGTAAGTGAATTCATCATAGCTAAAGTAGGCAACCTGTTTTGCAATTTTGCGAGACCATTTGCTATGCCCACGTAAAGAAGGGTGTTTAGCTTTTGACAGCTGAAGTCGAATTTGAATGCGTCGTCCAATATACACAAGTAAAACCGCAACTAATGGGTATAAGATAAAGTTGTCAGTCATGTTCCATCTCGTAAACTTATTTTAAAGCCAGATTAGCAATCAAGTTTGAAAGATTTATTTCAGTTATATGTCGTTTGTGTAACAGTATCTAATCATTGTTTTAGGTGAATATAAGAAGAAAAATGAACAACGAAGATTTAACAAAAAACTCCGTATATCTATTTGATTGGGGCGATACATTAATGAAAGATTACCCTGAGATGAACGGAAAAATGTGCGATTGGGACGTTGTGACAGCAATTGACAACGCGTTTGAAACCTTAAAGCTGTTGAGTAAACACAATAGTGTTTATATCGCTACGGGAGCGGCTGATTCGTCTGAAGATGAAATTTATCACGCATTCAAACGTGTAAATCTACATCGTTTTATAGAAGGTGTTTTTTGCCAACAAAATGTCGGATTTATGAAAGGGGAACCAGAGTTTCTTGGGTCAATTATTAAAAAGCTTAGCGTATCATCGTCAAATATTACGATGGTGGGAGACAGTTTTGAGAAAGATATATTACCCGCACTTAACGCTAACATTTCACCCGTGTGGTTTAATGTAAAGAATGTTTCATTAAACCCGGAGTATCGCGGTAAAGTACGTGTGATTCAATCGTTAGCTGAATTAATAGAAAGTTAAAAAATTATAATAGTTTCGCGGTTAAATAAGCGCATGATAATCGTTGTACTTTGTTAATTTGTGTTTGGTTTAGTTCTCAAATAGCTTTATTAATTAGGTAGCTACTAAGTGTTTTGAATAAAAGCATTTACCCAATAAAAAAGGCTTTTGATTATTCAAAAGCCTTTACACTATTTGGTTACTTAGCAATTGCTATATTAAGCAAAGTTAGCTGAAGCAAAATCCCAGTTAGCTAATGCCCAGAAAGCATCCATGTAGCTAGGACGTAAGTTACGGTAATCAATGTAGTAAGCATGTTCCCATAAATCTACAGTGATAACTGGAGTTACACCTTCATCAGTTAATGGAGTAGCAGCGTTAGACGTGTTAACGATTGCTAAAGAACCATCAGCGTTCTTAACTAACCAAGTCCAGCTTGAACCAAAGTTGTTAATTGCGCTTGCTGTGAATTGTGCTTTAAACTCTTCGAAAGAACCAAAACTAGCAGTAATAGCGTCTGCTAAAGCGCCAGTAGGCTCGCCGCCACCGTTAGGGCTTAAGCTGTTCCAGTAGAACGTGTGGTTCCAAATTTGTGCTGCGTTGTTAAAAACACCCGCTGAAGAGGTTTTAACGATATCTTCAAGAGACTTACCTTCAAATTCAGTACCCTCGATTAAACCATTAAGCTTAACTACGTAAGTGTTATGGTGTTTACCGTAATGAAACTCTAAAGTTTCTTGTGAAATGTGTGGTGCTAACGCGTCCATTGCATATGGTAACGCTGGTAATTCAATAGCCATTTTTGTCTCCTGGAATTAATTATAAATATTTATTCTTATATATATAATAAAGAATTAGTTTGTTTTTACTAAAAACCTAGTAAACTACTCAGGTATTTATAAAGCTTGCCTAGTTTACCGAAATATATAGGGATTAACATCGATTTTATCAAGGTTAGTAAGTTTTAATATATAACTATTTTGTTTGTAATATTAATTGCATTGTTAAATACACATTTTCTTCTTAGTTTTTATATAATGCAACGAGTAAATTAAATATAGAGGTTACCATGGATACTATCGAACGTATTAAACAGCAAATTTCTGAAAATTCAATTTTATTGTACATGAAGGGTTCACCTAAGCTTCCAAGCTGTGGATTTTCATCTCAAGCGTCTCAAGCGCTAATTTCATGTGAAGAAAAATTTGCTTATGTAGATATTTTACAAGATCCTGAAATTAGAGCAGAATTACCAAAGTACGCTGATTGGCCAACGTTCCCACAATTATGGGTAGACGGTGAATTAATTGGCGGTTGCGACATTATTATTGAAATGTTTCAACAAGGTGAATTACAAACGTTGATTAAAGAATCGGCAGCAAAAAATAATTCATCAGAAGAAGCATAATTTCTTTTAGATTTAGTATTGAAAACTCAAACGTCAGTCACAATAACTACTGATGTTCATTACAAAATGCCGAGCGAATTGTTATAAACCTTTATCGTAATAATAGTCGTTAGGTAATAATTTTTTTAATTAGGAGAATAAAATGAGTGTATTAGTTGGTCGTCCAGCTCCAGACTTTACTGCAGCAGCGGTTTTAGGTAGTGGTGAGATTGTAGATAGTTTTACTCTATCTGAAGCAATCAAAGGCAAAAAAGCAGTAGTATTTTTCTATCCATTAGATTTTACATTTGTTTGTCCTTCTGAGTTATTAGCTTTTGATCACCGTATGGAAGAGTTCAAAAGCCGTGGTGTTGAAGTTATCGGTGTTTCAATCGATTCTCAATTTTCTCACAACGCGTGGAGAAACACTCCAGTAAACGAAGGTGGTATTGGCCCAGTTCAATACACTTTAGTTGCTGATACTAAGCACAGCATCTGTCAAGCATACGATGTTGAGCACCCAGAAGCTGGTGTTGCTTTCCGTGGTTCATTCTTAATTGATGAAGAAGGTAACGTACGTCACCAAGTAGTTAACGACTTACCATTAGGTCGTAACGTTGACGAAATGTTACGTATGGTTGATGCGTTACAATTCCACCAAGATCACGGTGAAGTTTGTCCTGCTGGTTGGAACAAAGGTGACAAAGGTATGACTGCTTCTCCAGACGGCGTTGCTTCATACTTAGCGGATAACGCTGACAACTTATAATGCTATTGCATTAATGAATAAATAAAGCCGCTATTGTAGCGGCTTTTTTTATGAGGTTTTTTAGTAAAAATTGATGAAGAAGTTAATGTAGCTTGGTAAACCTTATTCTGACTCTTCGGCAGAGGCTAAAGGCCAACCGCCCATACCTTTCCATTTGTTAACTATAAAGCAAAACAATTCAGCTGTTTTTTCTGTGTCGTACAAAGCAGAGTGTGCTTCACTGTTATTAAATTCTATATTAGCGGCGATACACGCTTTTGCTAATACTGTTTGCCCTAAAGCCAAACCTGATAGAGTGGTTGTGTCAAAGCTTACAAACGGATGAAACGGTGAGCGCTTAATAAGGCATCGTTCAGTTGCAGAGTTAACAAAACCTAAATCGAAAGCTGCATTATGTGCAACCATAATCGCACGTTGACAACCCGCGGCTTTCATTTTTTTACGAATTAGTTTAAATATTGCTTTAAGAGCGGTTTCTTCATCAACTGCACCACGTAAAGGATTTGTTGGATCTATTCCTGTAAATTCTAATGCTGCTTTTTCTAGGTTAGCGCCCTCGAAAGGATCTACATTAAAGTGAATCGTTTCATCAAGCGAGAAGTCGCCGTTTTCATCTAAGCTTAGTGTTGTTGCTGCTATTTCTAAAAGCGCATCGGTTTGCGCATTAAAGCCGGCTGTTTCTACATCAACCACGACAGGGAAATACCCTCTAAAGCGTTGGGCAAATGCTGATTTGTCAGATTGAGTTACGGTAGAAGCAGGGGATTCAGTAATTGACATAAAAATAGAAGCTTAGTTAATTGCAAATAAAACGTAATTATCTCAGAAAACCGCTAAAATAAGTACGAGGATTTAATTGTTTTTTAATTTTTATCCTTAAATTACAAAATTGGTGTTAAAGTTATTAACGAACGTGTCGATACAAATATTGTCATTTATAAATCTTGTTAGATTAATTATGAAAAAATTTATTATTCCCGCAGTTTTATTATTCTCAGTATGCCAAGCTAACGCTGGTATGAGGCAGTATAGTGCCGACTTAAATAATTCTAATTGGCAGTTGTCGAGCGACTCTCGTTTAGAATGTACGCTTTCTCATAACATTCCTAATTACGGCGAAGCGCGCTTTTATAGCAAAGCAAATCGTAGAACTAATTTAGAATTTGAATTAGACATGATGCGCCTACCTGATAGCTATTCTTTAGCAGAAGTACGTTCGGTTGCTCCTAAGTGGCGACCTGGTGTGTCTGGTTATTCGCTAGCTAACATGAAACTTCATAAACAGTTTGCGCCAAGCCTTCCTAAAAAAGTTGCTTGGACAATGTTAAACGAGCTCGACCAAGGCATGAGCCCAACGTTTTATTACAATGATTGGTATCGTGATAGCGAAAAAATATCAGTAGGGTTATCAACAGCTAAGTTTAAAAAAGCGTATCAACAGTTTGTAAGCTGTGTTGGAAATTTACTTGATTATAGCTTTGATGATATTTCTTACACGGTATTAAATTATCAGTTTGGTAGTGACAGTTTAACAAAGTCGTCTAAACGTAAACTTGCGATGATCGCAGAATATTTAAGTTTAGATACTGAACTAGAGTTAGTGCTTATTGATGGTTATACCGACAGCTATGGTCCACGCAATACCAACTACAAAATGTCGCAACGTCGAGCGCAAAGCATTCGAGAACAATTTATCAAAGTTGGAATTGACCCAAGTAGAATTGAAGCAAAAGGGTATGGTGAAAAACGTCATGTAGCATCAAACGACACGATTCTTGGTCGAGAAAAGAACCGACGTGTTGTGATAAGAATGGACAAGCCGTAAAAACATAAAAGTAGAATATATAAGCGTAACTAAAATTTTACTCTAGCTACTTTGTTGTTTTAGTTCCACACCGCTAAATTAGTTGAATAGGCCTTTAGGTTATCTTAATCTAAAGGCCTCTTTTTATATGGAAATAGACCTTATGAAAACAATCTTAAAAACCACAATGTTACTTTTTTCATTCGTAACATGTTTGGTCAACGCACAAGTTAAAGACGTTTACACCTACGCAAATTACGACCAAGTACAAACCACTCATATATATTTAGATCTTGATGTAGATTTTGATAAAAAATCACTTAAAGGCTTTGCTGAGTTATCGTTAAAGTGGGTGTCGAACGACACGAATGTTATTCATCTTGATACACGGGATTTAGTGATTGAGCGTATTATGGCTCAACATGACTCTGGTGCATGGGTGGGCGTACCATTTACATTAGCCGAACGTGATGATGTGCTAGGCTCAAAACTTACTATTACTCCTAGCTTTAATAGTAAAAAAGTACGTGTATATTACTATTCAACAGAAAAAGCATCTGGCTTGCAATGGTTAGCACCTGAACAAACCGCTGGTAAACAGCATCCATTTTTATTTAGTCAAAATCAGGCTATTCATGCACGTTCTTGGATTCCAATTCAAGACACGCCAAGCATTCGAGCAACGTATACCGCGCGTATAACAACAGACAAAAACTTATTAGCGGTAATGAGTGCTAATAATGAGCCCAATACGCCACGCGATGGCGATTATTTCTTTTCAATGCCTCAAGCGATTCCGTCATACTTAATTGCAATTGGTGTGGGAGATTTGCATTTTAAACCAATGAGTAAGCAAACAGGTATTTACGCTGAATCAAATATTATAGACGCAGCAGTGGCTGAATTTGACGATACTCAAGCGATGATTGATGAATCGGAAAAGCTTTTTGGCCCATATCGTTGGGGCAGATATGATTTACTCATATTACCGCCAAGCTTCCCATTTGGCGGAATGGAAAACCCTAGGCTTTCATTTATTACACCTACTGTTATTGCTGGCGACAAAAGTTTAGTTAACCTTATTGCTCATGAACTTGCGCACTCTTGGTCTGGTAACTTAGTAACTAATGAAAGTTGGAGAGATTTGTGGTTGAACGAAGGTTTTACTAGCTACGTTGAAAACCGCATTATGGAATCTGTTTTTGGTGTTGATAGAGCCGTAATGGAACAAGCATTAGGCGCACAAGGGCTTAATGAAGAAGTCACTCATCTTGCTCCGGGTGATACTCAACTTTATATTGATCTGAAAGGAAGAGACCCTGACGATGCGTTCTCAGGTGTTCCGTACGTTAAAGGGCAGTTGTTTTTAATGTATTTAGAAGAGCAGTTTGGTCGTGAAAAGTTCGATACTTTCATTTTAGATTATTTTAATAATCACGCATTTCAAAGCTTAGGTACAGAAGCTTTTGTGGTTTATTTAAAACAAAACTTAACACACAAATATCAAAATATTGTGTCAGACAAGATGTTAAACGAATGGATTTATGGTCAAGGTTTACCAACGGTTGTACCTAAACCAACGTCTAATGCGTTTAGTATTATTGATGCAACAACTACTCAATTATTAGCTAACGAATTGGCGCTTGAAGATATTAGAACATCTGATTGGACATTGCATGAGTGGTTACATTTTATCAATAACTTACCGCTAGATACGAACTTATCGTTAATGAAGTCGTTAGACAATAGCTTTAATTTAACGCAAAGTACTAATGCTGAAATAGCACATGCATGGTATTTGCTATCAATTAAAGTGGGTTACAAAGACGTATATAGCAATATGGCTAAATACTTAAAAGGTATAGGCCGTCGCAAGCTTATCGTACCTTTGTATAAAGAACTTGCGAAAACAGAAGAAGGTAAAGCTTGGGCGCTTAAAGTATATAAACAAGCACGTCCGGGTTACCACGGTTTAGCACAAGGTACGGTTGATGGAATTTTTGCTAAATAAAGAACTATTGATGAAAATTGAATAATAAAAAAGGAGCTTATGCTCCTTTTTTAATGCGTTGTTGTTAAGTCTTCATTAATGATACAACGAATCTACTTAACCGTTATCTCACGTTAAATTGCGTAACAATTACATCAACCTGCCTATGATTGTCTTGCTCGGAAATAACTACGCGAATGTATTTGTCGTTATGGCTAAACTTTTGCGTTAAACGGCCCTTTAGTCGTTCTGATGAGCTTGGCGCGCCATACTTGTCTCGATAAAAATCAATGATGCTTTGTTCGCTTTTTTTCGTGTAATAGTTAACAACAGCCGGAATTTCACTGTCGAACTTGGCAAAAACACGAGCATCATTCACCACTTCAATTGATACATTACCTGTAGTGGCAGCTAAACTTACTGTGCTTAACAATGTTGTACTAATAGCAGAACATAACATTGAAAATATCAGCGTTTTCTTGATTTTCTTATTCACAGTATTTCCTTATAAATAAATCGATTATGGGCTATTTATACCATATCTATAGGGTGTTTTGAATAAAAGGCTTTCTATAATGATCAACCCATAACTTAGTAGAGCCACAAATCGCTACAGGCATCACAATTAAGTTAACAATAGGTATCATTGAAAATACTGCAACGGTTATTCCAAAGCTGTAGCTTAATCCTTGCTTTTCTTTTAGGGCATTTTTCATATCCCTAAACGATATTTTATGGTTGTCGAACGGGTAATCCTTGTACTGAACGGCCATCATCCATGCGACAAATAGAAACCAGATAATTTGTCCTATTACAGGCAACAACAACATAATGAGAAAAAATCCAATAGCTCTAGGTATGTAGTAATACAACTTTTGCCACTCGCGACCTATAGTGCGCGGTATGTCTTTAATTATGTCGTTAAATCCGCTTTCAGGGCTTGGTTCACCTGTTAGTATCGATTCAACTTTCTCTGATAATAGCCCATTAAAAGGTGCAGCTAACCAGTTAGCGGCGGTGCTAAACACAAATGAAAACAGCACAATAACGGTTATCATAATTAACGGCCACAATACTACCGTTAACCAAGAAAGCATTTCAGGAAGCCAGTTCGTAAACATGCTCATGTAGTGTTCTAGTTGCAAATACATAAAATAAAACGCAACACTAAAAAGCACTAAATTGATAAATAAAGGTACGTAAACAAAACGTTTAATGCCTTTTTTTTGAATAAGATCAAAACCTTTGAAAAAGTAACCAGCGCCACTTGTATTTGGTACAGAGTTTGTTTCGTGATTCATCGTTCGAATTTTCGCCTAACTATTTGATATTACACATGTGATTATATGTTGAACTACGCTCAGATAACAGTACCGAAATGTTACAAAGCGCAACAACATCTGTTAAAGTTACGCCATATTGATAAGCCTAGTATGAATCTTAATATACTAGAGCTACTTAAACTGTTCGCTAAATTTTAGGTTGTAGAAATAGGTATGATAATCAGAGGGTTCTTAGTTATATGCGTTTAAAGCATATTAAGCTTGCGGGCTTTAAATCCTTTGTTGATCCTACAAAAGTACCATTTGAACAACAAATGACAGCGATTGTAGGTCCTAACGGTTGTGGTAAATCAAACATTATCGACGCAGTTCGATGGGTGTTAGGCGAAAGTTCAGCCAAAAACCTTCGTGGTGATGCCATGACAGATGTCATATTTAATGGTTCTGCAAGCCGAAAACCTATTGGACAAGCTAGCGTAGAGTTAGTTTTTGACAATATTGATGGCCGTATTCAAGGGAATATGGCCGATAGAAACCAAATCTCAATTCGTCGTGTCGTAAATCGAGAAAGCACCAATACTTATTTTTTAAACGGTACTAAATGTCGTAGACGCGACATAACCGACATATTTCTTGGTACAGGTCTAGGTCCTAGAAGTTACGCAATTATTGAACAAGGTACTATTTCTCGTTTAATTGAGTCTAAACCTCAAGACTTACGAGTTTTTATTGAAGAAGCAGCAGGTATCTCGAAGTACAAAGAACGACGTAAGGATACCGAAAACCGCATTAGGCATACGCGTGAAAACTTAATACGCCTTAACGACATTCGTTCAGAGTTAAGTTTACAAATAGACAAACTGCATAAACAGGCTGAAGCGGCTAAGCGTTATCGCACCTTAAAAACACAAGAAAGAAAATACAAAGCAGAGTTAGCAGTATTGCGTTGGCAAGAATTTAACGACCAAAGCAAAGCATTCCAGCAGAAGTATGATACAGCGAATGCTCAAATAGATACGTTAACTCAAGAGCAAACAGAAAAAAACATTGAGCTTTTTCAAGCAAAACAAGAAGTCGAGTTAGGTACGTCGTCGGTTTCAGAGCTTCAAAACAGTAAAATTACACTGACGAATAATATTGCGCGTACCGAACAGAACATTAAGCATTTAAAACAACAAAGCGCGACCATAAAGCAAAATAGTGAACTTACGCAACAACAGCTTTTAAATGCACAAGCTACGTTACGAAAAGAACAAGAAAAACAAAAAGTGCTGGCTCAACATTTGTTAGATAAACAGCCTGAGTTAGAGCACACTGAAAAACACGTATTAACACTTCAAAATGCGCTTGATAAGCTAACGTTAGAGCGAAAAAGAGTGCAGCTACTTTGGAAAGAAAGTCATGAAAAATCGACTGACTCTGCGAGTAAAATAGCATCGATTCAAAGTCAAATAGCACTTGAAACACAAAAACAAAATCAAGCAAAAACTCAGTTAGCCTCGTATAACGAACAATTACAACACATTGCACCGCATGTTGAAGGCTTTGCTGAAAACGTTAGCACTCAAGCGTTGCAATTACTTGAAGAGCAATTAGCGCAAGCTAAAAACGAATACGCGACACATAGCGAGTATTTAACAACAATAAATACCCAAATAAATGAAATTAATCACCAGTTGTCTAGTCATTCAGCGTCTATTGATTTATTGAAGCAAAGTGCTGCGTCCATTGCGGAGCAAATTGACACTAAATCGACGTGGCAAGTTACCCAAAGTAAGGTTATTAGTAAGCTTAGTACGTCACAAGAAAATACAATAAGCTTTGTTGCAGATAGTTTGAAAGTGAATGACACGTGGAAAACCGCATTAAGTAGTGTGTTGTCATATTGGCAGCAAGGACAAGTTGTTCAGCAAAGCCAGCGGGTTATTCATCAGTTAGCTGATTTATCACAAGTTATGTTGATTGACGATTCAATAAGCACCGAAAAACATCAAGGTACACTTGCAGAGCAGGTAGATGTGTTGCCATTAGCTTTTAGCTTTTTGAACAACATCTTCGTTGCTGAGTCGGTAGATGATGCAGAGAGAATATTGGCAACGTTGCAACCACATCAGTCGGTAATATGCGCTGATACTCTTTGGGTTGGTGCAGGTTTTGTTCGAAAAGGACAGTTTGACGACGCTAATAGTCATTTGCTCTTGATAGAAAAACAATCAAAACTCTCAGCAGATATAAGTGAACTTGAAAAGCTTATTTCAAGTCAATTAAGTCGCTTAAAAGCGTGTGAGCATAAGCGTAGTCAAATTATTAAAGAGCAAAATTCGGCGTTTGATTTAACGGAAGCCATAAACACTCAAATACAGCAATACAATCAAGAGCATGCTGTTAACACGCAAAACCAGCAAATTTATCAGAAACAAAATGAACAACTACAAAAGCAAATAACGTCAAATCAGTTCTTTTTACAACAATGCGATAAAGTTATCGAAAAGCTAACAGAAGAACTAAATGCTATAACACAAGTTAGTAACAGCGAAGCTGACGCTCAATCTATTAACAATATTGAGCAGCAACAAGCTGTGTTAGAAAAGGAGTTTGATGAACAACAACAACAACTTAAATCGTCACTCGATTCAAAACATGTATTAGCGTTGAACGTTGAGCAAATTAAAAATGATAAAGAGCAGAATACTCAAGCAATTCAAAGTACAGAACACGTTATTGAACAACTCACTAAGCAACAGAAATCAAACAGTAATGTAATAGAAAACAGTATAGAACCGTTAAAAGTCGATGAACAAAATCTACTTGTTTGGTTAAAAGAAATGGCTGAAGTAGATGATAAAATTCATAAAATACAATACAACATGGCTGAAACGGTAGCTAAAGCTACAGAACTAGAAAACGCGCAAAAGAAACGCCAAGAACAAATTTTAGCATTGCGCGAGCAGTCTGCTAAATCACACTTAGACGCTGAAAGCTTTCGACTTCGAGCTGAATCGTCGTTAGAAGCGTTGCAAGAAACTCAGCTGTCATTGAATGAAGTTATTAATAATATGCCTAAAAATGCCAAAGAAAGCATATGGCAGGCTCATATTATTCGATTGTCTAAAGACATAGGTCGACTAGGTGCGATAAATTTAGCTGCAATTGAAGAATATGAAAATCAATTAACAAGAAAACAATATTTAGATGCGCAAAATGACGACTTAACAACAGCAATTGCTACACTAGAAGCGGCAATTGAAAAAATAGATAAAGAGAGTAGGCAGAAATTCAAAAACACGTTTGAACAGGTGAATAAAGACCTTAAAACCCTATTTCCTAAGGTTTTCGGGGGAGGTAAAGCATACTTAGAGCTAACAGGAACCGATATGTTAGACACAGGTGTAACAATAATGGCGCAACCACCTGGTAAAAAAAACAGTACTATTCATCTATTATCTGGTGGTGAAAAAGCGCTGACCGCTTTATCATTAGTATTTGCAATTTTCAGATTGAATCCAGCACCGTTTTGTATGTTGGATGAAGTTGACGCTCCTTTAGATGATGCTAACGTGAGTAGGTTTTGTAATTTGGTTCGAGAAATGTCTCGTACCGTTCAGTTTATTTATATTAGTCATAACAAAATTGCGATGGAAATGGCTTCTCATTTAACAGGTGTAACCATGTTTGAACCAGGTGTTTCAAAAATGGTAGCGGTTGATATTGATGAAGCTGTAGCTATGGCAGAATTATCGTAGGTTTGGTGATGGAAGGCGATTTTAGAAATACTCTTATAATAATTAGTGCAGTTGTTATTGCTGCTATTTTTATACATGGTTTTATAACAATCAGAAGAAATAAAAACCCGTATAAACTTAAAACAACAAATGAAAAAGTAGAACCGGTAGAAAGAGGTTTTGATGGTTCAGGGTTCGATCAAGACGGCGTAAGTGAAGTACGCGTGGTTGGTGAACAAAAGCCTGAAGAAGTGAAAGAGACGTTGGCGAATCAGCCTAAAGATCTTATTAAAGATAGAAAACCAAAACCTCGTCCACAAAAGCCTAGCTTTATTCCTACTATCAATACAGAAATAGATATTGATGATGAGCCTGTAATTGAAGAGTTTGATTACTCAGCTGATTCTGATATTTCATCGCAACATAAGCCAGCGCAAAGCGACATAAGCTTAACTGCGTCGGGTGCAAAAGATACTGAAACAGTAGAGCAAACTCCATTTGATGAAGTAGGCGACGACATTGATGGATTTGACTACAGTGCAGAATTTAAAGAAGAAGCTGTAGTTGAAAAGCCGGTTATCGAAACTCCGATATATCAAACACCTATCACGCAAGAAAAACCAAGTGTAAGGTCTGAGGCTAAAGCTGAACCTAAAGCAGCTGCTAAGCCTGCAGCTAAAGCAGTACCTAAAACACAGAAAAAAACAACGGTCAGTAAAAAAGAAGCAATTAAACGTAATCAGTTTGAGCTTAATTTTGGTGACCCGGTAGACGAAGGTGATATGCCTTCAATGAGCGCTTTGGATGAACCTATCTCTACAAAAAGAGAATTAGAGCGCCCTACAGTTGAGCCTGAAGTACTAGCAGTGTCTATTGTAATGCCTGACGGTGAATATATTTCAGGTGCCGCGTTACTACCAACGTTACTGACTTTAGGGTTACGTTATGGAGATATGGACATATTCCATCGCCATCAAGATAATGCGGGTAATGGTAAAGTAACATTTAGCTTAGCTAATATTATGAACCCAGGTACATTTGACCTTGATGCGTTAGAAAACTTTAACACGCGTGGTTTAACTTTGTTTATGACCTTGCCTAACGCAGGTGACCCGTTTGAAGTATTTCAACATATGTTAAATGCAGCTAAACAAATTTCAATTGAGTTTGGCGCGCAGTTACTTGACGACAAACGCAGTGTAATGACTAAACAAACCGAGCAGCATTACACGAGTAAAATAAGAGAATTTGAACGTAAAAATAGAATTGCTTACGCTTAAAAATTAACACAATATAATATATTTGAGGCTCTATTCTATAGAGCCTTTTTTATTATCCATATGAGTAAATAGCCGACACTATGCAAAATACATTGTTGCCTGAGCGCGTTAAAGAACTTCATCAACTAATTAATCAATACAATCATCAATATTATGTGCTTGATGAGCCAACAGTACCAGATGCTGAATATGATCGTTTGATGAAAGAGCTCATTCAAATAGAAAAAGAAAATCCAGCGTTAAAAACAATTGATTCGCCAAGTCAAAAAGTGGGTGGAGAAGCGCTCAAAGCTTTTACACAAGTTACTCATCAAATTCCTATGTTATCGCTTGATAACGTATTTTCAAAAGAAGAGTGGGATGCGTTCGTAAAACGTATTGTTGATCGAATACACCAGAACGATTTTAAGCTATGTGCTGAGCCTAAATTAGATGGTTTGGCGGTTAGTCTTCGTTATGAAAAGGGCGTATTAGTTCAAGCTGCAACACGAGGCGATGGTAGCGTGGGTGAAAATATTACCGAAAACGTACGAACCATAAAATGCATTCCATTAACGTTAACAGGTGAAGAATACCCTGATGTATTGGAAGTGCGTGGCGAAGTATTCATGCCGAAAGCGAGCTTTGAAAAGTTGAATGAAAACGCGATTAAGAAAGGCGAGAAAACATTTGCTAACCCTCGAAATGCAGCAGCAGGCAGCTTAAGACAGCTAGATTCTAAAATTACCTCTAAACGTAATTTAGCTTTTTATGCCTACGGTTTAGGCTTTGTCGGTAACATGATAGAGAATGCTAATGGCGAAGTTACCACTGTTGAAAATACAGAATGGTTAGTTAATTCTCATCATCAACGTTTATGCCAAGTTAAAGCATTAGGTTTACCTATGTGTCCTGAAGTTCAGTTACTTGACGGGAGTGATGACTGTGAAGCGTTTTATCAGCACATTTTGTCCAGTAGAGAAAGCTTGTCGTATGAAATTGATGGGACAGTTCTAAAAGTTGATGATATTGAGTTACAGCAAAAGCTTGGTTTCGTTGCAAAAGCACCACGCTGGGCGATGGCTTATAAATTTCCAGCACAAGAAGAATTAACAATACTTGAAGATGTAGAATTTCAAGTAGGTCGTACGGGGGCAATAACACCTGTAGCTCGCTTAAAGCCAGTGTTTGTTGGTGGTGTAACGGTAAGTAATGCCACTTTGCATAATCAAGACGAAATTGAGCGCTTGGGAATTAAAATTAACGATACGGTTATTATTCGTAGAGCGGGTGACGTTATTCCACAAATAGTGAGTGTTGTAGCCGATAAACGTCCTGATAACGCAACAGACATCGTATTTCCAAATAGTTGTCCTGTATGTGATTCAGCGGTATTAAAGGCGGAAGGTGAAGCGGTTCTGCGCTGTACTGGTGGATTATTCTGTGGCGCTCAACGCAAAGAAGCGATTAAACATTTTGCATCACGCAAAGCGATTGATGTAGATGGCCTAGGCGATAAGTTGGTTGAGCAGTTGGTTGATGAAAAACTTATTGCTACACCAGCTGATTTGTTTAGGTTAACTGAACTAAGTGTTAGTACAATGGAGCGAATGGGGCAAAAGTCTGCATCAAACCTTATTAATGGTTTAGAAAAAGCCCGTGTTACCACCTTACCTAAATTTATCTATTCTCTGGGTATACGTGAAGTAGGTGAAACAACGGCAAGTAACTTAGCACAGCACTTTTTAACGTTTGATGCGATTAAAAGTGCATCAGAAGAAGAGCTACAAAATGTTCCTGATGTTGGCGTTATTGTCGCAAAAAACATCATAAACTTCTTTAAACAAGCACATAACGTTGAAGTGGTGAATGATCTAGAAACAATAATGTCGTGGCCTGAAATTAAAGTGTTAGCTGCTGACGAACAACCCTTGTTAGATCAAACATTCGTGTTAACAGGAACGTTAAGTCAAATGGGAAGAAATGAAGCGAAATCGGCGCTTCAATCGTTAGGAGCTAAAGTATCCGGTAGTGTCTCGGCTAAAACACATTATTTGGTTGCAGGTGAAAAAGCAGGATCTAAATTAACAAAAGCTCAAGGGTTAGGTGTAGAAGTTTTAACTGAAGACGATTTGATTTCATTACTTAACACTCACGGTGCACTATAAGTTTTAGGTTAATTTTGTCGTTTCAATTCAATTTACCACTAACCTAATATAGAGCGTACGCTTTGTTTTAGATTTAAATTTAGTTGAGCAATTTTTAGTTAATAATTAATAGCAAAAAGCAAAACAAAAAAAGGAACCTAAATAGGTTCCTTTTTTAATCAATATATTAACGTAATTTACATTAATATATAGCGCTTATCGTGCGATAGGTGTTCTTTTGTCAACACTCATAGTAGCAATAATTCTGCGGTTTTCAGCGTGCGCAGCAGCAGTGTTGTCAGTATTTAATAACTTTTCTTCACCGTACCCGATAGCTGATAATCTATCAGCGTCTATACCATGCTTAGTTGTAAGCATACTTACAATAGCATCAGCACGTTTTTGTGATAAGAACTTATTGTACGCATCGTTACCTTGCACAGATGCATGGCCTTCAATTACAACATTGATGCTCTTGTTAGCTTCTAAGAACTGAGCAACTTCTTCTATTTTGTTGAAGTATTCAGGTTCAACAACAGAACTGTTGTTAGCAAAGTTAACTAATAAGTTGATTGATTCAACGTCATCAATGTATTTAGTACAGCCAGTTTCGTCTACTGCATACATTGGTGATGAATTTTCACACTTATCTAATGCATCAGCAACGCCGTCTCCGTCAGCATCAACCATTTTCTCAGCAGCAAGTTTAGCCATAAATGCACTTCGCTCAGCTGGAGTCATGTTTGCGTAAGCATCTTTTTGTGCTTGTGTCATGTTCGCGTAAAGCGCTCTTTCAGCAGGCGACATACTTAAGTATAAGCTTCTTTCTTCAGCAGACATGTTTAAGAATGCAGTTCTTTCAGCAGGAGACATTTTTGCAAACGCATCTTTCTCATATTGAGATAAGTTAGCGTACGCGTCTTTTTCTGCTTGCGTTAAGTTAGCAAATGCTTGTGTTGCCATAAAACCAGTTGCAACTTTAGCTGCTTTGCTTTTAGAAGAACTACTTTTGCTATCACCAAAGAAGTAAGTAAAACCTAGTTGTGTAGTAAAGTCGTCATGGTAGTTGTCAAACTGATAATGTGCTTTTGCTTCTAAGTATAATGCTGTTTTTTCGCTTAGGTAGTGGCGGTAACCTAAACCTAAGTTTGAAGATAACTTAGTATCAACAACATCTAACTGAGAAAAACCACCTAATAAGTAGAAGTTTTTGGCTGTTGGAAAATATAAAGCATCAAACGCGATAGATGAAGAGTTTGGCTTATCAAATCCACCGTTTTTAGCATCAAGGTTAATGTGGCTGTAACCTAATCTAAATTCAGTATTTTCACTAGCACGGTAACCTAATTCTCCACCAAATCCATCACCATTGTTTAATGATGAAAGAGGGCTAGAGGTTAACCAACGTTTGCTGTCTAAATCGATATGCGTAAGGTGTAATCCACCGTAAGCTTTACCAACTAAATCTGCCGCGTTTGGTTGTTCGCTTGCCGATACAGTTGCAACAGTAAATAACGATGAAACAGCAAGTGCAACAGCACTACGAATAAATAAGTTTTTCATGTTTTTTAAGGTCCTTTTTATATAGTTGAGCGAATTATAGCGTATTTATTCTAATAACAAAATTTTTACATCTTATTTTGTGTATTTATATGAATGAATACGCCATGTTACAGCGATATTACACCTAAACATTGTTTTAGATAGTGCTATTAGAATAGGTTAGTTTGCAGTAAACTGTTGTTGTAGAACTGCAATACTCTTAGTAGGCGTAATTCCCTAAAACCCAAATAGGCTGTTTGAATAACATATGAGCTTTTTTCATTTTTTTCGATATTTGAAATACCACAAAAAAAGTATCTTACTTGTTATTGTACTCATGGTGCTCGAAAGTCTTGTTAGCTTGAGTGTTCCTTGGTTTGCAGGTCAGTTTTCCAAAAGCTTACTCGAGAACTATGAAATTTATGATTTTGGTTATAAAT
This sequence comes from Colwellia sp., assembly GCA_020630795.1. Lineage (GTDB taxonomy): Bacteria > Pseudomonadota > Gammaproteobacteria > Enterobacterales > Alteromonadaceae > Pseudocolwellia. The sequence goes on from JAHDIK010000009.1 coordinate 49,097, forward strand.
GGTTAGCACTTATCTGGCTAATGTTGTTTATTGTCCAAGCCGTGCTTCGTTTTTTCTCTACTTACAAAGTTAACTTTATTGGTGCCCAAATTTTAACGCAGCTTAGTTGTAGGCTGTATGACCATATTCAGGTTTTACCCGTTCAATATTTTAATAATAATAAAAAAGGCGAAACGTTAGCGCTGTTAAGTAACGACGTTAGTATTATTAGTTATTTTCTTTCAGGTATTTTAACGGGGCTTGTTCCGTCGTTACTTATTTTAGTAGGTTCATTAATCTTAATGGCTCAAATTAGCCCTACGATCACCTTGCTAATTATGACTATGATTCCCGCTTTTTTTATTGTGCTGAAAGTATTAGGGCGAAGCATAAAGCCTCTGACCGAAAGCATTGTAAAAACACAAGCTAGCTCGGTTGCTATCGCAAGTGAAAATTTTGGTGTAATTAAGTTGGTAAAATCCTTCTCTAGAGAGAAAGTAGAGTCTGACCGATTTAAAAATAATGCGTATAAAATACAAGAATTACGCAAAAAACAACTTAAAGTTCAAGCGATATTGTCGCCACTTATTCAATTGTTAGTAACGTCTGGTGTATTGGTTATAGTCGTTGTCAGTGCTATTCATTATCAAACGGGCAAGCTTTCAATGGCTGAACTTATCACAATACTCATGTACGGTATTTTGTTTGCACGCCCAATGAGTTCGCTTGCTAATTTATATGGGCAAGTACAGCAAGCTAGAGGCGCATCAACACGCTTGATTAATGTATTTGGTTTATCTCCAGAGCCTATTGAAAATGAGCAAGGTATTACGGCTGTTCCAAATAATAATATTTCGTTCAAAAACGTTAGTTTTCAGTACAATGAGAATGAAAAACTATTAAATAACGTTAATATCGAAATCGACGCTGGTGAAACACTCGTAATTGTGGGCGAAAATGGTAAAGGTAAAACAACTTTGTTTCATTTATTGTTGCGTTTTATCGAGCCTGCCACGGGAGTGATTGCTGTCGGTGGAATTGATATCAAAGACTATAATTTATCGGCTTTACGCAATCATATAGGCTTAGTGTCTCAAGACATTGCTCTATGTAACGGTTCTATACTCGACAATATAGCATATGGTTACCCTCAAGCGACATTAACTGAAATTGAAGAAGCCGCTAAACTCGCGGGCGCTGATGAGTTTGTTACTCAACTTGAGCACGGGTATAAAACGCAAGTAGGTGAAAATGGAGTATTGCTTTCAGGGGGGCAACGCCAACGTATTTCTCTTGCCCGAGCGTTATTGCAAAAACCTAAAATGTTATTATTAGACGAGCCTACGTCAATGATAGATAAAGAAGGAAAGGCGGATTTTATCGTCTTTCTAAAAAGCTTATTACAAAATCATACCGTACTCATAGTAACTCATGATCCTGAATTAAATGAAATAGCAGACCGTGTTGTGACAATGGATCGTGGTAAACTCAACGAATAAACGCAAAGCAAGGAAATATCGATGGAAAACAAGTGCTATCAACTAGCAGAGAATGTACTGTTTCAAAAAGTGGATGATGAAACGGTTTTGTTAGAACCTACCACAGGGCAATATTACACTTTAGACCCAGTAGGTACTTTTATGGTTGAGCAACTGATTGAAGGGCATACCTTTGGTGTTGTATTAGAGAAAGTAACAAATACTTATAGCGTTGAACTAAATGAAGTATCGGCTGATTTAAAAGAGCTTATTACTTCAATGATAGAGCAATCGTTAATTGTAGAGGCTGCTTAATCTGTTATATATGGTTAATTTATCTAGCGTAACGTCGCTAACTATACCGCAATGGAAAGTGTTTATTGAGTCTTGGATAATGTACCTAAAATGGGACATTAAAATTTCCGCGTTTAATTATAACAAATGGAAAGACAGCATTAACGTAAGTACAGAAGCTCAGCAAAGTGCTGAAGTAGACTTAGACGAAGTTAACCAACTTATAAAAATTAATGAAAAAGCAGGTCGTAATCACATTCGCAAAATGAATTGTTTAAGACGGTGTTTATGTCAAAAACAATTATTAGCAAAAAGAAGCATAAATACTAAGCTGCACTTTGGTGTTCAGTTAAATAATGGACAGTTATCAGCACATTCTTGGCTTACATGCCAAGGCAGAATTATTAACGACTCAATCGAAGAAACCAGTAAATATAAAGAACTTACAGATACAGCTACAATTGATCGCATAAAAACGTTTATTTAGTCAGTTCTCCAGATAAGTTACGGCCCATTAAATCTAATTGTTCTTTATCTATTCTATTATAAATAACCACAGGTGCAGAAATTTTACGGTGAGCAGAAATGTGTTTGAAACCATGATTGCGTTAAAATGACATAAAGCATATCAACGTTAAGTTGGCTATTTTGGTGTTCAACTATTCTGTCAAATTGCGCTAATACCTCCTCATTATTAATAAGACCGAGCTCCTGTAATCCTTCATGAGTTAATAACTTTCTAATTTCAGTTTTATTACTTTTAACCAAGTTAGCGAAATGATGATCGAATACAACTTTATGTTTATTCCATACAACAGATTCTGGTAAATATTCTTCCATTGTTTTTCTAAGTAGCCATTTAGGATAACTTCCTTGAATCAACATTTTCTCAGGAATGGCAAAACTGTATTGAACAATGTCAGTGTCGAAAAACGGGTGCTTTACGTTCACGTCGTATTCATTTGCAAGTTTTTGATAAGACCTCATAGAATTAAATGTAGAAGTTGTATGTAACCCAACATAACGAGCATGTTTAGCTGGTTCAAAAGTGTTTGAATAAGGATTCGTTAGTGTATCTTGCAAAATGTAATCAATAGCTTCATCAGTTAACCAAGTAGGGTGCTGGTTGTCACTATGTAATTGAGTTGGTTTACCTTTCGCAATTCTTAATAAATTCATGATGGTATTCGGGACTATAGGTTTGACGAAAAGGTTTACTAACGAAGCTGCAATTGGCTCGTTTAGCTCCTTACACGCCTCTATTACTTCACTAACAACAGATAGCTCTCCTTTATATAAACGAGAGCGATATGACGCACTGTGTCCCCAACACATTTCATCACCACCATTACCTGTTAATAACGTGTTCGCGCCCAGAGATTGAATCAGCTTTAATTCTTCACGGTATTTAGGTGACAACACAATTCCAGGGTTGTCAAAGTCGGTAGGGTATAACTCACCGAAGCTGCTGTTGTAAAATTTGTCTAATTCAACAAAATGAGCATTATTTAATTTTAATTTATCTATCATGTGCTCAATGTTCATGCTTTCATCACAGCTTTCTGTATTTTTGTATGTGTGAGATAACGTATGTAGTGACATATTGCGATCGTTCGCTATTTCATTAGCTAAAGCTGTAATTGAGGTAGAGTCCATACCACCACTCATTTGTGAAAATACCGGAGAGTTTAAATCGTCGTTACTCATACTGTTATTTACACTTGAGTGCAGCAAACTATAAAAATGTTCTTGATAGTTTTTTGTATTGGTATATGAAATGGATTGCTTTGTATTTAGTCCCCAGAATTTACGTACAGTAATTTCACCATTATCATAGGTTAACTCAGATCCTTGTGGGATCTGATTAATCTCGTTGAACATCGAAGTGTTCGGATCAGGCCTGCCTGATAACCACTTTGATACGGCTTTTTTATTTACGCTAATGTTCAAGTTTAATAATTTAACTAAAAACTGTGCGTCAGAAGCAATATATAAGGCATTGTTTATCGTTGTATAGAATAAACATCTACTACTAAAAGGTGAAACTACTGCTTTTAGTTTATTAAGCTTTTCATCCCATAATACAAATGTATAATCGCCTTTAAATCGGCTTAAATAGTTAACAGGATCCTCAACATAAGCGTTATGTAGTAAATTTTCTAGATTGTTAACGTTATGATCGTCAGGAATTTTTACACTACTTATCTTATAACCATCTCTTATATATATATCACCATTTACTATGGTAGAGGTTCTTAGGTTACAACCTTTAGTTTCCAAAAGTCGTTGTTCTTCTAAAGTATCCGTTGTTTGGTTAAGGGCATGAATACGGTAGCTTCCAATATTCACATCTAAATGCTTTTTTGCATTTAATTCTTTTAAATCAGTTGTGTATGGGAAATCTTTTAGGTTATTTATTAGGTGCTTTGCTGAGTTGTCTAAGCCAATAGTCGCGACTATTCCCTTAAAAAAATTACGTGATTTAAATTTCATCATTAATAGTAAGTATATAGTGCTATGTATATATAGTGATGTAATGACATAATAATGTCATGGAAATATTGTAAATTTATTTCAGCTAGAGTTAGTCGCTTTGTTGGTGATTGAGTGATAAATGTTAGTTTAATACAAAAACTGTATGTTAAATGAACCACTCTGGTGAAATGTGCACTTACGTTGTGCACCTTTAAAAATGTGCGTGTCAGCTTATTTTACATGTGATGTGCTTAGCTTTGTATTAATTATATATATTTACCTTAGTGATTGTTAAATAATACATTTTATATTTTGGAATGGTTTTTGCTTTTGCTTGAACAGATGAATTTTAATTGCGCAATTACAGGAAGCATTCTTTTAAGGAGAATACAGATGTTGAAAAAATTACTATTAGGTAGTGCTTTACTATCTACAAGCTTATTTTCACAAGCAGGTTATATTAGTGTTATTGACGGTGCTGATATGGCTGGCATTGAAGTTACTGCTTATTTTGGAAATGGAACAAGTGAAACCCAAACTTGGGCTGCAACATCAGCTGATTCTGGTGCCGCAGCATCTTCAGACTGGTCATTATCATTAAGTGGAGAAACGTTTGGTAACGTACTTCCATCAGGTGCCTTTGACGGTGTTTGGGTATTAGATAACTTAAACAGAGCAGATGGAATTATTGGTCTTGAAATTAACGCGGCTATTGCTGATGTATTTTTCGATAATGTTGACACTGTTGAAGAAACTGCTGGTTCTGGCGTTGGTAGACCTTTTGTTGCTGACTTACCAAGTGTGGCTAGCTCTTTTAGTGATATGGAAAGTGCACCTGATTTGTTTGGTACATTAAATATTGATTGGACTAACGGTACGAATTTAGAGCTGGGTCAAGCACTAAACTTTTTTATCGATACCGATAAGAAAACAGTATCAGAGCCAACCACATGGTTAGTTATGCTTTCTGGTTTAGTCGCTTTGCTCAGTTCACGCAGAAATAAAGTTTAATTTAGAAAATCATAAGGAAGTTAACATGAATTCTAACAACGTAGCTCAAGAAAAATCAGTAGAATTGAAAACTTATTCAAAACCAGTGCTAACAAATGCAGGTAACCTTGCAGAGTTAACTCAAGGCTTTGCTGGGAGTATTCCAGACGAGCAAGGTGGTCATACCAAGCGTAACCCATTCCAAGGGTAATATGCGAATTCTTTAACCTGAGTTTTATAGATTCAGGTTAAAGAGCCTCTAAATAATATGAATCCTTTATATAAATTACCGCTACATGGTGTTTCATGTGGACACTTCGGTGATCTCGGTGAAAATTCACATAATACGCCGTATAAGTTGACAATGTGTCATCATTCGTTAGTCGATGACGAGTTTGTTAATACTTCAAGCGTTAAACCTATTTGGATGTTGAGTGATATAGCTAAACGCTATACAACAGAAATTAGTTTATATAATGCTATAAAAAGTAATGGATACATTTTACAAGTCGATTGCCAGGGAAAAGGGCAATTTCACTTTTCAGAGAATACATGCAACGTATTATGGAACAATGAAGGCACTGATTCAGCCCATTACTTTCAAACAATTGGTTTAGCATTGTGGCTTGAGTTAAAAGGTATACTTTGTATACACGCTAATGCGATCAGTTATAACAACTCAGCTTTTGCGTTAATGGCACCAAGCAGAACGGGTAAAACAACCCTGACTACTTATTTGTGTCAAAATGGGTTTCAAGCAATGACTGACGACATGATTGCTATTTACCCTGATGTAAATAATCAATACAAAGTGTACCCTAGCTGGCCTGTTTCACGCCTATGGCCCGACACGTTAGCAATGTTGTTTGAGCAAGAAGAGTTGCCTGATAACACCGAACGAGTACATAAACGTTTCGATAAAAAAAGTGTGAATTTACATAATAATAATTTGTCGTTTTGTACGAGCTTTCAAAAATTAAATACGATCTATTTACTTAATAGAGTAGAGCAAAAAAACAACGAAAGTTCTTTGAAAAATTCAAATGTTTGTAATATTACAACATTATCATCTTCAAAAGCGGTCATACTATTGTTACAAAATAGTGTATTAGGTAATGCTTTTTCCGCATTAAATATTGAACATAAACGCGTATTAGCATTATCAAAACTTGTTTCAAATATTCAAGTTAAAATGATCACTTACGTGAGCGGACAAGAGTATTTACCTAATATATCTAAAGAAATTATAAAAGACTTAGCTAATTAAAGCTAGATAGCGTAGAATATATAATTGTATTTTGTATGCAGTTTTTAACGTTTTGTTAACACATATGTACTACGAATATATACATGGTTGAACGGTAATGTTTTTGTAACATTACATATGTTTAAAGCTGTATGATTAACGTAAGTTAATCAATGCCAAGTATTAAAGGATTAATTTGTAAAAATGAATGAAAACAACGGTATTATTAAAAATAACATTAATGTGTTTGCCGTAGTTTATCGGTTAATTGACTTAGCTGTTATTCAATTTTTATTGCTGGTGGTACTATTTTTATACGGTGTTGCGTATTCTAAAGAGTACTTCGAATTATCACTCATTGCCTCTATTGGTTATTTTCTAACTGCAGAGTCATTCGCATTATACCGATCTTGGCGAGCAGGCTTTTTTAAAGAAATTGTATTTTATACTTTTTTAGCTTGGGCTGTGGCCTCCGTATTAGTAATCACTTTTCTTTTTTTCACTAAACAATCAGTGGGTTTTTCGCGCCTATCAGTTGGTTTATGGTTCAGCATCACGTTCTTTACATTAATTGCGTGGCGTTATGGTTTTAGTCAATTTTTGGCGAGTATCCGCAAAAAAGGGCGTAACACCCGCAGAGTAGCCATTATCGGCATAACTAAATCTGGTAAACGACTCGCACAACAAATTTTAGACAACCCAGAAACGGGTTATAGGCTAAACGCCATTTTTGATGACCGCATTCCAGAACGTATAGACGCTACATATCATGCATGGCTGCAAGGAACAATTCTAGAAGGCGTTGAACGAGCAAAAAACAATGAGTTTGACGTAATTTATATTGCGTTACCAATTACCGCAGAAGAACGCATCAAAGGCATACTGCAGCAGCTAGGCGACACTACAGCTAATGTACAAATAGTACCCGACTTATTTATTTATACCTTAATGAACGCCTCCATGTCGCATGTAGGTAATGTGCAAACTATCAGCGTATACGACAATCCAATGCGTGGCGGTAATGCAGCACTTAAGCGCATCGAAGATATTATCTTGTCATCTTGTATTCTTGCCATTATTTCAATTCCTCTTATCGCTATTGCAATAGCTGTAAAGGCTACCTCGAAAGGCCCTATCATTTTTAAGCAAGACAGGTATGGGTTAGACGGTAAAAAAATTCGTGTGTGGAAGTTCCGTTCTATGACCGTAACCGAAAACGCAAACGTGGTTACTCAAGCTAAGAAAGGCGATGCTCGTATTACGCCATTAGGTGCCTTTTTAAGAAGAACCTCGTTAGACGAATTGCCACAGTTCATTAACGTACTTCAAGGGCGAATGTCGGTAGTAGGGCCAAGGCCGCACGCCATTGCTCATAATGAAGAGTACAGAAAACAGGTAGACTACTACATGTTACGCCATAAAGTTAGACCAGGTATTACCGGTTGGGCGCAAGTAAACGGTTGGCGTGGAGAAACTGACACAATAGACAAAATGGAAATGCGTATTAAATACGATCTTGAATATATACGTAATTGGACTTTATGGTTAGACGCCAAAATAGTATTATTCACCATCTTCAGATCGTTTAATGATAGAAATGCATACTAATCATTAAATTACAGAATTAGAACTAGGAAAATAGAAATAATGAAAGTTACTTTTTATGGTATTGGATACGTAGGGTTAGTACAAGCAGCGGTATTAGCAGACGCTGGTCACGATGTATGTTGTATAGATATAGATCAAACTAAAATCGACAACCTTAAAAGAGGTATTATTCCAATATACGAACCCGGCTTAACACCATTAGTAGAAAGTAACTACGCAGCAGGTAGATTACACTTTAGTACTGACGCTGAGTACGGCGCTAATTTTGGCGAGCTACAATTTATAGCGGTAGGCACACCGCCAGATGAAGATGGCTCAGCAGATTTAAAATATGTACTTAAAGTAGCTGAAACTATTGCTACGCACATGAATTCGTCAAAAGTTATTATCGACAAATCTACAGTGCCCGTAGGTACAGCCGACAAAGTTAAAGCACAAGTTAACAGTGTACTTAAAGAGCGTTTTCCAAATAACGATGCACCATCATTTGCGGTTGTTTCAAACCCAGAATTTTTAAAAGAAGGCTCAGCCGTTGCCGACTGTAAACGCCCAGATCGTATTGTTATTGGTACCGACAGTGAAAGTGCAGAAGAGCTAATGCGTGAACTTTATGCGCCGTTTAACCGTAATCACGAAAAAATTATCGTGATGGATATTCGTTCAGCTGAACTAACTAAATACGCAGCTAACTGTATGCTAGCGACAAAAATTAGCTTTATGAACGAAATGGCAAACATTGCAGAGCGTGTAGGTGCCGACATTGAAAACGTTCGCCATGGCATAGGGTCAGACCCTCGTATTGGTTACCAATTTATATACCCTGGTTGTGGTTACGGTGGTTCATGCTTCCCGAAAGACGTGCAAGCATTGGTGAGAACCGCTGATGGTATCGGCTACGAATCGCAAATTTTAAAAGCAGTAGAATCTGTTAACTACGCACAAAAGAACAAGTTATTTGAATACATTTCAAAGCATTTTGGTTTAGCTGAAAACCCTAACGCGATTAAAGGTAAAACCTTTGCGCTTTGGGGCTTGTCATTCAAACCGAATACAGACGATATGCGCGAAGCTCCAAGTCTAGTATTAATGGAAGCACTCTGGAAAGCAGGAGCTAAAGTACAAGCTTACGACCCTGAAGCAATGGAAGAAACTCAACGTATATGCGGAAACCGTAGCGATTTATCTCTTATGGGAACTAAAGAAGCAGCATTAAAGGGTGCTGATGCATTAATTATTTGCACCGAGTGGCAAAATTTTAAGGCACCTGATTTTAATACAGTTAAAGAAGAGTTAAGCGAAGCTGTTTTGTTCGATGGTAGAAATTTATTTGAACCTGCCCGAATGAAAGCCAAAGGCTTTTATTATTGGTCTATTGGTCGAATTACAGAATAAAGAAAAAGTTTGAATATAAGTATTTTTAACAACAAATATAGCAAAGAAAAAGACGCGGTTTATTGCAGCCTTTTAAAACTTGCATGTGTTAATGATAGTGTTACTTATAATCAATCAGAAATTGCTTTAGCTATTAGAACATTAAATCAAGTTGTAGCATATCAAAGTGTACATAAAAGACTGTTACCATTACTTTTAGCTAAAGCAAAAAAACTAAATATTTTTAAACGTTTAAATAAACCTGTACAAGAGCTTTTACTCAAAAGTACAAAGCTTGGTATTGTTAGTCAATTAGCCAAACAATATCAATTAGACATATTAATTAAAGAGTTCAATGTTCATAACGTTCCAATTATATTGCTAAAATCAACAGCTTTTAATAATACGCTATATGCTAATGAGTACCCTAGACTATCTAACGATATAGATATTCTTGTTCAAAAAAAACATTGGGCAAAAGCGCAAAATATCATGGCAAATGTAATGGATTATAAAGCAAAAATTTTTCCAGATGTTTTCGGTGATGCCTATGAAGTATCGTATACGCCCAAAACCAAAGTTGGCGATAATGTTGATTTACATATGGCATTAATTAATCCCATATTATTTGATATTGAAGAAAATTATTTATGGGAAACTAGTAGTATTCATCCAATATATGAAAACAATAATATAAGACAATTATCGGCAGAATGCTGCTTATTGCATCAGGCTATACATGCGTTTAGTGATATGAATTTTTGTAAATACAACTTGGTTGATACGCACGAAATACTCACTCAACGTAATCCGAATATAGAGCACGTTATTAATATGGCTAAAAAATGGGGGTGCGAAGTCCCTTTATATTTTTTACTGAATAATTACCAAAATATCATACAAGATAGTATTGATGAAAAATTGATAAAAAGTGTTAAACCATCAACGATTAAAAACAAAATAGCGATAAGGTTATTAAACTCAAGATATACTCAACCAGGGATGTTAAAAAAATCAAAGCGATATCGTTTTAATCAACTAACATCATTTTTTGTATTTGTTGGACGTGTTAAAAATGTATTTAGAATGCTAAAAGTGTTCTTAATACATTATGTAAAAGCGCAATCGAAAAATTACTAGTTATCTGTATAAAATGAATTACAGAATAAAATCAATATTAACCTGAAACCTAATAAAAATGGAAATAGGTAATGAATAAAAGTTATGTAATCATTTCTCCGTGTAGAAATGAAGAAAAGTATATGCGACAAACGCTTGATACTGTAGTAAATCAAACTGTAAAGCCTACAAAATGGGTAATAGTAGACGATGGTTCTACAGACCAAACACCCGCTATTTTAAAAGAATATGCTGATCAGTACGACTTTATAGAAATTCTAACTAGAGAAAACCGTGGTCACAGAAGTGTTGGTCCAGGTGTAATAGAAGCTTTTTATGAGGGGTATAATCAAATAAAAATAGATGATTATGCTTATATCTGTAAATTAGATTTAGATCTAAATCTTCCAGATACCTATTTTCAATTTTTAATGACACAAATGGATAAAGAACCAAGATTAGGTACATATAGTGGTAAGCCATATTTTTATCCTGAAAATTCCACAGAATTAGTTCCTGAAGTATGTGGTGATGAATCATCAGTAGGTGCAACTAAGTTTTATCGTACCCAATGCTTCAAAGATATTGGTGGATTTGTTAGACAGGTTATGTGGGATGGTATTGATAGCCATAGATGCCGAACGTTAGGGTGGATCTCACGAAGTGATGATAAAGATGAAATTAGATACATTCATTTAAGACCTATGGGATCGAGTCAAAATAACATTATTACGGGTCGCATAAGGCATGGTTACGGGCAATATTTTATGGGGAGTAGTTTCATTTATTTATTAGCTTCTGTTGTTTATCGTTTAAATAAAAAGCCTTATGTTATTGGAGCATTAGCTACTTTATGGGGATATGTAAAAAGTGCAATCACAAGAGTTGAACGTTTAGATGACCCTGAAATGAAAAAGCTTTTGAACAAATTTCAGTTAAGTTCGTTAGTGATTGGTAAAAAGAAGACTGTTGAAAAAATTAATGCAGAGCAAGAAGCAGTCTGGGGTAATACGCCAGTAAAATATAAAATACCTGATCAAAGGTAAGCTCATGCTATTAAATAAAAAAACGTTATATTTAGCACCCGAAATTCCAGCACTTTCAGCCACATTTGTATATAACGAACTTATACAATTAAGAGATCTGGGGCTTGAAGTATCCGTAGCATCTATCCGCGAGTCTAGCGCAAAAGTAGACTCTGTTACGGAAGAAAAGGTAGGTGATATTTTTGTTTTATATAACATTAATTTTGTTATAGCGTTATTTTATTTGTTAAGAGTGTTCGTTTCGTATCCGTTAAATGCAATAAAAACAATTGGCTGGCTGATCAAAGACATATTTAGTATTGGCTTGTTTTCAAGAAACGCTGTAGGTTTAATATTTCGATATGTATATTCTGGATCTCTAGCAAGTCATATAATAAAAAACAACATTAAACATACACATGTACACTTTGCTCACATTCCAACAGATATAGCGATGTATGCAGCGTGTTTATCTGGTACTGAATTCAGTGTTACCTCACACGCTAACGATATTTTCCAACGTGGTTGGTTACTTAAAGAAAAAATAGAACGCTGCAAGTTTTTTGTTACCATTTCAGAGTTCAATAAAACCTACTTATCCAACATAGCGCCACAAGTTAAAGACAAAATTAAAGTAGTATATTGCGGTGTAGATATTACAAAGTTTACTTATCGCGAATCAGTAGACAATTCAATTTTTACCTTTGGATTTTTAGCTCGTTTAGTAGAGAAAAAGGGGGTTGAATACCTTATTAAAGCTTGCCATCAGTTAAAAATTGAACACCCAAATTTTAAAGTGGAAATAGTGGGTGATGGACCATTAACCGACTCATTAAAAGCATTAACTACAAACCTTAACTTAGACAGTCATATTTCGTTTTTAGGTCAAATGCCGAATAACCAAGTAAGTAACTGGCTTAAAAAGCTTAATGCGTTTGTATTACCTTCAGTAAAAGACGCGAACGGCGATATGGATGGTATTCCGGTTTCATTAATGGAAGCAATGGCCAGTGGTGTACCTGTTATCTCTACAGATTTGTCGGGCATTAAAGAGTTAGTTATAGACTATCAAACAGGTTTTTTAGCAACATCCGCCTGTGAAAAAGACTTAGCAAAAAAAATGACTAATATACTTACCGCTGAACAAAGCCAACAACAAACAATAAGTAAGCAAGCACAGCATCATGTAGTAAATTATTTTAACCAAAGAGCCAATGCAGAAAAAATAGGCTCATTGATCATAATGAACACAGTAAATTAATAATGGATATTATCGAAACACGTTTGGTTAACTTACATAACGTAAGTATGGAATCAGCAATAGATACCGTAAAAAAATTTAGCGAATCTTCAAGGGTAGAAATTGTTGTTACCCCTAATATTGACCATCTCGCACGTATTGTTACCGAAGGCGAGAGCTCTCAATTAAAAGCTATTTACAACAGGTCATCACTTTGTTTGTGCGACAGTAGAATATTACAAAAACTACTTAAACAAAAAAATAAAATAATAGATGAAGTAATACCAGGAAGTACGCTAACGCAATTATTGTTCGACCAGAAGCACATGGTCGATAAAAAAGTACTAATTGTTGGTGGCAAGCAGCATGTATTTGACGTGATTTCTACTAAATACCCTACATTAAACCTTCACCATATAAACCCGCCTATGGGGTTTATTAACAAAGAAGACGAAGTAAATAAAGTTATTGAATTTGCTGTAACCGTTCAACCCGATTTTCTATTTTTAGCCGTAGGCTCCCCTCGTCAAGAAATATTGGCAGAGCGGTTACAAGCAAAGTTAAGCAAAGGGGTTGTCTTATGTGTAGGTGCTTCAATTTTATTTTTAGCGGGTGAAGAAAAACGCGCACCACAATGGGTACAGAAATTCCATTTAGAATGGTGCTTTAGAATGTTACAAAACCCTAAAGTATTGGTTAAACGTTATTTTGGTAATTTTCTAAAACTACAAAAAATCTATAGAAATCTATAACGATGAATAATCCCTCTTTGATAACTACTTTATTTACTAACGGATATTATCATGCCTAATTTGTTTGCTTATGGGGTGATTTTGTTGTGGCCATTAATAGCTATTTTATTATATAAAAAGTTTGATACGGTTACCGCCACATTTTGGACCATTGTTGGTGGCTATATGTTTTTACCCGTAAAAACAGCAATTGATTTACCCATGATCCCAGCAATAGGAAAAGATGAAATAAGTGCAATTGCTGCTTTAATTGGTTGCATTGTAATTAAGAATGAAAAAATTTCATTTTTTGGTATTACTAAAATACATAAAATATTAATTGGGTTACTACTCGTAATTCCTTTTGTAAATGTGTTTTTTAATACAGAGCCTATGTATAACAGAGAATTATGGGTACCAGGTCTGTCAATATATGATTCTATATCTCAAGTACTTGCCCAGTATTTACGATTATTACCTTTTATCATTGCCGTTAATATTGTAAGAAGCGTAAAAGATTTAGAAAGAATCATTCATTTACTAGTTATTGCAGGGCTTGGTTATTCAGTTTTAATTTTATTTGAAATTAGAATAAGCCCTCAATTACATACATGGGTGTATGGATTTTTTCCTCATTCGTTCGCGCAACAATTTCGTTTTGGTGGTTATAGAGCGGTTGTTTTTATGGGGCATGGCTTATTAGTAGCGACTTTTTGTTTTGTGTGTGTGGGAGCTGCAGCAATTCAGCTCAAAATTGGCTCTCAAAAAAATAAAGCAAAAAATTTAGCTATTTTAGCCTATCTGCTCTTTGTATTAATCGTATCCAAAACTGTAGGTTCTATATTTTTAGGCTTGGTAACTGGTTTTAGCATAGTATTTTTGTCTTTATGGCAACAGAAACTTGTTGTTAAAATATTGGTTTTAATTTTTTTATTATACCCAACATTATCAATACTAAACGTAGTGCCTTACGACAGTATTATTTCTTTTATTAGAGACTTTAGCGAAGAGAAAGCTGATTCACTTGAATTTAGGTTTACGCACGAAGTTACGTTAATAACACATGCATTTGAAAAGTTTTTAGTCGGGTGGGGGAGTTGGGGACGTAATTTATTACATGGCAGCATTCCTGACGGTTATTGGGTTATTGTTTATGGCCAATATGGTGCTATTTATTTTTATGCGTTATTTGGTTTGTTTATTGCCTCTGGTATTAGTGCGTTATCATCTAATGCAGTACGCCAAAACAAACAAATCTACTTAGGCTTAGGGCTTATTTTAGCGTGTGTTTTATTCGATCAAATACCTAATTCTTCACTGGGTTCCAGTTGGTTGTGGTTTTTAAGTGGTGTATTAGTTACACCTATTTTAAAAGAAAAAAACAAGGCTAATGCATAAATTACTTATTTTATTTTAGGGGAAGGATTTTAAGTGTTTGATAATAAAAAGTTAAAAATATTGAGTAACATACCTGATTCAAATGGCTGGCTCCCAATAAATTATATGATTGAATTATTTTCAACAACATTAAATATTCAAGTTATTCGGCAGCCAGACATTCGCGTATCAAAATTAGATAAAATAAAAACCTTATTTAATAAACGCAGAAAAAGAATAAAAGAATCCCCCCATTTATTAATAATTATTCGTTCAATTAGTGACTTGGATGGATTGCTTTTGAATATTATTAATAATAAAGATTCATTTCATAAAATAGCAGTATGGGTTATAGATTCTTTTTGGCATGAAAGAGTTTCTATTGTCCAATTTCATAAATATATTGACCATATCTTTGTTATGACTAAAGAAGACGTAGATTTTTATCAAAATAAAACCAATGTACCCTCAACTTTTTTAGGGTGGGGAGCCGATGCATTATTATTAGGCTCTGGTAATACAAATAGAGAAACAGATCTACTTAGAATAGGGCGCCAGCCAGAGTGCTGGGATAATGATGAAGAGAATGAGCAATTGTTATCTAATCAAAGCCTAGTTTATCAAGGAAGACCCCCAGAAGGAATGAGCTCACAAACTTCTTTTGATTGCCAAAACTATATCGATTTAGTTAAAAATTATTACTCACAAGCAAAGTATGTTTTAGCACAATCAAACTTTGCAGACAATTCTCAATATACTCATCCAGATCGCGAGTATATTACTGCTCGATGGACAGACGCTATTGCTAGTGGTTGTGTCGTTATTGGTTGTCAGCCTTTAACTTGCTCTTCTTATCGTGAATTTTGGCCTGAGGCCTCAGTACATATTCAAGATTTTACAAATAAAGTTGATTTCGTCGAAAAAATGTCAAATTGGAACGAATCTACGCCAAAAATCAACCATAAAATGGCGTTGAGGCACTTAGATTGGCGATGGAAGTTTTTAAATATATTAGCTGTATTTAATATCGAATCTCCTCAATTAAACAAAGATATAGATATCATAAATAAAATTTTATCTACATAGCGAAATAATATGTTAATTATGCAGCTTCAAAACAAATATAAAAATTTTAATTTATCATCTTTCTTACGTACAAATGAAAGCTTTGTTTGGACGTTTTTGGGGTTTAGTGCGAGCAATGCCTTACGACTTTTATCAAGTTTAATATTAACGAGAATATTTTTGCCGGAGCAATTTGGCATGATGGCTATTTTAATTACGCTTGTTGTTGGTGCGGAATTATTATCAGATGTTGGTATTCAAACTAGCATTATTAGAAATAATAATGATAAAGACACTGCATTTTTTAAAAGTGCTTGGACATTGTCAGTAATACGAGGCTTTATACTTTGTATTGTACTTATATTGTTTTCAAATTATTTTTCCCAATTATTCAAATCTGAACTATTGCAGCAATATATTGCCGTAATAAGCCTTATTTTTATTATAAAAGGGTTTAGGTCAACTAGTTTTGCTCTACATGTAAAACAAAAAAAAATAAAAATACTCACTAAGCTAGAATTATCAACACAACTATTAGCTTTAATTACTACGCTGACCCTAGCTATTTACTTTCAATCTTTATGGGCTTTTATTGCTTCAATGATTTTTACTGAAATAGTTTTTACAATAAGTACGTTTTATTACTTGAAGGGGGGCACTACCGGCTTTATGTTTTCTAAAAAACATATTAGTGGTATGACAAAGTTTGGCAAATGGTTATTTTTAGCTTCAATTTTAACGTTTATAACGGGTCAGGGGGATCGATTTTTATTAGGCATTTATTTAACCAAAGAAGAGCTTGGGGTTTATCATGTTGCTGCTACGCTTGCCGCATTACCAATAATGTTACATGGGGCATTATTAAATAAAATTTTCTTTCCTTCTGTTTGTGAAAAACTCGATAACCCCATCGACGAATTTAATGTGGCTTTTAATCAACTAAGAATTAAAGTTGTTTTATTAACATTTCCTATTGCTGCATTTTTAGCTTTGTTCGGTAGTGAAATCATAATATTTATGTATAACATTAACTATCAAAATGCTGGGATTATATTACAAATACTGTCTGTTGGAGCAATGCTTAAAATAACGGGAGATTCAATTTCACCTATTCTAAATGCTAAAGGAGACTCATTTAGACATATGCTTTATATTGGATTTTGGGCATTTTTGATTATAGCGAGTATTATTTTAGGTAATTATTTATTTCAATTTAATGGGATTTTAATTGGTATGGCAATAACCCCTTTTTTCTCATTAATAGTGATAAGTTTGTTAGCGAAAAAGTATGTACAATTGAATCACTTACTTTCTTTAGCCTTAACGATACTTTCATTGTTAACATTAATTTTTGTTACACGGATTTTGTAAAATGAATAAGCAATTAGGCACAATTTATTTTTTATTAGATGAGCATCACGGAAAAGATCATTTTTCATTGCTTAACTTTTTAAAGTCAATAAAGCACTTTAGTTCGTTAAGGTATTTAAAAAAGTGTTTTATTAGAAAAATAAAACCTGTTGGTGGAATAAAAATCACTTATCAGCACTGTTTAGCATTAAAAAATGCGGGTTATAAAACTGAAATTATTAGATTAGGTGATTATGTTGATTGTTTTTTCAATTATGAAATTGAGCCTATTCATATAAATGAAATTGGTTACCAATTAAATTCAAATGACATTGTAGTTGCTACAGAATTTAGACCCTACAATGGTTTGTTATTTCAGAATGCAAAGAGGATTTTATTTGCGCAAAATTGGCTAGGTTTTGCATTGTTTCTACTAGAAAAAGATCAATCAAATGGCTTTAGTGGTTTAGGCTATCAACATATATTAACTTGTAGTCAATTTATAAAAAACAAATTGGTTGAACAAGATCAACATATAACTCAAGTTGTTACTAACGGGATTGATCTTAACGTATTTAAACCAGATCTGTCGTTAAGAAAAACAAATAGAATATTAGCCTTGAGCCGTAAAAACCCTGAAGATTTAGCTGAGATTAAAAAGTTTTTATCAGGTTTGAATAAAGAGTATGAATTAATTATCGCTGACGGTTTAACAGAAAAAGAATTAGTTCTGGAATATCAAAAATCCGATATTTTTCTTGCTACGGGCTACCCTGAAGGGTTTGGCCTTCCCCCATTAGAAGCTATGGCGTGTGGTTGTGTGGTTGTTGGTTTTAGTGGTGGTGGTGGGTTGGAATATATGACTCATGGTATTAATGCGTTAGTTGCTGACGACGGTGATAATAAACAAGCCACTCAATATCTAATAGATTGTTTAGAGAGTGAAGCACTTAAAAGTGAATTAAGAAAGAATGCTTTAAAAACATCATTAAATTTTTCGACTGATATGATGAATAAAAATGTTATTAAGGTTTATAGTGAGTTTTTGATGAATTAATAATTATTGTTTTTATTATATAGTGCATAATAGGTATTCTAGTACGTACAGCTAAATAATATAAAGTCATCTAATTAGATAACAGAAAAATAACGTGAGGGGAAAATTTTGATTCATAAAACGTATATATTGTTTAGCAGAATTTCTATTAATAAAAATGATTCAGGGGAGTATTTTTGCGACCCTTTATGGGCGAAAGATATAAAGGAACATTTAAGGTATATTTCTGATTTTAATTTATGTTGTCCAGTACAAAATAATAATAATAATGATGGTTTAGTTAAGTTAGATGATTTTGGTATTACGTGTATTTATGAATTAAATAAAGATTTTGGTTTAAAGTCTGTTTTAAAAAATATAATACCTAATTTTAAAATGGTAAGATCAGTTTGTAAAAAAGCCCATATAGTACACTCCGGTGGTGCAGGTTGGGCTTTTCCTTTATCTTTTTATATATTATTTCTTAAACCATTTATTACTTTTAAATGGATAATTGTTATTGAATCATCATTTTGGATGATGGATAAAAAAGAGAAAAAAACGTTTAGAAAAGTAATAGAGCACTATACGCATAAGTTTTTATTAACTCGATGTGTTTCGCAAGCTAACGCTCGAATATTCACTCAGTCTTTTTATCGAAATTACTTTTTAGGGAATAATATTGAGCGAACTTTAATTAATCCCGCAACATGGGTTAATAAAGATAATATTGTTTCGTCTGAAGATATTGGTTTAAGGTTTTCTCAGAAAAAAAACAGACCAATATCTATTATTTATCCTACACGTTTAGTTAAAGAAAAAGGGGTTTTAGTCGTTTTTGAAGCCTTAAATAAATTAAAAGACATTGATGTTGAAGTACATTTAACCATTATTGGAGCCGGCCCCTTAGAGGCTGAGTGCCAAAAAATTGCAATGATAAATTATAACAACCTTAAAGTTGAATTTCGTAAACCTGTGGAGTACGGAAAAGATTTCTTTAACCTTCTTGCAGAATATGACTACGTACTAGTACCAACGATTAAAGAAGAACAGCCAAGAATCATCTTTGATGCATTCAGCCAAGGCGTTGCAGTAATAGCTTCCAATACGTCTGGTATCTTAGATATTACAAATGATTGTAATGCCTTTATTTTCTCAGCAGGAGAGTCTACAAGTTTAGCCAACATAATTAAGTTGTTAGCGAATAAATCTGATACAGCTCATAAAATGGGTTTGTCTGGATTAGCGTATGCTAAAGATAAAACACATAAACAAATGCACAAAGATCGTCAGAAATTTCTGGAAGAAACATTGAAATAATGGTTCACCTTTTGTTTGGAAAACCAACATATAAATTATTTTTCTCTACATGGTGAATAACTACTGCATTAGCCCCTATATTGACATTGTCACCAATGTTAATATTACCAAGTAGTTTTGCTCCAGCCCCTATATTTACGTTATTACCAATAACAGGTGCTTCGGTTGGTTTTTCCATATATCGGTTGCCGATAGTGACCCCTTGCCTAATAATACAATTACTACCTATAACAGCATTACCATGAACCACAATACCATGCTGATGCTCAATTATTACACCAGCGCCTATTTGGGCACTATAAGGCAGTTCTATACCGTATAAATTACGCGCTCTACGGTATAAAAATCGATATATGATTGATAGCGGAGCTCTTAATACTTTAGGTTTTACCGTCATCCGCCAATTACCAAAGCGATGATAGGCTAACGCTCTAAAGCCAGGTTTGGTCCAGTCTTTACCATGATTAACCCAATCATCTTTAATTTGTTGAAATAGTGTCATTATTTATTCTTCAGTGAAAAGCCACGAAATAAGAAAGAGTTTTTAATAAAGTCTTTTAAAAAAGAAGGTGGTTCATTAGCTAAATCAAGGTTGTTTATGAATTTACTGCGTAGTAGCCAAGTTGAATAGCCAATAATAAAAGCTAAATCACACAATATTAGTTTTGTTGCGCCATAATTTTTTAGATAAAAACGTCGTCTTGAATCAAACCAATACTTTGGGCGTCTAGGGGCTTTTTTACGGTGATCAGATATTCCCGTAGCCGCGCCAACAGCGTGATATACTTTGCTTGAAGGTATATACCAACAAGGCATATTATTACGTTGCCCTTGCAAGCAAAAATCTAATTCTTCAAAGTATAAAAAATAATCAGCGTCTATTAAGCCCACCTTTTTAATATATTCATTACTGACAATAAATGAGGCACCTGCAAGCCAATCTGCTTGAATAGGGGAGCTGCTAGGTTCTGTTCTAACTAAATATTTTTTTGCTAATCTATCAAATATACCTAAACGTAAACCTGCAGAAAGTTCACTTAATATACCAGGAAAGTTAAAATGGGAGCACTGTAATGTACCGTCTTCATCTTCAAGTCTACTACCTACTATATGAAGGTTGTGTTTGCTCATGGCTTTTATAAGTTCTACACCTGCGCCTACTTTAACCTTGGTGTCAGGGTTTAAAAACCACACGCGTTTAAAAGTAACGTTTTTATTCTGTATGGTATTTATGGCTAAGTTATTACCAGCGGCATAACCTGAATTACTTGAACTTGCGACAACGGTAATCCAAGTTATCGCTTTTTCATTAATAAAGTTTTGTATGTGTTCTATCGAATCATCGCCTGAGTTATTATCAACAATAACCATATGTGTACTGCCAATGTTTTTAATCTCTTCTGTTAAACTCAAAATTAAATCGGTTACTAAACGCGATGTTTTATAGTTAACCGTAGCAATTAAAGTCTCTATGTTTTTATTAGAGAATTCAGTCATATTATTTGTACTCGATAATGGTATAAGATTGCTTTCTTAAACTTTTAACGATTAACTCCATTACACCTAGGGCTTCGGGCAATTTGCTTAATGTTAGAAACACACATGACTTAAAACCATAGAGAGTCTTGTTTTTTTGTTTTAAAAACATTTTGATTATTTGTAGAGGAAAAATTAATAATGCAAATAAAGCTGTAGGGTAAATAGTACTTAGTATAATACTCAACACCAATACACCTGACCATATAATAGGGCGTAAAGCTCTACGTACACCATATTTTTCAGCTCCTTTACCATGTTCTTTAGCTGATAAAGCAAATGCAAACCCCGATCTTTTAGCACGTTTCCACCATTGAGAAAAACGCGTTATGTTCGCGTCGTGCAAGGTCATTTCTTTGTCAAGTCGGTATATCTTCCAGTTATTTTGTCGCAATCTATAGCACATTTCTGGCTCTTCGCCCGCAACAAAATAGTCTTTGTAACCATCAACCTCTATTAGACATTTAGTTCTTATTAAAGCATCACCACCACACGCTAATGCATCTCCAATGGGGGTATTCCATTCATCATCACAAAACTTGTTGTAAAGGGTTGCATTTGGGAAGCGCTCTTTTCTTCTACCACACACTATTGCGTATTGAGGGTGTTTAATTAAAAAACTTTGAGCTTGCTCAAGCCAGTTATTCTGTAATTCACAGTCACCATCGATAAATTGAATGTATTCAGTGTCAGGGTATTGTTCAATTAAATATTTCCACCCTACATTTCTAGCTCTAGCCGCACTAAATGGTTTCGACATATCTAAATCAATAACACTAGCACCTAAATTTTTAGCATTTTTTACGCTATTATCGGTTGAGTTTGAGTCTACATAAACAACATGGGTGTTTTCGGTAATTGTTGAGTCTAAACACTTTATTAAACGTTCACCTTCATTACGACCAATAATTACTATCCCGATCTTCATTTTTATATCCGTTTTATATTTTTTGGTTTATTGAAAAAATCAGGCTTATCTTCCTTGTTAATTAACCAGTTATATATTAACAAATCTTGCTCTGCTTTTCGTTGCCATGTAAATAAATTATCTACTTTTTGTATTGCATTAATACGCTTTTCTTTTAATAAATCTTTATCATTAATTATTTCTTCGATGATATATTTAATTGAGTTGATGACTTGCGCTCTCTTATTCATAGGTATTAAGTAACCACACTTTTCATCTACTAATTCTGCTGGGCCTGCGTAATCCATAACAATTGGTACTATACCCAGAGCCATAGCCTCTAGAACAACACCTCCGCCAAACTCGCGTATACTAGGGAATAAAAAAACATCAGCCTTAACAAGCTCATTTTGTAATTGGGTATTGGGTACAAAACCATGTAATGTTACATACTTTTCTAAATTCAGTTCTGTAATTAACTTGGCAAGCTTCTGTTCCTCTGGGCCATTACCATAAATATCTAATGTGACCTTTCCTTCTTTAGCTAAGTTTTGAATGCTCTCAATAGCTATGTCGCATGCTTTATAGGGAACAAGTCTACCTACAAATGCTAACTTTAGGTGATGTTCATTACATATCGAATTTTTTAAAGAAAACCTTTGTATATCAATAGCGTTTTCGGGTTGATAAACCAATTTATGTTTTATATCAACTGGCATTTGTTCTAATGTGGCCTTTGAGCCACAAACAATTGCAGTCGCATTATTTCGTAATGAACGATAACCGGGTAACAATTTATAAGCATTTCTTATTGTATTTAGCCATTCTTTTTCCTTTTTTTGCATTTCAGGAAATTCTTTAGGCCAAGGAACGCCTCCATTGAGCGGCCCTACAACAAAAGGTACGTTTATGGTCTTTAATTTTTTAGCTAGATAACTTGGCGCAGTTGGACTTACAGGTGTGATACGGTGTACAACATCATATTCTCCATCTTTGAGTAACTCTTTAAATTTGTTCCAAACACATCTTTCAAAATAAGGGTAAATTAAGCTTTGAAGAGCCGTGTTAATTGTCCAACCTAAATTACCACCACCTCGGATTAATTGTGATAACTTGTGTATTGGTTTTGCTAATTTTTCGGTATTTATAGAAGTAAATTCTACACCTTCTTTCCAACCAAAATGCTCTATACTTTCTTTATTTCTTATTTGAGTAACTAGATGAGCCTGACAAGCATTCGATAATGCAAAAGCATGCGACCATCCAACTAGGGGAACACTTGCCCATTCAGGGTTTGCTGCTTCAGCAATAACTAACACTTTAAATTTTTTTTTACTCATTTTAAGTCCTTTAATTTATACTCTTTGATAGATTTTATTGTGCTATTTTAGTTTGCTGTCACTAAATAATATTAATAACCTTGTTTGATATATTTGTTTATATGCTCAGTGCTATATCTTTTATCCCAAGTCATTATTGATATATTCCTAATTTCTTTAATAAATGCATCTATGCTTGCTTTTTTATTTAAACTTAATTGATAGGATTCTATTGTTCGTTGTTCAATTTTAGAATCGTTAAGCCATTGCTTATCACTCTCATTTGTAAGGTTAAGCCACGTTGTTAAATTGGTATCGTTATGTGAAATAGGGGTAAATATATCCATTATTCTATCTAAGAATGCCGGTTTAGTTGTTGTTTCGGCAAATATTTTATGTTTACCTGCCTCATGGTAATATTGATTATTTTTAAATGTGTATCCTGTTAGATCTTTTTCCACTTTTATTAATGCACCACCATTTTTATTAAAAGATAGTTTATTATTGGTAATTAAATTATTTTGTTTAACACCTTTTGCACTAAGTATTATAGCGTTAGCGTTATGTAAATTATTAAATGTATTATTTTCAATCGTAATATTTTTAGTTGTCCCTGATATGTTAATGCCATAAGTATTATTCACTTGAGGACTTACTTGGTTAAGAAAGTAATTGTTTTTTACTATACCACCGTCCCAATCGTTAATTTCAAGTCCCCAGCCTAGTGTTCTATTGGTTGGTTGGCTACGGCCAATATTTAGCATAACATTGTCGGTAATTTGATAATTTTTAAAACGAAAAGCACCCGTTTTATTGCCTCCAGCACTAATGCCAATTTCGCCATCTATATAAAGGTTGTTTTTTATTATAACGTTACTTGAACTATGTATGCCTTCATTAGCGGTCCATTTATTATGAATACTTGAACTACGAATAAAAATATTACGAATAAACTTTACATATTTAGCATTGGCAAAATAGGTATTATGATTGTAAATTGTTGCGGCACCCTTTGTTGAATCAATGTTCTTACTTGCTCGCTGTAGCCAACCGTTGTGGTCAAAAATATTCTCTTCTAGCGTTAAACTTACATTTGCAGTATATAAGCCTGCACTATGTGAGTCAGTTGCATAATTATCAAGAAAGGAGTTTCGTCTAAATATAACGTTTTTGAATTCTCCTAAGCCCTGAATGACATTACCTTTATAAAATTTAAAGCGATTACCTTCAAATAGAATATTTTTGATAATGTTATTTTCACTTACATAAATATTAATACCAACATCTCCGTCAGGAGATAAATAGGAATGTGATTTAGGGTCTCTTGTATGTGCATAAAAGTCTAACCCTTGAATTGCTATGTTTTCAGATGAATGACAGCATATTTGTAGAGCATTATTTGCTCCCGTATTAAATATAGGGTTTTTTATTTTTTCACCATAAGCAGCTACTAAAAATGGTTCAGTTAGGCTTTTACCATTTTTAACGTTAATACTTTCAAAAAATGAATCTCCTCGTTTTATCAGTATCCAATCGGGTTTATTCTTTCTGGTTTTTTTAAAGGCAGCTTTAAATGTTTTAAAGGGACGTAATGTAATATGTTGGGGAGGAGTCAATGGTGAGGTACCAAGTTCTTTTGGCGTGTATGCTTTTGCCGTATCATCATTACCGTTATTGCTTACGTAGACTATTAAACTCTCTTCAGAAGGAGTAAAAATACTCCAACCTTCGGGTGTTTTTGGCAAAGATGCTTGCACGTTAAAAATTGAAAAAATTAATAACGGTACAATTATGATAAAAACATATTTAAACATAAATTAATTGGCTTTTTTACTTAATTTGATTGTTGCTGGAATACCTATTGCTGTCGACTTTTCGGGTACATTTATAGTAACAACTGCGTTAGCACCAATTTTAGCTAAATATCCAATACTGATATTTCCTAATATTTTCGCTCCTGCACCGATATCGACGTGATCATCTATTCTCGGTGGAGATGGGCTTTTATCATTAGTTCCGATAGTTACCTGTTGAAAAATAAGGCAGTTATTGCCAATAATTGACTTTGGGTGAATAACAATGCCATTAGGGTGAGGTAATAATAATCCACCACCAATTTGGCACGTTAAATCTATCTCAGCGCCAGTAATTATTGACCAAAATCGATGTTTGATAACATACCACTTAGCAAGGATTTTACGATTTATCAAGCTATTTGACTGTGTATACTGCTGGTATTTACGGATGGATTTTAATAATTTTCGGCTAGGATCCCAAAACTGTCTTGGCTTTTCTCTAGCCCAATCAGGTTCTTCATTGTTAATTTTTTCTTTAGTCATAATTATGCGGTCCATTGTCTTATGGATTAGAGTTAGATTATTAACGGAAAATTATTTGAATAACTAATTTTTTAAGTTATTTAGTTAGTTTTTTACCAAACTTTATCCAAAAGCTTTCATAATATTTAGTTGAAATATGCGCTAAACCAAAAGTTACCAACAAAAACAAAGGGCGTTTTAAATATTTTTCTATTACACCTCCTTCAGCCAACCAGGTATAACGAAGGCCGCCGTGAATAATATAAACTGCATAAGATGTACTTGCGATATAAAATAAAAATTTACTTTTTAGAGTAGTTAGCAACCAACTTTTTTTATTATCAAAAATAGTTGACCCAATTAATAAGCAAGCTATGTAGGGGCGAAAGTAATTTAAAATACCAGAACTTGGGTGGCTTGATGCTATAAGTAATATAAAAATAAGCAGCGTAGGCGTTTGTCCTATTAAGTTCTTTATTTTACTTGAATCGAAATTATAAATTAATGCTAATGTACAACCTGCTAATATTTCATCTACTCTATAATAGGTGTTTATAGCTATTTCAATGCCATTTAGATATCGATAAACGGTAATAGCAATACATGCAATAGGTAAAATATAAAACGCTTTATTTTTTAGTGTAAAAACTAATAGTGCAATAAATATATAAAACTGTACTTCAACACACAGGCTCCAAAAATGGCTGGTGGGTGCTATCAATCCCATAGGCTCCCAATTAGTATAAAAGAATAAAGTAGAAACTATTTCGTGAACACTTGCATTGGTAAAGCTAAATGTAATGGCAAGTACCAACCAAGCTAAAGGTACAATTCTCATAAAGCGGCGAATTAAAAATTTTGGTATGTTCTGATCTTTTAATAAAACGTTAGTAATTAAAAAACCTGATAATATAAAAAATATTGCCATGCCAGTAGCTGCGATAGGGCCATTGAACTGAAATTGTTTATAGCCTAAAGGAAATAAGTGGCCGGCTAAAACCAATAATATACTGATACCGCGCCATCCATCGAGTACTTGTAATCTACTTTTTGTTTCCATACGTTATATCTTCACTCGCAACTGTTGTGTTGAGTTTTTCATTCTTTCTTTGTTAAATAAATTGCAGTTATGCCATGTTGGACCAAGGTCTGGCGTTCTACCTTTCAAGTTATGGCAGTCTGAAGCTATTGCTGATATTTGTTCTGCTTCCAGCAGCTCTTCCGACATTTGTTGTACGTCGGCACCAAATTTACCGGTTAAGCTGCTTGCAGTTAATTGCAGAGGGCATCCTAAATCAATAAAGGTTTGTAATTTATGGCGTTGTTCTAAAAAAGTTCGATTACGTTCTGGGTGTACAATTATAGGTAAACAGTTTTTTGCTAGTAACCACTTTATTAAGTTGTCGCTACCGTGAGGTATATCTTGCCTAGGGAATTCTAATAAAAATGTTTTTTTTCCTTGAAACTCTCCCAGCCATGGTATTTCATTATTGTTAACGAGTTTCATCACTTCTGGGCCTATTCTTACTTCAGCACCTAGTTGTAATTCCACATTAATATTGTTTTCGTTAACAAGTTCTTGAAACTGTATGAATTTTTCTTGTAATTCGCCTTTGGTATTATTAAATTTACCAAAGTGGATGTGAGGAGTAAGAACTTGCGTTGTTACACCGCCATCTATAGCCATGCGTAACATATCGAGGGCTTCGGCATTACTACGAGCTCCGTCGTCTACATTTGGTAATATATGGCTATGTATATCTATTAACATATTTTAAGCATCTTTTTCCGGTTTCACACCGTAGTATTCGCCTGCGTAGTAGTGGTCGCCGTAGTAACTCATTTTTTTAAGTTCTGCTACAGTTAATACAACACCAACAATATTGGCGTTAAGTTTTTGTAAACGGGTAACCGCTTCTTTTGCGACTTTAATTTTGGTTTGTTCTGCCCTTACGCTAACTATTACACCATCAACTTTGTTGGCAACAATACATGAATCACTTACTGGCAGGGTAGGAGGGCCGTCTAGAATAATATGTTCGTAGTGTTCAGCCAGTGATTTAAGTAGTTTTTCAAATTTATTTGACGATAATATTTCCATTGGGTTTTGAGGAATCGCACCACAAGTAATTATATCAAGTTGATCGTCATTGAGTTTGTGGGTAATGTCGTTAAGCGACTTTACAGCTCCGGAGAGCAATTCTGTTAAGCCTTGCGATTTTCCAAGTTCTAAGTTTTTACTAATACTCGGTTTACGTAAGTCAACTTCTAATAATAAAGTTTTGCCAACATTGCTTAAAGAGGCAGCTAGGTTCATTGCTAGGGTAGATTTACCTTCAGATCCTGTTGCTGATGTTACTAATATTGTTTTAGGTGGATTGTCTATATTCGAGAATATAATACCTGTTCGTATAGTGTTTATACTTTCTGAAAACGGTGAACGGGTATCTTCTAGATATTGTTGTTCTGGACCTTTTGTGTTTTTTGGTGCTTTTACAAAAGGAGTAATACCTAGCATTGGAAGTTTAAGTTTTTCTTCAAGCAAGTCTGGTGTTCTGAACGTATTGTTAAGCATTTCACGTAAGAATGACACAATTACACCTAAGAATACGCCAACCATAAGTGAAATGAGTATGATTTTTTTTACATTAGGGCTCACTGGGATCCGGGGTACGGTTGCTCTATCAATTATATGAACATTAGATGCGCTGATTTCTCCTTTGATGTTTGCCTCTAATAGGCGAGATTGAAAAGCCTCATAAATTCTACGATTGTTTTCTACTTCACGCTCTAAACTCACTAATGATGCACTTTCATCTTGTATTGAGCGGACATCGCTTTTGGTATCATCTATAAGGTTGTTTATATTTGTTACTTGTAATTTAGCTAGGTTGTATTGATTTTCAACGCGTTGAATTATTTTACTTGTAGAATTTTTTAAATTATTTTGAGCATTTTTTAACTCTGAACGTGCTGCTATCATTTTAGGGTGCAACTCACCGTAACGTTCAAAAAGTTCGTTTACTTTATTTTGTTTCTGAGTTTCATCTTGTATTAAACTATTTAAAGTATCGTCTTGAATAATTTGATTAAGTGATGAAAAATTTTTACTCCCATTCTTAATTGCTTTAATTAGCTCGAACTGCTCCGTTTGAATGCTTAATTCTGTTTGAGCTTTTACCAAGTTAGTGTTTAACGACTGTAACTGGTTATTAGCAAGAGCTCGTTGCTGGTAGCTGTGTATTAAACCTTGGCTTTCTTGATATTCTTTAACACGCTTTTCTGATTCAACTAAATTGTTTTTTAACTGCTCGTATTGAGTGGTAAGCCATTTTTGTTGATTTTGAACATCGGTTAAACGTGAGGTTAGTCCAAATTCTATATAAGCATCAGACAAAGCGTTAATGATATCGGCAGCTTCTTGAGGATCGTTTGCTTGATAGTTTATCGTGATTATTTGGTTTTTTCTGCCACCTGTAACAACAATATTGGCAGATATTTTATCAGCAAGAAATACAGATAGCTCTTCATCGGTCAGTTCTTTGGTTTCTTTATTTTCGTAACCTATAGCACTTTTAACTGTATCTTTTATTTGTTTTATAAACGTTGTTTTAGGTTGATTTTTAGCGCGTTCTATTTTTAGTTTTTCGACTAGGTTTAAACGCTCTACAACTTTTTCAGCTATTACACGTGAACGTATAATCTCATATTGTGTTTCAAAAAATAAAAATACCATGGCAGAGGCTATATATTGTTCTTCACGGTCTGCATTTGGCTGGTATGGGTCGGCTAAAATTTTAGCTGTTGCGTTATAAATAGGTTTAGTGTTCTGAGCTATATATGTACCGGAAGCTAAACAAATCAACGCTATAATAATTATTGTAAATTTATTACGGTTGAGTATGCGTAAGTAGGTGCTTATTTCAAATTCTTTTTCTGTTTCAATATTCATTAGGTTTTTATTCGTTTCCGAGTCAGCGTTAGTTAGTCCTTTCATCTTTTATTCTCTCTAAAAAAAGCTTTCGCTAACTGTAATGATGTCACCCGGTTTAACTTTTGACGTTAAGCGAGCAGAGCTTGTTGAAACAGTGTTGTTTTTATCTGTTTCACTTTTGATTGAAATTGCTGTTTTTGATGCGCGTTCAGTAAAGCCACCAGCAAGTGTTACAGCTTTTTGAATAGTTAAGCCTTTGCGGTAAGGGTAACTACCTGGATTTTTAACTTCGCCATCTATGTAAAATGGTCTGTATTCTATTATAGTAACCGTAACGTTAGGTTTTTTAAGGTAGCCTTTTAAGTACTTTTGAATCAGTACTTGTTCTAATTGTTGAACGGTTAGGTCTTTTACTTTAACTTGCCCAATTAGAGGCATTGAAATAGAACCAGAAGTGCTAATTTTTACATTCTCTATACCTAATTCTGGTTCGTTAAATACCGAAACTGATATTTTGTCATCAACAGATAACTGGTAATTATCAATTTCTTGAGCAGATGTTGATAAACATATACCACTCAATAACAGCAGTGCAAATTGTATAATTTTTTGAGGTAACTTCATTGCTTAACCTTAGTGTATATCGATTATTCGAAATTTGTTTCGAGTGATATCGTGAAAATATTTGAATTAAATTCAAACAGTGTATTTATTGATGATCTTCTTTCGTGCGTGTAGGTAAATTCGATGTTTAACCATTTACGTAAGCTATGCTTTACCCCAAAATTCGCCGAGTAAATGTCATCTTTACGAACAACAGTATTAGTGTCGACAATACTCCTACCTAAATCGCTTATTGAATATTGGAAACCGGCTTCTACATCTGTTCGGTTTGTTAGTTTATGTTCAAGGTCTACAAAATATGAGGTTGAAGTGTATCCTTGCTGATTACTAATTGCCGACTCGGTTGTATTTTTACTACTTCCCAAACTTAACAGAGTATATGTGTTAGGAGTCCATTTCATATCTAGCATGTAAGTCAAACCGTCAATATCTTTAAAGTTGATGTCATTATACTTTTTGGTTTGATAGCCTATTTTAAATTCGCCAGTGGTAGTGTTGCTGGTTCGCCATACAAACCCTGTAAGTGCGGAATACTGTTTACTTGACTGGTCGTTAAAAACAGTGTTTTGATAATCAAAATCTTCAACTCTTGCCAAAAAAAGTAGTCTTGAAATGTTCGATAGCTTATAAAAAAATGTACCTGAAAGTCCGTTTTGTTTTAAATCTCTAAATGATTGTTGGTTGTTTGTAAAATTTTTGTCAGCATGAGTATAAGTAAATACTATTTGACCGTTACTATCTTCTTTACCATATAGCCAACTCGCAACTAACCCTTTTTGATTGAAATAATTATATTCATTTGTATTTAGGTTTATTGCATTAGTTGAATTAGGTGCTTCTATATTTTTTTGGTAGAAAATTTCAAGTTCTGTACTCATTCTATAACTATGGTCAAAAACAATGCCTGTCGCAATATCGTGAGCATTAAAATTGTAACTAGAGTTATCGTTAAATGCAGTATATTCACCGCTATACTGCAGTTTTACATCGTGCTTACCAATTGAAGAATTAAACAGCGCAATTGGTTTAATGCTAAGTATTTGGTCTTCAATTTTATTGGAAGATTTTATTATGTTGTCATCATGAGATAGTGAAATCGAAGAGTTAAGTAATAAACCATGTTGCTCTTCCGCTGCACCAAAACAATGTGACGGCATTAAACAAAAAACGGGAATAAACGTTATTATTTTTTTTAAATCAATAATCACTATGTATTTCAAACCTTAATAGTAGTTTTAAACAACGAGTTACTATAACGCAACAGTGCAACGATTAGACCATAAAATATATATTCATTTAAAACAGTCGTTTACACTATTAATCGTTATGTGTTTTTTGAGTTTAGAGTAAAAACGTAAAATAAACTGACATTGTTGAGCATTATCTATCGTTTAATCGTTATTTGGAAGTCTTTGTTTGTTAACAATTGGTTAAATCATTATTTTTTGTTTAAATTCGAATTATATGCGTTCACCTTCTTTAATTGATGGAAGAATAATGTATCATCCGCTATATGAAGTGAACGTAATATCTTGTTCTAAAATACAGTATATAGGAAATAAAAATGATTTTACCTGTAATAATGGCAGGCGGTTCGGGTACTCGATTATGGCCTCTTTCAAGAAGCAATTACCCTAAACAATTTTTAGCGCTAGGATGCGGCGAAGATAAAACGCAAACAATGCTGCAACAAACTATTTCTCGTTTAAATGGCTTGGAAAACGCCCCAAGCATGCTTATTTGTAATGAAGAACATCGTTTTATTGCTGCAGAGCAAGTTAGGCAGTTGGGCGTAGAGCACGGTGGAATTTTTCTTGAGCCTGTTGGGCGTAATACTGCTCCTGCGATTGCTTTAGCGGCTATTCATGCGTTAGAAACGGCAAATGCAGGTGATGATCCTGTTCTATTAGTGTTAGCTGCTGACCATGTAATAGAAAATGACAATGCCTTTCAAGCTTCGGTAAAACAAGCATATAAACATGCAAATGATAATAAGTTAGTTACTTTTGGTATTGTTGCTAAGCACCCCGAAACAGGTTACGGCTACATCAAGCGCGGTGATGTTTTAACGAATAGCGAATCAAACGAACAAGCATTTGTTGTAAATAGCTTTGTTGAAAAGCCAGACTTAGTAACAGCAGAAAAATATGTTGAGTCGGGTGAATATTACTGGAATAGCGGCATGTTTATGTTTAAAGCAAGCCGTTACGTTGAAGCACTAAAACAGCATAATCCAGAAATTTATAGCGCTTGCGTTAAAGCAATGAAAGTACAAAACCAAGATATGGACTTTGTGCGTGTAGATAAAGAGGCGTTTATGGCATGCCCAGATGACTCTATAGACTACGCTGTTATGGAACCGTTATGTGCGGCAAGCAACAGTGATGTAGTTGTAGTGCCAATGGACGCTGGCTGGAATGACGTAGGTGGTTTTTCTGCGTTACTTGAGGTATCAGAACAAAATGAAGATGGTAATGCGTTTACTGGCGATGTAGAAGCTGTTGACACCAAAAATACGCTTGTAATTAGTGAAGATAAGCTTGTTACTACGGTTGGTGTTGAAAATTTGGTTGTCGTTAATACTAAAGATGCTGTGTTAGTTGCACATAAAGACCAAGCTCAACACGTTAAGAAAATTGTAAACAACTTAAAACAGAATAATAGAACAGAAGCGATTATTCATCGTGAGGTTTATCGCCCGTGGGGTAAATATGATTCAGTTGATAGCGGTGAACGTTTTCAGGTTAAACGTATTACCGTTAAACCAGGAGCTAAACTGTCGGTACAAATGCATCACCATAGAGCAGAGCATTGGATTGTGGTGTCGGGTATGGCTAAGGTTACTATTGACGATACAGAACAATACGTATCGGAAAATCAATCGGTGTATATTCCCATTACTGCCGTACATGCATTAGAAAACCCAGGTAAAGTAGATTTGGAACTTATTGAAGTTCAATCGGGTTCTTATTTGGGCGAAGATGATATTGTGCGTTTTGAAGACAGATATGGGCGAGTAAAATAATATGACGCAAACTCCAAGCAATGGCGTAACGAAAGTTAGCAATAATGTACTTTCTGATAGTGGTGTAGCATTTGGAACGAGTGGAGCTAGAGGGTTAGTAGAACAATTTACGCCTGATGTATGTGCTGCATTTTCATTAGCTTTTGTAGATACTCTTAACAATGAATTTTCGGTTAGTACCATGGCTATCGCCATTGATAACCGTCCTAGTAGTTATGCAATGGCTAAAGCATGTAGCGCAGCGCTGCAACAAAACGGAATTAGCGTAGTTTATTATGGTGTAATACCTACACCCGCACTTGCGTACGCTGCAATGAAACGTAATATTCCATGTATTATGGTTACCGGTAGCCATATACCGTTTGATCGTAATGGGTTGAAATTTTATCGACCAGATGGCGAAATTACCAAAGCCGACGAACTCGCTATTCTAGAAAGCGCTGCAAGCTTTACCTCATTATCTAACTGTGATGACTTACCAGAGCTTGTAGTGAGTAATGATGCTAGTAACGAGTATATAGAGCGTTATACATCGTTGTTTGAAGAGCCAGTGTTAAAAGGCAAACACATTGGTATATATGAGCACTCTAGTGCGGGTAGAGACTTATACCAAAGTTTGTTTGAGCAGTTAGGTGCTGAAGTAACTTCCCTAGAACGTAGTGATGAATTTGTTCCTATTGACACAGAAGCCGTGTCAGAAGCCGATCAATTAAAAGCTAAAAACTGGTCAAATGAATATAAGTTTGACGCTATTTTTTCTACTGACGGTGATGGTGACAGGCCATTAATAGCTGACCAGCAGGGTAACTGGCTTCGAGGTGATATTTTAGGTTTGTTATGTGCTAAAGCATTAAATGTTGAGGCGTTAGCGATACCCGTAAATAGTAATACTTCGGTTGAGCTATCGAATGCATTCAAGCATATAGAACGTACTCGAATTGGATCTCCATACGTAATCGCTGAATTTGATGCCTTATCTAAGCGTTATCGTTCTGTTGCCGGTTATGAAGCAAACGGTGGTTTTTTATTAGGAAGTGACACTCAAATTAATAATCAGTTGTTATCAGCCTTACCTACCAGAGATGCTGTTTTACCCGCAATAATGTTGTTATCTGTCGCAAAAAACACGCCTATTTCAGCACTTGTTACTCAAAGCAGTAAAAGGTTTTCAGCCAGCGATAGAGTACAAAACTTCGCAACTGAAAAAAGCCAAACTTTGATAAAAACACACAGTGAAGATCCATCGTTGTTGATTAAGCTACTTGGTTTTAACGATCTAACCGTTATAAATGTTGATAGAACAGACGGATTAAGAATTACGCTGTCAAATAATGATGTTATTCATTTGAGACCTTCTGGTAACGCACCTGAATTGCGTTGTTACGCAGAGTCTAATAGTAATCAAGTAGCCATAAATCTAGTGCAAAAAGTATTAAAGAAAATAGTTACACTTTGAGTATTATTTAAAGGCATGTTTTATAGTTGATTTAGCTTTAAAACATGTCTTTTTTTATTTTTAGAACTTGTTTAATAAGTTGTTTTATAACTCTTAGGGAGCTACTTGATTAACCTTTAAACCAGTCCCAAATTCCCAAAGAAAATCCTGGAAACAAATCAATACCAATAGCTGATTTTAGTAAATATATTACTAACAACCCTAATAGCGCACTAAATGTCAAAAATATGGTTGAGAATATAGTTGCACTGATCAATGAAATCTTTTTTTCATTTCTTGATAGGTCTCTGTGGTTTCTACCCAAGAGTAAAACATAATAGTAACGCCAGCGGTAAAAAGGTATTTTAAATGTTCCTCTTTGGTCGATGCTGTGTTTACCCCAACTTCTTGAACCTATAGCGGTCATAAGGTGTGTAAGTTGTTCGTCGCTAAAGCTATCGCTGACAGACTTTGGCATTTTTGAGATAAGCCCTTTTATTACAGGGTTACTTCTGATGTTGTTTGAATCTTGCGAAAGACTAGTTTCTTGATTATTCAAATGAGTACTCGATTACGAAATGGTGTAGAAATTCTTTATAAAATAGCATTAAAAGCTAGGTTACATAAATAACATATAGCAATAAATTATGGTTGGAAATGGGAGTATTGCCGTAAATATAATTGCTTCGCACCATTCAATGGTTCGATAAAATGTAAACCATTGTCTGGATTTAGCTTTTTTTGAAGGAAGATGTTTGAAGAAGAAAATAAAAGCCGAAATAACGAGTGCTTGTAACGCAAAAAACAAAATAAAAAGAGCGACCCAAACTAACATGTTGGGAGTAGCTAGATTTATTTGGTTTTGAAGTATTATAAATAGAGTAAAACTAAACGCACTCCATTGCATAAGCTTCCACCTGTAGCTCCACAATAGATTTGAAATTTGGCTAAAAAATGTTGGAGTTAATAAATACTTCATTTTTTTACTCTATGATGAAACTCAAGCTCTATGCGACTATTCATACTGTCTAATGCTTTTTAGATGTTGTTAACGTTAAGTGTAGCAAATAATTGGTGTTATATTAAAAGTAGATGTGAGTTGAAGTATTAAACGGTAACATAGTCGTTATTGTTAAAATTGTAATTGGTAGGTTGACTTTGTTCAAATTAAGCGCGTTAGTGATATGTGTATCTTTATTAATAAATACAGGTTGTTCGGTATTAACTCAAAATGATTTGAGTGGACTTGATACAAAAATAGCGACTCATAATATGGCTAAATCAGAAACACGAGATGTTAATACAATGCAAGTAACTAAAAAAGAGACACCGCTACGTAATAATCAGGCTTTTTTTTCTGTGATAAAGAAGATCCAAATAAAACTTGTTGAGCTTCAAGATAGTCAAGGGCTGAAATATGTTGGTGGTGTAGTTACCGAAAAAGATCTCGAAACTTATTTAACTCAGTTGGAAGTTTTTCTAGGCGATGAATTTGTTCATTATCGTATGCAACAGCAAAAAAGAGATCACAGCACTTTTCACATGACGTTGGTTAACCCATATGAATTTATGGAGCTAGCCAAACCTGTTGAATTTGGCCAATTCTTTGATGTTGAGTTAGTTGGATTAGGGCGCGTGTTAAAGGAAAATCAAGCAACTTATTTCGTTGTTGCAAACTCAATTAAAGCTCAAGCATATAGAAAATCTCTGATGTTAAAGGAGAAAGATTTTCACGTAACATTAGGGTTTGATCCTAATGATATCTATGGTGTGCGAAAAAATGAAGATACGCTAATGTTTCCCGTTAAGACTGGTAACTAGTGCTTGATGTGATGCAAGTAGGCTGAAAACACTCATGAATCTATATAAACAAAAAAGATAAGTTAGGGGCTTATCTTTTTTGTTGTGATTAACTTGTACAACTAAGTACTTGTTAGTTCTTTTAAACACTTATCTAGTTGAATTTGCCAATGTTTTGCTAAATAAATGGCTTGTGAGTCGTCTGTATTCAATAAACTAAATTTAGGACGCTCTGCAGGCGTTGGATATGATGAAGACGGAATAGGTTTAATCGATGTAGAACTGGTTATTAAACCTAATTTAGTACCTTTTTCATAAATAGCACATGCAAAGTCATACCATGAGGTAACGCCTAAATCGCTCCAATGATAAATAGCATTAATATCTGCCTCTTCTGAAAGCGCCCAAATAAAGTAAGCTAACTCTTTGGCGTAAGTCGGGCAACCTATTTGATCCACGACTATTCCTAGCTCATCTCTATCGTTCATTAATTTCAACATGGTTTTGACAAAGTTATTGCCAAATGATGAGTACACCCACGATGTTCTAATAATTACAGAATTATCAGGATGTAATTCTTGTATAGCTAATTCTCCAGCTAGTTTAGATTTACCATAAATACTTTTTGGGTTTGTTTCATCAGATGGTTTATAGCTTTGACTTTTTGCGCCATCAAACACAAAGTCGGTAGATACATGAATCAAACGGATATTGTGTTTTTGGCTCAATACAGCTAAATTTTTAACGGCAAGTTCATTTAACGAGTATGCTGCTTCAGTATCCGTTTCGGCTTTGTCAACCAATGTATATGCTGATGCATTTATTATCACATCAGGTGTTTCTGTTTGTAGCAGAGCTTCAACGTTTTGAACGTTTAACAGGTCAATATCATTCCGTCCAAAGCATTTTGCACTATATGAATTTGGCTTTGTTGCCAATAATTCATTAGCAAGTTGTCCACTTTTTCCAAATATTATAGCTTTCATCTTCTACCTTTAATGATCAAAACAGACTAGGTGTTACTTACCTAATCGTTCTCTTTGGTAATTCCCGCTTTGTACGTTTTGACACCATTGCGAGTTTTCTAAATACCATAGAACGGTTTTCTTGATACCTGAATCAAAGGTTTCAACTGGCGACCAGCCGAGTTCCTTGTTGATTTTAGTCGCATCAATAGCATACCTTAAGTCGTGACCTGGTCTGTCTTCAACATGAGTAATAAGGGATTTAAAGTCTTCAATACCGTTAGGTTTATCGGTAATTAACTCATTCAAGTGATTACAAATTGTGTGTACTACTTCGATGTTTTTCTTTTCGTTGAAACCGCCAATATTATATGTGTCGCCTAAAGCTCCTTCTGAAACTACCTTGTACAAAGCTCTTGCATGATCTTCTACAAACAACCAGTCTCTTACTTGAGCACCGCTGCCATAAATTGGAAGTGGTTTACCTTCAAGTGCATTTAAAATAACAAGAGGAATAAGCTTTTCAGGAAAGTGGAATGGTCCATAGTTATTTGAGCAATTTGTTACAATAACAGGTAATTTATAGGTTCTGTGCCATGCTCTTACTAAATGGTCTGAAGATGCTTTAGATGCAGAATAAGGAGAGCTAGGTTCGTATGAGGTTTCTTCTGTAAACAGTCCAAATTCGTCTAAATCACCATACACCTCGTCCGTTGAAATATGATGAAAACGGAATGACTCTTTTTTATCTTCGTCTAATGAGTTGTAGTAGTTTCTAGAAGCTTCTAACAATGCATATGTTCCGACTACGTTTGTTTGAATGAACTCTCCTGGGCCGTCTATTGAACGGTCTACATGACTTTCTGCTGCCAAATGCATGATGTAGTCAGGCTGATGTTCTTCAAATATTTTAGAAACAGTAGATTGGTCACATATATCGCCTTTGATAAAAAGGTATCGGTCACTATTCTCAATTGATTCTAACGATTCCAAATTACCAGCGTAAGTTAACTTATCAAAGTTGATTACTTTATTGTCGGTTTCATTGATTAAATATCTAACTAAGGCTGAACCAATAAAACCAGCTCCGCCTGTTACAAAAATTGTTTTACTCATTGTGTTTACTCAAATATAAAGTTTAAAGATAAAGTGCATCTGCAAATAGGTCACCAGCGATATCTTTTTCAGATAATTGTGGTGAATCGCCTTTATCTATAGGCCAGTCAATGTTTAATGCAGGATCATTCCACAATACACTCTTTTCAAACTGTGGAGCATAGTAATCCGTACATTTATAAACAAATTCTGCAGTTGGAGATGTAACATAAAATCCATGGGCAAAGCCTGCAGGCACCCACATTTGACGTTTATTTTCAGCAGAAAGTAATGTACCAAACCATTGGCCAAAACTTGAACTATTCTCTCTCATGTCGATAGCAACGTCATATACTTCACCAGAAATAACTCTAACAAGTTTTCCTTGTGTGTTTTGTGTTTGGTAATGCATTCCTCTGAGAATACCTTTGCTTGACATGCTGTGATTGTCTTGTACAAATGAAACGTTTGCGACGTTTTGTTTAAACCATTCATCTCGATAAGTTTCAGAAAAAAAACCACGAGAGTCACCAAAAACTTGTGGTTCGATTATTTTCACGTCAGGTATCGATGTGTTAACAACTTTCATTAAAAAACCTTTGCTGTAATCAAATTGAGTAAATATTCTCCGTAACCGCTTTTACGCAAAGGTTCTGCAATATCTCTTAGTTCTTGTTCGTTAATCCAACCGTTTCTATAAGCTATTTCTTCAGGGCAATTAATTTTGAGCCCTTGCCTTTTTTCTACAGTAGATATGAAATGAGCAGCGGCAAGCAGGTCGTCATGGGTTCCAGTATCTAGCCAAGCAGTTCCTCTACCCATAATTTCTACTTTTAAACTTTTAGCTTGTAAGTAGTGATCAATAACGTCAGTAATTTCTAATTCACCTCGGGCAGAAGGTTTCACTTTTTTAGCAACTTCTACAACGTCGTTGTCAAAGAAATATAATCCAGGTACAGCGTAACTTGATTTAGGTTGCGCAGGCTTTTCTTCAATTGAAACTGCGTTTCCATCATCATCAAATTCTACAACCCCATATGATGAAGGATTTGAAACATGATAACCAAATACCGTTCCACCAGTTTCTTGTGCATTGGCTTTATTTAATGATGCTATAAGGTCGTGCCCATAAAACATATTATCGCCCAATATAAGGGCAGCAGGAGAGCCATTTAGAAATTGTTCTGCAAGTATAAATGCTTGAGCTAATCCATCAGGAGAAGGCTGAACCGTATAAGAGATTGAAACACCGTAGTTTTGGCCGTTTCCTAGAAGTTCTTCAAAACGATGTATTTCTTCAGGAGTTGATATAATCAAAATGTCTTTAATACCTGATTGCATTAGTGTGGCTAATGGGTAGTAAATCATCGGTTTATCATAAACTGGCATTAGTTGTTTACTTACCACTTTAGTTAGTGGGTAAAGCCTACTTCCAGTTCCGCCCGCTAATATTATTCCTTTACGCATACGATTCTCTTAATTATTAAATAAATTAGAACAGCGTTATTGTATAAGTAATTGATTTAAGTGGCTACTATATTTGTGTATTTTATAACGAGCTAAATTGTGTTTAATTGGTAACCAAAGCGCGATAGCATGACCTGTTAACACCAAATTAAATTTCACTCCATTTATTACTTTCATTGTCGTTAAATTGTGACAACTTTGTGATAACTCCGTGACGCTATCACGATATTTGCCTTGCATACTGAATGTGAATTAAATCAGTTAACAAGGATTAACAATGAAAATCAATAAATCAATCTTAGCGCTAATGTTAGCGACGTCGAGCGTAGCTGTTAGTGCACAAAAATTAGAAATTACTGTTACAAATTTAACTCAAGGTATGCACTACACGCCTATTATTATTTCTGCGCATGACGCTGACACGTCGTTATATCAGTTAGGAGAAATGGCTTCACCTGAATTACAAGCGATGGCTGAAGGTGGAGATATTTCAGGTTTATCAACCATGTTAATGAATGCAAATGCTGATGTGGTTGAAAATCCAGCTGCTGGGCTTTTAGGGCCTGCTATGTCTACTACTACAATGTTAGATACGGCAGACGGCAATATGTATTTGTCTATCGCGAGTATGCTACTTCCAACAAACGATGGTTTTGTTGCGTTAAATGGTTGGAAAATTCCTTCAGAAGCTGGCACATATAAAGTGATGTTAAATGCATATGATGCTGGTACAGAAGCAAACGATGAAATTATTAATGGTGGTGGCGCATCTGGCACTCCAGGTATTCCTGTTGCTCCAGCAAGTAATGGTGGAACGGGTGGTACGGGTGTGACATCGACCGAAGCTAATACATACGTGCATGTACATCGTGGCAACTTAGGTGATGACGATCCAATGGGTGGTATTAGTGATGTTGATAATACTGTTCATCGTTGGTTGAACCCTGTGGCGTCTGTGACTGTTGTTGTAAAATAGGGGGTTGTGATGATTTCATCTAACAAGTTTAAAAATACATCAATAGCGCTAGCTATAGGTATTAGTACTATTTTAATGGGGTGTGGCGGTAGCGATAAAAAAGAAGATACGATGGTAATGCCAGATCCTCCTGCGCCCGCTGTTCCGGTAAACTACGCGTATACGGTAAAAGTAGTTAACTTAACTACAGCACAACCTATGTCTCCATTAGCCGTTGTACTGCATGATGAAGGTGAACTCTGGAATATTGGTGAAATGGCGTCTGATTCTCTTGAAAAGCTAGCTGAAAGTGGAGACAACGCTGATGTATTAGCTGAGTCAATCGTACTGTCAGGTAAAAGTGGCGCAGGTATTCTTATGCCTGGTATGAGTGAGATGGTTGAAATTAACATTGAAGACAATATGCCAATGTATTTTTCTTTAGCAACAATGCTGGTAAATACTAACGACGCGTTCACTGGAACAACGGCAATGGATATCAGTAATTTAGCTGTTGACGAAAGTATTTCTTTATTAACAAGTTCATATGATTCAGGTACCGAAAAAAATAGTGAACTAATGGCAACAATTCCTGGACCTGCCGGTGGCGGAGAAGGGTACAACGACATGCGAGATGATGTTGATTATGTTGCGATGCATCCAGGTGTTATTAGTAAAGACGACGGTTTAACTCAGTCAGTATTAACGCAAGATCATCGATTTGATAATCCTACATTGAGCATCACTATTACGCGGGTAGAGTAATATTCAAAAGAGGCTGTGTCGTTGCAGCCTCTTTTGTAGATGAACAATAGGATACCAAATGGACAGCATTTTGGTGGTTGAAGACGAACAAGATATTGCAGATTTAATTCGGTTAAATTTAGAAGAAATCGGTTTAAAAGTTGAGCACCGAATAACAGGTGAAGATGCACTCGAATTAGCATTGGCTAATCAATACGACTTAATTTTATTAGACGTAATGCTACCAGGAATGTCAGGGCTCGATGTATGCAGGCAGGTACGTGAAAAGAAGCCAGAACAAGCGATATTAATGTTAACGTCTCGCGATTCTGAAATAGACAGAGTGCTTGGGTTAGAGCTGGGCGCCGACGATTACATGACCAAGCCATTTAGTGTTCGAGAGCTACAAGCCCGAGTTAGAAGTTTGTTAAGACGAGCGCACTTGTTAAGCAATTTACAAAAGTCACCAGAACCAGAACAATGCTTGACGGTTGGAGAGTTACAAATAGATCACCTTTCTCACCGTACAATTTTGGCAGGGAAAGAGTTAGATTTAACGTCAACCGAATACGATTTATTGCTTTATTTGGCTTCGCATCCGGAACAAGTATTTTCAAGATCTCAACTGCTAAGTTCGGTATGGGGATATCATCATAGTGGATATGAGCACACGGTTAATTCACATATTAATCGTCTAAGAAACAAAGTAGAAAAAGACGCAACTAATCCTGAAATTGTGCAAACAGTATGGGGGGTTGGTTATAAATTTTGTAAACAAGGTGTAAGTGTATGAAGCTTTCGTTATATCAACGGCTTTCATTATCGTTATTTATTGTTTTTATTGCTGTTATTGGTGTTTTCTTATTTTGGACACAGCAAGTTGAAAAGGTGACGCGTTACGAGTCTCAGCAGCATTTACACCTATCTTTAGCTGCTAACTTAGCGAGAGACAATCCGTTATTGCAGCAAGGTGTATATGATCATGATGCACTTGAAAATTTATTTCATACATTAATGGTTTTAGGACCAGCATTTGAGTTTTACTTTTTAGATCCAAATGGAAAACTACTTACGCATTCGGTCGACCAATCATTGATCAAAAGAAACACCGTCGACATTATTCCGTTATTACAGCTAACAAGGAACCAAGCTGCTTTACCTATATATGGAGATGATCCAAGGCACGATAAACGCAAAAAGGTATTTTCGGCAGCCCCCGTTTTTAATGGCACGCAACTACAGGGGTATTTATACGTTATAGTCGCGGGAGAGCAATATGAAACCACGTACAGTCAACAAAAGCGCACTAAACGAGCAGAGTTTTCACTTGTGTTAGCCGGTATCGCTTTACTGTTTTTGTTTGTAGTCATGCTTGGACTTTTCAGGTATTTCACTAGCCCTCTACGGCACTTAATTGCTGATATTAATGCGTTAAAAGCTCAAAACTTCGATAAATCGAAGGTTAATATGCATCAATGGATGAAGAACAGCCAAAATGAAGTGCACCAACTCGGCAGTGTATTTCATGAAATGGTTGACCAAATTAATGATCAAATAGAGCAACTAAAACAAACCGATATTCAGCGACGCGAATTGCTGGCCGACATTTCACATGATTTAAGAACACCACTATCTTCGTTGCAAGGGTATATAGAAACTCTTGAAATAAAAGGTGAGTCAATTAGTCGTGCAGAACGAGAAAAATATATTGGAACGGCACTTAAAAACGCGAGCCAACTGAAAAAGCTTATTGATCAAATTTTTGAATTGGCTCATTTAGAAGGTGGACAGGTTTCACTAAATTTAGAAACCTTTAATTTAGCTGAGTTGCTTTATGATGTGGTAGAAAAATTCTCGTTAAAAGCACAAGATAAAAATATCAAAATTTCAATTGTTCCTGAATTTTCTATGGTTCAGTTGCACAGCGATATAGGTAAGTTAGAGCGAGTGTTAAGTAACTTGATTGATAACGCATTACGCCATACTCCTGAAAATGGCTCGATATGCTTAGAGATTTCAAGCGCTTCAGACGGTGAATGCTATTTAATGGTGACTGACAGCGGCACAGGTATAAAAGAAGAAGAAATTGCTTATATATTTGACGCTAGATACAGAGCTAGTAATGCAACTCAGGGCAGAGGAAAAAACGTTGGTTTAGGCTTAGCTATAACACAAAAACTTGTTGAACTAATGAAATGTGATATTCGTGTACAAAGCACATTTGGCGAGGGTACTTCGTTTTCACTCAACTTAAAAAATATACGATCTGCGTAATACTCTATCCAGAACCCTCAAAGTAGTAGTGTTTAACTGCTACTTTCTTCTTCAGTTAATAATCTTATTTGTTTTGGGTTAACTAAAAAACTCGAAATAACCTATATATTTGAATAGAATGAACAAAAGACATTTTGCTTGGTTTTAGGTGCATTATTTTACATGTTGATAATGTAAACCCAAGCATAAATAGGTAAAGGATTAAGAATGAAAAAATTAGTTATTTGCGCGGTTGTAGCACAACTTATATTAAGCGCATGTAGTACGTCGTCTTCTGGTCGTAAACAAATAATGCTCTATTCAAACGACCAGCTAGGCAAGATGGGAGCTACGTCATTTGAGCAAATGAAACAAGAAATCAAAATAAGTCGTGACCCTGCAACCAATCAATTTGTTCAGTGTGT
The DNA here is from genome assembly GCA_020630795.1 of Colwellia sp. Classification (GTDB taxonomy): domain Bacteria; phylum Pseudomonadota; class Gammaproteobacteria; order Enterobacterales; family Alteromonadaceae; genus Pseudocolwellia. The sequence goes on from JAHDIK010000009.1 coordinate 93,603, forward strand.
AGCAGATGCTATTACTAAAAATGTACCTAAATCTGCTCATAAAGGTGAGTGGGAAGTTGTTGTATTTGACTCACCTCAAATTAATGCTTTTGCATTGCCAGGTGGAAAAATTGGTGTTTATACGGGAATTTTGAATGTTACTGAAGACCAACATCAATTAGCAGCCATTATGGGGCATGAAGTAGGGCATGTTATTGAGCATCACTCTAACGAACGTTTATCCTCTAACCAAGTTGCTCAAGGTGGTTTAGCTATTGCTGGTGCCGCTTTGGCGATTAAAGGTTCTAAAAATAAAGGCTTGTTATTAGCAGGGCTAGGACTTGGTGTTCAGTACGGTATATTGATGCCATATGGTAGAACACATGAGAGTGAAGCCGATATTGTAGGTCAAGACTTAATGGCAAGATCTGGTTTTGAACCAAGTGCTGCTATCAAGTTATGGCAAAATATGGCGAAAAATTCAAAATCTGCTCCACCAGAATTTATGTCGACGCACCCGTCAAATCAAACTCGAATTCAAGATTTAACGGAACATTTACCTAAAGCAAGAACGTATTTGGTAGGGACTAAAACGCCAAGCTGTAAAAAGCCTAAATATATTCCCGTAAGTAAGCCTGTTGCTAAACCTAAAACGAGTTGATTTAGCATTTAGCTTAAGTATAACCGATAGCAATTAATATCAACGCTTACAAAAACGCCTAATACTTTTAATATTAGGCGTTTTTGTTATCAGCAAATAATATTTATTTTTACTTCGTCACTACATTTCCTGTAAGTAAGGCAGTGAGTTATTTCGTGGCTCTCCAGAAAGCATAACCTCCAACAAAAAATAAAATCATCGGATAGAAAGAACTGGTTACCACTTCAACAGGTGAAATTTGTAACGTTGCGCCTAGTAACAATGCTTGCGCACCATAGGGCAATAACCCTTGGCTTATACACGCGTAAATATCTAATAAGCTGGCTGAGTGAGCTTTTGATAACTCGCCGTCTTCAGCTAAGTTCTTAGCTGTTTCACCAGTCACAATAATTGAAACGGTATTGTTTGCTGTAAAAAAGTTACAGGCAAATGCTAATCCAGCGATTCCCAATCCAGCAGAACGTTTTTTATTGTTAGGGCATAGTTTATTAGCGAATGTCTTAACGGCATGTGTAAGTGCAGCTAGCCCTCCTTGTTGTTTAATCAGTTCACTTAACCCACCAATAAATAGGGCGAGTATCATAGTGTCCTGCATTCCAGAAAAGCCTTTGTTGATGTCTGAAACCCACGCAGACAGCTGGTAGTCGTTACTTAGCATACCGATGAATGCAGCGAGAATAATACCTGTTATTAATACAACAAATACATTAACGCCAGACAAAGCCATGATTAAAATTACAATGTAAGGAATTAAACCGATAAAAGAGACCTCGCCTGTTTGATCAAACGGTATGTCTTCTCCTAGAAAGAAGAATAACAATAGGCTAAGTAATGCAGCAGGAATAGCAAATTTAAAGTTAACTTTAAACTTGTCTTTCATTTGTGCGCCTTGGCTGCGCGTAGAAGCAATGGTGGTATCTGAAATAAACGACAAATTGTCACCAAACATAGCACCAGAAATAATACACCCTGCGACTAAACCAGCATTTAAATCGGCAGTTTCTATAAAACCAAGGGCAATTGGAGCAATAGCCGCGATAGTGCCCATAGAGGTTCCCATTGCGGTAGACAAAAATGCAGCAACAATAAATAAGCCGGGTAGTAATAAATAATCAGGAAATACAGACAAACCTAGTTGAACACTTGCATCTACACTACCGGTAGCTTTCGCTACCGTTGCAAATGCACCTGCTAACAAATAGATAATGCACATTGTCATAATATTGTTATGACCAGCACCAGCAATAAATTGGTTTATTTGGGTGTTAATTGAACTTTTGCCGATAGTAATTGACAGTAATATTGCTGGAATAATCGCAATACTGGCAGGTAATTGATAAAACGCAAAATCAACGCCTTGCAACGTTAAAATAATACCAGTGCCTAAAAATAGCCCTAAAAATAATGCAAATGGAAGAAGGCTCACTAATCGTTTTTCTTGCTGAGCGTTTGAGTTTTCCGATTGAGTAGAATGCATGTTCATTATTATTGTTAAGTGATTTTTGTATTATTCACTTTATTCGAAATGGGCTCAAGCTTTTACAATATAGAGAAGATATTTCTGCTTATATTGATAGCTAACCTACATTACATATATCAAATTATTTACTGAATGGCGTAAAATCGTACTGTAGACACTATGTGTTTTATGATATATTTGCGCGCGAAATTTATGAATGCCTATAACGTTTGAAATGCGTTGGGTAAAACCGAATATAAAGAGCATAATAATGTCAGAAAACAAATTTGAGTCAATTGAACAACGTGTAAGCTACGGTGTAGGTCGTCAATTAGGTGACCAATTACGTAATAACCCTTTTAAAGATTTTGACGTAACTGCTGTTCAAGCTGGTTTAGCCGATGCAATTGCAAACGCTGCAAGTCAAGTAGACGATGAAAAACTAAATGAAGCATTTGCTATCGTTTCTAAAAAGTTACAAGAGCAAGAACAAGAAGCTGCTAAAGAGCTAGCTGCTGAAGGTGAAGCATTTTTAGTTGAAAACGCTAAGCGTGACGAAGTAACAGTTACAGAATCAGGTTTACAATACGAAGTTATTGCTACAGGTGAAGGTGAAATGCCAACAGCTCAAAGCACTGTTCGTACACACTACCACGGCACATTCATTAACGGCGACGTTTTCGATAGCTCTGTAGATCGTAATCAACCAGCTGAGTTCCCAGTTGGTGGCGTTATTGCTGGTTGGACTGAAGCATTACAAATGATGAAAGAAGGTTCAAAGTGGCGTTTATACGTTCCTTACAACCTAGCTTATGGTGAGCGTGGTTCTCAAGGTGCAATTCCTCCTTATTCAACATTAATATTTGATGTTGAATTATTAGCTATTGTTAGCTAATAATATTTAAGCCCTCTATTGAGGGCTTTTTTATGGCTGAAATAAAATATAGTTGAATGAGTTTCAACAGAAAGTAAGAGAATACGCTAGGTATATGAACAAAAATCAAGAACAGCAGTTAATTACACTTTTTGAACGTTATGTTGAAGGTTTTCATGAGTACAACATGCAAAAAGTATTAAGTTGTTATTCGTTGCCTTGTACCTTACATACGCCAGATAAAATAGCGTACATCGACGATGAGTCTGCTTTTGAACAAGAATTTATAGATATATTTACCGTGTTAAAGCACGCTAGCATTACCAAAATAGTGGCGATAAAGGCGAGTTATCAACAGCGCCACAACAACTCGGTAGATGTATGTATAGATTGGTTGTTTTATAACGATAACAATGAAGTATTTACCGACTTTACAGCGTATTACCATATTGAACATGAAAATAATGACAACGGTAATTTAGGTCGTATAGTTAGTGTAGTTTCGCATGAATTGCAAAACTCAATAACATTGAAAAATGAAATATCATTGGGCTAGTAAATCACATGAGTGATAGCGCAGCGCAATTAGAATAGTTTTAAATTTAAGAGAATAATAATGAAAGTAAAAGTTGCCATATTAGGGTGTAGTGGTCGAATGGGGCGAAACTTAATTCAAGCAGCTATTGAGCATGAATCAATAGAACTGGTTGGTGGAAGTGTTCGTTCAACATCATCATTCGTCGATTTTGACTTAGGTGAGTTAGCGGGTATCGGTGCTATCGGTGCTAAAACGTCTGTAGAGTTAACAGAATTGTTAGAAGCAGATGTATTTATTGATTTTACGTCAATTGAAACAACACTTGAGAATATTGAGTGGTGTAAAAAGCACAATAAAGCGTTAGTGATTGGTACTACTGGCTTTTCAGACGAACAAGTAAAAACAATCGAAGCCGCCGGACAACATATTCCAGTCATTTTAGCGCCTAATACGAGTGTAGGAGTTAACTTATTATTTAAGTTGTTGGAAATAACATCTAAAGCGATTGGCGACCACACAGATATAGAAATATTTGAAGCACATCATCGTTTTAAGAAAGATGCGCCCTCTGGTACTGCCGTTAAAATGGGGCAAGTTATTGCAGATACTTTAGGTCGTGATCTTAACAAGTGTGCAGTGTACGGACGTGAAGGAATTACGGGCGAGCGTGATAAAGAAACGATAGGATTTGCCACAGTTCGCGCTGGCGATATAGTAGGTGAGCATACTGCTTTTTTTGCTGATATTGGCGAACGCCTAGAAATTACGCATAAAGCAAGTTCAAGAATGACATTTGCATTAGGCGCTATGAGAGCCGCGTTTTGGTTGAGCGAAGCTGATAACGGTTATTACGATATGCAGGACGTTTTAGGTTTAAAGTAGAATAACTTATATAGATAAGTGCTACTTTTAGCGGTTTTAAATAAATAATCAAATAAACGCTTAGTTTTTACATTTTTCACTTTACGAAATGTTCATTCAGGCGTAGAATAAGTGGATTTTGTCAAAAATTTATAGTTCTAGGGTTTTGGAACGTTGTTTTTGGCATTTTTTATATGTGGCACTCATGAATTGGGTGTTCACTTTTGTATTTTTTAATAATGAAGTTTATTTAGTGGTTCATTATTAAGTTTCTTTCTTCTTTACGGAGGTTACATTGACTAAATCTGCCATTTTAGTGCTTGAAGACGGCACTGTATTTAAAGGCACCGCTATAGGTGCAGATGGGGCGGCTATTGGTGAGGTAGTATTTAATACTTCAATGACCGGTTACCAAGAAATTCTTACTGATCCCTCATATGCAGAACAAATTGTTACGTTAACATACCCACATATTGGTAATACGGGTACAAACTCTGAAGACGAAGAGTCTAGTACGATTTGGGCGAAAGGTTTAGTTATTCGCGACTTACCGCTTTTAGCAAGTAATTTTCGAAGCGAGCAAGATTTAAGCACATACCTTAAAAGTAAAAATATTTTAGGTATTGCTGATATAGACACGCGTAAGCTAACACGTATTCTACGTGAAAAAGGCGCGCAAAACGGCTGTATCATTGCTGGTGACTCTATTGATGAAACTAGTGAAAACGAAGCATTAGCTAATGCTAAAGCATTCCCAGGATTGAAGGGAATGGACTTAGCAAAAGTAGTGTCTATTAAAGAGCAATACAACTGGACAGAAGGTAGCTGGCAGTTGGGTAAAGGGCATGTAACTCCTGAAAATAGCGAGTTTCATGTAGTTGCTTACGATTTTGGTGCCAAACGTAATATTTTACGTATGTTGGTTGACCGTGGTTGTAAACTTACCATTGTTCCGGCAGAAACTCCTGCAGCTGATGTTTTAGCGATGAACCCAGATGGGATCTTCTTATCAAATGGACCGGGTGATCCTGAACCATGTGAATACGCTATCAGCGCTGTTAAAACGTTTTTAGAAACAGATACTCCTATATTTGGTATTTGTTTGGGTCATCAAATTCTTGGTTTAGCAAGTGGCGCAAGCACTGTTAAAATGAAGTTTGGTCACCATGGCGGAAACCATCCAGTTAAAGATTTTGACCGTAATGTTGTAATGATTACTGCTCAAAACCATGGCTTCGCTGTTGATGAAAGTAATATTCCAAGTAACTTAACGGTTACACATAAATCGTTATTTGATGGTTCTATTCAAGGTATTCACCGTACTGACAAGCCAGCATTTAGTTTCCAAGGTCACCCAGAAGCGAGCCCAGGCCCTGCGGATGCAGCACCATTGTTTGATCATTTTATCGATTTAATCAAAGACGCTAAAAACGCTTAAGACATTAATCAAGGTATACAAGAGAGAGAAAAAAAATGGCAAAACGTACTGACTTAAAAAGTATCTTGATTTTAGGCGCTGGACCAATAGTAATTGGTCAAGCGTGTGAATTTGATTATTCAGGTGCTCAAGCATGTAAAGCATTACGCGAAGAAGGTTACCGAGTTATATTAGTTAACTCTAACCCTGCAACAATTATGACAGACCCAGATATGGCCGATGCAACATACATCGAACCTATTCACTGGGAAGTTGTTAGAAAGATTATTGAAAAAGAGCGCCCATGTGCCGTATTACCTACAATGGGTGGTCAAACAGCGCTTAACTGTGCACTAGAGCTTGAAGCTAAAGGCGTTTTAGAAGAGTTTGGCGTTGAGATGATTGGCGCAACGGCTGACGCTATTGATAAAGCAGAAAACCGTGAGCGTTTTGACAAAGCGATGAAAAACATCGGTTTAGAATGTCCTCGTGCTGAAATTGTTCACACTATCGAAGAAGCTCACGAAACATCAAAACGTATTGGTTTCCCATGTATTATTCGTCCATCATTCACTATGGGTGGTACTGGTGGCGGTATTGCGTATAACCGTGAAGAATTCGATGAAATTTGTACACGTGGCTTAGACCTTTCTCCAACAAGTGAATTATTAATTGATGAATCACTTATTGGTTGGAAAGAGTATGAAATGGAAGTGGTTCGAGACAAAAATGACAACTGTATCATTATTTGTTCAATCGAAAACTTTGACCCTATGGGAATTCATACGGGTGACTCAATTACTGTTGCTCCAGCTCAAACACTTACGGATAAAGAATACCAAATCATGCGTAATGCATCGATTGCTGTTCTTCGTGAAATTGGTGTAGAAACAGGTGGATCAAACGTACAGTTTGGTATTTGTCCTAATACGGGCCGCATGGTTATCATTGAGATGAACCCACGTGTATCTCGTTCATCTGCTTTAGCATCGAAAGCGACTGGTTTCCCAATTGCTAAAATCGCAGCGAAGTTAGCTGTAGGTTATACGCTTGATGAATTATCAAACGATATTACTGGTGGTGCAACACCAGCATCATTCGAACCAACAATCGATTATGTTGTTACTAAAATTCCTCGTTTTAACTTTGAGAAATTTGCTGGTTCAGAAGACCGTTTAACAACACAAATGAAGTCGGTTGGTGAAGTAATGGCGATTGGCCGTAACCAACAAGAATCGTTACAAAAAGCATTACGCGGCTTAGAAGTTGGCGTAAATGGTTTTGACCCTAAAGTTGACGTAACTCAACCAGGTGCTAAAACTGAAATAATGCACGAGCTTCAAGAAGCTGGTGCAGACCGTATTTGGTATGTAGCTGACGCGTTCCGTTTAGGGTTGTCGGTTGATGATATATTCCGTTTAACTAAGATTGACCGTTGGTTCTTAGTGCAAATTGAAGACATTATTCTTCAAGAAGCGAAAGTTGCTGAAGGTGGTTTAAAAGTTTTAACACCAGAATATTTACGTCAACTTAAACGTAAAGGTTTTGCAGATTCACGTTTAGCATCACTTATTGGTGTTGCCGAAGCTGAAATTCGTAAGAAGCGTCAAGCGGCCGATATTTTCCCTGTTTACAAACGTGTTGATACATGTGCTGCTGAATTCAGTTCAGATACTGCTTATATGTATTCTACATACGATGAAGAATGTGAAGCTAACCCAACAGATAACGACAAAATTATGATTTTGGGTGGTGGCCCAAACCGTATCGGTCAAGGTATTGAGTTTGATTACTGCTGTGTTCATGCTGCGTTGGCATTACGTGACGACGGTTATGAAACGATTATGGTTAACTGTAACCCTGAAACGGTTTCAACAGATTACGACACATCTGATCGTTTATACTTTGAATCAATCACATTTGAAGATGTATTAGAGATTGTTCGTGTTGAGAAACCAAAAGGCGTAATTGTGCAATACGGTGGTCAAACACCACTTAAATTAGCACGTGCGTTAGAAGCTGCTGGTGTACCAATTATTGGTACATCACCTGATGCTATCGATAGAGCGGAAGATCGCGAGCGTTTCCAACAAGCTGTTGACCGTTTAGATCTTTTACAACCTGAAAACGCGACGGTAACTTCATTAGAAGAAGCAATGGCGAAAGCTGAAGCGATTGGTTTCCCGCTCGTTGTACGTCCTTCTTATGTTTTAGGCGGTCGAGCGATGGAAATCGTTTACGACTTAGAAGATCTACGTAGATACATGACTGAAGCGGTAAGCGTTTCAAACGATTCTCCGGTATTACTTGACCATTTCTTAGATGATGCAATTGAAGTTGATATTGACGTGCTTTGTGACGGTACTGATGTAGTTGTTGGCGGTATTATGCAACACATTGAACAAGCGGGTGTTCACTCTGGTGACTCTGCATGTTCTTTACCTGTGTACAGCTTAGGTAAAGACGTTCAAGACGTTATGCGTAAACAAGTAACTGACTTAGCATTTGAACTAGGTGTAGTTGGCTTAATGAACACACAAATGGCAGTTAAAGATGGCAAGGTTTACTTAATTGAAGTAAACCCTCGTGCTGCACGTACTGTTCCGTTTGTATCAAAAGCAACAGGTGTTCCTTTAGCTAAAATTGGTGCTCAGGTAATGGCAGGTAAAACACTTAAAGAATTAGGTGTTACCGAAGAAGTTATTCCTCCATATTTCTCAGTGAAAGAAGTTGTTATTCCATTTAACAAGTTCCACGGTAGTGACCCATTAGTAGGCCCTGAGATGCGTTCTACTGGTGAAGTTATGGGCGTTGGTGACACGTTTGAAGATGCATACGCTAAAGCAAACTTAGGAGCGGGCGTATCTGTTCCAAAATCAGGTAGAGCTTTGGTTTCTGTTCGTAACAGCGACAAAAAACGAGTTTTAGAGTTAGGTCGTAAGCTTATAGAGCTTGGCTACGAAATTGATGCAACTCACGGTACTGAGAAAATTTTACGTGAAGCGGGTGTTCCCGTTCGTTACGTAAACAAAGTGCATGAAGGTCGTCCACATATTCTTGATAGAATTAAGAATGGTGAATATACCTATATCATCAATACTACGGAAGGCCGTAAAGCGATTGAAGATTCAAAAGTATTACGTGGCGGAGCATTGCGTTACAAAGTTGCTTATACAACAACATTGAATGCAGCATTTGCAGCGTGCCAATCTCATGCAGCTGACGACAGAAACACGGTTAACTCAATTCAAGAGTTACACCAGCGTTGTAAGTAGTTGTAATCAATACGCTAGCTTTATTTTGAGTAGTGATTTATGATATTAATTACTACTCAAATTATGTGTAGACTATAAAGCTATTAAGATTATAATTTGATTAAACGTATGTATTTTAAGAAGTGGTATTTCTAGCGAAAGACCACTTTTTTATTTGTTATTCAAGAATGAAAAAGAAGAAGTAAAATGACTAAATATCCAATGACAATTCAAGGTGCTGACGCTTTAAGAGAAGAGTTAGAGCATTTAAAAACCGTTAAACGCCCAGAAATTGTTAACGCGATTGCTGAAGCACGTGAACATGGTGATTTAAAAGAAAATGCGGAATACCACGCAGCACGTGAACAACAAGGTTTTTGTGAAGGTCGTATTCAAGATATTGAAGGTAAACTGGGTAACGCTCAAATTATTGATATCACTAAAATACCTAATAACGGAAAAGTAATATTTGGTACAACAGTAAAGTTACTTAATATTGATACCGAAGAAGAAGTGGTTTACCAAATTGTAGGTGATGACGAAGCTGATATTAAAAATAACCGTATTTCAGTTAACTCACCAATTGCACGTGGTTTAATTGGTAAAGAAGTTGATTCAGAAATTGAAATTCAAACGCCAGGTGGCGTTGTAGAGTACGAGATTATTTCTGTAGATCATATTTAATTTTTATTATGGTACAGAAACTAAAAAAGGTGCTTTAAGCACCTTTTTTTATGGTTGGTTGTTAACACTATGTGCATTAACTAAGTTTACGGTTAATTAGCCCTAGAGAAGCTAATAGGTGGTAAAACTTATTCTGCTGCAGCAACTAACGTAACTGTTGTTGTGTTTGCAGTTTTGTACTGTTTCTTGTTTTGTGCAACAAGAATTGATTCAGCTGACTTTTCTGCGTTCACAGTCACTTTTTTTAATTGCTTAACTGATTGAGCTAAATCCGCGCTTAAATTAGCAGTAAATGCGAAGTTATTTGTTGATTCAACTTTTACAAGCTCAGCAGCTTGTGAAGATGCTGTTGCTACAAGAGCTAAACTAACAGCGATAGATTTTATAACTAATGTTATGTTTTTCATTTTTTGGTACCTCTAAAAAATATTAATTTCCGTATAGATTTTTTAGGACCTATTTTCTCAATATTAACTGCGGGTTGGGAGTCACAGTTTTTTCTTTCTACCCATCTAATTATGGGGTTGAGATGAAGTCCTTCATCTATGGGCAGTATAATAACCAAAGTTTGTTTAAAATAATAATGACTAAATTTAATGTAACTCATTAGAAAAACTAATGAATGAGTGTTAAACTCTATTACTTATAAATAGAACGTATTTATTAATGTAAATATCATGTAAATTTATTTAAGGAATTTTTAGTAATGGCTAGTCGGTTACCGCCACTTAAAGCTTTAAGGGTTTTTGAAGCGTCTGCGAGACAACTTAGTTTTACTCGGGCTGCCGAAGAATTATTTGTAACTCAAGCCGCGGTTAGTCACCAAATTAAAGCTTTAGAAGAATTTGTTGGCCTAAAATTATTTATGCGAAAAAATAGGGCGTTGTTGCTTACGGAAGAAGGGCAATCGTATTATTTAGATATAAAAGATGTTTTCAATAATATACATGACGCTACAGAGAAATTACTTGCGCGTGGCGAAAAAGGCGCGATAACGGTAAGTTTACAGCCAAGTTTCGCTATTCAGTGGTTAGTACCTCGTTTAAAAGCATTTAACGCGTTACATCCTGACGTTGATGTGCGAATAAAAGCAGTTGATCAACCCGATAACTCACTTACTGAAGACGTAGATATTGCTATTTATTATGGTCGGGGACGTTGGCCAGACGTTCATGCAGAACAACTACATAAAGAATACTTAATTCCGGTTTGTTCTCCATTACTTTTTTCAGGTAATAAGCCTTTAGAGTCACCTAAAGATCTCATTAATCATACGCTATTGCATGATAGCTCTCGTAAAGATTGGAAGCGCTGGTTTAAAGAAGCTGGGGTTAAGGGAGCGAACGTAAATCATGGTCCTATTTTTAGTCATTCCGCAATGGTTGTTCAGGCTGCTGTATACGGGCAAGGGGTTGCGTTAGCCCACAGCGTATTAGCTAAGCCAGATATTGATTCTGGTCGATTAATTTGCCCGTTTGATGAAGTGTTAGAAAGTAAGAGCGCTCATTATATTGTATGTAGAGAGCAACAAAGTGACGTAGGAAAAATAGCTGCGTTTAGAGAATGGGTGTTAGACACTGTGGCAGAAGAACAAGAAGGTGATTTTGATGAATCAGAATAACGGAGCAAGTCTAGAATGTTCGGTAATTGAAAGCTTTGTCGAATCTCCTATCGCGTTGTTTATTTTTGCGCATGGTGCTGGCGCAGATAAAAGTCATCAGTATTTGGAAACAGTAACTGAGTTACTAAACGCAGAAAATATTAATGTTGTACGTTTTAATTTTCCATATATGGATAAAAGGCTACAAGACGGTAAGAAGTACCCACCAAATAGAATGCCTATTTTAATACCATGTTATCAGCAGGCTTTAGATCACTACACTCAACGTAATACTAATGAACTTCCAATGTTTATTGGCGGTAAATCTATGGGAAGTAGAGTCGCAGCAACGTTAGCGGCTGATAACCAAGATATTAAAGGCGTAATTTGTATTGGTTATCCATTTCATCCTCAAAAAAAGCCAGAAAACTTGAGGTTAGAGCCGTTACAAGAAACGAAATATCCAGTGTTGATTTTGCAGGGTGATAGAGACTCGCTAGGAAGTAGAAAGGAAATAGAAGCTTATGATATTTCACCACTTTGCCAAATATCGTTTTATGAAGACGGCGATCACGATCTTAAACCTAGGGTGAAGTCGGGGCATACGCATGCTCAACATATAGAAAATGCGGTTAAGCGAGCGGCGAGGTTTATTTATGAAAAATCTTAATATACTGAGGTTACTTATCGTTTTTGTTGGTATAAGTGGTGCTTTTTCAGTATTATTCGGCGCTTGGTTCGCCCATGCTGGACAGGCCTTACCTTTAGTTGATAAAGTGCGATTGGAAAGCGCGCAGTTTTATCAATTTATTCATACGCTTGCACTATTAGCTATTATTGTTTGGTACGTAAAGCTACCTTCAAAAAGGTTAATGGTGTCAGGTTTGTGTTTTACCTTAGGTATATTATGTTTTTGTGGAACGCTGTATCTCAAAACATTTTTTGCTGTTTATAGCATTGGAACATTAGCTCCTGTTGGTGGAATATTACTGGCGGCAGGGTGGTTATTGCTTTCTTTTGTTGGTAAACAAAGCTTACAGCAACATTTTAAATCAACGTGTGAATAATTAATTATGGCGTCTATCGTGTTATATTGTCGACCAGGCTTTGAAAAAGAGTGTGGTGCCGAAATTCAAGAAAAAGCTGCTTGGAATGAGGTATACGGCTACTTAGAACTTAAAAAAAATGAAGGTTTAGTTTTTTTCCATCTAAACAATGCGGAAGAAGGCGATACATTAATCAATAAAATGCCATTACGTCGTTTGATCTTTGCTCGTCAGTGGTTCCTAACGTTAACAGATAAAATTGATTTGCCTGATTACAATCGTGTTGAAGCTATTACTGAAGCGCTCGGCACCGAATGGCAATATGCTGACTTACGCATGGAAACAGCAGACACCAATGATGGCAAAGCATTGTCTAAATTTTGTCGCAAGCTTGCGGTTCCTTTGCGCCAAGCGTTAAGAAAGTCTGGATTACTTACTGAAAAGGGTGACAACGACGGCGCAATATTACACGCATTGTTCCTCAGCGGAAGTGAAGTTATTTTGGGGTATTCTATTAGTAGCAATACATCGCCTCATGTAATGGGAATTCCGCGTTTGAAATTTCCAAACGCAGCACCTAGTCGCTCAACGTTAAAGTTAGATGAAGCCTTTTTATATTTTATACCTAAAGAAGAATGGGATGAACGTTTAACGTCGGGTATGAACGCTGTAGATTTAGGCGCAGCTCCAGGAGGATGGACATATCAACTCGTTAGGCGAGGTATGATGGTAACTTCTATCGACAATGGTGCGATGGCTGAATCGCTTATGGAAACAGGTCAAGTTAAACATCGCATGATGGATGGTTTTAAATATATTCCATCGAAACAAAACAACTATTGGCTTGTATGCGATATGATCGAGAAACCTCAGCGCGTAGCTAAATTAATGGCTGAGTGGTTACTGAGAGGATATTGTAAAGAAGCAATGTTTAACCTTAAGCTCCCAATGAAAGGACGTTATCAGCAAGTTAACGACGATCTACAAACAATTAAAGATATTTTCTCTGAGTTTGGTGTTAAATATGAAATGTACGCTAAGCATTTGTATTACGACAGAGAAGAAGTTACGGTTCACGCGAGAATTTTATCGCCGTTACCTGCACTAGATTGATAGTTAAAGCTAATGATTAATATTGATTGATAAAAGCCGACATTGTGTCGGCTTTTTACTTTGTTATATTTTTTATAGTAGTCTTTGTTTCAATATATTGAGAGAGCATTGTTATGGTTAAGATTACGGTATATTTATTGGTTCTAATGTCCTCAGTTGTGCTGGGTAACGAAACGAAGATAGATGATCTGATAAATACTCAGCTTGGTAAACGTCATACACCGTCGTTAGCTGTTGGTATTATTTCAAACGGTAAGGTTATTTATAATAAAGCTAGAGGTTATAGCGATATTGAAAATAAAACCTTAGCAACAATCCATACTCCATACCATATTGCGTCAGTAACCAAGGTGTATACAAGTATAGCGATTTTTCATTTGATTGAAAAAAAGCAAATAACATTGCATGAAAGCATTAACCAATATTTACCGTTTAAAGTCATTAATCCGCATCACCCTGAAGATAAAATTACTGTTGCTGAACTACTTAATCATCGTTCTGGCATTTTAGACAATGAAGAATTGTACTTACCATATTGGAGCATTCCGAAAGGTGACCCAAAAGTTACATTGTCAGAATTTCTAAAATCATATTTAGTGCCGAACGAGAAGAATTATTCGCGTAAGCATTATGAAGATGCCTCGCGTTACAAAGTGTTTGATTATTCTAATACGGGTTACGCATTGCTTGGTTTGATTATTGAAAGTGTTTCAGGTGTACGGTTAGATGAATATTTACGTAAGCATATATTTACCCCCTTACACTTGAGTAATACCGGAATGTTTTTAGAGAACTTTGAAAGTAGGAGTGTTTCTAAAACCTATACTCTAGATAATGGTCATCTTATTTTTAAAGGATTTAATGGCTACCCTGATTATCCAGCAGGGCAGCTAAGAACATCGATAGATGACGCGATAATATTTTTTACTGGTTATTTACGTTCATCTATTAAACCGTTTGTTCTTTCAAATAAAACGATTAACTTGATAACACCAATGGTAGGCGACAAGGGTGAAGACAACGCTTACACGTGGTATTTAAAAAAGGTTAATAATAATTGGTATTATCATCATGGCGGGGCTGATTTGGGCGCTCGTGCTAGTGTATTAATAGATGTTAAAAACCAAAATGCGATTATTGCGTTTACAAACTCTGATACTGATTTGGATGGGTTGGTTAAGAGTATTGACTCGATTGTTTTTAATGAATAAATTCCATTCGATATTGAGTACAGAGACTAGTTGTCTAAATACAATTTGAGTTCATTAAATTGTTGGTATGCCGTTTTACCCGTAGCCATTAAAACATTGTTTTTAAACAATAGTGGAGTACATTCTTCTTGTGTTGTAATGCCATCAGATTTCACATGATGTGTTCGGTAGAACATCACTTGATAGTTGTCGTCATCTATACGTTTGGCTTCAGTAATATCAGGGCTTCCTAGTTTCTCAAGCGCCTCTTCAAAGCTAAACTTATTTAATTGAACCTTGCTGATAAAGTGACGATTGTAGTCTTCTCTATCTTTCCACTTCATGTTTGAAGGGTGATCGTCGTAAAAATTCATCACTAAGGCCACAAAAATGCCATATATCGCTAATGCGAGTATGATGCGTGTAATCACTTTTTTGGTCATGGTTTGCCTTGAATGCGTATATTTATGTTTTACGTAACGATAATAAAAGGATTTTATAAACAAACGCTATATAAGTGAAGCCGTTTAGTCGCATAAATTGTGAAGTTAAACGAACAAACGGTATTTAATGTTTATGAATATGTGTCTATTTGAAACCTAATGTCTCTAAGGTTAAACCCTAAAGGAATATCGGTTTTTAACGTAAGGAGCTTTCTACTTAACTCCATGTCATTCTGGTGGTCAGTGAGTTTCTTTGTGATTGATGCTTTGAGATCGGTCGCTGAGATTATTGTGGTTAACGTTCCGTATTCGTTAAGCAGATCAGACGCAGTTATTTGACCAATACCAGGAACTCCTGGGATTTTATTTGTGCTATCGCCAGTGAGTGTCCATAGGTCTATTAGCTGTTCAGGACATACATTAAACTTTTCACGCACGTAGTTATTGTCTAAGTATCTACGGTTAAAGTAATCATTTACACAGATATTAGGGCTTAACATTGATAAAAAGCACTTATCAGTTGAAACAATAGTAACGTTTTGATTTCGTAACGATACTTTAGTGGCAAGCGTAGCAATTAAATCGTCGGCTTCATCGTTTTCAGGAATCAACGAGTCAACATTTAGCTCCATTAATTCGTCTTGAATTAACGGTAAATGATTAGCTAAATGATCAGGCATTTTCTTTCTACCCTTTTTGTAGTCAGGGTAAATGTCGTATCGCCAACAGGGAGCTATACTGTCAAAAACAGCAAGAATATGGGTGGGTTCTTGCTGTTCAATGATTTTCTTTACGGCATTAACAACGGCTTGCTGTGTATTAAACAATACTTGTTGTTTAGTGCTGTCTGCCAATTCGTTGTTGAGAAGAAAAGGGCGCTCTTGTACTGCGTAAATACGTCTAATAAGATTTAACGCATCAATGAGTACAAGATGTACGTTCACAAATTATTCTCCGATAACTCTATAGCACGGTTCGTATTTAGTACCCGGAAGTTTCATACGTTGTTGATCAACAAAAGACTGAAGTAGTTTGTCCATTAACGCCATGATTTTAGGTTCGCCTTTAATGTCAAACGGACCGTGTTCTCTAACTTCTTTAATGCCGCTTGATTTAACATTACCGGCAACAATACCTGAGAATATTCTGCGTAAGTTCGCAGCGAGTTGTGAAGTTTCTTGATCAAAACTAATGTTTTGGTTCGCCATGTTTTCGTGGTTTGGTTCAAACGGGTGCTGAAAATCTGGTTCAATAACTAATGACCAGTTGAAGTGATACGCGTCACCCATGTTCTTTCTATATGTTAGAACATCGTCTAAACCTTCTTTCAAGGTTTGTGCAACTTTTTGCGGTTCACCAATAATAATTTGATACAAGCTTTGCGCTTTTTCGCCTAACGTTGCGCCAATAAATGCATCAATTTCTTTGAAGTATTCTTCGCTTTCTACTGGGCCAGTTAAAATAATCGGTAGCTTTTGGGCTTGGTTTTTCACATTAAGCATTATACCCAATAAGTACAATAGCTCTTCAGCAGTACCAGCACCACCAGGGAAGATAATAATTCCGTGAGATATACGAACGAACGCTTCTAAACGTTTTTCAATATCCGGCATAATCACCAATTCATTAACAATAGGGTTTGGTGGCTCAGCGGCAATAATACTTGGCTCTGTTAAACCGATGTAACGGCCAAAATTATTACGCTGTTTTGAATGACCAATAGTTGCGCCTTTCATTGGTCCTTTCATTGCGCCAGGACCACAACCAGTACAAATATTGAAACCGCGTAGCCCTAATTGGTAACCAACTTCTTTTGTGTATTTATATTCAATTTGATTAATTGAGTGACCACCCCAACACGTTATTAAGTTAGGGTCTGTTTCTGGTCGAATCACGTCAGCATTACGTAAAATATCAAAAGTAACGTGAGTAATTTCGTCGGAAACGTTGGATAAGTCTTCGTATTTTGTACTGGTGAATAATATATCGCGCAAAACAACGGAAAGGTGTTCTTGAATACCTTTTATAATAGTTCCATCTACAAATGCATGTTGTGGAGGGTTTTGTAGATCTAATTTTACGCCGCGCTCACGGCGTAATACTTGAATTTGGAAGTCAGTATATTGTTGATATATTTCTTCAGCGTCATCTGTGTGACTGCCTGCATTTAAAACCGCTAATGAACAGTTGCGATATAGGTTGTATAAATCACTGGTTACAGATTGTTGTAAATGGTCAACTTCCACTTGAGAAAGCAACCTCATATTTCCTACGGGATCTAATTGAACATGCATAGTTAATTCCTTTTTAAAGGACCATAGAAGGAAAGGTGAGGTATGCGGGACACAATGCAACGACAACTAAACACAACAATGGTCTTGTTTGCTTCACGGGGATTTTAATTATTATACGTAAATAACTTGGTTTTTACCTTGAGCCTTAGCTTTGTATAATGCTTCATCAGCACGTTCAAATGCTGTGTGAATATTGTCGTCAGGCTTGATATGACTTGCACCGATCGACATCGTTATTGTTACTTTGTCGTTTTTAAATTTAAACGGTAATCTAGCCACTTGTTTTCTAATAACTTCGAGCGTTTGTACAACTTTTTTCTTATCTGCATTAGGCATAACTAACACAAATTCTTCGCCGCCATAACGAGCAATAAAACCAGCGTCGCCAACGTGCTTCTTTAAAGTGTTTGCGATTACTTGTAGGGTTTTATCACCTGCGGTGTGACCATACGTATCATTAATGCGTTTAAAGTCATCTAAGTCTAGAACAACAATAGCTAAATCATATGGAGTATCATGAAACTTGATCATGGCTTTTGCATAATAATCGTCAAAGGCAGCGCGGTTTGCTAGTTTCGTTAGCGCATCTCGCATACTCTTGATTTGTTGCTCTTCAATACGTTTTTCGAACGTTTTACTCTGTTGTTCAAGTCGTTCAACTTTTGCTGCCATGTCTTGCATTTGAGCATTTAACGCATTGTTTTGTTCTAATTCTAACGCCGTTTTCTTTTGTAGCGTTGATGCGATAAGTTGTAGCTTATCGTTAATATCTATTTTGATATTTGATAAAGACGTTGCTTTGCCTAAATCAGAGGTCATATCAGTAATTTGTTTTTGCAGCGTTTCGTTTAACTTATCTTGTTTTTTGTTTGACTCTATATTGAGTTCAAGCGTGGTTTTAACTGCCGTTTGAACGGTAGTTAACGTTTCACTTAACGTAGAAAGAAATGCTTTTGCGGTATTTCTTTCATTCTTTAAATCTTCAACAATTACGTCAAATACTTCAAAAAATCTATCTAACAAGTTGTTGTTAGACATATCTGGTTTGAGTTTCGCTTTAACCGTAGATATTTGTTTTGTATTGATATCTGACAGCGCAAGTTGGTTCAAAATAGTAGAAAATTTTTCAATAAACTCTTTATCTACAGGCTGTTCAACAACGGTTTCAATAACTTTTGGTGGCGTATTTTGAGCAAGTAATCCGCCTTTAGGAATGTCATTTTTTGACGCCAGTGCATCTACATAAAATGAAACAAGCTTACTTAGTAGCGGTACATATTGAATTATAGCGTCTTTGCGTTCTTCACTGCTTTGCAACATGGACCTGAGTTCACGTCTTAAGTTACTTGGTAAACCATTGACTTTTTGTAAAGATTGCCCAGCGTTAACAAAGTCGTTGTGTAGCGTACGAATATTTGCTTCGTTGGTGGTAGAGTGTTGCTTTAGTAAATCTGAAATGGTTGATATTTGTTTTTCAATGTCAGATAAGGGGGCAGACTTTTTCAATAGGCTACGTAAATTCGCTAATCTATTGTCTAATGTTACGTCTTGCCCTTTACAGGTTTGAGAAAGCTTACCGATAAATTCAATTAACATCGTTGCTTGCGACTTTAAGTCGTTTTCGAGAGAAGCACGAGAGGTTATTGCTGCGTCTAACTTACGTTTTAACTGATCTATCTGTTTTTCAGAAGTTGAAGTATCGTTCATAAAATCAATTATGTCCTGGCAATCGAGTAGTTGAAAAGAATCCTTTTAATTACATACTGTTGTCATGTAACACTGTAAAACGATTCAAACACCAAAAGTTAATCTTCTTAACTAGTATATATCATAAATGATGATATCACTGAGAAATGTTAAAAGTATTAAAAATAAGTGAAGTATATAGTTTATAACAATTTTTGAGACATCTCGCTAACAATATCGGCTTTTCTCACGATGATAATATTCCATTTTAGAATAATTATTGTCTCAACGTTCTTAACGCCGGAGCTTTGATGCTCTCGGTTGATCTAAACGGGTTAATATCTAATCCACCTCTGCGAGTATATCGAGCAAAAACAGTAAGTTTTTCAGGGGTACAATGTTGTTGAATATCGGTAAAAACACGTTCTACACACTGCTCATGAAATTCATTGTGTTGTCTAAATGAAATGAGATACTTTAACAAGGCCGCTTCGTCTATTTCATTGCCCGAATAACTAATGTAAATACTTGCCCAATCAGGTTGGTTTGTTATTAAACAGTTAGATTTTAACAAGTGGCTGACCAGTTGTCTGTCTTCTACGTAATTATCTTTATTACAATTAACTAATAGTGATGGATTAATATCGTATTCGTTAATTTCAATGTCAATTTCATCTATACATTTAGTTTTGGTGCTTTTTGCTATTTCTAATGCCTCGCAGGTATCAACGGGAAATAAGCTCACAACAGCGTTACAACCTGAAGTATTAGACAGGTCTTTTGTTAATAATCTTTCAACTTCAGCGAAAGATTCAAATTGACTTTGATTAAAGCTATTTAAGTACAGCTTGAATGATTTAGACTCAACAATACTAGGACTCGTGCAGTCAAACCTAAATTCAGCTACGGCAACAACTGGCTTACCTTTAGAGTTAAGCCAACTAAGTTCATAGCCATACCAAACGTCTTCACCTTTAAAAGGGAGGTTTTGAGCTTCAATATTTAATCCATCTCTATTTAATGACCTAGGTACTCCTTGCAGTAAACTAGGGTTGTACGTACTGCAATATTCTGTTGGTTTACCTAATGATAATTGGTCGAGTTCATTTGAATTTTTATATAAAGTCATAAAGGGCTTGTTATCGAGTTGGTGTTAACGTAATTTGCACGTTTTATTTAATGCCTATTTTAAAGGATATTTACTTGATATGAAATTAACAAATACGTCTATAGCGCAAACCTTAACTAACTTTACGTCTTCGTTTATTGAACAATATCAAAGTAAGCATGAACAACTTCCTACGATAGAAACCGACGAGTCTTGGTTATCACCTTGTGAACAGGGTGACGCGGGTAATAATGAGAGTTATTGGAAGCCTATACTTATTGAAGAGTCGTTAACCTTTAGTAATGTTGAAAGTGCATTAAATATCACGCTGCATCAAGATTTTACTGAATATTTCACTTGCTTTTACAGTGAGTCGATAGACGCAGTTGCAGAAGACGGTAACCTTTCATTGTTGTTTCCATGGAATAAAGATGATTTCGAGCGCTTGCAACAAAACATTATTGGTCACATCATGATGAAGCAGCGCTTAAAGCAACATATTACTTTGTTTTTTGCAGTAACCGATGAAGAAGACATGATTATATCGGTTGATAACACAAGCGGTGAAGTCTGGGTGGAACAAGTTGGCTGTAAGCCTCATAAAAAGTTGGCGAACAATATCATCGAGTTTATTGAAGGCTTAACGGTTTCAGTTTAACAATATGTAATATAACGCTAGTAATTTAGCGCATGTAATATTTGTAGTTGTTTTTTAGTGAACTGTAAACTGAAACCTTAACGACTAACCTTTGGTTAATTGCTGCAATAAGCGTTTAACCTCAGCGAGTTCCTGTTGAATAGGCGCTAGGGCATTATTTAAATCTTCCATTGTTAACGTAGGAGCGGTGGGAGACTCTTCTTTTTTATCTTCTGTGTTTGTTTCTTGTTCGGGCATTACGCAATTTTCAGGTTCGTGTTGCCATGTTTTTAACGCTGCTATTATTTGTGGTAATGGTGTTGGGTTTACAAGGTTTGCTTTGATAAGTGCAACAGTAGGTTTTTTACCTTTGTTAGCTAATTGATTTGCCGTGATGATAATTTTTTCAATGTTAGTCATTTTGTCTAATCCAACAATAAATGTAGCTAAATTTTAGTGTATTTAACCAATTAAATATACCGAAAAATTCTCGTGATTTACTTAACTCATTGTAAATTAGTAGTTTAATCTTTTTGGTTTGGTAATTGCTCAATGTAAATAAGATTAGGTTTTTTGTTATTTATAAAAACAATTTTTATTTACATTTTACTATTAAAAGAGATTACCATGAAAAAAACACTTCTAGCTTTAGTTATCGTTGCACCTTTATCTTTGTCATTAACCGGTTGTGTTATCGCTGTTGATGGAGACCACGACGGTCACGTTTCTACAAACTTCGATGATCGTGAATTTGAAAACCGTAAGAAAATAGCTGGAATAGCATTGAACAGTCAATATTCTTCAGTTGTAAGCCAGTTAGGTGTTGCTGATTTTACTGAAGCTTATCAAGTAAACGGTAAAGAAGTGAAAGTGGTTTACTACCGAACTCAACGCGTACATAAAGATGGGTTAACAACAAAAGACGAGTGTACATACCTACATTTTGAAGACGGCGTATTAACCGATAGCGGTTCTGGAAACCATTACAAACGTAAAACTTCTCTTTAATTCAACGAGAGAAATAGAAAGCTTAAATTTTTAGCTTAGTTTGATATTTTGTCATATTTATAGTTTTAGGCTAACCTTTTGGTTAGCCTTTTTTTGTTGTAAATCAATGCATATATAAATATGTTTGACGTTATTTAAAATATCCTGATAAGGTAAGCATTGACTATAATAAGAACTACGCTGTTTTAAATACGTGTAATAACGCGAGGGAAAACAAATGAGTGATATGGTTTCTGATAAAAAAGATTTAGATATAAAAGCGGCGTATTTATCCGCTGAAGATTTGAAGCTTGCAGCTTCTTTACTTTATCAGGCTTATCATGACGATCCTGTTTTCTTAGAAATTTTTAATAGTGAAAAACCAGATTACGAACAACGTTTACGTACTTCAATTAGAGAAGAGCTAAATGCCTTTTGGCAAGCAAAACAACCCATGGTTGGCTTGTACTTAGGTGAAACCATTGTTGGTGTTGCTTGTTTAAATAGGCCAGACGATGGTTGTTCATCAGAGCGCTTTTGGCATTGGCGATTGAAAATGCTACTTGGTGCTGGCTACTTTAGTACAAAGCAGATGATTGAAAAAGAAAAGAAAGTAATTGCTGCGGTTCCGCTTAAAAAGTTCCATATGTTGTCTTTTATCGCAATTCATCCTCTGCATCAGCATCATGGCTTCGGTCATTATTTAATGGCAGCTATTAATACTATTTTAGAAGAAAACACTGATAGCGAGGGAGTTGCTGTATACGCAACGACCTTAAAATATAAAGAGTTTTTTCAAGATGTTGATTATCAAACCGTATCAGAAGTCAGTGTAGGAAACGTGTCAGGTACGTTAATGGTTCACTATCGATAATAATCAGGCTGTTTTAGGTAAAATAAACGAATAAAGCGGCTGAATGAGCCGCTTTTTGTTTATATGGTGTTCTTCGCTTTTGTTATAGGCTTCTATTTGTCTGTAGAACTATGTAAAGCCACTCGGTTGCCTTCACTGTCGTGTATAATGGTTCTAAAGCCATGTCCGCCAAGCGACATTTGATCTTCGATAATACTTCCCCCGTGCTCAATGACCTTTTCAGTAGCGTCTTTAATTCTGCCATCTACATTAAAATAAATTAGCGGGCCAGAGGTAAATATCTGGTCGGCAGGTGATGGAACTAAGCAGCCAGACACACTTGTTTGAGCGTGAGGAAGTAAGCCATAACTAAAATCATTAAATGTTTGCTTTTCTACTTTGTCGTTTAAAATTGCACTATAGAATGCAATCGCTCTGTCTATATCTAAAACAGGAATATCTACCCATACAATTTGGTTTTTCATTAGTGTCTTCCTAGCTTTGTGACGAGAAATACATAACCCGTGTGTTATTGGTGTAACTGTAACGTTTTTCGATTAATAAGCAAACAATAGCAATTTGGTATAATAAATAGCGTTAGTATTTCAATAATTAACAACGACTTTCTTAATAATTCAGGTAGAATTCTTACCATTAAACATTCATCAGTACACACGTTAATTTAATGAAAATATTGCACACCTCAGATTGGCATTTAGGACAACATTTTTACGGTAAAAGCCGTATTCACGAACATCAATCCTTTCTGAACTGGTTGTTAGAACAAGCGGTTGAACGCGATATTGATGCAATTGTTGTTGCTGGCGATATTTTTGATACGGGTACGCCTCCAAGTTATGCACGTGAAATGTATTTTGATTTCATAAGCAAAATTAGCAAAATAAATTGTCAGCTTATCGTTTTAGCTGGCAATCATGATTCCGTTGCTATGCTTGGAGAGTCAAAATCTCTGGTGAAAAGCTTATCAACCCGCGTTATCCCCGCTGTTACCGAGAACATCGAAGAGCAAGTTTTTATATTGAATAATAAGAACGGAGAAGCGGGCGCTGTTGTTTGCGCAATACCTTTTATTCGACCACGAGATATTGTAAAAAGTAGTGCAGGGCAATCGGCCTCGCAAAAGCAACAGTCGTTGCAACAAGCGATAAGTGAGCATTATCACCACCTTTTTGACAAGGCGAAAACGCTTTCAAATAACGAACTACCTGTAATAGCAACTGGGCACTTAACTACGGTAGGTGTTACCGCAACGGAGTCGGTGCGCGATATTTACATTGGTACACTAGACGCTTTTCCTGCAAACGCATTTCCTGACGCAGATTACATTGCTCTAGGACATATTCATCGAGCGCAGAAAGTGGCAAAAACAGAACACATTCGCTATTCAGGTTCGCCTATTCCATTAAGTTTCGATGAAGCTAAGCAACGCAAAGTGGTTATGCTTGTTGAATTTAATCTACAAAAAAACACTAACCAAGAAACGTCAGAC
Organism: Colwellia sp.; assembly: GCA_020630795.1. GTDB lineage: Bacteria > Pseudomonadota > Gammaproteobacteria > Enterobacterales > Alteromonadaceae > Pseudocolwellia. Next base: position 117,797 of record JAHDIK010000009.1, read on the forward strand.
AAACCACTTATTGATGACAGTACTAGAGAATCCGCTACTGCAGATATGTTTGAGACCGAAGCAAGTGAGAATGATTTTTCTTTGTTTTCTGCGTGTGTGTCAGAAGTAGAAATTCCTTGTTTTCAGCCTCTTGTTTCACTTAAAACGAACTTAGATAACTTGTCGAACGATATTGCTCCATACCTTCAATCGGTTGGAATAGAACAGCAAAAAATTTGGTTAGATATAGAAATAGACAGTGGCGAATACCTGCAAGATCTTACAGCTCGAATTGAAACGCTCGTGGAAGATCATCCTGTAGAAATACTGCTGGTTAGGCGGAGCAAAAAAGCACGAGAATCTATGCCTAGCCATCAAAAGAAAATTACCTTAAACGAGTTATCTTTAGATGAAGTATTTGAAAGCCGATTATCTCTAGAGTCATGGGATGGTGACGAGCAAATAGAGCGAAAGTCACGAATCACTCAACTGTTTCAAGAATCAGCGATTGACGCAAAAGAAGAAATCGTTAAAAAGGGCGTAGCAGTTGAGGAGAAAGCACAATGAAAATTTTGAGTTTACGCTTTCAAAACATCAATTCGCTTAAAGGGGAGTGGAAAATAGACTTTACCCAAAGCCCGTTTAAAGACAATGCACTTTTTGCCATTACAGGTCCTACAGGCGCAGGTAAAACCACGATTTTAGACGCAATATGCTTGGCGCTTTATCATCAAACGCCTCGAGTAACCGTGTCTGATAAACAAAACCAATTAATGACGCGCCATACCGCATCATGCCTCGCGGAAGTTGAGTTTGAAGTTAAAGGCAAAGCGTACAGAGCATTTTGGAGTCAGCGAAAAGCTAAAAATAGTGTAGACGGGAACCTGCAAGCGCCAAAAGCTGAACTCGCAACTATTGATGGTGAAATACTCGCTGAGAAAGTGCAGAACGTTCGCACAGAAATCGCGCGGGTTACAGGGTTAGACTTTTCGAGATTTACCAAGTCGATGATGTTATCTCAAGGAGAGTTTGCTGCTTTTTTGAATGCTCCAGCAAAAGATCGCGCTGAACTGCTTGAAGAATTAACAGGATCTGAAATTTATGGCGTTATTTCACAAAAAGTATTTGAACGCCATAAAAACGAAAATAATGAACTAAAACTGCTTCAAGCTCGAAATCAAGGTGTTACGTTACTGAGTAATGAAGACGTAGAGCAAATAACTCAAGAAATTGAATCCAGTACAAAGCATGAAACGTTATTACAGTCACGCTTATCAGTTGCGCAACGGTCACAGGTTTGGTTAAACACTTATAATGAAACGCAGCAACTATATGATCAAGCGAGCCAAAGCTTGACAGAAACGCTAGAGAAAGAAAAAGAAGCTAAAAATTCAATACAACAGCTTAAAAATTCAGAACCCGCTGAACGATTACGAGCCGACTACGAAATAAAAGCACAAATTTTAACACAGTGGAATAACCAGCAAGAACAAGTAAAGCAGCTTAGTCATCAAATGGCCTTCGCTCAAAAAGATGTCACAATGACTAGTAATCAGCTAAATGAGCTGAATATTTCTCAGAAAACTGCAGAAAGTGAACGATTAAATATTGAAGCCCTGATGGTTGAAAAAGTTATTCCATTAGATGGTTTGATTGTTCAACAACAAGCTCAGATAGAAGAGCTTACAAAAAAGCTGACGTTAACTTCAAACAATATTGAACAAATAGAACAACAGAAAAAAGATCATTCAGTTCACACCGCTCAGTTAAAACAGGCCTTAAATGAGTCTTTAACGTATACACAAGAACACAGTACGTTAAGTGTTTTACCTGAGAAATTGCCGTTGTGGAAAAACCAATTTCAACAATTGATTACAACACATGAAAATATAACGCAATTACAGCAACAGAGCCAAGATGTGGCCACTGAAATTACTCGCGTAGGAGAGCAAAAAGAACAAAGTATTGGTTTACACAGTCAAACCACTTCGGAACACAACTCATTATTAACCAAGCTTGAGGGTATTCAGCAACAAAAGATTCAGTTACTACAACACACTGAAGAAACTAAACATATTGATTTTTCGCAGGCCTCAATAGAGAACGCTGAAAATACAATCCAAGAAAAAGTTACGTTTATACAAAGTAATCAAATAACCCAATCTCAAGTTCTACAATGCGCACAGCGATTTAATGTATTGACTACTGAACTTGCAAGTTCAAATGAATTAGTGAATCAGTATAAGTTGTCAATTGAACGCATAGATACTGAGCTAAGTTTGCTACGTCAGCAATATTCGAGCGTTAATGCGCAATATAAAGATGTTGAACTTATTTTAACGCAGCAAAAGAAAATTGTTGAGCTAACGGAGTATAGAGATGCACTACAACCCGAAGAAGCCTGTCCATTGTGTGGTTCGGTAGAGCATCCAGCCATTAACGATTATAAAAATGTAGAACAGAACGAACATCAAACTCGATTTGAACAACTTAAACATGATCTTGAAGCGTTAAAAAATAAAGGCAATCAACTTAATGTTGAGAAAGGAAAGTTAGACGCTAATGTTGCAACAACGCTCGAAATAATTGAACAGAAAAAGACTGAACAAACTCATTTGAATCAGCAATGGTTACAACAACATAATCAAGTCGGGTTAACGTGCGAATTAAACGAACTCGATATTATTGAAAGCGTTATTGTGCATAACGAACAGCAGCTTCAAAGGTTGATGAATGTACAAGGTGAATTAGCTGAGTTGTTGAAGCATGCTACTGGTTTTCAGGCTCAGTTACACGATCTTGAAAAACAAAAAATTGAAAATAGTAATGCCGTAACTACATACGAAAAACAACTGAATACTTTAAACGAAAACCTTGCGAATATTCATCAACAAGTCACCCAATTACAAACTGTATACAACGACGTAGAAACACATTTACAAAATGATGTTGTTTCGATTGGTAGCTCGTTACCTGACTTTGAACAACGCGAGCTTTGGTTAACGCAACTGTCCGAGCAGCTTGATTTATATCTACAACATGTTGAACAGGTTAATCGCCATAAAGAATTAATGGCAGAACATGAGAAACAGGCAGCTGTTATAGAAACACAACGAGTGCAACAACATAAAGAACAAACAGAGTTAACTGGAGAAAGAGTAAACTTACAGTCTTTACTTACGGCTAATTTATCAGAACGAGAAGCACTGTTTGCGGATAAGCACGTTAATATAGAACGAGAAAAGCTCGCAGAACAGCGTGAAAAAGATGCGACAGTGTTGAAAGCGTTGCAAGATAAGCATCAAGAGCTTGTAAATAAACATCAGCTTATAGAAGGTCAGTTTGGCGCAAATAACGACCAGCTTGATAAATTTACTTCAGATAAAGAAGCGGCGATTAATACTTTTAACGATGCTATTTCGGCGAGTATTTTTGATGATGAAGCACAGTTTACAGCGGCATTGTTAAACGAAGATGTGCGAAAAGAGTTAATAGAATTGCAGCAAAGCTTACAACGCAATAAACAACAAGCCCAAACACGTATCGAAGAGCATAACAAAAAGCTAGGGCAACTCGCCAAGCAGAAAAACTCATTGCATGACCAAGGTATTCAAGAATTTAGCCAGCCATACATTGAAGAATTAATCACACTAACTACCAATGAGCTAAAAGAAACTCAACTCATGTTAGGTAAAAAATCTGAACAACTATCGCAAGATAAAAAATTAAGATCAGAGCAGCAAAAACTGTTAGCGAAAATTGATGTTCAGCAAATTATTGTTGATGACTTAGCGCACCTTAATGGTTTAATTGGCTCGTCAGATGGCAGTAAATTTAGACGATTTGCTCAAGGCTTAACGCTAGGGCATTTGGTGTATTTAGCGAACCAGCAGCTCAACAAACTTCATGGTAGGTATCAATTACAGCGTAATGATCAAAACACATTAACGCTTGAGGTTATAGATACATGGCAGGCTGATGCGATACGCGATACCAAAACCTTGTCTGGCGGGGAAAGCTTTTTAGTTAGTTTAGCATTGGCTCTAGCGCTATCTGATTTAGTGAGTGCTAAAACCAGTATTGATTCTCTATTCCTAGATGAAGGCTTTGGAACACTTGATAACGACACGTTAGAAGTTGCTTTAGACGCGTTAGACAACCTCAACGCGAGTGGAAAAACGATAGGTGTTATTAGCCACATAGACACGTTGAAACAACGAATAGGTGTGCAAATAGAAGTTAAAAAAGTCAGCGGTTTAGGTGTTAGTGAACTTGATAAACGTTATAAGTTCACAGAAGCGGTTGCGGGTTAATCGACGTACTGCCGTATATTTAATACGACGAATCGCATTAAATATCAGACAATCAAATTGTTCTGTGTACTATTTTGTTATAATATCACGTCCGAAAATAATGACCTGAGCACAAGGTTAATTTAAGTAGTAGCGTTTCACGTTAATTATTGAGTTAACCGTGTTTAAAAACAGTAGAAAATATACATGAACTTGTTATTACCACGATCGAAAATTACGCTTCGTAAAAGCATTAGTCAGGCAATTGCGTCTGCACTGATGATTTTTGCGTTATTGTTTTCGTTTGTTAGTCATGGTGAGCATTACGAGTTTGTATATGATGTATCTGAGCAGCATTGTCATTTATGTCAACATACGATTGACCATGTTGAAAATGATGTAAGTGTTCATACTTCTCAGTTTTATCAGTATAAAACGTATTCACCGAATGTTACCTATATTTGTACGTCGACTAACAACTACCTTTCTCCTTTGCTTCGAGCCCCCCCAGTTCAACAATAAATTATTGCTTTAACCCCGCAGTAGCGGACTTTACATTATTGTTGAACAGGAAAAATTAATGAATCTTTCACATAAAAATGCGATGGCGTTTAAGCTGTCGTGTTGTACTTTAGGTATGCTTTTAATTCCGAGCGCATTTGCTCAAACGGTTTCTGGTGTTGTTGTTGATAAGCAAGGCAATCCAATTGCTAACTCAGAAGTTGTACTTAGCCACGTAAACAAAAAAACATTAACCAACGAAAAGGGCGTATTTGAAATTCGCGATGTTGATGCTGGCGATCATGAAGTGCATGTAGGGGCTAAAAACTTTAGTCATTTTTCTCAGCACGTAGTGGTGAAAGAAAATGATATTTCAGGTTTAACTTTTACCTTGAATAAAAGTGTAATGGAGAATATTGATGTATTCGCAACGCCATTACATTCGTCTTATATTGAATCAGCGCTTCCAATAAATGTATTGTCGAGCGACGAATTGCGATTAAAGCAGTCTTCAACGTTAGGTGACACATTGAAAGGCGAGCTTGGTGTACATTCAACGTATTTTGGGCCTGTAGCTAGTAGTCCAATCATTCGAGGACTTGATGGCCCGCGCGTTATGGTGACGCAAAACGGTTTAGACGTAAGCGATGCCTCGCGTGTTGGACCCGACCATGTAGTCGCTACCGACACGAGCACGGCAACGCAAATCGAAGTATTACGTGGTCCTGCAACGTTGTTTTACGGTAGTGGTGCAATTGGTGGTGTTGTAAATGTTGTAGATAGTCGTATTCCTACGAACTCAGACACCCAAGTTGATTACATGGCGAAACACAATGATGTGTCTGATGAAAAAGAGTTTTCATTTAACATTAATTCAGGTTTAGACACTAAAAATGGTACGGGTGTTGCCATGCATTTTGATGCGTTTTACCGCGACTCAAATGACTACCATATTCCCGAGCAACATCATGAAGAAGAACATGACGAGCATGATGATGACCACGATGATGATCATGACCTTGATGGTCACGACGACCATGAACATGAAGAACACGAAGAATTAGCGTCAGGTAAGATTGATAATTCAGGCTCGACAGCATATGGATATACTGCTGGTTTGAGTTATTTGTTAGACAATGGCTATATAGGTTTGTCGTACGGATATCTTGATAGACAATATGGCTTACCGGGTCACGCTCATCATGAAGAAGAGCATGATGACCACGATGATGCTGATCATGACGACTTGGATCATGATGACATGGAAGATGCTCACCATGAAGAAGATGTTTATGCCGACTTAAAGCAAGATCGTTTTCAATTGCTGAGTGACTTAACGTTTCAACATGACTTTGTTCATCGTGTAATGTCTAAATTTTCTTATACTGATTACAGCCATCAAGAAATTGAAGATGGTGAAGTAGGCACTACGTTTAACAACCAAATGGTTGAAGCGCGATTCGATATTTATCATCAAGCCTTTAATGAATGGAAAGGGGCTTTTACTCTTCACTACAAAAAGTCTGATTTTGAAGCGATTGGTGACGAAGCATTTACCCCTCCTTCAAGCACTAACATGTTGGCATTGGCTTGGTTAGAAGAAAAACACTTTGATGATGTTTTAGTTCAATTAGGCGCTAGAGTAGAGAAGATTGAAATTTCTGCACACGATGTTGAACACAACATCAAGTACGACGAATCGTTTACTCCTGTAAGTGCGTCTGTAGGAACCGTATGGAATTTCAGTCAAGGTTATAACTTGGGTGTTTCAGTATCGTACGCTCAACGTGCACCGTCGGCGGCAGAAGTTCTATCGAATGGTCCTCATATTGGTACAAATACTTATGAAGTAGGCGCATATTATCAAGTTAATCCTCTTAAACACTCAGTTGAAAGAGCTAGCACAAACCCAGGCTTAGAAACCAGTTTTAGCACAGATGTTACTTTTAGAAAGTTTGAGGGTGATTTTGGTGTTGTACTTAGCGCTTTTTATAATCAAGTTGATGACTACTACTACCAACAAGATTCAGGCTACACAACAGAAGTATTCGAGTCTGAAGAAGATCACTTGTTACATGCTGACGATGAACATGCTCATGAAGATGAACTCCCTGTATTTTTATATCGACAAGACGACGTCAATTTATATGGCTTTGAATCAGAGTTGATTTATCAAGTAGCGCCAAACGTTAAAGCTAAACTATTCGGTGACTATATCAGAGCTAAACTAAAAGACGGTGGCAATTTACCACGTATACCGCCTTTACGCGTAGGTTCTGAATTTAGCTATACGGGTGATAATTTTGCTGCAAGCCTTACGGCTCAACGCTATTTCAACCAAAATAAAGTAAGCGCAAGTGAAACAACGACTGACGGTTACACTATGGTTGATGCGCATGTTAATTACTATGTAGACGGTATAGGTAACGACTTTGTTGTATTTTTAAAGGCTGAAAATATTCTAGATAACGATGCTCGTGTGCATTCTTCGTTCTTAAAAGATGTAACGCCACTTCCTGCTAGAGCATTTAGTGTAGGTGTTCGTGGGAGTTTTTAATTAGTTGGTAATTGGTTAAAAATAGAGTTAATGATAGTAAAGGGGAATAATCGTCAGGTTGTTCCCCTTTATCGTTTATTAAGTACTTAGTTACGCTTTTTCTAGTGCTTGTTCAATATCAGCAATAATATCGCTTACATCTTCAATGCCCACAGAAATTCGTACGAGCTCTTCAGACACACCAGCAGATTTTAATTCGTCTGGATTTAACTGACGGTGGGTCGTAGAGGCAGGGTGGCATGCTAACGATTTAGCATCACCAATATTTACTAAGCGTAATATCATTTGCAATGCATCAATAAATCTTCCGCCGGCGTCGCTACCACCTTGTATACCAAAACTTAAAATACCTGAAGATTGACCATTAGTTATCTTATTACATAGATTATTGTATGGGCTGTCTGGCAGTGCAGCGTAGTTTACCCATGTGACTTTTTCATGCTGGCTTAAAAACTTAGCAACCTTTAATGCGTTTTCACAATGGCGCTCCATACGAAGACATAGTGTTTCTAGCCCTTGCATAATCAAAAAGGCATTGTGTGGCGAAATAGCTGCACCTGTATTACGTAAGGGGACAACTCGACAACGACCAATATAAGCGGCAGCACCTAAAGCTTCAGTGTAAACAACATCGTGGTATGAAGGATCTGGGTCGTTAAGCATTGGAAAACGTTCTTTGTTTGCAACCCAATTGAACTTTCCTGAGTCAACAATTATACCGCCAATACTCGTACCGTGTCCTCCAATGTATTTAGTGAGAGAGTGAATAACAATATGGGCGCCGTGTTCGATAGGTCGACATAACACAGGTGTAGCTACCGTATTATCAACAATTAACGGAACTCCATGTTTGTTAGCTATTTGAGCTAGCCCTTCAAGATCTACAATGTTACCAGCGGGGTTTCCGATTGACTCACAAAAAATTGCACGGGTTTTATCGTTAATTAGTGCTTCAAAATCATCAAGTTTATCAGCAGATGCAAATTGAACCGTGACGCCTTGTTTAGGTAGCGTATGGGCAAATAAATTGTATGTACCACCGTAAAGTTGACTGGTACTAATAATGTTGTCGCCAACGGAAGTTATCGCTTGAATTGCATAGGTAATGGCCGCCATACCTGAAGCTACCGCTAAGCCTGCAAGGCCTCCTTCCATCGCTGAAACCCTTTGTTCTAATACATCCGTGGTTGGGTTCATAATACGTGTATAGATATTTCCGGGTACTTTTAAGTCGAAAAGATCTGCGCCATGTTGAGTATTGTCAAAGGTGTATGACGTGGTTTGATAAATAGGCGTTGTTGCTGCTTTTGTGGTGGCTTCCGATTCGTATCCGTGGTGTAAGGCTATAGAGGCTAGTTTCATTTTAATCATCCATATTTGTTTGTTGTGAATAAGTTGTCGTTATTTGTGAATATTTATATCAATAATGATTCCGTAAAAATAGAGCAAAATGGGAATTAAGAAAGATAAACTTGCATTAGAACTGATAATTGAGAAAGGGGATGCTAGCGTGCTCGACAAGCAAAATGTTTTGACTGTTTACTGATGGATATTTGAATGTGATTGACAACTTTTTAGTAAGGTTAAGAAATCAGATAAGTTTCTATCAAAGCTACTTTCAGGTAAGTAAAGGTGATATCCGTATAAGCCAACAAGTTGCTCTGTTCTGTATAACCATGCTGCAACAGGGCCTTTGTAAACCTTTCCATTTAAGGTGTATGGCTCGAAACTAATGAGACCTTCGGTGAGTTCTATATCTCTATTTACCGCTGACAGTATTAGCAATTCTTTTTGTTCATGAATCAGCTTGTTAGCTAACCTAGGCGAAATAGAGTCTGCAATGTGCTGTAGATCGACTAACTTAATGCCTATATAAGGTAAATATACGCGGTAGCCATGTGGTATCGAGGTTGTTTGACCAATACGAACAATTTCATGCCAGTTGATTTGCCATTTACCGTTTCGATGAAAAAATACAAAATTTTCCCGAGTGAGTTGGTAACTCGTTTCTGGCTCTGTCAGTTTAAGTACACCAGTTAATAACACAATAAAGCTAGCAAAAAGCAGCAACATTAGCTGGTATTTGTACTGATCCCACAAGAACGAGTTAAGTAGTAAACAAATACAAACCAAGCAAAAGCCAGTCAAAGACAGAAACTTTGAATGATTTTTTGACTGAGGCCTTACCGTTATTATGTCTTCTGTCGACATAAGATGTTGTTCCTATGTGCGTAAATTACTTGGTTACATTTTAATAATGAAACATTAGAGTTGAACTTTTTATTGATTCCCTAATCTCGCGTATGTTTACATTGTTTGAATTAACCTTTTAATTTTAGTTGCCTTTTCGAAGTGATCGAGTTTTTCGGTCATAATCCACCATGTCGCCACTTCGAGTAATAGTTCAGGTTCAGAGTTTTTATTTTTGAAAAAAGCATAAAACGACAATCCAACATTATCTCCTTTTTGCTGTATTTTCTTATCGCATATTTCGATGATTTTACTTTTCATATGAATATTCATAGATTATTCCATCTAGCTTTGTTTGTTAACAATAAACAATATGTGTTTTGTTGGGGTTATGATAATATGGCGATAGCATTCGGTTGTTGTTTTGTATATGCTTTATGGTGTTTGTATATAAAAAATAGTATTATTCAATTTGTCGTAATATTACATACATTTTTATATAATGCTTTAATACATCACCAAGCTTACCGAAATGCTGCATAAACTTTAGGAATATTTAATTTGAAAACACTTTTTAAATCAATTCAATTATTATTTGTTTGCTTTGCACTGTTAAGTGTTAGCGTATTTGCAGACGTTATTTCTGCTGACAATAAAGGGTTTCAGTACACTGGTCGAATTGATTTTTCTGATAAGAATAAACCTTACTTAACATGGTCTGGAAGCAGCGTAAAAGCTAACGTTACAGGTAACAAGTTAGTTTTGCTTATTGATGATGAAAAAGGTGAGAATTATTACAATGTTATTGTAAATAACAATACGATAACGCCTTATGTTTTAAAGTTAAAAAAAGGCTTAAATAGGTACGATTTAAGTCATCTGATCACGAGTACAGTGACTCAATTTGAACTTTTTAAACGTACTGAAGGCTTTGAAGGTGGTACATACTTTCACGGTGTTGATTTAGAAAAAGGTTATAGCCTTGCGCCACCTCCTAAACGTTTAACACGAAAAATTGCTTTTTTTGGTGACTCTATTACCAGTGCTATGGGTAACGAAGCGGCCGATAACGACGTGGATAATAGAGCGTCAGAGAAAAACCATTACTTGTCTTATGCAGCAATTACAGCACGTAAGCTTAATGCAGAGTTTCATACTGTGTCACGCAGTGGCATAGGTTTTATGGTGAGTTGGTTCGATTTTATTATGCCTGAATATTACGATCAGTTAACAGGTGTCAGTAATAACGATAGCCAATGGGATTTTTCGCAATGGCAGCCAGACGTAGTTGTTGTGAATTTAGGGCAAAATGATAGCTGGCTAATAGACAACGAAAAAAGATTAAAACCAGAGCCGAGTGAATCCGACATCGTAGAAGCGTACGCAGCATTTATAACATCATTAACCAAACATTATCCTAACGCTCAATTTGTATCGGTGTTAGGAAGTATGGACGCCACTAAAAACACTAAGTGGCCGGGGTATGTAAAGCGTGCAATTGAACAAATTAAACGCAAAAACAATAAAATTAAGATTGATATGACATTATTTGACTTTAATGGTTATAAAAAACACCCAAGAGTGCAGCAACATGTCGCAAATGCTGATAAACTCTCGCGTCATATTGAATCCTTGATGAATTGGTAAGTATTTAACGTAGCTTTATAAGTATTATTAATACCTTTTATTTCTATCGGTTATAAGTCAGTTTTTATTGTAACTTTACGTAATAAGAAAATCTGGTATCTTGACCGGCATTATTTAATGGGTATGTAAGCGTAATGCAACTGCATTACCTAGAATAATATTTATTCGCTATAAACATTGCATGTCACAGTGTAATAAACATTATTTCTTTGGAGAGAACATGAAAGCAAAATCAGATATAGCTGTTGTTGGCCTTGCAGTTATGGGCGAAAACTTAATCCTTAATATGGCAAGCAAAGGATTTACCGTTACAGCGTATAACCGCTCATACAATAAAGTTGAAAACTTTATTAACGGCAGAGCTGAAGGCAAAAGCATTCGCGGTGCTGATTCAATTGAAAGCTTAGTTGCTTCATTAGAGTCTCCTCGTAAAATTATGCTTATGGTTAAGTCTGGTCAGCCAGTTGATGATTTTATTGAATTGCTTATTCCTCACTTAGATAAAGGCGACATCATCATTGACGGTGGTAACAGCCAATTTGAAGATTCAAACCGTCGTACACATTACTTACGTGAAAAAGGTCTTTCTTACATCGGTACTGGTGTTTCTGGTGGTGAAGAGGGCGCTTTATTAGGTCCATCAATTATGCCTGGTGGCGACAAAAATGCATGGGAACATGTAAAGCCTATCTTCCAAGGTATTTCTGCAAAAGTTGCAGATGAAAATGGTGAGTTAACTGTTCCATGTTGTGATTGGGTTGGCGACGACGGTGCTGGTCACTTTGTTAAAATGGTACACAACGGTATCGAATATGGCGACATGCAATTAATTTGTGAAGCTTATATTTTGATGCGTGACTTACTTGGTATGTCTGCTGACGAAATGCAGGCAGTATTTGCTGAGTGGAACAAAACTGAATTAAGCAGCTACTTAGTAGAAATTACGGCAGATATTCTAGCGTACAAAGAAAATGACGAAGCATTAGTTGAAAGCATTTTAGATACCGCAGGCCAAAAAGGCACAGGTAAGTGGACTGGTGTAACAGCATTACACTTAGGTGTTCCATTAACGCTTATCGGTGAAGCAGTATTTGCTCGTTGTTTGTCAGCAATTAAAGAAGAGCGTGTGCATGCCTCTTCAGTTATTTCTGGCCCTACACCTGTATTTACGGGTGATAAAGCAGCGTTTATTGAAAGCTTACGTCAAGCATTATTAGCGTCTAAAATTGTTTCTTATGCGCAAGGTTATGCAGTAATGCGTGAAGCTGCAAAAGAATACAAGTGGGAACTAGACTGTGGCGCAATCGCATTAATGTGGCGTGGTGGTTGTATTATTCGTTCAGCATTCTTAGGTAATATCAAAACAGCATTTGATAAAGACGAAAACTTATCAAACTTATTGTTAGATGATTACTTTAAAGATGTAGTAACTAGCGCTCAACAAGGCTGGCGTGAAGTTGTAGGTACAGCAGCTATGCAAGGTATTTCAGTACCATGTTTATCATCTGCTCTTAGCTACTTTGACGGTTACCGCACGGCTAATTCTCCGGCTAACTTACTACAAGCTCAACGTGATTACTTTGGTGCTCACACTTATGAGCGTACAGACAAGCCACGTGGTGAGTTTTTCCATACAAACTGGACAGGTAGAGGTGGTAACACATCTTCAACTACTTACGACGTTTAATCGTTAGTTAAACAAGTGTTAGTCAAACGTCCAATAAAAAAGCTGAGTTTATCTCAGCTTTTTTGTACCTAAATTTTAGTATGAGGTGGCGAGCATTTTGCTATCACCTCATATCATTACTCATCATATATACGACTGATGCTTACTGGTTTAACAAGTTTCAAAAGTTAATGTGTAATTGAAATGCTTATCAGTAAGTAAAAATTCAGGGTGAACGCTTGGGCTCCATGAATCGTCGCCGCCAACCCCCATATGTTGATGATCAATAGATACATGTAATGCATCGTCTTTAATCAATTCATTTGTATGCATGGCATGTTCAATGTTTGTTGAACTGTATTCACTGATCATAAAATGAAAACGTCCAGTCACTTGTAGCTGCTCAATCGTCAGTTGAGTACAATCGGTACGTAAACCATTATCCGTAGGAAAAATGTAATTCGTGTGTAAATCTTTGGCTGCTAAATGATAGTAACCAATATGCGCGGCTGATTTTCTATCAGGGTAATTTTCAAACGGACCACGCCCAAACCATGATATAGGAGCGTCTGCTTGTGGGTTTTGAGTTTTGCTTGCAAACTTAATCCCTACACGTGGTATTGGCGGCACGGTATCGTTTAGTTTAACGTCTACTTCTATTGAAACTGCGCCATTACTATCAATACTATAAACCCATTGCGTTTGTGCCTGTAGTTCATTGTTGTAGGTATATTGAAACACAGAAGTGACGGTAATAGCGTTGTTTAGCTTTTCGACATCACAATAAATACAATTTTGTTGCCAACGACCAATACCAGCTCTCGCCCAACGTGCAGCCCAAGCATTTGGATCGACGTTGTCGACTTCACTTACGCCAATGTCATTGTCGAGAGGCGCTCGATGGAAGTTATCCGTTAAAGGTTCTGCAATAACTGGCAACCCATTGATATGCCACTGCTCGATTAACCCTGAACGTTTATTCCAGCGTATTACAAATGGCTGATGTTGTTGCCCCGACACTTCAATTTCCGCACTCGATTGTACTAAATTTAAGGCATCTACCAGCGTGTTAGAAGGAGTAAGTGAAGCTTTCGCTAGAGGTGAATCTGTTAACGCGTTACTGTTTTTTAAGGTGAATTGTTCAGTTGCAGTAACATGACCTGCGTTTGCTACTGCATTGTTTTCAATAAGCTGAACCTCTAGGTTAAGGTGATATTTACATGCAGGCTTACGCTCAAATTCAACATCAAGGGTTATTGATTCAGTTGAACAAGGAGCTATAGACAAAGCAGCTTTCCCTGTTTTAATCTCTTTTCCGTTTTCAGCGACTTGCCATACTAAGCATTCATTGCTGTGTTGAAACAAGTACTCGCTTGATATATCAATAATAAACTGGTTTGACGTAGCGTGATTACTCGCTTCTTGAAGTGAAAATTGAAAGAACTGCTGACAATATTTAACCTCATTCATTGCTGGGTGTATTGTTCGATCAGGAAAAACTAAACCGTTGATACAAAACTGACGGTCATTTTTTTCGTCGCCAAAATCACCACCGTATGCCCAATATTGTTGCCCGTTTTCATCAGTTTTTGTTAAGCCTTGGTCAACCCAATCCCAAATAAAACCGCCTTGTAGGCGAGGATAAGCTCTGAAGGCATCCCAATATTTATTAAAGCTACCCAAACTGTTGCCCATAGCGTGAGAGTATTCACACAAAATAAGTGGTCTTGTTTCTTCTGGTAACGACACCCACTTTTTAATAGCCCATTTCGGCACAGCGTCTACGGGTTGGTCTTCATCAACTCTGGCATACATTGGGCATATAATATCAGTAGCTGTGGTATCTGCTCCGCCGCCTTCGTATTGAACAGGGCGAGAGGGATCGAATTGTTTTGACCAAGAATACATTGCGTTGTGCGTTGCACCATGTCCAGACTCGTTACCTAGCGACCATAAAATAATACTCGCGTGATTTTTGTCTCGCTCTACCATTTGCGTATATCGGTTGATAAATGCTGGTGCCCACTGCGTGTCGTTAGAAAGGCGGCTCATAGGAAACATGCCGTGTGTTTCTATGTTGGCTTCATCACATACATATAAACCTAATTCATCACATAATTCATACCATCTAGGGTGATTAGGGTAGTGTGAAGTACGTACAGCGTTGAAGTTGAATTGTTTCATGAGCTTAATGTCAGCTACCATGTCTTCTTCACTAACAACATGACCATTTTCTGGGTGGTGTTCGTGCCTATTGACGCCACGAATGAGCAAGGGCTGACCATTCAAACAGAGTTGATTTTGAATAATTTCAACTTTTCTAAAGCCTACGTCGTATGCTTCAACATCAACTATTTGGTTGTTCTCATCTACAAGAGATATTACACAGCGATATAAATAAGGTTGCTCTGCATTCCATTGTTTGGGTTCTGATACTTTGAGCGTATGAAAGCAAACATCCTTCCAGCCACCTTGTTCATCTACTACACGGTCGTTTGGCTGGGCGATAACTGTTTCAGTAATCGGCTTATTTTGATCAAATAACTGTACCTGAACGCTAAACCCTTCAGGGGCTGATATTTTAGTTTTTACATTGAGTTGGCCATCTCGATAACACGCGTCTAACGTTGGAGTTATAAATACGTCTTTAATGTAATTGAGTGGTTTTGATATCAGCGTAACGTCACGAAAAATACCACTCAGCCACCACATGTCTTGATCTTCTAGGTAACTTCCATCACTCCAACGTAGCACCATTACAACTAGTGTATTTGAGCCTTTATGTAAAAATGGCGATAAATCAAACTCTGTTGGTAGTCTACTATCTTGCGAATAACCTACCCATTGGCCATTACACCACAGGTAAAATGCTGAATTAACGCCATCAAATACTACATGATTTAATTGATTCAGCTGCGTTGAATCCATCTCAAATGTTGTGCGATAGCATCCGGTGGGGTTTTCAGCAGGAACATACGGTGGGTTAATATCAAAAGGATACTTAACATTACAATAAATAGGCTTGTCGTAACCTTGAAGTTGCCAGTTCGAGGGAACATCAATGCTATTCCAAGAATTGTTTACATCATTTTCAATGATGGATTCAGGTACTTCTTCAGGCGAGTCAAAATACAAAAAGTCCCATTCCCCATTAAGCGAACGTTTTTGTGCATTGATTTTATTTACAGCATCATCAATAGACTGGTACGCGTTCAATGGACTGTGTGCATGAACCTGATTAACTTGAAAAGATAATGCGTTTTCCCAATCTCGTCGGTTGATAATCTCTTTAAATGTTGTCATTAACTGCTACCTGAAATAGAAAAGGTTACATGACGTAGCTCAGCCAGTGGCTAATTCCATCGTCACGTTAACTAATATCGTTGTTGTATAAATATAGCTAAAATTTCGTGATTATATTATGATTATTTCTATCAATAATTTATCCAAAACTCTCTTTTGTGGTTTGCGTTTTATATGTGGAAAGAAATTTTAGATATAGGTCCGCTATGTCACGAACGTTTTATTGATCTAAATAACGTGCCTGAAATTACCGACTTAGGTATAGAGTTAGCAGGTTCATCAAATTTAGCTGGCGAATATTGTGTTGCTCGGCCCAATCCGAGTAGCCATACACTTTTTTATACTCTGTCGGGCGAAGGGCTACTAAAAACATCCACCAATCAATATGCATTAACACCAAATACGTTAGCGGTTTTACCTGCTAGATCGCCTTTCTATGTAGAAATAAATGATACGCACTGGGACATTTTTTGGATTAATTTGAGCGATATCGCAAAGTGGCAGTTTATTAATCATAACTCCAATTCAGTGATCACTAATTTAAATTTAGAAGCTTTACACCATGCGCTTGAATTACTTTATCGCGAGAAAAACTCTGAGCTAAGGCAGGGAGTTTTACCTATTATTGAGTATTATTTATCTAATACTCTCAATCGTGCTGAACAGCGTACTGACAATTATCGACTTAGCAATTTGTTCAATAACATCGAAAAGCAACTGCACTTTACTTGGACCATCGAAAATATGTGTGAACAAGTGCATTATTCACCACCACATTTACACCGTTTATGTTTAAAACAGTTTGGGCGTAGTCCAATTCAACAACTTATATATTTACGTGTGAAACGAGCTAAATATTTGTTAAAAAACACCAATTGGCCAATCGCACAAATTGCCAACTACGTGGGGTATCAGCAAATATTTACGTTTTCAAAACGTTTTAAGCAGTCAGAAGGCATTTCACCCAGAGAGTACCGTAAATAGCATCTAATCATTGGGCGTAATGCTCCAGCAGTTTATTTTTGAAGAGCTTTCGTGGAGTTTTTAATCGCCAATTATTCGTTAATTATAATGGGCGAGTTAAAAAACGGCTATTTGGATCGTCAGTGTAGTCAGCAAATGGAGTGGTAAACTCAAAGCCATGTTTTAGATAAAGTTGTACTGCTGGTTTAAAATACACTTGCGAGCCTGTTTCTAAGCTAACTTTTGTAAATCCGTTGGCTTTCGCATCGTTCATAATGTGTTTTAACATACGCGATGCAACTCCTTTATTTTTATAGCCAGCTGATGTTCGCATTGATTTTACTTCTGCGTGAGTGTTATCAATTGGTACATACGCGCCACACCCAGCTAATTCACTACCATCCCACATGGACCAAAATACAACGTTAGAATTTTGTAGCTTTGCAATATCTAACGCGTGTACGCTCTCGGGTGGCGACGTTGCTAGCATATCGTCCATGTGCTCTTGTAATAGAGCAATAACTTTTGTGTGTGTCAGGTCGTCTCGAATAATACGCATTCATTAACGTCTTTATTAATCATTTATTATGAATATTGTAAAACCAGCCCTAAACAAGCTCAATACGCGAATAGTTGATTTATATTCAAGTATATTTTTATTCACCTAACCGTAGTGGAACCGCTGGAAATCCATCCTCATTGTAAAGATTCGCGGGTGAATTATCGGCCCAACCGTATCTTAGTGATTTAGGGGCTGTTACATTGTTAGACCAAACCACGACGTTGTCACCGTTGATAAGGGCTTTAGCGTTGTAGTATTTTCCGTCTTGGCCTGCAACTTCAAACCCTAACAGTTCACCGTTAGCTTTTAGTCCGTTACCTACATTTTTGTATGAAACAATCAGTTTATTATTGTTACGAGAAATAGCAATTGCCGTTGGCCCAGAACTTTCCTTAGTACTGCCATAAACGAGTTTATTAGCTGCATGCCACATACGTTCGCCAACAATTTGTTTATTTCGAGGGTGTATGTCATACGCTTCACCTGCATCAATAAGTACAACCATTGCGGTGTTAGGCATTGCTAAGGTTTGTGTTTGGGCTTCTCTAAGTTGCGCCCACGTACTATTTGTAGGTTTGGGTTGTTGAGCGTGCATGCTAGCTAATTGTGCGTAAATAAAGGGTAAATTCGGTAAATTCCAAGCGGTACGCCAGCTGTTAATCATGGCTTTGAATAAGTCGGCGTATTCACTCGCACGCCAAATATTACTTTCACCTTGGTACCAAATTACGCCCGCAATTGGCGAGTTGATAAGCGGGTTTATCATTCCGTTATACAATACACTTTCTGTTTTAAACATTGCAGGTGGCATTGGAACTTTACCTTCAAGCGTATTGTTAATACGCCACTGACCACTTAAATCTATTGATTGAGTAGTGTCGGACGAAATGATGTCCATCTTCATTTTGTTAGGCCTACCGCCAAACCTGACTTTATTATCCCAGCCGTTTGCCGCTCTAATCGACAATACATTTTTTCCAGCTTTTAATACTGGCGCAGAGGAATTGTTTAAGTTAACAGTGAAAGGCTTAGGTTGCTGGTCAGCTCCTTTTTTACCTATTAATGTACTATTTAAATATACCCACAGCATTTGTGGGTGGTGGCCTAAATCAATCGTGAGTTTGTTAGCGCTTATAACAGAAGAGGGAAGTTCAATTGTTTTACGTAACCACACAATATCAGTGTACGTAATGCGTTTATTTACTGATTCTTTAATCCACTGGTTGTCGTTATATGAGGTTGAAGATAGTTTGAGATCTTTATGCTTCGTAGAATGAAATAGCTTTGCATTTTTGATGTTCTGTTGGATCGTTGCAT
The DNA here is from genome assembly GCA_020630795.1 of Colwellia sp. Lineage (GTDB taxonomy): Bacteria > Pseudomonadota > Gammaproteobacteria > Enterobacterales > Alteromonadaceae > Pseudocolwellia. The sequence continues at coordinate 136,774 of JAHDIK010000009.1, forward strand.
CCGCGATTTTTTTGTCCCAACGCGTTGGGTTTTCTATGATGCTTTTTGCGTTGTCTCTATATCCGTTTAATGACAAAAGGGCGTTTGCAGGTGTCCAGGCTTCGGCAGGTGTGCCACCCCAAGTTGAGTCAATAATTCCAATAGGGATCCCTTTATTTTGTTGAATTTTTTTTGCAAAAAACCAAGCAACGGCAGAAAAGTTTTCTGAGGTTTTAGGTGATGCTACGTCCCATTTACCATCGGTTAGCGTGTTTTGTTTAGTTGTTTGCACATTGTCTTGCACGTCAAAATAACGAATAAGAGGGTAATTACTGTCTTTAACTTCTTCTTTCCAATTATTTACTTCCCATTTAAGTTTCCAATCCATATTTGACTGACCAGATGCCAGCCACACATCACCAATGTATATGTCTTTAATCGTTTTAGAGGCGTGCTCGCCATTAATCGACATAATAAATGGACCACCAGCCTTTCTTGGTGGTAACGCGGTATTCCAAACTCCTTTTTCAGAAGCGCGTGTGTTTACAACCGATTTTGGTAAGTGAGGTGAGTTAGTGAGGTAAACGGTAATATGTTCATTAGGTTTGGCAGTACCAGAAATATTAATGACATGATTTCGTTGTAATACCATGTGATCTGAAAACAACGAAGATAGTTCTACAGCATTTGAAAACGGCGTAAATACTGCAAGTGTGTATACTAGAAAAAATGTTAGATAAATTTTGTTCCAAACCAGATTTTTCATAAATCTATAACCTAAACTCATAACCTAAGAAAATAAAAAAGGCGCTAACGGTAAGTTAGCGCCTTTGTTAGCGTTACATATTAAGTAAGTAAAACGTTACTTAGTAATTTTAAGCACTTGAGCATGTTTGCTAGGAGAACCAGCAGGTAATGTTAGCTCTAGTCCGTTTGCTGTTTGCTTAAAGTTAACCTTGCCGTTGTGTCCAATTAATTCAACGTTAGCAATGGTGTCTTTGTAGTTTTTGCTGTTAATACTACGAATAGTAACTTTAGCATTGTCACCAGGCCACGCTAATATTGTTGCATATAACGTGTCTTTATTTTTGGTAAATCTAATGTCGCCGCTGTTAAAGTCTTTACGGTTTTTCTCTGCATCGTTAGAGTTTTTACCGTCTGGTACGTAAGTTTCACCTTCACCGTAAACAACCCAAGGGCGAGTGTTGTATACCGCTTCACCATTAACAGCTAACCAATCACCAATTTCTTTTAGTAATGCAATTTCTGGCTCAGGAATCGTACCGTCTGATTTAGGACCAATGTTTAATAACAATGAACCGTTTTTAGAGATGATGTCCATCAAATCATCAACTAAAGAGTTTGCATTACGGTATTTGTGGTTAGTTACATAACCCCAAGACGTAAGTGATACAGACGTATCTGTTTGCCAGAAATGAGGGTGAATATCCGTCATACCGCCACGCTCTATGTCTAATACCGCTGAGCCAGGAGGGAATGAACGCATTTCAGCATGTTCTTTATAGTTAAGCGCAGGCATGTTTTCCCAGTTAACGCCTTTGTTGTAATAGTAGCTAGCAAATTGCTTAACATGCTCGTGGAAAGGTTCAGACGCCATCCACCAGTCAAACCAAATTAATTCTGGCTCGTATTTATCTACAATTTCAACGGTACGTAATAACCAATCGTCCATAAACTCTTGGCTTGGAGGTGTTAAACCTTCTTCAGAAGTTTTTCTGTTAACTGCTGGGCCGTATAAGTCGCGATACGCTTCGTCTTGAACATCTGAAGGGAACTCACGTCCACCATCGAAGAACCACCAGTTTTCAGCACGGTGACTTGATAAACCGAAATGAATATCTGTTTTAGCCGTTGCGTCTTTTAGCTCTTGAATAACGTCACGTTTTGGACCCATTTCAACAGAATCCCAACGAGTGTAGGAGTTGTCGTACATTGAAAAACCGTCATGATGTTCAGCAACAGGAACAATATATTTTGCACCAGAGTCGGCAATAATTTTTAACCATTCGTCAGCATTAAACTTTTCAGCTTTAAATTGAGGAATAAAGTCTTTGTAACCAAATTCAGTTTGAACACCATGGTTTTTCTCGTGGTAAGCTTTTTCTTCATCAGACTTTTGGTACATTTTTCTTGGGTACCACTCACCGTTAAACGCAGGTACTGAATAAGCTCCCCAGTGAATGAAAATACCGAATTTAGCGTCTTGATACCAATCAGGAATTTTGTATTCAGATAATGAATCCCAGCTCGCTTTAAAAGGTCCTTTATTTGCTACTGCTTTAATTTCAGCTAATTTAGCTTGCGCTTTAACTTCTGAAGTTGCCGCTTCTGTCGCAGTGTTTGTATCAACGCTACACGCTGATAAACCAATCGCCACAGCAAGTGCAACGCTGCTTTTTAATGTAAGTAAAGTATGTTTTTTCATATTGCTTTTCGTAAGTAGTGACCAAAAAAATGTATACGACACTATAATTTCAAACGCCTCTAAATTGCAACAAAATTTATATGTAAAACGGTGGTTTTTAATATGCAAAATAATTAGTGGTTAATCGAAAAAATATCACTTCTGATATTGCACAGTCATTAAGTCGTTGTTTTTAAGTGTTAAAAACTCAGATTTTAGCGTTTTGTGCTAAACGTAACTCGACTGATTTACGTTGACAAAATAAGTACGATAATGAATTATTGATAAAATTAAAAAATTACATATAAAAAAATAAATCAATATAGAGCTATATTATGAACAATTTTAAGTTGTTATTAGCAGTAACATGGTTATTTTCGTGGATCACACAGGCAAATGTCCTAACGGTAGATACGTCGTCTGAAAGAAATCAAGTTAATATCAACCAAGGATGGAAGTATCATAAAGGTAAAGTAAATACAGACCCCACTAAGCGTAGCTGGAATACGTCAGGCTGGGAGCAGGTAACATTGCCACATAGTTACCAGTTAACGTCAATTAATTTAGATGACAGTACAGATGATAAGTCACAAAAAACATTCCACAGAGATGTAAGTTGGTATCAAAAAGAAATGCTTGTAAGTGCTACAGATGGCCAACAAGTGTTTTTAGAGTTTGAAGGCGCTCATCAACGCACTCAATTGTGGGTGAATAACCAATTTGTAGGTGAGCATGCAACTGGTGGTTATACGCCGTTTCATTTCAATATCACTAAGTTTGTAAAGCGTAATGAAAAAAATACCTTTGTTGTATTTTTAGATAACAGGGTTGATAAAGATATTCCGCCAGATGGCCATGTAACTGACTATGTATTGTTCGGTGGCTTGTACAGAGATGTTTATTTAACGGTAACTGACGATCTTCATTTTTCTTATAACTGGGAAAGTAAAACATCCGGTATTTTTGTTACAACGCCTACTGTTAACGAGCGCGATGCTACGGTATCTGTTAGGAGTGAAGTTAAAAACAATTCTAACAAAGTTAAATCATTTACTGTGGCCACTAAAATAGTAGACGCCAATCAAAATTTGCTTGTAGAACATACAACCAAACACACGTTGGAAGCGAATTCAAAAACTACGATAAAACATACTACGGGTTTGTCTGAAAATATTCAGTTATGGTCTCCTGACAATCCGTATTTATATCGTGTATATAGCCAAATAATCGATGACAAAAAAAATATAGATACAATCAGTAATCCGTTAGGGCTACGTACCTTTGAGTTACGCTTAAATGAAGGCTTATTGTTAAACGGTAAACCGATCAAAATTATTGGTGCAAATAGACATCAACACTATCCATATATAGGTGATGCCGTTCCAAATAACTTGCATAGAAACGATGCGATTAAATTTAAAGAAGCTGGGATGAATCTCGTTCGTTTAGCGCATTACCCTCATGATGATGCTTTTATTGAAGCATGTAACGAGCTTGGTTTAATTGTTGTTGAAGAACCGCCTACTTGGATTGAATTTGGTGATGACGTATGGTTTGACCGATTAGAACAAGCAACAAGGGTTATGATTCGTAATCACCGTAATCACCCGTCAGTTCTTGGGTGGGGAGCAGGCATAAATCATCGTGGCACCATTAAACGCATGCATTATGCCGCTAAAGAAGAAGATCCTACACGTATAACCATGAATAACGGTACCTTGTGGACGGGCGAGCAACACTCAGGAGTTACAGATTTATATGCGGTAATGGATTATAGAGGCGCGGTTAGAAAGCCTCACGATATGCTATTTGCCATGGAACATTCGGGTACGCGAGATAGTTTAGGCCTACAAGAAATTGTTTCACGCTACAAAGGTGATCCTAACCTTATAGGTTTAGCTTCGTGGAGCGGTCACGACAGTAATTCTTTTATCAAGCGTGACAAACAATATCCGAACTTATCGGTTTGGGGTATTTCGAGTTGGGATGCTTTTCGATCGCCTAAACCTATTTTTTATTGGTATCAGTCTGAATTAACGACTGAGCCAATGGTGCATATTCCAGACGTTGGCGGTCAAATTAAAGATAGCGTTCAGGTGTTTAGTAACGCGGAGTCTGTTGAGCTTGTACACGACGGTAAAAGTGTTGGTGTGTTTTCTCCGTCGATTACTGAAAAAAACAAAAACGTTAACTCACCGTCAACCATTATTCCTTATAAATGGGACAGTGGCGTAATGACAGCACATGCGCTTGAAAATGGTAAAAGAGTTGCTTCGCACACACGTGCTAAAACGAACGACGCGTACCAAATCTCTTTGGCTTTTGACACGACGGGATACGACTTTTCAGCCGATGGTTCTAGTATTGTAATGGCCTACGCATATATTGAAGATAAAAACGGTTACGTGATTGAAGGCGATACACCATACGTAACTTTCTCTGTTTCTGGCGACGCAGAGATTGTAGGAGATAAAACAATTGGCGCAAATCCAGTTACGTGGCGTAATGGTATTGCTCCAGTAATGGTTCGTGTAGGTAACACACCAAGCACGATTAAACTTCAAGCAAAGGCAAAAGGTTTGAAGTCGGGTAGTACTTCGTTAACAACTAAAAAATGGCTGCCAGCTCAACCACACAACAAACATAAACTCATAAATACACCTCTTGAACTTAAAGTTGATATTGGTAATTTAGAGCAACACCCACAGGAAGGTTTTCAATTGTGGTCGCAGGAAAGTGGCGAACAATTTAAGCAATTTATTGCGTCAAACAAACAAAAAGTTGGTGTTGCTATTACGGCGAATGGCGACATAGATTGGACGCATACTTGGGGCATGCCTGGCGATTTAAGCTTTATGATTGAAGATGGGGTTGAATTATCAACAAATAGCACGTTAATGCTAACGTTTAGTGATCTTCCTAAAGGCAAATATACCCTTAAAACTTGGCATCATATGTTGAGCGATAAACGAGACAATGTTCCTTCAATCGGGTTCAATATTAACCCAACTAAACGCCAAGGTAGTTCAACTAAAAATTATACTCCTACGTTTGGGCAGCGCATTAAGGTGAGCGAAGCAGGAGGCGGAACTCGAGGAGACGGAGGTTCAAATAAAGGGGCAAAAGGTTACGCCAAACATACCTTTGTAAGTAATGGTAACGGAAAAACATCGTTAGTTATTAGCGCTAAATCAACATCTAAAAGTAAAGACAGTAAATTTAGATTGAATGGTTTTGTGTTAACACAAACACACTAAACAATTTAACGTTCTATACGGATAACTTAATGACAAATAAACAACTAAACGTTCGACATAGCGTACACATAATAGCTTTGTTTATAGGGCTTTGTTTTGCGCTTATTGCAACGTCAATTAATGCAAAAACATTTAAAGTAGAAAAATGGGAAGTTATTGATATTCCTGTTACAGCTTCGGTTAAACACAAGCAATTGTTTAGTGTTGACGCTAACGCGATTTTTACCCATGTGTCCGGTAAAAAACAAACAGTACCTGTTTTTTATAATGGTGGCAAAGAATGGCTTATTCGTTTTTCAGCGAGCGATATTGGTAACTGGACATACAAAATAAAAAGTAAACAAAAAGCGCTCAATGGTAAATCAGGTCGGGTAAAAGTTATACAAAATACCGACCAAACCAATCATGGTGGTGTTGTTTTAAGCAATGAAAAAGGTAAAAAACAGTCGTTTTTTTATGAAGACGGTACACCATATTTTGTTTTAGGTTATGAACTTGATTGGTTATTCGCGCTAGATTACGAAAACGACAAAGGGCTGCCAAAAAGTGAACACTTATTGTCTTTGATTAAAGAGAATGGGTTTAATCATATTGTGATGAACGTATATTCTCATGATGTGAGTTGGACCAAAGATCCTAAATTGGCTTCTCACCCTGAACATGAGTTTGGTGGTAAACAAAACATTTTTCCATTTTTAGGATCAAACGCTGAGCCTGATTTTTCTTCATTAAATGTAGAGTTTTTTAAAAAGTTTGATCGTACCGTACAGCTATTACACGACAAGCGAATTGTTGCGCATTTAATGATTTATGTGTGGAATAAACTCGTAAGTTGGCCTGACATGAACAGCGATGCTGACAATATGTATTTCGATTACATCGTAAAACGTTATCAAGCCTATCCAAACGTTGTTTGGGATATTTCGAAAGAAGCGTTGTACTACGGCCGAGCTGACGAAGCATATATCAAAGGGCGCATAGAACGTTTAAGAAAGTTAAATTATTATGATCGTCTTGTCACCGTTCACGACTTTAAATACTGCACCAAATACCCTGAACAAGTTGATTTTATTTCAACACAAGATTGGAAGCACGACATTTACAACAGAATGCTTGATGTACGACAAAAGTTTCCTAATAAGCCTATTTTTAATATTGAGCATGGTGGTTACGAGCAGTCACCTTACTTAGTTTTTCCGGGGGATTATGTAGATCCAGAAGTTTCAGTAAGACGCAATTGGATGATTTTGTTCGCTGGCGTATATACAACCTATTACTGGCAAGGAACATCGTGGAACGTGATTATTTATAATCCGTTTCAACAACCAGACGATTACGTGAAACCTCGTTTCGATTACTTTCAGCACATGAGTAATTTCTTTAGTCAGTATGAATTTTCTGAATTTATACCTAATCCAGGTAAAAATGGTTCGGGCTATACCTTATCGAATAAAGAAGAGACGTACTTGATATATGTTCCTAAAGGGAATTACCAAATGTCGAGAGGCGATTGGTTCTTACAAAACGTTAAAGACGGCGTGAGCTTTGAATCAAAACAAGTAAGAAATTATAAGTGGTTTAATACACTCACAGGGGAAATTACTGAACCTAAACCTATCACTAAAGGCATGTTGTTTATTTCACCTTGGCGTGGAAAGGCTGATAGCATATTGATCAGTGAGCTTGTGTCTAAGTAATACAGGCAAACCATATAAAAAGTATCTTTAGCCAGTATTATTTCTGTCTATAATTTCTGCTTACATAAACCCAGCTTTACGCTGGGTTTACTTTTATTAACGGTTATTGTTGGCTAATTTATTTTATTTAAGCGTTTGTTAGATATAATGTATATATAAATATTTGCTAATGTGGAGCATAGTCAATGTCGGTAGTTATTAGTGGTTCGGGTTTATTTACACCCCCTCATAGTGTTTCAAACGATGAACTTGTTGGGGCTTTCAACCAATATGTTGAAGAATATAACCAAGAGAATAGCGATGCTATTGCTTCAGGCGAACTAGAGGCATTAAAGCCGTCATCTAGCGAGTTTATTGAAAAAGCGTCAGGCATTAAAAGTCGTTATGTCATGTATAAAGACGGCGCACTTGATACAAAAACAATGATGCCACTTATACCTGAACGCTCTAACGATGAGCTATCTATACAGGCAGAAATGGCCGTATCAGCCGCAAAACAAGCAATGAAAGCTGCAAATAAAACCCCAGAAGATATTGATCTTATTATTGTTGCTTGTTCATATACTCAGCGTTCATACCCAGCAATAGCTATTGAAGTGCAAAACGAGCTTGGTTGCGGTGGTTGGGCGTTTGATATGTTGGTTGCTTGTTCAGCTGCAACTTTTGGTATTATGAACGCTGCTAACGCAGTACGTGGTGGTACAGCCAAAACCGTTTTAGTGATTAATCCTGAATTAACATTTCCACAAATTAACTTACGCGACAGAGATAGTCACTTTATTTTTGGCGACGTAGCAACAGCGGTGGTTATTGAAAATGAAGAAACCGCAACCGGCGATCATTGTTTTAAGTTGTTAACAACTAAGCCAATAACAACATTCTCAAACAATATTCGTAGTAACTTTGGTCACGTAAACCGCTGTTCTCCAGAGACTATGGACGCTCCTGATAAACTCTTTGTGCAGCAAGGCAGAAAGGTGTTTAAAGAAGTATTACCCATGGTTTGTCAGTTAATTGAAGAGCAGATCTCTGCAGCGAATGTTGAAGTGTCAGATCTTAAAAGACTCTTTCTTCATCAAGCTAATATTAATATGAATACTTTTATTGCTAAGAAAGTTTTAGGGCGTGACCCAGTCGATAACGAAGCTCCAATTATTCTCGATGAGTTTGCCAATACTGCATCAGCAGGATCTATTATTGCCTTTCATCGTCACCATGAAGACATGGTAAGTGGCGATAAAGCGCTAATTTGTTCATTCGGAGCAGGGTACTCAGCAGGTTGCTTAGTAATAGAGCATCTTTAATATTCGCATAGAGTTCTAAATGTTTTGAGTGTGTATTGAAATGCGCATTGTTAGAAAAGCTTTAAACATATTCACATAACAGAAAAAGGCGTCAACCTCTCGGTGACGCCTTTTCGTTTTTTTGTCTTCTATTAAATGTGTTTACACATCTAAAGCTTATTATGAGCTATGCAACCTTTCCCAAAAGTCACTCGACACTTTATTGATTAAGTTTGCTTCAGCATTCATTAATACCGCAAAACCTATGCCTAATTCAGGTGAGTAACCAATGTCGGCTCTAAAGCCAGATACCCAGCCTGAATGATAAATAACAGGCTTATCTTTAATTTTATATATTCTCCAACCGTAGCCGTAATGTGCGTCAGTTAAATGATTACGCCAATAACTTCTTCGAAGGTCTTTTTGGGTTTTAATCCGTGGCGTAGTTAACTCGTCAAGTAATGCTGGCGAAAGTACGTTAGGTTCATGCCCTAGGTTAGCAATTAACCATTTTCCCATGTCAGAAATACTGGCATTTACACCTGCTGCAGGCGCTACTTTATAGTAGTCTGGCGTTACCTTAACCGTTCGCCAGATATACTTTTTAATGGCTTTGCCTTTTTTGTCTTTTTTACCTGTTTTTACCGTTTTACGTAATACGTGAGGCTTTGCAGTATTTTTGTTGTTTTTAAATACATCGATACCAACCGATGCATTGTTCATCTCTAAAGGATTAAATAATCGCTCTTGTAATAAATCGGAATAGCTTTTCGATTGGCTGGCTTCAATTGCGGGCTCTAACAACCCGTAAGCAATGTTCTGATAACCATAACATTTAGCTGGCTGACAAATAGGCGTTACACGATCGAATCGGCTAATAACTTTTTTCATGCTCCAGTTTTCATGCAATAGGTTGTCGTATGCATTGGGCATAAGTCCACTTGAATGACTTAGTATATGTTTTAACTGGATTTTGTCGGCAGCGCCTTTTTTAGCAAGCTCAAAATTAGGAACGTATTTGGTGATAGGGTCCGACAAACTTAATTGGTTCTCTTGTGCCAACATAGTTGTAATGGTTGCTGCAAAAGGTTTCGATACCGATGCTAAACGAAAAACCGTATTTGAATTGATTTTGCTCGACTTGGCTTTGTCAGTATAACCAAATGTTTTTTGCGCGATAACTTTGTCGTTTTTTACGATGACATATGCGGCGCCAGGAATACTAAATTTTTTAATATCGCGAGCTAACTCAAACGTTAAATCTTTGTCGAGCTTAGAAAGGTTTGTACTGTTCGAATTAAATGAAAGCAAACTAAGGAAAACAACGGGGAAAAAAGCTTTAAAGAACATCAATAGCAACTCAATATGCAAAAAAGTGAACAATACTATACATACACATAGAAAATAAAAAGCAAAATTTCAATAAATTATCGATTGGTAATCACGTAAATTTGTAACTAAATATTGGTAGTTATTCAGCAATAGCGACTAAATAGTTAAATTATGAGGTAAACGGCATCAAGAAACTGGTTGTGCTGCGTTATAATTTAATCAATCCATTATGTTTTCCTTTATAAAGTTGAAAGTATTTATGCCAGCTTCTTTTTCAAATCGTATTCCTTTGTTTTTCTTATTAGCGTTAGTTATAGCGCTTATCGTTTATCTTCAGTGGCCTCAACAAAAGGTCGAAAAAGCTAAGCATAAACGTGTTATTGCCGTAAAAACGGTTACCTTGGCTCAAGCTGAGTTTAAGAATGTTATTGAGTCTATCGGTACAACTCGTGCCAAAGAACAAGTTGAACTTACAAGTAAATATGCTGATGTGGTAGATGAAATATTTTTTGATGATGGTCTTATTGTTAAAAAAGGGGATTTGCTTGTTAGATTAGGAAGTAAAGAAGCGCGCTCTAAGGTTAAAGAACTAGAAGCAAACCTTGCAGAGTCTATGCTTCAGTTAACGCGTTACCAAGACTTATTAAAGCGTAAAGCTACGTCTAAGTCGTTAGTTGACCAACAAAATGCGAAAACAATGGCGATTGAAGCACAACTTCAAAGTGCGCAAACCAAACTCGATTATTTAACAATTACAGCTCCGTTCGATGGTGTTTTAGGTTTTCGCCAAATCAGTGTGGGCAGTTATATTGGGTCTGGCGATCAAATTGCACGGTTAGATAACATAAGCACAGTAAAGGTCGACTTTTCATTACCTGAACGTTACTTACCATTAGTGAGTGTTGGTCAAGTTATTCAGGCGTCAAGCGCTGCTTATCAGTCTGAACTATTTACCGGTAATGTAACCTCAATTGATAGTCGAGTGGACGCTATTACTCGCACAATTAAAGTGAGAGCAGAAATTGAAAATGCAGATTATAAGTTACGTGCGGGCATGTTGTTAAATGTACATATAGACCAACAAGTTGATACCGTATTACAACTTCCAGAAAGTGCAATAATTCCTATCGAAGACAAACACTATGTATATGTAGCTGATAATAACGTAGCCAAACGTATCGCGATAACTATTGGTCGTCGCCAACCGGGTATTGTAGAAGTTGTTGACGGAATAGCGGAAGGTACAGAAGTTATTGTTGAAGGGGCGCTTAAATTACGCGATGGGAGCGATATTTCAATCATCAACCAAGCGACTCTCGCAAATGAGCGCGTAAGCAAGGAGGAGTCGGAGTGATACTTTCTGACTTATCTGTAAAGCGACCGGTATTCGCTACAGTTATTAACCTATTGCTTATCACCTTTGGTTTGGTGGCTTTTTTATTCTTACCACTGCGAGAATATCCTGATATTGATCCTCCTGTTGTTAGTATAAATACATCGTACCCTGGTGCTTCTGCTGCCATTGTTGAAACTAAAATTACACAATTATTAGAAGACCGCATTAGTGGAATTGAAGGCGTAAAATCCATCAGTTCAAATAGCCGAGTAGGTCGTTCAAGTATCACGATAGAATTTGATCTTAATCGCGATATAGATGCTGCGACCAACGATGTAAGAGATCGTATTTCACGAGCATTAAACAACTTACCTGAACAAGCCCAACCGCCAGAGGTATTTAAAGCAAACGACGATGAAAACGTTATTGTGTGGTTTGTATTACAAAGCGACAGTATGTCTACGCTGCAACTTACGGATTATGCTAGCCGTTATATTGTAGACAGGTTTGCAGTGGTCGATGGTGTTGCTCGTGTACGTTTAGGTGGTGGCCGAACGTATGCGATGAAAATTTTACTTAACCGTAAAGCCATGGCGGCTCGTAATGTTACTGTGGCAGACATTGAAGCAACACTGCGAGCCGAGAACGTTGAGCTTCCGGCAGGTAAAATCGAATCGGTAGACCGAGACTTTTCAATCCGCGTAGAGCGAAGCTATAAAACACCACAAGACTTTTCATCAATGGTCGTATCGCGTGGTGAAGACAATCAACTTGTGCGTTTGGGCGACGTTGCTTTTGTAGATATTACCGCTAAAGACGATGAAACCATGTTTAAAGGTAACGGAAAAAACATGGTAGGTTTGGGTATTATTAAGCAATCTAAAGCGAATACCTTAGACGTGGTTGCCGCTGCTCGAAAAGAAATGTATTCGGTAAGAGAAACTTTACCGCAAGGTACAACAATTACGAATAGCTACGACTCGTCAGTGTTTATTCAAGGCTCGATTAACGAAGTTTATAATACGTTAATTATTTCTATGCTCATGGTTATATTGGTTATTTTCCTGTTCTTAGGCAATATCAGAGCAACGATTATTCCAGCGTTAACCGTGCCAATTGCGCTCATCGGCTCTATGATGGTGTTATCGTGGTTAGGCTTCTCAATTAACTTACTTACGTTACTTGCTTTGGTGCTAGCAATTGGTTTAGTGGTTGATGACGCTATTGTGGTACTTGAGAATATTTATCGTCGTATTGAAGACGGACAAAAGCCATTATTAGCAGCATACAATGGTGGTAGAGAGGTTGCTTTTGCCGTTGTTGCCACCACGCTTGTGTTGGTTGCTGTATTTGTGCCACTTGTATTTTTATCGGGCAATGTCGGGCGCTTATTCACTGAATTTGCCATTGCAATTGCAGCCGCTGTTGTGTTTTCTAGCATAACTGCATTGTCGTTAACGCCTATGCTGTGTTCAAAAATGTTGAAACACCGTAAGCGTAGCTCTTCGTTCGGGCAATTTTTAGATAGAAATTTTGCAAAACTTGAAGTGGCTTACGCGCGTGCATTAAGTACCACAATTAAACAACCTATCATGCTCACGTTAGTGGTTGGTTTAGCTATGGTTGCCGTGTATTTGCTGTTTATCAAATTACCAACAGAGTACACGCCAAAAGAAGATCGCAACAATGCCATGGTGATGATGCAAGGTGCTGAAGGCGCAAGCTTTGAAAACAATGCTAAGAATATGCAGGAAATTGAACGTAAGCTTTTAGCATATCAAGAACGTGGTGAACTAGATCGCGTAATTGTTAGAGTGCCCGGGTTTGGTGGTACGGGCGGTATTGCAATTATCGGTATGCCGAGTTGGGACGAACGTACCATGACAACGTTTGAGTTTATGAACAAGTTTAATCGAGAGCTCGCGGAAGTTACCGACGTGAGAGCGTTCGCTATGATGAGGCGTGGTATCAGAGGCGGCGGTTCTAATTCACCTGTGGCATTTGTACTTCAAGGGAACACCTATGAAGAACTTGCGAAGTGGCGCGATATTGTGATTAAGAAAGCACAAGAAAATCCCAATTTATTTAATATCAATAGCGACTACAAAGAAACGTACCCTCAGTTGATGATAGAGATTGATCGTAACAGAGCATACGATTTAGGCGTGGCTGTAGGCGATATAGGTAAAACACTACAAACTATGTTGGGGCAACGACGAGTAACGCGTTTTGTTGACCGGGGAGAAGAGTACGACGTGGTACTGGAAGGAGACGAAACCGATTTTACGTCGCCAACTGATATTGATAACGTGTATGTACGCTCGAAAACATCTAAAGCATTAATTCCGTTGTCTAACTTGGTTAAAGTAACAGAAAACGCAACATCTTCACGTTTGAACCGATATAACCGATTACGCAGTATAACCATAACAGCGAGTGTTGCTGACGATTACCCATTGGGCGATGCATTGGCATTCTTGAATAATATCGTAGATGAGCAATTACCTGCGGAAGCTCAGGTTGACTATAAAGGGCAGTCTTTATTACTTAAAGAGTCTGGCAATTCTATTTTGTTTATTTTTGGCTTGGCTTTACTCATTACCTTTTTAGTACTGTCGGCACAATTCGAAAGTTTTGTTCATCCGTTTGTTATATTGCTTACTGTGCCACTAGCACTTGTGGGAGCGTTGGCTGGCTTAGAATTTATGGGCATGAGTTTAAATATATACAGCCAAATAGGTATTGTCATGCTGATTGGTTTAGCTGCTAAAAACGGTATTTTAATTGTTGAGTTTGCTAACCAGTTACGAGACCAAGGACAGCAGTTTGAAGATGCGTTAATTCGCGCCGCTCAACAACGATTACGACCGATTGTAATGACAACATTCACAACAGTAACTAGTGCTATTCCTCTTGTATTAGCATCAGGACCAGGAGCAGAGAGCAGAATGGTTATTGGTGTTGTTATTTTTGCAGGCGTGTCTTTAGCAAGTGTGTTTACCTTGTTTATTGTACCCGGTGCCTACTATTGGTTATGTCGAAATACAGGTACGCCGTTAACGATCGCGAATGAAATCGAGCGTGAGCAACGCCTGATCGAACAAAAGTAATTGTTTAGTTACTAAAGCGATAAAAGCCGAACAACACATGTTGTTCGGCTTTTTTGCTAATGATACCTAAGTTCTTGAACTTTGCCCCAAAACACGCGGTAAGAATATGCGGTGTAGCTAAATATTACCGGTACTACGAGAATTGCTCCCCACAATATAAAGCTTAACGACTCTGGTGCTGACGCTGACTCCCATATTGTAAGTTTACCGGGCACTATGTATGGGAAGAAGCTAAAGCCAAGTCCGAAAAAGCATAATAAGAAAATCATCACTGCGGCCATAAACGGTTTCCAACACCCTTTATCTTCTACAGCAGGTAACCGTGTTAATTGTATGTAGCTATATACAAACAATGAAAAGCAGATGAATGGCAATGCGAGCATGTATATAGCATTTGGCCACATAAACCATTTAGCGTATACATCAGGGTTAATGATTGGATTAACAACTGACACGCCAATTATGCCAACAAAGCAAATCAAACTGGTTTTCTTTGCCCAATTAACAGCTTGAATTTGTAATGCACCTTCGGTTTTCATAATTAGCCAGCAAGCGCCAATATAGCTATAGGCAGCAGCAACGCCAAAGGCACTTAGTAAACTAAAGCTGTAAGCAGCTAATGTGCTCTCAAATCCCATAATGTACATGCCTAGCATATAACCTTGGCTCATTGCTGCGAGCAAAGATCCCATTTTGAAAACACGGTTCCATGTTGGCTTGTGGCTGAAAGCTGCTTTAGCTCGAAAGTCGAATGCTACACCTCTTAAAACAAGGCTGATTAATAACACCGCCGTTGGTATATATAATTCTTTAAATATATAGCTATGCGCAGCTGGAAAAGCGATAAGTAGTAAACCTACCGCTAACACTAACCATGTTTCGTTAGCGTCCCAAAAAGGGCCGATTGAAGCAATCATAGTGTCGCTGTCATCTTTTTGTTCAAGTGGCAGTAATATCCCAACACCTAAATCAAAACCGTCTAAAACGGCATACAGTAGTATTGATAAGCCCATAAGAGACACAAATACTACTGCTAACGTATTCGCTTCAAACATGTTGTTTCTCCTTATTTAAATTGACAGGTGCTGGCGTAACAATAGGTTTAATTCTTTCTTCATCGCTGATCTCTTCAATTTCAATTGCTCGTCCTGCCATGGTGAAAATGGTGTGTAAATATGCGACAAGTAGCACTGCATATAGAATGAGATACATAACCAGCGTAAAACCTACGTTTTCAGGGGCGATATCGGTGGCTGCATCTTTAATCGTTAGAATGCCGTTTACTAACCATGGTTGTCGGCCTATTTCAGTAACATACCAACCAGCGAGTGTTGCAATCCAACCCGAGAAACTCATGGCAACCAATGCTTTCAAAAGCCAAGGTGGTAAAGACTGCTTGCGCGCAATTTTTATTCTGCTGAACCATGAAATAGCTAACATAAGCAAGCCTATACCTACCATTATTCTGAATGCGTAAAAAACAGGGGCAACGGGTGGGTGATTTCCTTCAAACTCATTAAGACCTTTTACTTCACCGTTAAAGTCGTGTGTTAGTACAAAACTTGCCATGCCGGGTAAACCTATTTCAAAGTGATTAGTTTTGTTGGCTTCGTCAGGTATAGCAAAAATTAAGAAGGGCACGTTTTTCTCGGTATGCCAAACGCTTTCCATTGCCGCTATTTTTTGCGGCTGATGTTCAAGGGTATTTAACCCATGTAAATCGCCTACAAAAATTTGTAGCGGTGTAAGTAGCATGGCTACTGTTAACGAAATTTTTAGCGTTAGCTTAGGCGCTTGTTTGTTGTCGCCTTTTAATAACCGATAAGCACTGATACCCGCAACTAAAAAGGCGGCAGTTAATCCTGATGCAATAAGCATATGCGTTAAACGATAAGGGAAAGATGGATTAAAAATAATCTCTAACCAACTTATGGGAAATGCAACACCATCACGCATTTCATGCCCTTGGGGCGTTTGCATCCAAGAGTTAAGCGCCAGTATCCAAAATGCTGATAAGCTTGTGCCAACCGCCACAATAAACGTAGAAAGCGTATGAATACGAGGGCTTACTCTATTAATGCCAAACAGCATTATGCCAAGGAATCCCGCTTCTAAGAAAAAAGCAGTTAGCACTTCGTAACCGAGTAATGGTCCAGCAATATTACCTACGGTTTCCATAAATTTTGGCCAGTTCGTGCCAAATTGAAAAGACATAGTAATGCCGCTCACCACGCCAATCGCAAATGTTAAGGCAAATATTTTTACCCAAAAGCGATAAGCACGCATCCACACAGGATCTTTGGTTTTGTCGTAGCGAAATTTGAAATAAAACAAAAACCAACTGAGCGCGATAGTGATGGTTGGAAACAGAATATGAAAACTAATGTTTGCTGCGAATTGAATACGTGAGAGCATTAAAGTTTCAAGCATGACTTACTCCGTCAGCCCAACACAGGATGTGTTTATTGGGCCTAAAATTTAATAATTTTATAGAGGGTAATAGCGTTGCTTTACCCTAGGTTAGGTAGTGAAATTAACTACTTTTTAATAGCTTATCTTTCATATCGATAACTTTACTGACACCCGAGCCTAGCTTCATTAACGTGTTTAGCTTGTCGGGACTCATTGACTGTAACTCGCTTGCCCAATGGGTAATGGTTTCAAGTAAGTCGTGTATTTCGTGCATTTTTGCTTGCGCGTATTCTTCTTGATGGTTGGCTGGTTCATCAAGAAGATTATCTCGTAATAATGAGAGTGTAGGATCAACTTCGCGCTTACGACGTTCTTCAAAAACGCGTGTCGCCATTTCCCAAATGTCACCAGCGGGAGAGTAGTATTCTTTGCGGTCTTTCGGTTTATGCTGAACTTGTACAAGTCGCCAAGATTGCAGCTCTTTAATGCCCATACTGACATTACCACGTGAAATATTAAGCGTTTCTGAAATTGCCACAGCGCTCAACGGTTCATGATGAATAATAAGTAAACCGTACATTTGTCCAACGGTACGATTAAAACCCCAACGACTGCCCATTTCACCACAGTGCATTACAAACGATTCTATTTTTTCGGTTAATATCATAATTTAAGTTCTGAACTTTCAGTATTTTCTGAAAGTTTAGTCTTTTATTGATATAAATCAAGTTTTATTGGTGTTTTTATTTAGCGAAAAGTAGGGAGGTTTGATCAAATAACGAGTTATTTTGAAAAAAATTATTATATTGCACGTTTTTTCACACAATATTGTTATATTTGGAATTAATTAAACAAAATTAGTGCGAAATAATATTTAAATAACCATATACTAATACCGTTATAATGCTTAAGCATTAATTAAAACCTATGACTATAAGTTGGTGAATATTTTTTATACATTCAAACGCATTACCAGCTTTTATTGTTTCATCAATGTTTGGAGAAATCATGGATAAAAAAGTTAGTTCTCGGTCTACCACTAATAAAGCCTTACGTATTAATCTTGATGAAAAGAAATACGGCACAATTGTTGAAATTGGCGCAGGGCAAGAAGTAGCAAGAAACTTTTTTTTAGCGGGTGCAGCTGCGGGCACAATTGCAAAAACAATGTCGGCTTACGACATGAAGTTTTCTGACGCTATTTACGGTGTTCAAGAAGACAGACGCTACGTAAGTAAAGCGCGTGTAAAGGCCATGATGGAGCAAGAGTTTGACCTAGTAGTAGATCGTGTGGGTAATACACGTTCTAAGTCTTCACGTTATTTTGCGTACGCTGCAACGGTAGCTGCTAAAAGCTTTAATCGTAATAACGAATGTCATGCATGGTGTGGCGTAAAGGTACAAATGTACCCAGGTGCAGCGCCGTCTACCATTACAATTCATGTGCGTATGCACGACGACAATGCAGAAGCGCAACAGCAAGCATTAGGCGATTTAGGTGTAAACTTAATTTACGCAGCGTATTACTATTTTGAAAATCCAAAAGATATTATTGACTCGTTAAGCGACAATATTGGTAAAGATCGTATTGAAATTGACGCGATTGAATTCGAAGGCCCTTACTTTGAAGACATTGATAACCGAGCGATAAACTTACACCTTATTCGTGCATGGAAAACTCGTGCAATTATGTTTAAGCCAGACGGTTCGGTGACTGTTCCTGCTGACATGCTATATAAGAAGAACGTGTTAACTATTCGTGGTTCATTTAAGCCCGTTACTAAATTGAATGTAGACATGATCGAGCAGGGCAAAGAATCGTTTAAATTGTTAGAAGGTGTTGATGACAGTAATACCGTAGCAATTGCAGAAATATCGTTAAACGACCTGCATGGTCACGATGCTAAAGTACCAGAAGCGGATATTATTTCTCGTGTTCAACTACTGAACTCGCTTGGCTACAATGTAATGATTTCGGATTATACTCGTTACTTCTCATTACGCGCATACTTCCGTCAGTACACCAAACTACAAATTGGTATTGTGGTAGGCATGGCTAACATGAGACAAATTTTTGATGAAGAGTTTTATCGTGGCGTAGAAGGTGGAATTTTAGAAGCATTTGGTAAATTATTCCCTGATCATACTCGCGTATTTATTTACCCTGAACTTGATGAAGCGGGTGAATTGTCAGACTTTTCTCAAGTACGCGTACCTAACCATTTACGCTACTTGTATAAACATTTACTTGAAAACGGGTTTATTTCAGGGATTGAATGTAGCGATACAAGCTTATTTAAGATTTATTCGCGTGAAGTACTTAAACAACTAATGGCGGGTACTAATGGTTGGGAAAATTCAGTGCCTGACGCGGCTGTTGAAGAAATTAAGTTGAAGCGTTTATTTGGCTGTAAAGGCTAACGTGTAATACGTTAAACCGCTAGATAAACACAAAAAATTAAAGCCCAGCAGTGTAACTGCTGGGCTTTTTAGTTTTAAAATACGTAAAGTTTTAATCTACTTTAAAAGCATTTAATTGGGTGGATAAACCTTCTCCCATTTCATTGAGTTCTGCAGAGCGCTCTGCCGCTGATTCTGTACCATGCAAAGATTCATGCGATAACGTGGAAATACGCTTTACGCTATCGTTAATTTCATTTGCTGATAAAGACTGTTCTTCTGCCGCGGTAGCAACTTGCACGTTCATATCATTAATACGTTGAATAACAACAGATATTTTATGTAGTGATTCGTTCGCTTGGTTAACATGCTCTGTTGTTTCTATCGCTTTTTCGGCACTCGCTTCAATAACAGACACCGCAGAATGACTTCCTTGTTGTAGCTTGTGTATCATTTTTTGAATTTCTTCTGTGGACTGCCCAGTACGACTTGCTAATGTTCTAACTTCATCAGCTACCACGGCAAACCCTCTACCTTGTTCACCAGCTCTTGCGGCCTCAATAGCAGCGTTAAGGGCGAGTAGGTTTGTTTGTTCGGCAATACTACGAATAACATCGAGTACACCACCAATATTTTCAGATTCTTCTGCTAACGACTTAATAACTTTAGAGGCGTCTTGCACGTTTTCAGACAGTACTTTTATTTCTTTAACCGTTTCGGTTACAACTTGCTGTCCTTCTTTGGCAAGTGTTTTACCTTCGTTGGTTTCAAGCGCGGCATTTTCAGCGTTTTTAGCAATTTCATTAATGGTTTGTTGCATTTCGGTCATGGAGTGCTCTAATTGACCTGTTTGTTCATTTTGTTCTTCCGCTAGTGATTTGGCGTTTTGATTTAGATTGTCTAGCGACTCGGCATTGTTTTTTACTTGGTCAGCGCTGGCATGAACATCGTTTACCAGTGTTTTTATTTTTTCTGAGAACACGTTGAATCCGCTAGTTAACTGCGTTAATTCGTCATTTCCTTTTACTTGTAGCCGTTTAGTTAAATCGCCTTCGCCTTCACTAATGTTTGTGATCATATCCACTGTTTCATTGAGTGGACGCATAATTGAACGTTGAATAAAGAGGGTTAACAGCGCGAAAACGATAAAAGAAACGCCACCTATTGTTAGCGTTAACGCAGCCATGGCTGAAAATTCTTTATCAACATCGTCAAGATAGATGCCTGACCCTACGATCCAGCCCCATTCTTTAAAGCCTTTTACGTAACCTATTTTCGCTACAGGATCATCGTAACCAGGTTTAGCCCAAAAGTAGGGAACAAAGCCATGACCTTGTTTGTTAACTACATTTACCATTTCTTGGAAAAGTTGAGTTCCGTTTGGATCTTTAAATTTAGATAAGTCTTTCCCGTTTAAGTTAGGTTTTATTGGATGCATTACCATGGTGGCACTGTAATCGTTTATCCAGTAATAATTAGTGTTGTCGTAACGTAAAGCACCAATTGTACTCATTGCATCTTTTTGAGCTTGTTCAGTAGAGATGCCTTCTGAAGCGATACGAGAAAAATTGTATTTAATGGCTTGGTGTGCCACTTCAACAATATTTTGTGTTTTTTGGTATTTTTGCTCTAAAAGAGATGTTTTAAATGCGTTGAGGGTAAGCAAAATAAAAATAGCAAAAGATACAAACACGATAACTAAATTTAATTGTAACCGACGTTTTATGGGGAGTTTGCGTAAGTTCATACATTTGCCTTTTAAAAGTGATTGTTATTTGAACATTTTTAACCGGTTATTTTTAAAGATAGAACAACATTGAACTTTACGCCAAGTTACCGTTGATGAAGTGTTTTTCTCTGAATTGTTGTGAGGTATATAACACCATTTGATTGAAGAAAGTAACGTACCGTAAAGCGTGTAAAGTACGTTACTTTGTTAGTTTAATTGGTGTAAGTTTTATTGGTGTAGTTTTGTTAGTTTAAGTTAACTGGAATAGGTTTACGTTACGTCTTTAATAAGCACTGATGTATCGCAGCGGTTAAATCCTGCTTTTTGTAAACGTTCGTACGACTCATCAACCATCTTCGCAACAGGTAAATTAAGATTCAGTTGTTTTGCTTGATCTAAACATATACCGAGATC
Organism: Colwellia sp.; assembly: GCA_020630795.1. GTDB lineage: Bacteria > Pseudomonadota > Gammaproteobacteria > Enterobacterales > Alteromonadaceae > Pseudocolwellia. The sequence continues at coordinate 158,148 of JAHDIK010000009.1, forward strand.
TTTTCTCATCCAATCAATCGCAAAGCCAAATTCAAACTCATTTTTAGCAATTGTGTGTGTGCGTTGTTCAAGTTGCCAAGATTGAGCCGCGCCATGTTTCAATACATCGCGTACTGTCACTAAATCGAGCCCAGACTTTTCAGCTAACGTTAGTCCTTCTGATAGGCCTTGCAATATACCCGCGATACATAGCTGATTAACCATTTTACACGTTTGCCCCGCGCCTACTTCGCCTAACCGAGTGACTTGTTTAGCGTAAATGTTTAGCGTATCAACAATGCGAGGGTAGTGTTGTTCTGAGCCTCCCACCATTATGGTTAATGCGCCATTTTGAGCACCTATTTCCCCGCCAGATACCGGAGCATCAAAAAACTGAATACTTTGTTTAGCGCACGCTTGGGATATTTCTTTCGCGACATCAGCAGACGTTGTTGTGTGGTCAATTAAAATAGCTGAGTCTTTCAGGCCTGCAAGAATTCCGTTTTCACCGTAGCAAACACTCCGTAAATCGTCATCGTTACCTACACAACACATAACAATATCAGCGTTCTCACATGCTAATTTAGGCGTAAGTGCGATGTTACCTTGGTATTGTGTTTGCCAGCTTTTAGCTTTTTCGGTGGTTCTGTTATAAACGGTTACGTTCAGACCGCTTTGTTGCAGGTGACCCGCCATGTAAAAACCCATTGTGCCTAATCCAATAAATGTGACGTTCATCGTGAATCCTTGGTGAATGTTAGTTAACTTATTTAAACAGTTAATGACATGATTAACGATACGTTCCGCGTTGTTTTAGTATTAAATTACTAATTTTCGTTCACTATTTTTGTTTAAATTTTTTGTTAGTAGTACAATTTTAAATATTGTACTACTTGTGTGTTTGATGGTTTATGGAAAAACAAAAGTTTGGGGAGGTAACTCAATCTTCGCAATTCAGTTGGGCGAATAATTTTGAAGTTAAAAAATCTCGTATAGGTGCTAAAAATGCCCTGTTTCAACTACTAAAGAGTGCTATTGAACGAGGAAAGTTAAGAGCAGGGGATAGATTGCCCACTCACCGTAAATTGGCTCAACACCTCGGTGTAGCCGTAGCTACAGTCACTAAGGTATATAAGCTGGCGGAAAGTAATGGACTTGTTGTTGGAAAAGCTGGCAATGGATGTTTTGTATCAACGTGCCCATTGTCTTCAAATGCAATTCAAGCTGGCAAGTTAACGTATATAAACTTATCAATTATTAAACCCGTTGCACACTACGCTGAGTTATATTTACAAAAACATTTATCTGACCTTAGCCAACACCATCAACTAAGCGACTTAATGGAATACAACGCAGAGAGTGGAAGCCTAACCGACATTCAAACGGCTAAACTTTGGTTAACATCTCAAGGGAAATCTTTTAACAACCGAGAAGTGAGTATATGTAGCGGCGCTCAGCACGGACTAATGATACTCATTACAACCTTAACGCAACAAGGTGACTGTATAGCCGTAGAAGCACATTGCTACCCCGGTATTATTGCACTTGCACAACAGTTTGGGCGCAAGCTAGTGCCAATTGAGTTAGATGAAGAGGGCATGATCCCATCATCACTTGATAAACAATGCCAATTGCATGACGTAAAGTTAGTTATAGCGGTAGCTTCACATCAAAACCCAACAACTGCCGTTATGTCAATTGAGCGTCGAAAACATATAGCATCGATTATCGAACAGTATAAATTATGGTTAATTGATGATGATGTGTATGGCTTTTTGAGTAACAATTTACCTGAATTATCAAGTTTTATACCTGAGCGAAGCTTTTATTTAACAAGCTTATCAAAAGCGTTATTGCCCGGCTTAAGAGTTGGGTACTTAACGTATCCTCAATCATTTAAAGCGCGTATTGATGCCGCGATACGAAATACGGTGTGGATGCCTGTTCCATTAACACTGTCGTTAGCGTCTAAACTAATACATTCTGGCGATGCTGATAAGTTAATTACGCAACAGATCGAAACGGCAAAAAATCGTCAGCAAATTGTTCGTAATATATTAGGGGCTTATACATTACATGCGAAAGAAAATAGCTTTCATGTTTGGTTGAAATTGCCAGAACAGTGGAGTGCTGAAAAATTTTGTGAAGTTGCTAAAGCCAAGGGCGTGCTTATTTCAAATAATCACTCTTTTTTAGTTGGACCTCGCAGCACTGAAGAAGCGATTAGGATCTCTATTATGGCAGTAAAGAGTATCGAGGAACTACGTTTTGGTTTGGAGATATTAAAAGGAATACTCGATAATGATGGTCGATTATAAGCAATCATTAAATGATCATAAGAACGTTAAATTTTTTCGACGATTTAGGATAGTTAATGATAGATATGAGTTGTTTCACAAGTTATGGCTTAAAAGGTGAGTTTTTCTCGCTTTCCAACTGAAAGGCGGAAAATCAATTTTATTAAGCTGTTGTGTAGTATAAGTAATGTGGTTATATTGTTTTGTAAATAATTAATGTTGGTGGGGAAGTAGTCGTTGATAAAACGAGAATTATTCCCACTAATAAGCTGTTATGTGTATTCAAAATAGTATTGTTTGGTTTAGCTGAAAGTGTTGTTGCTAACTCGATTTTTGTATAGGCTGCTACGAGTTTTCGCTATTCTAGTTTTATCATTAGCCACTAATAAGCTTTGTTGTTTTTATTACTTCGTAATGTCACAAAGCTATTAGTTTGTTCTAGGTTTTAGTGTGTAGCTCAAATTTAAGTTTTGTGTAAAACTACCGTCTTATACTTTTTGCTTTATCAATTGTGTTTAGGTTTATCAAACACATAACAAGCAAATCAACGGGACTAAAACAGCGGGCTCTTCGCTTCGCTCGATTATAGCCCACTTTATTTAGCCCGTTATTTGGGCGTTAGGTACCTATGAATATTAATAAATTAATCGAAGCACTTATATTAGTTGCTACCATTGGTGGGGGATTTCTTGGCTTTACTATAGTATTATCACGGTTACCACAGGCAAGTGGACTTCATTTGTTTTTCGCTGTCGTTCCTTTAATTCTATTTTTGTATATTATTTATGTTGGCTTAGTTTTCTCTGACGATAAGTCAAATATTCGACTAATAAAAATAGCCCTTCTTTAACAAATACCATGGTTTAGCTCGCCCATATTTTCTTATCAACTGACTTCTGGTTTCTCATTATCAGGCATACTCCATGAAAATGGATTTTTCTTTAAATATTATATAGGTAGTGATTTTAATTTTGGCTTACTTAATGGTCAAATTTGGGGGATAGGAATTAATTTATTTTCTGTTGGGTTATATTGGTTGGTGCTAAGAAAATATAAGCCGGTACCTAACAAGTCGTTAAAGCAGGACAAATAACAGTTGGCTTTTGCTCCTGCGTCGCTAATTTTAGCCAACATATTATTTGCCTCTTAACGAGGCGTTAGGTGCCAATGATGAAATCGTTTAGCTTTGCTCTATTTTTTATCTTTAGTTTTAATACCTTTGCACAAGGAAGTAACGTGAAAATTGATGAACTTATCGAAAATGATAACTACGCTTTATCCATATGGAAAACAAGAGGGTTAAACCCTTCACCTGCGCCGGTAATTAAACAATTAGAAAGCGTAACAATAGCTTTTCTTAAAAGTTTAAAACAAATAAATGAAGCTCCAAAAATTGATAAAGTTGAAGAACGAAAGAAAATTCAGCTATTAGTTGATCAACTTCCTTGGAGCAACTTTGATACTGAGGAAAAAGAATTTCTTGCAGATGTGATTGCACCAGCAATTGAATCAATGGGGTACAACCCTTGGTCAATTATCTAAAAGGCACCTAACAAGTCGTTAAAGCAGGACAAAAAACAGTTGGCTTTTGCTCCTTCGTCGCTAATTTTAGCCAACAATTTTTTGCCTCTTAACGAGGCGTTATATTTACTAATTACATCTTACATTTTTCTAAATTATTTAAACTTACTACAAGGAAATACCGTATGGAGCTAGATAATCCCTCTAACTCTACTCAAATAGAGTACGCCATATCCCAAGCTTACCTCCCAGAAAGTAACCATAAAGAACTGCATAACTTTCTACTAAGGAGTCTATCTGTTCTTTCAAATGTTAGTGAGAAGCAGAAGATTAAAACTAACACCCAACTGGCTGTTGAACACTTGGAACGGAAGTTGGATTCTGTTGGTAAAACTTCAAACAAGATTCAACTTGCTGTGTTAATTGTTCTTGTTTTGACGTTAATCGCCACTGCCTGTACTCCATTAATGACAGGTGGACAGTGACAAGTATGCAAAATCCTAGAACAAACCAATGTCTTAATCCTTGGCTTTTATTCATAATATTTTCTCCTTATTAAAATTATAGTCTTGTTAAATGTAAATATAACAAGTCAATTAAGTAGGACTAATACAGCTAGGCTTTCGCTTCGCTCAATAGTCCTGCTGTGTTTAGCCTCTTATTGAGGCGTTATATGCAATTCATGTAGTAAGGTTGGTTTAGTTAAAAGTACAGTTATTAACTTTTACTTTTGTAAACGCTGCTGCGGGTTTCGCTATTGTAGTTTTTCAATAGCCACTAATAAGCTTTACCTTGTTAAAGACACTTTTGTGGTAAAGCTATTATTTCTTTCTGGTATTTGTGGGTAGCTCAATTTATAGTGCATTTATTACTACCGGCTTTTACTAGTTGCTTATGTATTTATGTTTAGGTTTATCAGGCATATAACAAGCAATTCAACGGGACTTTTACAGCTGGCTGTTTCGTTCCTCAACATTTTAAGCCAGCAATAAAAGCCCATTAATTGGGCGTTATATGCCAAGAAATGGTTCAAGCCTGTGAGTAAACTAAAATTTATTAAGGTTCAATTGAAATCCGAACATATTTGGATTTTTCGTATAGCTATGATTTTAGTTTCACTCCCGTTCGTATTTAACGTATATGAAACTTTTTCTACAAATATAGCACTAGATGGAAAGTATACTTATATCCAAGGTGAGCATTGGGGTTACTACGCGTATTTGTTTAAACACCTAACGATTTCAACTTTGTTCTTGTGGCTCGGCACGTTTGGTTCTAAAGTTAAGGACGGTGAGTAATTGGCATATAACAAGAAATTCAAGTGGGACTAATTACAGCTGGCTGCCTCACTTCGTTCGTTATTTTAGCCAGCAATAATTAGCCCCTTAATTGGGCGTTAGCTGTATTCGATATTTTGTAGGTTAAACCAGTTTTTTTTTTAATCTAGTTTGTATCAACGGCAAAGTTTAACTTAATCAGTTAATAGCGCTTAAAGTTTGTTAGTAGGGCGCCCAATAATACCACGAGTCAAGCTCGGGATTATTTTGGCTTCAGTAGCTTTGTATTTGTTGTAGGTTTTAGCGTAAAAATATAGAGTGTTTAATTAACTATATTTGCTAGTTTGTGGTTTGGTAAATACTGCTAACAAGCAAATTAACGGGACTAAAACAGCGGGCTCTTCGCTTCGCTCGATTATAGCCCACTTTATTTAGCCCGTTATTTGGGCGTTAGGTGAGTTGCTGCACACAAGGAAGTCTGGTGTTTAAAAATATATTATTTTTTATTTTTGGAGTTTTCATATCCGCATTAGTAAGTTTTTATTATTTTACTGATTTGATGAAACCTTCCAGTGAGTTTAATAAATTACTTATTAATAATCAGATAGATTATTTCAAAGCGACTTACAGTGAAGATGCTTTAAAAATCATTAAATTAAGTAACACATACATTCAAAAATCTATGTCTGCACCTTTAGACAAAGATCAAATAGTTGCTTCTCAAATACTATTAGCATCATCACTTTTTTTAACTGACATTACAGACCAACGGCTTAAATCAAAAGAAGATACGTTTCTTTCAATGATGTTGTTTTATGCGAGAACTAAAAGTGAAGAAGACTTTAATACCGATATATCAAATACATCAGAATTCTGTTCAAAGCACACAGATATAAAAGATTGTTCACCTAAAGCAATGCTTTCAATGTTTACTGAGTTTAAAGGAATTAAATACGAGTAAACTCACCTAACAAGAAATTAAACAAGGACAAAAAACAGTTGGCTTTTGCTCCTTCGTCGCTTATTTTAGCCAACATATTTTTTGCCTGTTAATTAGGCGTTATATTTCTCCAGAGGTTAGGCGTAATGATTCGGATTTTAGTGCTTATATCTTTGATTTTCTCCGGTGTAGTATTCGCAACAGATACGATTAATCTTAGAATAATGGCTATATCAGCTAATGTTAAATTTGAGGGCTATTTTTTAGAAGCAGATTCATCAGGCATTATCCTTAATGACTCGACAGGTAATTTTACCTTGATTTTAGATTCACATAATAAAATTTGGTTTGATGATAGTTTTATGATTTCCGAAAAAGAAAAAGCACAGATTAAGCCTCATTTAATCAGATTGTTTGAGGCGGCTACTGATAAAAAAGATAAAGCAGTATTAGCTTTATTTTTAAAGAGTGTTCTAGAAATATAACAAGTCATTAAAGCAGGACAAAAAACAGTTGGTTTTTGCTCGTGCCTCGCTTATTTTAACCAACTATTTTATTGCCTCTTAATGAGGCGTTAGTTTTACAGCAAAGTTTCGCTATGTGGCAGTAGCGACAGGAGAGGAATAAGTGGTGGTTTGCAATTCGTCACTCTACGATATGAGTAGTTCCACTTACTCTTCTCTCTGCCAACCAGGGCTGCAAACCTCTGGTTCACCAATATCCACTAATATGTGGTTACTGGGCGCTCGGTAACTGTATCAACATGGAATTAACATGAAGATCCAAATTACCGTTAAAGTAACTTGTGATATTGCGAAAACCATTGCAGCTCTTAGCAGCTTTGTTTATACGCTTCATATCATAGGCTTACTTTAATCAAGTCCTAGTCAGTTAACGCTGGCTAGGCACCTAATTCAATTATGTAAAACTAACAAGTCGTTAAAGCAGGACAAATAACAGTTGGCTTTTGCTCCTGCGTCGCTTATTTTAGCCAACATATTATTTGCCTCTTAACGAGGCGTTATGTGTATTCAATGTTGTATTGTTTGGTTTAGCTAAAAGGGTGGTTGTTAACTTAACTTTTTGTAAACGCTGCTATTAGTTTTCGCTATTCTCGTTTTATCACTAGCCACTAATAAGCTTTGCTGTTTTTATTACTTCGTAATGTCACAAAGCTATTAGTTTGTTCTAGGTTTTAGTGTGTAGCTCAAATTAGCGTTTTATGTAAAACTACCGTCTTATACTTTTTGCTTTAGTATGTGTGTTTAGGTGTATCAAACACATAACAAGTAAATCAACAGGACTAAAACAGTTGGCCTCTGCTCGTGCCTCGCTGATTTTAGGCCAACAATTTTAGCCCGTTATTTGGGCGTTAGCAGTACAAGGAGGTCAATCACATGCGTAAGCTCATATTCCTTTTATTAATCATATCTCAAAGCTCTTTTGCTGTTGATTCCGAGCAAGCAAAGCAGGCTGCCAAAAGTATATTTGAAAAATCTTCTTCCGCTTATACGAAGGAGTCTCTAACCCAAGTGTTTACTTCCGGTGGTTACACAGAGGAAGAATCAAGTGAATATGCTACCAAATTATTAAAACTTTTTAATTCAGATGAATTTATCGGTAAGATCCAAGGTATTTACATTAAACATTTTACTGCAGACGAACTCGTGCAAATTTCAGAAATATTAGACCATCCAGCTTACGCCAAGTTCTTAAGGCTGAGGCCGGTAATACAGCAAGAGATGTCCGCTGAAATTAATAAAATAACTAACAGTATCAAGTAAGTACTGCTAACAAGTCATTAAAGTAGGACAAAAAACAGTTGGTTTTTGCTCCTTCGTCGCTTATTTTAACCAACTATTTTTAGCCTCTTAATGAGGCGTTATAAGGCACTCCATGTTCAGGCATGTAATCATATCTAGTTTACAATCAGCTTTTGTGGGCTCCTTACTTTTCTCAATTGTCTGCATTCCATTTTACGGCGGTGCAGCAACATTATTTGGCTTAATCACTTTTCCGTTTGCTTTATTCTGTTGCCTAGTTTTTGCTTACCCGTTAATTAAATTCCGTAATAAATTTAAATTTTCAGAGTTAATTAATTTTATTGTATATATATCGTCAGGATTAATTTTAGGAGTGTTTACACCTTTAATAATGTTAGGTAGTGTTGGTACTGAATTCAGTTTTGAATCAATTGCCTTTTTAGGTATTTATGGTCTGTTAGGCGGTGTTTGTTCTGTTACTGCATGGAATTATGTTCGTAAGCATGTGCCATATAACAAGCCAATTAAGCGGGACTAAAAACAGTTTGCTCGGTTTCGCTTCGCTACACATTTTAGCAAACAATTTTTAGCCCCTTATTGGGGCGTTATGTTTTCTAAATGGGTAGTCAAATTAATATGAATGATTTAATAAGCAGTATTTTTCTAATTATTTTTATTGGGTTTATGGCTTTTGTTTTTTGGTCAATGTTCTCAAAAAAAGGAAAAGGGAGAATGCTTGGTGGAACAATCATTCATACCGCAAAATATGAAGTAGTCCAAACAGAAGGTATTGCTAAAACAATTATTCGTGCACATGTAATTGAAACAAAAACTGGTAGTAAACATGTTGGTCTAGAGTTATCAGAAAGCGCTAAGTTAGCAGTAAGTATGACACCAATTAAACTTACAAAACAAGAAGCAGAATCTTTGATTTATATGGTTAAAGAGGTAATAGAAAAAACATAACAAGTCGTTAAAGCAGGACAAATAACAGTTGGCTTTTGCTCCTGCGTCGCTTATTTTAGCCAACATATTATTTGCCTCTTAACGAGGCGTTATATTTTCATTCGACATCAGGTTAATTTTGAGGAGTTATATTTTGCCAGTGTATTCTTCAGATAAAATACTGGAGCTTATTATTAAGGCAGTAATCGCTCTATTAATATTGCTTTGTGCAGCATTTGTTTATTTTTCAATAAAAACTCAGTCTAAGGAAGCTTATAATTTTAGTAGCAATGGTGTTGTTTATTCAATCAATTGGAAATCAAAAAACCATGGTGCTCCGTCTATTGTTATAAAGGTGAAAAATGAATATATAAATTTTAGTAGCTCTAAAATTATGTTAAACCACGATAACGTAAAAATTGGTGATAAATTTAAGAAAGAGCGAAAATCTAATTTTTGTTTAATTAATGAACACAGAATTAAATGTGTAAAATAAGAAAATATAACAAGCAAATTAACAGGACTAAAACAGTTGGCCACTGCTCGTGCCTCGCTATTTTAGGCCAACAATTTTAGCCCGTTATTTGGGCGTTAGCTGTATTCGAAATTATGTAGGTTAAACCAGTTTTTTAATCTAGCTTGTATCAACGGAAAAGTTTAACTTAATCAGTTAATAGCGCTTAAAGTTTCTAAGTAGGGCGCCCAATAATACCACGAGTCAAGCTCGGGATTATTTTGGCTTCTATAGTTTTGTTTGTGTTGTAGATTTTAGCGTAAACAATTAGAGTGTTTAATTAACTATATTTGCTAGTTCGTGGTTTCTCTAAATACTGCTAACAAGCAAATTAACAGGACTAAAACAGTTGGCCTCTGCTCGTGCCTCGCTATTTTAGGCCAACAATTTTAGCCCGTTATTTGGGCGTTAGCTGTATTCTACATTTTATGGTTTAAGCCCATGTTTAATTTAGCTTGTATTAGCGGCAACGTTTAACTTAATCAGTTAATAGCGCTTAACGTTTATTAGTAGGGCGCCCAATAATACCACGAGTCAAGCTCGGGATTATTTTGGCTTCAGTAGCTTTGTATTTGTTGTAGGTTTTAGCGTAAAAATATAGAGTGTTTAATTAACTATATTTGCTAGTTTGTGGTTTGGTAAATACTGCTAACAAGCAAATTAACGGGACTAAAACAGCGGGCTCTTCGCTTCGCTCGATTATAGCCCACTTTATTTAGCCCGTTATTTGGGCGTTATATTGCTTTCATATATTGGTGTTTAATGACTAATTTTGTTATTCGAACGGTTGCTATTTTTTTTGCGCTAGCATTTGCGTATTTATCGCTTTCATTTCCTGCTGGAGTTGGTGAAAGCATAAATATTATTCATCTTATGTTATTTTTATTTTTAGGTGTTTTATCTCAATTAGGGTTGTTTCTTTCGACGTATCAAATTAAAAACTGGATATTCAAATTATTAATTGCCGTTATTATGATTCCATTTTTTATGTTGCTATTGAGATCAACATTTTTTGATAGTAGTTTTCTCAATAGATTAACTGGAGCACCTATTCAAATAGCATCATCAGTAGCATATATTGTTGGTTTTGCTGTTTACTTGTATAGTTTTTATAGAATGGTGCAAGAGCAATATAACAAGAATTTAAAGCGGGACTGCTAACAGTTTGCTCGGTTTCGCTTCGCTACACATTTTAGCAAACAATTATCAGCCCCTTAAATGGGCGTTAGCCTTACAAGGAGGTTCAATGATTCTTCAACGCGATCAAACTTTTCGAGTTGTTTTTAACTTAAGAACACCAGTTCAAAATGGTGATTCTGTTGGTACGGGTATATTTGTTGTAAAGGGAGATGCTCTTTATTTAGTTACAGCAACTCATGTTGCGACTACTACTAACTCAACAACTAAAGTCGTTATTAGTGATTCTTCTGGTAATAGTACAGCATTAAGTCTTAGTGATTTTAACCAAAATTTAAATTGGAATAACCATCCTGAGGCTGATATATCCGTTCTGCCAATTACAATGAATAGTAAAATAGCTCCGCACATGAACGAAAGGTTCTTTCCTTTTGATCATTTCCATATGCCTAAAACTCCAGTTTCAAGAGATTTTGAGTTAACGTCTGTTGGATTTCCTAATGGTCTAGGGGCGGCGGGTATGTTTAGTCCATTAACTTACAGATCTTATGCATCTTCATCATTCATAACTTTAAATAGAGCAGATACACAGACACCCTCAGTGTTTTTCTTACTTGAAAACCCTAGCGTTGGTGGATACAGCGGCTGTCCAGTTTTTGATCTTGGTTATATGGTGGTTGGAGCTATGACTACAACCAAAGATAAAACTCTTTGTTATGGAATTATGCACGGCACCATTTCGGATAATACTGGTGGAAAATTAGCGGCAGTGACACCCGCATACTACTTGGCAGATTTAATGTAAGGCTAACAAGTCGTTTAAAAAGGACAAAAAACAGTTGGCTTTTGCTCCTTCGTCGCTAATTTTAGCCAACTATTTTATTGCCTCTTAACGGAGCGTTATGTGTATTCAACGTTATATTGTTTGGTTTAGCTAAAAGGGTGGTTGTTAAATTAGCTTTTTGTAAACGCTGCAATGAGTTTTCGCTATTATCGTTATTCAATAGTCACTAATAAGCTTTAGCGTGTAGCTCAAATTAACGTTTTATGTAAAACTACCGTCTTATACTTTTTGCTTTAGTATGTGTATTTAGGTTTATCAAACACATAACAAGTAAATCAACGGGACTAAAACAGCGGGCTCTTCGCTTCGCTCGATTATAGCCCACTTTATTTAGCCCGTTATTTGGGCGTTATATTTTTCATCAGGATTTGAGTTCATATGGACGTTTTAATGCTATACCCAATGTTTTTAATGGTGCTTTTAACTTTTATTGTTGCTTGTATCGCCGTCAAAGCCAGGTTCGCTAGCGTTAAAAATAAAACTGTAAGTGCTAAGTATTATAGTTTAATGAATGGTCAGGAAGTTCCTGACATAATCACGAAAACCACACGTAATTTTAATAATCAATTTGAAGTACCTGTATTATTTTACGTGGTATGTTCTTTATATATTTTCTGGGGAATTAATAGCTATTTTGCTTTAATCGTCGCTTGGCTATTTGTTGCTTTACGTATTGTACATTCATATATTCACTTAACTTATAACCATGTTTTACATCGTATGCTTACGTTTTGGTTTTCATTGCTATGCGTTATGGCGTTGTGGATAAACTTGTTGCTACAAAAAATATAACAAGTCATTAAAGCAGGACAAAAAACAGTTGGTTTTTGCTCGTGCCTCGCTTATTTTAACCAACTACTTTTTGCCTCTTAATGAGGCGTTATGTGTATTCAACGTTATATTGTTTGGTTTAGCTAAAAGTGCGGTTGTTAACTCAATTTTTTGTAAAGGCTGCTACGAGTTTTCGCTATTCTAGTTTTATCAATAGTCACTAATAAGCTTTGTTGTTTTTATTACTGCGTAATGTCACAAAGCTATTAGTTTGTTCTAAGCTTTAGCGTGTAGCTCAAATTAACGTTTTATGTAAAACTACCGTCTTATACTTTTTGCTTTAGTATGTAAGTTTAGGTGTATCAAACACATAACAAGCAAATCAACAGGGACTAAAACAGCGGGCTCTTCGCTTCGCTCGATTATAGCCCACTTTATTTAGCCCGTTATTTGGGCGTTATGTGTATTCAAGGTTGTATTGTTTGGTTTAGCTAA
>JAHDIK010000023.1:0-16041 GCA_020630795.1 Colwellia sp.
AGCATGGGTGCCACGGATAATTTATGAGATATCATAAAATAACAAAAAACCTTTAAAAATAACGTTGGTATAAAGCGGCTATTATATAACGTTTCAAAATACTTAACAAAAACACCTATTCGATTAATTTAAGTAACATTCCAAAAAAAACGCTGTTTATCTAAGGGCTTAGCTCCTAGCTTTTTATAAAAACAGATTGCTGGAATATTTGAGCTAGGCGTTTGCCATTGAATTTCTTTAATGCCTTGTTGAGTTGCTATTTTTCGACATTTATCCATTAGTTTCATACCGATTCCCATGCCTCTATATTCAGAAGAAATGTATAAACAGTCTAAATATAAGTAGTAATCCATATTCCAAGTAGAAAATTGTTTCACTATACTCATATAGCCAATAATTCTTTCAGAACGTTCGACAACATAAAGTGTTATCGGCATTTCATCAATATTAGAAAGTGCAATAGACTGATTACAGATAACTAACTTACTATTTTCATAATTTGCATGTTCTTTAAACATACTAATTAGCTTTTCATTATCTGAAGCTACTGCCTCTCTAATATTCATTGATGATACAACCTTTAGAATTATGACTGCGCGTTTACAGCATGTCTGTTAACAGGGTATCGCTCAAAGTCTTCCCAGTATTGAATCCCACCAATCATTTCTTTAACTGCATATCCTAAGGCAGATATTTTTTTAGCGGCTTTAGTCGCTCCGTTGCAACCAGGCCCCCAACAATAAACGACAAAAACGGTATCAGGCGTAAATTGTGAAAATGTTTCTTGGCTTATATTAGCGTGAGGCATACTTAATGCAGTGATTGCATGGCTTTTATTGAATGCTTCTTCAGATCTTACATCTAATAATACAAAATTATTCATTCCAGCCTTGATGTCAGCATATACATCTGAACAATCAGTTTCATAACCTAGTTTATTACTAAAGAATTGATTTGCTTCTGAACAATCAGCGGGTGGAAAAGATAACACATTTGATGATGGTAATGACGACATACGGTACTCCCTAATGAATGTATATTTATTCGATAAGAGTACTTTATATGAAGCTCATTTTTTTTCTATTCATATATTTTGAACTACACGTTCATATATTTCGAATACGCATTTAGATTAAATAACGTTATATTAAACATCATCTCAAACTAAGCAGAATCGTTTCATGGAATTCTATCATTTACGGTCTTTTGTTGTTGTTGCCAAAACAGGCAATTTAACTGCCGCTGCAAAACAGCTATTTACCACACCACCTGCGATCAGCGCACATATAAAGTCATTGGAAGAAGAACTGAAAACACCGCTATTTATTAGATCAAACAAAGGAATGAATCTAACAGAGAAAGGTAAGATACTCCTCCATCAAGCACAGCTAACCCTCGATTCTGCTATTGATATGGTTAATTTAGCGGCTGAAAATCAGAATGAGATTATAGGTACTTTTAAAATATCAGTTAACCAAACAGCTCAAAAACAAAAAATTCCTGAGCTAATAAAATACCTGAATGATGTTGCTCCGGGGCTTACCATTGAAATATCAACCTTATCAACGGGTAATGCCTTATCATCACTAAAACACAACGAAATCGATGGCGCTTTTATATATGGATGTACACCTAATGGTGTAGAGTGTTTACGATTGAAAGAACAAGAAATTACAACAATTGCGCCTACTACATCGGAGTTAACCAATAAAAGCTTGCTGCCCGATCTTCAAACCGCTCCTTGGGTTACAATGACCAGCTATTGCCCATTTGATTTAAAACTTCAAGATTATTTCCCAAACATTAAAAACACAAATGTACAAAGTTCTGATGAGCTCACACGTTTGATGTTAGTAAAGGAAAACTGCGGGTTAAGCTTTTTAGAAAAGGATATTGCTGAAGAGGCTGCCGCACAAACTCACGTAAAAATATTACCACAATTAGATTTCAACATAGACTTGAATTTTGCATTTAACCAAGAACATAAAACATCACCAATTAATACAATTGTGGTCAACGCAATCAAGTACATATGGCATATCAACTAATACCAAAAAATATTAGATCGTCAAAAAATTTTACACAAATAAAAAAGCATCACGTTAGTGATGCTTTTTCTTACTCACTTACAACTTAATAGTGAGTATTGTTAATTTTAGAAAATCTAAAATTAAGCAGATTTCTTAGCTTTACGGCTTAATGCAAAACCAGCAAGACCTAAACCGAAGATAGCTAAAGAACCAGTTTCTGGAACAGAAGCTACTACAGCGTCGTATGTGTAAGAAACTTCAACTTTACCCCATGCTGCTGAATCGATGATATTTTCGAATACAGCACTGCCACCAGCAGTAGTGTTAGCAAATGTACTTAAAGCATTTACGCTGAAAGAGAAGCTAACATCATTTAAAAATGTAGATAAGTCAGCTACAGAGATGCTACCAGTTTGAAAATCAGTAACTTGACCGTAATCAAAAACTTCACCTACTTGGTGATCTGCATCGCTTTCGCTGAATAGGCTACCAGGACCAGCAAATACATATGAACCAGCATCTGATGTAACATTCCAATCGCTTGTTAGGAAAAAGTTAAACTGAGATTGTCCATCTAAGTTTGAAGTGTTAGTTGATTGACCAGCTGAATCGATTTGGCTGTATACAGTAACTTCAACACCAGTTAAGTTACCTAAAGATGCATCAAAACCATCAACAGTGATAGTTTCAGTAAGACCAAAACCGATAGCTTGATCAGTTACAGAACCTTGAGTACCAAACTCAGCCATTTCTGTGTATGTACCAGCAAAAGCTGTTGAACTTGCTACTAATAATGCGCCAGCAGTTAATAAAGTTTTCATTTTATCTTCCTTTAAGTTTTAAAAGGTAATTCTTAATGAACTACCATTATTCGAATTAAGTTGTTCAGCTTATTTATCTTAACGAAATATCGAAATTATTAATCGACACTGAACTCACAAGTAATAAAGCAATCTGCGTGCCAAAAAATCAAGTAGCTGATATTATTAGTTTTTTTATCATGTTGCAAAAATGTTAATAAATAAATGTAAATATTTTTGACACTAAATCAAATCAACAAACAGACAGTTGTATACAATATTCCAGAAAAATGATGTAAAATAAGCTATTACATTATGTAGCCATACGTTACAAACGTCCTTATTTTATCAAAAAGCAATTAACAATACATTAACAATTAGCTTGTTCTAAAGTGCTTAGTACTTAATAACTATAATTAATTAGTGACTAATTTTTAATGAAGAACAATCTGGCTATGTTAAACTTTAGATACTAAGAGCCACAATGGTAAATTGAGTCATGACAGCAGATAATTTATTAGAACAAGCAAAGCATACTTGCCAACTAAGAGGCGCTAGATTTACGCCAGCTAGAGAACAAGTATTTAAAATATTAGCTAATCAAGATGGTGCGATTGGCGCTTACGATCTATTAGATCAATTAAAAAAAATAGATACTTCAGCTAAACCAGCTACTATATACAGAGCGCTAGATTTTCTTGGAAAACAAGGTTTTGTACATAAAATAGAATCTATAAACGCATTTGTTTTATGTCACCACTTCAGTGAATGTAACCACCCTGTACAACTACTTATTTGTAACTCATGCGACCACGTTGAAGAGATTCAATCAAATGATTTTGATTTATCGTTAAAAGAAATGGCTAACTCACATGGTTTTGTGATTTCACATCAAATTGTTGAAGCGCATGGAAAATGCAAGGACTGTAAAGTTTAATAATCACTATTTAACAAACACTAAATCGTAAAACTACTTTACACTCGGTTAGTTAATTGAGTTGTTTTACTACCTTTCCAACACAACATGGCAGCCTAGCGTTAGCCTTTGTATGCAAATATGTTTTCAATAATTGTTATACTATATAAATTACGCGCTACAAATACCGTTAAGATAAACTTGTATAGGAACTCTCCATAGAAAGCTTTTTGTTTATCAAGAAGCTAAGTTTCAAAAATATTTAACAGGAATATTGGTAAAAAACGATATCCTCGTCGATACTTATTCTAAACAAGTAAATACTGTAAATTTTCAAGATACTATAATTAAAGGCAGTTTGGCTTTTACTGCTCATCAGAAAGTTGCTAGTATCGAGAAGCATTAAATAACGCGTATTGATTTACATTTGTGATTTTTCCGTGCAAAATCAGTACACAAGTATCAATTAAGGCCTTGGAAAACATTCATGAATGTAGAGTTTATTAACCCATTTTTATCTTCAATGCTTAATGTCATGTCAACAATGGCACAAATGGAATTAACCCCAGAAAAACCAAGGTTAAAGAAAGGTGAAGTCGCAATGGGCGATGTTTCTGGTTTAATCGGCATGGTGAGTGAACAAGCAAAAGGTTCATTATCAATTACTTTTGAAGGCGATTTAGCTATTGCGACCATGAAGAAAATGGTTGGTGAAGGCCCTGACGAAGTAAATGAAGAAATAACCGATCTAGTTGGTGAAATTACGAATATGGTTACGGGTGGCGCAAAACGTATGCTGAGTGAGAAGGGCATCGAGTTTGATATGGCGACACCAATGGTAGTTTCTGGGCAGAACCACACAATATGCCATAAAGCTGACGGACCTATTGTTATCATTCCATTATCATCTCCAGAAGGTAAGGCATTTATCGAATTTAGCTTCGATAAATAAGCAAAACAGAATTCTAAAAACCTCATTGGCAACAATGGGGTTTTTTAATACCTAAAATAAACTAATACCGAGAATAATTATGTGGCAACAAGTTGAGTTTTCATTACGTTCGAGAAAACGCGGATTTCACTTAATTACTGATGAGGTTATTGCTCAACTTCCTACAATAGCTAGCATTAATGTTGGTGTTCTTCATTTGTTTATAAAACATTCTTCAGCATCACTCACGATCAATGAGAATGCAGATCCTACTGTGAGATCAGACATGGAAGCACATTTTAACGTTATTGCTCCTGAAAATGCCCCTTACTATCAACATACATATGAAGGCAGTGACGACATGCCTGCACATATTAAAACGAGTTTACTAGGAAACAATATAACCATTCCTATTTCGTCAGGCAGATTAAATATGGGAATTTGGCAGGGAATTTACTTAGGTGAACACAGAGATCATGCTAGCGCGAGAAGTTTTGTAGCAACTATTCAGGGCGAATAGTTCATCCATATCATTCAACTAAGAACTGTCTGTGTCATTTAAGTTTACTTTAGTGTGATATGAACTCTTCTACTAATGTTACACAGTAATTCATAGGGAATAGTTGTCGCATGTTTAGCGACGTTTTCTACAGGTAGCTGAGATCCCCACAGTGTCACTTCATCGCCTACTTTGTCGGTACTATCGTTGCCGAGATCAACGGTAATCATATCCATTGAAACACGACCAACTAAGGGTACAATTTTTCCGTTAACAAGCACAGGAGTTCCATTTTCTGCGTGTCGCGGATATCCGTCACCATAACCAATAGCTATTACCCCAATCGTAGTAGGTAGATTACTTTGCCATGTTCCGCCGTACCCTACAGTCTCTCCAGCTTTAATTTTTCTTATGGCGATAAGGCTAGACTTTAACGTCATTACAGGAGCAATATTCTCCTGAAATTTCCCCGTTTTAGCTTCTGGTAACATTGGTGAAACACCATATAACATTAGCCCAGGTCGAACCCAGTTATAATGTGTATTAGGCCACGCAAAAATACCTGCGGAGTTTGCCAAAGACCGTTCAACAACCTCTTCATTATTTAATTGGTTAAATAGTGCTGTTTGTGTATCGGTAATACCATTCGACGTATCATCAGCACAACCTAAATGGCTCATTAACACAATTGAAGGTTGTACATTGTCACTAGCTTTCAGAGTATTGAAAAAGTAATGAAAGTCGTCAGGATCAATACCTAACCGATGCATTCCAGTGTCTATTTTTAACCAAACCTTAATTGACTCCGTTAAAAGTTGCTGAGTAATTGCATCTAACTGAAACGTGTTATGAATCACCGTATCAAGGTTGTGTTTAACAATTAACGTGAGTTCATCAATTGAGAAGAAGCCTTCAAGCAATACAATAGGTTGTGTAATACCTGCTTCTCGAAGCAGTATAGCTTCTCCTATGCGCGCTACACCAAAAGCATCAGCCTGTGGTAATGCTTTAGCTATTCGCTCCAAACCATGCCCGTATGCATTAGCTTTAAGTACAGCTAATACTTTGCTGTTGGGCGCACACTCTTTTATCACTTGATAATTATTAGCAAGTGCTTGCATATCTATAACTGCGGTTGCGGTAAGAATACTCATAGAATAATAAGTCTACTTAGTACTTTTAAGAAACAACAATTAATCTTCTTCAAGTACATGTGTACCAGCATAGTTATCAAAACGAGAGAATTGACCTTGGAACGTTAACGGCACTCGGCCGATAGGACCATTACGCTGTTTACCAATAATAATCTCTGCCATCCCTTTAAATTCAGAATCGTCATGATAAACCTCATCTCGATAGATAAACATGATCAAATCGGCATCTTGCTCAATTGAACCTGATTCACGTAAATCGGAGTTTACTGGTCGTTTATCTGAACGTTGCTCTAGACTACGGTTTAGCTGAGAAAGCGCAATAACAGGCACTTCAAGTTCTTTCGCTAACGCTTTAAGTGAACGTGAAATTTCAGCTATTTCTAACGTTCTATTATCTGAAAATTGAGGTGCGCGCATTAACTGTAAGTAATCGATCATGATCATACTTATACCACCATGATCTCTATGTATACGACGGGCTCTAGAACGCACTTCCGTAGGCGTTAGACCAGCTGCATCATCGATATACATTTTGCCCTTTTCGATAAGTAACCCCATAGTAGAAGACAGTCTTGCCCAATCTTCGTCACCTAATTGCCCGGTACGAATTTTGGTTTGATCGATACGTCCTAATGAAGCGAGCATCCTCATCATAATTTGGTCTGAAGGCATCTCTAAACTGAATATTAACGCTGGTTTATCTGACGTCATCGCAGCATGTTCAGCCAAGTTCATCGCAAATGTTGTTTTACCCATTGATGGACGAGCCGCTACAATAATTAAGTCAGACTTTTGCAGTCCAGCGGTCATTTTATCTAAGTCTGCAAAGCCTGTTGAAACACCGGTAACACCGTCTGTAGGCGAAGAACATAGCTTCTCAATACGGTCTACTGTTTTTTCTAATACGGAGTTTAATGTTGCTGGCCCTTCAGATTTATTGGTACGTTTTTCAGCAATAGCAAAAACTTTAGTTTCAGCTAAATCCAATAAATCAGCACTGCTTCTACCTTGCGTGTCATACCCTGCTTCAGCAATTTCATTGGCTACGCTGATCATTTCACGTGTTACGGCACGTTCTCTAACAATCTCAGCGTACGCAACAATATTTGCAGCACTGGGTGTGTTTTTCATCATCTCAGCAAGATAAACAAAACCACCCGCAGCATCTAATTTTTGATCGTTCTCTAAACTCTCAGAAAGTGTAATTAAATCTACCGGCTCGCCTAACTCAATCAAAGACGCGATACATTCAAAAATAATACGATGTGAACGACTATAGAAATCTTCAGCGACAACTTTTTCACCTACTCTGTCCCATGTGTCGTTATCAAGTAGTAAACCACCTAATACAGATTGTTCGGCTTCTAAAGAATGCGGCGGAACTTTTAATTCATCCAGCTTATCATCACTTTTAAACTGCTTATCTTTAGAAAACTTACGCGGCTTACGTTCGGCCATTTAATTACCTTACTTAATAAAAATTTTTGATGAATAGTGCATTCATATTCATTTCCAAAAATGGGCAACTAATGTATCAGAAATTGAGTGGAAGAAGAATACAAGGGAATAAAATTGTGGGTTCAAAAAACGAAAAAAACCTAGTTTGTTGTATTCAAACTAGGTTTAAAATTCACAATCCATTTATTAACGCTAGTGGCCCGAAATAGTTACTCTGCCTGATACCGTGTTCGCTTTAACGGTTGAGTTTCCATTACCTTTACTAAAGTGTAATTTTGCGCTTGGACCATACTTAGCTTTTTTTGCTTTATCGCTTGTTAAACGGTTAACTAGCTTACCGCCAGCATTCGCATTGATTTTAAAAATAGCTTGTATGTCTTCATTAAGCGCTATGTCCATGTCGCCGCTAACACTCGACATTTTAATTAGTCCACCATCAACTAAATTTACAGAGCCTTCTAAGTCACCACTTACCGATGATACATCTAAGGTTTCAGCCTTTGCCAGCTTTAGGTAAATTTCTCCTGATACTGCTCCAGCGTTAACTTCTAAAGCATTTGAATGTGTCGTAATATCTCCACTTACAGCTTTAATACTTAATCGCCCTGATGAGTTTTTATCTTGTATGTCGCCACTCACTGTAGACAAATGAACCTTACCAGTTACATTCTCAGATTTAATATTACCGCTCACACTCGACAAATTTACGCTATTACTTAAGTCTTTAGCTGCGATATTGCCACTAACTGTTTGAATGTCGACGTTCTCTTTAATATTTGACAATGAAACATCAGACGATACGCCACTAAAATTAACTTTTACGCTACTCGGTAATGATATGGTTAACTTTGAGCCTTCATCATTCCAATTGCTATGCCTCATGTTTCTAGGCATCACAACTTTAATTAAAATTTGAGAACCGTCTTGCTCGAATATAAATTCTTCAGCCTTGTCATCCAACTCTCCTTTTACTGCGACTTGGTTACCATCATTCCCCAATATTTTGACTTCACCTCTTAAGTTTTCAATAGTGACATTAGTCGCGTCATTTAAAGGTAAAGATTTATTGATAGCTTCTCCAGCAATACTCGACAAGCTCAAAAAAATAGCCGCTATAGGCGTAATAACATTAAATAAATTCATCGGTAATTCCTTAAATAGTTTGCCACTGCGGACTATATAGTTTTGTAAGCAACTCAAGCTCTTGTTCCTGCGTCCAACGAAATAAATTCAGTAAATCGCTGTTAGTTGGATCATCTTTTAAAGCGGTTTCAATAGCTTTTCGAGCAGATGCTAATTCTTCCAATTGTTTTTGTAAGCTTTCAGGTAACTCAGTCAAATTTGGCTGCCCGTAACTAATAAGCATGGCTTGTTTTTGAGCTTCAAAGCTTTGTTGCATATGTGTAACTAACGCCACTGGAGAGTCTGTCGTTTGCGGCGCAAAAACATTCCATGTTAATAAAACAGCTGCAACTATTGAAGCAGCCCAAGCCATTGGAAATACTTTTTTCGATTGCTCATGTGTAGCATTAACTTGCGGCTTATTTTGAATAGCTCGCTCAACCCCTTGCCATAAATCTCGGTTAGGACTTATTTCTAGTGGTAGCTCTTCAATTTTTTTCGATAATAGCTCTTCTGAGTTTACTTTATTCATCACTCACCCACTCTTTTAACAACTCTCTTGCTCTATGATATTGAGATTTGCTCGAACCAACGGCCATTCCTAACATCTGTCCAATTTCTTCGTGTCGATAACCTTCTACCGCAAACAATACAAACACTAATCGTGCTCGCTCAGGTAATTTCATAATGTGCTTATCGAGTTCCGACAACGCTTCCATTTCAACACTTGCTTCAGTTGTTTCATGCTCTTCAATACTAAAAATGCGCTGTAACCAATTTTTTTGCTTTCTTAAATGGGTTAACACGACATTAGTTGCTACGCTATGAAGCCACGTTGAAAACTTACTCGTACCTTTAAAATTACCTATGTTCTGCCATAATTGAACAAACACTTCTTGGCACACATCTTCCGCGCTACTCTTGTCAGCAAGCATACGCCAACACAACGCATACATGCGTTTATGATATTTAAGATAAAGCTGATGAAAGGCGTCTTGATTCCCTTCTTGAGCACTATTGATCCAAACCAACTCTTGGTCTGGAACAAATCTCGACTCAGCTTCAATAACGTGAGAACTTTTCAACAATCAACTCGTAGTTTGTGTGTTTAATAGTTAGTTAGATGCAGTATGAATTAAAAAGGTTTAAAAGAATTAAAAAAGATCAGAAATTAAAAACAAATTTTCAATCAGGCATAAAAAAAGCGCTCAAGGCGCTTTTTTCATTCATGCTATTCTTTAAAGAAGAATTACTTCTTAGAAAGAGCACCAAAACGTTTGTTGAATTTATCAACACGACCACCAGTTTCAGCAGCTTTTTGCTTACCAGTGTAGAATGGGTGACACTCTGAACATACGTCTAGGTGAAGATCTTTACCTACAGTTGAACGAGTTGTAATAACATGACCACAAGAACAAGTTGCCTTGAACTCTTGATAATTAGGATGAATACCGTCTTTCATTGGGGTTACCTCTGTTAAGGCCGCATCGCCACTTAGTCAGTCATGCTGCTAAGCACCATACGAGTTAAAAATTATTGGAGGCGCATATTAATGGAAATACACTTATTAAGCAATAACTATCGGTGCTTATTTAAACAACGGCGTTAATTAACTTTACAATATATATCTATCTTGTCTTCTTCGCTTGGCAACCACTAAAATTGCGTTCAAAATACCGTTATCATTTTTTTATAAGTAAATACGTGTGACGCAATCAGAAAGCTCTATTTTTGTACAAGTAGCCATTCCTGTTCCTTTGCGACAACTCTTTACGTATGCCGTACCACAAGCCCTTCTCTCTTCTGAATTAACTATAGGAGAACGAGTTACCGTACCGTTTGGCCCCAGACAAGTCATTGGTATTGTTTTATCAATAAGTGAATCTACCGACCTACCTACCAACAAAATTAAAAGTGTTGTTAGCCGAGTGAAAGACAACTTTCATTTTGACGCACCGCTATTACAGTTTTTACAAC
This sequence comes from Colwellia sp., assembly GCA_020630795.1. Classification (GTDB taxonomy): domain Bacteria; phylum Pseudomonadota; class Gammaproteobacteria; order Enterobacterales; family Alteromonadaceae; genus Pseudocolwellia. Next base: position 10,888 of record JAHDIK010000023.1, read on the forward strand.
GATGCGCTGATTACTATCATCATCCAATGGGCGATGTTTGCCAGCAAGCTTTACCTGTTTTACTTAGGCAGCTCAAACAGCCTGATGTTTCTCTTCCTGTTTCGTGGGTATGCTCAAATCAACCAGACACCGCAAAAATTGAAGCTTTAAAAAAGAAAGCGTCTAAACAATTTGCGCTATTTGAGCTTATTGCTTCTCACCCATCCATTACTTGGGCTGAGCTTCGCACATTAGGCTTTACTAAAACTCAGCTCAACGCATTAGAAAATAAAGAACTCGTAGAAAAAAAAGAACGAGAACCCGTTATTTTTAAATGGCGAGAAAGCTCGTTAAATGAAAATAACAAACTCAAGCTCTCTGTTGAACAAGCCGTTGTTGTATCAGCAATCGAGCAAACTAATAAACGTTTTTCGTGCCACTTAATCGATGGAATTACAGGCAGTGGAAAAACAGAAGTGTACTTGCAAGCGATGGAAGAAATTCTCGCGAGTAATAAACAAGTACTCGTACTCGTTCCTGAAATTGGCTTAACGCCGCAAACCCTAAATAGATTTGAACAACGATTTAACGTACCTATTTGCTTGCATCATTCAGGGCTGAATAACAATGAGCGATTACAAACTTGGTTAGAAGCACAAAGAGGTAGTGCTGCAATTGTAATCGGTACAAGATCTGCCATTTTTACGCCTTTGCATCAGTTAGGTATGATCATCATTGATGAAGAGCATGACGGATCGTTCAAACAACAAGACAGCTTTAGATATCATGGCCGAGACATGGCTATTTTGCGCGCAAGGCAGCTTGATATTCCGATTATACTAGGAAGTGCGACACCCAGTTTAGAATCTTTACAAAACGCATTATCAGGTAAATATCATTACCACCAATTACTCAACAGAGCAGGCCAGAGTACTACGTCTAAAATCGAATTAATTAATGTTGCACAACATCAGATGGAATTTGGTTTATCTGACACCTTAAAAAGCGAAATCAATAAAACCGTAAAACGTGGCGAGCAAGTACTCATATTTCTTAATCGTCGAGGCTTTGCACCAGCGATTAATTGCCAAGAATGTCATTGGATTGCTGATTGTCAGCGTTGTAATAAGCCTTACACGCTTCATCAAAACAAACAGTTATTAATGTGTCACCACTGCGGCAGCCAAAAACGAATACCTCATCAGTGTGATAGCTGTGGCAGTATTCGTATAAAGCCATTAGGCCAAGGTACTGAACAATTAGAACAAAGAATAGATGAGCTGTTTCCTGACTACAGCTGCGTAAGAATAGACAGAGACAGTACGAGCAGAAAAGGTGAACTTGCTAAACTTTTACAAGAAGTTACTGATAAAAAACACCAAATATTGCTAGGCACGCAAATGCTTGCCAAAGGACATCACTTTCCCGATGTAACCTTAGTGGCGATGCTTGATATTGACGGCGCGCTCTTTAGTTTTGATTTTAGAGCCGCAGAGCACATGGCTCAATTGCTTGTTCAAGTTGCAGGACGTGCAGGGCGAGAAAGCAAACCAGGTAAAGTACTTGTTCAAACCAGTTACCCGGAACACCCGCTTTTACAAGACTTAGTAAACAATGGTTATAAACATTTTGCTGAATACGCGTTAACCGAGCGCCAGCAAGCTTACCTTCCACCATTTAGTTTTCAGGCACTGTTTAGAGCAGAGGCTAACTATCCTTCATACCCAGATAAATTTTTAAGAGAAATCTGTAACCATCAATATGAAGGTTGTGAACTGGCAGGTCCTATTCCTGCGGCAATGGAAAAACGGGGAGGAAAATATCGCTTCCACCTTATTGTTCAATCTAAGTCTCGTAAACAATTACATCAAGCGATACATCGTATGCTACTGCACATACCAACTAACGAATGGAATACAAAAGTTAGGTGGTCTGTTGATGTAGATCCTATCGATTTGAGCTGGTAATTACATACGCAACACCGCCAGCAAACCTATTTTAATCATGATTTACATAATCTTTATGTAAAAAATGACGAGTGCACTAGTGTCATTTATCATTTAGTTGGTTAGAATTGTTTTAAATTTCCGATGTAGATATTCACTTTCCCATGGCGCATGACGATTACGTTTCTCGATCAAGAAATAAAGATAAAAATCCATATAAAAAAAACGCTCCAGAACCTGCTAAAGGGCTACCAATCAGAGTAAAAATCACTGCACTTTTAACTTTGTGTATTGTTGCTGTTTTTGCTTATTTTTTATGGTTTATTAAAAACGATGAAGACGCGCCACAACCAAACATCAATACAACAGTAGAAACAGAACAAGAAGAAAAAAACAAAGTAGAGCTACCCGTTCCACCAAAAGAAAAATGGGCGTACCGTAAAGAGCTCGAAGAAAAGAAGATTGAAGAAGGCCAATACGAAGTTAAACAAGGTGGCCCTTATAAAATGCAATGTGGATCATTTAAAACATTAAAACAGGCCGAAATTTTAAAAGCGAATATTGCCTTTACTGGGTTAAGCGCACAAATAAGTAAATCTGTAGGTAGCAAGGCAACCTACTATAAGGTTTTTCTTGGCCCTTATGCTAAAAAACGTGACGCTGAACGCGACAAACACAAACTAAAAAACAATAAAATTAACTATTGCCAAATTTGGCTATGGAAATAAAATCGTTAAGCTACCGAAAATATCGGTAGCTTACTCGTTATCTAACCTTTCATCTCAACCCGTTTCTTCAAAGCGTTCAAAACTAGACAAATAAACGCTGAATTAATGTGACTAAGCCAAACTGCATAGTAGCTAGTTCAGTTTTATTGTACATCATTCCTTGAAAACCCACCGACATACCCCTATTTATTGAAGATAGATATTATTCAACACCTGCATATACAACAAACATACGCGGGTAAATTAGTTAGGGGTAAATGTGACTACTATCGTATCAGTTAGACGCAATGGCAAAGTAGCAATTGGTGGTGATGGCCAAGTATCGCTTGGAAATACCGTAATGAAAGGCAATGCACGTAAAGTTCGCCGTTTGTATAACGATAAAGTACTAGCTGGCTTTGCTGGTGGAACCGCCGATGCGTTCACCTTATTTGAACGTTTTGAAAGTAAATTAGAGCAACATCAAGGCCATTTAACAAAAGCTGCTGTGGAACTTGCTAAAGACTGGCGAAGTGACAGAGCACTACGCAAATTGGAAGCTTTACTCGCCGTTGCCGACGAAACAGCTTCGCTTATCATTACAGGTAATGGCGACGTAGTTCAGCCTGAACACGACCTTATTGCTATTGGCAGTGGTGGAAACTTTGCGCAATCAGCAGCCACAGCATTACTTGAAAACACCGAATTGTCTGCAAAAGAAATTGTAGAAAAATCATTAAAAATAGCTGGTGATATTTGTGTATTCACCAACCATCAACAAACTATTGATGAGCTTTAAGTTTTAAGGAATTAACCATGTCGAATATGACACCTCGTGAAATTGTTTCCGAATTAGACAGCCACATTGTAGGGCAAAGCGACGCAAAAAGAGCCGTTGCCATAGCATTACGTAACAGATGGCGCCGCATGCAACTAAACGAAAACTTACGTGCTGAAGTAACACCTAAAAACATCTTAATGATTGGTCCAACAGGTGTAGGTAAAACTGAAATAGCACGCCGTTTAGCAAAGCTAGCTAACGCACCATTTATTAAAGTAGAAGCCACTAAATTTACCGAAGTAGGATACGTTGGTAAAGAAGTTGAAACGATTATTCGTGACTTAGCAGATATGGCAATTAAGCTTACCAAAGAGCAAGAAATGGCTCGCGTTAAGCACTTGGCAGAAGAAGCGGCTGAAGAACGTATTTTAGATGTTTTATTACCAAACCCACGAGATAGCTTTGGTAACAAAGAAGAATCAGACAACTCAAGTACACGTCAAGTTTTTCGTAAAAAACTACGCGAAGGTCAACTAGACAGCAAAGAAATAGAACTTGATTTAGCTGCTCCGCAAGTAGGCGTTGAAATTATGGCTCCTCCGGGCATGGAAGAGATGACGTCTCAACTCCAAAACATGTTCCAAGGCATGTCTAACGACAAAACGAAAAAGCGTAAACTCACCATTAAAAAGGCGTTGAAAGCACTTCAAGAAGAAGAAGCCGCAAAAATTGTTAATCAAGACGACATTAAACAAAAAGCCATAGAGTCTGTTGAGCAAAATGGCATTGTATTTATCGACGAAATCGACAAAATTTGTAAACGTGGCGACACTTCAGGACCCGACGTATCTCGCGAAGGCGTTCAACGCGATTTACTACCGTTAGTAGAAGGTTCAACGGTAAGCACTAAACACGGCATGATAAAAACCGATCACATTTTGTTTATCGCATCTGGCGCATTCCAAATGGCTAAGCCATCAGACTTAATTCCTGAGCTACAAGGCCGCTTACCGATTCGTGTTGAGTTACAAGCATTAACAACAGATGACTTTGTACGTATTCTTACTGAGCCAAACGCGTCTTTAACTGAGCAATACATTGCGTTAATGGCAACGGAAGGTTTAACGATTGAATTTACAGAAGACGGTATCAACGCATTAGCCAATGCAGCGTGGCAAGTAAATGAAAGCACTGAAAACATTGGTGCTAGGCGTTTACACACCATGATGGAACGACTGGTTGAAGAAGTTTCGTTTAATGCGGATGAACGCTCAGGCGAAACCATAACAATTGACAGCGAATATGTTGGCAACACGTTAACTGAACTTGTTAAAAATGAAGATTTAAGCCGCTTTATTCTGTAAACATCTGAAGAGCTGTTCGGCGCGACTAGTGTTGTTCAGCCCTTTGTTATAGCCACTTTATTCGTTAAGCTGGCTATAACATAACTTCCACGAAAGACTACGACTATGAATCAAATCGTTAAGCTTACTATTTATACAAACCAAGGCACTTTAGGTATACTCGATAGTGCTAAAAACACAGCTGAATTAACCTTTGAGTATCTACGTGTTTTTTCACCACAAGAGCGTCAAAAGGCTAATGCTCAAAAATCAGAAGCAAAAACACCTCAAGTTTTTCATAAAAAACAAGTAAAGCTTTTAAACATAGAACCCGTAGGAAAACATGGTTATCGATTTATTTTTGATGATGAGTTTTCAGATATCTATTCAAATGAAGA
>JAHDIK010000023.1:16141-43599 GCA_020630795.1 Colwellia sp.
ACCCCCTGCTTACCATTACCAGCATTATGAAACGCCGTTTCAGCTTTAGATGCAGCTTCATTGGTATTCATAACAATCTCTTCAACCGTAGCAACCATTTCAGTAACCGCTGTAGCAACCATGTCGGTTTGCTGCAATTGCTCGTCAACCCCCTCATTGGCTTCATGAATGGTTTCAGTTAAACCTTGAGTTGCTTTATTAACGGTATCAACAGACGAGTTAACTTCTACAATTAAGTTTCGAAAGCTCGAGATCATTTCATTAAACACATTAGCCATATCTGCTAATTCATCTTTTGAACTTGCGTCAACTTCAATCGATAAATCTCGTGTTGTAGACACATGCAACATGGCGTCTTTTAATTTATCAATACCTGTAATAATGCTTCGACGAATGAAAAATGCGAAAGCTACTGATGATATTAGTAATACCACAAACACGCTGTAAGCTAACGTATCGACATAATCGACAAGTTCTTTTATATCTTCTTCACTAATTTCGACTAATTGCTTTAAGTATTTATCGACTTGGTGAACAGTATTGCGCATTTCGCCTAATTCGCCGTCTTTTGATGTTAGCCCGATTTTCTTTTGTGCTGCTACGAGGTTTTCAAAAGCAGTCTGATAAACATTAAGTCCATCAATAATCGCGGTTTTACTTGTTCCATCAAGCGTACTCACATTGATATCGGTAATAAAACGGTTAACATTTTCTATCCATCGCCCCATGTATTTTTCATCAAGGCGCAGCATGAAATCTTTTTCGTTTCGACGTAACTGCAACATATCGCTTAACAGCTTATAGTCTTGATTTCCTATAAGCTCTTCAACATTATGTACCGCACCTCGAAGCTTTCCATACAAGCCATCTTTAGGATGTAAACCTATGGTTTTTTGTGACTCAACAAGGTTACTAAAACGTTGCCCATAATCTTTAGTCACTTTTTTTAACTGGTCTATTTCGGGTACTACCGTATTTAAGCTTCTAAAACCGTTATCTAAATTAGTAATTTGTGTTTGTAACAGCGCCAATCTTTTATCAAATTTTTCAACATATTTTAGATCTTTACGTGCAAGAAAGTCCTTTTCGGAGCGTCGTAACTGTAAAATACTTGCTTCAACCTTGCCTATATCTCTAGCTATGTGAATATCCTTTTCCAGCGAGTTAACAGCAAAGGTTAAAATCCCCATCATCATTAGAAGAGCAACAATTAATATGAGGGAGTTTATGCGTAATTTATTCTTAATTAACATATAACTTAACAGTCCATTTTATTGAATCTTTAGTAAGTATAGTTAATAAAAAAAAAAGTGCGATTTGTCAATTTACCAAAATACGCGTCTGTTTATATTTGTTAGTTGAACCAAATATTTAGACGGTTATACTGGAACTACGTAGGACTTACTGACGAACATTAGGACACTTACATGGAATACAACACTACTGAGTTATGCTCAACATACACTGATTTAGTTGATGTAGTTGAACCTATTTTTAGCAACTATGGCGGAAGGTTTTCATTTGGCGGACAAGTTGTAACGGTCAAGTGTTTTGAAAGTAACGGCTTAATAGACCAACTTGCTTCTACCAATGGTGAAGGTAAAGTCATGGTTATTGATGGCGGCGGATCTACACGTCGTGCCCTCATTAATCTAAGCATTGCGGAAACGGCAGCAGATAATGGTTGGGAAGGTATAATTTGTTACGGAAGTGTATGCGATGTAGACGCGTTAGAAGAAGTCGATATTGGCATTCAAGCGCTCATTTCAATACCTGTACAAGCAACAGATACAGACATTGGTGAAAGTGACCTAGCGATTAACTTTGGCAGTGTAACTTTTCTACCTGATGACCACGTTTACGCCGACAATACTGGGATTATTCTGTCGCCCGACCCTTTAGACATTGAATAATAAATACCAGCATTAAATTGAAAAGACGAAGCTAATATCTAACTTCGTCTTACGTAATTTCAATCTTATTTTATATTTTTACTTTTGCAGCCACTTCACTCTAACGTTAGATTGGGTTGTACAAACCATTCCACGTGTTAACCCAAGTGTCTATTTTGTCAATTCCTACGCCTTGCTCTACAATTCCACCTTGAGCTAGTTCACCACCTATTAATGTGAAAGCTTGCTCTATTTGTTTGTTATCGATGGATGTACCTATTAAAGGCAATTCCATTTTCTGCGTTAAGTCGATAAGTGCCGTAACGATAGCGTTTTCTGACTCTTCTTCTCCTGTTGCAGCAATATTTGCACAATCAATTTTAACTTGGTGTACCGCCATTTTACGAATATAGCGCAAAGATTCGTAGCTTCCTGAAAAATCTGCGATACCAATGTTTACTTTTAGCGACTTTAATTCGTCGATAGTAATTTTGGCTCTTTCACTCGCCGTTAGTACAATATTTTCAGGCAGTTCTATAACAAGATATTCTGCTGGAACATTATATGTCGCTATTTGCTTCTCGATGAAACTCACCAAATCAGGCTCTAGTAAATACTGGCTTAACAGCTTTATTGATACCGTTTCATAGATTGACATGCGTTGAAGCTTCAAAATTAGCTTAAATGCTCGGGTAATCATTTGTTTGGTTAACAAGTATATTTCGCCGCTATGTTCAGCAGTTTCTATAAACTCGTGTAATTGCAGTGGTGTTTCACTTTTGTTATACCATTGCACAATAATTTCAAACCCCACTAATTTACGATCTCGTAAACGTGTTTGAGGTTGTACAAGCCACTCTAAGCTATCATCTACAATATCTTGCTTGAGCTGCTCCATTTTTAACAAATGGCGTTCGGTATAAATAACTTCTTCGTTATCAAAATAGCTGAGAGGTAATTGACTGTTTTCAGCAGTTAATAAGGCATCTTCTGCATGTGAAATAACCTGAGACAAGCTATTACCATGTTCTCCCATTAACGCAATACCAAAGGTAAGTTCGAAGTTTAAAGAGAAGCTCTTAAAGCTCATCGCGTCTGGTACCGCTATAGTTAAATCATTACACAGTTTTTCTATTACTAGGCGTTTAGATTCACCTTCCTCGTCAAACTCTAATACGACTAGAAAATGTAAACCTTGTAGTCGAGCGATACGTATAGGCGATTTTTCATCATTAAAGTTAAGTAAGCGTTCATTATCAGACACTGTTTTTTGTAAACTGTAGGCCAGCTGAAGCAATAAAATATCAGAGTTATGATGCCCTAATACTTTATTTACTTGCTGAAAATTAATCGGTTTAAATGTTATTACCGCGTATTTTTTTGTGGGGTTATTTTTCAATACGTGGCTAATTTTTGTCATGGCTTGCTGCTGCGAAGGCAAATTTGTAGCAGCGTCACTAGGAAGCTTTCTGGTCTCCTGATGATCAACTTCATCAGTACCAACCGCAGACTTAGTTAATGATTTAACTAACATCCAACAACCGTTAATCATTGAAATAACGTAACAAGCGACACTAACAAGTACTAACCAATCAGAACTTAGTTGTGCATTTATCCATAAAAACACTGCGCCAGCAAAACAAGCAGTAATTAACCACTGAACAACCATTCTATAAATAAAGGAGCTAGAACTACGAGAAGAATACTTAATGCGAACGGCTGATATAGCAATAATCAACGCACTAATAACACCCCATGTAAGATACGCATCTACTTGAGGGAATAGCCACAAAATTGCAATAAATACCCCTAACGTAATAAGTACGAGTACATTACTGATCATTGCAAAATCAAAAGCTTCTTCGTTCCTTTTCGAGACTGACCAAAAATACAAGAGGCTTAAATAAACGGAAGCAAAGCTTAAAAGAGTAGCGGTTTGGTTTTCATCAATATAATTGATGGAATATAACAAAGCGACCAATACCACAGTAAGTAACGCTGGAAATCGCCTCTTAAAAGGGACTTTTGATTTAAGCAAACCCGAAATTAATAAAACAGGTAAACTTATACCAATAACAAGAGCAATATTAAATTCAACGAGTGAAGAAGAGGTAGATGCAAATGCTGAAAACGACGTAAGACACAAAAAACTTAAAAATGCTTGTACTGTAACTATACGAAAACGTTGAATAAAAAAGTCCATATTAATACTCTAAACAATAGGGTTAAAAGCCACAACTTGCTGTATTACTTAGAGTAATGCTTACGTAAGCATTTGTACAGACCTAATTAATTCACCCGTAAAACCTATACTACAGGTTGACCACTCTTCATCAATATATGTAATGGATTTACGCCGAATTGATACGCTAGTTGTGCGGGTTGTTCAATATTCCAACACGCTATGTCTGCGTCCATGCCAACGGCTAACACGCCTTTAGTTTGTTCAAGGCCTAAAGCTTTGGCAGCATTTCGTGTAACACCCGCCAACGCTTCGCTTGGTGTTAACTTAAATAACGTACACGCCATATTAAGCATTAATTGTATTGAATGAATAGGTGACGAACCAGGGTTTGCATCTGTTGCAATTGCAATGGGAACACCCTCTTCTCGCAACAGTTGAATAGGAGGTAATTGGGTTTCTCGTAAAAAATAATAAGCACCGGGTAAGAGTACAGCGACCATATTTCCAGCTTTCATTTTATTCACCCCCTCTTCACTCAGGTATTCTAAGTGATCTGCCGACAATGCATTATATGTTGAGGCTAACTCTGCACCGCGCATGTTCGAAAGTTGCTCAGCATGAATTTTTACAGGCAATTTGTACTTTTTTGCTACCTCAAATACTTGTTGTGTTTCGCTATAGGTAAAACCAATATTTTCACAAAAAACATCAACCGCATCGGCGAGCGATAAATCAGTAATAGCGGGTAACATTTTATCGCAGACCTCATCAATGTACGCTTGAGAATTTCCACTATATTCAGTTGGTACAGCGTGCGCGCCTAAAAATGTTTTTTGAACGGTAACAGGAAAACACTCCTCTAAGCGTTTAGCGACTGTTAGCATTTTAATTTCATTAGGAGTGTCTAAACCATAACCCGACTTTATTTCAACCGTTGTTACTCCCTCTTTGCATAATGCTAATAACCTTTTTGAAGCACTTTCAAACAGTTGATCTTCTGTTGAAGATCTCGTGGCGGAAACGGTAGAAACAATACCACCGCCTGCATTAGCAATTTCTTCATACGACTTACCTTGAAGCCGCATTTCAAATTCGTTTGCTCTATTACCGCCATAAACAATATGCGTATGACAGTCAATTAATCCGGGTGTTAACCATCGTCCTTCACCATCAATAACTTGAATTGATGAAGAATCAAACTCAGGAAGTGACTGCATTTCACCAATCCATGAGATTTTTCCCTTAGAAATAGCAAGCGCAGCATCTTCAACAATTCCATAGTCTGCCGCTTCGGCAGCCATTGTTGCGATGTTTACATTTAACCAAAGCGTATCCCAGCTTGAAGTTTCAATACTCATTAAATTAAATCCTAATTTGCTATTTCTATACTCTAAACTTTACTTGATACTCAAGTGAGGATCAATAGTTGTATATACAACTATTGATTTTTTAATTAATTAATGAGATTGTATATACAAGATAAAGACGACACATTAACTATAGCTTATGAAAGCAAATCAAAAAGCAGCAAAGTTCACCGTAATAAAACAACATATTTGCGAAAAAATAGAGTCTGGGGAATGGGAGCAAAACCACAAAGTTCCATCAGAAAATGAACTCGCTGATATGTTTGAAGTAAGTAGAATGACAGCTAGACGTGCGTTGCAAGAATTAACCGATCAAGGAATTTTGGTACGTTCTCAAGGTGCAGGCACGTTTGTCGCTACGTTTAAATCTCAATCTTCGTTATTAGAAATAAGAAATATTGCTGACGAAATTCGTGAGCGTGGCCATGAACACAGGGCAAAAACCATTCAAGCAACAAGCATTACTTCAACAAACGATCTCGCTATTTTACTCAATGTAAAACCTGCAGAGAAAGTTTATTACTCAGAAATCCTTCATTTTGAAAACGGTGAAGCCATTCAGCTAGAGCAACGCTACGTTAACGCGAAACTTGTACCTGAATACATTGCTCAAGACTTCTCAACAATAACACCACATGAATATTTATCTGTTGAAGCGCCGTTAACTGAAGCAACTCATGAAATAGAAGCAGTATTAGCAACTAAAGAGATATGTAAGTTGCTTGACATAGATTCAACAAAACCTTGTTTACAAGTTAAGCGCCGCACTTGGTCTAGCCAAGGCGTAGTGAGCTTAGCAATATTAACGGCTCCTGGTGATAAGTATCGCTTGGGTAGCCATTTAGTTTTTTAAGGAGCGTTAATATGACGTTTAAATACGGTATCGACCATCTAGATCTTGATATTGTCAATGGTATTGCAAATGGCAGTATCCAAGCCGAACTTTGCCAAGAAGCATTAAACAACATTAATACTAGCCGCCAAAGAGTTGAGAAAATGGCCGCTTCTAATGAAGCGGTTTACGGTATTAACACAGGGTTTGGTCCTTTATGCGACACACAAATTACACCTGATGAAACCAATCTACTTCAAAAAAATCTGCTCATTACTCATGCTGTAGGTGTTGGCGAACCTATTGATAAAGCCATTTCTAAACTGATGTTAATCACAAAAGTACATGCATTAAGCCAAGGTTTTTCAGGCATTCGCTTAGAAGTGGTTGAACGCATGTTAGCGTTTATTGATCTTGATCTGATTCCTGTAGTGCCAGAACAAGGTTCTGTAGGAGCGTCTGGAGATCTCGCTCCTCTTTCACATTTATTTTTGCCTTTGTTAGGTGAAGGTGAGTTTTGGGCAAGTGAATCCGGACAAAATGCTAAAACAGTTCCAGCAGCACAGGCGTTAGCAGCGCATGGTTTAAAACCTTTAGACTTGCAGGCTAAAGAAGGTTTAGCTTTAATCAACGGAACACAGTTTATTCTTTCTCATGCTATCACTGCTTTGACCAAAATGCGTTACTTATTGGACTTAGCTGATTTAACGGGAGCTATGAGTATCGAGGGCATGCAAGGTAGTCAATCTCCATTTAGAGAAGAACTACATGCCACTAGGCCATTTGCAGGTAACCTTGAAGTAGCAGAGCGCATGAGATTGTTTTTCAAAAACTCTCAAAACATGTCTGCTCATACCGACTGTGATCGCGTACAAGATCCATATTCACTAAGGTGTATTCCCCAAGTACATGGTGCATCTCGAAATGCCTATAATCACCTAAAAGAACTCGCTGAAATTGAGATGAATTCTGTCACTGATAACCCAATCGTTATCAGCAGTGAAGAAGCAATTTCTGGCGGTAGTTTTCACGGCCAACCCTTAGCAATGGTGCTTGATTACGCGTCTATCGCTGCGGCAGAATTAGGCAACATATCAGACCGACGTTGTTATTTACTGCTTGAAGGTTTGCATGGCTTGCCTCGTCTACTCACCACATCAGGCGGACTAAATTCTGGCATGATGATCCCTCAATATGCCACTGCAGCTTTAGTTACCGAAAACAAATCACTATGTTTCCCTCCGTCAGCAGATAGCGTTCCAACGTCAATGGGACAAGAAGATCACGTATCAATGGGCAGTATTTCAAGCCGTAAACTCAATCAAATCTTAGGTAATTTAGAAAAGATTTTAGCGATAGAGCTTATGTATGCAGCACAAGCGATTGATTTTAGGCGTCCGAATAAGTGTTCAGACCTTATTGAACACAACTTTCAAGTGATCAGGTCAAAAGTCAGCAAGCTTGAAAAAGACAGATTACTAAAACCAGATATTGACGCCATGATTACATTGGTAAAGTCACAAGCTTTTAACGTAAATGTTAAATCAGCGGTTAACTAAGGGGAACTTTACCATGGATACACTCAACAATTTTCATGCGCAAATTAAGCAAGGGATTCCAAACGAATTACCGCCAGCGCAGCCATACCCTATTGATGCTAACAGAGCGCCTAAACGTAAAGACATTCTTTCGGTGGAAGAGAAACAATTAGCCGTAAGAAATGCATTACGTTATTTTCCAGCAGAGTGGCATCAAGAACTTGCCATTGAATTTGCTCAAGAATTAAAAGATTTTGGCCGTATTTACATGTATCGCTTTAAGCCAAGCTACTTCATGAAAGCCCGCCCTATTTCTGATTACCCAGCAAAATGCCAACAAGCTGCGGCAATTATGTTAATGGTAGACAACAACTTAGATCCGGCGGTAGCTCAGCACCCAGAAGAACTCATTACCTACGGAGGAAACGGTGCAGTTTTCCAAAATTGGGCTCAGTACTTATTAGCAATGAAATACTTGAGCGAAATGGAAAACGATCAAACATTACACCTGTACTCAGGCCACCCTATGGGATTATTTCCATCGTCAAAAGATGCACCTCGCGTAGTTGTAACAAACGGTATGATGATTCCCAATTACTCTAAGCCTGACGACTGGGAAAAATTTAATGCGCTAGGCGTAACACAATACGGTCAAATGACGGCTGGTTCATTCATGTACATTGGGCCACAAGGCATTGTTCATGGTACAACCATTACGGTGATGAACGCATTTCGAAAAGTGTTAAATAGAGATGAAAACCCACAAGGTAAAATCTTCCTAACCGCTGGATTAGGTGGAATGAGTGGCGCGCAACCAAAAGCTGGCAATATCGCAAATTGTATTACGGTTTGTGCAGAAGTTAACGCTCACGCAGCGACTAAACGCCACCAACAGGGTTGGGTAGATGAACTGATTGATAATATAAGTGACTTAATATCACGCGTAAAAAAAGCCCAATCGAATGAAGAAGTCGTATCAATCGCCTACATTGGCAACATTGTTGACGTGTGGGAAGCATTTTACGAACAAGAAATATTTGTACACTTAGGTTCAGACCAAACATCGCTCCACAATCCATGGTCAGGTGGCTACTACCCTGTAGATATTAGCTATGAAGAATCAAACCGCTTAATTCGTGAAGAACCAGAGCTATTTAAAACCAAAGTACAAGCAACATTAAAACGCCATGCAGAAGCGATAAATAAACATACAGCCCGTGGAACATACTTCTTCGATTACGGGAACGCTTTTCTATTAGAAGCTTCGCGCGCAGGTGGAGATGTAATGGCTGAAAATGATATTGATTTTAGATACCCATCATACGTTCAAGATATTTTAGGCCCTATGTGCTTTGATTATGGCTTTGGACCATTCCGTTGGGTTTGTGCGTCAGGTAAAACCGAAGATTTAGATAAAACCGACGCTATCGCGGCCAACGTGCTAAACAAAATAATGGAAGAATCGCCTGAAGAAATTCAGCAGCAAATGCAAGACAACATCACGTGGATAAAAGACGCAAAACAAAACAAATTGGTTGTGGGTTCACAAGCTCGTATTTTATATGCTGATGCTCAAGGTAGAATTGAAATCGCTAAAGCCTTTAACGACGCGATTCAAAACGGCGAGATAGGTCCTGTAGTACTTGGACGTGACCACCATGATGTGAGTGGTACTGACTCCCCGTTTAGAGAAACATCAAACATCTACGACGGTAGTCGATTTACAGCAGATATGGCTATTCACAACGTTATTGGCGATAGCTTCCGAGGCGCGACTTGGGTGTCAATTCATAACGGTGGTGGCGTTGGTTGGGGCGAAGTAACTAACGGTGGTTTCGGAATGCTGCTTGATGGCTCAGAAGCTGCTGAACGCAGATTAAAGTCAATGCTGATGTTCGACGTTAATAATGGTATTGCTCGTCGAAGCTGGGCACGTAATGAAGAAGCAAACTTTGCGATTAAACGTGAGATGGCTCGCACACCTAAACTCAAAGTTACGTTAGCAAATAACGTAGGGGACGATATTTTAAATAATTTGTCACTCTAAATTCGCTATAAATGACTATTATGAACACATAAATTTTAGCCATATTATAAAAGCCAGCATCTGCTGGCTTTTTTCATAAATATCGCGAACCTCAATAAATATGTAGCTTGTCGTAATAATGACGTTAAACTGACGTAAGGATTTTATTTCATTTACCTACCAAAACCATCACGCTTCTCTTGGAAATTGAAATAGCACACTAGGAATTTATTTATGCAAGTTTCTCCCGAAAAAGTTAAACACTTTCGAAAAGAAAATGGTTGGTCGCAAGAAGTATTAGCCAAAGCATCTGGTTTAAGTTTAAGAACCATACAACGTGTTGAAAAAGATGGTAACAGTTCTTCTGAAACACAATTAGCGTTAGCCGCTGCATTCAATAAATCAACAAAAGAGCTATTTTTTGTTTCCAATAAAATTGAAACCAATTGGAAATGGAGAAATATTATGCAAAGTTTTTTAGCACTAATCGTTGTAGTGGCTGCTGTACTGATGTTGCTTGTGTTGGGTGGTGATTTGGGTATGTTTGCCGACGTCTACGGAATATTGTTTTTACTACTATTTATGTATTCTTGTACCGTTGTTGCGTATGGTTTTTATGGTTTGCGCCAATCAATTATTGGGTTACGGTATTTATTTAGTTCCGACATTAAGCATTCACCAGCGAGTGAATTTATCTCTGTAATTATACAGAAACAGGTTAGCTTTATTTATGGAGGTGCGTTAATAGCAACGCTTGTTGGTAGTATTGCTATTCTCTCAAGCAGCGACGCGTTAGCATCACACGTGGTGTTTTTAAATGCGTTTGCCGTTAATTTACTCGTGTTGCTTTATGCGTCTATTATTGCCGAAGGAATACTTCGACCTTTATCTGCTAAACTCACGCTACAGCAACATATAACTCACAATAGCTAAACACCTCTACCTTAAACGTATCTCTTCTCTGATAATAGCAATTTGACATATTATGTCTTAATTGCTATTTTATCTTTCGCATCAATAACACTCGTCTCACGTAAATTACGCATTTTTCCTACGTTATTTGTGCATCACTTCATAAAAGGAGATGTTATGGACATTTTATTACAGTTCGAAACATGGGTTATTCTCGCTGTAGTATTCTCGTTAGCTGAAATATTCGTGCCAGGTGGCATATTGCTTAATTTGGGAATATCTTCGCTATTAGTTGCGGTTGGCGTACACCAAGAAGTGCTCGATACATGGGTACTTACGTTAACAGCTTGGTTTATCTCTTCATCAATACTGTTTTTTCTCATTTATTACTTTACAGATAAATACTTAGCAGGCGATCATGTTGTCGAAAATTCGCACGAAGAAATAGACGTATATGGAAAAGAAGTTAACGTTGTTGAACAAATAGGCCCAGGAAACACACCAGGAAGAATTTCTTTTCAAGGCACAACATGGAAAGCATTAGGCGATGGTTCGTTAATTCAAGCAGGTAAAAAAGCTTCAATCATTTGTAAAGAAAACATATCTTATATCGTAGAACCAATAGAAAAATAATACTAACAATAAAAGGAGGCACTATGTTAGCCACACTAACATTTGTATTTTTAGGACTACTCTTCATTATTATAAAACTCGTACTTGTCGTAAAAATGCGTGAAGTATGCGTTATAGAACGCCTAGGTAAATTCCGCGCAGTAATGCAGCCTGGATTACATTTTCTCATTCCATTTTTTGACCGCGTAGCGTACCGCCACGAAACACGCGAGCAAGTATTAGACATTCCAGCCCAAAGCTGTATATCACGTGATAACGTGCAGATTGATGTAGACGGCCTTGTTTACATTCAAGTAATGGACGGAGCTAAAGCAAGTTACGGTATTGAAGATTATCGCCGAGCTTGTATTAACTTAGCGCAAACAACCATGCGCTCTGAAATTGGTAAATTGAAGTTAAGCGAAACGTTTTCAGAACGTGATAAATTAAACGAAACAATTGTACGTGAAATAGACAAAGCTTCAGATCCTTGGGGTATAAAAATGCTTCGCTACGAAGTACGCAACATCACTCCGTCTATGGGCGTTATTCACACGCTTGAAAAGCAAATGGAAGCAGAACGTCAAAAACGAGCTGAAATAACCATGGCTCAAGCTGAAAAAGAGTCAACCATTAATCTGTCGGAAGGTGAACGCCAAGAAGCAATTAATTTGTCAGAGGGTGATAAACAAAAGCAAATTAACGAAGCGCATGGTCGAGCAAAAGAAATTGAAATTCTGACAGAAGCCACTGCTGAGGGGTTAAATATGATTGCCAGTGCAGCAGCAACACCGGGCGGAGACAAAGCGATTAAAATGCGCTTGATGGAGCAGTTTATTCAACAAACAGGTAATATTCTTAAAACTGCTGACGTGTCAGTTATGCCAACAGAAATAGCCAAACTAGAAGGCTTTTTTGAAGGTATGGACAAAGTAACTCAAAACGTTCAAGGAGTGAAATAATGGAAGCAATTGAAACCATACAAACAACAAACCCAACAGACTTGATTGTTTTAGGTATTTGGGCTGCTTTATTTATATTTTTAGCGTTTAAATTTATTCAAGCGATTTGCTTAGTACCAACCCAGTCTGCATACGTGGTGGAACGTTTAGGGAAATACAAATGTACGTTAGAAGCAGGATTTCACGTACTATTGCCATTTATTGATCGCGTAGCCTTTATACAAGACTTAAAAGAAGAAACGATCGATGTTCCGCCACAAGAATGTTTTTCAAAAGATGAAGTTAACGTAGAAGTTGACGGTGTTATTTACATGCAAGTTGTCGACTCGTTCAAAGCAAGCTACGGTATAACTGATTATCGCTTTGCCGCTATGCAATTGGCGCAAACAACAACACGTTCAATTATTGGTACATTAGATCTAGATAGAACCTTTGAAGAGCGCGACATTATTAGCGCTAAAGTTGTTGACGTTTTAGACAAAGCAGGAGAAGCATGGGGCATTAGAGTTCACCGTTACGAAATTAAAAATATAACACCGCCAGCAACGGTAAAAAATGCCATGGAATTACAGGTAAACGCCGAACGTGAACGTAGAGCAATATTAGCTAAAAGCCTTGGTGACAAAGCAAGTAGAATTAACCGATCTGAAGGTTTAAAAATGGAAATGGTAAATATATCAGAGGGTGAAAAACAACGTAGAATTAACTCTGCTGAAGGTAAAGCAGCGGAGATAATAGCAATAGCACAAGCTACTGGTGATTCTATTAAAAAGATTGCGGCTGCTATTGAACAACCCGGTGGCGCACATGCTTTAGAGATGCAGTTAAGCGAACAATACTTAAATCAAATGGACGGGCTAAGCCAAGAAAACAGGAAGATTATTGTACCAGCGAATGTTTTAGATTTTGAACAGTGGCTAAAAACAGTTAACTCTTCTATCAAATAGCTAAACCTATCTTCATTACCACAAACAGCGCTTTCATTTTTGAAGGCGCTTTTTGTATCAAAACGCCTTTACCTTGGCTCTAGATCAGCACGAAGCCAATTGAAAAAATCAAGATTACCGACCATATTACCCACGTAATTTCACTCACTCTAAACGTTGTTTTTCTGTAGTGCTCTCGATACTTAGTTAGTAATACGTAAAATCCTACACTTGCTAGTACAATCAAAAGATGAGTAACAATCGTTTTAAGTTCACTATTTTTATCAAATAAAAATACAGGCCCTTGATGCGTTACAAAAAAGAAGTCTAGCAGCGTTACATGTACCAAAAGCACAATAAACAAAATAAACGTTTTACTCTTATACCAAGCCATAAGTTCGAGCCGTAATTCCATATAATTTTAAGGGGTAATAGTGTTGTGCAGTATACCGATATTCAACAATTCAGCTAGTGCAAATGGGAACATTATGGTTGTTTTTCATCTAACCATGTCAATAAATCATCGTATTTGAACTGATACGTTAGTTTATTTCTAATCTTTCCACTGTTAATGACTTTGCTGTCTCCGCCCCTATGACCTTCATGAAAACGTGGTGCAGAAATGCCTAAAGCGTTTGCTGCTTTTGCATAATAATCTTTTTTTGATACGTGCGTTTGGCTTGAGCCGTTATAAATAGCCGTGTGTTTTTCATTTTTAATCAATTCAAACAATAGCCCAACCGCATCTGTTTGATGGATTAAATTAGTTATTGCATTAGGGTCTGACAATGTTTTTCCAGCCCGCAGAAATTTACCTGGGTGTCTTTTCGGTCCCACTAACCCTGACAACCTTAACACGATTGTATTTCCTAAAAACGATAACGCTTCCTGCTCTGCGGCATTTAAAATACTAACTTTTTCTTGCGATAAATCTAGGTCGGTAGTTTCATCAACATCACCGATGTTCCCGTTGTATACCGCGGTAGAGCTAACCAAAATAATTTGTTCGACAGCACCTTTATTTGCATACTCTACAATACAACGAATTTTATCAGCGTAGTCTGTTCGCCCTTGCCTAATCATTGGTGTTATCGCAATCACTAAGCATTTTTGATTAAAAACATTTAAGGCTTTTTCTGGACATACATTTAAACCTGATTGCGCCGAAAAACACTCTACCTGTGCTCCAAGTTTAGACAGTTCCTCTACGTTTTCACTCCGCTGCGTAGTAACGACCACATTCATATTTGCATCAACTAGCTGAGTCGTTAATGCTTTACCTAACCATCCGCAGCCTACAATCCCAACACTTGTATTTACCATTTAGTTGCCCAAAACAATTTATGTTTAAAAATTGTATAATACAGTCATTACAATAAATACCTTCTCATTCAATAAAGTGAACATACATGCAACTCGAAAAACACGTAAAGCAAGGAAAATTACTTTATTTGAACCCAAAAGAGAAAATAAGCGTGAGTGAAAATAATCACTACAGGTGGTTAGCTTTTGGAGATGTAGTTCAGAGTGTAATGTT
The DNA here is from genome assembly GCA_020630795.1 of Colwellia sp. Taxonomy (GTDB): domain Bacteria; phylum Pseudomonadota; class Gammaproteobacteria; order Enterobacterales; family Alteromonadaceae; genus Pseudocolwellia. The sequence continues at coordinate 30,931 of JAHDIK010000023.1, forward strand.
AAAAAGAAAGGTCTCCCAACTCACCTTACCTCATCAAAAAATTATGATGTTACCCATTTTATTTTTTACTCCTCAAAATATTGTAGAAATAGGATTAGGAGGTGGGAATTCAGGACGTTTTTTAACTGCGTTGATTCAAAATATTTCATTCACAAGCATAGAACTTAGCAAACAGGTAATTCATTGCTTTAATGAATTTTTCAACCCAGAGCAAGCTAAAATTAGCATTCAAAACAATAATGCGACTCACTGGTTGCAAACCACGTTTAACGACCAAAAAGAAGATATAGATTGGCTTATATCGGATTTGTATCAAGAAAACACGTCTGACTTCAAAACAACACTGTCATTACTCAATGATTTTGTTATCGACTTTCCTGAAAACAATTGTTTAACGTTAAACTTACCTGACTTTTCAGACCATGAAGTAAACTTGTGCCTAACCGTTATTCAGCAGTTAGAATCTACACATCACATTATATATTTCCACGTGCCTAACCACTTAAACATCATTATTCATATACTACCGATTCACTGGCCGCTAGAGCGTTTAATGCTCAAACAAAAACATGCTTTATTAAAAAAATATACATACAACAAATGGAAGTGCTTCTGGCAAACAAAGCAAATTTCACTGTAGTCACGTGTTATTTAGAAAAAGATTGTTCGTGGTATAGATATAGCGAATACTTTTTAAGACTTATTACGTTAACGCGCTAGTAACTTTAGATAGTCAGTGTAAACGTTACTGGCCCATCGTTAAGTAGACTCACTTTCATATCAGCTCCAAAAACTCCTGTGGGAACGTTAAGCCCGTCTTCTCGTAATTTTTGACAGAAATATTGATATAGCTTTTTACTAAACTCGGGCTCGGCAGCACTTGTGAAGCTAGGTCTTAGTCCTTTAGATGTATCGGCAGCTAACGTAAATTGAGAAACAACCAATACGTCTCCTTCAATTTGCTTAACATTGAGATTCATCTTACCGTTATGATCTTCAAATACACGATAACCCGCAACTCGTTCAGCAAGGCGAGCAGCCTTTTTCTCATTGTCATCAGGCTCTATAGCAATAAACACTAATAACCCTGCCCCTATTTCACCTGCAACATTCCCATCAACTTTTACGTCGGCGTGGGCAACACGTTGAATTAACACAATCATTTATTGTTATCTTCATCCAAAAATTCAGCCATAGTATCAGTTGCTTTACAAAACGCATCTATGGTTTGTCGTTCAAATCCACTATGGCCTGCACACGGAAGTACATGTAAATGGGCGTTATCCCAACAGTCAGCAACTTGTTGTGCAATATGCATTTGGCAAACCATATCGTACCGGCCATGAATCAATATCGCGGGAATATGTTTAATTTTTTCTATATTGTTAAGAATAAAATTATCAGTAAGAAAAGATTGTTGACTGAAAAAGTGACTTGATATTTTTGCCATACATAACGCTTGGTGTGCATCTTCTACTTGCGCCATACCCACATGGTGGTGTTCTATACTAGATAACCTTAATTCCCATAAATACCAAGCTTTACTTGCTGCAATTGCCGCAACTTCGTTTTTACCGTGAAGCTGTTTATGATAAAAAGTTAATGGATCGTATTTTTCTAATTCTGGTATATGCTCTACAAATTCTTGGTAAAATTCGGGGAAAAATCGCTCGGCACCACCCGTTTTATAAAGCCAGTCGTACTCCGTTTGAGTCGCTAAAAAAATACCGCGCAAAATAAACCCGAGTACTCGATTGGGATGCGATATTCCATAAACCATCGCTAGTGTAGTTCCCCACGAACCACCCGTGATCAACCATTGTTCAATATTAAAATGACTTCTAATTTTTTCAATATCTTCAACAAGTAACAACGTCGTATTGTCGCTAATTGAAGGCGATGGTTTAGACCGCCCGCACCCTCTTTGATCAACTAAAATAACTTTATATAAACTGGGGTCGAAATATCTTCGATGATTTTCACTACTCCCGCCCCCTGGCCCTCCATGTAGATAAAGCACAGGGATCCCATCTGGGTTTCCAGATATTTCTATATATAATTCATGCGTATCATCTACTTTCAACCACTCTTGATGATAAGTAGATATTTTTGGAAATAAGTTTCTAGACATAAACTACCTCGATATTAATCGTTTTCAGGCACTTTATTCTCTTCTTGAAAATCTTGTAATGAAACAGTGAGAACAGCGCCAACCAAAGTAACCAACCAAGATAAATAAACCCATAAAAATAAAATAGGAATAGTACCTAATGCGCCATATATCGCTTGATACGACGGTAACTGTGTTACGTAAAACGCAAAACCCTTTTTAGCCAACTCAAACAGTATTGCCGCAGTAACAGCACCTGATAATGCGTACCTAAAAACAACCGCTTTGTTAGGTACAACCATATACAAAATTAAAAATGCTCCGATAGAAGCAAACATGGGCAGCATTCTTAATAGAATATTGGTAACACCTAAAACATCATAATCCCCCAGAGATACGAGAGACGCGATATACGACGTAACCACAATACTACTACCAACAAGTATAGGACCAAGTGTTAATACCATCCAATACATTGAAAATGCCGTTATAATGCGTCTTGGCTTGTTTACTTTCCATATACGGTTAAAGGTTTTATCTATCGCCGAAATTAACAATAGCGCAAATAAAAATAGGAATGTTACCGCCACTGCCGACATTTTTGATGCGTTATTCACAAAACCGGTTAAATGGTGTTGAACGACATCTCCCGATGCGGGTACAAAATTATTGTATACAAATCCTTCAATAACATCTTTGATATCAGAAAAAATAGGAAATGCAGTCATTACCGATAACATAACAACCATTAACGGAACTAACGACATCAAAGTCACGTACGACAAGTAACCTGACACAACGTGTATTTGCTCTTTATTGGTTCGTTTCAGTAAAAAAAAGGCAAACTTAACAAGCGTCTTCCAGTTTGAATAATGCTTAAATTTTTCAACAAAGTTCATATTTTTTAACAATTCATTTTTTGAATGGGCACAGGTTAGATATATGATAGTATTAATTGGTACAATCTTAAACGAATTAATCTATTTAAAAGAGGTTTATAAATGTCTAGTCAAGGCTCTGGTGGCAATGTTCTCGCAGCTATTTGTAATATATTTTTCCCAGGATTAGGGCAACTTGTTCAAGGCAGGTTATTAGCGGCTATAATTTTCGCTATTATATGTGTTGGCGGTTACGCACTGTGGTATTTAATTATTCCTGGTATTATCGCGGCGGTTGTACATTTATGGTCGATAATTGATGCGGCTAAATTCAGATCTAGTGATTAAAACACACAACTCCCAAACCATTATTCGAATTAATTAAGTGACGATAAATTATTAGGTACGCCGTCATTCTGCGGTAAAGCATTATGCTTATTAACCATTGATAACAACTCTTTGAGTTGAATAAGATGATTTCTATTTGCTTTACCGCTATCAAATAGCTCTGTGAGTTCTAGCAATAATTTATATTGTTCTGGAGACAAGGTTACTTCCTGTTTAATCTAGCTTTTAATTAACTTACGCGTTTTACCGACTCGTTATTTTTTCGGGATTGATTGATTTCTCTACCGTCATTAATAAACTCTTGATACAGCTGAGAAAGCTCTCTTTGTTCCTTCATATTCGCTCTATCCGACACCATTTTTTCGAAAAGCGAATTCAATCGTGACATTTCTACTTGGTTCATATTCGTTAGTCCATAATTTATCCATACAACCCAAACAGGTTGTTCCACTCTTTAAATTGTAGTCTCTATCGACAGTTCGGCCAGTCGTTATAGGATGACTTAAAATTGTCACATTGGTAACAAAAACAAATCTCATTAAAAATATCCTTTATTTACAAACACTTAAGCTATAAATACATTCATGAAAGAGGAAAATTAAAAGAATTACTGACAAGACTTTGAGACATGTCTTACACGCGAGGATGTGATCACTTACTCGAAATAAAAAAGCCACCGATAATTATTATCGGTGGCTTGGTAACAATAAATTTAAAAACTTATTTATTATTTAGCAGCGCGGCTTTCACGCTTACGGTCGCTTTCTTTTAACCATTTCTTACGAACACGAATGTTCTCAGGCGTTACTTCCACTAATTCATCATCATCAATAAACTCTAACGCTTGTTCTAACGACATGTTTACTGGAGGTGTAAGTACTTGCGCTTCATCAGTACCTGACGCACGAACGTTAGTTAACTGCTTACCTTTAAGAGCGTTAACAGTTAGATCGTTGTCACGACTGTGAATACCGATAACCATACCTTCATAAACTTCAACACCGTGACCAATCATCAAACGACCACGTTCTTGTAAGTTAAATAAAGCATTTGTTAACGCTTTACCTGTAGCGTTAGCGATCATTACACCGTTTAAACGTTGACCAATTTCACCACCTTTATGTGGACCGTATTGTAAGAATGTGTGGTAGATAAGACCAGAGCCAGACGTTAACGTCATAAACTCGGTTTGGAATCCAATTAAACCACGACTTGGCATGATAAAGTCCATACGAATACGGCCTTTTCCATCAGGTGCCATATCAGTTAATTCAGCTTTACGAAGTCCCATTTTTTCCATAATCGCACCCTGATGTTGTTCTTCAACATCAATAGTAACGGTTTCGTAAGGTTCTTCGATTTGACCGTCAACTTCACGCATAATTACTTCTGGACGAGAAACAGCAAGTTCATATCCTTCACGGCGCATGTTTTCAATAAGTATACCTAAATGAAGCTCACCACGACCTGACACTTTAAATTTATCAGGATCATCTAATTGCTCAACGCGTAACGCTACATTATGCACAAGCTCTTTGTCTAAACGATCTTTGATGTTACGTGATGTTACGTATTTACCTTCTTGACCCGAAAATGGAGAAGTATTTACTTGGAACGTCATGGTTACTGTTGGTTCATCAACAGATAGTGGAGGTAACGGAGCAACTTCATTCGGACAACAAATAGTGTCAGAGATTTTCAATTCACCTAAACCTGTAATCGCAATAATATCACCAGCATGTGCAATTTCAGTTTCATGGCGTTCTAAACCTAAGTAACCAAAAACTTTACCCACTTTACCGTTGTGTAACTTACCATTAGCACCTTCTACAGTAACTTGCTGGTTTGGCTTAACAGAACCACGAGTAATACGTCCAACACCAATTACACCTAAGTATGAGCTGTAATCTAATTGAGAGATTTGCATCTGGAACGCACCTTCAGCATCAGCATTTGGCGGCGGTACTTGATCTACAATTGTTTGAAATAATGGTGTCATGTCAGAACCTTCAACACCTTCTTCCATTGACGCCCAACCATTAATTGCTGACGCATATACAACTTGGAAATCTAATTGATCATCAGTTGCACCTAGGTTATCGAATAAATCAAAAACTTGATCCATAACCCACTCAGGACGTGCGCCTGGCTTATCAATTTTGTTTATAACAACAATTGGCTTCAAACCTTGAGCAAAAGCTTTTTTAGTTACAAAGCGAGTTTGAGGCATTGGACCTTCTTGCGCATCAACGATTAGTAGCACAGAGTCAACCATCGACATTACACGTTCTACTTCACCACCAAAATCAGCGTGACCAGGAGTATCAACGATGTTTACACGGTAGTCGTTCCAATTAATAGCCGTATTTTTAGCTAAAATTGTGATACCGCGTTCTTTTTCGATATCATTTGAATCCATTACACGTTCTTCAAGACCATTTCTTGCGTCAAGCGTACCTGACTGATCTAACAATTTATCAACTAAGGTAGTTTTACCATGGTCAACGTGGGCGATAATCGCTACATTACGTAATTTTTCTAACACGGGCATTTTGCTCAATAGGCTATAATTGGGCGCGAATTATACAGGAGTGCATCTTATAAATATAGTCGCAAATAAAGCTATTATAATAATCTATCCAGCACCAAAACTCCCTGTTATACTCGATGAAATACCTCTAATTGGTGCGAAAAACCAGATTGGTGCAACAACCTAACCACATTGGTGCAAAAAGATTTTATTAAATATATGAAAGTCATACTTTTCAAAGAGTTAAGCTTGGCACGATTTTAGCTTTTAAAGTTCAATAAATACTAAGTATTTGTAAATTTCACAAACTATGTCACTGGAGACTATCAATGTCACAAGCAGTTTTAAATATAATAAAAGAAAACGATGTTAAATTCGTTGATTTACGTTTTACTGATTCAAAAGGTAAAGAGCAACACGTTTCTATTCCTCATCACCAAGTAGATGAAGATTTTTTTGAAGATGGAAAAATGTTCGACGGTTCATCTATCCAAGGTTGGAAAGGCATTAACGAATCAGATATGGTTATGATGCCAGATGCAGATTCAGCCGTTCTTGACCCGTTTGCAGAAACTCCTACTCTTAACATTCGTTGTGACATCGTTGAACCAGCTACAATGCAAGGTTACAGCCGTGACCCACGTTCAGTAGCACATCGTGCAGAAGAATACATGCGTTCTACAGGTATTGCTGATACTGTTTTATTTGGTCCAGAGCCAGAGTTTTTCGTATTTGACGATGTTCGTTTCCACACAGACATGAGCGGCTCTTTCTTCAAGATTGACGATAAAGAAGCTAAATGGAACTCAGGTACTGAATACGAAGAAGGTAACATGGGTCACCGTCCTGGTGTTAAAGGCGGTTACTTCCCAGTATCTCCAGTAGATTCATCTCAAGATTTACGTTCAGCAATGTGTTTAGTAATGGAAGATATGGGCTTAGTTGTTGAAGCACATCACCATGAAGTAGCAACTGCTGGTCAAAACGAAATCGCTTGTCGTTTTAACACAATGGTTAAAAAAGCTGATGAAGTTCAAATCTACAAGTATGTTGTTCATAACGTAGCTCACGCCTACGGTAAAACAGCTACATTTATGCCTAAGCCAATCGTTGGTGACAACGGTACAGGTATGCACTGTCACCAGTCTTTAGCTAAAGACGGTGTTAACTTATTCTCTGGTGATAAGTACGGCGGGTTATCTGAAACTGCTTTATACTACATCGGTGGTATCATCAAGCATGCTAAAGCATTAAACGCATTCACTAACGCATCAACTAACTCATACAAGCGTCTTGTTCCTGGTTTTGAAGCTCCTGTAATGCTTGCTTACTCTGCTCGTAACCGTTCAGCGTCTATTCGTATTCCAATTGTTCCAACACCAAAAGCAACTCGTATCGAAGTTCGTTTCCCTGATCCAACTGCAAACCCATACTTAGCATTCTCAGCAATGTTAATGGCTGGCCTTGACGGTATCAAAAACAAGATCCACCCTGGCGATGCTATGGATAAAGATTTATACGACCTTCCAGCAGAAGAAGCAGCAGCAATTCCACAGGTTGCATCTTCATTAGAAGAAGCTTTAGATGCATTAGAAGCAGATAAAGAGTTCTTAACAGCTGGTGGCGTTATGGATTCAGACATGATCGATGCGTACATTGGACTTAAGCGTGAAGAAGTTGAATTATTAAATTCATCAACTCACCCAGTTGAGTACGATATGTACTATAGTGTTTAATTAGAGATAATTAAGTATTTATTAAAAAGCTCACTTATGTGAGCTTTTTTTGTGGCATAAATCTCATAATTTGATAGATTAGTCATGTATTTAGAGAATGGATGTTGATAAATTTTGCATATTTTAAGAGCTTTTATATTTTTACTTCTTGTTGCTTCACTACTGACCCCAGTATATGCGACCTCAGCAAAAGTATACGTATGGAGAAATGAAGCTGGTGTTTTAGTATTTTCTGATAGCCCTAAACCTGGTGCTGAAGAAGTTGAAGTAAAAACCCCAAACGAAGCAGTATCACCATCACTAAATACGTCAATTCTAGATATAAAACCTAAAAAAATTGAAGATAACTTTGAAGTAGAAATTGTTAGACCAACGAATAATTCTACAATTCGCGACAACACGGGCTCTGTTCATGTGTCCGGTAGAATTAAACCTGTATTCAAGCAGGGTTTATCAATTCAACTACATATTGATGATGTTCCTTATAAAAAACCTCAAACCCATTCAATGTTTGCTTTACGTGATATAGAGCGTGGAGAGCACCAAATAAAATTAGTTTTATTGAATGATAAAGGCAAGGTAATTGCATCATCCAAACCAGTTACTTTTTATATGCATCGCGCATCAGTTAATAAAGCGAAATAACTGCCTTTCACTGCAGTTTAGGCTTTACTTATAATAAACTGATGATTGCCTTGCACCATGCAAGTGCAAATAGGTTTATTTAGATGCAAAGCATAAATTCCGAAATACAAAAAAATAAAAATGCGTTTCAAACAGTGTTACCTAATCAAATGGTAACAGCTGTTATGCTATTAGATGAAAAACTCACCATACAGTACCTGAACCCGGCTGCTGAAGCGCTTTTAGTAAAAAGTCTTAACACACTTTATCAGCAACCACTCGAAGACGTATTTAGAACAACCACAATCAAAAAAGACAGATACTTACAATTACTTTCTTCAGGCCAAGAATTTAATGATGGCGATGTTACAATTGAATTTTTCGATTTATCTCAAATTACTGTCGATTTAACAGCCTCTTCTATCGAATTTAATAATGCACCTCATATTTTATTAGAGTTCAAACAAATCGATCAGCAAAAGCAAATAAGTGCAGAGGCTTTTCAACAGCAACAATGGGAATCGGCACGTGACCTTATTCGTGGCTTAGCCCATGAGATTAAGAACCCCTTAGGTGGTTTGCGCGGTGCGGCTCAACTTCTCAATAACGAAATCAGCATAGAACAACAAGAATATACGGCGATGATAATTGAACAAGCCGATAGACTAACAAACCTTGTTGATAGGCTACTAGGACCAAACCAATTACCTAATATGGCATTTCAAAACGTGCATGTCGTATTAGAGAAGGTTAACCAGCTCATTAGCTTCAATAACCCTAAGGGCATAAAGCTATTGAGAGACTACGATCCATCAATTCCAGATATTGAATTCGATGAAGATAAACTTCAGCAAGCAGTACTCAATATTGTAAATAACGCAATTCAGGCTATTAGTAGTGACAATACAATCACATTACGAACCAGAATTGCGAGTAACCAAACCATTAATGGCAAACGAATTAAACTAGGCGTTCAAATCAGCATAATTGACGATGGACCTGGTATTCCATCGCATCTACAAGATACAATTTTCTATCCAATGGTATCTGGTAGCTCTTCAGGAACTGGTTTAGGGCTTTCAATTTGCCAAACACTTATTCATCAACATCAAGGTAAGCTTTTGTGTTCAAGCCGTCCAGGTAGAACAGAGTTTTCCATTTTATTACCTATTCTCGGAGATAACGTATAATGATCACAGAACAAATTTGGATTGTAGACGATGATAGTTCAATACGTTGGGTATTAGAAAAAGCATTTAATAAAGCAAACATTACAGCTGCATCATTTGATAACGCAAATAATTTATTGGAAGCATTAGATCATGCACAACCTGAAGTGATTATTTCGGACATTAGAATGCCTGAAATGGACGGTATGACGCTTTTGAATAGGATTAGCGACGCTCATCCTAATATCCCAGTTATCATTATGACAGCGCATTCGGATTTAGATAGCGCCGTGAATGCCTATCAAGGTGGGGCATTTGAATACCTGCCTAAGCCTTTTGATATTGATGATGCAATAGTATTAAGTAAACGTGCTCTAACACACGCTAGAGAACAAAATGCAAAAAATGTCCAAAAAGACTCATCCGCTTTATCTGTAGGAATTATCGGTGAAGCTCCTGCAATGCAGGAGGTTTTTAGAGCTATTGGGCGTTTATCTCGTTCAAGCATAAGTGTGCTTATAAATGGAGAATCTGGTACAGGTAAAGAACTCGTCGCACATGCTCTGCATACGCACAGCCCGCGTGCTAAAGGTCCATTTATTCCACTAAACATGGCTGCAATTCCTAAAGACCTGATCGAGTCAGAACTATTTGGTCACGAAAAAGGGGCGTTCACTGGTGCGAATTCGGTTAGACAAGGAAGATTTGAACAAGCGCATAACGGCACCCTTTTTCTCGATGAAATAGGTGATATGCCACTAGATATACAAACTCGCCTTCTTAGAGTACTTGCTGACGGACAGTTCTACAGAGTAGGTGGTCACTCGCCTATTAAAGTAGACGTACGCATTATTGCCGCAACACATCAAAACCTTGAGGATCAGGTTAAGAAAAATGAATTCAGGGAAGATCTATTTCATCGACTAAACGTGATAAAGATACAACTTCCTAGTCTTAGAGAGCGTAAAGAGGACATTGGACAACTTGCAGCACACTTTCTCATGCAAGCAGCAAGCGAACTAAGTGTAGACCCTAAATCATTACACAAAGACGCAGAGCAGTTTTTAAAGCGCTGTAACTGGCCTGGTAATGTTCGTCAACTGGAGAACCTTTGTAGATTTCTTACAGTTATGGCAAGTGGTCAGGAAATATTACTTGAAGACTTACCTGATGACTTAAATGATAAAAAAGCGACTTCAGACAATACAACTTCCAGTTGGCAGCACGCGTTTAGTTTATGGATTGACGAACAACTTAATTCTGGTAATGCTAATATTTTAGACACTGCATTACCTGAATTCGAAAAAATTGCTCTAGAACGAGCATTAGCCTTCACTCAAGGGCATAAGCAAGATGCTTCTAAAAAGCTTGGTTGGGGACGAAATACGTTAACGAGAAAGTTAAAAGACTTAGGAATTAGTTAGACTTACATCCATCATCGGCGCACTGTTTACAACTGTTACATAACTTTAAGTTAATAACATGCGCCGCAACAATCAAAGATGCACCTGCAATAATAAATAAAGGCTCGAGACTTTCAGAAAAGTCATGTTTGACCCAATATATGGCTACACCTAAAAACAATAAATAAAAAGGGTAGAAGCGTCGATGATATTTTTTAAAACCTGAAAATAACGCAATAGTACCTAAAACAGCTGTCATAATAAGAAAAACATGTTCCCAAGCATGATCAGCTAAAAAACTTAAACCTAACAGCGGTAATGCAGGCAATAGCACAGGTAACAGTATGCAATGTAGCGCACAAAGTGAAGTTGCCGTAATACCAATTCTATCTAACATGTTAAGTGTAAACTCTCTTTTCTATTCAAGCCTGCTATAATATCACAAATGATATACTATAACATTAGCATTTTTATGCTCGATCAATCGAAAATGTTATAACTTCATCTATAGTAGACTTATTAAGCGCCAACATTAATAATCGATCGACTCCTAGTGCCACACCCGAACATTCAGGTAAGCCGGATTTAAGCGAATCCAAAAATCGTTCATCAATTTCTCTCTGCATTAAACCTAATTTACTACGCTCAATATTTTCGTTTTCAAATCGTTCTTTTTGTTCTTCATAATTAGTAAGTTCGCGAAACCCGTTAACAAGTTCAATACCTTTATAATAAAGCTCGAATCGCTCAGCAACCCTTGGATCATCGATTGATTTTTTTGCGAGCGACGCTTGAGTAATAGGAAAGTTATAGATAAAACAAGGTACATCTAACCCAATTTGAGGTTCGATAACTTCAGAAAGAATAAACTGAAGCAAGGTATCTAGTTTTGACTCTTCGAGTAACCAGTCACTCATTTTCTCAACACGAGAAATATAATCGACAACTTCGCCTATTGACGTATTTAAAGGGTCAATACCGGTATAGTCTATGAACAAGTTTTGATAAGTAATGTACGTAAAGTCTTTACAATCAATTATCTGTTTTACAAGTTGCTCAACTTCACTCATTAATTCAGACATTGAGAAACCGACACGGTACCATTCTAAAATTGTAAATTCAGGATTATGATAGCGGCCTTTCTGTTCATTTCTAAATGCTTTACATAATTGATATATAGATTGGTACCCTGAAGCTAATAAACGCTTCATAGCGTATTCTGGAGATGTTTGTAGATACCTAGCTGATACGTTATCAGGCGAATGGTCAAATGATGTTATAAATGGATCTAGATGAATATCAGTAACAGAAGATCTACACATTACAGGGGTTTCAACTTCAACAACTCCTCTTGTATCAAAGAAAGCTCTTATAGAAGCTAATATCTTAGATTTTTTTTGAGCATCTTCCCAAGAAAGTGTTGGAGACCATGTCATAAACTACCTCTAACTTTAATAACTGATTTGTCACATTAAAATTAATGACAATAACCTTAAACGACTTACAAGCGTTCAGTCGCTATTCCACCTTATCATGATTTAGCGCATAAACGAAAAAAGGCTATCCGTTAGGATAGCCTTTCTTACTTATTAGAAGCCTAGCAATGTCCTACTCTCACATGGGACCTCCCACACTACCATCGGCGCTAATGCATTTCACTTCTGAGTTCGGAATGGGATCAGGTGGGACTACATCGCTATTGTCGCTAGACAAAACTGACGTTCATGGATGAACTAATGTCGACAATCGTCATAAATGACGGTTGTTTGTCGACGTGTATCCACAAACTAAACTCTCTGGAAAACTTTCTATAAATAATTCTCTTATTCAATCAATATGTACGTGACGTGCTCTCGCACTTAGTCAAACTT
>JAHDIK010000036.1 GCA_020630795.1 Colwellia sp.
AATATGTATTTTAATAAGTAAAAATAATAAGTATTTCCATGATATTTGAATGAATAATATGAACTCTAACTATCGAACACTAGTTTAGACACTAACGCTATAAATTGGCATCTTACAACATTTTGCTAAAGTTCTTAAACTTTGAGTCTAAACTAAAATCCCCTATGCTTTTACGTTATCGATGCTTGTTAATTAATCCAATAAAAAGAAGTTAAAATTGGATTAAATATCATTACTTAAGCGTTAAGGAAATAATAAATTCTCATATAAAGTTTTAACCTTCTGCGACAAGTAAGAACCAACACTTAAACGTAGCTTATATTGCTTTCTCCAAATTAAAAATTACTAATTTATTTAACTTTAACGAGGTTAAATTTGGTTGAAATATTTTTAACTTGGAGTAAGTATCGGTTAAAACCAACAATAACCCGTTTACATATTTTACAAATTTAGCTTTGACTTCTGATAACAGATGAATATTAAGTCGATTTATTTGAATTTTTATATTATTTCGCATAGCATGTAAACTATATTTTACAAAAAAGACAAATATAGATATAGGCATATAAGTCTTTGTTTTTAAAAATATTAAATAAACACCTCAAACACATCAATCACAAAATCGTAACGCGTAACCAGAAAGTTTCTTTTGGGTAAAATATAACCCATTGAAATAATTGGATTTAAAAAATGAATAAGCTTGTTTAAAACAGATGTTTATAATTTTAAATATACAATCTATTTTTTAAGTCAAAACAACAAACTAAGTCATTGTTTTAAAAGAGTATTAAATGTGTCAATAACGGTTTTTTGATATATTTATCCTGTTACACTGATTTTGTAACTGTTTGTGTTGACCCATTCACATTTTTAAGTTTAATATCTAATAGATAGTTCTGTTAAAAAGAACTTTTATTAAAACTATAACAAGGCAACTTATAGCCTTGAACGAAATTAAACTATAAATATCCAGGGAGTACATATATATGTATCAAAATAGCAAATTAGCTAAAGCTGTACGCTTAGCTATGCTGGTTGGCGCTACTACGACAGCAGCCGTTTCAACCTCAGCTTTCTCAGAAGAAACAGAATCAGTAGAACGTATTGAAGTTACTGGTTCAGCAATCAAACGTACTGATATGGAAGGTGCTCTTCCAGTAGCTGTTATCTCTCAACAAGATATTGTGAACACTGGTGTTACTAGTGTTCCTGACTTAATGGCTCACATTCCTTCAATGCAAGGTTTTACTGCTGCTGGTGAATCTGTTGGTGGTGGCGGTGGCGGTGCTCAAACTGCTTCTTTACGTGATCTCGGTAGCCAATACACTTTGGTACTATTGAATGGCCGTCGTATGGCGTCATATACGTCTGGTGGCTCTGTAGATTTAAACTCAATTCCTCTTTCAGCAATTGAGCGTGTTGAAGTTCTAACTGATGGTGCTTCAGCATTATACGGTTCAGATGCTATTGCTGGTGTAATTAACTTCATTCTTAAGAAAGATGTAAACGAAACTACTTTTACAGGTCGTTTTGATAAGCCAATTGAGTCAGGTGGTGAAAGCTACAATTTCTCAGTTTCGACTGGGTTTGGTGATATTGACGAAGACGGCTTTAATATTTTGTTAGCATATAGCCGTGACAATCAAGAACAATTAAAATCTGTTGATAGAGATTTTGCTAAGACAGGATTTTTAGAGTTCGATTACAATGGTGAACGCTACGTAAGCATCAACGGTTCTTCTAACGCTATCCCTGGTAATGCTTATTTAAATTATTACACATATAATGATGATGGTTCAATTAAATACGCACCTAAAAAGGATGACGATGGCAATGTGATTCCTGGTGAGTTCACTGATACACCTGTATACATGACGGCTGCTGAGGTAACTGCAGCGGGTTACACGGGAAGTTTGAACCCATACCACCAAGGTAACGGTAATTGTCACGAAACAAGTGCAATTTCTGGTTCTACGTGTGTATTCGACTATACTTCAACTCTAGAAATAGAACCAGAATCAACTCGTGATAACGTATTCCTTCAAGGTTTATTTGCATTAGGTGAAGATACTGAGTTGTATTCAACTGTTTCTTACTCTAAATTTGCAATGACGTCACGAATTGCTCCATACCCAACAGGTACATTTTTACTTCCTATCGATTCTGCATTAGTTAACGATAACGTAAAAGCATATTTATCTCCTGAAGAAAATGCTGATTTAGCGCGAGTTAGAGCACGCTGGCGTACACTTCCTGGTGGTAATCGTACAAACGAATATGCGACTGATACTCTACATGTTGTAGCTGGGCTTCGTGGTGTAGCATTTGACGAAGTAGATTATGATTTTGCAATTACTCATGCAGACTCAACTCGTGAAGATACACGTGTTACTGGTTACCCTATCGAAGACGATTTAATGGCGCTTGTTACAACAGGCCAAGTTAATGTTTTCGAAGATCCTTCAGCTCTAAGTGATGAACAACGTACATCTGTTAAAAACGCAATGTACAACGGTTTATGGGACACTACTGATACGTCGTTATTCGCGATCGAAGGTAAAGCTTCAATGCAAGCATTTGAGCTGCCTGCCGGAGATGCATACGTAGCAGCGGGCTTTGATTATCGCGAAGCTACTTATGAAGTATCAATTAGTGATGCGAACAGAAGCGAAATTATTCTGTTTGAATCTGCTGGCGATGAATTTGACCTATCTCGTTCGACTTATGGTTTCTTTGGTGAATTAGTTGCTCCATTATTTGAAGGTTTTGAAGTAACTACTGCAGTTCGTTACGATAACATTGGTGAAATTACCGATGATTATAGAACAGGCGATAAAGTTGTTAACGAAAGCTCTGACGATGTTACTTATAAGTTGAGCTTTGCATACCGTCCAAATGAAGAATGGTTGCTACGTGGTTCATTTGGTACTGGCTTTAAAGCACCTTCTATGCGAGAAATTGCTGATCCTCGAATTGAATTTGGTGTAACTTCTGTGGCATATGATTGTCCTGTAGGTTTAGCTGCTAACTTAGCTCAATACTGTCACTCTGATACACTTCAGTACGATGTATACCGTGAAGGTTACTCAAAGTTGAAGTCTGAAACTTCTGAGCAAATGTCTGTTGGTTTTGTTTACGCACCATCACAAGAATTTAGTATTGGAATGGATTATTGGTCTGTTAAGATGGAAGACCAAGTTAGACGCTTAGAACAAAGTCAAATTTTTGGTGACCCGGTTAAATACGCTGATTTATATACTACCAAAGTAGATAAAGGTACTGGCGATAATGTTCTTGCAATAATCCAAGCGCCAGTAAACATTGGTAAGTCTAACAACTCAGGTATCGACTGGGATGTTTCAAATCTTAGTGACTTCTGGAACGGTGAGTTAAGAACTTCATTTAAAGGTACTATGATGCTTGAAAGTGAATCACTACGTCCAGGTGAAGTAGGTATTTACGACCATAGTTTAGGTGAAGTAGGACCAAATAACTCTGTTACATTCCGTTATATTTGGAACTTAACTAATACATACACTACTGGTGATTGGAGCTTTACTGCTAACGTTAACTACCGTAGCGGTTATGACGATATCGCAACGACTGCATGTTTAGCGGCTGACTGGGCTGATTGTGGTCACCCTATCCAGTTAGATATTGAATCTTACGTGTTAACTAATGTTTTAGCTAATTACAATGTAAATGACAATATGAGCGTTAGTTTTGGTGTTAAAAATCTGTTTGACAAACAACCTCCGACAACTCTTAATGGCGAAGCTGGTCACCAAGTTGGTTACGATCCTCGCTACACTAGTGCATACGGTCGTACTGTATATCTAACAGCTAGTTACACACTATAATTAATATTATTTAGTTATAAATTTAAAGCCCTACTTTGTAGGGCTTTTTTATTACCTGAATTTCTATCCTAGCTATTTATGACGCATCTATATGTTGCCTTTAAAATAATAAAGCTTTCTTACTTTACTATTTTGTAATCAACTCCATTGCTTCAATATTAATAATCTTTGAGCGATTCATTGTTACTTTAAAGCGTTGAACATATATTACTCCATCGCTATCAGATTGACGTAACACCATGTTTAACTGATAGCGCTTTTCAACTGACTCGTTAGATACCTTAGTTCCTTCTAGGCTATATAAGCGCCCTTCTCCTTTTCTTAAAAACCTTACAAATGGCGTTAAGTTCAAAACCGTCTGATTTTGTATTTCTTCGTAACCAGGTAAAAACTCCTTAACAGTTACTTTTGATTCACTTCTAAAATGCAGTAAATGTGCTGCTTGTTTATTTTGTTGTCTACGGTTTTGAAAAAGTCGATCTACTTCGTCAGGAAGTTGTTTGTCTTTAATATATTCCAACCACAATGTTTGAAATGACACTCGTGTTTTAGTTGTACTATTTCTAAATACATGGCGCCATTTAGGCCTACCTTTTTGGATAATTCGCCAAACATAACTTGTTATTTCGTCTTTAAACGTTTCACGTAAACCGTATATAAAACCTAAAAAGGCAATGAGTAAAATGGTTATTTCAGTAAACGCTACACGTGCATTAAGTACGATGTACATTACGAAGCCCATAATTATCGCTGTAATAGTGCCTCTTACCAACCGTTTCAAATTTACATTTAAGTGTGTCGTAGATTTCGAAAACACGACGCCATATTCACTTAATCGTTGTAACAATTGCATTTTATTTGTAATACGATTCGGATCGTTTAAAGTTAAAGCTGAGTTATATTTCTTATCTTCTCTATATTTTGATTCTGACTTACAAAATTGAAGGAGTTGATTACGGTGCTCTAAAAACTCATTAGACTTAGGTGCCTTCGAAATAAGTCTTAGAAATGATTGTTCTGCTTTCCAACTTAAGTAGTTATCAACATTCTGAAAATAAGAGCTTAGTTTTTGGTCCGAAGGTGTATAACGCCTTAACTTTTTTAGCAGTGTTATAGTCTGGTCAAGTAGCTCGATTGAGCTATTATAAAACTCTTCTTCCTCTTTTATTTCAATGGTTTGTTTTATATCCGTTTCTAATGCGATACGTAACTGGTAAGCAAATAAATTTAAGTTACTTCGATAATCACTTTGTTCACCTTTTTGCTTACTGATAAAACGACTTCTCACAAGTGGTAGGTGAAGATTCTCTGAGTAGTAAGCACTATTAGCACTGATACTGCTGTAAAAATAGTCTTGTTCAGAGAGTGTACTAGAATTTATCCCCATTTCTTCTGGGATTGAGATATATAAATCGATTTTTTGAAAATCTTGAGGTAATAAGCGATTGCTTATTTTTATTGATAAGTTTTCGTCTTGAGACAGTTTTATTTTTTTCAAATAATGCTCCCTGTATTGGGCCAATCCAAAAGTAGTTGAAGGTTTAGCGAATAATTAGCTAAACATCCATTATTTCATTATAGTTCAAAAGCTCGTTAGCTTCAGAACCTGAGTGATAATTTATATTCAAATCTATTAATACAAAACAACGATATGGCAGTTTTTAGACGTGAACGTTGCCAAGAATTAAGTGTAAATTAATAACTTTTGTGAAGTGTTTAGGGTAATTTTGTGATTTGTTTTCAATTGACAAATCGCTCAAACGATTAGCATAGACCGACGTAGTTATTATCAAAATGGCCTATGCTAAATTCATGCGGCCTAACCTGCCAGTTGCTGACACCAAAGGTTAGCTTCAATAAACTCTTGATGTAAAGTTTCACTATTTAATTCATATGAATTTATTTGCTCTATAACGTCTTGCGTTTGACCGGTAACGTAGTTAGTTGTGAAATCTAATAGTTCTCCCAGAACGCCTGTTCTATGAGTCAATGCGTCTTCAATTGGTTTAGCCAGCGGCATTGTTTTTACAATTTCGGTAATAGGCATATTTAACAATACCTCAATTGAACTAAGTAATCCTGTAATAAACGCGTAATCTCTCACGGATGTGAAGATACTATGTGACGCAATAGATGACATTAATCGCCCAACAATGAGTGACTGCTTGGCTATTTCATCGGTTTTGTTACACGTTAATTTAGATAGCGCAAGAATAGATACAAACTGTTTAAGCTTTTCTTCACCTAGGTAAGCCGTAGCTTGCTTTAACGATGTGATTTCAATGCGCGTTCCGGTTGCTACATTGTTTACCATTTTAAGTAAACTAACCGTTAAATTAACGTCATGGCTGATTATGTTAGCTATTTTTTCGTATTCTATTGGAGAGTTAAAGGTTTCGCTCATTAACTCTAACATTTGTGTTTTTATCGGTGTTAAAGTTTGACCTTCTACAATCTCTGGCTCGTGATAAAAGAAACCTTGATAATAGTTAAATCCTACTTCAACTAACGACAAATACTGATATCGAGTTTCAACTTTCTCCGCAATAATCTCAATGTTAAAAGGTTTCATTGTTTTAACAACGGTAGGCAAACGCTTAGGGTTTATTTTTTCAATATTTATTTTAATTAAATCGATAAACGGAAATATCGCTTCCCAATGAGGCTCTAAGTCGTACTCAGTAAGCGCTATTTTATAGCCCTTTTCGTGGTAATATTCTAAAATTTTAACTAATTTACCGCTCGGTTTTTCGTGCCCTACTAACTCAATAATAATTGAATTCGCATTAAACATAAGTGGATACTTATTTATAAGCGTTTTTTCTGTAAAGTTTATATATGCTGGTTTACCAAGACTAAGCGCTTCAATATCACCATGAATATGATTTTGAATAATCATTTTCGACGTTGCTACGTCAGGGTCTATTTCAGGAAATTGATTATCAGCACTATCTCTAAAAAGTAATTCATAACCAACAGCTTGATTATGGCGGTCAAAGATGGCTTGTCTAGCTATATAAGTACGTTGCATAGTATTAAGGATACGAATAACAAAAATCAGATAAGGTATTCTATAGCGAAAGCGCCCTCTTTAACAAACAAATACTGATGATTTATAATGATTTTTTATATAACCCGAACTTATTGTAAAATTGGATACAATACATCTTTTTTACCGTTGATTTTGTGTGATATTTCAATATTGTACAACTCCAAGATCATTGGCAGAATGTGAATATTTTCAAAACTTCTAATCTTCTGCTGTGTTTTAAACGAAGGTCCAGTAGCAATGAATATAGCGTTTAAGTCAGATGATAATTCAGGGCTATATCCGTGAGTTGCTTTTCCTGTTTCTCTTTGATTACCAAATGTATACGGTGGTAATACTTCTACCACGAGATTAGGCATTACAGGCGTTTTTCTATCGAAGTGCCAATGCTTAGGAAACGAATCGAACTTGTGCAATTTTATGTATTTACGTTCCTTTGCACGAATATTCTGATGAATTTTTAGTAAAGTTTCGTCTTCATCATCGCCACTATTAAGATAAACGTATAATTGTGTTTGTCCGTTTATCACTTGAACCGTGTCTATTCCATCAAATAAGTGAAAGTATGAAAATTGATCTTGAGATATATCAACCATTCCATGATCTGAAACGATAATAATATTTACATCAAACGATAGTTCTTTGTCTACTCGGCTCAAAAAATGCCCAAGTAGTTTATCAAAATCTTTTATAGATTCAGCAAGTTCCACTGACCTAGTACCAAAGTCATGTCCGACTGAATCGATTGTTGAAACATAACCGAGTAAAATTTCAGGGCGCTCTTCCACAGGAAGTTTTAACC
This sequence comes from Colwellia sp., assembly GCA_020630795.1. GTDB lineage: Bacteria > Pseudomonadota > Gammaproteobacteria > Enterobacterales > Alteromonadaceae > Pseudocolwellia. The sequence continues at coordinate 7,712 of JAHDIK010000036.1, forward strand.
AATCCACAATTTGATCTAGCCTAGTTATGTTAGGTGTGTTGTGTTTATACGGAAAACTATATGTTGGACGGTTTTTATCTGTTGCGACTTCTGATTCTGGCCAAAAGTATATACCTGTTTTAATATCGTTTTGTTCCGCGATGCTCCATAGCGTTGGACTAGTAACCCATTTGCTATTTAGCTTCCCAATACCCAATTTATAAGTTTGGTTTAGTTCCCTATTGTAAAAACGATTATGGACGAGACCATGATTAACCGGGTAATTACCAGTAACGATAGACAAATGGTTCGGGAACGTCTTAGTTGGGAATACGGGTATCAAACCATCTGAAACAACTCCGTTACGAGCAAGTTTAAGTAAATTAGGAGGCTTATACAGTTCTAAATAGTGGTGAGCAAAACCATCAATAGAAATAACAACAGTAGGATTATAGCTATTAGTCTTTTTCGCAAATACATTGAGAGAGTTAACAAATAAAAGTAAAACTAATAGTGAAACAACAAATTTACGCATTAAAAATCTCAACATAATAAACGTGAATAACTCAGACCCTGTAACACATTTTGTGTAACTACCAAGTTTAAATAACATCTTTTAAA
>JAHDIK010000010.1:0-17508 GCA_020630795.1 Colwellia sp.
ACACTTGGCGAAGGACTTTCTTGCCAGTCACTTTCATTGGTATTAATGACCAGTCTTTCAGTAAAATTCATATTAAGCATAAAGCGCAGCCCATAAATTAATGTTTGTACCGCTAAATTACCATGAATATATTCCGTAGCGATAATGGTTTTCGAGTGTATCAGTATGCGATAAAATTGAGATATCACTTTTAATATTCAACTTTGAGAATAATATGAACAACCTTGTTTTAATTCTAATTTCAATTTTACTTCCGCCACTTGCCGTATTTTTGAATAACGGCGCAGGCAAACATTTACTTATTAATATTTTGCTGTGTGTATTTTTTTATGTACCAGGAATACTGCATGCTTTGTGGTTAGTTACCCGAAAATAAAACCTTATTTTAGGAAAAACACGCAGTAGTATATTAGTAATATGCTTGCGTGTTTTTTTTATGTCTATCGTTTATGTTTTCGGCAGTATTGGCTGTTAAGCTATTTGAAGTTAAGTGGTCGTATCAGTTGGTTTTATGCGCTATTATATGGAGATATTCTTTAATTTATACACTATTCATTAGGTAGATTATGTTTAACAGTACAGATAACTATATTGCGTCTGATGACTTAAAATTAGCCGTTAACGCCGCTATTGCACTAGAGAAACCTTTATTAATAAAAGGTGAACCAGGTACCGGTAAAACACAACTTGCAGAAGAGTTGGCAAGGTCACTAAATTGTGAATTGTTTCAGTGGCATATCAAATCGACTACAAAAGCGCAGCAAGGCTTATATGAATATGATGCTGTTTCGCGCTTACGTGATAGCCAATTAGGTGACGAGCGTGTTCACGATATTTCTAACTATATCGTTAAAGGTAAATTGTGGCAGGCGTTTGAAGAAGATAAACGTCCGATTTTATTAATTGATGAAATTGATAAAGCTGATATCGAATTTCCAAATGATTTGTTGCAAGAACTCGATAAAATGGAGTTTTTTGTGTATGAAACTCAACAAGTTGTTAAAGCTAAGCAGCGACCTATCATCATAATAACCTCTAACAATGAAAAAGAGCTTCCTGATGCTTTCTTGCGTCGATGTTTTTTCCATTACATTAAGTTTCCGACAAAAACTGAGATGGAACAAATCATCGATGTTCATTACCCGAATGTAAAAAAAGAACTGTTAACTCAATCATTAGAAGTGTTTTTTGAATTACGAGAGTTGAATGGTTTAAAGAAAAAACCGTCGACCTCGGAATTATTAGATTGGCTTAAATTATTGATGGCAGACGATATTGCTCAAGATCAGTTAGTTAATAAAAAGACTGACGTTATCCCATTATTTGGTGCGTTATTGAAAAACGAGCAAGACGTATCATTACTTGAAAAACTTGCATTTATGAGTCGTCGAGACAGGTAGTTTATTGTGTTTATCGATTTTTTTCTTACGCTTAAAAAGCATAAAGTTCCGTGTAGTTTACGTGAGCTTTTAGACTTAATTGCGGCATTAAAAGCGGGTGTAGTATTTGCTGATGTGAACGACTTTTATAATCTTGCAAAAATCGTGATGGTGAAAGATGAAATTCATTACGATAAATACGACCGAGCCTTTGGAGAGTACTTTGAAGGGATTGAAAGTATTGATGTATTCGATCAGCTTTTACCCGAAGACTGGCTAAGAAAAGAGTTTGAAAAACACTTAAGTGATGAAGAAAAAGAAAAGCTAAAAGCACTCGGTGGTTTAGACGAGTTGATGAAAACGTTAAAAGAACGTTTAGAAGAGCAAAAAAAGCGTCATGCTGGTGGTAATAAGTGGATTGGAACTGGCGGTACGTCTCCATTTGGTGCTTACGGATATAACCCTGAAGGTATACGTATAGGTCAAGACGGAAATCGTAATAAAAGTGCCGTAAAAGTGTGGGATAAAAGAGAGTTTAAAAACTTTGATCAAGACCGCGATTTAGGCACTCGTAATATTAAACTAGCGCTCAAAAAACTACGTAAATTTGCACGCACAGGAGCGAGTGAAAAGCTTGATATAGATACAACTATTCGTTCTACAGCGCAAAATGGAGGGTTACTTGATGTTCATATGGAACCCGAAAGACACAACGCGGTAAAAGTACTCATGTTTTTTGATGTGGGTGGCTCAATGGACGATTACATTCAAACGTGTGAAGAGTTGTTTTCAGCGGCACATACGGAATTTAAGCACTTAGAGTTTTTCTATTTCCATAATTGTTTGTATGAAAAAGTATGGAAAGACAACCATCGTCGTTATACCGAAACGATAGACCTAGACGAAGTGTTACGCACGTTTGGTGCAGACTACAAAATCATTTTTGTAGGTGACGCTACAATGGGGCCATATGAAATCACTTACCCTGGCGGTAGCGTAGAACATTGGAACGAAAAACCAGGTGCTGAGTACATAAATAAAGTTACTACACATTTCAATAAAGTGGCGTGGCTAAATCCTCAGCCCGAATCGCACTGGCAATATCATCACTCTATCAATATCATGAAACAATTAGTTAACGATGAAATGTATCCGCTAACTGTTGATGGTATTGGTCGAGCGATTAAATCGCTAAGTTAGTATAACTGGTTACTAACTTAGTCGATCTTTTATGGTTTGAGATAATGCGACACATCTTTAAGAAGTAAAGAATTCAACGTATTTTTGACGAAAAATCTACTCACAAATTTAAGATTGCGCATTACCGAGCTTTTTACTTCTCTACCTTTTCCCTTCGATATTTTTGATATATCACTTTCAAAAGCATCTTGAGAAAGCACTACAGGTGGAACTATACCAATTACATCAATGTTCTTTTCCCAATAGTGTTTGAGGTCTACGTCTATTGGTCTAGCTATACTGTTATGATTTTTAATGAGCTTTTCTGCACCTTGTTTTGATATTGCTTGCGCTAATGTATTAATAGGTACTTTATTAAAACGAACAAGAGCAAAATTACTGTCTATCGTTAAAGACTTACGTATTTTGGTTTTTCTTATCGTATTTGCAAGACGTATATAGTCCCAGTCTTTAATTTTGGCTATGGCATCGTGAATAAGAGGAAACTTGTCGTCTAGTTCAAAGTCGTCTTCGAGTATGATTGCATAGTCTAGTTCCTCTTCAATGATTTTCTTCCACAAAGCCATATGGCTTAAGTAGCAACAAATCTCACCGTCACTCATATCTTTTTTGTAGGCGGTTATATTATTCGAGGCGCAATAAACTTTTTGTCTTTGCTCTTCTGTCAGTGTGGTCCCATCTATTGCTGAAAAGCGTTCGTATTGAATATTTAGTTTGTCTAACTTCGCCGCACAGTGCTGTAATCTGTCGGTAGATTTGTCTAAATTAATTAAAAATACTTTAAATTTCATTTTTGATCCTTCAAGTGCAATCAAGAATACATCGAATAGTGATGTTTTCTTGAAAAGTGAGTGTCCATACTCGACAACCAATAATTACATTAAGTGATTGTTATAGTTGTTATAAATGTAAATTTGTCGATTTCATATGGATATTAAGAGTGGATAATAAACGTGAAGTTCAACAGAAATATTAAATAAAAAAGAAATTTCAATTTTTTACATAATTTATTGAGGTTTATTTGAAAAGTAATTGATGATTTAAGGGGAGATTAACGAGCAGGAAGGTCGCTAAAATTTGATATTAAGAACAGTGCAGAGCTGTCACTTACGCAGCATCGTAAAAATTTAGGTAGGTAGTTTGCGTTGGCAATAATCGCTTCAGCTTCTGGCGAGCCGTTACTGATTTTATTGATTAAGTGTTCTGGTAGTGCAATGCGTGTTGCCAGTAGCATTCGGTAGCCGTGACGTTGGTGATAAATGTCATCTAAAAAGAAGATATCGTAGCAAATTCCCGTTCTCGATACGCGATCGGGTGTGAGTATGTATTCAGAAAGGGCTATAACAACAAAGGTGAATTTTGTTTTTTTATCTAACGCAGGGTTTAGTGAAATAATGGGCTTTTGTGTGTCTTTGTCGTTGTGAATTTCGCACAAATTTTTTAATTCGTTATCAATTTTAATCACAACGCCTAATGCTTCACAAAACGCTTTAACATCAACATGATCTTCGCGCGCGCAACTAGTAATGAGTTTTTCTATTAACGATGGGAGCATGTATCAACGCCTGCCTTGGGTCATTCCATTTTTTATTATAAGTGCTGTGTTTGTTAAAAACTTGAAAGCTTGTATTTTTCTTTGAGGTTTTCTAACAACATAGCATTTTTATTTAAGAATGCATTTAGTTTTTCAATTAATTCAGGATGTTTGATTGTTGAAAAATGATAGTGGCCGGTTTGGTAAGGTAGTGTTTTGATAAATGTTGTTGGTACATTACGTATTCTCATTTGATGATTTACAACATCTATGTTTACGTAAATTGCGTCGACATATCTGTGCGATAACGCTTTGAGTAACTTTTCAGTATTACTAAATTCAAATAGTTTAACTTCTCCATTTTGTATTCTGTCTAGATAAGCTTGAGGGGTAAACCCCTTGATAGTGCCTATCTTTTTTATATGGTTAAGGGTGAAGTGTTTATTTTTTTTCAACACAACTGTGCCATCTATAAAGCTTCCTAACGGATCGCTATAAGTTATTTTTTTCGTTGAAGAGGTTGAGTAGTTCCACTCTGGGTTATCAGGGTATTTAAAATCTACCGCTTGGTCTTTTTCAAATGCCTGATATAAACGTTTTATGGGGTAAAATTTATAAGAAAATGACAGCTTTTGTTGCTGTGAAAACTGATCGAGTACTTCTTTTGCGTAGCCAGAAAATTCGGGTGTTTGGTCATTTAATTTACCGTAATGCGGGTAGTATTGAATATCTTCTGTGCCTACAGTGTAATGAGAACTGTAAGTGCATAGTGGGAAGATACAACAAAATATAAAACAAACTATTTTACTCTTCAAAATTAACGCCTCTCAAGCCAAGCCGACGCATCCTTGTGATTCAATGTATTCATTTTCCGATTATATTAAGGTTAGCAGATTTACTCATAAATACGATTCAATGGTCATAATTTATTCACTTTATTACATTAGGTTTTTCTAATATAATAGGTTTAGGTTATCTGCTAAGGAGTAATTTATGTTAAAAACCATTCCGTCTATCGTAAGTCAAATTGGAGAAAATTTAGATACTGTCGATGCGTCAACGGCATTTGAAGAATGTAAAAACAACAAAGGTGTTGTTATTGATGTAAGAGAGCCAAGTGAAGTTGCTGCAAGCGAGGTGAAGGGATCTGTAAATATTCCAAGGGGGTTGCTTGAAATGAAAATGTTAGAGCTATACCCCAATGCTGATTTTCCTATCTATATTCATTGTGCAACCGGCGCACGTGCTTGTTTTGCTGGCGAGCAATTACAGCGAGTAGGTTATACTAACGTTAAAGTGATTACGTGTAAGCTAACTGATATACAACAAACATGTTAAAAAATATTTGACCTTAGTGTGTACTCCAAGGTGTATGATTGTTTTATATTACGAATGCACACTTGGGTTGAGCTATGTATCAAATAGGCGAACTAGCTAATAAACTGTCGGTATCTACAGATACACTCAGATACTATGAAAAGCATGGTTTACTTGAACCTTGCTCCAGAACGGCTACAGGTTATCGGCTATACAACAGTGATAACTTGCGCAGTTTACGTTTTATATTGAGCGCTAAAAAGTGTGGGTTTACGCTGAGCGATATTAAAGATTTACTTTCCATTAAAATCGATAAAACAAACCACAGTTGTCATGACGTGAAGTCGTTTACAGAACAAAAACTACACCAAGTAGAAGAAAAGATTAAAGAGTTAAATGTTATTCAAAGCTCGTTACAGCAGTTGGTTCAAGCTTGTTGTGGTGGTAATGAAAGTGCGACTCACTGTTCAATTTTAACAACCTTGGAGGATGACAATGTTACTTCTTGAGAACTTTTGGGCGTTATTTCTTATTTCAGCACCTTGGTTGTTACTTGGGCTTTTTATTGCGGGTTTAATTAATGTTTATTTACCTAAAAACTTTCTTAATAAACATTTAGGATCGGACGGCTTATTAACCACGATTAAAGCTGCTGTTATTGGCGCACCAATGCCTTTATGTTCGTGTGGTGTTATTCCTGCTGCTTTAGGTTTAAGGCGTGCTGGAGCTTCTAAAAGTGCGACAACGGCGTTTCTTGTCTCTACGCCAGAAACAGGCGTAGACTCTATCTCAGTTTCTTATGTACTACTTGGTCCATTCATGGCGATTATCAGGCCTATTGCTGCGGTGAGTAGTGCAATTGTTGCCGGTGTATTGGTAGGAAGAGATAACGCGTTAAATGAGCAAGCAGCGAACGACAACGCATCGAATGATGTGCCATCAACAGCCAGTAGCAGTTGTTGCAGTTCCAAAAAAGTAGAACCCATAAAAACGTCTTGTTGTGCGTCAAAAAATAAAGCGTTACTTCAACCATCTCATTGGAATAAGTTTACTGACGCTATTGCCTTTAGTTGTACAAAGTTGCTCGAAGATACCGCTAAATGGTTATTGATAGGGTTATTTTTTGCAGCATTAGTGCAAACCTATGTTCCTGCCGACTTTTTAGTGCAGTGGGGTAGCGGTATTTTAGCAATGGTTGTGGTGATTTTAGTGAGTATTCCTATGTATATTTGTGCAACAGCGTCTACACCTATTGCGGCTGGATTATTGTTGTCGGGAGTTTCTCCGGGGGCTGTTCTAGTGTTTATGCTTGCAGGGCCTGCTACTAATGTGGCTACACTTGGTGTTGTTGCTAATGAATTAGGTAAGCGAGCGGTGGCATCTTATTTAATAGGTGTTATTGGCGTAGCAGTACTCTTTGGTTTGTTAACCGATGTTATTGTAGAGAAATTTTCGATTAATGTGGCACCAATGCTAGGTGAACACCATGAAGTGTTACCACAATGGTTTACGCTATTGTGTGGCGTATTGTTAATCGCATTGTTACTTAGATTAGTTGCTCGACACATGATGCAACCAAAACATGTTCATAGCGCATAGTGTTGAAGTGTTAGTCAGTAGTGAGAGTTTTAGCAGGAGGCATTGCCCATGTTTGCAATACCCCATCGCTTGTATTGCTCAGTATGTTTTCATCTTGAAAGGCAACACTGATCACCGAAGAGCGCTTTTTCAGTTGTTTAGCTTGCCACTGGGCAATTAATTTACCGTCACGCATACGCCACAATTGTAGTGTTTGTTTGGGTGAGCCAGAAAGTAATAGTTTGTTATCACTTGAAAACTTTGTGTCATTAAATTCAATAAACCGTAAGTGAGAATCTAGCTCGGCAATAAGTTTACCCGTTGTTAAATCCCAAATCATACGGTCTTTTATCGCGTCAATTGAAAAGGCGATGGACTTGTCGCCACTCATTACAACGTGGTTGACGCGAGATAAATGTTTAAAAGAGTGGATGTTCTCTCCGGTTAGGGTACTCCAATAATTGGCTGTTTTATCGCTAGAGCCGCTAAACGCAAACATACCATCGTCCGAAATACTGACAGCGTTTATATCAAGTTTGTGTTTTTGATACGTCGCCATTGCCTTAGTAAAAGGATTGATAACACTGGCTTTCCCGCTTCTAAACCCTAGTAAAATAACATCAGAGTTTTCAGACAATGCAATATCGTTAATGATGTGATCTTGTAAAGACCATTCACCAATGAGCTTACCGGTAGTGAGTGCATATAAACGCACCGATACTCTGTTTGAAATAATGAAATATTGGTTGTTCTTAGCGATTTTAACGATTTCAATATAGTCTTTTGCTTTATCGGTTATACAATCAAGCTGAAGGCTTTTAGTGACGTTATTCCATAAACACACACTTGCACTATTAGCGACTAAGGTAAACTGACCATCGTGCGAAATAGCTGATGTTTCGACTAGGCTGTTTGATGTTGAGTGCTCTGAAATCGCGTCAGCAGTGTAACTTTCTGACGGGCCACATCCCGATATCAGTATAAAAAAAGTGAAAATAAAAGCGTGTTTTATCATGGTCATTTATGTGTGTTAAGGAGCTGACTTTTGAACAGGGAATACAACATGAACAATGCCTGCTTTTTCAAACTCAAAACAAATCGTTATTTTAGATGCTTCTGTGAGCGGTGTGTCTAGCCCCATGATCATAATGTGATAACCGCCAGGTTGCATGGTGAGCTCGCCTTTTTTAGGAATAACTAAGTTTTCAGCGGCTAACATTTTAAATACACCGTCTACTTCTTTAGTTTGGTGTACCGACATTGAGTTAATCGTTGGGCTCCATACATCGAGCAAACGGTCGTTCATATCGGCACTATTTTTAATCGTGACATATCCGGCCGTATGCATAACAGTTGGAGGAAGTAGTCTAATCCAAGGTTTTTCAAACGTTATGTGATCGTTATTTTTTTTATCTTCAGCAATAGCGGATGAGCTTGTAACAAGAACGAAAACAGCAAAAAATGTTGTAACAACAGAACGAATTAGCGTGAGAGGGATAGTATTTCTTATAAATAACATGCGCGTACCTTGATAAATAAACGTGTATTAAGTGTTACAATAACATCCCTCCGAGTTTGCCATTATCAGTTGTGCATTAAAACCTTTTTTGTAGTTAGATAAAACTAGATCGATAATCCCCTCTCCTTTACCGCAAGACAATCCTTCAGAATAAGGTCCAAAGTAAATTAATTCGTTATTGTTATCTAATGCCATAACTGCTGGAGTAGATGGCACTAAGCCATTAAACTCTTTGGGTATAGTAATATTGATGACCGACATTTTACTTTGCTTTGCCGTATTTTTTACGTCAGACAAATGCTCGAAACTCGTTTGATTGCATTTGCAATTTGGGCCTACAAAATTGATGAGAGTGTTTGGTAGGTGATTAGGTAACTCAAACTCTGCAATAATTTGTTCGACTAAGCTTTGGTGATTTACATTGGCAAGCTTTTGTTGAGGGTCAAAGCTGACAAGGCGATCAGTAATAAAATAAATCGCCGCTAATACAGTAAAACCTAGCCAAAGTACCACAATACCGTAATGAGTTTTACTAACGTTAACATCACGGTATTGTGAGTTAGAAGGCGACTGAACTGGTCGCTTATTTGAAGTTGGCAACACTTTCGCCCATGGCATTTGCGGTAGCTTGTATTCTGCCTGCCTCAGTTACTAACATCGTAATCTTATCGGCGTCTTGATGACCCATTGCCCGCAAGTTTTCGGTGCTTTGTGCAATACTGTCGGTAGTGGTTGATTGCTCTTCTACAGCCGCAGCCACATTAATGGCAATACCACTTGATTCTGAAACCAATGCTGATGCTTGATGAATAATTTCGCTTGCCTCGTTAGTACGTTCAATAATTTTATTGATAACGCCGATGCTTTCTTCCATCGAGTCGGTAGAACGTTTTGAATAACCTGACAGTTGATTAACCGTATCTGCAATTTTGTCAGTACTTTCTTTTGTTCTATTGGCTAGTGCACGTACTTCATCGGCAACAACGGCAAATCCACGGCCTTGTTCACCTGCACGGGCTGCTTCAATTGCGGCATTTAGTGCTAACAAGTTTGTTTGGTCGGCAATACTGGTGATTTCAGATAAAACCGTTGCAATAGCTACACTTGAGTTAGCAAGCTCGCTAATTTCTTCATTTGTTTTTTCTAAAGACGAGGTTAGTGCGGAGTTTTCAGCGTTTACTTTAGATATTTGGTTGTTAGCATTTTGGGTTAAATTGTTGGCTTCTTGCATTTGTTCACTAAGCTGCGAAGCATCTTGCGCGATGGATGATACGGTTACCGCCATTTCTTCTGCTGATGTTGCAATGATTTCGGTTTCTGTTTGGCGTTGCGTAACAGAATGTTGAAGTTGGTCTTTCGCGCCATTTAGTGCGTCGGCGTTGTTTTCTAAATCACCAGAAATCCCTTTAACCTGTACAACCATGGTACTGAATAAGTTTAATAAGTTATTGAAGTTACTAAGTATCGCATTCGAATTTTCATCTGCGCGAATGTGCATATCAATTGCGTCTTCATTTTCCGTAATTTGTTCTGAAACGTGCGATAACTGATGTCCAACATAGCTTTCATCTTCCATCAACTTAGACACATAGCCGGCAATGGTTGCCTCTACTACCGCGTAAACTGCGTGAATAATCACAGTACTGAACATTAAACGATCAATATCAAAAATGTATACGCCATAGTTATTGGTTTGTAGGAAGTAGAATGACAAATGATGAACTGCTACAAGCCCAACCGCTGAAATAAAGACTTTCCAATCGCTAAATACAATTAAAAAAGCCATCAATATAAATATTTCAAAATGAACTTCAATAAGCCCGTTAGTTTGATGGATGTGTAAACAGGCGAAAATCATGGCTGCCAGTGCTGCCGCATGCTTAGTTAGAGTCGCATTCGGTGCTGTTTTAAATAGCCAAAGTGGCACAATTAAAGCGGGTAGGCCAATTACAAAGGCTTCAAGATACGTTCCGTGTAACGTTGCTAATGCAAGTGATTCAATAAATAAAATCACAAACAAGTATGTAAATAGGTTGGATATTTTTTGCATCTTGTGTGTATCCTAATAAAAGCTGGTTAAGGACTACCTAAAAGTATAGACATTTTTGGAAAAAGCAGAGCGGTTTTATATAGCGCAACGAAAAATGGCGTGTTTCCATCTCTACGACTGAACGTTCAACTATAACTATCGGCAATAAATTCATAGCCTTGAATAATCATGATAAAAAATTATTAAATTTTTTAACCCCTTTTTTATTTCCTCATCGTTTTGTTTATGAACATGTTTTAAAAAGCAATAAATTGTGTGGCTACACCTCAATTAACATGAATAACTGAGGAATTTACATGAAAAAACTATTAGCAACATTGTCTTTAGCGAGTGTAACTACGTTTGGGTTATTTGCGTTTATGGCGTACTTAATTCATAGCGATGATATTCAAGTCACTAAGCCTTTACCTGTAGTGGTGGTAGATGTATATCAAACCGAAAAGCCAAGTGTGGCAAATGAAATAGATCGAAGGTTGCCTGAGCCTCCTCCTGCACCCAAAGCTATTCCGCAGGTTGTAATGGCGGCTGAAGATACTCAGGTAGACAATGATTTTGGTTATAAACAAACAGCCATAGACTTACCTACAACACAAGGCTCGTTAAAGCAGATTAATCTTCATAAAGATCAAGATGCTAGGCCTATTGTACGTATTAGCCCTAAATACCCTATTGCGGCATCTAGAGACGGAATTGAAGGTTGGGTTAAATTGGGGTTTGATATTAACAAGTTAGGCGAAGTGGTAAATATTACGGTAATTGAATCGCACCCTAAACGCATTTTTGATAAAGCGGCAAAACAAGCTTTGAAGCGTTGGAAATATAAGGCAAAATCACTTAACGGTGCGATGGTTTACCAAGCAGGGCAAAGTGTGCAGTTAGATTTTAATATGAGCCAAAATATTTAAGGTTGTTTATTTGAAGTTACCATCAACAATTAAAGGCTGGTTAAGTACTCAAAAAGTGGTATTAACCAGCCCGGAAGAAGTAATGACGCAATACATTGCTACAGGTAAAACAAAATATTTGTCTTTACTGGTAGAAGAGTTTAATGCGTCATTGTTTCACTACGTAATGAGTCAGTCAGACAAAACAACAGGTGAAGATGTTGTTCAATCTACGTGGTTGAAGGTAATGAAAACACAAACAAAAATTACACCCAGTAATATTAAAAGTTGGTTATTTACAATCGCTCGCAATACGTTAATAGATGAATTAAGACGACAAAATAAGTGGCACATAGTTACCGACGAAGAGCATGAACTTACGTGCTCTGCGCCGAGCTTGGAACAGCAATTGGAGAATAAGAGTAAGCAAGAGCAATTTAACAACGCACTATTAGCACTGCCGTTGTTACAGCGTGAAGCTTTTATTTTTCAGCAAGAAGGGTTTTCGATTAGTGAAATTGGTGAGCTAACGCAGAGTTCTCATGAAACCGTTAAAAGTCGATTACGTTACGCACGAACCCAGTTAAAAAACACCATAGGAAAAACATCATGAGTGCCGATAAGTTTGATAAAGAAATTGATACGCTTTATCAACAACGAAAAAAATCTGTGCAAGCACCAAGCATTCGTTTTCCTGTAGAAAATGTTAAGCCAAAGCGTAAATTTACTGAAATTATTCCTATTTTTGCTATGGGCAGTTTGGCGTCGTTCGCTATTTTTGCGGTAATTCATCACTTTGCGGTTTTACCACCAGAACAAGCTACAATAAACAACGACTTTATTACACACGTTGATATTGTTGAGTTAGACAATGCTAAAGCGGCTGATAATGCGGTGAATGTTCCAACGCCACCAAAGCCGCAAGCAAAAATTCAATTAGCAGAACCTCCTAAAAAAGTATTCGACATGAGTCGCAATATAGCAATAGCTGCATCGGAAAGTGCTGGCGCTATAGCGGTTGACCATGAGCATGTAGAGATTGTTTCGTTAATGCCGAATGAAAGTGGTGTTTCTCATCAACCTTTATACAAAGTAATGCCTGAATACATACATGAAAACGGGCATCAAAGCGGTACAGTTAAACTGTCGTATCGAGTGAATAAAAAAGGCGCAGTAATTCACGTAGAAATTGTAAATAGCTCGGTTGGAAGAGCATTAGAAAAGTCAGCCAAACAAGCCCTTAAGCAGTGGAAATATCATGCTGGCGCTGAACACAAAAAACAGCACTTTGTAGAGTTTCAATTTAAGTAACAACTTAGTGTGATATGTATTGTCATATCTCAAAGTAATCATTAAAAAGGAAGATTTATGCGATCTTTAAAACAACATTTTTTTATAGCGCTAAGCGCATTTTTATTAAGTTCGTTTAGCTTTTTATCATTAGCAGGGGCATTGCCTAATGCACCGCATTTATACGTTCAAGGCACAGGAAAAGTAACGGTGGTGCCAGATACGGCAGAAGTGTCCTTTGCTATTGTTACGCGTCATAAAAACTTAGTAAAGGCTAAAAAAGAGGCCGATACATTATCTGCAAACGTAATAAAAATAGCCAAAGAATATGGTATTGACGCAAAGGATATTTCAGCATCAGAGTTATATATTCAACAGGAAACTCGCTACGACAATGTAACTCGCAAACAGGTATTTATTGGACATAAAGTAAAGCGTTCAATTCAATTGTATTTAAAAGATATGAGTCGCTACTCACACTTGGTACAAAGCTTAGTAAATGCGGGTATTACCGAAATGCACGGCGTAAAGCTACAGGCGTCGAATATCGCAGAGTTAAATAAAAAGGCCGAGATGCTTGCTATTGTAAATGCTAAAAAGGCAGCTCAAGAGTTAGCTAAAGGTTTTGATGTTAGCCTTGGTAGTTTGTACCGTGCATCTAAACAGGCAATTACAGGCCAAACGCCTTATGGTGGTCAAGCAATGATGATGGATATGGAACGCAAATCAGCACCTGCAAACATTGTAAAAGGAGCATTTGAGCCGGGCTCTATCGATGTTGTGCAACATATTTATGCTGTATATTTAATCGACTAGCTGCTGTGTATTAGGTTTGTCGCTGCTTGTGGTAGCGATAAGCCTAAAAGTTGTTAATTATTATGACGTAACGTTGTTGCTTAAACGCTTTTGTAATTTTCGCTGTAAAGTACGTCTGTGCATCGATAGTTGTCGAGCAGTTGCAGATATATTGCCATTGTTAAATTTTAATACTTGTTGAATGTGCTGCCATTCAACTTGTTCTGGCGATAGTGTTACTTCATTGTCATCATTTGAAGCTATAGAGGTTAAGCTATTTACTTTACAGTTATTTAACGCGGCTAATAACGTTTGCGTGTCTACTGGTTTACTTAAATAGTCGTCAGCACCTAGCTTTATAGCATCAACAGCCGTTGCAATGCTTGCGTAGCCAGTGAGCAAAATGATACGGCTTTGAGGAAGTAATTGCCTAATAGGAGTGATAAGGCTTAGTCCACTTTCAGTGTGAAGTTTCATATCAATTAAAACATGCGTGGGTAATACTCTGTGACAGGCCAATAATGCATCTGATACGTTGTCTGCATGCGTACATGTGAAACCGTTTTTCTCAACTCTACGTTTGACAGTATTAGCAAATGTAATGTCGTCTTCTATTATTAAAAGTTTCAAAATGAGCTCCGTATTTCTATATCCAGATGTTTTGTTAAGTGAGTGTTGATTAAATATTGTTATGAATAGGTATTAATAACGTTACTAGTGCACCACCATTTTTGTGATTGGTAAGTAATAATTTACCACCTAGCTTTTCTAAAGTGGCATAACTTAAAAAAACAGCCATACCTAAACCTTGTTTACTTTCTACGGGCTTGCTACCTAATTCAGCCAGTTCGTCTAATGTAAACCCAGCACCATAATCTCTAATTTCTAATTGCCACATGTTAGGTGCGGTGTTTGTAGTGAGTTCGATAACATTATTGTTTTTCGAACGGCTTGCTCGTATCGCATTATTTAATAAATTTAAAATGGCGGGTAAGAGTGACGCGTCGGCTAACACACTAGGTTCAGGTATATTATCGCTGGCGCTTGTCGTTTTAATATTTAACGTAATATCTGGGTAATTTAACGCGATATGATCTGATATTTTATCAAGCAATCTGTCGCATGAAGTAGGGGTAAGTGTTTGGTTTTTAATATCAAAGCTCATTTTTCTAAAGCTATCCAAGCTATTTTTACAGCGTAGAAGTTCTTTTTGCATATCTGCGATAACGTCGTTATATGGATAGTCTTCCGAAAGTTCATCGGTCAATAGTTGAATTGTTGAAATGGGCGTAGCAATTTGGTGAGTAATTTGAGCAGACGCTACGCCAAGAGAAATAACTTGCTCTTGTTTTAGCAGGTTCTCGCGATAAGCGGCTAACGCGAGTTGTTGTTCACCAAGGCTGCGCGCCATTTTGCCAACAACTAAAGCAACCACACTGGCCGACAATAAAAAGTTGATCCACATACCAATAAAGTGGCCTTCCATATTGCCGTGCATTACGCTCATGGGAAGATTCCACAATAGAATGCTATACGACAACATGGCTAACAAAGCTACCGACACAAGCAGGGCTGGCGTTAACGATACCGCTGCTATAGCAATAGGTATAAGCAACAAAGAAACAAATGCATTTGTTGCTCCGCCACTAAAATAAAGTATTAATGAAAGAAACAGTAAGTCAGCACATATTTGTATAAAAATAGGTTTGGTATTCGACGTAGATCTCATTTTATAAACGTCGCTGCGATAATAAACGTAGCTAACTAAAGTAAAAACGAGTTCAGCGCTGACTATTATAAAAAGTGGAATACCGGGAAGTTGGTACTCTAATCCTAAATTTACAAACAGTATTAATACAACTTGAATAAATACTGCCGCAAAACGCAGCTTAATAATGAGTTGAAGTTGATTAATACTTTTTTTACTGAGCGACATATAAATTTCCGAGAACTGGAATAGACGTTTTTGTTAGTTAAATAAAAACCTATATTCATAGGTGAAATATTTGTTTAGTATATAAAGCAATTGTTGCTGTTGAATAAAATATCATAAAGATATTTCAACTCATTATCTAATAATAAGGTATGTGTCGTGAATGAATTAGATCAACAAAAGATACGAAAACTTGCGGGCGTATTTTTTGTTTTGCTTACTTTTACAGGGTGTTTCAATACGGGTGGCAACTATGGCTTTAATAAAGCGCCTGTTGAAGTGTCGCCCAGCCAAACCAAACCCAACATCGTTTTTATTTTTGCAGATGATCAATCGCCAAAAACCATTGGCGCATACGGTAATGAATTTATTCATACGCCTAACTTAGACGAGCTTGCTAACAAAGGCGTTAATTTTAGTAACGCATACAATATGGGGGCATGGAATGGCGCGGTTTGTCAGGCATCAAGAGCTATGCTTAATTCTGGACGCTCCGTTTGGCAAGCGAAGAAAATGGATGAAACCTTTCGCCAAGGAAAAGGTATAGACACAACGTGGGCAAAGTTAATGGAAGCTCAAGGGTACGATACATACATGACAGGGAAGTGGCACGTGTCAGCCAACGCAAATAAAGTGTTTAAAACAAGCAAACACGTAAGGCCGGGAATGCCCAAAGATAACTGGGATCATTACAAAATGGTGCAGACGTTTAAAGACTATTACGCAGGGAAAACCGATTATAAGTCGGTAGAAGAATTTATGCCTATTGGTTACAACAGACCGTTAAGTAAAGATGATAATTCGTGGTCGCCAACTGATCATAAACATGGTGGATTTTATCAAGGAGGAAAACATTGGAGTGAAGTATTAAAAGATGATGCGATTTCATTTATTGATGAAGCAGCGAGTAAATCTAACCCGTTTTTCATGTATGTCGCGTTTAATGCGCCACATGATCCTAGACAGGCGCCTAAAGCCTACCAAGACATGTATAAGGCGTCTGATTTACCATTACCTAATAATTGGTTAGAAAATTACCCCGAAAAAGACTTTATTGGAAATGGCCCAAGCTTGCGTGATGCTGCATTGGCTCCTTTTCCGAGAACAGAATATGCAACGCAGGTTCATTTAAAAGAATATTACGCACTTATTAGCCACCTCGACACGCAAGTTGGAGAAATAATTGCTGCACTCAAAGCAAGTAATCAACTCGATAATACGTATATCATCTATACCGCAGATCATGGTCTTGCTGTGGGAGAGCGAGGATTATTTGGTAAGCAAAACATGTATGAAGAAAGTGTTAAAGCACCGTTTATTATTTGGGGGCCGGGTATTGAAGGCGGGCAAACAGTTGATGCTGATATTTACCTTCAAGATGCGATGGCAAGTAGTTTAGAGCTGGCAGGTGCAGCCAAACCAGATTACGTATTTTTTAATTCCATTATTGATTTAGCGAAAGGAAAACAACGAAAGAGTCATTATGAAGCTATTTATGGCGCTTATATTGATAGCCAACGCATGATTAAAAAAGACGGCTTTAAACTGATTGTGTATCCAGACGCTAAAAAAATTAAACTGTTTGATTTGGCGTCTGACAAAGATGAAATGAGCAACTTATCAGATAAACCCCAGTATAAAACTAAAATTAAGCTGCTGTTTAGTGAACTACTCGCCATGCAAGACTCTTTAGAAGATTCTCTAGACTTACAAGAGCTATATCGATCATTGTAACGCTGTTTAGGTGTGAACTTGTTATAGGAGGCGAACCTTCGACCTCCTATAACGTTATTAGATGGAATGAACACCAAAATTAACTGTGTTTAATTTCTACCCGCAATAACACCTCCGTCTACATCCCAAATTGCCCCAGTTACCCAACTAGATTTATCGCTTAATAAAAACATAATGGTTTGAGCAATATCGTCAACTGTACCAATGCGCCCAATAGGGTGAAAAGCGTCAAAGCTCGCCAACGCTTCATCTACTTCTTCTTGAGGGATAAAAGCATTATATATTGGTGTTTTTA
>JAHDIK010000010.1:17608-101305 GCA_020630795.1 Colwellia sp.
AACGCTTCATCTACTTCTTCTTGAGGGATAAAAGCATTATATATTGGTGTTTTTACTACGGCTGGAGATACCGCATTAACACGAATATTGTGTTCGGCTAACTCCATTGCCATATGTTTAGTTAGCGCATGTAAACCGGCTTTAGCCATAGAATATGCAGAGGACGGAGTCGCTTTAATAGCTTGTTTAGCCCACATAGAGCCAATGTGAACCATTGAGCCACCACCTGCGTTAACCATGATTTTGCTGACGGCTTGAGCAATGAAAAATGTCGCTCTGTTAATTGCTAAATACTGGTCATAATCGGTCAATTGATGCTCTAAAAAAGGTGTTGGCTTAAAGTACCCTGCGGCATTAACAAAATAGTGTATATCTCCAATGCTTGAGGCGATGGAATGCACCAAGTTATTTACATCTTCTTGCTTATATAAATCTGACTGAATCGTTATCAACTCACCAAATTCAGTAAGTGATTTTTTTGCTGAATCAAGTTTGTTTAAAGAACGCCCTGTAATAATAACTTTTGTGCCAGATTTTAATAAATGTTCAGCAGTTGCTAAGCCAATACCGCTTGAACCGCCTACGATAAGAGCGACTTTTTGAGTAGCTTTTTTCATGTTTTACCTCGTGTAATATCAAAAGAATGTGTGGATATTTAACGTGATAATTAGGTAAGAAAAAACTAGGTACAAATTGGTAGTATAGGTACTTTTTGGTACATCTTTTTGAAAATAAATAGAAAAATTATTGATAAATATTATGAGTGTTAGTTTGTCGCTTTTTCAAAAAGCGTAAGTAAATTAAGCTGGCTACTTTGTTTGTTATTAATATAAGACAAGGCTATTTTTTTAAAATCTATTTCGCTAAAGCGTTCTGGTTTTAGCACATTCTCGTAATGCATCGCATTTTCTTGCGTGATTAATGATAAATTAAAACTGTGAGTAATAGGTTGTTTATCTTCGTGGTGCTTAAAGTAATTCTCTTCGCTATGAATGATGAGCATGGCTATTGCACCCTTAACAAAATGTCCGCCAACACTAGCTGAAATTTTTCTATTTTTTATTTGCTCAATAGCGTTGTTTGTCCAATCAAATCCGCCGATGAAAATGTCTTGTCCTGGTTTTCGGCCTAATATTTCAGACGCTTTCATAGCAGCTAATGCCATGGTGTCGGAGGCACTCCAAATCGTGTTTATATCAGGATTACGAGTTAACAAACGAATAGTGTGGTCGTAAGCCATTTTCTCTGACCATCCAGCGTGAACAATATTGGTAAGCGTTGCATTCTTTGTTCTACTTGCATTAGTTAACCCTTTATTTCGTAAAAATGTTTCAGCGCTTGTTGTGCCACTAATACCTGCTATTACTCCTTTGTTTCCAGCAAGAGTTGCAGAGTTTAGTAAGTAATTAGCGAGATCATACCCAGCCTGCTGGTTACTAAACGATATTTCACCTATCCAATGAATATATTTTTCTCTAGGAGAGCCTATGAGGTCATGTTCATTGTCAGAAATAGTTTGTTCAAGAGTAATAACCTTGATTTGTTGTTTAGCTAGATAATCCATCATTGCTTTGGCATTGCCAGAGTAGTTACTTAGCACAATGTAATCGATGGGGTGAGGAGATTTTTTGATAAATTGTTTAACTTTAGCGAACTGTGAAATTTTATTATTACTGTTGTGGATAACGGAATAATTAATATTCAGTTGCTTGGCTGCTTCAGACGTTAATGCTTCTGTTTTTTGCCAGAACGGATCGCTTTCAACAGAAGGATTTACGAGTAAAACATTAACACGAGGTACTTTGTTTAAAGTACCGTTGCGTGCTTGTGTAACAAAGGTTAAAAAGGTAATAGTGAACAAAACAAAAATTTGAATGAGTAAATTTTTGATTGAAGCGTTTTTGTACCCTAATTTCATAATCAATAACTAGCTTGTTCATGAATACGTGTAACTAAAGTGTAGTACATATTTAGTCATGTTGATTAGAGCACTCAGTTTAACGCTCTTCGACAAATCGAAAGAAAGTTTGTGCAGGCTCTGTCTAATATGAGATATGTTGTACTGACCGTCGTGTTTTAAATTGTTAAGGCCTTAGAGGTCATAGAGAAAATATGAAAAGAAAAATCGCTCCAATAGATTCAGCCCGAATGGTAGAAACCATATATGGATGCAAATGGTCATTAACGGTTTACCATTTAATTTCAATGGGGATTAATCGCCCCGGTGAAATGGTAAGAAAAACAGAAGGGTTAACAACTAAAGTGCTCAACGTGTGTTTAAAGAAAAATACAGAGTTTGGCATTTTAGAACGTATTAGTTACAACGAAATTCCTCCTCGAGTAGAGTATGTTGTCACCCCATTTGGTGAACGATTTTTAAGAATACTTGAGGATTTAGAACAATTGCAAAAAGATATCAATCAAGACTTAGCTTAATTGTCGAAACGCTCATAAGCAGGCACATCAATGTATGTATCGTCACCTTTTTCAATCGCCGCTTTTAACGCAGATTTTCGTTTTTGGCGAGACTGAATTTTTTCACCGAATACAAATACGTGGGCTTTTTCCATCGTAGCTAATGCGTCTTCATGCGAAATGAGTCCGAGCATTTTACCTGCATGAATAAAGCCTTCGGTTCTATATTTCAGTTTGTCGTCTTTTTTATTGTGTTTAGACAGCCTAAAAACGGCTACAAGCTCGTTATAGCAGTGATTTAAGTATTCATCTTTATTCATACTGTTCTCCATTTTAAATAAAGTATTAGTCAATTTTTTTAATACTAACTTCAATATTTTTACTTGTTCCTGCAAACCACTTTTGTACGTAAATGCTCCCAATAACAGGCGGCATGCCGTCTTCAGGTATTTCCTTGTAGCGAATACTATTTTTGTTTTCTTTTTCGATTTCAAACTTAATTTTTTTATCAGACATATTTAGGCTCTATCTATTCTTATGGGAATTATAGTTATACACAGATCGTAATAAAGAAAATCCATTACTACAAAGGTATTTTTTATATGCAATACAGTGGTTGCGTTTATTTACAGCCTGTATATACTGACAGTGAATGCTGTT
The DNA here is from genome assembly GCA_020630795.1 of Colwellia sp. Classification (GTDB taxonomy): domain Bacteria; phylum Pseudomonadota; class Gammaproteobacteria; order Enterobacterales; family Alteromonadaceae; genus Pseudocolwellia. The sequence continues at coordinate 20,684 of JAHDIK010000010.1, forward strand.
GAAATAAACAGGTAACTGATTTAAGGATTAAAATGCGGCCATTAACTCCCAGACAAGAACAAATATTTGGTTTAATTAAAGAAAAAATAGCTGAGACGGGTATGCCGCCGACTCGAGCTGAAATTGCTGAATTTTTCGGATTTAAGTCGGCGAATGCTGCGGAAGAGCATTTAAAGGCTCTTGCCAAGAAAGGTTATATTGAAATGTTACCCGGCACTTCTCGTGGTATACGCTTAACAGAAGAGTTTGTAGAGCAAGATGGTTTGCCTCTTATAGGGCGTGTTGCTGCGGGCGAGCCTATTCTTGCGCAAGAACATGTTGAAGAGCATTACAAAGTTGACGGCTCTTTATTTAAACCGGCGGCAGATTACTTACTTCGCGTAAACGGTGAAAGTATGAAAGATATCGGTATTCTTGACGGTGATTTACTTGCCGTTCATCAAACAACCGATGTGCAAAATGGTCAGGTTATTGTTGCTCGTGTAGAAGAAGATGTAACAGTGAAACGTTTTAAGCGAGAAGGTAACGTAGTTTATTTACATGCTGAAAACGAAGAATTTGCTCCTATTGTAGTGGATTTAACTAGCCAACATTTTAACGTAGAAGGAATTGCCGTTGGTGTAATTCGTTCAGCGGACTGGATGTAAACAAATAATTAATTGTTTGTATTTTAATCAGGGTTTACGTTTGCTTGCAGACTTAAACCCTTATTTTTGATCACTTTATAAGCTTTTATTACTCTTCTCTCCATTTTTAACGCTTAATCTCACCTTTCCTTCATACTTGTCTATAATTGATCGAAAAGTGAGCTAACTGTTTTTGTTCTAAAAAAATTTAATTGTACAAAAAATAATTAAGGCGAATAAAAGTTAGTCAATTTGTTTTTTCTATATATCACGCTGCCTACAGACATTATAGAGCTAATACTCCATTGTATTTATTGCGTTTTTTAAACTAAAAACTCTAATTTTAAATTTGACCTAGATCAATATTTGGGTAATTCTAGAATAGAAAGTATACAAAAATTACAAGTAAGTCGAAGTTGAACATTCAATTCTCGCAACGCAAATAACAATAAAATAAATAGCAAAAAAAATACAAAAATTGTCTATTTTACATGCAGTGTTTTTGTCTTTTTTTGCGCTAATGAGGGGTGAAAGGAGATGTCGTGTGAAAAGACGTAACCTGAGTTGGCTGACACTAGGTGTTTTTCTTTCTAGTTCAGCATGGGCAGATATGCAATTAAATCTGACCAAAGGTGTAACGGAGATCAGTAGGGAGGTTTACGACCTTCATATGCTGGTTATGTACATTTGTACGGTAATCGGTATTGTTGTATTTGGCGCCATGTTCTGGTCAATGGTTTTCCATCGAAAATCTAAAGGTGCTAAACCTGCAACGTTCCATGAAAGCACAAAAGTAGAAATACTTTGGACTGCTATTCCAATTGTTATCTTAATCGCAATGGCCATTCCGGCAACAAAAACATTGATAGAAATGGAGAATAATGACAATTCAGATGTCACCATTCAAATCACTGCATCTCAATGGAAATGGCATTACAAATACTTCGACCAAGATATTGAGTTTTATTCTGTTTTATCTACCCCCCGCGAACAATATGAAAATCAGCTGAACGACTCTTCTGAAAAAGGTGAAAATTACCTGCTTGAAGTAGACCGTCACTTAGTGATCCCAGCGAATAAAAAAGTACGATTTTTAATTACTTCTGATGATGTAATTCATGCGTGGTGGGTTCCTGCTTTTGCGGTTAAACAAGATGCAAACCCTGGTTTTATTAACGAAGCTTGGACAAAGGTAGATAAGCCAGGCATATACCGAGGCCAATGTGCGGAGCTATGTGGTAAAGACCATGGCTTTATGCCGGTTGTGGTAGAAGTTAAATCTGAAGAAGATTATGCGAAATGGATTGATGAACAAAATGCATTAAATGCTCAAGCTGCTGAAGCGGAAAAAGCATCATTGAACGCTTCAATGTCGATGGACGAGTTAATGACATTAGGTGAAACAACGTATGTTGCATATTGTGCCGCATGTCACCAAGTTTCTGGTCTGGGTTTACCACCGGCATTTCCTGCTCTTAAAGGTAGCCCAGTTGCGATGGGAGATGTTAATGAGCACATTTCAATCGTCTTTAACGGTAAGGCTGGAACCGGTATGCAAGGTTACGGAAAACAGCTTAGTTTGAAGCAAATAGCGGCAGTTGTAACGTATGAACGGAATGCTTGGGGCAATAGTACGGGTGATATGGTTCAGGCGTCTGACGTAAATGCCTCAACTGGAGGAGGCAATGGCGATACGGGTACATCGATTGAGTCGGAAGTTGAAGCAGTGGCCGATAAGGTTGAACAAAAAACTGCTGAAATTGTTGCTGTGGTTGAAGAAAGTGCGCCTACCGAAGACTTAACCAAAGAATATTCCAAAGACGAACTCATGGAAATGGGTGAAAAAGTTTATTTGGCTTCATGTTCAGCCTGTCATCAACCAACAGGTGCTGGGTTACCTCCTGCATTTCCATCACTTAAAGGAAGTCCAATTGTAATGGGAGATGTTACAGCTCACATTGATATGGTCTTAAACGGCAGTGCGAAGAATCCAGCAATGGCTTCATTTAGCGGGCAATTAACTAAAACACAAATAGCAGCGGTAGTCACTTATGAGCGAAATGCTTGGGGTAATAATACCGGTGATGTTGTTCAACCAGCAGCGGTTGACGCTGTTAGTGCGAAATAGGAGGAATTGTAATGACAACAGATACGTTAACAGAACAACCGTCAGCCGATCACGATTCGCACGACGATCATCATGATCATAAACCGACTGGAATTAAACGCTGGTTATACACCACTAACCATAAAGATATTGGTACCTTGTATTTATGGTTTTCGTTCATCATGCTGCTTACAGGTGGCGCGTTGGCAATGGTTATTCGAGCAGAATTATTCCAGCCTGGTTTACAAATTGTTGAACCAGACTTTTTTAATCAGCTAACCACTGTACACGGTCTTATTATGGTGTTTGGGGCAATTATGCCCGCATTCACCGGGTTTGCTAACTGGATGTTACCGATGATGATCGGTGCTCCAGATATGGCATTACCAAGAATGAATAACTGGAGCTTTTGGATTCTACCTTTTGCTTTTGCCATTCTATTAAGTTCATTTTTTATGGAATCAGGTGCGCCAAACTTTGGTTGGACTTTTTACGCGCCACTTTCTACCACGTATTCAAATGGTAGTACGGCATTCTTTGTGTTTGCGGTTCACATCATGGGTATTTCATCAATTATGGGGGCAATTAATATTGTTGTAACCATTATGAATATGAGAGCACCCGGCATGACATATATGAAAATGCCATTGTTTGTGTGGACGTTCTTCATCACTGCGTACTTACTTATAGCCGTAATGCCTGTGCTTGCTGGGGTGGTAACCATGTTGTTAACTGACACCTACTTCGGTACAAGCTTTTTTGACGCGGCAGGTGGTGGTGATCCGGTTATGTTCCAGCACATTTTCTGGTTCTTCGGACACCCTGAAGTTTACATTATGATTTTACCTGCGTTTGGTATTGTTTCTACTATCATTCCAGCGTTTGCACGCAAGAAGTTGTTTGGTTACGCGTCAATGGTTTACGCAACGTCTTCAATTGCCCTGTTGTCGTTTATTGTTTGGGCGCATCACATGTTTACAACAGGTATGCCGTTAGCTGGTGAACTGTTCTTTATGTACTGTACCATGCTAATCGCTGTGCCAACTGGCGTGAAGGTTTTCAACTGGGTAGCAACCATGTGGAGAGGTTCGTTGAGTTTTGAAACGCCTATGTTGTTCTCACTTGCCTTTGTGATCTTATTTACGATTGGTGGATTTTCAGGGTTGATGCTAGCGATGACTCCTGTTGATTTCCAATATCACGATACCTACTTTGTTGTGGCACATTTCCACTATGTATTGGTTACGGGCTCGTTATTTTCTATCTATGCTGGTGCGTATTACTGGTTACCAAAATGGACAGGAAATATGTACAGCGACTCGTTATCTAAGTGGCATTTTTGGTGTTCACTTATTTCAGTAAACTTGCTGTTCTTCCCTATGCACTTTTTAGGATTAGCGGGTATGCCAAGACGAATTCCAGATTATGCGCTGCAATTTGCAGACTTTAACAAATGGGTAAGTATTGGTGGCTTTGCGTTTGGTTTATCTCAACTTATTTTCTTAGCGGTAGTCATCAAATGTATTAAGGGTGGAGAAAAAGCAGAGGCTAAACCTTGGGATGGAGCGGAAGGCTTGGAGTGGACTGTAGCAAGTCCAGCGCCATACCACACGTTTTCAACGCCGCCTAAAGTAGATTAGTGAGCAATATGAATAAAGGTAATAACGTGCAAAATAACGAAACCCAAGAGCAGCCCAGTAATGCGCAAAAAAACAAAAAGGTACTGTCAAAACTTGTACTGATTGTGTTTGGTATGTTCGGTTTTGGTTTCGCGTTAGTGCCTTTATACGATGTGTTTTGTGACATTACAGGGCTAAACGGTAAAACCAACGAATCAGCTGCTAGTTATTCTGCTAGGAGCGTTGATGAAACACGTACCGTGAATGTGCAATTTATCAGTAGAACAGCGCAAGGAATCCCATGGAAATTTGAACCCATGGAAAGGGAAATTACTGTTCATCCTGGTGAAACAAAGTTTGTGAAATTTTACGCTAAAAATGAGTCAACCCAAGATATTGTCGGACAAGCCGTACCGTCTGTGTCGCCTGGTTTAGCGGCTGCTTACTTTCAAAAAATAGAATGTTTTTGTTTTAATCAGCAACCACTAAAAGGCAAAGAAGAAGTAGAAATGGGACTACAATTTTATGTAGATCCTGAATTGCCTGAAGATATATCAACGCTAACGTTGTCGTACACCTTGTACGATATTACAGGAAAGGTCGACTCCTAAGTAAAAATTGCGCTAAGCGCAAAAATGAGGGGAATTTTAATGACGACAAAAGAATACGAAAGTTATTACGTACCAGCGCAAAGCCATTGGCCTATTGTGGGTGCAGTTGCGTTATTTTTAATTGCAATTGGTGCTGGTAGCTATGTATCTACCATAAACACTGAAGAAAGTGGTATTGGTGGTTACTTGCTTATTGCTGGTATTTGTTTAGTGGTATACATGCTTTACGGTTGGTTTAGTAATGTAATCAATGAATCGATGGCGGGTAAATATAGTCATCAAATGGATAACTCATTTCGACAAGGAATGAGCTGGTTTATTTTTTCAGAGGTTATGTTTTTTGCTGCTTTTTTTGGTGCGCTTTTTTACGCACGGATGCTTTCGGTGCCGTGGTTAGGTGGTGCGGGAAGTAACGAAATGACAGGTGCTGTTTTATGGCCTGAATTTACAGCAGCATGGCCATTATTAAAAACGCCAGATGGTACTGAAACAACACAAATGGGTTGGTATGGACTACCGTTAATTAATACTATTTTATTACTAACATCTTCAGTTACTGCGCATTTTGCACATTCAGCGTTAGAAAAAGATAATCGTAGCGGCTTAAAACTCTGGTTAGGGTTAACGATACTGCTTGGTATTGTGTTCTTATTCTTCCAAGTTCAAGAATATGCTCATGGTTATTCTGACGAAATGAAATTGTATATGACCAGTGGTATCTACGGCTCAACATTTTATTTGTTAACCGGATTTCACGGTATGCACGTTACCTTAGGTACCATCATGTTGATTATTGTGTTCTTACGCGTATTAAAAGGGCACTTTACCTCAACTAACGCTTTTGCGTTTGAAGCTGCAAGTTGGTACTGGCACTTTGTTGATGTGGTTTGGGTATTTCTCTTTGTATTTGTTTACATTATTTAAAACTAGGTTAATAAGGTCTAGGGTTTGGAGTAATGAAGCCAGTTAAAATGCCTATCAGCATTAATATAACAATAAAGGCTGAAATCATTACTCTTCTCCCAATAAATTTCGACATTGATGGTTGATTAGGATCTCTTTTATTCATCACAATCAGTGCTTTAAATAGGTTATAAACCATAAAGATTAGGCAGCCAACTAGTATTATTTTAACGATCAATTTGCCGTCTCCTATTGCTGTTTTATTGAGGATTTAATCGTTTGAATAAGTTGTTATCAAACATTCGTTTACCTTGGTTGATATTTACCCTACTGGTTTTTACAGCATTAGTAAAATTAGGATTATGGCAAACGGACAGAGCCATAGAAAAAGAACAAAGGTTATTGAAAATTGAGAAGCTCACTCATCAACAAGCTTTATCAATTGACGAAGTGCTGAGTTTGTCTATTGAGAATGTTAACGATTTTCCAGTGCAAATAACTGGGGAATTTGAACCTAATATTTTATTTTTACTCGATAATCAAACCAATAATGGTCGATTGGGTTACCGAGTTTACCAAGTGTTAAACACAGAGCGACACGCTATTTTAGTTAATTTAGGCTGGGTACAAGGTTCAATTAATAGAAATGAGTTACCCGATGTTTCAACTATTGTCGGACAACGTACTTTTAAAGGCCATGTTCGGTTAATTGAAAAAGGCATTGTATTAACTGAACAAACGTATAACGCAGTAACTTGGCCATTACGCGTTCAACAAATTGATTTAGAAAAATTTTCAGACATTACCGATAAACAACTTTTACCCTTTGTTGTTTATGTCGCTGAAACGGAAGAGGTTGGTTATACAAAGAATTGGCAGCCAATTGTTATGCCACCAGAAAAACATAGAGCTTACGCATTTCAGTGGTTTAGTTTATCAATAGCATGGGTATTACTGATGTTATGGGCATCAATTAAGTTTAATAAACAAAATAATTAAAAGGCTTAGTCGTATGAGTGCAGCACAGCAAAAAAAATCTCGTCGTAATTTATTGATGGTTGTTGGCGCTTTCGTGCTACCTATTGTGTTGGCTAAATTAGCTTTAACACAGAATTGGTTAGATTATGGCGTAACTAACAAAGGTCAACTTGTTGAGAATGAACTCACCCTAAGCGACTTAGGGATCAGCTCTCCCGATTTAAATAAAATGTGGCTTATTATGTACGCGTTGCCACAAGAATGTAACGTAGAGTGCGAACAAACCTTACTGAGTGTAAATAACACGTATGTTGCACTTGGACGCGAAATGCCAAGAGTTAAAAACGTCGCTTTGTATCAACAGCATCTGTCTTCTGAACAACTATCACAAATAGATATTGATAAATGGTCAGTGCTGCCAACGCCCACTAATACTCACCCGCTTATTCAACAACCAACCGTTTTGCTGGTGGACCCTTTAGGAAATATTATTTTAGAGCACCCATTGCCAGCTAACGATGAAGAGCAAGCGTTGTTTGGTAAAGGCATTCTTGCTGATATGAAAAAGCTGCTTAAATACTCAAAAATTGGGTAACGATATGAGCCAAAATATTATAAAAATAAGACAACTCGTTATCGTAAGTATATTGCTAGCCATTGTTGTTGTAAGCCTGGGCGCATATACACGATTAACACATGCAGGGTTAGGGTGTCCTGATTGGCCGGGATGTTACGGTTTGATAGATGTACCTGAAACAGCCGAACAAATTTTAAAAGCTGAACAAGCATTTCCTGAACGACCTGTAGAACCACAAAAAGCATGGAATGAGATGATCCACCGTTACTTTGCAGGAGCGTTAGGATTACTTATTTTAGCGATAGCGTTTTTGTCTGTTAAAAATCGAGAGGTAGGCACACCAGTATTCTTACCGCTGTTTATTTTAGTTGTTGTGACCTTTCAAGCGGCTCTAGGTATGTGGACCGTTACAATGAAACTAATGCCCATTGTTGTTATGGCTCATTTACTTGGTGGGTTAACAACATTGTGTTTGTTGTTTTTGTTATATCTGCGCTTGAAGCGATTCCATATTCGGGAAGGTAATACTACGCTCAGAAGTTATGCTAAATATGGCTTTATTGGCATTGTTATTTTAACTGCTCAAATAGCGCTTGGCGGTTGGACGTCTTCAAATTATGCGGCATTAGTGTGTACTGAATTACCTATATGTCAATCAGGCTGGGAAGAACAATTAACCTTTGAAGAGTCCTTTGATCTTATTCCACCAGAGCGTGATACCTACGAATTTGGCCATTTAACCCACGACTCTCGGGTAACTATACATGTTATGCATCGCTTTGGCGCGATTGTTACTACTATTTATTTAGTGTGGCTGGCGTTTGTGGTTATGCGCAAGTCCACCTCCGCGTACTTTAAAAATACATCGCTCGGTTTGTTGGTCGTTTTAAGCTGCCAAATTGGGTTAGGTGTTAGCAATATTTGGTTTTCTTTACCCTTGGGAGTTGCTGTTGCACACAATGTTGTAGCGGCTTGTTTAATGCTCACCCTTATCACCTTAGCTTATGGCTTAAAGCGGAAAATTTAGGAGCACATATGAATACCACAACGTCTCAATTAGCTACATCGAATGTTTCGCATAACCAAACTACGTGGCGCGATTATTACGAAATTACCAAACCTAGAGTTGTGGCGCTGTTGGTATTAACTGCGCTTGTTGGTATGAGTTTATCTGTACCGGGTGCAATACCTTGGCAAGTGTTAATACCTGCCATGTTGGGTATTGGATTATTGTCGTCAGCGGCGGCAGCTATTAATCACATTGTTGACGAGCGCATCGACAGTGAAATGGGGCGAACGTACAACCGTCCTTTACCCAACGGACGATTAAGTGCTAAAAATGCGATTACCTTTGCTGTGTCGATCGCTATTTTGGGGTTTGTTGTTTTGTATGGGTTGGTTAATCCATTAACGGCATGGTTAACCTTGTCAGGGTTAGTTGGATACAGCTTTGTATATACAATGTACTTAAAGCGAGCAACACCGCAAAATATTACTATTGGTGGTTTAGCTGGCGCCATTCCACCGTTGCTTGGTTGGACGGCCATGACCAATGAAGTACACGCTCATGCATTATTGTTAGTGTTAATTGTTTTTACTTGGACACCCCCACATTTTTGGGCATTAGCCATTCATAGAAAAGATGAATACGCGAAAGTAAATATTCCGATGATGCCAGTAACTCATGGTGTTGAATTTACTAAAACTCAAATACTGCTATATACCGTTTTGTTGTTTGTGGTGGGGCTGTTGCCTTATTTGGTTGGCATGTCTAACTGGCTTTATTTAATTGGCGCTGTTGTATTGAATGTGGCGTTTTTTATGTATGCATGGAAATTAAAGTTTAACCCCAATGAAAATACGGCAATGGACACCTTTAAGTTTTCTATCGTGCATTTAATGGCGTTATTTATTATTTTGTTAGTAGATCATTACGCTTTACCTATATCATAACCCGTGTGTTTTACTGATAAGCTTATAAAAAAATATGACTAAAGTTTTATATACCATTGTTGCGTTAGCGGCTGCTTTAACCGGTGCTTTGCTGTTTAATCAACTTAATCAAAAGCCGATGCCCGAGCATGCTTTATATTATAAGCAAGCGCGAGATATCAAACCGTTTGAGATGACAGATCACCAAGGGAAAGCTTTCTCTAACGCGCAGTTTAATGGTAAATGGTCGTGGATTTTTTTCGGTTACACTTCTTGCCCAGATGTTTGTCCTACCACTTTACAAGACTTAAATTTTATCTATTCTGATTTGAAAGCTATAGCTAACAACACACAGGTTGTATTAGTGTCGGTAGACCCAAAGCGAGACACAACAGAAAGGCTCGCAGGCTATATAAAGTATTTTAATAAAGAGTTTGTCGCAATAAATGCGGGTCACGATGTGTTGTTTCCATTTGCTCGAAATTTAGGACTAATGTACGCCATTAATGACGGTGAACACGAGCATAATGGCATGTACACCGTGGATCATAGTTCTTCAATGGTATTGATTAATCCAAATGGCCAAATAGTCGCTATTTTTAAACCAAATCAAGCGCTAGGACTTTTACCAACGGTTGATGGTGAAAAGCTGGTTAGTGATTTTGCTAAAATTGTAGCGATTAATCCTAGTTAGGTTAATGGAAACCAAGAACCGTCTGCATTGGTAATAAACCAGGGTTGCGAAAACCAATAAAATCGTCCAGGTTTTGATATGCTTGCAGCGGTGCAGTTACTTCTTGCTCTACCTACTTTTAATGACCCACTAAACTCAATGGTAAATTGAGTTTTACTAATCCAATTCAGTTCTTGTTTACCTAAACCCGATACATAGCAGGTTAATGCGCCTCGATAGAAGTCTTTAACGTTTACTGTAAAGGTTACCGATGTAAGCTCGCCTTCCTTAAAAATTGTTTGAGACGGACTATGCTTGCCAGCGTAATCTGGCATTAGTGTTAACGGTAGCGAATGAATTTTGTCTTTAAGGTTTTCAAGCTTATCGTAAGGAATAGACGCAGGAAACCTTGGCACTATTGTTAAGTCAGTCGATGTTCCTAATGCTCCCGATTGTTGTGTAAAACCTACAAAATCATGTTTAGTTAGCCATTGCTGAATAGCCGTTGAGTATTCTCCATATGGGTAAGCAAAAAACCGCCAGTTTTGCCCTGTGTGTTTACTAATAAGTTGTTCGGCTTCGAGTAGTTTTTCAGTTTGGTTTTTAAACCACTGATCTTTATCAACACCTGCGGTAGGGCGAACAAATGAATCGTGGGTGAATCCATGATTCGCAATAGTTACCTCATTCGGGGTTGATTTAGCCAAAAAGCTAAGTTGTTCCCAAGATAGATATAAAGAAGAGTTTGATTGAACCGACACAGGATTAACAAAAATCGTGTACGGATAGTTAAATTTGTCGAGCAGTGGTTTAGCGTGAGTTAAATTATTGGTATATGCGTCATCAAATGTTATTACAACACTTTTGCTGGGAAGTGTTTCGTTGTTTCGAATGGCTTTAATCGCTGTTGGTAATGGTAATACAACAAAGCCTTCGTCATGCAAAAATTGTAGATGATTTTCAAATTGTTCGGGTGAAATACTGGTGCTTGGTGGTGTTGACTCACTTACATGGTGATACAGTAAAATAACCGTCGCTTGGCTTGAACTTATAAAAAGTAAGAAAAAAATAATCGTGATCAAAAAACGGTGAAGCATGAAGGTCTCTATCGTAAAAGGAAGTTAACGTAATGCTTGTTTAAGCGGCGCTATTGTATGTGAAAACACAATGAATGTAGAGCTGAAACCTTAATCACCATAATTCACAGACCATTGTTTTGCTTTCTTAATCGTTGAGCGTTATTCTGCTGTTACCTTATATCTCCGATAAAACGAATAATATTATTCAATTAAGGACTCATCATGGAAGTAAAACTTGCCGATAGCCAAACAGATTTTCAACGTATTGCAGTAGTTATGCAGCAACTTCGAACGCAGTTTCCTGTTAGTTATATTAAAAAGCAAATGATTGAACAAATGGAAGACGGCTATCAAATTGCCTATATTGAAAAAGACAATGAAATTTTGTGTGTCGCAGGATTTGTTATTGGGAAAAAGCTGTCTTGGGGTAAGCATATTTACGTTGATGATATTGTTACAAATGAAAATACGCGTTCAAAATCTGCAGGCTCAGCAATGGTGAAATGGCTTAAACAACATGCAAAAGAAAATGGATGTCAGCAAATACATTTAGACGCGGGTGTGCAACGTTACATGGCACATAAGTTTTATTTAAGAGAAGGTTTTATTATTGCGAGCCACCATTTTTCAATTAGCCCACTGTAGCGTGTAATACCGTTTACTAAAAACGAGTTAATAGCGGCACTATGTCGCTATTTTTGATCTGCTTTATAGGGATTTTTTAGCTTATAAGAAATATTGAGTAAACGATTCGCGAAAATTCCCGCATACCCATAAGCAGAAACACTAATGCCTATTGTAATAAAAGTAATGCCTAGTATTTGCCAACAATGGTGTGTGTAGTAGCCCAAAAAAATAAATATAACACCAATAGTAAAAAGGCCAAGTCCACGCATAAATAACACTAAGCTATGCTGAGGATCTTGACCTAATTTTTCTAAAACAACCTTCATAAAGTCGTTATATTACTTGGGTATCGAAAGATGTTAGTAGTATGAGTGTTCACCACGTTCGTGTTCTGTCATATCTTTAACACCTTTAATTTCGTCACCCATTATTTCTATTAATTGTTTTTCAATGCCGTCTTTTACGGTTACATCGATTTGACTACAACCGTTACAGCCACCACCAAATTGGAGTACGGCGTAACCGTCTTCAGTAATTTCCATCAGTGTACATTCGCCACCGTGACCAGCTAACTGAGGGTTTACTTCTGCTTTTAAAAAGTAATCAACACGGTCAAAAAGAGGTGCGTCGTCATTCACTTTACGTAACTTAGCATTTGGCGCTTTAAGTGTAAGTTGAGAACCCATTTGATCAGTTACAAAGTCTATCTCAGCATCTTCTAAAAAAGGTTTGCTGTCAGCGTCGATATACGCTGAAAAACCTTCGAATGGAATTTCGATATCTTCAGGTTCAATTGCATCGGCAGGACAATATGACACACCACATTCAGCGCTTGCTGTTCCAGGGTTTACAACGAATACACGAATACTTGTTCCCTCAGCTTGTTGAGATAATAATTTACCAAAATGAGCTTGGGCAGTTTCTGAAATATTGATCATAGTAGGTTTCTACTCTCTACGGGTACATTAAACATAAGACGAAATACTTGAGTAATTTGCTCAAGTATGAGGCTATTTTACTCTTCAAACATGTTTGGTGCTAGTGATACTTTGAAATAAACCACTAAATTGGTGGTAACACCTAGTGTAAATTGGCGTTGTTTGGTATTTTTATAGATACGCGTTAACTTCTTATAACTAGAGCGCGTGCAACATTTAAGGATAACCGATGTATCTTCGCCGAATAACAACATTATTGTTTACGTTAATATTTACTTCATTTTTACACGCTGCAGCAGTAACCGAATTTTTACCAAAAAACCATACATACGACACGAGTATTCCAACGCCTCACAATATTATTGGTTTTGGATTAGGAGAAAAACACGTTCGTTATGATCAGTTACTGAGTTATATGACAGCGGTTAGTAACAAATCTGATCGTATTGTTATGACTGAAACGGGCAAAACACACCAATTTCGTTCACAAGTGTTGTTTACAATATCGTCACCTAAAAACTTAGCCAACTTAGATCGCATATTAGAAAAAAGAAAAAACGTAAGTAACCAATCAAAAAATGATCCCTTGGTTATATGGCTTGGCTACAGTGTGCATGGTGATGAGTTAAGTGGCGCAAATGCCTCAATGGCGGTGTTATATCATTTAGCAGCAAGTACAGACAAACAGGTTAAACAGTGGTTAGACGATACCGTTATTGTTATTGAACCAAGCATAAATCCAGACGGAATGGACCGTTTTGTTAATTGGGTAACAGATCATAGAGGTTCAACACCTAATGCCGATCCTAATCATATTGAACATCACCAAGGTTGGAGACGAGGGCGTACTAATCATTTTGGATTTGATTTAAACCGAGATTGGTTATTGTTATCGCAAGTCGAAACCCGTAATCGCATGGCGTATTTTCACCAATATCAGCCTCATGTTGTTGGCGACTTTCATGAAATGGGTGCCGATAAAAGCTACTTTTTCCAGCCAGGCGTACCGAGCAGAACTAACCCATTAACACCTAAAAATGCTATTGAACTTACGCATTTGTTAGCAAGCTATCACGCAAAAGCACTAGACAAAAAAAATAGGCTTTATTACAGCGAAGAAAACTTTGATGACTTTTATTATGGCAAAGGCTCTACGTATCCTGATATTAACGGTGCAGTAGGTGTTTTATTCGAACAAGCCACCAGTCGAGGTATGCAAATAGATTCAGTTAATGGATTGGTTACGCTGGAATATGGCATTCAAAACCAAGTATTAACATCGTTCTCAACGATTCAAGGTGCATGGGAAAACCGTGAGCAGTTTAAAAAACATCAAACAACCTTTTATAAAAATGCAGAAAAACTTGCGAAGAAAGAAAAGTTTAGCGGTTATCTGGTCACAGAATCGAACGATAACTATCGTTTAACGCAGTTGTTACAAAAACTTAAATTACATCAAATTAACGCTTATCAGCTAAAAGATGATTTTAGGTTTGAAGGAAAAATTTTCAAAAAGGCTGACACTTATTATGTGCCATTGGCTCAGCCAAAATATCGTACGATAAAAGCGCTTTTCGAACAGCCAACAACGTTTAAAGATAATACTTTTTATGATGTTTCGGGTTGGACGCTGCCACTTGCTATGAATATTGAATTTCATGAAGTAGGGCGTACATGGGGGCTAAAGCTACGAGATAATGCGTGGAAAAATACAAAACCAAATCAAATTTCTGTGCCTGAAAACGCGTATGCTTATGCCTTTGAGTGGCATCACTTTTTAGCGCCTAAACTACTGAATCAGCTTATGGCGAACAATATTGTCGCTAAAGTAGCCACTAAACCTTTTACATCGCAAGTTGCAGGCATAAACCAAGCGTTTAACGCAGGTACTATTGTCGTTTTAGCGAGTAATCAAGAGGCGCAGCAGTGGCAAAAAATATTAATTAATATTGCAGCGCAAAATAATATTTCTTTATCAGCAATCTACTCAGGGTTAACCAGTAAAGGTATTGACTTAGGAAGTGGTTCATTTCATTTAATAGCACCGATAAATGTATTACTCATCGGTGGTAAAGGTGTTTCTGAGTCTGAAACAGGAGAAGTTAAGTTTTATTTAGATGATACGTTAAACATTCCTGTTTCGGTTATTGAAAAGGAGCGATTAGGTAAAGTTAATTTAAATAAGTATTCGCATATTTTAATGGTTGACGGTAATTACGATAGTTTGTCGGCGAATACGGTATTGAATTTAGAAATATGGCTGAACAACGGTGGGGTATTATTTGGTCAGAAAAAAGCGGCTAAATGGTTGTCAGAAAAAGACATACTCAAAACGCAGTTTGTACATAAAGGGCAAATTGATCAATTGTTTGATACCTCGTCACTAACGTATGCTGACAAGTCAGATTTGGCTGCTAGAAAACGTATTGCTGGCGCTATTTTCAATACTAAAATTGATCTTACGCACCCATTAGCTTTTGGTTATCAAAATAACGAATTGCCTGTATTTAGAAACAACAATCTTATAATGAATCCTATTGAGTATCCGTTTGTTAATGTAAGTACTTATTCAGATAACAGTTTATTGAGTGGCTATACTGATAAAAATTTGGTTAATCGTTTAGCACAATCTGCTTCGTTAATTGCACACAACGCAGGTAAAGGAAGAGTTATTGCAACAACTGATAACTTAGCGTTTAGAGGTTATTGGCATGGCACAGCTAAATTGCTGTCTAATACCTTATTTTTTGGTAAAGCCTTTAGCGCTAAAGTGGGTAACTAATCGAGTTTATCAGGGAGTGAAATAGTAATGGTTAATACTGATACTGTTTTCACTCCTTGGGTTTTAAGTAATGTGGATATTTCACTTACTGTAGATCCTGTTGTAATCACATCATCAATAATCATCACATGTTCAGGCCATGCAACTTGGTTAGATAATTGAAAAGCATTTTTCATGTTTTTACGTCGAGAAGCCCCTGTTTGTCCTACCTGACTTTCCGTATTTGAGATGCGCTGAATGGCATGTTGCTTGTATGTTACCTCACTGAGTTTACTGAACTTGTTGGCAATTAAATGCGCTTGGTTAAACCCTCTTTTTCGCCACTTTTTAGTATGTAAAGGCACCGAAATTAATAAATCAGGTTTAGGGATGTTGTTGTAATCTAAAGCTTTCGACCAATGTTTATAGAGCAATGAACCTAACAAGTTAGCAAGATCGAATCGACCTTGATATTTTAGTTGCCCTACCCAGTTTGAGTAAGGCCAGCTATGAGGAGCAACAGAAAATAAATGGTCAAAAGTATGGTTCGGAAGTATTTTATTAACGCTGGGCCAGTTCAATAAATTACCTTCAACGAGCGAGTAATTAAATTGCGGAAGATCTTCTAAGCAGTAATTACACAGTAAGGGAAACTCTTTAGGCGGCGTATCGCATAATATACATAAAGACGTAGCGACTTTAATTTTGGATACGATGGAGCTTATTGATAAATTATGTGTGAACACGCGTAGTTTGTTTAACATGCCAAATTCCATTTTTAGCAACCTTTTAGTAAACTACCTTAATTATTATATCTCTTCCAAGTGTTATTTTTAAAACATGAATCTCCCTTTAAATTCTAGGCAATATGGCCAAGGCGTTCCCGTTGTGTTTATTCATGGTTGGGGACTAAATTCGGCCGTTTGGCAACCTATCATTGAACAGCTTCAAGATCATATTCAAATAACCACGATTGATCTGCCTGGCTTTGGCCTTAACATTGAACACGCTATGTCGCCTTACACGTTAACTAACGTAGTTGATGAGCTACAAGCAGTTATTGAGCAACCGTCTGTTATCGTAGGTTGGTCGTTAGGAGGTTTAGTTGCAACGGATATTGCCTTGCGTTATCCCGACAAAGTAAAGGGGCTTGTTACTGTTGCTAGCTCTCCGTGTTTTGTGGCAAAAGGTGAAGATGAAAATTCGTCAAACTTTTGGGCAGGTATTCAGCCTAACGTACTTAAAATGTTTCATCAGCAACTCGCGCAAGACACGAAGAAGACCATTGATGGCTTTTTAAAGATTCAAGCAATGGGTAGCCCTCATGTGCGTCAAGATATTAAAACCATTCGTGATTTGATTATGCAGTACGACTTGCCAACGGTTGCAACATTGGATGAATCGCTAGCGCTATTAGAAACTGTAGATTTACGTGCTGAGTTATCGCAAATAAGCGTACCGAGTTTGCGCATTTATGGAAAGCTTGACAGTTTGGTTCCTAAAAATGCAATAGAGGATATTGGCGCTTTAATGCCAAAAAGTGAGGCGTATATATTTGATAAGGCATCTCACGCGCCTTTTATATCTCACTCAGATGAATTTACCCATGTATTATTGCAATGGTTGGAAGCGAATAGTACGTAATCATTGGTATGATTCACACATTGTTGTATGTAGCTTATTGATCTTTAGTAGTTTCTCGAATTTATTTACTTTTTGATGTTTTTGGTTAATAATTAAACACATAGTTGCGTGTAATTTTTATATGTATTTTCTGGTCTACTTGAGTAGTACATTAATATCATTAACACGTGTAAATTAAGGTTAGCAGGAGAGTCTAATGGAAATACAATCAGCGTTTAACGCCGGTGTTCAAGGTTTTCAAAAAGCCACTGAAGACGCTAATCAGGCAGCAGCAGATATTGCTCGTAATACTGCGGGTATTAACGAGCCGTTACAAACGACGAATGAGCCTGTAGCGCAAAATCAATCTACACCTAATTTAACGCAATCTATCGTTGATTTAAAAGTTGCTGAGTACCAAGCTAAGGGCTCGGCAGAAGTGGTAAAAACAGCCGATGAAAACCTAGGTACCTTGCTCGACGTAAGAGTGTAGAACTACCTAACGTGTAAAGTACGAACGTTATTATGAACATTACGCCGCATTTAAATCCCACACCTATTGCAACTGTGGTTAATCCGCAGACAGATAGCTTGCGCCGTGAAAATGATAATCGTCAAATCATTACTCCTCCAACAGCTCCAAGCGGCTCTGCCGCTGAAAAAGGCGTAGCTGATAAAGACAAAGGTAAAACACCTGCTCAAAATAATGAGCAGTTTGATTTTACAGAGCTTCGTAAAAAAGCTGAGCTGAATGACACACGTATTAGTGACGACTCTCAGCAAGGAAGTGAAAAGGGCTCTGAACAAGAAGCGCGTCATAACCACGAGCATGAAGGTGGAAGTCATGACGAATCTCACAGTGAAGACATTACCAGTCAAGAAGCCATTGAAATAAAAAGGCTACAACAACGAGATCAAGAAGTTAGAGCTCACGAGCTCGCACATGCGTCTGTAGGTGGTGCTACAACAGGGCTTCCTTCATACGAGTTTGAAATTGGTCCTGACGGTAAAAAATATGCGGTAGCGGGTGAAGTATCAGTAGATTTAGCTGCTGTGAAAGGTGATCCTAGAGCCACTATTGCTAAAATGGAAAAGGTACATGCTGCAGCACTTGCTCCGGCTAACCCGTCTTCGCAAGATGTGCGTGTTGCAGCGCAAGCAACAGAAATTATTGCGCAAGCAAAAGCAGAGTTGTTAGCGCTTGAGTTAGAAGAGTCAGAAACGCAACGTCAGCAAAATAAAGCGTCGCCATATATAGATTCAAATAATGTTTTTAACGAATCGAGTCAGTCGCAGCTAGACAGCGATGCGTTTGATAAACAAATAACCAGTACACTTAAAGCGCAAGAGTCTATTGTGCCGTCAGCAGAGAATAGTCGACCCGCCGATGTTACAGAACGAGCGCTGCGTATTGAAGGGTATTACTCTAATATCACTCAAGCATATGAAAAAAGCTCGTCTCACCAGTTTCAGTTAACGGCTTAACTAGGTTCAGCTACGCTGTTTTGCTCTTTCACTTTAGTTAAAAGCTTATTGATATAGGCAAAAATAAACCCGCATATAGCGGGTTTCTTGTTTGGTATTTTCAATGATATTAAATACCGTAGTTTTCGCGATATTTTCTAATACTATCAAGGCTTGTCGTTAAACTAGCATCTTCAGTTACTTTTTCTTCCAAGTAACAAATTAAGTCTGCTAAGGTCACAATTGAGATAACGTGCGTACCGAAGTCACGTTCCACTTCTTGGATAGCTGACAATTCACCTTGCCCTTTTTCTTGGCGATCTAAAGCAATCAAAACACCAGAAAGGTCAGCACCGTTAGCTTTAATAATTTCCATTGATTCGCGAATAGCTGTTCCAGCAGTTATTACGTCGTCAACCAACATCACTTTACCTTCAAGTGGAGAGCCTACTAAGTTTCCACCTTCACCATGCGTTTTCGCTTCTTTACGGTTAAAACAGTATGGAAGATCCATATTATGATGATCAGCTAATGCTACCGCCGTAGTTGTAGCGATTGGAATACCTTTATATGCAGGGCCAAATAACAAATCAAACTTAATGTTTGAATCTGCTAATGTCGACGCATAATAACGGCCTAACTTTGCTAAATCACCACCCGTGTTAAATAACCCAGCGTTAAAAAAATATGGGCTTGTACGACCAGATTTTAAGGTAAATTCACCAAAACGTAATACATTTTTGGCTAAAGCAAACTCAATAAATTCGCGTTGATAATCTTTCATTGTTCTATCTCACTTAGCTTAATGCAGTTTTTTGTGAATCAAATAATTCACTAATACCTGCTTTTGCAAGCGCTAGCATTTCTTGCATTTCGTCAAAACTAAACGGTTCTTCTTCCGCAGTACCTTGTACTTCAATTAACTTGCCTGTGTCAGTCATTACTACGTTCATGTCTGTATCTGCAGCTGAATCTTCTGGGTAGTCTAAATCGGCTACCGCTTCACCTTTGTATATGCCAACCGATACAGCAGCAATCATGTGCTTTAACGGGTTAGTTTTTATAATGTCTTTTGCGCGCATGTAATTAAGAGCGTCTACTAGTGCTACACATGCACCCGTAATAGAGGCTGTACGTGTACCGCCGTCAGCTTGAATAACATCACAATCTACACTAATTGTATTTTCGCCTAGCGCCTGTAAATCAACCGCTGCACGTAAAGAGCGTGCAATTAAGCGAGATATTTCTAATGTACGGCCACTTTGTTTGCCGCTTGCTGCTTCTCTTCGCATACGTGTGTGCGTTGAACGTGGAAGCATTCCGTATTCAGCTGTAACCCAGCCTTTACCTTGGCCTTTTAAAAAGCGAGGAACACCTTCTTCAACTGATGCAGTACAAATAACTTTAGTATCACCAAACTCGATAAGTACTGAACCTTCAGCATGAGTTGTGAATTGACGTGTAATGGTGACCGGACGAATCTGTCCTGATGTTCTGCCGCTTGGACGCATGTTTAAATTCCTAACTTTGAATAATTGCTGAGCATTATAAAGCTTCAATCTACAATTTGACATAATGACGAAGTAAGTATTTTGAAATATAGTAATTAAAAGTAAGGTCTATATTGGCGTAACCTATTGAAGGATTTTTTATGACGCGTTTTTCTATTGTTATTTTTGCCGCACTTTTGTTGTGTTTTACGGCATCGCCTTTCGCTAAAACAACTGTAGCTTCCCTGCCTGAATACAGCAAAGTTTACGATGACACACGTGACCCCTTTAAAGATGCTGTGGCGGCAATAACTTTAGCAAAAGAAACAAATCGAAATGTGTTGATTGAAATTGGTGGTAATTGGTGTACTTGGTGCCATCGTATGGATGACTTTCTAGAGAAAAATCCAACGGTTTATGATGCACTTCACCGTAATTATGTTGTACTAAAAATTAATGTAAGCGATAGCAATGAAAATGAAGCGTTTATGAAGTCACTACCGCCAGTATTAGGATATCCGCATATGTACGTTTCAAACAGTTCAGGAAAAATGCTGTTGTCGAAAGATACTGCTGAATTACAAGAAGACGGTAATTATTCCGTTCAAAACTGGTTAGCATTTATTGATAAGTGGAATGTAGGGTCTGATGCGTCAATAGCAAAAACGGGGCGCGTAAGTGAATAAAATGACTATGTTGAAAAGTATCTCTTCGTTTTTTGACCGCCAATATCAAACACCGCGTTGGTTAGCGCATAAATTAAGCAGAAGAAGCGCATTAAAGTCAGCAGCTGGTGCTGCGACCATAGCAAGCATGCCTTTAATGTTAAGTGCTAAAGCGTTATTGCAATCAGCCCCATTACTCGCAGAAAAGAAAATGCAAGATCCATGGCTAACGCTTGATGCAGTGCTTAATCACTTACTTCCTAAATCGCCGACAGGCCCTAGTGCCGTAGAACTAAATGCCACGCAGTATTTATTTAATGTGGTACACGAACAGCCCACCGAAAAAGGCGAAATTGAGTTTATTTATAAAGGTGTTGGTTGGTTAAATAGTTATACGCAAAGTCAGTTGAAGCAGAATTTTTCAATGTTATCCGATCAAAATAAAGAAAAAATGTTACGCGCAATAAGCCGCTCAGTTGCTGGTGATAACTGGATAAACAATCTTGTTAATTATTTGTATGAGGCGATGCTGTCACCACCTATTTATGGCGGTAATCCAAATGGTATTGGTTGGCAGTGGTTGGAGCATAAAGGGGGCTACCCGCTACCTAAAGTGGGCGATCGTTATTACGAGCTACCAGGGCAAAAACCAATTAATATTGTGAATATTCCAGTTAATAACACGCTTGCACAAGGTCGCACAAAATCATGAAATACGACATCTGTATTGTAGGTAGTGGTGCTGGTGCATCTCCCGTAGCTTATACGCTCGCAAAAGCTGGCGCTAAAGTACTAGTGCTAGAAAAGGGGCCTTGGTTAACCGAAGAAAATTTTTATAAAGACGAATTAGCCATAAGTTTACGTGATTCATATAACCCTAAATTAGAAGAGCAACAACACGTAATAGAAGAACTATACGAACGTGATAATGGCGATACGTATTGGCAAGGTGAGCCAACGAGTGAATCGGGGTGGAGTTTTTGGAACGGTAATGTTGTAGGTGGCTCATCAAACTTTATGAGTGGCTATTTTCATCGACTTAAACCAATAGATTTCAAACTTAAAAGCGAGTTTGGTGACATAAGTGGGACAAATGTTGTGGATTGGCCCATCACTTACGACGAATTAGAGCCTTTTTATACAATGGTTGACCACCAAGTGGGTGTGTCGGGTAAAGTTGTGCCACATCCCCATCAAGAACCTAGGTCGGAAAATTTTCCGTATCCACCTATCGCAGAACACCCAGTCGCATCTTGGATAGATAAAGCCGCTAAGAATATAGGCTTTCATTCTGTGCCCGTGCCTAGAGCCGTATTGTCTCAACCTGCAATGGGAAGAAGAAGTTGCGAATACTCGGGTTATTGCAGCAGTTATGGATGTTCGTCGGGTGCAAAAGGTAGCGGGCGAGCAGCATTGTTGAATCATGCAGTAGCCTCAGGTAATTGCACGATTAAACCTAATGCTAAAGTGTATAAAGTTGACACTGATAACAAAGGCGAAATTACCGGAGTGCTTTATTACGATGTTCAAGGGCGTAAAAAACGCGCAGTAGCATCTACTTACGTTATTGCTTGCCAAGCAGTAGAAACCTCGCGATTGTTACTTGCCTCGACAGGTGAAAAATTTCCTAATGGTTTAGCGAACAATAGTGGCCAAGTGGGAAAAAACCTTGTTTTCAGTGGTGGTGGAACAGGCCAAGGCGACTTTATATTTGATGAGCTAACCAAGGAGCAAGTCGAGCAACTTAAACAAGTAGGCCCTTTTATTAATAGAGCATTACAAGACTGGTATAGAATCGACGACAAATCGTTTGAGGGAGCCAATAAAAATGGCTCAGCTAAAGGTGGAACGATTGACTTTTTGTTCCATCAAAACCCAATTGCTAGAGCACGAGGGAGCCAGCGCGATCATAACGATGAACTTGTGTGGGGAGAGCAACTCAAACAGAACTTAAAAGCTGAGTTTACTACCTATAAAACCCTACGATTTGAAGTGTTTAATGACTGGTTACCCACTAACGATTGTTTTGTCGCTCTTGACGACGAAGTAACGGACAAATGGGGAGATCCTGTAGCAAAGGTTCGTATTGGTTCACATGATCACGACTTGTTGGTGGGTGAATATTTGGCAGAAAAAGCGGAAAAATTGCTGGAAGAACTTGGAGCCAAAAATATTTCATCATCTATCAGCAGTTATCCAGCTACTAACTTGATGGCTGGTGGCTGTCGTTTCGGTGATGATCCCAAAACATCTGTACTCAACAAGTATTGCGAGGCGCATGAAGTTAGAAACTTATATGTAACCGACGGTTCTTTCATGCCAACAGGTGGTAGTGTTCCATATACTTACACCATTTATGCTAACGCATTTAGGGTAGCAGAACACATCAAACGTAAATGGGCTGATACACAAGCTTCGTAAATTAATTTAACATGTAATTGTGATACTTTTGTTAAGATTTTACTGTACTTAGCAACCATAATTACTAAATACACTTAATTAGTATTGGAACAAAGTTATGAATAAATTCACTCTGATAACGTCTTTATTACTGAGCACAACGATAGTAGCTTGCGGTGGCGGCGGAAGTGAAACTGTCAGTGCGCCTGAAGTTGAAACACCACCTGTAACCACACCCGTAACTCCAACACCAGAGCAACCAGCTACATTCACGGGAATGTTTGTAGATTCTGCAGTGGAAGGGCTCAGTTACTCAACACCATCCGGCAGTGGCTTAACTAATGACAAAGGCGAATTTATTTATCAAGCCGATGAAAAAGTAACTTTTTCTTTGGGGGGAATTGTTTTTCCTGAAATAGATGCGAAAGATTTAATTACGCCATTAGATTTGTTCGATACGATGGACATTAACCATGAAGCAGTAGTTAACACATTACGTTTATTACAAACTTTAGATGCAGATGGTGATCCTGAAAATGGTATTACAATTCCTGCGTTAGTGCGTACGCTTGCAGAATCAATAACGTTAGATTTAAACGATGCGAACTTTGTAACCGAAATAGAAGGGCTTTTATCTAACACTGGCTTAATGAATACCTTATTAGTGTCGAGTGTTGATGCTATTTATCATTTTCAAAATACACTCGATACATTAGAAGACAATGGTCGCTGTGAAAAAACTCACAGTAAAGTAGGCTATAGCGGGTCTTTTTCAACCTTGTCTCACAACGTATCAGGTACGGCTACCATTATTGATAACTGTACTATTGAAATTACCAACTTTACCTACGACGGTGGCGGTCCTAAAGTATACTTCTACGGCGGTATAGACCACGACTATGCTGCTAGCTCAGCATTTTTAATGGGACCACAGTTACAAGGTACTGTTTACGAAAACGATACACTAACTATTACATTACCCAATGGTAAAACACTTGATGATTTAACAGGCATAAGTGTGTGGTGTTCTGACTTCAATGCAGATTTTGGAAACATGACATTCACAATGTAGCCAGCATATAAAAAGAAGATCTTTCATAGTACCTTGTATGTCTGGATAGATAGAGTTGGCTCAGGCATAATCTCTAAATAACCAACTGAAACATTCAAGGTACCAATATGATCCATAGTATGACCGCATTCTCACGTGTAGAAGTAAAAGGTGAGTGGGGCAACGCAGTATGGGAAATACGTAGTGTAAATCAACGTTTTCTAGAAACGTACTTTAGGCTACCAGAGCAATTTAGAAGTATTGAACCCGTTTTACGCGAACGTTTTAGAAAAAATCTTAATCGAGGCAAAGTAGAATGTAGCCTACGCTTTAATGCAAACGCCTCAGCCAAAACCAACTTGTCGCTTAACAAAGAACTCGCCCAGCAACTTATTGAACATGCTGGTTGGATAAACGAGCAAACCTTAAACAGTCAATTAAATCCTGTAGAAATAATGCGTTGGCCTGGCGTAATGGAAGCTGAAGAAACCGACATGAGTATTATTCAAACCGAGATACTCGCGGGATTTGATCAAGCACTTACCGATTTCATAGCAGCTCGAGCGAGCGAAGGCGAAAATATGAAAGCGCTTATTGAACAACGCTTAGACGCCATTACCGCTGAAGCAGATAAAGTTAAGGCGTTCATGCCAGAAGTTATTCAATGGCAACGCAATCGTATTACCGACAAATTTACTGACGCTAAAATAGAATTAGATTCAACGCGTGTAGAACAAGAACTTGTTCTACTTGCCCAAAAAATGGATGTGGATGAAGAAATTGACCGTTTATACAGTCACGTAAAAGAAACGAAAGGTATTCTTAAAAAAGGCGGCGCTCAAGGCCGACGTTTAGATTTTATGATGCAAGAATTCAATCGTGAAGCTAACACACTTGGTTCAAAATCTATTAATTCTGACATTACAAATTCAGCTGTTGAATTAAAAGTGTTAATAGAGCAAATGCGCGAGCAGATCCAGAATATTGAGTGATTAGTTTTTACATATATATTCACAAAAATAGCCAGATTTAGCGCCTTATTCAGGTTTTATTCACGAAATATTCAGTCGAATTAATAAAAACCTGCTTTAAGGTGGTGACTTTGGCGGTGACAACTCACCACTTGAAGCAACTTGTCTCCTCATTTTACTCACCACATTTTGGTTGAGAATTTGAGGAGAAAATTTGTGAGTAAAACCGATAAATCTAAACAGATTGAAGCACTAGTTTATTCTGGTGATCCTACCTTTCAGAATGTCTATCCAAGTTTATATATCGATGTAAGATCAGTTGGTGTTGCCAACTGGGTTTTCCGTTACCAACTTCGGGGAAGGCGATGTCAGTTCAAAATCGGCAGCTATGGACAAGACCATGAGCAACTATTGGACTTCCCTGACGCGGTTAAAATCGCAATTGATTGCCGCCAAAAGTTAAATGATGGTATCGATCCTAAACTGGAAATGGAGCGCCAAAGCCGCCCTAAGCTCATAACGTTTGACGATTGTGCTCAGAAGTATTTAGCTAAAAAGCGCGAGCAAATTCGAACTGCTTTTGTTTACGAACGAATCTATAACAAAGAGATTAAAGCCCACCTCGGTTATGTTCGGATGGAGCACATTAACAGTTATGATATTGATAACGTTATTCAACGTATTCTAGATACGGGTAGGCCAGCGGTCGCGAACCAAGCCTTGCTTTTAATCAAACGTGTCTTTCGAGTCGCTATTAAGTACAGCGTTATTGTGTCAAATATCGCACAGGAGTTTTCACAAACGGAAGATGCAGGGGGAGCAGATAATAAACGTCAGCGATTTTTAGAAGAGCATGAGATAGAAGCAGCCTTTAGAGTTTTTAGGGAAAACCCTGTGAAGATCACACAGTCGTCCTATATTGCACTATCGTTATTGCTTATGCTGGGTACACGGAAAATGGAGCTGTTATCAGCAAATTGGACGCAAGTTGATATTGAGCGGCAGACCTTTAAATTATTTGCAAGTTCAACTAAAACCGATGCTGCACTTGTGATCCCTATTCCTGATCTGGCAATTCCGCTGTTTCAGGATTTACGAGTGCTGAGTGGCCACTCGGAGTATCTCTTTCCTAAACGTAAAGCGAGTCAATACCCTCACATTGGGCCTGATACCTTGAATGATGCTGTAGCTTGTTTGTTTGGTATTTCATACGGAAAGCGGGATAGAGGTCCTAACCGTATGGAGGAAGCAGGTGTTGAGCATTTTACCTTACATGATTTGCGCCGTACTTTTCGCACGTTTCTTTCTAAACTAGGTGTTAACCGCGAAGTTTCTGAAAAATGCATGAATCATAGCTTAAAAGGCGTGGAGAAAACCTATGATTGCTACGGTTTTTTTCCTGAGCGAGTAAAAGCTCTGAACAAACTCAGTGAATATGTTGCTCCTTTACTTAACTATAAGCCCCTAGTTGCTGCTACAGTTGGTTAACTAAATTATAGAGTTCTGCTGAGCAATGCTCAGCGGAGTTTTATATTTTGGCTGCAAATAAGCCATGAGTTTAATGGAACAGGTTTAATGTTAAACTTTCAATAATATTGTTATGTAAGGGGATGACTTTTGATTACTATTCGACAAGGCGAACTAACAAATTGCGAACAAGATTTTCAAATAGTGTATAGACTGCTATGCACTGAGCCTGTAACGAAACTTTACGAGGAAGATCTTAGGATACGTGTAGATGATGGCAATACCATTTTTATCATGGAGTGCTCAGATCATGGAGTAATAGGTACGGCTGATATTAGGTGTGATGCAGTTGCGGATTACACATTAGTTTCCTTAGTCATTGATCAGCAGCACAGAGGTAAAGGTTTTGGCACTCAGTTACTTAAACATGTAGAAGGTCATGTTTTTAGCATTGACGTTGATACATATGATAGTAAGTTAAAATGTATACCGGGAAATGATAGCTTTACGTATTACCATAATAGGGGGTATAAAAGCGATGGCTTAAGAATGGTTAAAGTTTTAGACTCAAATAATGCGTATCACTAATCCCAATGCTCTTAAGCAGGCACTAGCCAATAACCGACTAGAATCGAAGGTACCTTCTAAAAAGGTCAAAGAGCTTCTAGAGAAAGCTTTGACTGATTCGACTATTACTACTTCTCAAGTTCTAAATTTACTGTGTAATAGCTAATTGTAAATAGTTCACCACTACTAGTGAACTATTGTTGAATTACTACTACAACATCCTATATTCACTACTACTGGGGAATATAACTCATCTTATGACTACTATCTAATTTATTCACTAGTAGTAGTGAATATTTCTTGCTAATGTGACTTCTAGTAATATAATCACTACTAGTGGTGAATTATTGGGTACATATCAATATGGCTAATCGAGTTAAAGTTTCAGACATGCCTAGCTCTACACACATAGAAGATGCGGAAGTACTAGGTAAGCTAATTAAAGCAAAACGAACAAAGTTGAATATGAAGCTGGCAGACTGCGCAGCGCTATGTGGAGTCGGTATAAATACGCTATCACGTATTGAAAACGGCAATGCTAATTGTACTTTGTCCGCAGTCTTTTCGGTTTTACAAGGGTTAGGGATAAAGCTAACAACAAAAGAGCTACTAACTCCGAACGACAATACTGTAGCTGATAACGAGTGGGTCTAACTGATGAATGATAAATTAGATGCCTACAGCCTAAATATAAGATTTGCAGAAAACGTTATCGGTGAACTATCACTGAACAAAGAAACTGGCTTGCCCAAACTAGAATACAATGATTATTGGCAACAAAATGGTTTCGCCATATCTCCAAACCTAACGCTTGATAATAATCACGACAACTCTGTTGCATATAACTTTCTTGATAATGCCTTACCTGAAGGAGAAGCTCGATTGCTTCTTGCAGAAAGGACTGGAGTATCAGAAAAAAATGTTTTCTCACAAATACGCGAAATAGGCGGTGATCTTTCAGGGGCATTCACGTTCATGACTAACAGTATTGAACAGAATGCCAATGAAGCTGATAAGCCAGCTTTCAGATTGGTCACTGAAGGTGAACTTGAAAGTAGACTAGATACTAAAGAAGACATAGGTTTATTAACATGGGATGACAAGCCTAGGCTCAGTGTGGCTGGGGTTCAGGATAAGCTCAACGTATTCATAAATGATAAGGGCGAGATTGGTTTTGGTGATGGAACGTTATGCTCTACGCATATCTTAAAATTTGAAAAGAAAAACAGTCTGAACCTAGTGCTCAACGAATACTTTTGTATGAAGCTATCCGCAGCAGTTGGCTTACCTACTGCCGAAGTCGAGTTCACTCGATTTGGAAAGCATCCAGCGCTTATCGTTCATCGTTTTGATAGAAAATATGTCTCAGAGAAAAAACAAGTGTTGAGGAGGCACGTCATTGACGGATGCCAAGCTTTGAACTTGCCTAGGGATTTTAAATACGAACGAAATTTGGGTGACAACAGAGATGTATTGCATATAAGAGATGGCGCAAGCCTCCCTAAATTATTTGAGTTTAGTAAATCAATGTCTTCCCCTGCCCAAAGCGCACAATGGCTAATCAACTGGCAGTTATTTAACTTAATCATTAGTAATTATGATAGTCATGGAAAAAACGTATCACTGTTTTGGGGTAAGGAGAATAGTAGCTTCACTCCTGCTTATGACCTCGTAAATATTGCCATGTTTTCTCAATTTAAACATGTGTTAGCTATGGCAATGGGAGGTGAATTTGATCCCAATGATATCAATGCCTATCAGCTAGCTGACTTTGCCGAAACTTGTGCAATAGATAAAAAATTACTGGCAAGGTTACTTTCTAATTTAACAAAACAAGTGCTGTCCACCTTAACAGAAGAATCTTTTATTCAAGATCTAATCAAGACCAATGACTTTTCGGCAGAACAGCAAATATACATAGGTCAATTGAAAGACAATATTGTATCAAGAGCACAACATTTAAGCTCTCAAACTTCATTGATCTCAACAATCGAAGTGTAATGGAAATTTTTTAATGCCTTGTTCGATATTGATGCGCGACTGTTGTTTTCATTTTGTTAATAAACGGTTAATATTTGTACGTGTAAATGTGGAACTTACAAAGTTAACAAAGCAAAATGGAGTGATTTATGAAATGCTTGCCAATACTACCTATAGTGTTTTCAGCCTTGAGCCTTTCATCGCTCGCGAATCAAGTTGATCAAACTGTTGAATTTTCAATTCAGATGATGAAACAGCACAATTCTATTCAACGTATGTCTACCTGTTCAGGTATCGACGCTAATATTTTAGAGCAAGGCTATCGAAAAACGTTAACGCATTGTTTAACGATATTTGGTGACAACGAGAGTAAAGTTGAGCACTGCTTACAAACTAAATTGTCCAAAAATACTGGAATGACCAACAGTAAAATGATGGATTGTAGTGAGCAAATATCGCCTAATGAAACAAGTCTTAATGAGTTAAATAAAGAAATTGAAACATTAGAAAATAGCATTGCTGAGTTGGAAGATGCTGATGAATTGTCAACAGCGCAACAAATTGCCTTGGAAGCGATGCAAGAGCGAATAGACAATTTGTACGACAAACAAATGCAATTAGAAGATGTTGCAGCTTATGACAACATGTCAGACACTGAAAAAGCGTTAGAAGATGTATACAGGGCAATAGGTGATGGCGACCCAACACCGCTTCAAAATAAGCAAATTGAAGCCCTGTTAAATAAAATGAAAAACGAGCGTTTGGAACGTTTTAAAAGCTTATTGAAATAAGCACACAAGTGATGGATTAACGAGGAATAATAATGAAAAAACATATTGTATTTTTATCAGCGTGTTTAACGTTAGCGGGTTGTGCAAGCCAACCCGCATTAGTTGAAAGTGAAGCAATTCAAAAGTATTTACCTGTATCAACTTTAAAGGCGAAGTTAGCTGATGAGGTTGATAATGAATTAAACATTTTGTCGCCTAAATATTATGAAAAAGCGACTGATTTATACGCGCAAGCAATGTCGTTAGCAAAAGCTGACAATAATAAAGCGAGTGCTAAAGCTGAAGAAGGGTTGAAAGCTCTTGCACAGGCGAAAAAAACAGAAGCACTAAACAAAGATGTTTTAGAAGAGGTGTTAGCGGTTCGTGCAAAAGCTGTTAAAAGTAAAGCTTCTATATCAAGCCCTGATGCTTTTGAAGACGCAGAAGAGCAGCTATTAGAGTTAACGTCGCTCATTGAAAATGGTGATGTAGAAAAAGCGAAAGAGAATCGCGCAAAAGCAATGAAGGCATATGCTGATATTGAACTAGCGTCTATCAAGGTAAATATTGTAGACGCTGCTAAAAAAGCAATAGAACAAGCAAAAGACAATGATATTGATGATTATGCACCGCGCACGATGAAGTTAGCGGAAGAAGATTATCAGCTTGCGTTAAACACCTTAGATGCTGATCGCCGTGAAACCACAAAAGCCAATGAGCATGCACAGCGTTCTATTTGGAATGTTGAGCGTGCTATTGGTATTTCAGAGGTGATTAAAAACTTTGAGCAGTCTGATTTTGAAGAAGAAGACAAAGTACTTTGGTATCAAGAACAAGTGGCTCGCATTGTGTCACCAATACAATCTAAAGTCGGTTTTAATGATCAAAATAAACAAGTGGTGAAAACACTTACGGGTAAAGTACAAAACTTGGTTGACGAAAAAGACTCGGTAACTGTAGCAATGACTGCAGCTCAGGCAAGAGAGTTGAAAATAGCTAAAGAGAAAGAGTTAGCATTGGCTGAAGCTAAAGCACGAGAAGCAAAAATAGCAAAAGAAAAAGAACTCGCGTTAGCAGAAGCACAGCAAAAGGTTGATGCAGATAATCAGCGTAAAGCTGAAGTAGCGGCTAAATTTAATGGCATTCAATCAATGTTTACGCAAAATGAAGCTGATGTTTATCGCCAAGTAGATAATGTGCTGATTCGAGCTCATGGTTTTTCATTTAAGTCGGGAAACAGCGAAATAGATGCAGCGAACTTTGGACTGCTAAACAAAATAATTAAAGCGATAGGTGAGTTTCCTGATGCACAATTGGTTATCTCTGGTCATACCGATAATAGTGGTAGCGATGCGATTAACTTAAGACTGTCGAAAGAGCGTGGTAAAAAGGTAGCCGATTTCTTAATTGAGGTAGGCCATATAGACGCGGGAAGAATTGAGTCGAACGGTTATGGTAAAGCTAAGCCCGTTGCCCGCAACGATACAAAAGAAGGAAGGGCTGCTAATCGCCGTGTAGAAATTTTAATAGTGAATAACGTTGAGCCTATTTTGTAACGTTATTTTCTATTGTTTTACGTATTAGTGTAAAGTACTGTATAAATGAAGCTATGGTGTAATTGAATTGCACCATAGCTTTTTTATTTTTTACGCATTTATTAAGTTGTAGGTAGTAATCATGATTTCAGTAGTATTAGGTATTTGTCTTCATGCTATTGGAGCAGCGTCATCATCAAGCAGCATTGTACCGGGTAAGTTTATCAAAAACTGGTCGTGGGACGTGTATTGGTTAGGTTTCTCAACCGTTTCTTTGTTGATTCTGCCTATATTTATTTGCTATTTAACATTCCCTCAAGCTACTTATATTGTAGAAATACTATCGACCACTGATTCTAATACGCTTTTGACTACCTTAGGTTTAGGTTTTGTTTACGGGTTTGGTGGTTATGGTTTTGGCCTAGCTTGTAAAATGCTGGGTTTTTCGTTGACTTACGCTATTTCAATTGGCTTTAGTGCGACTATTGGTACGCTAATTCCACCGTTTGTTCGAGGTGGTGAAGAGCTAGATAGGTTGCTGAATACTGAACAAGGATTTTATGTTTTTTTAGCATTAGCTATCGCTATTTTGGGCATGTTTTTAGTGGGAAAAGCTGGCTATGGACGTGAAAAATATGAGCAAAAAAACAATAATCTGCTCGATAGTGTTTTATTGAAAGGTGTTTGCATAGCTTTGCTTGCAGGTTTTCTGTCTGCTTGTTATGGATTTGCTCTGCATACCGGTGAGCCGATGGCTATACGCGCAGAGGCATTAGGAGTAGATGAGCTCATGCGTGTCAACATTGTGTTTATTCTCGCTAACGGTGGGGCATTTATTTCTAACTTACTCATTACTATTTATTTAATTACTAAATATAAAGTTTTTAGGCAGTTTGTTGATGGTAATACTAAAGAGTTGAGTCGAAATTATGTATTAGCTGTATTAGGTGGAGCTGCTTGGTATTTTCAATTTTTCTTTTTTGGAATGGCTGAAAGCTACATGGGAAGTTTTAAAGTTGCTTCTTGGGCTATCCATATGATACTATTGATTATTTTTGCACAATTGTGGGGATTATATTTTAAAGAGTGGAAAACATGTCCCACTCATGTAAAAAGTAACTTATACGCTGGTTTGTCTGTGCTAACAGGTTCAGTACTAGTGGTTGCTTACGGCAACTTTGTAACAACCACTTAGTTGTTTTCCTGAATTCTTTTTTCTACACCGATATGTTAATGCGTGGTATACCATCTTTCGAGTTGTCTATTTGAGGTGTACATAGCAATATTCTTCCTGAAGCTATGCCACTGTTGACTGCTTGTGATTTAAAATGCTTTTCACGTTGATCACCTATCTGTTTTAGTTGCTTTATTTGAGCTTCCGTTAGCTTGCTATAGAATGGTAAGTCGATGTCGCTAGGTGTACTTATTGCACAAATTTTTACTTGTGTGTCTTTTTTATCTTTCATTAACGCAACAAATTGAGATAGGTATTGGCTTTGTTTTTCGTCTAATTCTATTTGTTTAGGTTGATAAGGCAGATCTTCAAAGCGAACTTTTAAAATAAATTCACCCGCAACCATCGCCACTGATACAACATTTGCGTATGGCACGAAGGTTTTCATTATGTAACTTTCAGTTGCCGACATAACGGCTTTTTTCGTAATCAAGGCTATAAAGTTGCTAACACCGAATGATGGATCTGATGTTTTTCCTGAAAGTGGTATATCAAGCTCTAAGTTGCCATTACTGTCTTTTAACATACCTAACGCCGCATTAAGTGGTATGCCTACTTGGTCTTTAACCGTATTGGTTTCGTAACTATCGGCCGCGCCAGTTTCTAAGCCTTTGATGTTGAATGCGACTTCCCCGTCAATATCGTCATCAACTAAGGTTACATCAATATTTGTATTGAGTTGCCCGCTCGTTAATTCAAGCTCTAATGCGTCTTTCATATAGGTTGATACAGCGGGAAGTGAAAGCTCTTTTAGTTGCCCTTTTACATGATATGTTTGGTGTTGAGCAAAAGGTTTGATAAATCCATCAAACGCAAAATTAGCGTATTCATTACTGCGACCAATTAGCTTCACTGGAGTTTTATTCTCTTTTAACGTATTCGTATTACTTAAAGTGCCAACACTAAGTTCGTCAATCATGAGTGAACGTTCGTAAACAGGATTTACGCTATTATCTACAAAGTTGATTTGGTTGTTGTTGATAATATTAAAAGCGTTCAACGTAATGTAAAACGGTTTGCTGTTTGCTGCTTTACTTGAATCGGCAGAGGTCGTTGTAGGCTCGTTATTTTTTTGACTTGTATCGCCTGACGTATTTTCTTGTGGGGCTAGTGCAACCAGTGTAGCAATAGCTTTGTCTTTATCTAAAATAACGTGACTTGTAATCGAGTCGATATCTATAGCGTTAATCGTTACTGAATCACTAGCGCCGCGAATGTTATCAACCGTGATTTTTTTGATTTTTGCTAAAGCGGGTAAGTTACTGGCATTACGTTGCGAGAAGAGTAAGTCGTTAACAACTACCGTTTCAACTGTTGCAGTAGGTAGTTGGTTTTGTGTATTTTTTTCTCCATCTTTTATCGTAAGCAGTGGTGCAATGTTGGTTATGTTGAGTTGGTTAAAAGCCAATATTTGTTCTTTTTTGTTTTCACCCGTTACGTTTAATTCTTCTAGCGCTAGTTGCGCTATCCCAGAAAGTTGATTGAGCGAATTATCGTTTAATGAAAGCGAAAAATTGGCTGCTGTTAGCTTAGCATTACCGAGGTTAATTGTATTTTGGTTGGTATTTACAAATAAATCTTGGTTGGATAATTCAGCGTTAGCGACTTTTACTGTTAACTTTTTATCTGCAATAGTGAGTTTCTGTTCGCTTGAAAAAGATACGTTACCGTCAAGCTCATGCAAAGGCTTAATTAAATGCAATATTTTTGTAAGCGGGTACTTACTTATTTCGGTGCTACTCTTAATTGTGCCGTTTCCGTTATTTAAAAGCACGTTAGCTGTTATGTTTAGTGGTGCGTCATCAATGAGCGATTGCATATCAATAGCTGCAATTTGTTCTAATTCAGTCGCTTGAATATCACTCACTTTTAACTTGTTGATGGTGAATTTATGTGAGTGACCGTCTAATAGTATATTTACGTTACTGTTAGTTAGTACTAATGCATCGAGCAATATTTGATAAGGTAGTGGCTCTTTATGTGTGGTTTCTGGTTGTGGTTCTTTTGCGTCGCTATTTTCTTTACTTTCTACAGGAGGAGCTATTTGCACTCCTGCAACCATAATTTTATCCGCGTTTTTTTCTATTTCAATATCAATGCCATTTATTAAAAACTCTTCAATAAGTACTTTGTCTGACAGTAGTTTATGAAGTGCTAGCTGCAGTGTTAAGGCTTTTGCCGATAAAACAGTTTTGTTCTCTTTTGTTAATAATAAATCTGTAATAGTTACTCGCGTAAGGAATGGGTTAAAGGTGATTTGCGAAGATTCAGACAGTATTAATCCCATTTCTGCTAATGGCTCTGCGGCAAAATGTTTAATAACAGTAGACGAAAGCGTCCAAATTAAAAGGTATAAAGTGAATACGGTAGCAACAATTGCAATGAAAATTGTTTTGTAAAGTGGGCGAGATTTCGACGACATTAAACAAGCCTTGAAAAGATAATTTTGAAAAGGTATTCATGAATTCTAGCAACTAAATGGAGCAATTACTTCATTCAAATGAGCTAAAATTATAAATTGAAAACTTTGTTGTTTTAAAACAAGTCAGGAAATTTACGGCGATAGCGCGGCAGCATAGTTTCGTTGCCAATTAATCCCCCTTGATGAATATAGATGATGGGCGAATCATCACCGCTGTTTTTAACGTAATGCAAAATACTTTCCCAACCAGCGGGGTCGTAAAGTAAATCAAATTCAATTTGTGTGTTATCTAATAAGCTTTTCCATTGTTTAAAATGCTCTGCGTATAGCTTGCCAAAGTGGTATTTTTTTTGTGTGGGTAAAATGGTTGGCCAATGTGATTTATTTACCTTTAGTTCTGAAAATTGTTGTTCTAGATAAGTGTCGTCACCTACGCACGCACAGGTTAATACATTAATCGGAAGTTGCTGTTTTTTGAACCATGATTGAAGGAATAATGCTGTTGTACCGGTACCCGCTGGTAGCATAATATTTACGGCAGAGTAGCGTTCTATCCACCTTTTTTGAGAGATAAAATCAGCAAGTTCTTGTGCTAATTGGTGAACACCAAACTCGGCAGATACTGATCTTCCACCTTCTTGAATAAATAAACTTGTGTTGGGTAACGTTTGTGAAAAACCTCGCATTAAAGTATCAAGGTTGAGGCCCGTTTTTTTATCGCTTTCAGGTAAAAAACGTTTCTCTATAATGTTCGCGCCGAGCTCAATGGCTTTCGCGTAGTTACCTAACCCGCTATTTAATAACCATGGGGGGATTCGGTCTACGTAATAGTCAAACTTTAGCCCCTTTAAATGTGCAAGGGCAGCTAATGAATACAGTGAATTAGCTTGAATAGATCCGTATCCTACTATTTTTGTAACTGATGGGGATATGTGCTCGAGATAATATGCAAATTTACGTGCTTTGTTTCCTGAAAAGTATGGATTAAGCAAATCATCCCGTTTTACATAAAAATCAAACCCTTGGTAGTGAACCTTTTGAATGGGCGATGTAGATAAAACGGAATGTGTTTTCATAGCGTTTAGCTTTATTTACTGCCGCCTGCACATGCTGGGGATTTATTGGCACTTCCACCTTTTTTAGCCCATTCTTCAGGTGTGAATGTATGTAATGCTAATGCGTGAATGACATTTGCCAACTCTGATGCCAACAAGGTATTAATTTTACGATGGCGAGCAATTAAGCGTAATCCTTCAAATGCTTCAGTAACAATAACAACGCGAAAATGGCTAGTATCGGTGCCGCTGCTGTGCTTATGACTTTCGTTCTCTATTTCCAAAAACTCAGGAGAAAATTCAGCGGTAAGTTTAGTATGTAATGTTGTTTCGACGGTCATGAGAAATTTACCTATAAGGCATGATTTTAGTGTTTGGCTATTATGACACCTTGCAAAGCCCCGAGCAAAGCGTCTGAGTTGATGTTAAGTCTAGATAGCAATTCATAATTAATATAATATTTGTGCGTGTTACTACAAGGAAACGCTATCTTGAATCGAATACTATTTTTGTTGTTGTCTCTTTTTTCATTTTACTCTTATTCATTAAATTTTGTTGAAGATAAGTCACCTGATCTTGGCTTAATGAAAAACTTTAAAGCGAGTGAATTGTGCGCTGTTTCTGAAAAAACACATCAATATTTAATGAGTAATATTGATGATGAATTTGCTGTTAAAGTTGGTGACATTTTTGCTAATAAAGTGACGTTGCCTCAAGTAAAAGAAACGCTTACATTTATTTGTAACATCTACCGTGAAGACGTTCGAGCCAAAAGGCAGAGCCGTTTACACAACACAGAGTTTTTAGCGGAAAACTTTACGTTTTATCGTTGGATGCCTGATACGAAAACGGCACAGCATATCGCACGGAAAAGCAATAATGCGGTAAAAACTCGTTTATTGAACAATATCCCTGACGATCAAATATTTTTAACTAAATATTACACAAAAATGTTAGATGGAAGCCCTGTCAAAACCGAACACTATACACAAGCGTTGTATGCAATTCCGTTTGATGAAGAAGCGTTATCGTTGAAAGAGGCCGATAAAAATAAAACATCAACGCGTTTTACGTATACACGACAAGCCGTTATTTCAGGTGCGTTACTCAAGAAGAACTTAGCTAAGCCATTGGTATGGATAACCGAAGAAGCACTGCACGATGTTTTATTGCAAGGCACAGGCGTATTACAAGTTGACGGAAAAATTCGTTATTTTAATGTGCATCGTAACAATGGTATTGCTTACGATTATAGTATTGGAAAGCGTGAACAGGCTAGATATTGGTATTTTGCAGAAGTACCTAGCATTATGGGATACGGTAAAACGTTAGACAGTAAAATAGCCGTTAATCCGCATGTAACGTTTGCAGGTAATGTAAAGGATTTAGGGCTTGGAAAACTATTTTTAGTGAGCTTTGAACAAGAAGGGCTGCAAGTGAGTCGATTAGGTGTGTTGGCTGATCAAGGTGGTGCGTTTGATAACAACTTTTTTCAGTTAGATTTATTGGTAGACAGCTACAAGGGGTGGGAAGACTATCATGCCGCTAATAAAACCATGCCTGATTATGCTAAGGCATGGCTACTGATTAAAAAATAACACCACAGAATATAACAACAATAATCGTATAGCTGTTTAGCCGATTATGCGGTTATTGATTGAAGACTAGCATCTAGCGAAGCTTCTTCTTTGTTTTTTAACGTAGGGCTTGATTGCGATTCAGTTGACTTAGGTAATGATGTTGGCCTGTATTCTAAAGGCGCTTCAATCAATATATTTCTTATTGCGTCAACGTCGTCATTTTCAATTGACTGAGTAAGAGCATTTAAAATCGCTTCGACTTCTACCCAAGGTAAGTAACGCTCGTTGGCGGTTAATATACGCTCGTGAAACGTTTTCTTGGCATTGTCATCAATAAGTAGTTCTTCATAGAGCTTTTCACCTGGACGTAAACCACTAAATTGGATTGCGATATCGCCTTCTGGGTTGTCATCATCTTTAATGGTTAAACCCATCAAGTGCGTCATTTTATGTGCTAAGTCTAAAATTTTAACTGGAGAGCCCATATCTAATACGAACACGTCTCCACCTGAACCCATAGCACCCGCTTGTAGTACGAGTTGAGCCGCCTCCGGAATGGTCATAAAGTAACGGATAATATCAGGGTGGGTTATCGTAATCGGTCCGCCACGTTGTATTTGTTTTTTGAACAGAGGAACAACTGAACCAGAAGATCCTAATACATTACCAAACCTAACCATCACAAAGCGTGTTACATGTTCTTTATTTGCTAACCCTTGAAGTACTAGCTCTGCCATACGTTTCGTTGCACCCATTACATTGGTGGGGCGAACGGCTTTGTCTGTAGAAACCAAAACAAACGTCTCAACCTGACATAGAATGGCGGCTTTTGCGATTTCGTATGTACCAAACACATTATTAGTAATACCGGCGATTACGTTGCCTTCTACCATAGGGACGTGTTTGTAAGCCGCTGCATGATAGATAGTTTGCACTCTATGTTGTTGTATAGCTTGTTTCATTAACAGGCCATCTTGAACATTGCCGATAACTGGAACTAACTCAAGCGGATTACCTGTTTCAGCAAATTGCTCTGTTAGTTCTTGATGAATTTCATATAAAAAGGCTTCACTCACATCTAGCAAGATTAATTTTTTTGGCAAGTTAGATACGATTTGTCGACAGAGTTCTTTACCAATCGACCCACCTGCACCTGATACTAAAACGATCTTATTAGTGATATTGGCAGATAATAATTCTGGAATAGGGCTAACAGCTTTACGGCCCAATAACTCTTTTACTGATATTTCTCGAAGCTCATCAATTGTGCGCTTACCTGACACCATGTCAGACATTGTTGGAACTGTAAGTAACTCAAGGGCGTAGGGCTCTAATTCATCAACAATTTGTTTTAAACGAATTGGATCAACGTTTGAAATAGCAATTAGTACTTTAAATTTACCGTACTTTTTAAGCAGCTTACTGACTTCTTTATGAGAATAAACTTTTAAACCTAAAACGTTTCTACCTTGATAGCGCTTTTTCTCATCTATGTAGGCGAGAGGTTGATATTTTTTACCTAAAGTTAGTGCATTAACGAGTTCTCTACCCGTACTACTAGCTCCATAAATGACAACACCTTCTCGTTCATCAAACCATTTTTTCTCAAAAATTAATCCGAAAATAGCGCGAGCGCTGGTAATTTGAAGTGTCGCTAATACGAGAAATACAATAGGAACAGAACGAGGAACAAATGCATCGATAAAAAAACCTGCGGCGTAAAATATAACGGTGCTACTGATTAAAATGAGAAATATTTTAAGAAATGCTTTTGCGTTGAAGTATCGAACAACTGAACGATATACATCAAATTTTATAAATAACAGTAATGTGGAAACAGAAACTATTGAAAATACAATCCATTCGGCTTGTGAAAAAGTGCTATCAGTGAGTCCCATGCGAATGAAGTATGAGATAAAGAAGGCAATGGTTAATGCAAATAGATCAAAACCTAAAGCAATTAAGTATTTTATTGAACTGGGTATAAGGTCGATTTTTCTTATCATTATTATTACACCTGTAAGTGATTATTTTGCACCTCCATGCAGCAACAAAACATTCTTGTAACAATATTTTTACAATTTTTTATCGTTTTGTCATCATATATTTTGAATATAAAATAATCACTTAGCGCTGATTTGTGAAAAAACCTCAGTGATAACAGAGCAAGTTTTTGATATTTCTTCACTTTTTAGTGTTGGGTGCACTAAAAACATAAGAGAAATATCTCCTAATTTTTTTGCTTTTTTTAGCGGTGTAGAGGGGATAAAGCCTGTATTTTCAAATGCTTTTTCTTTATATACCTCTGAACAACTGCCTGAAAAACACGGAATACCCTTGTTAGTAATCGCCTCAATAATCAGGTCACGCGTCCAGCCCTGAGGTAGCTTTTCTTCGTTAATTGATACGTAGCATTTGTAGAATGCATGTTCTATATATTCAGGTGTTTGAGATACCTGAATAAATTCAAAGGGCTTACACGCTTCAAATATTTGCTGTGCATATAATGTGCGCGTTTTGGTCCACGACGGCATGCGTTTAACTTGAATTCGTCCAATAGCCGATTGCATTTCAGTTAACCGCCAATTCGTACCAAACGATTCATGTAACCATCTATATCCAGGCGGATGCTCCGTTTCATATACTGCTTTATATGATTTACCGTGATCTTTAAATGCCCAGGCTGTCCGCCAAAGACTTTCGTCGTTAGTGGTTAGCATGCCACCTTCACCGCCAGTCGTCATAATTTTATCTTGGCAGAAAGACCATGCACCAATATGTCCAATACTTCCAACTGAGCGCCCTTTATATTTTGCTCCGTGTGCTTGTGCGCAATCTTCAATAACGTATAAGTTGTATTGTTGAGCAAGCCCCATAATATCGTCCATCTCACACGGCCAACCTGCAAGGTGAACACAAATAATAGCTTTGGTTTTCTTTGTTAAAACAGGCTTAATCGTCGCGGCACTAATATTTTGGCTATCAAGTTCAACGTCAGCGAATACTGGGGTTGCACCTGCATTCACAATACTACTGATTGAGGCAATAAAAGTACGAGAAGTTACGATTACTTCATCGCCCGCACCAATATTTAAAGACTGTAGTGCGAGGTCTAACGCTAAGGTCCCGTTACCGACGGCTACCGCATATTTGCTGTCGGTATATTCTGCGAATTCTCTTTCAAATGAACGACCTTCTTGTCCGGTCCAGTAATTAACTTTATTTGACGCTAAAACGCGTGAAACAGCGGTGATCTCTTCTTCTGTAAAGTTTGGCCATGGAGAAAGTTCGGTATTTAGCACAGTATTTCCTATGAATTTATTATTTTTTTAAAGGTCGCTGGTACACCAGCATATAAAGCATTGTCTTGTGTTGACTGAGTAACAGCGGCACCCGCAGCAATGTGTGTTTTACTGCCAATAGAAATGTATTCAATTATTGAAGCGCCAATGCCTATCCACGCTTGTTCACCTATTGATACTCCGCCCGCAACATTAGCCCCAGGAGATACGTGAGTACAGGATCCTACAACGCAATCGTGGTCGATAGTCGCAGATGTATTTATTATGCAACCATTTGCTATTTCAGCACCAATATTAACAACCGAGTTTGCAAATGCGACAACACCTTGACCCACGTTGGCATGCTCACTTATACAGGCACTAGGATGAATCAATGTAATTATATTTGCCTTAGTATTACTGAGCTTTTCAAGTGTTTCTGCGCGAAGCTTGTTATTGCCAAAAGCAACGATAAAGTCAGCATTCGTAATGTATTTCTCGAATGAGTTTGTAGTGTCGATAATATCCCAATGGAGGTTTTTAATGCGCTGAGGGTAGCAATCATCAATAAAAACGATGCTGTTATATTGTTTTGTAGCTTCGGCACAGTCTGCAACGACTCGACCATGACCGCCAGCTCCAACAATGATTAACGTTTTCATTTAACTTCCAGTAAACTTTGACATGGTTGCTTCACCTTCCGCATTAATGTCTGATTGTGCAAACACTTTTTTTACGGTGAGAAATAAGATTTTTATATCTAACCAAAAGGATTGATTAGCAACGTACCAAGTATCAAGTTCAAATTTCTTTTCCCACGAAACGGCATTTCTACCATTTACTTGAGCCCAACCGGTGATACCCGGTTTTACGTTATGTCGTTTGGCTTGTTCAGGGGAGTATAATGGAAGGTACTCAACTAGGAGTGGTCTAGGGCCTACCAAACTCATATCGCCTTTGAATACATTCCATAAGCCAGGTAGTTCATCAAGGCTTGAATTTCGAAGTTTTTCACCGAATGGAGTTAGTCGCTCGCTGTCTGGAAGTGGTTCGCCGTTTTCATCTGTTGCGTCTCGCATTGAGCGAAACTTTACCATCTCAAATATTTCTCCCTGCAATCCTGGTCTCTTTTGTTTAAAAATAACAGGCTTACCAAGATTTTTGGCTATTCGTCTACTTACTAACCAAATGATTGGACTAAGGAGAATGAGTAAAATACCAGATACAACAATATCAAATGTTCTTTTTATTATATTTTTCATTATGTTGGCATGTTTTTCGGTGTTAAATGTTAATACAGTGTAATTAAATTACTTCATTTTCATTAAAAACAAGGTAAATTGTACTCTATAACAATAACAAAATTAATACTATACGTGGTTTGTTAATACGCTTTGGCACTAATAAATGCGGTAGTAATATGTAGATTAAAGGGTTTGTAAGTTGTTTATTTGTATTATGCAAAGCTGCCTTTTGACTGATACCTTATGAGATTATCTTTAGATCTAGTAAAAGCAAACCCTGAAATTTTACTTTCAGGGTTGTTGATTATGGGATTCGGTATTACAAACCAACAAGTATTACTTTTAGGTGTGGTACTTATAGGTGTTATTGTTGCCGCGATCTTCCCGTTTGGCCGCAATATTCAATTTCTGATTTTCCTCTTGCCGTGTTCGGCTGTTTTTATGAAAGCGACATATCTCCCTGTTTCGCTCGCTACATTGGTTTTTCTCGCAGTATTTGGTCGCTATATGATGACTCAAATGGCGAGTGCTCAGTATCACAAAGCAGGATTAGCATTTACACTGATACTCATTATTTTTGAGTTAATGCATATTATTTATAATCCTGTCATGGTATCTACTCAAACTATTAGGTGGTTGATTTTATTTGTATTTGTTGCGCTGTTGTTATTTGATAGGAATAAATACGCGAGCTTTTCTCAGGTTCGTTACGCATTGCTTGTTGGGTTATTTATTTCGACTTTTTACGGGTTGTTGTCTAAGTACTTTCACCCCGAAGTTATTGTGAACGGAAAAATAATAGCGCGGTTTGCAGGTGGAGCAGGCGACCCCAATAATTATGGTTTGTTTTGTTTATTGCTTATTTTCTTCTATTTACCTGCTGCTCCTAAAATCAGAATTAATAAAGTTGGTTATTTTGTGATTTTAGCCATGTTGTTTTGCGGCTCGTTAACTGTAAGTCGAAGCTTTTTCTTGGTTACAACCTTAAGTTTATTCATGTATTTTGTGTTGTACTTTAAAGACGCAATGGGCAGTGTTTTTTTTAGATTACTCGCTGTTACCAATATTCTATTTACGTTAATTGTTGTGTTTATGCTGTGGGGACAATCAATTGATTTGGATTTAGATATTCTCAAACGATTTGATAGTAACAACCTCTCCGAATTAACAGGGTCGCGGAGTGATATTTTAAAAGAATACGTTGCTATGTTTTTCAGAGTTCCCTTTGAGTATTTATTATTTGGAGCGGGTATTAACGGATATTTGGGGTATTACAACTATTACTTTTTACAGCAAGGTTTATTTGAAGAGGTTGTTGGCCCACATAATACTTTTTTAGAAATACTTATTAGCTTTGGTATTGTAGGTAGCGGTATTATTATTGGTTTTGTGTATTCTGCGTTTAAAGCGGAGCAAATTAGGTTGCAAAATTATCGCGTTTACAAGCTAGCTTTTATTCCTTTCGCAGTGTTTGTTCTTTATAGTTTTAGTCTTCAAAATTTAGGAAAATACAGTAGCTTTTTTATTTTAATGATGATTATTTACAGCACTTACCGACGTGATAATTAAATGAGCCAGTTAAAAACAGAACGTAAATTAGGTGTATTGCTGAGTTATAGCTCTTTAGCTATTCGGAATGTACTTGGTTTATTGTTAATCCCATTTATTATTCATCATGTAGGGGTAAGCCATTACGGTATTTATAGCCTTGTAACTACGCTTGCTGGATATTTGGTGGTTTTAGAGTTTGGATTATCTAACACTATTATCCGTTTTATTTCTCGATATAAAGCAAATGAAGACTCTGAAAAAGAAGCTCAGTTTATTGGTGTTATTTTAACAATCTATAGTGTTATAACTGCGGTTGTATTACTCGTTGGTGTAGTTGTTTGGCTTAATCTTGAACGAATTTTTTCCGACTCGCTAACGCTTTCTGAGATTGATCTTTTAAAGCCTGCCTTTGCAATATTACTTATAAATGTTGCAATAACGCTA
This sequence comes from Colwellia sp., assembly GCA_020630795.1. Classification (GTDB taxonomy): domain Bacteria; phylum Pseudomonadota; class Gammaproteobacteria; order Enterobacterales; family Alteromonadaceae; genus Pseudocolwellia. The sequence continues at coordinate 64,909 of JAHDIK010000010.1, forward strand.
ATGAGTAATAGTTTTACTGGCATTATTAGCGCGTATGAACGATTTACTTTTGAAAAAATCACTGAAATCTTTATTTTTTTACTTCGCTGCACTTTAGTTTTTATTGGTCTTTATTTAGGGAAGGGCATATTAACAATCGTTATTGTAGATACGTTAGTAAATGCTATTCAAGCAGTCTGCCGTATCTTATTTGTGAAATTAAAACTTAATGTTTCCATTTCGTTTTTATTCCCAGATAAAGAAACAATTAATGAAATTATTGTATATACATTTTTTATTGCGCTTAACGTTATTGTTAATCAAATAAACTGGCGGTTGGACAATCTCATTATTGGTACGCTTACGTCGAGTCGTGATGTCGGCTTTTTCAACATTGGTAGCCAGCTGGTTTTCAGTTTTATCGCATTTGCATCGGCTATTTCTAATATCTTTGTGCCAAAAATAGTTAAGTTAGTTACCTTAAATGCAACATCTAAACAGCTTACCGACGAACTTATTCACATTGGTCGTTTACAAATGGTGGTGCTAGGTTATGTACTCGTAACATTTATTGCTTTTGGTGGTTTGTTTATTGAATTGTTTGTTGGACCTGAATTTAAAGTCGCTTATTGGGTTGCACTCATTCCTATGTGCCCGTTTATGTTAGTACTCGCACAAACTTCTTCAAATGCGGTACTTCAAGCCTTAAATAAACACAAAGTGAGAAGTGTATTGTTGCTGATAACCGCGTTATTAAACGTGGCCATATCAATATTTTTAGTGAAAGAGATTGGATTATTAGGGGCGTCAATTGGTACCGCAGCATGCTTAGTAATAGGTGAGCTGGTGCTGGTTAATATTTATTTAACACGCGTCATAAAATTGAACATGGCATTTTTTTATTGGCGATTATTTCAAACGAGTGCTCCTGTAATGCTTGGCACGTGGGGTATAGCCTATTACATGTCAACGATACTCGAAGCATCTTGGTTGGGGCTAGTGATAGGCTGTTTAACAACAGGGGTTGTATATGTTGGTTTGGCTTATGTGTTTTCACTGTCGAAGAACGAAAAACAACGCGTGAATTCATTTATTTTTTCTAAAAATACAAAGTAAGTACATTGATGAATATTCTAATAATCGGTGCGTACCCAAATTCTATTGTAGGCTTTCGCGGCCAGTTGATCCGAGGTTGGGTTAAAAAGGGGTACAAAGTAACCGTAATGGCTGCAGATGCCGATCCTGCAATAATAAAAAAAGTAACTGCCCTTGGTGCTGCATTTAGACCATATAAGGTTGAGCGAAATGGCCTGAATCCGCTAGCAGATCTTAAAACATTATCTGAACTTATTAAAGCACTCAATGACTGTAAACCAGATCAGATATTAGCGTACACAATCAAACCAATAATTTGGGGGGGAATCGCTGCAAGTTTTTACGGAAAAGCGAATTTTCATGCGATGGTTACGGGTTTAGGTTATGCATTTGAAACAGGTGGATTTAAACGAAATTTTATCAATCGTATTGTTAAAGGGTTATATCGATTTTCGTTAAAAAAAGCTAAGAGTGTTATTTTTCAAAACACGGATAACCTACAAACATTTGTGAGCCAAGGAATTGTTCCTAAAGATAAAACGTATAGAGTACACGGTTCAGGTGTGGATCTGTCTGAATATCCCAAAACTCCTTTACCTAAAGGTGCGCCTATATTTTTATTAGTAGCACGATTGCTGGGTGATAAAGGGATAAGAGAATATGCTAGCGCAGCACAGAGTGTGAAACAGAAGTACCCTGAAGCAACCTTCCAGCTTTTAGGGCCTGAAGACTCCTCTCCCGACCGTATTAATTCTGATGAGCTAAAGTCATGGTGCGATTCAGGTGCCATTACTTATTTAGGCGAAACAGACCACGTATTATCTTTTGTTCAAAAGTGCCATATATATACGTTACCTTCATATCATGAAGGTTTACCACGCTCCGTGTTAGAAGCTATGTCAGTAGGACGACCTATTTTGACAACCAATACGTCTGGTTGCCGAGATACTGTTATTAAAGAACGAAATGGAAAGCTAGTATCCCCTAAAAATGCCAAACAATTAGAAGATCAAATGATTTGGTTTATTGAAAACCCAGATTTATGGCAAAACATGGCAAATGAAAGTAGGACAATCGTCGAAGACTATTTTGATGTGATGAAAGTTAACAAGCATATAAATAGTATTGTTTTTTCATACAAAGATTAGATTGATATATAAACCAAATTAAGTAGTAAACATGATGAAAACTATGAGAAAATATTAAATACTATTTAATGAATAGTATTTTCCGGTTAGTTGCGAAAGTGAAGAATAATGAATAGAGTGGTTTAATTTTCAACATTACGCATACGGTATTCCAAGTATAGATACGTATTAATTTTTCGATGTAAATTTATACTTACCATTTTATATTAAGAGAAATAAACAGTGAAGAAAGTACTTATATCCGTTATTACCTGTCGTCGCCCATTGTGGTTAAAAAGGTTACTTGAAGCTTTACAGAAGCAAGATGTAGATTCATCAATATCTGCGAGTATCCTAGTTGTAGACAATGCTCTTGATGCAGATACAGAAAAAGTAGTAACTGACTTAAGTAATGAAGGAGTTAATATCCCTGTTACTTATGATGAAGAGCCTATTCCTGGAATTGTTGCGGCACGAAATAAGTGTGTGGATGTTTTTCTAAATAGCGATAACGATTTTCTTATTTTTATTGATGATGATGAGTGGCCCCAATCGGCTGACTGGATTAATAAATTGGTGAATGCTGTAGACGAGCATAAAGTAGATATAGTTACTAGTCATGTTATTTCGGTCGGGGAGCCAGGCACACCAGAGTGGGCAATTGATCTGATTTATGGTCGAAACCCTTATCAGCCAAATGATTTTATCGATGTTTTTTATACAAATAACTTACTGTTATCGCGAAATGTTATTCAAAGCCTTATACCTGTATTCGATTCTAGATTTGCGATGACAGGTGCGAGTGATTATCACTTTGCTTTACGCTGTAAACATAAAGGGTTTAAGTGTATTTATATTGATAGCCCAGTAGAAGAGGAATTTCCAAAAAGTAGAGCAACGGTAAAATGGTTTAGTCGAAGAGGCTTTCGTTCAGGTATAGGGTATACGCGATCTCATTTGTTTGAAGAAAAATTATATAATGCGATATCTCGATGTATTGCTATGGCAGGCGTTCGCTTTTTACGAGGAATATTCTACTTGTTATTGGGGGCGTTAAGCTTCAACAAAACCAAATTTGTTGATGGTATTTTTAGAGTGTGTTCTGCTTATGGAACTATCGCAGGTTTTTTTGGTGTTAAGCATGAAGAATACAAAACGATCCATGGTAAATAATGATGTGTATTTTGTAACATTTCTTCAGTGATCGTGTGTTAACACTGGCTTAGTAAATGAATAAAATTGATTTTAATGGAAAGGAAGTAACTCCTTCGAAAATAATATGTATTGGTCGTAACTACGTTGAGCATATTAGTGAGTTGGGAAATGAAATTCCAGACGACATGGTGGTATTTAATAAACCGAACTCTGCTATTGGTAGGGAGTTATATGCATTTTATGGTGAACCTATTCATTATGAAGCAGAAATATGCTTTTTATATCAATCAGGAAAATTTTCGGCGGTCGGGGTTGGTTTGGATTTAACCAAGCGAGCTTTACAATCATCACTCAAAGGAAAAGGTTTACCGTGGGAGCGAGCAAAAGCTTTTAATAATTCAGCGCTGTTTAGCAAGTTTGTATCATTAGATTCACCTGATGATTTAACAATCGAGTTAATTGTAAATGATGAGCTACGACAACGAGGAAATGTTGGAATGATGATGTATAAGCCTTCAGACATTCTTAAAGGAATAGAGTCATTCATGACGTTGGAAGACGGGGATATTGTGATGACTGGAACACCAAAAGGGGTTGGACAGGTATGTGTTGGCGACAAATTTACAGGGCGTATTCTAGGTGCGGCGGAAAAACTTGTTGAAGTATGTTGGATCGCTAAATAATTCTATTAATTCCTATTCATTTAGTAGTGCTTTTAAGTCTTTCTCGTACTTTAATTGTTTAGTTTTATTAAATCCTACATGAGTGGCAACTAAAACTCCTTTCTTATTAATAACGTAACTTGACGGCATGCCTTTAAGTTTATATTGCTTTGCAACTTCTCCATTAGGATCGTAAATCACAGAGAAATTAGCAGGTGTTTGCTTGAGAAATTCAGTGGCATAAGACTTTTCAGCATCAACATTAATGCTAATCACTTTTAAGTTATTGTACTTTTTTTGAATGTTATTCATCCAAGGGAATGACTTTTTACATGGAGTGCACCACGATGCCCAAAAATCGATGTATATAACTTTCCCTTTGTTGTCTTTTATCATTTCAGCTAATTCCTTGCTACTATTCTCTGCTTGCGCGCTTGTAGAAAAGATAAGTAAAGAAAACAAACTCGCAAATAAGATCTTTAACATATGTTACCCATTCAACTGAAATATAAGACTCTGTTATTAAAACATGAGTAAAAAGTAATAGGAAGCTTATATACGATCACCTCCGTTTCGCGTGTTAAATATAAAAGGGCTATATTCATACGCTGTGCTGTTTATTACTGTTAGTGTTTAGTAAAATACAGGTACTTTCGTATATTCGAGTATCTAATGTTATGTCTATTAAATTTCAGGCTGCTTCTATCTTATTTTTTGGGGCTATAGTCTCAAGTCCTATATTATCTGCTCAAGAAGCAACTACTTCGTCTAAAGAGCATAATGAATGGCTTAAAAGCTTATTTAGTAAGCAACATGAAGCACTTATACCTAAAGTTGCTGTGGCTGATATGTTTTATGCCTGTAATATCGAAAGTAATCACGATTTTGGTAAGAAGTCACTTAAAGAGTTAATCAACAACGTTAGCAAAGAAAGGTTAGCCGAAAAATTAACCGCATGCCTTGGTAACGAGAGTGTGAAATCTGAAAAAGCCGTGAATTTCGGTTTGATTGGGTGTTTTCAAGATCAATTGGGTGACTTACCTGAAAACGAGCAGCGTCAAAAAATTAAGCTAGTAAAGCAAGCTATCGCTTCGCTTTCCATAAATGAGAAGAAAAAAAGTTTATCTCAATGCGTTACTGACCAAGCTATTAGTTATTTAAAATAAGTAGATTACTGTTTATTAACAGTAGTATTGTTATCTTTGTTAAAAGAGCTTGGAAGAATATCAACACCAACCATTTTTCCTAACTTTATGAGTACGGGGATGGTAATTGGTGAAAACGGTAATACAGCAAAAACGCCAAGCCCTAGGCCTTTCAATATATCCATAAACTGTTTATTGGCGAGAGTCATTTCATCAGGTGAAGCTTGCCTTTTGCTGTACTTTTTGTAAATGCTAAGCATTTCTTTCGTTTCTACTTTTTCTTGTGAAAGCGCAATTTTGAGACTAACCATCTGACGTTTTAATTTTATAAAGGTACGCCGTTTACCTATAACCGTTACGCGAATTGGTGCTTTGATAAAATGTACCCAAATTTTCATCTAACGGTGTCTCATTTTGGTGTTGTACAACAGGAAATTTATTGATGTGACAAATTGAAAAGAGCCACGTTTAGTTGGCTCTTTAGGTTGTTATGATTTTTCTTCAAAATTCGTTTCAGCGTAAAGCCTATTTTTATGTTTCAACAGCTTATCAACATAGCGCGCCATTTTAATCTTTTGCTTTATAGAGGTTTCAAGAATTTCCTCTATTTCTCGTAGCACTTCTCTAATGTTCTCGACTTTTTCAGGTGCGTTAATAACACCTTGAGCATTAGAAGGTTCGTTGCTTTCTAGGGTCTGGTTATTCATTGATCCTGTTAATTCAACTTCCATTTCTACAGCTACTTCATTAATCGCTTCGTCATTAATAATCGACAGCTCTTCTAAAAAGCCAAACAGTAGGAGTCGATCAACAAAAATATTTATTTTTCGAGGAACACCTAGTGTTTTTTCATGAATCAGATTAAATGCCGACTCAGAAAATACATTTTCTTTGGTACAACCTGCTTGCTGAAGACGATGAATGATATATTCCTTCACCTCTTCTATTTTGAGCGGCTTTAGGTGCGCAGAAGCAATAATACGCTGTCTGAATTGCTCCATGGTAGGCGCTTGTATAATGCCTTTAAGTTCTTCTTGCCCAAGTAAAAAACTCTGAATTAATGGTTTGTTATCCATTTGAAAGTTTGAGAGCATTCTCAATTCTTCCACTGTTTCAACAGGTAAATTCTGAGCTTCATCAACAAGTAGCAAGGCACGTTTTCCTTGTTGATGTAAAGATCTTAAAAACTTTTCAATCGCTTGAAGTAATTCTGCTTTGCTGCTGCCTTCACAATGTATATTAAACTCAGAAATGACTAATTCTAATAGTTCTTCTGGATTCAATTTAGTCGTTACTAATTGCGCAGCAACAATTTTTGAATCACTAATATTGTTGAGTAGGTTACGAGCAAGCGTTGTTTTACCTGTTCCAATAGGGCCAGTGATTACAATAAACCCTTCACCTTGATCTAAACCATATTGCAAATACGACATTGCTCTTTGGTGGTGATTTGATGCAAAAAAGAAGCGAGGATCTGGGCTCAGCTGAAATGGACGCTCTTTAAATCCATAATAATTCTCGTACATACTGCTACAAAACCTTATTTAATTCTAAAGTGATACGATTTTCTTTGTATTCAAAAAATGTTGGAGTGGCATCCCTATTTTGATGACTTAAACCAATAGTTACATTAAGTGAGTTATTTAGACTACGGTCGTAATTAATTTTATACATTCTATGTTGACTTAATGCCTCTGTTGGAAGGCCTATAGCATTATGATTTTTTGAATATATACTTGATAACCTGATGGTGGAATAACCACTTATTTTTCTAGAAATACTAAAATTCGCTCTGTCAATTTTACTTTTACGCTCAATGTTGGTTGCTACATTATTGCCTAAAACTGTACGTTCAGTTTTACTTAAATTGAGTGAAAATGTAGTTCTTGGCAGTGTTAGCGCTGATTGCCATGATAGCTTTTTATTGAGTGAAAAAGTATTGTCTTCCGCGATTTGGAGATCGAATAACTCAATGAAAGCGTATCCATCAGGAATGTTTGCGGTCTGTGGGATACAGTCTAGGTCTTGATTACATAAGAAGAAACCTGCTGATTCACGGCTAAAATTATCACGAGTGAATGTTTGAACGGATTCATCGTAACTTATAGTATTTCTAAATCGACGATTTTCGTGTGATAAGTTGAAGTTGTAGCTATCTCCATAGAAACGTTGTGACTTACCAGCTAACAATGACGTTCTTTGAGTAGGTTGCCATTCTACATTAGCATCAAAGTAGTTATTTTGTTGATCGTCATCTGTCGGAATATTGTATGATAGATCAACAGTTAATCTTGGAATAACATTCCAACGAAAGCCAAAACCGTATGAATTAGACTCTGCAACTCTGCCAGCACCAACACTTCCAGAGTTATCTTCACGGTATAAACGGAGAAAAGGGTTAAATTTATAGGGAGATATATATCCTACTTTAATTTCATTGGTATAAGATTCTCCTGTATTGCCTCTATTTTCTCTTTCTCTGAACGAGGCGTTAATATCCCAATACACAAAATCGGCACTTGTTCCGTTACTAGAAGTTAAGTTTGCAGAATACCCCTGTTGTTCTCCGAGCCCATCTTCTGATTTAGTAGTATTGTATATAATACTAGCGCCTATAATATACTGGCGATTCCTGACATCGTATTTTACTCCTCCAGAGTATTGCTCGTATTGAACAGTATCGCCTGAAAGGGTATCAGCATAAGGACTACGAAAGCTATTTCGAGCTCTATTTTGAATACTCGCAGAGCCAATTAAAGAAAAGCCACTTGACCATAAATCTACATTAACACCGCTATTTAGTGTTAAAAATTCATCATTTTGGCTGCTGTCATGACTATACGAAGCTTTATGTGCTTCTGCTTCAATATTTAACGCAGTAATTTTTGATTTGTAGTTAGAGGTTAGGCCTAAACCAAGCTGATTTACAAAACTAGACGTCTTATCAAAGCTGTTCTCGCTGTCATAATTAACGTTGTCAGAATATGTTTGATTTACTCTGACATGAGGCTCGAATTGCCATTCATTAGCATTTACATTCTGTGTAAATGCTATAAATATGGATAGCCTTAAAATATTATTCTTTAGCGCCATACCCATACCCGTAATAGCCATACATATCCTTGTGTGATTTTATTGCTTTATTAACAACTAAACCCAGTGCAATATCATCGTTTAAGTGTTCCGTAGCTTGTTGTATATCAGCAATATGGGTTTTTGACTCTTCAACTACAAGTAGCGCTTGCCCCATTAAGTTAGCTAAAACTAGCGTTTCCGTTACGCCAATTAGTGGAGGGCAATCAAATATTACAATACGGTCCGGATAACGAGCTGCTAATTCATTTGCTAGAGCTTGCATTTTGTCACTGGCTAATAGCTCATTTGATAAATGATGTGGTTCGCCGGCTGGAATCACCTTCAACTTATCTATATTTGTATTGTAGATAATCTGACTGATACTTTCTTCTTCACCTAGTAAATATTCAATTAGTCCAGAGGCACTGCCTACTCCTAGTTCCCTATTGATACTGGGTCGCAGTACATCAGCATCAACCAGTAATACAGTTTTATCTTGCTCTAATGCGATACTGAGCGCTAAATTAATTGAAACAAAAGTCTTCCCTTCATTCGGCTTCGAACTACTCACCATAATCAAGTTGCTATTATTAAGTGTTTTTGACGCTGCACCAAAGGCGTTGTTAAGCAACTTACGTTTAATTTGTCTAAACTCGTCTTTAATGCTCTTTCGAGAGCCATTGTCGATTAAGTACCCTCGAGCTTCCAAGGAAGGTTTATCTATTTCTAGCGAGTGAGTTGCTTGAGACGTTATGGCCTCGTCTTGTTGGGGTAAATTTTGATTGACAGGAACCACGTCATCTAAAGTTTCAGGTTTCCCCGTTACCTTTTGTTTAGCTAAGGCTTTTTCAATAGTACTCATTGTTAAAAAATCCTTCTTAATGGAGCTTGTATAGTTTCAGGAAATAAGGCGTATGCAAGAAATGCTATAAATAAAAATAACAGTAGAGTATTTGAGAGAATAAATATAATTGTCTTCTTCTTATGCCATTTTTGTAAACCTAAACTTTCTGATGCTGAGACAATACCAAAAATTGGTATTCCTGATAATCTAGAAGCTTGCGCACTCGATGTTACAACGGGATTAATTTGACTAACTAATAGTGATAAACCTGTACCTATTGCGTAGCCCAGAATCGTAACCGCAAATAGGAATAATATACGTTTAGGACCAGTTGGTTCAGTAGGAGCTCTCGGAGGTTCAATAACATTGAACTTAATTTTACTGTTGGTGTCATCAGCTTGTTTTGCTAGTTGCGCTGTTTCTCTTCGCTTTAATAAGTCTTCATATTTTTCTTTAGTAATTTCATATCCTCGATTTAAAGCAACTAATTCGGCTTCAATTTCTGGTAGTACATGAATTTTACTTTCTAGATCTGCAACTTCTTTACGATAGTTTTCCGCTCTCACAGTAAAAGATGCTACTTGATTTTCAAGCTGATTAATTTGCATTAAAATTCCCTGAGTCACAGGGCTTTGGCTTAATGCATATTTTGCATTTTCATTTTTTGAAGAATCTAAATATTTTTTAATTTCATTTTTTCGTTGTTTATTAAGATGAGCAAGTCTACTTTGAACTTCTTTAACATCAGGGTGTTTATCTGTATATCTTACTAACAGACTGTCTAAAGAAGCCTCTAGTTCTGATATACGATCATCATAGGTAGTTTCAATCGAATTATCATTTTTAATACTATTTTGGGGCTTGTTAGATTGATCGCTTGCACTTGGCAGTTGTGCTTGCGCAGATTCGAGTTGCGTTTGTGTTTCAAGTAAACCAAGCTCAATAGATTTTAACTGCTCTTTAGCAATAGTAAGTTTTTGATAGTAACCGCCATACTGATTAGGTAATACGTCGTTATATTTTTGTTTGAAGTCAGTAAGACGACTTTCTGCAGCCAATAAACGATTTTCATAGTCATTTATTTGTGTGGTCAAAAACTTTTGAGCAGAGTCACTATCATTTCGATTTTCACCAATCGTTGTTTCAATGAATACTGTCAGAACTGCTTGAACTACATCCCTAGCCATTTCTGGATTTTTATCCTCAAAAGAAATTCTGAAGATGTTTTGTTTACGTCCACCTGTTTTCTTTATGATGATGTCTTCTTTTAAGTCATCAATTAGCTCTTCGTATTCTAGATCGTTATTTACACGAACATCAAAATCAGTCATACGAGTAATTCGTTCTAAATTGGCACGACTGAGTAATGTTTTAACCATTAACTGTATTTGGGCTTCCGTATTTGTTTCAACGGTTATCCCCTTTAATAATGGTCCTAAAATAGACTGCGTATCGGCAAATACAATTGCTTCCGATTCATATACGTCGTCCATTTGAGAAACAAACAGCCAGCCGATTGGACATAAAAGCCACGTAGCTATCATTAAATATCTACGCTTTATCCATATACCTTTCAGGTAATCTAATACCTGTTCAATAATTTCTTGCATTCCCTACCTCTAAAAAATGGGATTAGTAAATTCGTTTAAGTTTAATCGCATTAAAATACTAGATTAGAACCAAGTTTCAGGAATTACGATAATATCACCAGGTAAAACATCAACATTTGCTGAAATGTCACCATTCTTAATTAGGTCTTCAATAAAAATGTCGTATTGTTTTTGTTCACCATTTTCAACGCGAACTAATTTTGCTCGATTACCGTTTGCAAATTCAGTTAATCCGCCAACACCAATCATTACATCTAATAATGTCATTTGTTGAGTATAATTTATTGCACGTGGTGAAGCCGCTTCACCAATAACACGTATTTGTTCACTAAAAGGGCCGTTAAACTTGTTCACGGTTACTGTGACAACAGGCTCTTTTATATATGTGCTAAGAATACTTTCAATTGTTCGAGCGAGTTCAGTCGGAGTTTTACCCGATACTTCAATATCTTCAACTAAAGAAGTCGTGATCATGCCATCCGGTCTAACTGTGAATGTGCCTGAAACTTCAGGGTTTCGCCAGACGAATATGTTTACAACATCACCCGCCCCTATTAAATATTTGTATGAAGACACATCTGCGGTTGTTGAAGCGTGAACAGTTGCAGGAGGTAAAGTGGTAGTTTGACAGCCTGAAATAAGCTGAGTCAAAAAAAGCATAACTGTAATTAACAAGTGTTTAATCAAGCGATTTTCCATGGTTTTAACCTTTATATTTAAAACTAAAATTATACATATCCTTCAATTGTATTTGATTTTTATCTGCGATGCACATTATTTCCTAAACAGAAGCTTTTAATAAAATGGACTATGTAAAATAACCGTTTATCTTGGTATTATTAGCAACACTTTCTTTACATTTGTCATGCTATGAATTCTAATATGCCCGATTCTGGCACTTCATCAAAACATATTTAAAAAGGAATATTGATTTTATATGTCTAGCCCAAAATTTAGAGATATGTCTGCAGGTAGTAGAACCATTGTACTGGTCGAGTTGTTCTTGTTTGCAGGGGCATTGTTATTAACAGTATATTTGAATAGCCTTTTTGAATACGTTCCTGATGTTTCACCGTCGTTACAAACCCTGGGAATTTATTCGTTAGTATTTGCACTTATCGTACAACTATCTTCGTTAGCTTTAGGGCTGTATAACTCTAAGCTACGTGAAAGTTTACGCGGGGTTGCTAGACGCTTATTAGTTTCAGTTGCGACGGGCTTCTTTATAGCTGCGCTTATCAATCCTTTTTATGGAGAAAACTCTCTTCCTATTGATATCTTAGCTTTCGCTGCATTTTTGAGTTTAGTTTTAGGTTGTGCTTTTCGATATATCACGTTAAAGCTTGATTTTTTTGGTTTTAATAAACGAAAAATTTTGGTGATTGGAGCGGGTGAACGAGCTTCCATTATTGAAAAGAGAATGCGACGAGATGTAGACCGTCAAGGATTTCATGTTCATGGCTTTATCGTGATGGAAGGTGACACCGAAGAAGGTGGAATTGTTAATGAAAATCGTATTGAATTTGATGGTTCCTTAGTTAATTACGCACTTGAACATGAAATTGATGAAATTGTTGTTGCAAGTGATGAAAGACGTAATAACCTCCCCGTTGATGATTTATTTGCGTGTAAAATTCGCGGCATAGAAATCACTGAAATTTTAGATTTTATCGAACGTGAAACAGGCCAGATTGCTGTAAACCTTATTTACCCGAGTTGGGTTATTTATTCAAATGGATTTGCTTCTGCTAACCATCTAAGAAATACCCTTGATTGGATTTTTAATGCCAGTATGGCATTTTGTTTATTACTTGTTACATGGCCTGTAATGCTTATCACGAGTATTCTAATTAAACTTGATGAAGGGCTTAAAGCGCCGATATTTTATTTGCAAGAGCGAGTTGGTTTAGACGGCCAGGCATTCAACATTATTAAATTTAGAAGTATGAGGGTTGATGCTGAAAAGGATGGCGCACAAATGGCTCAACTCAATGACGATCGAACAACAACTATTGGTAAGTTTATTCGCAAATATCGAGTAGACGAATTACCTCAAATCTACAATGTAATTAGAGGGGATATGGGATTTGTAGGTCCTAGGCCTGAACGCCCTGAATTTGTTCAAAAGCTTATTAAAAACATACCTTATTATAACGAACGTCATAACGTAAAACCTGGATTGACTGGGTGGGCACAGTTGAAGTATCCCTACGGCTCAACTGAAAATGACTCGTTAGAAAAGTTAAAATACGATTTGTATTATATTAAACATAGAAGTTTCTTGTTGGATTTACTTATTTTAATAAGGACGGTTGAAATAGTATTGTTTGGGAAAGGGCGTTAGCTCATTGTTCCAAAGCGTTAAGGAGTTAAATCTAGAGCATGCCGTCGTAACTTCTGGTTTAGCCCCTTAATAATTCACGTATTTACAGGAAGGGTATGCTTAAGACAGTTCAAAAGTTCTTGGGTATATGAATACATATAAGACTCATGTCATTATCAGATAAAAATTTATTAATCATTACTAATCTTTATCCTGTTCCTTGGGCGCCCAATAGGGCTAGCTTTAACAAACAGCAATTTGATTTTATAGAAGAATATATGTCTGTAAAAATAGTTATTTTATTGCCGTGGATTGAATGGATAAAACATCGTAGCGACATTGTAAAAAGCGAAAAAATTAAATATTGTCCCTATTTTTATATTCCTAAATTTGGTAGACGTCTTGTCCCCTTTCTACAGAGTCTGTCGTTGTTATGTTTATTGCCTTGGATGAAGAAACAAAAAGCTTGTGCATTATTAGCTTCGTGGGCTTTTCCTGATGCGGTTTCAGCATCAATGATAAACAAATACCTAAGACTACCATTTTATGTAAAAGTTCATGGAACTGATGTGAATGAAAATACCCAGTTTTTGCCTCGTAGTAACTCGATGAAGAAATGGCTATCTAAAGCTAAAGCTGTTTTTTGTGCCAGTAACGCACTTGCGGAATCTTTAATAAATATAGGGATATCAAAGGAGAAAGTATTAGTTAATTATAATGGTGTTAATACTCATGTTTTCTACCCTGGCTCCCCTGAAGGAAAGACTTCTAAATCTATCATTTTTGTCGGCAATTTAATCTTTACTAAAGGTGTGAAGGAATTAATTCAAGCCTTTACTGAGCTACAAGAGAGCATACCTGATGTTACTCTTGATATTATAGGGGATGGTCCGCTTAGATCTTTTTTAGAAAAAGAGTCTGCGGAACTTAAATTGCCTATAAATATTCATGGCTCATTACCGTTAACCAAGGTAGCTGAAAAAATTAGAAATAGCAGCATCCTTGTTTTGCCAAGCTATCGAGAAGGTGTTCCTAACGTTTTGCTTGAATCTTTTGCTAGTGGTGTTCCCGTTGTCGCGACTGATGTAGGGGGAATTCCAGAGGTTGTTAATAATAATGTTGGAATATTGGTGGCACCTCGTTCAGTGAACGATTTAAAGCAAGGGATTGTTGAAGCTCTAAATACTCAGTGGGATCGTAATGAAATTATAGAACACTCGAATAGATTTAAATGGAACAATAATGTTAAGTTTGTATTAGAGCGATTGGAGGCTGAATGAGAGCTTTAAAAAGTGATATATACAGGAAGCAAAAAATTTTTCTTGATGAAGGTTATCAGGTTTCAATATTACGCACGTTTTTGAGTGATGGAACGTCTGCGAATCTATTATACCGACTTACTAGTTTCCTCGTAAAATACTCAATGTCCCCTCTTGCAATAATCACTATTTGGTTTAATCGAGTTATCAATGGGTGTGTTATAGGTGCTAAAGCATCTTTTGGACATGGGTTGGTAATAATGCACCCTGTTGGTGTGGTTATCAACTCAAAAGTTGTTGGAGGAGAAAATATTGTTCTTGAAAGTGGTGTTGTTATTGGTGACGAGAAAGGTAAAGCACCTATTTTAGGGAATAATATCTTTATAGGGGCGGGAGCAAAAATTGTTGGCGGTATTACAATTGGTGATAATGTGAAAATTGGTGCAAACGCTGTTGTTGTTAAAGATGTTCCTAGTAATGTCACAGTCGTGGGAATTCCCGCAAAAATAATAAATAAAGATCAGGGAAAAAAATGCTAATTATATTTTGGATTTCTTTAGCAATACTTGTTTATTCATATTTACTATTTCCACTTTTGTTGAAAGTATTTGTTACTCCGGAGAGTATAGAAGAAAAGGATATGGAAACATATCCAGATGTAGATATTATAATTGCTGCATATAACGAAGAGTCTTGTATTCATGAACGGATAGAAAATGCCCTAAACCAAGACTATAGTGGTAAATTGCGCATTTTAGTTGCATCTGATGGAAGTCACGATCGGACAGGAGAGATTATTACCGGATTTAAAGATGAAAGGGTCATAGCGACCAATTTTGAAGAAAATAGGGGTAAAATATCTGTTTTAAATGATTTAGTGTCTCAATCTAATGCAGAGTTTCTTGTGTTTACTGACGCTAATACCGACTTTCGTAAAGATGCAGTCAAAGTTTTAATCTCTAGTTTTTCTGAAAATACAGGTGCAGTATCGGGAGAGCTTTTGCTTGTTACTGATGATGGTAATCAAAATAAAGATGGCTTGTATTGGAAATACGAACAGTTTTTGAAGCGTTGTGAATCGTCATTGGGTGGTATTTTAGGCGCTAATGGGGCTATTTATGCTATACGTAGGGATTTATATCAGCCACTTTCTAAAGACACTATTGTTGATGACTTTTGTATAGCTATGAATGTTAAGAAGCAAGGTTATGATGTTCTATACAATGATAAAGCTATTGCGTCTGAAGAGGTCGCTCCTTCATTACAAGATGAATTTGGTAGAAGGGTTCGCATTGGCATCGGCAACTATAAGGCATTCAATGCAAATTTATGGGCTTTATCTCCTTTAAATGGGTGGTTCAGTTTTTGTTATTGGTCGCATAAAGTGTTTCGTTGGTTTGCCCCTCATTTGATGGTTTTAGCATTTATTTCCAATTTATTTTTAATCGAACAGCCAGTGTATTTGGTTTTATTTTTGGCACAAATTGCATTTTATTATGTTGGATGGATTGGCCAACGTAAAATTAATCAAGGAATTAAGGTTGGTAGTATTGTTGCAATCATAAGCTTTTTCTTTTCCATGAATTTAGGGTTAGGGTTAGGGTTTGTGCGTTTTCTAAAAGGGCATCAGAATGGTGGTTGGCAACGTACTGCTAGGCAAGGAGAAACAAAGTAATGTTTAGTGTGTTTATAATTTTTCTATTTATTATTGGGTTAGGTTCATTCTTTTTTGTTGTAAAAAAGAAAAATATGGACTTATGGATTTTTTCGTATTTTAGACAATTGTTTAATAAGCCCGAAGTTAACACCACTAAGCATGTGTTATTTTGTTTTGTCGACCATTATGAGCCACAATGGCGCAATGATGATATTGATGTCGAGAGAGCACGTGTCGATCGTTGGTTTAAAGATTACCCCTTGATGGCAGAAAAACACAAAGACTCTGATGGACATATGCCTAAGCATTGTTTTTTCTACCCAGAAGAAGAATATCGCCATGAACATTTAGCAAAGCTTTCGGATATGTGCTATCGAGGTTTTGGTGAAATTGAAATCCATTTGCACCATGATAATGATACAGCTGAAAACTTTTCTACAGTTATGACAAACTTTGCAAATACTTTGCACCATGAACATGGGGCACTGCCAGTGCATCCTGAAACGGGGCAAATCATGTATGCTTTCATTCATGGTAATTGGGCATTGGACAACTCATTGCCAGACGGCAGTCAATGTGGAATTGATAATGAGTTAAGCCTATTAAAAGAAACGGGATGTTATGTCGATATGACCTTGCCTTCCGCACCGAGCTTGGCGCAAACCTCAAAAATAAACTCTATTTATTACGCGACTGGTAAACCAGGAGCGTGTAAATCACATGATGATGGAGTAGACGTTGAAAACGGAAAGGCTTCTTCTGGTGATCTCATGCTTATTCAAGGACCGTTAGGCTTAGCTACAAAATGGAGAACACCTAAAGGATTACCTCGTATTGAAAATTCAGACGTTAGAGCTACGATGCCTCCATTAAACTCTAGAGTCGATCAATGGGTTAATTCTCATATTCACGTTAAAGGGCGTCCGGAGTGGATTTTCATAAAAGTTCATACGCACGGGACACAAGAAGCTGATATGGATACGTTATTAGGACAACCTAGGCATAATATGCATACCTATTTAGAAACTAAATATAATGATGGAGAAAATTATCTTTTACACTATGTTTCAGCGCGTGAGATGTACAATATTGCTAAGGCAGCTGAGGCGGGTGAAGTGGGTAACCCTAATCAATATAGAGATTACATTTTAAATAAACCTACATTTAAGTCGCTGTAGTTTAAATGCTGATGTTTTCGCATAAACTAAAGCAGGCAATTAAAAAAGTCTTAACTGTCACTGGCTTGCACTCTATACCCTGGAAGTATATTCCAAATGGCGTATATGTATTCAACTATCATCGAATTGGAGAGCGAAATTCTTGTCAATTCGATAGGGAAGTATTTTCATGCTCGACTCGAGCCTTTGAAGAGCAATGCTTATTTATTAAAAATAATTTTCAGGTCATTTCCTTGGAGGAACTGGAAACTATTATCAATAATAATAAACAACATGAAAATAGGTATGCTGTTTTTACTTTTGATGATGGTTATATAGATAATTTCACTGAGGCTTTCCCGGTACTAAAGAAGCATGGGATATCGGCCTCGTTTTATGTTGCAACCGATTTTGTAGGGAGTGAGTTAATTCCATGGTGGGATGAAATTGCTTATATTTTGCGTTTGTCATGTGGCTCTTCATATCAACTACCATCCAAGGCAACAGTTTATAACCTTGAATTAAACAACTTAGAAGCAGTTATCAGTCGAATTATTTATGATGCTAAGCGTTTAAAAAGCGTAACAGTTTTAGAAGTATTAGATGACATTAGAGCTAAATTCCCTGAAGAAGCACGAAGTATTAGTAATGTTAATCAGCAATTATTTATGGATTGGGAGCAGTTGTGTGAAATGACGTCCGCAGGAATGAATATAGGGTCTCATACTCTTAGTCATCAAATGCTGTCACAGTTATCTCTCGAGTTACAAGAGCGTGAGTTAAAGGTATCAAAAGAAATTATTGAAAAAAATATTCCGGCTCTTGTTTCATCGGTAGTATATCCTGTTGGGAGAAAACATTGTTATACGTCGGATACATGTCGCTTGGCCGCTTTATTAGGTTATAAATTCGGCTTTAATAATGAACCAGGGCGTATTACTAGTAAATCGAACTCTCATGACTTGAATCGCTATTGTATTGGTTCTGACGATATAGTGGAGCTTAAGTTAAGCATTCTTTTTAACTTATAAGGCTAATTAATGAAAATTTTACATGTTGTTAGCAGCCTTAATGTGGGTGGCGCGGAAAGATTTGTTGTTGACTTGGCGAGAGAGCAAAGCAAGAACAAAAATGTAGTTCCTTGTATCTTATCAATGGGGGTGGAAGGAGAGCCTCTGGAGCAAGAGATAGGTAAGTATGGTATTCAACTTTATCGAGCGACACGAATTGGTGATATAAAGATGATACTTAATTCGTTTAACGTAGTTAATATTCACAGCAGCTTTTGTTTGTTACGAGTATTACTCGCGAGTATGTTGTGTAATATTAGTGTTGTCTATACTCGTCACAATGAACGTGTGCACAAATCTTTAAAGTGGAGATGCACATATATGTTAGCTTTGTTTAAATTACATAACATTATCTTTGTTGCTGATAAGGGTAAGAGTAATTTTTTGAGTGTCTATCCCAAATTTTCGTTAAAGGCCCAAGTTATTCTAAACGGAGTACTTCCTTTTAATCAGCAAAAGACTGATAGCGAAACCATTAGAGTAGGGCATGTTGGACGTTTTGTACCTTTAAAGTCTCAGCATATTCTAATAGAGGCTATTGGAAAATTATCAACAAAACAGAAGCAAAGAATCAAGGTGTCATTTTATGGTGATGGAGAGTTACTTAGCAAACATAAAGAATTGGCTAAAGCAATCGCTCATGATGCGTCAATTAGTTTTGAAGGAGTAGTAACAAACCGGGACGATATTTATGCCAATTTAGATTTACTAATAGTTACGTCGGAAACCGAAGGATTGTCATTAGCAGTCTTAGAAGCTATGGCGAGTGCATCGCCGATCATTGCTTCAAATGTAGGTGGGAACCCTGAGCTGGTCAAACATAATACTAACGGATTCTTATACGATTATGCAGACTCGGAAACCTTAGCTAATTGTATTGCAAAAATTATAGATAACCCAGAGCTGATAAAGGAATTTGGAGAGAAGAGTAAAAAAATATATGAACAAAAGTTTTCTATGAAGCAATGTGCAAATTTGTATCTCAATTCGTATAAGTAGTACATCAATTTAATTTTAATAAATATATAAAGTGATGGTCTTTTATGAACGATAAATGCCCATATTCTATTTAACCTTTTTAATTTTCTTTACAAGTTAGTGTTCATTAAACATTACTAAACTTTTATAGTTTGAAATAATTTTAAGGACTGAAAATGAACGAATTAGTTTCTATTGTTATTCCTGTATATAACGGATCTCAGTACATAGAAAAAACGGTAGACACAATATTATCTCAACATTACGATAATTTTGAATTATTACTTATAAATGATGGAAGCTCGGATAATTCAAAAGATATTCTTGAAGTGCTTGCACGGAAAGATCGTAGAATTAAAGTACACCATAAAGAAAATGGTGGTGTTGCTGCAGCAAGAAATTACGGGATAGATGAAGCTCAAGGTGAATTTGTTGCTTTTTGTGATCAGGATGACTTTTGGTTACCTACAAAACTGAGTAAACAAATACCTCTGTTTGAAAATAAAAAAGTAGGCTTAGTTTATTGTGGCGCCATTGCAAAATATACGTATTTAAGTAAAGAGGTAAAGCCAAGCTTTGACAAGTATTATCGCGGTAGTGTATTTGAGAAATTGATTCAGGTAAATATGTTTACTTGTTGCACGGCCGTTGTGCGTAAGGCTCTACTAAAGCAAACCAATGCATTTGATGATGATCGAGAGCTTATGGGGGTGGATGATTGGTTAGCTTGGCTAAAACTATCTCTAGTATGCGAGTTTGATTTTGTCGAAGAACATTTGGCTATTCATGTTTTCCATGGTGAAAACTATTCGTCAAATGAAGAAAAAATGCACAAGGCTGAGTTGGTTTGTTTAAATAAAATAACACCACTAGCTGATAAGTACCACAAAAGCATTAACTGGGATGAAATAAAGCATAACTTACATGTAAGGTATGCAAGTTCATATATTCATATTGGGCTTTTTAAGTTGGCTGGCGATACTCTTTTGGAGGCTTCAAGGTTGAAACGTAACCACTTATTGGCGTTGAAGGGGTGGGTGCTTAAACTGGTTCCTAATAATGTTTGGCATTTTATGCAAAAGGTTAAGCGTTTAAGATAAAACAACGTGTATTCTTTGAAATTATTAGAAAGATTAATTTTATTTTAACTATGGTCGCTTATGAGTACTAAAAAACTATTTTTTACAAGTTCAGTTTTTCGTTTTATTGAAAGAATAGTTTTGGTGTTTTCGTCATTACTACTTACTCCATACTTTATAAATGTATTGGGAGCTGACGGTTATGGGTTTTGGTTATTAATTCTTTCTATTATTGGTTGGTTCAATGTTATTGAATTAGGTTTTCCATCGGCAGTACAGCGCCATACAATTTTAGCGTTGGAAACTAAAGACCCTGTTAAAGTGAATACCGTTTTTTCTACGGGAATTGTACTCTTTGGCACTCTAGGGTTGGTGGCAGCATTACTATTAGTTGTTGTTGGAGTGTTTGCATCCGAATTGTTCGGTACAATGGTTGATGCCAATGCGTTAAAACTTGCTTTACTTGTATTGTCTGCAAAGATATTAATCGACTTTTTGATGAATCCTTTTCATGGCTTTATTACATCTTTTCTAAGGCTTGATATAGATTCCAATTTAGTCATTCTAAACGTGATCATTAAGTCAGCTCTTATATTCTTATTAATACCGAGTATGAATATATGGGGAGCAATAATTGCTACTTTATCTGCCGATATATTCACTAATCTCATTAAAATATTTTATATCAAAAAACTTTATCCGCCGCTACGTTTCAGCTTTAAATTATCCTCAAAAGAAGAAGTAAAGTCTTTGTTTGCTTTTTCTAAACATGTTGTCGCTAATGGTGTAGCTAAAACATTAAATGACAAAGCTGACCCTTTTATTGTTACCAAGCTTATTGGGCTGTCATCTGTAGCTGTTTATGGTGTAGCAAATCGCCTAGCTGAACATATTAAAGCATTTGTGTTTACTGTTAATGGGTTTCTATCTCCTGTTTTTATGAAAAAGATTTCTAAAAATGAAAGCTTGGATGGGTTATTTCATAACGCGATAATGATTAATTTATTTTTTGCGACTCTATTTTCAGCACCATTAATAGTATTAGGAAAGGCTTTTATTATTCTTTGGGTTGGTGTTGAATTTGAGTCTGCTGCAAATATTTTATATTTTTTAATCTTTACTTTTTTTTGTCAGGCAATTTATACATCTGTAAACCAGGTACTTCTTGCTCAGGCCCAGCATAAATATATTTCGTTGATAAGTCTTTTAGGAGCTATTACTAATATATCTTTGTCAATTGTTTTAGGTATTAAATATGGATTGATTGGCGTAGCAGTAGGAACATCTATCGGCTCCTTTATTGCTAATGTGGTACTTAGTTTATGGTTATATAGCTATTACAATAAGTTAAACTTGTGGCTAATAATACGTAAACTATTTTGGGCAAATTTCTTAGTGTTTGGTGTGGGTTTGTGGTTAGCGTTAAGCTTGTCTTCAGGTATCACATGGCTTGAATTGATAATGTATGGAGCACTTAGTTTTATTGTATTCTTATTTTTAAGTTGGTTGTTAGTGCTTGATAAGAATCTTAGAAATATATCAGGGCAGTACGTTCTTTTAGTGGTTCAGAAACTAAAACCCAAGAAGCCTACCCTTTAGTGCTAGCAGTTGTAGTGAGAGTTGATACTTTAAAATAGCTTACTCAAGCTTTTAAAATTGTCCATGTATGTTTCTGTTAATTTACGCCCTAGCTCATGTAAATCCTTGCTAGGAGTTGAAAGGGCAATATTTACAGCAGAAGGGAGGTTTTCAGGTACTACACCTCTAGGCATATGTGGAAGATCCCACGTATCCATATAATTAATTTGTTTCTTAAGCTTTGGTAATAAAGCAACTCTAGGAACTGCGAATGACATTGAAGTAATTAAGCCGTGTAAACTGCTACCACAGTAGCAAGACGTATTTCTAATAATATTCATTAGGTCAAATATATTTCCATCTAAATATATGTTGTAAGAAATACTCTTAGGAAGCAGTGATACAACCTTATGAATACCTTTTGCGTCGTTATGCCCTGCCGCATTACCTATTGCTATTAATACAATAGGTAAATTTAAATTTGAACTAACTTCTGATAACGCTTTAGCAAAAGCTTTTTCTTTACCGTTTACATGGGCTTGTGAAATTTGGAATACAATATACCCGTCTATGTTATCTTCTATTATTTTCTTGGTAGAATGTGCAGATCTTTCTTCAATTTCTTCAATTGATATATAAGAAGACATGATTGTGGCAGAATCAGGTGCTAGTTGAGAAGACTCACAGCCTATCCTTTCTAATTGTGTTTTTGAAAAATTATCTCGCACGGATACAAAATGAGAATCTTTTATCACGTTACCTAAACTAGTTGTTTTTCTCTTATCTTCAATATTCCCAACCTCAGTAGCGCCTACCGAGTTATAAATAATTTTACGTTTATCACCTACGTGATTTCGACCCAAATTAAAAGGGAGTTCGGATTTTATGCCTAGTAGTTTTGACGTTAATCGTTGCGTCGTTTTCGGAAAGTAATAACATGCAATACGTTGATAAACAGGAAAGATTACTTTTGGTAATAAATAACCATACGCAGACTGCCAATCGCAAGCCATAACATCACCGCCAGCAAGTATTAACGTAGCGTCTTTATTACTTTTTTTTAGAGCATTTTTTATAGAAACGGTGCGCTTGGCGCCGTATTGAGATAAATCGCTTTTAATTAATCCAGCAATAAAAACATTTTTATTAGGGAATTGGTCATTGATAACTCGCTCCATGATTAGAGGAAATAGTAAATCACCATAATTGTGTCGGTCGAATGCTCCAAATAGGATGATATCGCTCATAATTTTATGCTCAAATTAATTAGTTGTTTTTAATGTAACAACTATATATGAACGATATATGACAAATAATGAACGATTTTATTAATCTAGGCGGGGTGTTGTAAGGGCGATCAAATGGTAATACTACTCACTTTGAATTTAAAAGCGGCGAATGCAAATTAAGGAATGGAATAGTGTAACGCATCTTGGGGAATATCAGCTCTCTAAAGGTATGTTAAAATTAATAACTAGAACTTGTAGATATTTGCTCAAATCATTTTGAGCGATGGTGTTTTTATATGGTTGAGATAAAACACACCAGAATATTTGATATTCTGGTTGAGATAAATCGTAACAAGCTTTATATACTTCGTTGCCTAATAACCCAATTTGTTTTTTCATATCAGGAGGAAGGTTATATTGTATGTAATGACTTCGATTTTATGGTTGACGTATTATTAATATAGGCACATCAAATTGTTTCAAATTGATTATATGTAATGCTCTAGCGCTCTATTTTGTTCAGTTGGTTATACAATCCATTACAAAAAGGTTGCTTTTCGTTAGAGGGGGGGCTGTGAAATCTATTCTTCAATTCGTTATAATTTTTATCATATTCTTCTGTCGTATTATTATTTTTTAACGAAATTAAACGATCAACAATTCCGGCCCAGTTATATTGATAGGGATTTATTGTTGCTTCTTCAAATTCAAAATATAGCGATCGCTCTTGTTTTTTATATTCTTCTAAATCAAATGGTGCAAAAATAATAGGTTTATTTGAAAGTAAAAAATCTATATAAACACTAGAATAATCAGTAATTAAACAATCGTATTTATTAATTGTTTCATATATGTCATCACTTGCGTCTAATTTTATCACAGAAGAGTTTTTTATTTGTTCAATAATTTTAGCAGGAGGCTTATTTACTGGGTGCATTCTGAGCGTCAGATGAATATTATGTTTAATTAATTGCTCTTCAATTGTGTTGACATCAAAACCATATTGTTCGAATAAGTCACATTCTGTTGCTTTTCCTCCCCTAAAGGTAGGCATATAGATACATTTAAATTGATCTGTAGTTTGCGGCTCAATATTCTGAAAAAAAACGTCATTGCGAGGGAACCCTGATGTTAATACTTGTCTTGGTTCTACTCTAAATGCTTTTGCGAGTAAACTTTGGGTGAAAGGGCTTGTCGCTGTAATAATGTCGTTTCTATGTTTATTGTATGGTGATAACCAATCAACAAACTTACCTAATGAGTTTTTTTCTTTTTCAACAAAAGCATCAAACATGATTTTCTTTAAAGGTATGCCATGCCAAAGTTGAATGACGGGTGTTGAATTTCCTATTGCCGGCGAAAAAAGATCGTCGTGTAATGATTGGCAAACGATAGCTTTTCCAGCACGCATTTGATTCCATATACCAGACAAGCTTTTTTCATGGAGTGCGATATGGCCATTTTGCCTAATTTGATGAATAGTTTCTTTATTTTTAGCAATCCATATAACCTTAGTTTTATCGCTATGATTTGCCTGAATGTACTCAAAAAAAGCTTTTGGGTTGTCACTATACTTTTGACCATACCATGCCCCAAATATCCACAAATTTTGATTTTTAGGAATGATGTTTGCTATCGTATAAAAAATAAGGTTAATGATTAAATTTATTATCAGTTTTATTTTATTCATGAAATTGGCTCGTGATTTTTTATAATCCTAATTTAAGGGAGAGGTATACCGCGATAATTACAACCCAGCAATACAGCATCGATTTTAATGCAAACGGTTTGCTGAAATATTCTTTATACTCTGGTTTTATTTTGATCATACGTATGTGAGATGCTAACGCCATTCCCATAAATATAAACAGCAATAAACTAAACATACGGCTTATAAAAAAACCGGTAATCATAAAGCCAACCATAGAAAAGAATAATGTTTTGTTTAGTTTTCTTTCGTTCTCAAAAGCTACTTCCTGATCGTTGATTGTTGTATCAAGATTATTAACAGGATTTTTCTTATTTGCTTTAATAATAAAATAACCTGTAAGTAATGTGAAAATAAGGGCGCCTCCCCACAATGAATAGCCAGGAAAGCCCAACTCACCAGCGACATGAATAAAAGAATTATGTGCAACTAAGCCATGTTCTTCTCTAAATTGACCTTTTCCGATTCCAAATATTGGGTTTGAAATTAGCATGTGTATACCAGCATACCATGCCTCTAAACGACCATTGGCGGAAGCGTCAATATTACTCTGCAATGAGGCTACGACAGTTGCTGCTATTGGCGATAAAAGCACACCAGCAATGAATAACTTTGGTCCAGCATTAACTACTAATATGTATACGCCGAGCAGACCACCTGCTCCTAACATGCTCCCTCTGGAGCCAGTTAAAAAGATACCATAACCTAGGAGGCATAATATAATTAGCATGACTGTCTTTAGTAAAAAACCTCCTTTATGAAAGAAGTAAAATGCAAATGGGATGTTCATTACTAAAAACATACCTAAATCATTAGGATCATTAAAAAAACCTAAATAAGTAATTCTTCTTTCGCCTAAATCGATATAGCCTACTGAGTGAGTATGTAACGCCCAGCCAAAACCTTCATACGCTGTTTGTTGGACGTGCCCATTGTGGACCATGAGCATTGCTGCCAATAAACAAATTACCATTAAAACGTGTTGGCGTTTAATTGTTGTAATGCAGGAGCTTAATAAAAACAAAGGGATAATAGCGCTTATAAATAGCTTTTGAGCTTCTTCAACTCCGTACATCCCTGAACCGTTTAAAAATCCTGACATTACTATTAATGGTACTAAGCTTAGTAGCATCCAATGTTGTGGGTAGAGTTTTAAAGGGCGCTGTGAGATAAGAGCAGTGATAAAACATAAAATCGCAAACACTTTGATAATTACCCAATCTAGGCTGTTTTGAAACATTTCATGGGGACGCACGAGTACAGATATTATATATAAGCATAATAAAAAGAATGCGAAAACAGAGTTTTTTTCTTGGGGGAGGTGGTGATATTTTGCCATGTAAATCTAGTCCATTGCGATATAAGAGTTATGCCATGCTCTACGTATTTATTTAAAAATAAAGATAACGGTAAGTTTCATATCTTAGCGATAAGGAACTTTACCTGGTCGTGGCTTCTGATATAAAAAAGGGTTATTTAGTCTACTAAAAACCTTTATTCCGTCGAGCGGAGGGTGAATAGTTTCGTATGCACTTTTTTCGAAAATTTTATGTATGTTACTTAATGAGCGCAAAGTAGAATAAGAGTTTGAAATATATTCGTTTTTAAGGACTTTTATATGCTTGTACTTATTCTTGAATTCATCAATTTTTTTACCATTTTTATCCGAGTATGGAACGATTTTAGATGACAGTTTATTATTTTTAACGAGTATGTTTGGCTGGGATAAGGGCCAATTTTGGGGTTCAATGTAGTCTCTAATAAGAGCAAGTTCACCTTTGTTGTCCAATTTATCGATAAAAAGATTATTTTGTATTAGAAGTTTTTGAAGCTTTCCTGCTAGCCTAAAAACATATCCGTCAAAACTTTCATTGTTTATTAAAAATAAATTTTCAGAAAGGTTAGTGATCCCGTCAGAAAACCCAGTGCCATCTCCTCCAACACGTATGCCATATTGTTTACTGTTTATAGAGATGACATTGCCGGTAACGTCATGATGTATTGGTTGTATAGTATCATAACCATCAAAGCCAATTAGTTCTATAGCGTAAATTGATTTGTTATTATTACTATTTTCAATCCAATTTCCGTATATATAAGCTTTCTCCGCCCGAGTTTTTACTGTATTACCTTTATTATTGTGTAGAAAGCTATTGGTTAGTAATAGTTTGCTTTTAGGGAATTTATCTCTATCTGTGGCAAAGTATACAGCGTGTTCCCATTTTTTATTTTTTCGTTGTCCACCTGAGTATCTAATTTCAGAATTTGATACTGTGAGGGAGCCAGAACCACCGTCAGTGCCTAATATCCCGTTTCCGCAATGCTGAATTAGTACATCTTTTATTGTAATAAATGCTGATTCGTGTCGATAACAAATATCACCTTTTTCTATAACTACATTTTCGATTTCCCAATAATGAGAATTACGTAATGCAAAAGCCCAGTTGTATCTATTTTTTGCGTTTCCTTCTATGACCGGTCGTTGGTTGTTTACCGTTATGCCAATTAATCTAATGGGTGCTTCCTTTGTGCCAGAAACACCTTTAATCTCAATAGCGTTGTAGGTTGCCCCCCCTTCTAAAAATATCTCATCGCCTGCTGAAAGTTTAGAGGTAATATCTGATAACTGAGTGTATTTATGATTTGGACCAACTAGCCACGTTTTGGCTGGCCTTTTGGTGTTAACTGTTTGAGTAACCCAGCTTATAAGTCCACTTTTTATTTTTAAATCACCAGTACTATTACCATACAATGTAATACTTAAAGTTCTTGTGTCTTTATAAATAGGTCGTGTTTTCGTACGAAGTACAATTTTATCAGCGTTTTTTACGTTGACAGGTAGGTCTCTAAACGAAGCATTATTTACTGAGATTTGAATGTCACTGTGAGACCTTAATTGAATGGTATGATTGAGTTCATTTAACTTAATGCAGTTTGAATATATTACAGTGTTCGGTGGTGCTGAAATGTAGCTAGCAAATCCATTGTTTTTTCTTTTATTCCATTTAAAGCCTAGATTGGCTGTTTTGCAATTGTCAAATAATGTATTTGTATTTACTTCCTTTGAGTAAACAATATTCGTTATTAAAAAAAGTGACAATATTAAACAAGTTAGTTTCATTGTTGTTAACTCTTCGGCGTCTGTGACACTGTATATTGCTTTATTAAATCATCTTCAATGCAGCGACGATTGCATTTGCTAAATATCCAATTAAGAATGGGCTTTTGTGGAAATGTAATTCCAGATTTTAAGCGCTGAAGTTTAAATTTACCGCTAGAGGATGTGAAATAATCATCTAATTGGTAAGAAGTTAATATTATTGCCTTTTCACCTAAACTATTTTGTATTTGGTAAGTTTTCCAATTGTCTTTAGTGTCACTTGAAACAATACTCCAACCACTCGGTATAAAATCGTTATTATAAAAAGTTGGTGTCGCATCCAATAATGTATTTTCATACTTATATTTTAGATGAGTTAAATGTTGCGTGTTTTTAACTATTTCGTAATGTGAATATAAATGAATTGTGGGTAGAGGGCCTACTCTATTGTTTAAAACGGCTATGTTATTTGCGCTTTTAAGCAGTGCCATTGCTGTCGTACTCGACAAAATAACGCACAGGCACATAGCAATAAGCGAACTTGGGGTTGAAAAGTGAGCAGTCTCTGAGCTTGGTTCTACACTGAATAAATCTCTATCAGATAATTTATTACCCCACCAAAATAACAAGAACATAAATGGTATGTATAAATACCATCCAAATGTATTGTGATCTTCCATTAAGCTACTTTGCATATCTGTATAGTCACCGATCATTATTAATGCAGTAATTCTAATCCAGTTTGTTAACAAAGCCCCTAAAATAGCAAACGTAAAAAACATCACTGCCTTTTTCATATTACTTATATACATAAAAATAAATAGTGAGCTAATTGCTAACGAAACGATTATATATCGCAAGCCGCTACAGCCGTCGGCTATTTCAAAGGTACCAGCAGGGATCGTGATGAATTCTGTTTCTACATATGTAGGAATGCTTGTAAAGCTCATCATAAAGGTAACGGCTATTACAGAAATTGATTGGAGTATGTTGGTAAGTACACCCCACATTGGGATGATAAATACGAGAAAGGCAACAGGAAAAAGAACATACCAATTAAACCTAAAAATAAAGAGTATTGCTGCAGTTGCTATAGTTAAAAATGACAGCCAATACCCAACGCTAACTTGTGCGTTTGCTGTAATAAAAAGAGCTAATGAAGCAAGTACTAATAATACAAACCATGCAATGGAGAAGGATTCACGATAAATGAGTTTACCTATTTCAGATAACTTAAAATATAAATATAAAGTAATTAATGGGATAAGGTATGCATGGGAGTATGTCCCATCATCAAAACTGTATTTCCAGAGCGTTTTTATCACTGGAATATTTGCTAAAGAAATAAATATAAATAAGCTTACGATTGTAAGAAATGGTTTATATGTATTTGGTAAATTCATGTTTATCCGTGGCTATCTCTAAAAATACTGGCTACATGAATGCTTTTAACGGCGTAACATGCACAAAGCCGTTCTGACATCCATTCTAAACTATTCACGCCCATTTAATTTATAATGGTAACACTTTAATTACAGAGAGTTGAACACGTCTATTAAAAAATATTCAAATATAGTGGTTAATATGGACAATAGGTACACAAATATTACTGTTAAATCTTGAGTTTGACGTTAAAATGGATGAAAACTACATTCAAGAAACAGTATAAGATGGGAATGTAGTTCAAAAATTGAATTTTAAAGGAACAATAATAATGAAATTGGCAAAGGTAGCGGTAAGCCTCGGGATTATATCTATTTTAGCAGGTTGTGGTGAAGCAGATACTGCATCGTCACACATTGCAAAAGCGAAAAGTTTTCAATCTCATGAAGTAGATGCAAAGCTTATAGAACTAAAAAATGCAGTAAAGCTTGAATCAAGAAATGCTGAAGCTCGATTTTTATTAGGTGAAACGTACCTTAGCCAAGGATTTGCAAGTGGTGCTATTAAAGAGTTAGAAAAAGCGCATGAGTATAGTTACGATCTCAACAAGTTGATTCCACTGCTTGCTAGAGCCTATTCAATTTCTTCGTCTGATGAAGATGTTATCGATTTAAATAAACATTTAAACACGTTAAATAATGAATCAGCAGTTGTTTATTTAGCTTACAAAACACTAGCTGAGATTAGGCTAGGTAGCGTTGAAAATGCTAAGAACGTTGTTTCTCAATCAGAATCCTTAATTTCAGGAAGTGCTTATTATCATCTGGCGAGCGCTTACCTTGCTATGGGTGAGGCAGATCTAGATAGCGCACAGAATAATGTTGAAAAAACGTTAACTATTTTACCTAATCAATACGATGCGATATTACTTTTAGGGCAAATAAACAGTGCTAAAGGTGAGCATAACCAAGCTACCATTAATTTTACAAAATATGCTGAGGCTCAACCTAAATCCAGCATTATCGTTTTGTTTTTGGCGCAATCTTTATTAAAAGAAGAAAAATATTTAGAAGCCGAAAAATATGCGGATACCATCTTAGCATCTGCACCTAATCAACCATTCGCGAATTACGTAAAAGCGATGTCTCAGTTTGAGTTAAAAGAATATCTATTAGCTAAAGAGCATGCTGAATTAGCGCTCAAATCTAATTTTAATCAAGCCCAACTAAAATTAGTAGCAGGTATCAGCTCATATTTTTTAGGGAATTATGAGCAAAGTCATTCGCATTTAGAGTCACTTATTCCGCATTTAACTGCGGAACATCCAGCACGAAAAATGTTTGCGATGAGTCAGTTGCAACTTGGCATGTTAGAGGATATCCCTGAAACATTACAAGGCTTTAATGCAACTACAGAAGAAGACGATAAGTTTCTATCGACACTTAGTTATCAAATGGCTCAACTTGGTGCCGTTGATAAAGCTAAAGTTATTGCAAAAAAAGCAGCAAATACCTCGTCTGATAATGCCGAACAGAATATGCGGGAAGGTATTTTAAAGTTAATGCTAAACGATCCTTCGGGAATGCAGAATTTACAAGATGCGGTTAATATTAATCCTGATATGCGAGGCGCCGAAATAGCATTAGCATACGCAGCAATTCAAGCTAATGACCTAGAACAAGCGAAAGAAATTGGTACGCGTTGGAAAGAAAAAAATCCTGATAAATTAGGCGGGTTTAACGTACTAGCTGCGGTCTACCTTAAACAAGGTAATATTGATTTAGCGAAAGAAGAAATGCACCAGAGCCTCAAGGTTTCAGGTAAAAACTTATTTGCTTTATTAGAGTTAACTAACTTAGCAATGCTTGAAGATGATAAAGCTGAAGCGGTTCGTTTATCTGACTTTTCTATTGCTGAATTTCCAAAAAATACCAAAGTGTTAAGGCAATATTATTCAATACGCCAAGATGACGCAGCTTTCGAGAAAATCAAATCTGTTTATACATCCGATACTAAAAACTTATCAACGGCGTTATTGTATTCAGAGCTTCTTGTAAATACTAAACAGTTTAATGAAGCAATAAGTATACTTGATACGTTTGAAAATACAGTTAAATCTCCTAAACAACAGTGGAAATTAAAGGTAGCGAGTCAAAACGGAGCAGGTAATAACAATAAAGCGTTGTTATTGTTAGAAGAGTGGATGGATGTAAATCCCTATCACATCGAGCCAGTCGTGATGCTCTCAGATTACTATGGGCGCAAACAAGATTTATCTAAAGCGTTAGATGTAATTAATAAAGCGTTGAGTGGTGTTCACAACGACAACAAAATGTTAATGCTTGGAAAAATGCAGCTCCTGATAGATAAAGAAGATACTTATCAAGCCAAAGAGTACTTTAAAGAACTTAAAGCGGATAATATTCATGGTGTTTTATCTGAAGGTATCGAAGGAAAAATAGCGCTTTTAGATAAAGATTATGAAAAGGCAAGTAAACTTTTAGCTAAGTTTTACAACGACAACCCTTTAGCCAAAAACGCATTACTTTTAAATAAGGCCCTTCAAGGGGTTAATAAATACTCTGCGGCAAATGATATGTTGGAATATCATCTTAGTAAAAATGATAAAGATCATAATGTACGTTTGGTACTCGCAAATAACTATATAGGCTCATCGCCTGAAAAAGCTATTTCAGAGTATAAAAAGATTTTAGAAGATCACCCTAATAGTGTCATGGTGCTCAATAACATTGCTTGGCTCTCTATGGAAGCTGGAGAATTAGAAAGTGCGTTAAGTTACTCAGAGTCTGCTCATAAGTTGGTTCCTGAAGACGTTAACGTCATTGATACTAAAGCCATGATTTTGTTTAAGATGGGGCGCAACGGTGAAGCTTTGAGGCATTTGGGTAAAGCTCACGATTTATCCAAAGGGCGTAATAACCCAGTTTCAATAAATTATGCTGAAGTATTGATCGCGAGTAATCGAAGCCAGAGCGCGTTAAAGATTCTAAATGCAATAAAGCCAAAAAATAAGCAAGAAACAGCAAGAATTAATCAATTAAAAGCTTTATCTAAATAAAATTTAAAGGACGATATATGTTTTTCAAACAAACAAGTAATAAGGTTGTTAGTGCTTTATTGATTAGTGCAGCCTTAACAGGGTGTTTTGGGCAAAAGTCTGAAGAAGAATATCTGGCCATGGCTAAAGATTCCATAAAAAATGGAGAGGTTAGCACTGCAATCATTAGCTTAAAAAATGTATTAACAGTTAATGGAAAAAGCGCAGAGGGGCGATTTTTACTTGGACAAGCCTATATTAATAGTGGGCTATGGATATCAGCAGAAAAAGAGTTGGAACTTGCGTTAGAGTACGGTTTCGATAAATCTCTTGTGATTCCTTTACTTGCAAAGGCTTATTATCACTTAGGTGATGTAAAGGGGGTTGAATACCTGATTACTTCACAAGGTGATCTGTCACAAGAAACGCAGACCGCACTGAAGACATTTATCGCAATTACATTCATTAAAGAAGAGTACAACGATCAGGGGCTTAATTATTTACATGAAGTCGTTGAACGTAATTTCGAATCAAAATATACCGAGTTAAGTAAAGCTTGGCAGCTCGGCGTTAATGGTGAATTAGACGAAGCGCTCGCAGTGATCAACGAAACCTTAAGTAGCACTCCAGACTTTATTGAAGCAATTGAATACAAAGCTTATTTATTGTTTAAAAAGCAAGATATGAAAATGTCTGCAGAATATTTTGGAAAGTACGTGGCCATTCACCCTCAGGCACATGAGTTACGTATGATGTATGCTTTGGCATTAGTATATGCAGAAGATTATCAAGCTTCAGAAAAGCAAGTTGATATTTTACTGCAAGGAATGCCAAACAGCGCAAAATTGAATGAAATTAAAGCGCAAAATCGTTTTGCTGCCGAAGACTTTAAAAAAGCAAAACAATTTGCTGAAACTGCGATTAGAACAAATCCAAATTTAGTTTTAGCCAAGATTATCGCTGGTATAAGTGCATACCAACTTAAACAACTAGAGTTAGCCTATTCGCATTTAAATTCTGTCAAAGATAATTTAACTTTCCAACATCCTGCTCGTAAGCTTTTAAATAAAATGAGGCTTGAAATGGGGTATGAAAATGATGTGTATCAAGAGTTATTAACTACATCAGATGAAACGTTAGATGTTGGTACTCTAAGTCTCTCAGCCACTGAGCTATTTAAATTGGGAAAAGTAGATGAAGCTAACGCCTTATTAAATATTGCGTCCCAAAAAGAAGAAGATAATGCCAATATTCATTATCAGCAGGGGCTATTCAAATTTTATAATGATGACCCATCGGCAAAAGATTTTTTTGAGAAAGCTGTTGAGCATGATCCTGAGTTCGAATCGGCGATAACTTTATTACTACTTGAAAGCTTGAGAGAGAAAAACTTTAGTAAAGCATTTTCTGTTGCGGAAAAAGTAGAGAAGAAGAACCCTGAATTAAGCTGGATTTATAAAAGCGTTATTTATACTCGAAAAGGTGAGTTAAATAATGCTAAAGATGCACTTAATGAAGCGTTAAAAGTTAATGGGAACAATCCGAGTGTTTACTTTAAGCTGGGTCAAATATCAGAGTTAGAGAATAAGAATAAAGAAGCTATTCAGTTTTATCAAAAGTCTATTGATGTTGATGAAACTTATACGTTGTCGGCTTCAGCACTATTAAAACTGGCAAAAACTAATGTAAACGAAGTTCGTCAAGTTTTAGAGGCTTTGGTTGAGAATAAAGAGTCTAGTCCCGTAGCTTACACATATTTGGCTGCATACCATATTGTTCATAATGCTTATAAAGATGCGGAGAGTGTGTTGGATGATGGACTTGCTAAAACTCCTGATAATGTAAAGTTATTGATGTTAAAAGGGAAGGTTTATGCCAATTCTAGCGCTTATGATAAAGCGCTTGCAACATTTGATAAGCTGGTTGTTTTATTGCCTGAAAGCTCAATGGTAGAAAGTGCGCGAGCAAGTGTATTACAGAGATTAGGGCGTGTTGCTGATGCGGTTGAAGCGCAAAAAAGTGCTTTATCTAAAGAACCTAACTCAAAAGAGGTTGCTTTAGGTTTGGTAGACTTGCATATAAAAAATAGAGATATTAGTGCTGCAACAGTTGTTTTGGAAAACATTAACGAGTCTCCAAAATATGCTGATGAGATGGATTACTACAAAGGTAAAATAGCATATTTAAAAAATGACTACCGTAAAGCCTCAAAAATACTCAATTCTGTATTTGAAAAAATAAAAACTGAAGAAGTTACTATTTTGCTGTCAGATTCTTTAAGTCAAAATAAACGTTTTGATGAAGCGCTCTCTGTTATTGAAGCATTTGAAAAGAATATTAGACCCGGAGGTACTTTAAATACTCAGTTAAAGTATGCGGAAATATTGGAAAATACCGACAAAGATAAGGCTTTAGATGTTTATAACGGTATTTTAGAAAAATCTAACAGACATTTTGTCATGTTAAACAATATTGCGATGATTTACTTAAAGTTTAATAAAGTTGAAGAGGCCGTAAATTTTGCCAAAGAAGCTTATGAAAAAACTGAGAATAATTTACCTGTTCAAGATACTTATGCATTAACCTTATTGGCGGCAGAGCAATACTCAAAAGCTGAAAGCTTATTAAAAGAAATAGTTGAACAAAAGCGCGACAATGACAATTATAACTTGCATTATGCTTCAGCTTTATTCAGCTTGAATAAAGTTGAAGAGGCTAAAATGCTGCTCTTTAGTTTAGATAAAGATAAATTAAGTGAATACTCATTAATAATGTATAAAACATTAACAGATAAAATGAACTAATTGGTGTGGAATAAACATATTTTGTGTCAGTTTTTTTTACACGGAGAGTGTTTCGAAACGTTTTTATGTTTTTAAGTTTTTGTTTTTGTTGGTTAATTTTTAATTGGCTTAGTATTTGCTTTTAAGTGTATATAAACAGATTCATAAATTAAATGGAGATTACAAAATGAAAAAATTACTTACAGCAGCTTTAGTTTCTTTAGCATTTTCTGGCGCAGCTTCTGCAAGCCAAATATACATCGATAATGGTTTTGATTACAACGGTGGCACAGGTACAGCAGACACAGCAGCAGGCGATACAACGACTGGTTGGAAAAATAGCCTTAAATTAGTGTTTGAATCAAATTCAACAGTATTTGATAACGATGGTTCTTTCGGAATATCAGCGGGTGATACAATCATCTCTAAAGGTGGTCTTGAAGTTGGCTCTATTAACTCTAACAAAGTAACTGAGTTAGTTGATGCAGAAGTATTCGGTACAGGTCCAAGTGACAACGCATACGGTGGAAGCAACTGGGTATTAAGTTTCCGTTTTGACGATTTAATGGGTACACATGACGGTACAGACTTTAACTACACATCAGGTAATATTGATTGGGTATTATTCGACGGTCAAAATGGTGGTTTAGCAAATGAAATTCATTTATTTACCACGTCAATTACAGATCACTCATACACAATTGGTAACCAACTTTTTGAAGGTACAGTAGGTAACTTTGGTACAGATACTGTAAATGGTGTAGCAGCAGGTGATATTTTTAATATTGCTTACGGTTCTGGTGCACTAGGTTTTGAAGAGTACGTAGCGACAGTTGCAGATACGGTACGTTTCCGTATTGACCAAAACACAGATACGCCAAACGTTGTAGGTTCTGATTTTTCAGGTCAAGTAGGTGAAATCTACATTGCAGGTGCACATGACGGTTCATTAGAGTTTGCAGTTCCAGAGCCGGCTTCAGTAGCTATCTTAGGTTTAGGTTTATTAGGTTTCGCGGCATCACGTCGTAAAGCTTAATTAGCACTTAATCAGTGTTTAAAAGCCGCCCATGAGGCGGCTTTTTTGTGTCTGTAATTTACTTAGCGTATATAATTTGATCGTAATTAAGATCGTCAGATAATTTTACAAATGATAATTAAGAGAGAGTTTTTGATACGAGTACATTGTTTACTTTTTTGTTTTTATTGGTTTATTTTTAGTTGGCACGCTATGTGCTTTATTTTAGGTATATTAAATTAGGAGTTAATGACATGAACAAATTACTTTCAACAGCTTTAGTTTCTTTAGCATTTTCTGGCGCAGCTTCTGCAAGCCAAATATACAT
>JAHDIK010000010.1:101405-161102 GCA_020630795.1 Colwellia sp.
TTAGCACTTAATCAGTGTTTAAAAGCCGCCCATGAGGCGGCTTTTTTGTGTCTGTTATTAGTAGTATAGAGATACATCTATAGATGAATGCTTCTCTCGCAAGTGTGTTTATATTCTTAAGTTTAAATGAAATATGCGGGTATATTCGTTTAAGTATTATGCGAGAAAGAGTTATTAGACTGCTTGTTGTTAATACTAAAAAAGGCGACTAAGGTCGCCTTTAAACTCGGGGAGTAGCAAGCATTTACCTGCTTGTATCAATAATCCCTTTGAACACTTTAAACATATAACGTTGAAGAGGGTTTCTATTACCAAACGGTCGCCAGGTTGTTTTAGTTTTATTTAAATATGCATCGTAATGTAAACCTTTGGGAGCCACAACTAACTCACCTCTACCAAGAGCTAGCTTTAATACATTAGAACATAAAGTACCTGCTGCGAGGGAGATCCCCATACAGGTTGACGGCACTTTCTTTTTAAATAAATTAATTCCAGTGTTCTGCACTAAGTAATGTCTTTGAAGGCATGCAGGAGCAACACCAACGATAAAACGAATGATGTTATCTGCAAATATTTCATCTATTTCATCTTGAGATGCATTTGATGCGGGATCTTCTATTGCGAAGTATTCATCGAATGACATTTTTCCAGGCATAAAAATAAGGAATGCTGTGCCCATGCCTAATGGAGCGGCAGTAATAGCTGGTATTCCTTTTTCGTAACAACGACGAAATACCTTACGTCTTATTTCCAATGCAAATATATCTAAGCTATCTACGTATATATCAACGCCATCTAAAAACTCTTCTAAGTTATCGTCGTTTATGCCTTGATCAAAGTTTCGAATTTCAGCTTCAGGGTTTATGCCCTGAATAGTTTCTTCCATAACCGCGGCTTTAGGTTTACCTACGGTAGACATATTGGCGCCTGCTTGACGGTTGAAGTTAGCCACATCGTAATCGTCTAAGTCTGAGATGTTGAACTTGCCAATACCTAGTCGAGATAAAACAACGGCATGATCTCCACCAACACCACCTAAGCCACCAATGGCAACTTTTGTATTTCTTAGCTTTTGTTGTTCAGCCTCTGTTACCCAACCAATGTTGCGAGAGAATGCTTCGTTGTAATCGAACGCCTGACTCATTGTTAAGTCCTCTTATTTATCGGTACAATCAGTAAATGGAATAAGATTTAATTGCTCTGATAAATCTTGGTAAATAATTTCGTATAACGCGAGTAACTCTTCAGAAAGTTGCGAATGAAAGTCATCTTTATCGAGATAGAACATAGCTCTTAAACCATGGTAATCCATTTCATCGCCGGCTTGTTGGAAGGGTAAACCAAACCTTCTCAAACGCTTGTTGAGGCGAGGTTCCATCATGACAAACATACCTTGATGATTGCACAATTTTGCTAATGCAATACCTGCTAAATAAAGCCCTATTGCTATGTTAGGGAAATTACGTCTTTCTTCTTCGGAATAAATCGTATTGGGGTCAACGTCTTTTAATACATAAGGAACGCTTTTTTCTTTTTCACGGCGTCTAAAGGTATCTAAAACAGCAAGCCTTGATATTTCACTAAAACTGCCACGAGGAAATTTTGTTGAATCGACAACATCTGTTCGTGCGCTATGGAGGCAATGCTCTTCAAAAGGGAGTTGACGGCTTGGATCGTTTAACGGAGGAATGATTAGTCGAATACAACCAGCGTAAACTTTTGTACGTCTATGTTCTAATAAACAATGAAAAGAATAATCATCACACTCGTCGGTTTCCATTTCTAGTTCATTTTCGGGTTCCCACCCTAATTCTTTACTATACACGCCATAACGGATTTTAAAGGCTTCTTGCCTTAATTGTTTGGTGTTTGCGAACCTGACCTGAAAATACTCATTGAAATTATCAGCAATGGAATATGAACTCATGTTGATGCCACTCATCCTTAGATAACAAATAACTGCTTGTAAATATAACAGTATTCATTAATAAATTACTAACTATTTAGTACTAATATTATTGTTTTATATGGTAAAAATATTTAAATATACTCTTCGAATTAATTATTTTGTATACACAATACTAAGTGTAGTCTCTATTTAAATTAGAGCCAGTTTCTTTAGTTAAGATCTAAACAACATTTCATCGATGGAAATAGCTTTAATTTTAATAGGGAGTATTTCTGTTGCTGTCTCATAACCACGTTGATATAAACTTTCTTTTTCTTCTACTGTCATATTAAAGTCGACAGCAGAGTATTGCCCTATATTTACAACTACAGTGTTGTGCCAGAATGCATCGTTGATGTATTCGCGTGAAATAGTTGTCATAAATGTTCTAATAAGTAGGGTGACATAATTTACGATAGGGAAAAATCGATTCATTTTTATATCGTCAAGTTCATGTTCACCTCTGAGCCTAAAACACAGTACGGGGGTACCATCTTTTGCCCAATCACGATGTAGCGCATCTTCCGATAAAATGCTTCCGTCAACCATCAAATGTTTTCCAAATGTTTTGAAGCTAAAAACTAATGGAATTGACATTGAGAATCGAACGGCGAGCGATACTTTAACTTTCGGAGTATTTTCTTTATCGAATATAACCGGTGCTCCTCTAGCAACGTCGGTTGCTACAATATGTAAATTGTAATCTAGCTCTTCAAACGTTTTACCTCCAAGGTGCTTATCAATCCAACGTTCAAAAACGTCACCGGAGCTTAAGCCGCCGTTTCTTACAAGCTTAAAGAGAGAGAACTCTCTAAATTGATTGTAATCTGTGTTTAGAGCAATTTTTTTAATTTCGGGTAATGGAATGCCAGCAGCAAAAAGGCTGCTTACAATACTACCGCCTGAAACACCTACAATATGGTCGAATTTTGCGCCAAATTCATGTAACGCTTGTAATATTCCAACATGGGCGGGTAGGCGAGTTCCGCCACCAGCGAATATAGGTACAACGTGTTGAGAATTTATCATAGCTACCCGTTATTTTTTATTTTGTCCGTTATTCATATCGCTTTGATAATGTATTTTTGTATCTATTATTATGGTTAATTTTTTTCGTTTTTGCGAAAAGGGATTAATTATTTCTGATAAACTTATCCCATAATAAAAAAGGAGCAACTGGTCTAATGATTAAAATTATCATAAGTATCACTATTTCATTATTTATCGTATTCCCTGTAACGGCAGAATTGGCTGATACTGTAGCAAAAGTTAAAAAATCTGTTGTGGGTATAGGGATATATACGCCGACAGGTCGCCCTCAAAATATTCTTAGAGGAAGTGGTTTTGTGATTGGAAACGGTCGATATGTCGTCACTAATGACCACGTATTACCTAAAGAATTAGATCAAAAGTTGTTGCAGCAGATGGCGGTTTTTGTGGGAACGGGTAAAACAGCTAAAGTACGAAAAGCCGAAATAGTTGGCGCGTCTAAAAAACATGATCTCGCTATTTTGGAAATTAAAGGTACACCGTTACCAGCTTTACCTTTAGCTGACGCTAAATTTATGAGAGAAGGTGAATACATTGCTTTTACGGGATTCCCTATTGGTGCGGTATTAGGTTTATACCCTGTTACACATAGAGGAATTATTGCCGCGATTACACCTACGGTTACGCCTGTTAATGACGCTAAACAGTTAAGTATAAAAATGCTTAAAAACCTGAGAAATCCTTTTATGGTGTATCAGTTAGACGCAACAGCGTATCCAGGAAATAGTGGTAGTGCGATGTATGATACTAAAACAGGAGAGGTAGTTGGCGTAATTAATAAAGTTTTTGTCCAAGAGAGCAAAGAAGCAGTTATTTCTAAACCTAGTGGGATAACGTACTCAATCCCTGTTAAATATCTCCATCAGCTTTTAAAAAAGCATAATATTAAAGCGTAACTTTTATTCTGATATCGCCATAGTATTCAGAGTATTCTGGTAATTTTTAAGTAAATGTGATGCTGAAACTAATGAAATATTATGTTCGTCTAATAATGGAATAAGCTGTTTTAATGACGAAATAGTTTCAGGGTGCGGGTGAGCAATAGCTATTGCTGAATGATTTGATTTAGCAAGGCGAATTAATGATAAAAACTGTTGTTTAATGTATTGGTACTCTAAGTGATTATCCAAAAAAACGTGTCGATGCAGGGCAGGTACGCCGTATTCTTTGGCGATTGACTCTGCTTTGCTTTGGCTTGATGTAACACTATCGATGAAAATAACGTCTTTCTTTTTCAGAAACTCCATTACCCATGTCATTGGGCGTTCCAGCTGAGTAAGTAAACTTCCCATATGGTTATTAATACCAATCGCGAATGGAATTTCATCAAACGCTGCAGTTAAATGTTTGTTAATAGCGTTCTTCGACATGTCTTTTGTTAAGCCTCCAGGCCCTAGAAACTTACCGTTTTCGGCTTCCATAGGAATATGAAGTATGACTTCTACATTAGATGCGTGTGCTTTTTCGGCTAGTGATTTACCGTATGGTGTATGTGGCAATACGGATAAAGTGATATTGCTAGGAAGTGTTAGTACACCAGAATCGGTTGCTCGATATCCAATATCATCAATAATAATCGCTACTTTAGGTGTTTCAGCAGATGCTGTACAAGCCATTGAAAATAGAAAAATGTAGAGAAGAATACGCAAAAGAATGATTAGCTTTTTATTGTTATTTTATGAGTTAAGGATAACATTTTGCAAAATGTAAAGCGACAGAAAGCCTTATTATCGGCACCATAACTTCGGGTTAACTGCCTTGCCAACATGTCTAATTTCAAAATATAACCCTGGTTGAGGTTGCCCACCACTTTGTCCTACGAGTGATATGGTTTCACCTTTTTCGACGTAATCGCCTACTTGTTTTAAAAGTGTTTGGTTATGACCATACAAACTCATGTAGCCTTTACCGTGATCGACGATAGTCACGAGCCCGTATCCTTTTAACCAGTCAGAAAAAATCACGCTGCCATCATAAATCACTTTAACTTGCTCGCCGATTGGTGCTGTTTTTAAAACACCTTTCCACTTTATATAACCATGTTTTTGAGTGCCAAAGCGATGACGGATTTTTC
Organism: Colwellia sp.; assembly: GCA_020630795.1. Lineage (GTDB taxonomy): Bacteria > Pseudomonadota > Gammaproteobacteria > Enterobacterales > Alteromonadaceae > Pseudocolwellia. The sequence goes on from JAHDIK010000010.1 coordinate 106,478, forward strand.
CAGAAACAGGCCATTTTAACTTACGCTTGAGTTTCGATAGCCCAACTAAATTCTTTTTAGGGGTTACTTTTTTTGCTAATCGCTCAAGTGCATTAGTTAAGTTTTTCTCGTCTGAGAGCAACTGATTAAGTTGTTGTTCTTTTGATAGCTGCTCTTTTTTTAACGACGCGATAGTGTTCGCTCGTTTCTTTTTGTTTTGCTCTAGTGCTTTCTTATCTTGGGTCAAACGATTCAATATATTTGATAAGTCAGCAGCTTTAGTTTTTTGTTTTTGTTCTATGGAAACTAATTCGTCAATGGTTTTTCTAAACTGTTTTATTTCTTCAATTCGAGCGTTATTCACGTATTTATAACGAGTTAACGTACGCTGGATACTTGCAGGATCTTTTTGATTGAGTAGAAGTTTTAAGTAATCGTGATGCCCTGATGCATAAGCGGCTCTGAGTTGTTTAGCGAGTATTTGTTCTTGTTGTTTTTTATCGGTTAACAATGCGTTTTTTTTGGTTGAAAGGGACGATAGTTCTTTTTTGATTTGAGCTTGGGCTACTCTATTTTTATTCATGTTCTTCGCGTTTGCAGAAATGGCGAGATCATCTTTTTTTAATTGTGCTTCGAGAGCTTTGCGCTTTTTACTGACTTTTTTTATATCAGTTCGAGTATCTGATATAGCGGATTTTATATCAGTGAGTTGTTTATTGGCGTTGTTTTCAGAAGAATTTTGAAAAGGTTCTGCCAAACATGATAGTGAGAATACACAGGCAAAGCTGCATATTCGTACCATGTTTGTCAGTGTTTTTTTTCTATAACTCATTAACTAATATTAATTTTTTAACTTCATTAATATAGAGCCTGTCATTTCTTCTGGTTGAGGTAAACCCATAAGATGAAGAATTGTTGGAGATATATCACTTAGTGTTCCCGTTTCTGCTGGTTGAGCATCTCGCCCTACGTAGATAAGAGGTACTGGTTCACATGTATGTGCGGTATGCATTTGGCCAGTTTCGTTGTCTACCATCTGTTCCGCGTTTCCGTGATCGGCAGTAATTAAACATTCACCACCCACTTTTTCAACCGCTTGAACCACGCGACTCATTGCTAGGTCTACAGCTTCACAAGCTTTTACAGCGGCATCAAATTGGCCTGTATGCCCAACCATGTCACCATTTGGATAGTTACAAACAATAAAATCGTGTTCACCACTTTCTATTGCTGCTACAAGTTCATCGGTTAACATCACAGAGTTCATTTCTGGCTGTAAGTCGTAGGTAGCAACAGATGGAGAAGGAATTAAAATACGTTCTTCGCCCGTAAAGGTATCTTCTCGGCCACCACTAAAGAAAAATGTAACGTGTGCGTACTTTTCAGTTTCAGAGATACGCAATTGCGTTTTATCATTCTTTTCTAGCCACTCACCCATTACGTTATTAAGTTCTGAAGGTGGAAATGCACTTGGCGCATCAATATCGGCTGAATATTGCGTTAACATAACAAAGTCAGCAATTTGCGGCGTGCGTTTTTTCTTAAAGCCGTCAAAGTCGCTTTCTGTAAAGCAACGTGAGAACTGGCGAGCTCTATCGGCTCTAAAATTCATAAACACAAGCGCATCACCATCTTCTACTTTTATGGTATTTCCTTGTGAATCTTTAATTGCTGAAGCGCTTACAAACTCGTCATTTTCATCACGTTCGTAAGCCGCATTTAATGCATCTTCAGCCGTTGAGTATTGGTATTCGCTGGTGCCATCAACAAGTAAATTGTAGGCAAGTTCAACACGGTCCCAGCGCTGATCTCTATCCATGGCGTAGTAACGTCCAATAATGGAAGCGACTTGGCCTGTACTTTCATCGTCAGAAAATAATTCTTTAAATTTATTTTGTGCGCGAATAATTGGGTTTAATGCACTACGTGGAGGCGTGTCTCTACCATCTAAAAATGCGTGTAAATAAACTTTGTTAGCGCCTTTCTTTTTCGCAAGCTCAATCATCGCAATGATATGGTCGTCATGACTGTGAACACCGCCTGGCGAAAGCAAGCCAAAAATATGAACGGCTTTGTCATTGTTTACCGCTTTATCAACGGCTGCGCATAAGGTTGGATTATGTTCGAACTCACCGTCTTCAATCGCTTTAGTGATACGGGTGAAGTCTTGATAAACTACTCGGCCTGCACCTAAGTTTACGTGACCAACTTCAGAGTTACCCATTTGTCCATCAGGAAGACCAACAGCCATGCCTGATGTTTCAATAAGCATATTAGGGTAGTTTTGCATTAAGCCATCAATGAATGGCGTTTTAGCATGATAAATAGCGTTAGATTCCTGGTTTTCTCTGTAGCCCCAGCCATCTAATATAATAAGAACAGTTGATTTTTTACCTGACATGAAGTCTTCCCTTAGACCTGTGCTTGCCTACATACAAAACCATACGTATTACAAGCGATGATAAAACACTAAACCTTTGAATATTTATGCAGTATATCAAGCTCAACATATAATTTCTCGCGTTGGTTTAGACAAAAAACTCCTTATTAATACTTATTTTTTATCAACATGAGCAGCTAAGGAGAAATCGCTTGAAAATAAATTGTTTTAAAAGTTACGTTTCGTCGTGTCTCATGTTGCGAGCGCGCTCGATAAACCTGTATACTAGCGCCCAATTTCATCACAGAAAATGGTTATTTTATGGAACAATTTATTGCTTTTGCTAGCAACCATATGTTGCTTAGTGCGGCGTGGCTAGCAATTTTTACGTTGATTATATTTACCACAATTAAAATCAAAATGTCTCCAGTTAAACAAATTAGTACGCAAGAGCTCACATTTTTCGTTAATAGGGAAGATGGTGTTGTTGTAGATATTCGTTCAGAAAAAGATTTCAAATCGGGTCATATTTTAGATGCTAAACATTTAACTGTTGAAAAAGCGAATAATAATGACTTTGCAAGCCTTGAAAAATATAAAGATAAACCCATCATTGTAGTATGTGCTGCTGGGATGACAGCTGTTAAAGTTGCTAACCAACTTTATAAAGCCGGTTTTACTAAATCAAGCTTACTAAAAGGCGGCATGAATTCTTGGATAAGTGGCGGATTACCTGTTACTAAATAGATAAGGTAGTTTATATGGCTAATGTAGATATTTATACCAAAGTAACATGTCCTTACTGCATGAGAGCAAAAGCTTTGTTGTCTGAAAAAAATGTTGATTTTAACGAAATTAAAATTGATGGTGACAATGAGTTAAGAGCTAAAATGATTGAAAGAAGTAACGGAGCATATACTGTTCCGCAAATATTTATTGATGACACTCATGTAGGTGGATGCGATGATTTATATGCGCTTCACGCACGTGGTGAGTTAGATAAATTATTATAATAAGTCGGCAACGTACTGTTGCTACAAGAATTTGAATAAATTGGTACTGTGAGTGCCGAATAAAATAGGAAGTACTATTATGTCAGACGACATTCAGAACAACGAAGCTGCATCAGAAGAAGCTAACCCACAGTTCGCAATTCAACGTATTTACACTAAAGATGTTTCATTTGAAACGCCTAACTCTCCAGCTATATTTCAAGAAGACTGGAAACCAGAAGTAAAGTTAGACATTGATACTCGTTCTGACAAGTTAGCAGACGATACATACGAAGTAGTTTTATCGTTAACTGTTACAGCTAAAGTATCAGACAAAACTGCATTTTTAGCAGAAGTACAGCAAGCAGGTATTTTTACAATTGGTAACTTACCAGAAGCTCAATTAGCACATACTATCGGTGCATTTTGTCCAACAACCTTGTTCCCATATGCTCGCGAAACAGTAGCTAACTTAGTAAGCAGAGGTTCGTTCCCTCAGTTGAACTTAGCGCCAGTTAACTTTGAAGCATTATTTGCATCATACGTTCAACAACGTGCTGCACAAGCTGGACAAGAAGAAGCACCATCAGGTATTGAGACTCACTAGTTTTAATGTCAAAACTATATAAAAACATTACTGTTTTAGGGGCGGGATCGTATGGTACCGCCCTTGCTATTTGTTTAGCCCGAAATGGTCATCAAACCATTTTATGGGCGCGCGATAAAGAACATATCGCAGAAATGGAAGCAAAGAGAGAAAACAGCAAATATTTACCAGGTTGTAAATTACCTGAAAATTTACAACTTGAAGATTGCTTAGAAAAAGCTGTTCATGCCAGTCATAATATTCTTGTTGTTGTGCCAAGCCATGCTTTTGGCGATACATTAGAACAAATTAAACCGTTTTTACAAAAAGAGACGCGTATCGCATGGGCCACTAAAGGCCTTGATCATAAAACAGGCCGTTTACTTCAAGATGTTGCACGAGAAATTGTAGGTCACGATGTTGCTTTAGCTGTGTTGTCTGGACCTACGTTTGCCAAAGAGATGGCTGCTGGTCTCCCTACGGCTATTTCACTTTCATCAACCGATGAAGGCTTTGCGAGCGATATTTCAAATTTACTGCACTGTGAAAAAAAGTTTCGCGTATACAACAATAACGACTTTATAGGTGTTCAGCTTGGTGGTGCCGTTAAAAATGTTATTGCTATTGGCGCAGGTATGGCTGATGGAATAGGTTTTGGGGCTAATGCTAGAACAGCGCTAATCACCCGTGGACTAGTAGAAATGACCCGTTTAGGTGCTGCTTTAGGTGCTGAACCTAATACGTTTATGGGAATGGCAGGCCTTGGCGATTTAGTACTTACATGTACTGATAATCAATCGCGTAACCGACGTTTTGGCTTAGCGCTTGGACGAGGCGTTAGTACACAACAAGCCATGGATGAAATTGGTCAGGTTGTAGAAGGGTATAGAAACACTCACGAAGTGTATATGTTAGCAAAAGGCATGAATGTTGAAATGCCAATAGTAGAGCAAGTTTATCAAGTTTTATATTGCGATAAACCTGCTAAATTAGCCGCTGCAGACCTACTATCTAGAGAACGAACGTTCGAGTAAAATCCTTAATGCTAAACAGCGTTAGGAAAGCCTAACTGTCTCCATGCGTCATATACTATTACAGCGGTAGCATTTGATAAATTCATGCTTCTGCTGCCTTCTAACATTGGTATTCTCAACTTATTTTCGTCTGGTATTTGTTGCCTAACACTTTCGGGTAGACCACTGGTTTCTGAACCAAACAGTAAGTAATCACCTTTTTTAAAAGTAATGTCTCCGTAGTAGTTATTGGTTTTTGTTGTAATAGCTAATACGCGATTGGGGTTTTCATTTTTTACAAAGTCTTCATAGCTTGCATGTTTTTTAGTCGCAGCAAATTCGTGATAATCCAATCCAGCTCTTCTTAATTTTTTATCGTCGAAATCAAACCCTAGCGGTTCGATTAGGTGTAATCTAAAGCCTGAATTTGCACATAAACGAATGATATTACCTGTATTTGGTGGGATTTGTGGCTGAAAAAGTACTACGTCTAACATGATAAGGCTCTAAATATTGACTAATATTGTAATTATATCAACGTTCATGAATTACCTGAAACTTATTTAGTCGAGAACGTTTGTTTAATGGTTATTACAAAAGGGTTGCGATGACAAATAGCGACAATACAGAAAAAGATTATAGTCGGTTAGTAAAATTTGCTGCTTTTTGCGCAACAGGAACTGCATTTTTACTTGTTATTATTAAACTATATGCGTGGTTTATTACCGATGCTAGCTCGATGTTAGCCTCTGCTACCGATTCTATGCTTGATCTATTTGCATCGTTAATGAACGTCGTTATTTTGCGCTATGCTCTTGCCCCTGCAGATGATGAACATAAGTTTGGCCATGGTAAGGCTGAAAGTTTAGCGGGCCTTGTGCAAGCTGCCTTTGTAATGGGGTCGGCTTTGTTACTTATTTTCCATGGAACTGGCAGAATGATTTCACCTCAAATTGTTGTGCAATCCGAGGTTGGAATTTGGGTAACAATTATCGCTATTGCTTTAACGCTAGGCCTTGTTTTAATTCAACGTACGGTAATCCAAAAAACGAACTCTGTCGCCATTAGTGCCGACGCGTTGCATTATCAGTCAGACTTATTGCTGAATATAGGTGTGCTCGTTGCCCTGTTTTTGAGTCAAGGGATTTGGCTCAGAGCAGATGGTTTCTTTACTATAGCAGTTGGACTCTACTTGTTATGGGGAGCAGGAAAGATTGTTTGGCTAAGTGTTTTTCATTTAATGGATCATGAGCTTACGGTTGACGAGCAAGATAAGATTAAATCTATCGTCGCTAGCCATAAACAAGCGTTAGGTATGCATGAGTTAAGAACGAGGCAGTCGGGCTCGTTACGTTTTATTCAGTTTCACTTAGAACTCGATGACAATCTCTCATTGTTTGAGGCACATGCGATAGGAGAAGCTATTGAAAAAGAAATTGAAGATGCATTATCGCCATGTGAAGTGTTTATTCACCATGATCCTACATCCGTTGTTCCTGAGAAAAATGAGCCAAAATATACTTAAAGGTTTCAATTCTAATATTGTCTGTTTCAAAGAGTAATTCGTGGCGAGCTCCTTCAATAACGAATAGATTTGTTTTAACAGTTGCAGATGAAATAGCTTTTAATTTTTCACAAAAATTATACTGCTGCTCATTGTTTACAACAGTATCGTTGCCTGCTTGAATAACGACAATTGGAGTATTGGTGCTCTCTATATCTTTAAAGAGGTTTGTTTCATTCTTAATTGCTTCTGACAACCACTGAAATGTTACACCACCTAACTGGAGCTGAGTATTTTCTATATATAGCTCAATAAACCTGTTGTAGCGGCAAGTAGAATGCGTAAGTACGTTACGCTCAAAAGGAGTGGCTTGGTAGTTGTTTTGCCCAAGAAAGTACCAAGGATTGTTTGGAGCCAAGAATTTATTTAGTTTATGGCCGCTAGATACAATAAGTTTTGCTAAGGGATAGGGAAGGGGCCCAGAATTTATCGCAATCATAGGAGATAAAAGCACTGCGGATTTTACAACCTTATCGCATATTTGGAACATTCTAGCCGCAATTGCACAACCCATAGAGTGTCCTAATAAATAAGGCAATTCGTTTGCTTTAGGTATTACTACACGTTGAATAAATGTATGCAGATCTATCGCATATATGTCGAATTTCTCAACATAACCTTTGTGTGTATTCTTTAATGTACGTTGTGAAAGGCCTTGCCCTCGGTGATCGACAATAAATACGTTGTACTTGTTTTCGAAGAGATCAAAAACTACTTCTTTATATTTTAAGTAACCCTCACAACGCCCTGGAGAAATAACGATAGTGGAGTTGTGATTTTCGTTATAAAAATACGCGTATTCAATACGATGCCTGTCACAGCCTTCAAACGAATCAAATGTTCCAGATTGCCAAAATAAGTCGATATTATTTATATAGTCGTTTGATTTTAAATCAGCTTCTTTGGTGAGAATAAAGTTGTTTGTCATGCTTACAGTCAATAACGTGTTTATTATTCAATATTAGCACTGTCTGTTAACAAAGGTAACGTAATCGTAATACCCAGGCCTGCATCAGGTATATTTTCGGCGATTATGGTTCCGTTGTGGATAGAAATTGCTTGTTTTGCAATGGCTAGCCCTAACCCCGTGCCCCCTGTTTTTCGTTCTCTAGCATCCGATGTACGGTAGAAAGGTTTAAAAAGCGAAGTAATAGATTCTTGAGAAACGCCGTTTCCTTGGTCAATAATACTCAGGGTGATAGTAGAGCTATTTGTTTTCAGGCTTACAAACACTTCACTATTGTTAGGGCTATATTTTATGGCATTCACCAATATATTGTTAATGGCACTTGCGAGTAATACTTCATCGCCCATTACGTCGCAGAATTGAGGGATATCTGCCTTAATTTTGATAAAACGAGTTTCACCAAGGTATTGATTGTCATCAATAAGCGGTGTTATTACGTCAACTAAGTTGAGCTTCTGAAGTGTTATGTTGTGAAGTGAATTTTCTAATCGAGAGAGTGATAAAACATCTTCAATCATTAAACCTAAGCGCTCAACTTCTAATTCGCATCGTGCTAAATGCTTGGCTAATACGTCTGGTTGTGTTTTAGATTTATCCGCCATCGCAATAGCTAGTTGTAACCTTGTCATTGGAGAACGAAGCTCATGTGATACGTCTCCTAGCAAGCGTTGATGGGCTTTCACATTGCTTTGAATTTTATCAGCCATTGAATTGAATGTTTTTGCAAGCTCGCCTAGTTCGTCATTTTTCATACCATCATCTGAAATTCGTGCACTCAAGTCGCCATTACCAAATTGATTAGCCACTTTTTTCATGGTTGAAATAGGCTTGCTCAATGTTCGGGCCAATAGCCAACATAAAGCAAAGCTTATGACTACAGGTATTGCTATTCTTAGCCAGTAGGGGAGCTGTCTAACCATTAAGCCAAAATTTCTCTTTTTGTCTCGATGCACGATATAAAGTTGCTTTTTTCCTCTTTTAATTTTAACTGGGCCAGTAATTCGAGCGTTAGATAACTTAATGGTTGTAGGAGTGTTAAAGCTATTTTTTTCGAGGTATTGAAAAACGTCGTTAAATCGATTTATTTTTGGAGAAATAATATTAGTTTTAACGTCTTTTATGAGTAATAAAGAATGTTTGTTTTTTTGATATTTTGTTAAAAAATCGGCCAAATTTTTTGGCTTGTGTTTACGAATTTTGTTCGCCGTATTGTATAGGCTTTGCTGATCATTGGGATGCGGAGGTAATATTAATACATCTTGCGCAAGCTGTTGTGAGATGAATTGCGTGGAAATAATCGAGGTAATTGCGATTAACCAAAACCATAAAAATAGCTTAATGTTGATAGAGTATAACTGGCGAACAAGCTTTTTAATCATTAGCGTTTTTACCCGATAAAAATATGTATCCGGCTCCACGTATTGTTTTTAACTTATCAGAAGGGCTGTGAGGTAATAACTTCTTTCGAATGTTACTTACGTGCATATCAATACTTCTATCAAATGCACTGAGCTTTCTGTTTAATACCTGTTCTGAGAGTTCGTTTTTGCTAACGATGCTACTAGGGTTAGACATTAACACTTGAAGGAGTTGGTATTCTGTACCTGTTAGTTCAATATTAACGCCGTGACAAGTTACTTCGCGGGTTGAGTGATTTAATTGAACATGGTTAACAACAAGCGGCTTGTTATCGTGTTGACTGGTTTCAATGATCTCTATCCGTCGTAAAATGGAATTGATACGAGCGAGCAATTCGCGATGTTTAAAAGGTTTTGGTAAGTAATCGTCAGCGCCAAGCTCTAACCCTAATACGCGATCAGCTTCGTCGCCCTTTGCTGTTAGCATAAGAATAGGTGTTTTATGTCTGCCTCCTAACGCCTTTAATAAATCTAGCCCGCTCAGTTCAGGCATCATAATGTCGAGTAATATTAAACTGATGTCATCTCTATATGCGTTTTTTAAACCGGTGGCTCCGTCATGACAACATTCAAAGTTAAATCCTTCGCTTTCTAAATATTCGCCAAGTAGCTCTGTTAGTTCTTGGTCGTCATCTATCATTAAAATTGTTGGTTGTAGCATGCTGTATACCTCCGTTTCCGTTAGTTTAACGCAGTCTATTCTGCGTTATAAAAAATTTACACAACCTTTACATAGGTTTGCGTTTCTTTTCATTGAAATCGCTAGAATGTGTACAGATTTTTTAAAAAGGAAACTATGATGAAAAAAACATTAGCACGACCAACCCTATCGTTAACAGCTTTTGCTACATGTATTGCAATGCTTGCTTCATCGGCAGTATATGCGGATGATGTGCAAAATAAACGTCAACACGCCAAAGCACCTCATCATAAAATGGTTAAAATGAATTCGTTCAAACAAATGATGAAAAAGTTAGGTTTAACTGAAAGCCAGAAGAAAGAAATTAGCTCAATTAAACAAGCTGCAAAAAGTGAAAATGAAGAACTTTCATCACAGCTTAAAGCTTTTAGAAGTAAAGAAAAGGAACTGATACGAGCAGACCATTTTGACGAAGAAGCATATATAGCGCTGATTAATGAATATCAATCAACACGAAGTCAGCTTATGCTTAATCGAGCTAAAAATAAGCATTCAATCAGATTGTTATTGTCAGAAGAACAAAAAATTAAATTAGATAGCTTTAAAGAAAAACGAATGAATCGTTTAGCGCTGTAAGCTAAAAGAGAATATTTTTGACATGTTGCTTTCTACCGCTTGGCCATTGTACTTGGCAGGTTCAAATTGCCATTTTTCAATTGCCGAGCGAACAGCTGCTCTAAAGTAGTTAACTTTATTTTTTGGGTGGAATTTGATGTCCCTCACACGGCCATCAGTACCTATAACAAAGTCGACTTTAACTTCCAGTTCAATTCCCTTTCTTTTTGCAGTTGAAGGGTATTTAGGTGCGATTGAAACAACTAGCTTAGCGTTGGTTTGTTGTTCCACAGCTTTTTTCGTTTGTGTTAAGAAGTTTTCTGTTGGCGTTGGGCTAGCTATAGGCTTAACTTCTTTTATGTTGTTCATGACTTGTAGTTCAGAAGATAAGTCGGCAATTTCTTTCACATATTTATTTTTTTGAGGAGCTTGACGCGTAGAATCAGTTTTTTCAAAGGCAAGCTCTACAACTGATTTCTCTGCAGGCGTTTCTTCTAACAATAGCTCTGGTGCTGAACTTATTTGTGGCGTAGCGTTTGTTGAAGGTGTGATATTTTTTGGCGCAATGGACTTATTACTCGCTGCTAAAGGCGTAGCCTCTTGAAATGTTAGTTGGTCTATTTCAACATTTTCTTGATTATCAATAAGCGCTGTTTGCTGAGTAGATTGAATGTTGTCTTTAAAATTAGGATCTTCCGTTAAAGCTGGAGTGGAGAATATTTCAGGGTAATAAACATCACTTTCAACTTTTGGTAATAAAGATACGTCTAAAGTATTTGGTTGGGTGTTTAAAGTCGTAGGTTCAGCAACCTTTAAAGGCTCAACATCAATGATGTTATCTTCAATAGTATGAGCTTCATTAAAACTATATTTAGTCGTGTTTATATCAACTTCAGTTAACTTTAAAAGCTGTTGAGATGAAACAAAAAGTACGACGCTCAAAACACAAAGAGACGCAAACCATTTACTTACATTGTTTTGAGAAGAACAATGTGGCTCATTAACTAAACGCACTACGCGTTGGGTTAAATCGCCGCCTGATGCAGCCATTGCCATACTAGGTATAGAGTGATTTCTATGCTTATTACAAATTGAAGCGGTGTCAGCTAACGTGTGTGCATAAGCAATAGGGTTACCACAATGGTGTACTGCGATATCGTCACTACAATACTCTCTTTCATCCCGCATTTGGTTTGAAACCCATAAAACAGCAGGGTGGAAGAATAAGACTATTTCGACAATTGTTTGGATAAAGTTAACGAAGTAATCATGTCGTCTAACATGAGCAAGCTCATGCAAAATTAACATGTCTAGCTGTCCAGGAGTCAGTCCTGTAAGCATACTAACAGGTATTAATACTACGGGTTTTAGCCAACCGATGGCCATTGGAACTTCAGTACTTAATGACAGTAAAAGTTTCGGTGCTTTTTTCAAACCTATTTCATCTACCAATGCATGAAACCGCGCCAACAGTTCAGGTTCAGGCGATATTGTCGCTTTATTTGGTAGCTGATTAACCGAGTATAACTCTATAAGAAGCTTGACGGAGAGTATGGTGATGATGGTTAACCAAACCATAGACACGTATGGTAGGTATTCGAACGTTGTTGAATACCACTCATTTTGCACTGACGTTAAGCTTGTTAATGCGGCGTCTGAGGTAGGTGCAAGGGGTAATTCGTTAGTAAGCTGAAGATATGTTGGTTTATAAATTATAAAAAATGTAACTATTGGTAGTATTAAATTGGTGACCATCGCTAACGCTGAGTAGCTATATCTTAGCTGAGCGTTTTGGCGAGGAACAATCATTAATGCAAATTTTAATGCGAGCGCGACTAACCCACCTTGCCAAATGAAATGGATCAAGGTTAGGGCAATGCTATACATTATTGGGCTATTTAAATAGCTTTCTTGCATTGTACTTCCGTTGAATTAGTTTTGTTTTTCTAATTTATTTAATAATTGACGAATGTCTTCAATTTCTTCGCTGCTAGTAGATTCATCTAACGCTCTCATGACTAACGTAGATGTAGAACCACCAAAAGCTTTCGATACAAGGTCTTTTAGTAAAGAAGACTGTGTTTGTATTTCGCTGTTAGCAGCAGCGTAAACGTGAGCCCTATTACTTTCATCTCTAATGACTAATGATTTCTCATGCATTATTTGTAATATTTTGAGTACAGTTGTGTACCCTGTGCTTTGTGATTCACTTAATCGTTCATGAATCTGTCTCACTGTTGCAGGTCCTAATCTCCATAATATGTTTAGAAGTGTTAGTTCTGCTTCAGTTGGTTTTAACCCCGACTTACTACGACTCATTAATTTTCCTCAAGATTCAAAATGGTTCAATTATCCATGCATACGAACTCAATCGTATCTCGTGTTGATAAATTGAGCAACCCTATTTATATTGTTTATAAGGTATTTATATATAAATATCTGTTTTTACATGGCTTGTTTTTCACAAATATCTGCGTAATGTTCGCCTAATCGGGTAACTGTTTCTGGTCCAGCTTCGTTATTAAAGTTAATCATACCAGCAGCAAAAGTAGAAACTACGGTTGAACCAAGCTTAAAACGACCCATTTCGTCACCTTTCTTTAAATGAATGGCATCAACGCCCGAGGCTGGGTAAGTCCAAGTAAATACGTCTTTACCTGTAGGAGGTGTAATAGTGCCAGCCCATACAGTTTCTATGCTAGCAACTATTGTTGCTCCTACTAGTACCATTGATAAAGGGCCATGTGCAGTATCAAAAATAGCGACTACACGCTCATTTCTTGCGAAAAGATCAGGAACATTTTTAGCTGTTAAAGGGTTTACAGAGAATAGCTCGCCCGGAACATAAATCATCTTTCTTAACGTGGCAGCCATTGGCATATGGATACGATGGTAGTCTTTTGGTGCTAAATAAATACAAGAGAACTTACCATCTTCGAATAGCTTTGCATCTTCCTCGTTGCCGCCAAGCAAGCTTTGAAGGCTATAATTAAAACCTTTTGCCTGAATAAGTTGTCCGTTTTCAATGTCGCCTTGTTGGCTAATTGCGCCGTCTACAGGGTAACACAGTGTAGTTTCATCATTGTCTATATTGCGCGCACCATCTTCTAGTTCACGCGTAAAAAAGTCATTGAACGTTTTAAAGTCTGTTGCATTTTTTAACTTTGCTTCGCTCATATTGATTTTATAAGTTTTGATAAACCATTCAATAAACTTAGTTGTGAACCAGCCTGCTTCAGCGGCGGCAAACTTTCCCATTAAACGTGAAATAGCATGCTTAGGCATGATGTATTGAAGTGTTATTTTTATTTTATCTAAAAGCACTGTTTTTCCTTTAATTTTACTTTTTTATCTAAATATTAATGATTAATCGTTAAAACGAGACGTGAGCTTGTTGTCATTTAAGCTTGATAAAATTCGTTGAAAGCTCGCTAATCGTTTTGGATGAATTTTGTTGTTTTCAGTTGCTGATACAAGTGCGCAGCCAGGATCTGTTTGATGTTTACAATCTCTGAACTTACAGGTGCCAATAAAATCTGAAAATTCGATAAAGCCATTTGTTACTTGATCTGGTGTTAGGTGCCATAGTCCAAACTCTCTTATGCCTGGAGAGTCAATTAAGTCGCCACCATCTTCAAAGTGGAACAATCGAGCAACTGTCGTTGTATGTTGTCCTAACCCCGAGTTTTCAGATACTTGATTGGTAATTAATGATAGGTTGGGCATGAGCGAGTTCACTAATGTAGATTTACCCACGCCAGATTGACCAACAAAAATGCTCGTATGTTGATCAAGTTGCTTTCTTAACGTACTGATACCATCTTGGGTTTTATTACTCACGTAAAGTATTTGGTAACCAATTGATTGATATATGGCTAATTGAGATTCTATTTCTTGTTTATTTTCGTTGTCCAGTAAATCGATTTTATTTAATACAATAATCGGAGTAATACCCGTTTGTTCAGCCGCAACTAAGTAGCGATCAATAATGTCGGCATTAAACGCTGGCAATACTGATGAAACAATAAGTATTTGCGAGATATTAGCGGCAATTGGTTTTACGCCATCATAAACATCAGGGCGACTTAATATTGAAGCACGCTCATGCACGGCTTCAATAACTCCGGTAATACTATGTTTGGTTTGTTTTCCTAAGCGCCACAAAACCTTGTCGCCGCATACTAGCGATTTAACACTTCTGCGTATATTACAGCGGTAACAGTTTTGGTTTTGGTCTTCAACATCAGCATGTTGGCCGAATCGACTAATTACCGTACCGACTTCAGGATCGCCTAACTCGTCATCAAGCCACTCTACGCTATCAGTTTTCTTACTAAGCTTTTTGTTCTGATTCGCATTAATGCGTCTAACCTGACCTTTGGTCAGCTTTTTCTTTTTAGCCACGATGAATAGTCATATTTATATTTACTTATATTTAAGCGAAAGAGTTTTAAACATTATTTATTGTCACGTATTATACTGACAAAATAGAATTTCATCTAACACTTGTCATTTTAGCAAGAAATATAATGGGTGTTTGTGTAGTAACAAGGAAAATATTATGGCTCGATGTGATACAAATTTGATTTGGTTAGACCTTGAAATGACAGGGTTAGAGCCCAAAACCGATGTGATTCTAGAAATTGCGAGTATTGTTACAGACGGCCAATTAAATATTCTTGAAGAAGGGCCTGTTTTTGCTATTTATCAGCCTGACGATGTACTCGATAATATGAGCCCTTGGTGTGTTGAGCATCATGGGAAGTCTGGTTTAACTAAACGTTGTAGAGAAAGTAGTACCAATATTGAAACAGCTACACGTGAAACCCTTAAGTTTGTAGAACAATATGTTCCTAAAGGTATATCACCTATGTGCGGCAATAGTATTGGTCAAGACCGCCGTTTTGTTAATAAATACATGCCTGACTTTGAAGACTATTTTCATTACAGAAACATAGATGTAAGTACGATTAAAGAGCTTGCTAGACGCTGGAAACCTGAAGTGTTAGATAAAGTTGTGAAAACGGGTGTTCACTTAGCGCTTGATGATATTCGTGAGTCTATTGCTGAATTGAAAGTTTATCAGGAACACTTTTTTAATATTTAAGTTTATCTCCTATTCTTAAGGGTACGTTCAGTACCCTTTTTTGTACTTCAAAGCTTTTATGACTCTCTTTTAATATGTTTTTCTTGCAGGTCAGACCAGTTTGGGGGAGAATAAATGTTCTCAATTTGTACACATATTTAGGAGATAAAAATGAGTAATCGTTTCAGTCGTGCAATTAATCGAATCAATAAACTGCCAGAGAAGGTACGTCCATTTTTATTAACTAAATTGTTTTGTTCGCAAGTACATTTTGCTAATACTTCCAATGTTAAAATATTAAGCATCTCAAAAAATAAAGTCGTCATGACGATTAAAAATCGTAAAAAGGTTCAAAATCATATTGGTGGCGTTCACGCACTTGCTGCGGGTTTGTTGGCTGAATCGGCGTCTGGTATTGTGTTTGGGATTAATATTCCTGATACCTGTTTACCGCTCATCAAAACAATTAAATTAGATTTTAAAAAACGAATGCAAGGGGATTTGCTTGCCGTAGCGACAATTTCTGATGAAGATATTGCAACAATGAATAGTTCAGAAAAAGGTAATTTATTAGTGTCAGTTAAAATTACTGACGAAACCTGTGAAGAACCTATATTCTGTGAGATGGATTGGGCATGGGTAACGAAGCGCCCTAAGTCTTAAAGTTTTATTAACAAACGTTTATTCGTAAGATTTTATTACTGAGTTAAAGAAGGGTTAATTATGATAAACATTGATTCTTCTTTATAATTGCATAAACTAGCACTCATTAAAAATTAGTAGATTACGTTTCTGTATAAGATTCGTATAAGCAGGGACCTACAATTTCATGAGTTTCAAGTCACATATTCCCTTTTATCGCCAGATGTCTGGCATTTTAATCTTTCTATTTTGTTTTCTATTTATAGTCGTTAGTTTAACGGCTTTTTTGCTATACAAACGAAATGTTCAAGTAGATGAATTAGTTAACGTTCATATTCCCCAAATTGAATTTACGAATAAGTTCAATAGCTTATTAAGGCAAAATAATATCTTAAATACTGCCTTACCTCGTAGCGAATTAGTTGATGAACTTAGTTCCACATTTGAACAGTTATCAATAAACCTTAATACAATATCGTCACTTTATTCAGGTAAATTTCAGAAAGTAAATCAGTTAACCCTTGAATTTACTAACATTAATGATGTAGTTAATCGCATAGAGGGAAATGCCGAACTTAATACAATGCTGAAGCTTACGGCGGTAGATCAGCTTGATACGTTAAATAAAATTTTACAGCAAGAAATTGACGCGAAAACTAAAGAGCAATCATCACTTAGCCAGCTAATTTCAGCTAGTGGAGCTTATATATATTCAGGACAGGCTAATGCGTATATTGATTCGATGCGTGTATTGAATCAACTGAACAAAACGCAGACATTATTAGCTAGCTCGTTAAATGAATTTGAACAGCTTAATATGAGTGTATCTGTAAAGCATTTTGAAGAAATGACCAAAGATATCGATTTAGCGATGGAAACTTGGCTAAGTGTTTTAACCACCGTTAAATCAGATAGAGATATTAGCGATAAAATTGAAGCGTTTAAGTCGCTTTTAAATACCGAAGAAAGAGTGCTTGGAAAATGGCACAGTCACTTACGTTTATCGGAAGAAGTTTATTCTCGCGTTAATGTTGTTAACGAATCTTTGAATGACTTAAATGCTGAAAATGTGATTAATTCGACTCTTGATACAAGCCATGCAGTAATTCCTGGTATTATCGCTAAAACAGCGGCTAAGTTTGACATCACACTAACGCCAGAACATTACAATTATTTATTAGGCGGATTACTACTACTCGGTTTAGCGCTTATTTCACTCATTTTGATTCGAGTGCAATTTCGTTTAAGACGTTATGGCATTAATACCGTTAAGTTATGCCAAAGCTTGTTAGCTGATATTGATAATAAAACAGAACAAGGGAACTATGTTCAATCATCAGAGCACCTTAGAATTGTTGGCTTAATTCAACAAGTTAAAAAACCAGAGCATAGTGAAAGCCAATATCAAGCACTTGTTAAAATGCAAGAAGATAAAACAATGTTCTTGGCTAATAATCATCGTTTAATTCATTGGCGTTATGTACCTGGTCAAGAGTACATTGCTAATAATGAAAATGCTAAAGAGCTTTGTAGAGTTAACGATATTAACGTGGTGAATTGGCGTCAGTTGTTTAGCAAAAGCTCAATCAAAGATGTACTTTCTGTAGCTAAAACAGCACGCGATTCTCACGGAACATTGTCTTGTCCGGTTAAAACCAATAACGATATTCGTATGGATCTGTTGATTGATTTTGACGGAAAGGCTTGGTCTGGCACCTTGTATCGCAACGATAAAGTTGAACTACTTCAAGGAGCGCTCAATAAAGCTAAAAATAAACTTAAATCGGCAGAAAGCGATGTTCTAGAAGAAACAACCGCAAATACTGAAAAATACAGCAAAATGGTTCTTGGCGCTATGTTACAAAGCCAAGGGGGCTCTATCGATTCAGTTGGTGCGTCGCTACAAGTTTATCGTCAATTGTCGCGCGTATTCGATTGGTGTCGTCAATCGCAAATCGTTGCTCAATTGCAGCATAGTGGAAAATCTACTAAAACCAATAACATTAATTTTAAAGAAGAAATTCACGCGGTATTGTTTAACGCAATGTCGGAAATTTATTTACAACGTAATCAGATTTACTTACAAACCGATCGTCAACTCACAACATTTGCCCAGATAGATCAGCGTTTGTTTCATAGAATGTTGCTAGGTGTAATTCGAGTTTCGTTGGCGGAGTTCTTTAACGCGAAAATGTTATTGAATTTAAAAGTTGTCGATTTAGATAACGGAACACAAACAATTAAATTTACACTTGATGTAACGTCGTCTAAGCCAGTTAAAGCGATACCAGACTTGGTAAACCGTCTTGTTAATGAAGATCGCAAGGTTACCGCCTCGTTAGATATAATCTTTTATTTAAGAACATTGATGTACAACTTGAACATTAATGATATTCAAACCTCGTTACAAGACAATGGCTTTAAACTGTTTTTTGAAGCGCAAATTCTTGTAGGAAGTGAAGTTGCTAACCAACGAGAATTGCCGTTACGTGGTAATTTAAAGCAAGAAAATATTGTATTGCTGTCTGACTGTGACTACACCGAACAAGTAGTTTCAGATGCGGTAACAGGACTCACAGGCTCAATAAAAACCTTAAGTACTGTTGATGCTTTGGTAAGTCAGTACCCTCAAGAGGTTGTTGAAAAACGACCAATTAATTTAATTATTGTTGGTGAAGCTGCCTTTAAGGAGCAGCATGAACAGTTAGATGAGTATGTAAATTCTTTAAGCACAAGTGCGCAGCCTAAATTACTCTTTATGCAACCGGCGCAAGGGTCGTTGTTGCATAAAGTGGGCTTGTATAATCAGGCCGCTA
The DNA here is from genome assembly GCA_020630795.1 of Colwellia sp. GTDB lineage: Bacteria > Pseudomonadota > Gammaproteobacteria > Enterobacterales > Alteromonadaceae > Pseudocolwellia. The sequence goes on from JAHDIK010000010.1 coordinate 125,176, forward strand.
CGCCACTGTGTCAGCGAAGCTTCCAAAAACAAATTGTCGATTTATTAGAGAGTAAAAATAACGACAATCGATTAATAGAGCCAGAAATACTTCAAGAATTTCATTATTTACCAACGCGAGTTGAGTTGTTATTGGCTGTGTCAAATCCTCAGGAGCACCAAACGCTAATTAGAATTTTACAGTGGTTAGGTATGCAAGTTCAGGTGGTTTCTCAGCCGCAAGCGATGGTTAAACAGTGGCAATCAGGCCGTTATTTGGTGTTGATCTCTGAGTTTTCTCAATCGCCGTTTATGTTAGTTTCAACAGGGCGTAATGTGCACCGTGGTGTATTTACGTTTAAGGACCAGTTGTTTGATACTCCAGAAGGTATTATTTCAACAGTCATAAAAAATTGGAAGGTATCTAAGCTACCAAACGTTTTAGATATTAAAGCCCTTACGTCACTATTAGCCCCTTGGTTGAAGTCAAATACTTCAGTTGTAGCGCAAAAAGATACAGTGAAAAAATCTGAACCTAAAGTACAGAAAATTCAGTCGTTGAATGACTTTTTAAGTGAAAGCGAAGTGCTTAACGAAGAAGACAAAGCCTACTTAAGCCAATCTAAAATTTTCTTACCTGAAAAGTCAGAATTACCTGTTGATGTGGTATTTGATTTATCTGAATATGCAAGAAATCAAGGCTCATCAGAACTGGCCTCTTACATGTTAGATGAATATATGGCTGATGTAGAGCAAGCGGTTACGATAATTGATGAATCTATTAAAGCTAACGACTTTGCTGGAGCGTTAAAGCCACTAACTAATGTTTCTAAACTGTCGGAAGTGATGGCAGCGTCTGATTTAAAACGTACTGCTGGTTTATTTAAAGAAAGTTTAGATAAGAGTATTGCTAACCGAAGTGCAGACACTAAATTATCGGAAACTTTCGGAACGTTCAAGCATGAATGCCAACGTTTAATTGCTTTTTCAGAGGCAATTTAAAGTGTTAATTAATCAGTTAAATAAGGCTTAAGATATTGAGCGCGGAAATCAATAATGTTGAAAGCCCTTGTATCAGAAATTGTTGTTTAAATAATGACGATGTTTGTTTGGGCTGTTTTCGCCATTTAACTGAAATTACGGGATGGCAAAATAAGAGTAACGAAGACAAGCAGCAAATATTAATACGTTGCGAAGCTAGAAAAACAGCTCTTAAACGTTAATGTTATAAACTAAAGTCGCAATGTTAGTGTTATGCGTCTCTAGGTAAACCTTTTTCAATTGTGCGGATCAAACGAGCTGTTAACCGAGTTTCATTCGCAAGATTGTCGTTTTCTCTTTTTTTACGTTGTTGTGCAATCGCCCATTCAATATGTTCAGCTACCATTTCATTTGCACTCGATAATTTGTCCGTTAACTGCGATAGCACTTCGTCACTAAACGGTGCATTTCCCAACGCAATCGCCAAATTTCTTTGCCAAGAATCAAAACCAATACGCCTTATAGGAGAGCCCTCTGTTTTTCGTAAAAAGAGCGTTTCATCCCAAGATAATAACGATAATAAAGTGACGTTGTCTAAATTGTTTCTAGCGTTAAAGTCATCAAGTTCAGTGAGCTTTGCAAACTTGTTCCACGGACATATAAGCTGGCAGTCGTCACAGCCATATATTCTATTTCCAATGGCTTCCCTATACTCAACAGGAATTGAACCCCTTAGCTCAATGGTTAAATATGAAATGCATTTTCGAGCATCAACTACGTAAGGTTCTACAATCGCGCCAGTAGGGCAGATTTTTATACAAGATACACATTTACCACAATCATTTGTTGGTTTTTTAGTGGTAGGTAATGGAAGATTTACAAATAACTCTCCAAGAAAAAACCACGAGCCTGCGTTTTTATTGATTACTAGGCTGTGTTTTCCTATCCATCCTAAGCCAGCCTTTTCAGCTATAGGGCGTTCAAGCACAGGTGCTGAATCTACAAATGGCCTAAAATTAATACTTTCGCAGTATTCGGTTATTTTTGTGCCGAGTGTTTTCAAGCGTTTACGCATAAGCTTATGGTAATCACGTCCAAGCGCATATCTACTTACGTAAGCATGATCCGGTTGCTTGAGAATTTTGGCAAATTGAGCGTTTTGTGGAAGGTAGTTCATTCGAACGCTAATACAACTTAGCGTACCTTCAACTAATTCATCGGGGTGCATTCGCATAGAATCGTTGCGTTCCATATACTCCATCTCACCATGATAATTATTTTTAATCCATTGCTGGTAAGACTCTTTGTATTCAGATAGATCAATATCAGAAAATCCAATTTGAGCAAAACCTAATTCTTCGCCCCATTGGTGAATCTTCTCCGTTAAAATATCTATATTAATTTGAGCGTTTTCCATCTTTTAAGGTCGTATATGGTTAAGGTTGTAAGTTTATCATTGATACACGTAGTTTGAATAAAATATTCGTGTTTAGATGATGAGAAAGCAATTAACGCAAGTTTTGTTACACATAAATAAACCATTACGTACTTAGGTTATTGCCAGAGAAAATCAGTGAGGTAAACTAAGGGGATACAGCATAATTTACCATTTACAATGAATATAAACTTAACAACAACGACATTTGAGTTAATCGACGAATCCGCCACTGTAAATATGGGAACAACGATTGCCAATATTATTAAAAATGACATAAAGAAGGGGCTTGTTGTTTATTTAAATGGAGATTTAGGTGCAGGAAAAACCACTTTAACCAGAGGTTTTGTTCAGGCGATGGGGCATAAAGGTAATGTAAAAAGCCCTACTTATACGCTGGTAGAACCGTATGAGTTAGATGGATGGAACGTTTATCATTTTGACTTATATCGATTGGGCGATCCTGAAGAGCTTGAGTTTATGGGAATTCGTGATTACTTTAACGAAACAAGTTGTTGTTTTGTTGAGTGGCCTGAAAAGGGAGAAGGTGTATTAGCTAAACCTGATCTCATCGTGAATATGGAATATGTTGGTACGCAACGAAAAATAACATTCGACGCTAAAACTACTGTAGCAGAACAGTTGATAGCAAAAATAAAATGAATAAATAAAAATTGAATGCATTTTGAAGGAAAACCATGTTTTTTGAAGTAAGTAAAAGACAACTCATTACCTTTTTATTTCTGTTTTTTGTATTAACGTTTAACGCGTTAGCGGCAAACAAAATTATAGGAGTACGCATATGGCCAGCTCCTGAGAGTACACGAGTGGTTTTTGATTTATCGCAAAAGCCTAAATTTAGTCACTTTTCATTAAGTAATCCTCAACGCCTCGTCATTGATTTTGAAAACAGCAAATCAGCTTTGACGTTAAGTAACGTATTAAAAGACGATAAGCGCATTAAAAAAATTCGTTTGAGTACGCCGAAAAAGAAAGGCTCAACTCGCTTGGTTTTAGACTTAAATAAAAACTTTCAGTTAGCTGTGTTCCCGTTAAGCCCAGCAGGTACATATGGTCACCGATTAGTGATTGACTTATATGATAAAGCTGGCGCGACGAAAGTTGTAAAAACAAGCGATAATACTAAAGCAAAACGCGATATCGTTGTGGCGATTGTGGCAGGACATGGTGGGGAAGATCCCGGCTCTATTGGGTCAAAAGGCACGTATGAGAAAAAAGTTACACTCAGTATTGCTAAAAGGCTTGCAACGTTAATTAATCGGAAAAAAGGGTTAAAAGCGGTGATGATCCGTAAAGGCGATTACTACGTTACTCATAACCGTAAAACGGAGCTTGCTCGTAAAAACAAAGCTGATTTACTTATTTCAATTCATGCTGACGCGTTTACCTCTTCAAAACCTAGCGGTGCTTCTGTACTTGTTCAGTCTACTAGACGGGCAAATTCTGAATTTACACGATGGATAGCCAATCGCCAAAAAGAGTCTGAGTTGCTAGGTGGTGCAGGTGAAACAATTAAAAAAACAAAAGATAAAAACTTAGCTATTACCCTTGCCGACATGAAAAAAGAGCACACTATGGGTAGTAGCTATGCATTTGCAGAGCACGTAATAAAGCAAATGAAAAAAGTAACTAAGCTACATAAAACTAAGCCTGAGGGCTTGAGTTTAGCCGTGTTAAAATCGTCTGATATTCCATCTGTATTAATTGAAACGGGGTTTATTTCTAACCCTCGCGAAGAACGTAATCTGAATAGCCCAGCCCATCAACAGAAACTGGCTAATGCAATTTACACGGCTGTTGACAATTACTTCAGTAAAAATTCACCTGACGGCACCTTATATGCGTCGATGCAACTTAAACGTCACCAAATACGCCGAGGTGAATCGTTAAGTGTTATTGCTCATCGCTACAATGTTTCCATTTCTAGTTTGAAGAAGGTTAATAACTTACGTTCAAATGTTGTTAAAATTGGACAAACGTTAAAAATACCGAGAGCAGACTAACCTTATGCCAATACAAATTTTACCAGCCAGATTAGCTAACCAAATAGCTGCTGGTGAAGTGGTTGAACGTCCGGCATCGGTTATCAAAGAGCTTGTTGAAAATAGTCTCGATGCTGGCGCGACTACCGTTAAAATTCAAATTGAGAAAGGTGGCGCTAAACGCATAAAAATTACTGACAACGGCAGTGGTATAACGAAAGACGAGTTAACCTTAGCACTGAGTCGTCATGCAACAAGTAAAATAAAAACACTGAATGACCTTGAAGGGATATGCAGCTTAGGTTTTCGTGGAGAGGCGCTCGCCTCAATTAGTTCCGTTTCTCGTCTTACATTAACGTCTAAACCTAAAGATCAAGAGTCGGCTTGGCAAGCCATTGCAGAAGGGCGAGATATGCAGGTGGAAGTGACGCCCGCAGCCCACCCAAATGGGACTACAATTGATGTTAAAGATTTATTTTTTAACACACCGGCAAGACGAAAGTTTTTACGAACAGATAAAACAGAGTTTACTCATATTGAAGAGGTGGTGAAGCGCATCGCTTTAGCGCGTTTGGACGTTACTTTTATCCTTATACATAACGACAAACTGATTAAGCAATACCGTGCTGCCACTCATAAAGGGCAATATAGTAAGCGAGTTGCTCAAATATGCGGACAAAAATTTATAGATCACGCTATCGAAGTTGAATGTGAACATAACGACCTTCATTTTAGTGGTTGGTTAGCTAAACCTAGCTTTGTGCGTAATCAAAACGACTTATGTTATAGCTACGTAAATGGCCGCATGATGAAAGATAAGTTAATTAATCATGCAATACGACAAGCTTATGAAAACTTGTTACCTCAAGATACTTATCCTGCGTTTGTCTTGTTTTTAACGTTGAATCATCGCGATGTTGACGTGAATGTGCATCCGGCGAAGCATGAAGTGCGTTTTCATCAAGGTAGGTATGTACACGATTTTATTTTTTCAGTTTGCCAACGAGCGTTGCGTGAAAATATTGAAGGGCACAATGCATCATTTGTTGACGATGAAGCGTTTGCGGCAAATCAAACAGATACTCAAAATGTTCAATCAATTAGCAATGAGTACGTAGCAAGTACGCCTTCATATACTCAATCAGTAAATAAACAGTACGCAGAGCAAGATTACATCAAACCTTTGACACAAGTTAGAGAGAATGTAAGTCCGCGTTATCAGGCAGGGCGAGAGAATTATTCGTCACAAGTTTCTGGAAAAGCGGTAGATACATATCATGGTTTGATATCTAACGCATACGAGCAGCCAGATGCTAATAATGTGTCGCGGTTAGAGTCAGGTGTAGAAGATAACGATAATAAATCCCATCATTTATTACACCTAGTTGACCCTAAAGCAGCTATTATTACGGTAGGAGAGCAGCTTAGATTACTGTCATTGCCAAAGCTCCAGTTAGCCAATAATCGGTTAGAGCTCAATGATAAATGGGAACAAGGCTTTATTGGCCAACCTCTATTGTTGCCGGTTAAGTTAATGATGGATGAAAACAACATTGAGCTGATTGAAAAGCATCGAACATATATTGAAAACTTAGGTTTTGTGGTTACTGCTATTGATAAATCGCACATACAAGTTCGACAATTTCCAGCATTGCTTAGACATAAAGATGTTGCGAGTAGTTTTATAGCATTTATAGAGAGTTTACTCTGTTTGAGTGACTCTGAAATATTAGACACAGATCAATGGTTGTTATGTTTTAGTAAGTTACAGCAACAAGATAAATATGAACTTACCGAAGCGGTTAACGAGTTCAATAAAGCAAAAAGGTTACATCAAGATGCATTTGAAAATATTTTGCTCTTGAATTCTGTACCTGTTGACCTCACATCTGAAATAAGTCAACTGATGTCGCTATAACCTATGAATATAAATAACGATACAAATTCAACGTTACCAATTATTTGTATCATGGGGCCTACTGCTTCCGGAAAAACAGCATTGGCAATGGGGTTATACGACAATTTACCTGTAGATATAATTAGTGTTGATTCAGCGCTAGTATATAAAGGGATGGATATAGGTACGGCGAAGCCAACGGAAGAAGAGTTAAAAAATTATCCCCATCAATTAATTGATTTAATTGAGCCTGAGCAAAGTTATTCGGCATCAGACTTTTGCAGTGATGCGCTAAAAGCGATAGATGAGTCTCATCAAAATGGTCGTATCCCCGTATTAGTGGGTGGTACTATGATGTACTTCAAAAGCTTGTTAGAAGGAATTTCCCCGTTACCAGCGGCAGATGAGTCAATAAGAAAAGAAATTGAGCTTGAAGCGAAAACTCAAGGGTGGGAAGCATTACATAAACAACTAGCCGAATTTGATCCAGTATCTGCCGAGCGTATTCATCAAAATGATCCGCAGCGATTATCTCGCGCGATAGAAGTTTACCGATTAACGGGTAAGTCGTTAACTGAACTTACAGCCGTTAAGGGAAGTTCGTTGAAAGGGAATGTACTACAATTTGCTTTAGTGCCCAAAGACCGAAGTTTGCTCCACGAGCGAATAGAAATCAGATTTAATCAAATGATTACTCAAGGTTTTGAAGAAGAAGTCGTTACCCTGAGAGATAACAAAAATTTACATGCAGATCTACCATCTATCCGTTGTGTAGGGTATCGTCAAATGTGGCAGTACCTTAACGGTGAATGTGATCACAAAGAAATGATTTTTCGAGGGGTATGTGCCACTCGTCAATTAGCAAAACGTCAATTAACTTGGTTACGAAGTTGGCAAGGAGCAACTTTATTGAATATGGAAGATGAAAATAATTTAGAACAAATTTTAACAACAGTAAGCAAACTTTAAACATTGATGTATAATTAATAAGTTAACTGGGTGACCAGCTATATTTTTTAAGATAAGCATGCAATAATTTTACTAAAAATAACAAGAGGGCCACATAATGGCAAAGGGGCAATCGTTACAAGACCCATTTTTGAATGCTTTACGTCGTGATCGCATTCCAGTCGCAATCTATTTAGTCAATGGTATTAAGCTACAAGGACAAGTAGAGTCGTTCGATCAATTCGTAATTTTGCTAAAAAATACCGTAAGTCAAATGGTATACAAGCACGCAATTTCTACGGTAGTACCATCTCGTGCAGTAAACACCGCACCAGTTTCAAATGAGTCGTCAGATTCTGAAGATTAAGAGTACAATGGTTTACATTTTTAAAAATACTTTAGTTTTGAATACTCGCTGTAAAATTAAACTTTTAAAATTAGTAAACACGTTAAACAATTCTCTTTTTCTTTAATTTATGACTGTAGTATTTGAATTGTTTATAATTAGTTTAACCATCATTAACAGGTATTGTTCTATTGTTTGATCGGTATCAAGCTGGCGAACAAGCAATACTTGTTCATGTTGATTTTCCAGACGATAACGCACGTGAAGACCTACAAGAGTTTGAAATGCTTGTAAGTTCTGCGGGCGTTTCTGCGCTTAATATTATTACTGGAAAACGCGACAAACCACACACCAAATTCTTTGTTGGTAGTGGTAAAACCGAAGAAATCTCAGAAGCAGTGCGTTTGTATGAAGCAAACGTTATTTTATTTAATCACACGCTTTCACCTTCTCAAGAAAAAAATATTGAAGCATTATGCCAATGTAGGGTTATTGACCGTACAACGCTAATTTTGGATATTTTTGCTCAACGAGCTCGTACACATGAAGGTAAACTTCAAGTAGAACTTGCACAGCTCAGACATATGAGTACTCGCCTTATAAGAGGTTGGACTCACCTTGAAAGACAAAAAGGTGGTGTTGGTCTTCGTGGTCCGGGTGAAACTCAACTTGAAACAGATAGGCGTTTATTAAGAGAGCGCATGACGAGTATTCGTAAGCGTTTAGAAAAAGTAGAACGTCAACGTCAGCAAGGTCGACGTGCTAGAACTCGTGCTGAAATACCTACCATTTCATTAGTTGGTTATACCAACGCGGGTAAGTCAACCTTGTTTAATCACATCACTAAAGCAGATGTTTACGCGGCCGATCAATTGTTTGCGACGTTAGATCCAACGCTGAGAAAAATTGAGGTTGAAGATGTAGGGCGCGTGATACTTGCCGATACGGTAGGTTTTATTCGACATCTACCACACGATTTAGTTGATGCGTTTAAAGCGACGTTAACTGAAACTAGAGAGGCAGAATTATTACTTCATGTTATTGATATTGCCGATGAACGTCGTTCGGAGAATATTGATCAAGTACAACATGTATTAACTGAGATTGAAGCGGGTGATGTTCCTCAATTACTTGTTTGTAATAAAATAGATAAACTAGACGATATTGAGCCGCGTATTGATCGTGACGAAACAGGTATGCCTATTCGCGTATGGCTTTCTGCACATGCAGGAATCGGTATTGAATTACTGTTTCAAGCCTTAGCTGAACGTTTAGGCGTAGAAATTGTTACACAAAACTTGGTAATACCTCCCACTGAGGGGCGGTTACGTGGTATTTTATACACATTAAACTGTATTACCGATGAATCTTACGACGAACAAGGAAATTGTTTATTGAGTATTAAATTACCAAGTCGTGAGTGGAATAGATTATTAAAACAAGATGGCGCGTTAATAGAACGCTTTATCATAAATTAACAGACTGATATATTACAGCAATTGCATTTTAGTGGAGAGCAGCATGGCTTGGAATGAACCGGGGAATAATGATAAAGACCCCTGGAAAAATAAAGGTGGGAAGAATCAAGGACCACCTGACTTGGACGAACTTTTAAAAGACTTAGGCGATAAGTTTGGTGGCATTTTCGGTGGAAAATCATCAAATGGTGGTAAGTCAGGCAAAAGCTTCTCAAGCGTAGGGATCAGTATTGCTCTAATTGTAGCTATTTTGGTTTACGTTTTTAGTGGCTTTTATACAATTAAAGAAGCAGAGCAAGGTATTGTTCTTAGATTTGGTCAATACACAGGCAACGTAGAGCCGGGTTTACGCTGGAAGTGGACGTTTGTAGACAGAATTATTCCTGTTGATATTCAAACAACAAGAAACTTACCTGCATCAGGCTTTATGTTAACGCAAGACGAAAATGTTGTACGTGTAGAAATGCAAATTCAATATCGAGTTGTTAACGCCAGAGACTATGTCTTTAGTGTAACTGATGCTGACGATAGTTTAAGTCAGTCGTTAGATAGTGCATTAAGGTATGTTGTAGGTCACGCTAAAATGGATGACATTTTAACCAGTGGTCGTGAAGCTGTTCGTCAAGCCGTATGGAAAGAACTAGATGAAATTATCGAACCATACAACTTAGGTTTAATCGTAACTGACGTTAACTTTAAGGACGCACGTCCACCAGAAGAAGTTAAAGACGCATTTGATGATGCTATTTCAGCACAAGAAGATGAAGTTCGTTACTTACGTGAAGCTGAAGCCTACGCTCGTGGAATTGAGCCACGTGCTCGTGGTCGAGTAAAACGTATGGAACAAGAAGCCTTAGCATACAAAGAGCAAACAGTTCTTGACGCAGAAGGTGAAGTTGCACGTTTTGAAAAGATTTTACCTGAGTATCAAGCTGCACCTGAAGTTACTCGTCAGCGTTTATACCTTGCTACTATGGAAAAAGTATACGGGAATACAAGTAAAGTTATGGTTGATGTTGAAGGTGGTAATAACATGATGTACCTACCGCTAGATAAAATTATGCAACAGCAATCAGCTAGTCCTCGTACTATTGTTTCTAAGCCAGTTGTTCAACAACCTATTACTACCACTTCACCAACGTCGGTAAATGGTCGTTCTGATAGATTTAACAACGGGAGAAACTAAGCAATGAAGAACTTTATTTTAGCTATATCAGCTGCATTATTTCTGTTAGTTGTTTCATCTGTGTTTGTTGTTTTTGAAGGACAACGAGGCATTGTATTTGAATTCTCAAAAATTAAGCGTGATTCAAGCACTGGCTTGATGAAAGTTTATGAACCAGGTTTACACTTTAAATTACCGTTTATTAACACGGTAAGAAAACTTGATGCACGTATTCAAACGGTTGATGAAGCGCCAGATCGTTTTGTAACGTCTGAGAAGAAAGATTTGATGGTTGATTCTTTCGTGAAATGGCGAATAGTAGACTTTTCTACCTATTACCTACGTACATCGGGTTCTATTGAAAATGCTCGTGCACTTTTGAAGCAAAAAGTGAATAACGGTTTAAGAACAGAAGTAGGTTCTCGTACTATTAAAGAAATTGTTTCGGGTGACCGAGATTCAATTATGGAAAAAGCGCTAGAAAGTGCTGTAAGTAGTAGAGAAGAGCTTGGTATTGAAGTTATTGATGTACGTATTAAAGCGATTAACTTACCTGCAGAGGTGAGTGCGTCAATTTATGAACGTATGAGAGCTGAGCGTACTGCGGTTGCAAAAGAGCACCGTTCTCAAGGTCAAGAGCAGTCAGAGATTATTCGAGCAACTATTGATGCTAAAGTAACAGTTATGTTAGCTGAAGCACAAAAGAAAGCGCACGAAGTTAGAGGTTTAGGTGATGCATTAGCGGCAAAAGTTTATGCAGATGCATACAACAAAGACGCTGATTTTTATAAGTTCTACCGTAGCCTTGAAGCATACGAGAAAAGCTTTAATAGCAAGAATGACATCATGGTGGTTAAACCTGATAGTGACTTCTTCCATTACTTAAAAAAATCTGAAAAGTAATGTAAAGTAAAAATCTAGATTAAACCTAATAAGGCCATGATTTATCATGGCCTTATTTATTTCTAATACTCAACTTATAACGAGATATCTATGTTGAATACTTTGCTATTAGCACTTGCATTAGCATTAATTATCGAGGGACTTTTTCCTGCATTGTTTCCCAATAAGTGGCAAGCATACGTGAGAAAGTTATCGAATGAGCAACCATCTGCAATTAGAACCATGGGAACCAGTATTATACTCGTTGGTTGTTTAATTTTATGGTTAGCACTTTAGTCTACATCGTAAATTTCGAACTTTAGGTAAGCTATTAAAAATAAAAGTAATAACTCATCGCTATAAATAATAGCGTTTTGGTTGTTTAATAATCTCATCAAAAAGCCCATTTATTCCTTGGACTGTCATACCATATTTGTTAGAATCCTCGCCTAATTTTTTCTACTAAAAATTCTAACATGGGCAAAAACGTCGTAGTTCTCGGCACTCAATGGGGTGACGAAGGTAAAGGTAAGGTTGTAGACTTACTTACAGATAAAGCTAAATATGTAGTACGTTACCAAGGTGGTCACAATGCGGGTCATACCTTAGTAATTGATGGTCAAAAAACGGTATTACATTTAATTCCATCTGGTGTATTACGTGAAAACGTAAAATGTTTGATTGGTAACGGTGTTGTACTGTGCCCTAAAGCATTGATGACCGAAATAGCTATGCTTGAAGAACGCGGTGTACCTGTTAGAGAACGCCTATTAATTAGTGACGCTTGTCCTTTAATTCTTCCTTACCACAACGCATTAGATGCAGCACGAGAAAAAGCTCGTGGTAGCAAAGCTATTGGTACTACTGGTCGTGGTATTGGTCCTGCGTATGAAGATAAAGTAGCACGTAGAGGTTTACGTGTTGGTGATCTGATTAACGAAGAAACATTTGCTGCTAAGTTAAAAGAAATTATGGAATACCATAACTTTGCTTTAACTCAATACTATAAAGTTGATGCAGTAAATTATGATGAAGTATTAGCTGATGCGCTTGCTGTTCGTAGCATTATTGTTGATATGATTGCAGATGTACCAGAGTTGCTTGACCAATCTCGTAAAGCTGGTGAGTCAATTATGTTTGAAGGTGCGCAAGGTACACTTTTAGATATTGATCACGGTACGTATCCATATGTTACTTCGTCAAATACTACTGCGGGTGGAGTTTCTACTGGTTGTGGTTTTGGTCCTCGTAACTTAGATTACATCTTAGGTATCACCAAAGCATATACAACACGTGTTGGTTCGGGTCCATTTCCTACTGAGTTAGATGATGAGATTGGTGAACATTTAGGTACTGTTGGGCATGAGTTTGGTGCTACAACTGGTCGTGAACGTCGTTGTGGTTGGTTTGACGCGGTAGCTATGCACCGTGCAGTTCAAATAAACAGTATTACAGGCTTTTGTTTAACTAAGCTTGATGTTCTTGATGGTTTAAAAGAATTAAAAATTTGTACTGGCTATAAAACACCATCTGGTGATGTTATTACTGTTCCTCCTACTGCTGCAGAAGGTTACGAGCAAATTACTCCAATTTACGAAACGTTACCAGGATGGTCTGAAAAGACAGTTGGTGCTACAACTCGTGAAGAGTTACCTGCTAATGCTATTGCGTACATTAAACGCATTGAAGAAGTTACAGGCGTTCCTGTAGACATTATCTCTACTGGACCTGACCGTAACGAAACAATCATTTTAGTGAATCCATTCGACGAATAATGTGAATCATTATTGGTTGAAAAAGCCACTGTAAAGTGGCTTTTTTTATGTCTAAAAATAAATATGTGAATGAAAGTTTTTATTTTGAAAGTCTAATTTACTAATAACTTATTGGTGGTATAGAGCGACTAAATATTTAATATAGTGAAAAACTATTTAAAAACGGGAGTTTGATCATGTATTTCATGCTATTTTGTTAAGGCATTCATGATTTAGATGTAATTCGTTATGAATATTTTCAGTCACTCTTTTACTTTTCTAGGACATCACTATGACAGACCCACGCCAACAAGCTCTCGATTATCACCAGTTTCCAACACCAGGAAAAATCAGTGTTGAACTTACCACACCTGCAGAAACGAGCTTAGATCTGTCTTTAGCCTATAGTCCTGGAGTCGCAGAGCCCGTTAGAGAAATCGCAAATAACCCAGATGATGTATACAAATATACAGGTAAAGGTAACACCGTAGCGGTAATTACCAATGGTACGGCTATTTTAGGTTTAGGTAATTTAGGTGGCATGGCATCTAAACCCGTGATGGAAGGAAAAGCGTTACTCTTCAAGCGATTTGCAAATATCAATTCATTCGATATCGAAGTAAAACATAAAACCGTTAATGAATTTATTGATACTGTCGCCAATATCGCGGATAGCTTTGGTGGTATTAATCTCGAAGATATCAAAGCACCTGAATGTTTCGTGATTGAAAAAGCACTTATCGAACGTTGTAAAATACCTGTTTTTCACGATGACCAACACGGTACCGCTATTGTAACGGCCGCCGGTATGATTAACGCATTAGAAATTCAGGGAAAAGACATTAAATATGCAAATATAGTATGTATGGGAGCGGGAGCTGCCGCTATTGCCTGCATGGAGTTGTTGATTAAGTGTGGCGCTCAGCGAGAAAAAATCTATATGCTAGATACTAAGGGGGTCGTGCATACACGTAGAGACGACTTAAACGAATACAAAAAGCTATTTGCGAACAATACTGATAAACGTACATTAGAAGATGCTATAGATGGCGCAGATGTATTTGTAGGCGTTTCGGGACCAAACTTATTGTCGGTTGAAAACTTAAAGTTAATGGCACCTAATCCTGTGATTTTTGCTTGTTCAAACCCTGATCCTGAAATTAAGCCTGAGTTAGCGCTGTCGGCACGTGATGATATTATTATTGCTACTGGTCGTTCTGATTATCCGAATCAAGTAAACAATGTTCTATGTTTCCCGTTTATATTCCGTGGCGCGCTTGATGTAAGAGCACGCACTATTAATGATGAAATGAAAGTCGCAGCAGTGCATGCAATACGTTCACTTGCTAAAGAAGAAGTGCCAGAAGAAGTGTTAGTGGCTAGTGGAAATAAAGACTTAGCGTTTGGTAAAGAATACATCATTCCAAAACCAATGGATCCTCGCTTGTGTGCAAACGTAGCAAAAGCTGTTGCGCAAGCTGCTGTTGATTCTGGTATAGCGGCATTAGATTTGCCCGAAAACTATATGGAATAACGGTAAGGGCTTTTAAATAGAAGGGCGAAAGCCCTTTTTTATTGTCTTTTTTAACGTAAATATTGCAATATTAACGTTAACACTTATCGTTCGATGATATTAATGAATTCTGATTTACCCATATCGATTAAAGCAAGTTCTTCATTGTCTACAAGCTTCATAAAGCTAGCGTCAATCCTGATCAAGCATGAAGCGCACTTCAATTTTCAAACCCTTGCAGCAGGTTGGTATGAAGATGAAAACAACATACTTCAAATAGAGTTTATTGTATTGTGTCATCAGGAATTCACTAAACAATTCAACATCGAAAACTTAGGTAAGCGCACTGAAATAGCAGATGATGTATTAAGTTATTACGATAATGCTAAGAACAAGGTGACATGCTTCGTTGCTATTACTGAATCAGAGTCAGCGCTATTGCTAACTGAACAAAAATTATTGCCCAGTTATACCAAAACAAAACTTGCTAAAGTCTTAAATTTTATAGCAGCAGAACATCATAAAACGCTCTTATAGCGTAATCTCTGAAAGAATATTGATGAAATTTGTTGATGAAAAAAAGGAATGAGGGCTGATATTAGCGTTGAGAGCAATGCGTATTTAATTTATGCGACTAAATTAAATACGCTGTGTTATTAATCGTCTTCCGACTCATATGCACTAAAGTCAGTAATGCCTTTAGCTTCTAATATTTTACGTACGCTAGCAGGTAACTTTTCATTGTTATCTTTAGCTAGGTCGTTATCGTCTGGCAATGGTTGGCCTGTAAAGGCGTGAAGAAATGCTTCACACAATAACTCACTATTCGTGGCATGCCTAAGGTTGTTAACCTGACGTCGCGTTCTTTCATCGGTTAATACTTTAAGAACACGCAAAGGAATAGACACAGTAATTTTTTTTACTTGCTCACTTTTTTTTCCATGTTCGGCGTATGGATTAATATATTCGTCATTCCACTCTGCCATAAGTTACTGCACCCTTATTTTATGAAACAAGCTTGCTGACCAAATAAATCAACAAAGCAAGTAATGTTATTATGACGTAATTTTACTGTTTGTGAGCGTCGAGTCAATAACGAAGTGTAAATGTGTAGAAGTTTAGATGTCTAAAACTTCTTGATTAACGATTGTAAACCGTTTAGAGTTTTAGACATCTAAACATCTATTTGATTTAAATCTTAGCTGGAGTACAAAATGGCTGAAAAAAGCATAGCAACTATCGCGGCACGCGCTGGTTTAAGTAGCGATAAACAACACGCAGGCGTTGTTCCTGCTATACATTTAGCTAGTACGTATGCATTAAAAGGGTTTAATGAAAAACGAGATTATGACTATTCACGTACGGGAAATCCTACGCGAGCCTCTTTTGCTCAAGTTATTGCTGAACTAGAAGGTGGCTCTGTAGGTGTAGTTACCAGTACGGGAATGGCAGCAGTTCACCTTATTTGTCAGTTATTGTGTACAGATGATCTATTGGTTATTCCACACGATTGCTACGGTGGAAGTTACCGTTTGTTTACCCACTTGGCTAAAAAGGGTAATTTTAAGCTAAGTATCGTTGATCAAAGTGATGAAAAAGCATTAGCTGATGCGTTTAGTCAAAATCCAAAACTAGTATTGATTGAGTCGCCAAGTAATCCGCTATTACGCGTGGTTGATATTGAAAAAATTACTCATGCAGCTCACAAAGCTGGCGCGTTGGTAGCCGTAGATAATACTTTCATGTCGCCAGTGTTGCAGAAGCCGTTAGACATGGGAGCAGATATAGTGTTCCATTCAACCACTAAATATATCAACGGTCATAGTGATATTGTAGGCGGTGTATTGGTAACCAAAGATCAAGCATTGGGCGAAGAACTTGCGTGGTGGGCGAATTGTATTGGTATTACAGGCTCGCCATTCGATAGCTATTTAGCATTACGTGGTTTGAAAACATTACCCGTTCGCATGAAGCAGCATCAAAAAAATGCTGATATTATTGCTGAATTCTTAAATACTCATGATGCTGTCGACGTTGTTTATTATCCTGGCTTAGCTTCTCATCCAAGCCATTCTATTGCTAAAAAGCAACAAAAAAGCTTTGGTGCAATGATGAGCTTTGAAGTAAAAGGTGGTGTAGACGCCGTTAAAAAACTATTTGAACACATCAAGCTATTTACGTTAGCACAGTCACTAGGTGGTGTTGAAAGTTTGATTAGCCACCCATCAACGATGACACATGCAGGTATGGAAATTTCTGCGCAGCTTGAAGCTGGTATTACACAATCTCTCGTACGTATTTCGGTAGGTATTGAAGAAGTAGACGATATTCTTGCTGATTTAGAGCAAGCATTAAATGCAAGCCAGCAATAAATATTAGTGAAAGTGAAATGAATCAAGTGAATGGTATTGAACAGTTAGTAACAGACAAAAATCAGTTAGCTCAGCATGCAGTACATGTACATAAATTTGGTGGAAGTAGTTTAGCAACTGTTCAATGTGTTGAGCGTGTTATTGGCATTATTCGGAGCCACTGTAAGTTGAATGACTTTATTGTTGTTTCGGCTAATGGAAAAACAACTGATGCACTTATCGCTATTTACGAAAGTGCTCACCAAGGTTTGCCTGATGTAAGTCAGTTACTCGTTGATCTTGAAACAATGCAACGACAATTGATTCATGAACTGGTATCGGGAACAAAAGATTTATTAGAGCAAAAACTAGCACGTGATATTGCTCAACTTAAACAATGGACATCGACAGATATTGAACAACACCAAGCCAGCATTCTTAGCTTAGGAGAAGTATGGTCAGCGAGGTTATTGTCAGCCGTCTTAAATGAACGTGTTTGTCCTAGCTATGCTATTGATGCTCGTGATTTCTTGGTGATAAATAATGATGAAAATTGCGTAGTAGATGAAGCATTAAGTAGTAAGCAATTTAACGCACAGTTACAAAAAGAAAAGCTTGCCGTAGTGACTGGGTTTATTGCTAAAAATGCAAATGGTGAAAATTGTACTTTAGGTCGAAACGGTAGTGATTACTCAGCAACAATTGTAGCGTCGTTAGCTGGTGCATTAAATGTAACCCTTTGGACCGATGTAGACGGAATATACAGTGCTGATCCAAGAGTTGTTCCGCTCGCAAGAAAGCTTAATCGTTTGCCTAATGGCGTTGCAAAAGAGCTCGGCCGCTTAGGCAATCCAGTGCTGCATGCTAAAACACTTCAACCATTAGAAAACCATAATACGCATTTGCATATAGCGAGCAGCTTTGACCCACAAACCTCAGGCACAGAAGTAGGGCGTTTTGGTCAAATTGCTAAATCTGAATTATCAGTGACTTTTTTGAACGACTTATTGTTAGCTACGTCGGTTAGCTTAACTGGTTCATATGGCGAGCAAGCTATTAGGCAATTTTCTGCAGTGTGTTCAAATACCCAAGACGGCTACATTGTTATTACACAAGACAAACAAAAAGCGTTGAGTCAGTGGTTAGCGAGCCACGATACGGAAGTGTCTTTCAAGCCTGTTTCAATTGTTGCCGCTGTAGGGCATGAAGTAACAAAACATGGTGATGTAAAAGCTAAATTCAAACGCGCACTTATCCATCATCATCCGCTTCATATCGTTAACTCAACAAACGAACACAGCTTAATAGCCATTTTATCTCAGCCGTGTACGAGTGAAACGTTAAATAATATTCATCACGCTATGACTAAAGATGCGCGTAACATTGGTCTAGTGGTAGCAGGTTTAGGAAATATCGGCGAGCGATTTATCGAAATGCTTCCCGCTCAAATGAGCAGAATTCCAGCGCTTGAAAACATACATTTAGTTGGTTTGGTTACATCGAAAAAAGCCATGGTAAATGTTGACGGTATAGATGCAGCACAAGCCATGCAGCAATATAAAACTGACGCAAAACCTTACGACAACAAAACCTTGATGTCGTGGCTTGCCAATCATCCGTACGATGAACTTATAGTGGTTGATATTACGCCTAGCGAAGATTTTAGCTTGTTGTACAAGGACTTTTTTGAAAAAGGTATTCATGTAATCGGAGCTAATAAGTGGGCAGCGTCGTCACCAATAGCTGACTATAATCAATTGTTGGAAACCGCGAAAAAGCACAAAAGTTTATGGTTAGGTAATACAACCGTAGGCGCTGGTTTGCCGATTAATTTTGCGATAAGTGATTTACTTGAATGTGGTGATGAAATTGTTGAAATTTCAGGAATATTTTCAGGAACCCTATCGTGGTTATTTGAAACGTATGATGGTAGTACACCGTTTTCTTCATTACTAAAATCGGCGCTTGAGCAAGGCATTACTGAGCCAGATCCTCGTGAAGATTTATCAGGCAGAGATGTACAGCGTAAGTTGTTGATTTTAGCTAGACTCGCAGGGTTTGAGCTAGGTTTAGACGATATCGAATGCCAAAATCTGGTGCCTGAATCGTTAAGAGAATTAAGTACACAAGAGTTTTTAGCAAAATCTGACCAACTTGATGAATTTTTCGCTAAAAAGTTAGCGAACGCAAAAGCTAACCATGGATGCATTCGTTACATCGCTTCATTTAAGCAAAGTTCTCCTGAATCAGATTCTTCTAAAGTGAAAATTGAAGCTAAAGTGTCGTTAGAAACGCTGCCTGAACGTGACGCCTTTGCTCACTTAACGCCGTGCGACAATATATTTAAAATAGTCACAGAGCGATACAAAACCAACCCTTTAATTATAAGAGGGCCAGGTGCAGGGAGAGACGTAACGGCAGCAGGTATACACTCTGATTTAGTTAGTATTTGTAATAACTTAGTGAACCGCAAACAACAAGTTAAACTCAAAGGGCTTGTACCATAAACTGTTGTTAATGCAGTAATCGAATAGCGACATTACACAGCGAGTAAATGATTACTTTACTTGTTAGTTTTAAAATATTTACTAGCATTAAAGTATCGTATTCATAAACTGAAGTAGCTCAAAGTAATGTCGTCTAAGCATGGTCACGATACGCATTTTACTATTTGTGTTAAAAACCTTTCTCGTCAAATTTTTGGGAAAAGTGACAAAAAAGAATCTATGTTAGATAGGGCAATTGAATTCTTCAATAGCCCTATTAGCTCTGATCAAGACACCGAACAAAACCAGAGAAACAATCAGAAGCAAAATCAAAACGATAAAAAAGAAGCCGTACGTCAACGAGAAGAGCGCTACACGCACTTAGAGGAGTTATGTCGAACTATTTTGGCATTGAGTGAGGGGGAAACCTTTGAAGATAATAATCGGAAGTCTTCCCAACTTTTAGCTACCGTTCAATTGCTTAGCCCGAGTGAGGGGCCGAGAGTTGCCATCTCAAATGAATTAAACAAACCACTATACAAAGCTATTATATGTTTACGTGTTTTAGATCGTTTATGTATCGACAATAGAATTACCGAAAGCTATATCAAAGAGCGCCTTGCCGATCTTCCTGCCGACCAATATTACCATTTCTCTACGATTGACCCTGAGGGATATAAACGTTTTGTTGATGAAGTAAAAATTCCTCTCATTAAAGCCGCATTGTTACAAGATATAGGCAATAATCACCCCGATGCACAGCGAATTTTAAAAGGGGAAAGCGGAACCGAAAGTCCTTTTAGAACGCTTGATATTGAAGATCGAACCAACCTGTTACAAATCGACTATCGCGAAACGATAAGATACTTGGTTGAGGGCATCGGTATTGGAAAATATGTCGGAGGCTGCAGAGAAGAGCGTGACGCATATAACCAAGCTGAAAAGCGTAAACTACTTTTTATAAAGTCTTTACTCAAGGGCAGTGTTAATCCAAAACAAGGGATCGGTAATTTATTAAAAGTGCCTCAAATTTATACTTCGATGATTTTATCTACAAAACCGAATTATAATTACACCTTGCTCCCACGCGTGTATCAGGTGTTATATCAAAATGCCGAACGAGGCGTGTGTAATCGAGAAGTTATCGACGCGATGTATGAAATTACCGGCATTTTCCCGGTTGGTTATGGCGTTACATTTATTGCTGAAAATATGTATGGTGAACAACAAGACCGTTACGAGTATGCGATAGTCAATTACTTGTATCCTTCTGACCCTGAACAGCCCAATTGTAGAACTGCGACACGAAATTTATCTTTTATCTCGTTTGGCCAAGATATTGTTGTCTCGAAAGAGCGGAACTTACATTTTCCTGAAACGTCGAAGAAGTTAACCAAAATTAACAAAGAGCGGCTTAACGAAATTTTAGAGCTACTTTCTTCTAACTATACAGAGCGGCAAAAGCTCGACTTAATTCCGCGATGCTGGTTTGCCAATGAATATTTTTCTATGAGAGCGCATCAAAAGTTATGGAATAAATAACTCCTTATTAACTTGCTTCGATACAATATTTGTTAATCATATTAATTAACAATGCATTGGTTTTATCTATTTCTGAAAACGCTAAAAACTCGTTGGGTTGATGTGCCTGATCAATTGAACCCGGTCCCATCACAATGGTTTGGCATCCTAACTGTTGGATAAATGGAGCTTCGGTTGCGTAATTAACGGCGCAACATGTATGTCCTGATAGTTGCTCAGCGGTATCGATTAAATCACTCGGTGATTTTTGTTCAAAGCTTGGCGAACTTGGGTGTAACTCTTGAACCGTAATACGACCAGGGTACTTTTCAGCAAGCGGCTTTAACATGTCGGTTAAGCAGGTAATGAGTTCATCGTCAGTCATACCGGGTAAAGAACGCATGTCTAGGTCTAATTCACAATGACCACATATTCTATTTGCATTGTCGCCACCTCTTATTGCACCTAAATTTAATGTGGGCGCAGAAACATCAAATGCTGAATTGGTATAACGTTGTGCAAGCTTTTCTTTTAGCGCGAGTAGTGCGCCAAGTATTTGATACATTATTTCTATAGCATTTACACCTAAACTTGGTTTGCTTGAGTGTCCCGATTCACCTTCAACGGTAATTTTGTGCGACATATGCCCTTTATGCATTACTACGGGCACTAAGCTTGTGGGTTCACCTATAATTGCTACGTCTGGCTTTATGTCTTGTGTTTGTGCGAAAAAACGAGCTCCTGCCATTGTTGTTTCTTCGTCTGCTGTTGCAAGCACATATAAAGGTTTTGTTAGTTGTTTTGCGTGTAACCCGCTACATGCTTGTAAAACAAAGGCAAAAAAGCCTTTCATGTCGCACGTACCAAGGCCAAAAAATTTATTATCTTTTTCTACAATAGATAGCGGGTTAGATGCCCATCTGTTTTCATCAAATGGCACTGTATCGCTGTGCCCCGCAAGTAATAACCCACCTTCACCTGAACCTAATTTCGCTAACATATTATATTTATTTCGAGTGTTAGGCACTTTTTGCATAGTAATGCTAAATCCTAACGACTCAAACCAACTTGAGAGTAAGTTGATAACGTCTTTATTTCCTTGATCCCAACTTTCTTGAGTCGAACTAATAGAGGGGCTAGAGATTAATTTTTGTAAAGCTTCATTAAACGTAGGTATATTTTTCATTACTTTTATCGTAAATCTCTTTTTTGTGGGTAGATATGCTAAATAGTTGCATAACTAGTTAATGCGTGTTAATTTGTCGTTGTAATTAAGATAACCTAAATAGCCAACAACACAAAGAAAAATACACAGAGAAAAATACTTTCATATTGTAGTTTTTAACTTACTGTTTTTATTGTGAAAAATAGTAAGTGCTTGTCGCGTTTAGTTGTTGTGTGAATTAAAAATTTAACGATAGTAAAGGGTAAATATGAAAGTAGCAGTCGTTGGTGCAAGTGGATACGTTGGCGCAGAGCTGATTGGTTTACTGTGCAACCACAATAAAATTTCACTTGAGCATTTAGTTGTATCAGAAAATAGTAGCTCTAGTGGCATGACTTTCTCTGAGCTTCACCCTAAGTGGTTAGGCGTATGCGACTTACCGTTAGTTTGCTTTTCTCAACAATGGTTAGATGACGCCGTAAAAGGTATCGATGCTGTTTTTTTTGCTACCCCGCATGAATTCAGTGCACAGTGGGCGCAAGCCTTTTTAGACGCTGGCGTGAAAGTATTCGATTTGTCTGGTGGTTTTCGTTTAAAAAGCCTGTCTGATTATCCTGAATTTTACGGGTTTGAGCACGAATTTCCTGAAGCATTAGCTAAGGCGCAATATGGCTTAGCTGAATGGCAGCATGATGAAATTGCTGCGTCAGATTTAATTGCTGTTCCAGGGTGTTACCCAACAGCAAGTTTATTGTCGCTTAAGCCTATAACATCAAACAACTTACAAAAAGACGACTCTCTTATCGTTGTAAACGGTATTAGTGGTGTTAGTGGTGCAGGAAGAAAAGCATCGTTAGCGACAAGCTTTTATGAAGTTAGCTTATCGCCATACAATATTTTACAACACAGGCATCAACCTGAAATTAGCCAAGAAGCAAATGCTCAGGTTATTTTTAATCCTCATTTGGCGCCATTTAAGCGTGGATTACTATCAACGGTAACGTTGCAACTTAAAGCGGGTGTTACTGCTGAGCAAGTAGATGACGCTTTCGCTAAAGCTTACGCAGATAAACCCTTAGTAAGAACGATTGGGCAATGGCCTAAAATTGACAACGTTGCATACACGCCATTTGCTGATGTTCATTGGAAAGTTGACGAAAGCAAACAAACGGTTGTTGTAAGCTGTGCTATTGATAATTTATTAAAAGGTGCGGCGTCGCAAGCGGTTCAATGCGCTAACATCTCACTTGGTTTACCAAGCTATTACAGTTTAATTAATGTGAGTGGAGAAGCTCATGCCTAAGCCGTTAGTTATTAAAATTGGTGGAGCTATTCTTGATCATCAAGAAGAAGGCAAACCTTCGGCGCTTAGTCAGCTGTTATCAGTAATTGCTGGTTTAAAAGATCATGCCGTTGTTCTTGTTCATGGTGGAGGTTGTGTTGTAGACGAAATGCTGGCACAAGCGGGTTTTACCACAGAGAAAAAGCATGGTTTACGCGTAACACCTCAAGAACAAATGCCAATTATTAGTGGTGCTTTAGCTGGCAGTGTAAACAAATCGATTGTTGCACAAGCCACAAATCAAAACATACAAGCTGTTGGTTTGTCGTTAACCGATGGAGGAATGATTCAATGTAACATTTCTCCATTAGAGTTAGGTATGGTTGGCGTACCAAAAGCACAAAACAGTAAACTATTAGACAACCTAATTAACGCTAAATTTTTACCGGTAATTTCATCAATCGGTTCTATCAATAGCGGAGAATTAGTGAACGTAAATGCTGATGATGCGGCGGTAGAAATATGCCAATTGCTTAACGGTGAACTGTTGTTATTAACAGATGTAAATGGTGTAAAAGACGCTAGCGGTGAATACATGGAATCAATTAACAGTGAACAAGCAAAACAGTTAATTGACGAGGGGGTTATTTCTGGCGGAATGACAGCCAAAGTTAACGCAGCACTTCACGCCGCAAACCAATTACGACGAAGTATCGCGGTTGCCAGTTGGCAGTCACCTGAGAAAATTTCACAATTACTCAATGGTGACAATATAGGCACCCGCATTGAAGCAGATAATAGTTAATTATTACGTTAAAACGACTTCGTTTCAGGATTTATTATGTCATTACAGAATTTTTTAGCTGACGATCAGCTAACTAAAGCACAAATATTAAGCCTAATAGACTTGGCTAAAAGCATTAAAGCAACACCAAAAGACTACAGTCAAACATTGGCTGGAAAGTCAGTTGCGATGATTTTTGAAAAACCTTCTTTAAGAACTCATGTAAGTTTTGACATGGGCATTAATAAACTAGGTGGTCATGCACTTTATTTAGGGCAACAAAACGGCAAGTTAGGAGAGCGTGAGCGTATTAGTGATTATGCTAACAACCTATCTTGTTACGCTGATGCTATTGTTGCTCGTGTATTTGAAAACCAAGCAATTGAAGGATTAGCAGAACACGCAAGTGTACCGGTTATTAACGCCTTATGTGACGTATACCATCCATGCCAAGCACTGGCTGATTTTCTTACGCTTTCAGAGGTTTATGATGACTTAAGCAAAGTTAAATTGGCTTATGTGGGTGACGGTAACAACGTTTCAAATTCATTAATGTTTATGGCGGCTATACTGGGTGTAGACTTTACTTTGTTATGTCCTGAAGGTCATGGGCCTGATATGGCGTTACTTGAAAAAGCTCAAGGTTTTGCAAAAGCATCAGGTAGTCAGCTTACTTTTACTTCAAACGTATCTGAACTTGGTGAGCAAAACGCAATTTATACTGATACTTGGGTTTCTATGGGTGACGAAGACCCAAGCAAAAAAGCAGATATATTAAAGAAATTTACCCCGTATCAGGTTAATCACGAAATGATGGAAAAAGCTGGCGCTAATGTAGTTATGCATTGTCAGCCTGCCCATTTGGAAGAAGAAATTACAACGGCTTTATTCGATGACAAAGAAAAGTCAGTTGTGTTTCAAGAGGCAGAAAACAGAATGTGGGCACAAGCAGCAGTGCTTGTAACCTTGCTCGCAGACTAACATGTAATAGTTAGGTGTTATGTATTACCTGTTGTAAATAATTAAACTTATTAAGGTGTTAGATAAACACCTTATGTACAAATTTTAAAGATTATTAGGAAAAGAAGATGGCATTAGCAGCAAAGAAAAAAATCAAAAAAGTAGTATTAGCGTATTCAGGTGGATTAGATACATCAGCAATCATTCCATGGTTAAAAGAAAACTATGAAGGTTGTGAAGTAGTAGCCTTTTGTGCTGATGTTGGTCAAGGCGAAGAAGAGCTTGAAGGTATTAAAGAAAAAGCGATTGCTTCTGGCGCATCAGAATGTCACGTTGTAGATCTTAAAGAAGAATATGTAAAAGACTACATTTACCCTATTTTAAAAACAGGTGCGGTGTACGAAGGTCAATATTTACTTGGTACATCAATGGCTCGCCCTGTTATTGCGAAAGCACATGTTGAAGTGGCACTTAAAGTAGGTGCAGACGCTGTGTGTCACGGTTGTACAGGTAAAGGTAACGACCAAGTTCGTTTTGAATCATGTTTCGCTGCATTAGCTCCCGAATTAACGGTTATTGCGCCATGGCGTGAGTGGGACATGGTTTCTCGTGAAGACTTATTAAACTACTTAGCAGAGCGTGATATTCCATGTGCGGCATCGTTAACTAAAATTTATAGTCGTGATGCTAACTCTTGGCATATTTCTCACGAAGGTGGTGAACTAGAAGATCCGTGGTGTGAGCCGTCTAAAGAAGTATGGACGATGACTGTTGACCCTATGGATGCACCTGATGAAGCTGAACGTGTACAGCTTAGCTTTGAAAAAGGTGAGTTAGTATCTGTAGATGGTAAAGATTTTAGTGAAACCGATATGCCGTCGCACGAAGCGTTAATGTACCTAAATGCTAAAGGTGCTGCACACGGTGTAGGTCGTATTGATATTGTTGAAAACCGTTTAGTAGGTATGAAGTCTAGAGGATGTTACGAAACTCCGGGTGGCACTATTTTAATGGCTGCTTATAAAGGTTTAGAAACACTTATTTTAGACAAAGAGTCGCTTAAATACCGTGAATCAATTGCTTTAGAATTTTCACATGTTATTTATGATGGTCGTTGGTTTACGCCTTTAGCTAAAGCACAGTTAGCTGGCGCAGCTTCATTTGCTGAAAAACTAACTGGTGATGTAGTGGTTAAATTATACAAAGGCACAGCGCAGGTTACACAGCGTCGTTCAGCAAACTCTCTTTACTCAGAAGAGTTCGCAACATTTGGTGCTGATGATGTTTATGACCAACAACATGCTGAAGGTTTTATTCGTTTATTCAGTTTATCTAGCCGTATTACTGCACTTTCTCAAAAGGAGAAATAAGCATGGCATTATGGGGCGGTCGTTTTAAAGAAGCAGCAAGCGTTCAGTTTAAAAAGTTCAATGACTCTCTGCCGGTTGATTACCGTATGGCAGTGCAGGATATTGTTGGATCTATTGCTTGGGCTGGCGCTATACATTCAGTTGGAGTGCTGTCTGATCAAGAGCTTACTGATATCACTGAGGCATTAAATGAGTTAAAAGCGTCAGTAGAAGAGAATCCTAAACAGATTCTTCTTTCTGATGCTGAAGACATTCATAGCTGGGTGGAAGGTAAACTGATTGAAAAAACGGGTGATTTAGGTAAAAAGCTTCACACAGGCCGCAGCCGTAATGACCAAGTAGCAACAGATTTAAAATTATGGTGTAAAGAAACAGGCGGAGAATTATTACTCGCTTTAGTGAATTTGCAACAAGCCATGTTAGAGCTTGCTGAACGTGAACGAAATACCGTATTACCGGGTTATACGCATTTGCAACGTGCGCAGCCCGTAACATTCGGTCACTGGTGTTTAGCTTACGTTGAAATGTTTAACCGAGATATTGGCCGTTTGAAAGACGCGTTATACCGTGCTGATACGTCACCATTAGGTTCTGGCGCATTAGCGGGCACAGCCTATCCTATTGACCGCGACTTATTGGCGCATAATTTGGGCTTTAGAAGTGCTACGTTAAACAGCTTAGACGCAGTGTCTGATAGAGACCATGTGTTAGAGTTTTTATCAACCGCTAGCATTTCGATGATGCATATGTCGCGTTTTGCAGAAGATCTAATCTTCTATAATTCTGGCGAAGCTGGTTTTGTTGAAATGAGTGATCTTGTGAGCTCAGGCTCTTCATTAATGCCACAAAAGAAAAACCCAGATGCGTGTGAATTAATTCGTGGTAAAGCTGGCAGAGTAATGGGTTCATTATCTGGCATGCTAGTAACAATGAAAGCATTACCACTGGCTTACAACAAAGATATGCAAGAAGACAAAGAAGGTCTTTTTGATGCATTAGACACGTGGTTAGAAGTGATGCAAATGGCAGTGCTAGTTGCAGATGGTTTGAAAGTAAACCGTTCTCGTACATTAGCGGCAGCACAGCAAGGATACTCTAACGCAACTGAATTAGCAGACTATTTGGTTGCTAAGGATATTCCATTCCGTGAAGCACATCATATTGTAGGTGAAGCGGTATTGGCAGCTATTGAAGCTGGCCACGCTTTGGAAGACTTTACGTTAGCTCAGTTACAAGAGTTTAGCGATAAAATTGAAAACGATGTATATCAATACTTATCAATAGAATCTTGTTTAGATAAACGTGAAGCTATTGGTGGAACATCTCGTGTTCAAGTTCAAAAAGCGTTAGACAGTAATCAGTCAGGTGATAATGACAACCTAAGTGCCCAAGTTATTGGCGCTCCGGGTAAAAAGCAAATTAGTTTAGCGCTTAAACAAGTTACTCAACGTTTAAATGCTCAACGCGCTGCAGCCATGTCGGTTCGTCGTGCTCGTATGTCAGATGTTGATAAAATACATCAACTGGTAAGCTTTTGGGCTGACAAAGGTGAAATTTTACCTCGTAGTCGCGATAACATTATTCATGACATTCAAAATTTCGTTGTAGCAGAAGTAGAAGGTAAAGTTGTGGCCAGTGCTTCGCTTTACATATACCAAACAGGTTTAGCTGAAATCCGCTCGATTGTTGTTGATGAAGCATTTCATAATCAAGGCCAAGGCCAAGCAATGGTTCAGTACTTGTTGGAGTACGCGTGTGAAATTGAGTTACAGCAAATAATCGTACTTACTTACGTGCCTGAATACTTCAATAAACTTGGTTTTACTATGATCGAGAAAAGCTCTCTTGCTGACAACATTATTGAAGATAGTGAACAAAGTCCTCATAAAGACCCAGAAGACGAAGTTGCAATGGAATATATTGTACAACGTACAAATGAAAAATAAGTGTTAAAGAATCGAATAAGTAGTGACCCCGTAGATGGATAACAACGACAAAAATAACGTTAAATGGTTTAGAAACGCAGCACCTTATATTAATGCACACCGTGGTAAAACGGTGGTATTAATGTTCGGCGGGGAGGCAGTTTTACACCCAAACTTTGCCAATATCATTCATGATATTGCTTTATTGCGAAGCTTGGGTGTGAAGTTGGTGCTCGTTCATGGCGCAAGGCCGCAGATTGAAGATAGAATGAAACTTCAAAATGTAGAACCGTTAATGGAAAATAATATCCGCATCACAGATAGTGGAACACTGTCGGCTGTTAAAGATGCTACGGGGTCACTACGTATTCATATTGAAGCGCTTTTAACCATGGGGTTGGTAAATTCACCCATGCACGGTTCCCAAATTAGAGTAAGTACTGGGAACTTTGTTATTTCTAAACCTATTGGCGTTAGAAATGGCGTGGATTTTAAACATACTGGCATGGTTAGACGAATTGATACGGTAGGTATTAATACCCAACTTGATTATGGCTCCATCGTTTTACTCTCACCTGTTGGTTATTCTCCTACAGGAGAAGTGTTTAATTTGTCACTTGAAGATGTTGCTACTCAAACTGCAATTTCATTAAAAGCAGACAAATTGATTACTTTCACTGAACAAGAAGGCTTAATTGATTCAACGGGTAAACTTGTTAAAAGTTGTGGCGTTAGTAAAGTTAAAGAGTTACTAAAACAGACTGATGATCATATCGAGCAACTGTTAATGAGAGCTATTATTCAAAGTGGTGAAAATGGCGTAGAACGTTGCCACTGTATTAGCTACCAATCAGACAGCGCTCTTTTACAGGAACTTTTCACACGTGATGGTGCAGGTACGCTTATTGCCAAAGATTATCAAGAGCAAGTTTCTACCGCCACGATTGATGATGTAGGTGGTATATTAGAATTATTGGCACCTCTTGAAGAAGAAGGCATACTTGTTAAGCGTTCACGCGAATTACTTGAAGTAGAAATCGAACGTTTTACCGTTATCAAAAAAGAAGATGTCATTATCGCATGTGCTGCGCTTTATCCATACCCTGAAGATAACTCTGGTGAAGTAGCCTGCGTAGCAATACACCCAGATTACCGTAAAGGAAATAGAGGGGTTAGACTGATTAACACCTTGGAACAAGCAGCGAAGAAACAGCGTTTATCATCAATCTTTGTATTAACTACAGTAAGTGGGCATTGGTTTTTAGAGCAAGGTTTTACCGAGCAGCCTTTAGATAAGTTGCCTGAAGGTAAAAAGAAAATGTATAACTTTCAGCGTAAATCTAAAGTTTTTGTAAAAGACATTTAAAAATATGGTCGTGTACGTTATGGAATACGCGACCTTATATTTCATTATCTCCTCTTCCATATTCTTAAATCAGTTTTTCATTTTCTAAATGTAACAAAAATGTTACTTTAAACTTGTGTTATTCTCATTTTTACTGTGCAATAGCATTATGAGGGTAATATCGGCTTAAAGTAGATAAGTAAATTAACACTAAGTCTTTAAAAAATAACTATATATTGGTATTTTAAGTTGTTGAATATTGGGTTTTTTATGCGTTTTTTAGTGATAGTCTTTTTATTTATTTGTCAGCCGTTATTGGCCAATGACTATAAATTAGGTCCTGGTGATAAAATACAAATTAGTGTTTATGGCGAAAGTGACCTAACGACAAATGTAAGAATAGATAAGTCTGGCTATATCTCTTTTCCGTTTTTAGATGATATACAAGTGATAAACTTGTCCGTTAAAGAGTTGGAAAAAGTGATATATGAAGGGCTTTTAGGTGATTATTTGGTATCGCCGCAAGTGTCTGTTTCTATTACAGAATATCGTCCATTCTTTATTCATGGGCAAGTAAACAGACCTGGTGGTTACCCGTATCAAGATGACTTAACCTTTGATAAAGCTATTGCGGTAGCTGGGGGATTATCAAGTAGGGCATCTAAAACAGATTGGACAATAACCCGTACGGTGAACGGAAAAACAATCACTGTAAACGCAAATGTTGCGACACAAATATACCCTGACGATATAATAAAAATAGAGCAGAGCTTTTTTTGAACAACATAAACAGCGACAAAGAGAATTTACCAACACAACAGAATGACGATGTTGAATTAGGCGAAGTACTTCGACCTTTGTGGGTTCGTCGTTGGAAAATTACCTTCTTTACTTTGCTTATTACGTTGTTAGTTGCCTTTTATGTTTCATTATTAAAACCATCGTATACTGCAACCGCTACCTTACAAATCGGTAGCAATAAACCAAGTAACACGCTTTCTATCAACGATGCTTTTAACGAATCTAGTGCTAGCCAAGAACAAATTCAAACTCAATATGAACTACTTCGATCGAGAAAGTTTGCCGAACGAGTCATCACACGCCTTAACCTGACAAAGCACGAAGAATTCAATAGCAATAAATATAATAATAAAATCCCTTTTCTCGCTGATTCATCAGCAAATAAAAAAGCCCCAACCCTCAATAGAGTTGTTGATGCATTCAGAAGCCGATTAACGATTGCTCCAATTACTGATACTGAACTTGTTAAAATTACATTCCGTTCTTATTCTCCAGATCTATCAAAACAAGTGGCGAACCAAATTGGCGAAACGTATCTACAGTACCAAGATGAAATTCATCGTGCGTCTAAAGAATCCACATCGCAATGGTTAGTTGACCAACTAGAGGAACTCGGTCAAAAACTTGAATCGTCGGAGCTTGCGTTACAAGAATACCGAGAACAAGAAGGGTTAGTAGACATACAAGGTGTTGTTGGTTTAGTTGCTTCAGAATTAACAGAATTAACATCGGTCGCTTTAAAGGCTGAAAAATATAAAGATGACCTTAAAGTTACGTATGAATATATTCAAAATAATAAAGAGAACTTACGAGGTCTAGTTGAGTTAAATGAAGTCAGTGAGCATTTAAC
This sequence comes from Colwellia sp., assembly GCA_020630795.1. GTDB lineage: Bacteria > Pseudomonadota > Gammaproteobacteria > Enterobacterales > Alteromonadaceae > Pseudocolwellia. The sequence goes on from JAHDIK010000010.1 coordinate 156,396, forward strand.
TTATATGCAATTACGTCGCTCTCAAGAACAGGTAGAACGTAAAGTATTCGAATTAGCAAAACGTTATGGTCCAAAACATCCTAAACGTATCGCTGTAGAGGCTGAACTTGAGTCGTTAGGTAAACGTATCAATCGTCAAGTAAATGAAATTATTATTTCCGTTGAAAAACAATATTCAACGGCTGTTGAAAAAGCTAAAGCAACCAAACAGAGGTTAGAAACCTCAAAGCAAGATTTTTTGCGTTTAAGTCGTTTAAAGAACAAATTTTTCCAATTGCAAAGAGAAGTTGATACTAACAAAGAGTTGTACGGAAACTACTTGGTTAGACTGAAAGAAGCTGATGCAATGGGTAATTATAAAACAAACTTTTATGTGCGTTTTATCGATAAAGCTATTATTCCTAAATTCCCTGTCGCACCTAATAAAAAGCTTTACGTTATTATTAGTTTTATTCTGTCGTTTCTCGTTATTTCCATTGTAGTGATTATGCGTGAACTGTTGATGGATACCTTGAACTCACGACGTAAGCTAGATAACTTCCAAGAAGCTCCAGTACTAGCTGTACTTCCTAAGTTTAAGCTGAGTGGCAATCAAACTCATTCAGATGTAAACGACAATAGGTTCACAGAGGCAGTGCGAACCTTACGAACAGCATTACTTTTTAATGGTGAGAAAAAGCCACCAAAGGTTATTGCAATAACATCGTCAGTACCGAATGAAGGTAAATCTACCATTGCTTTACATCTTTCTCGCTCATTCAGTGAGATGGAAAAAGTATTGCTTATTGAAGCTGATATGCGACACCCAACGGTTGCTAAAAACCTTAACCTTGATGTTCATCGCCCTGGTTTGTCTAACTTGCTGGCGAAAACTCACCAAATAAACGAATGTATAGTGAGAGATAAAAACTTAAAACTCGACATTCTAACGTCTGGAATATCACCAGCTAATCCATTGGCGTTTTTATCAATGAAGCGTTTTAATATGTTGATTAAAGTATTTGGTAACTTTTATGATCGTATTATCATTGAAACGCCCCCTGTTAATGCGGTAAGTGACGCTGTGATTATTTCCAAAATTGTGGATAGCGTTATCTATGTTGTGCATGGGTCTAAAACCAAACGTGAGCAAATAACACAAGGCTTACGTATGCTTAAACAGGTAAGTGCTCCTATTGAAGGGGTTGTTATTAACCAAAGTCAGAATATTGATACCGATAAATATCAAAACAAATATTACAATGATATGGCCAATATCATTAAGCTTCCTATTCGTAAACAGATGTAAATAGTTAAAAATTATCGCTGATAAAAACTAGCGTTGTCTGTATTATACGTTGCATGAAAACTCTCTCTAATTACTCATTAAAGCAAAACAATAGTTTCGCTGTAGATTCTATCTCTCCGCTTGTATATTGCCCATCATCAGAGAGCGATTTACAAGAACTTGCTGATCTTCTGCCAGCATCTTTTTATATTTTAGGCGAAGGTTACAATACACTGCTTGTTGACTCTCGTGCTCCGGTAATTATTAAGCCTGAGTTTTTTGGTGTATCAATCAGAGAATGTGATGAAGGCTATACCGTTAGTGCTGCCGCTAGTGAAAACTGGCATGAACTCGTGCTGCATTGTATTAGCAAAGGTATTAATGGATTAGAAAACTTAGCACTTATTCCTGGTAGTGTTGGAGCTGCGCCCATTCAAAATATTGGTGCATACGGCGTGGAGTTATCTCAGTATTGTAGCGAAGTAACTTGGTTTGATTTTGACAAGCAACAATTAACACAATTTACTAATGACGAATGTAAGTTTTCTTACCGCGAGAGTATTTTTAAGCATGGTTTAAAAAATAAAGGGCTGATTACTCAAGTTACCTTCTTTTTTACAAAAAAATGGAAACCTAATCTATCTTATGCGGGATTAGACGACTTACCTACTAATGTGTCTGCTCAAGCCGTCTTAAACAAAGTGATTGAAATTAGGCAATCAAAACTACCAGACCCAAATGAGCTACCCAATGCCGGTAGTTTTTTTAAAAACCCATTATTAAACAAGGCTGATTGGCTAGAACTCAAAAAACTCTTTCCTGATGTACCGAGTTACCCGCAGGCGAGTGGTCACGTTAAAGTAGCTGCAGGTTGGTTAATACAAGAAGCAGGTTTAAAAGGCTTTGAGGAAAATGGTGTTGGTGTTCATAAAAATCAGGCGTTAGTTCTTGTTAACTATACAAGCAACTCAGGCGGAAGTATTTCAACGTTAGCGAACACTGTTTACAACAAAGTGTATGAAAAATTTGGTATACAATTAGAGCCAGAAGTTAGGGCTGTTTTTTCAACAGGTGAATCAACCTTAATAAGGCTATCACATGGCTAAAGCAATTAAAGAGCATCTCATTAAAAAACTCGCAACGGGCGATTTTGTTTCAGGTCAGATTTTGGGTGATGAAATAGGAGTGAGTAGAGCTGCTATTTCGAAACAAGTGAATGCACTAAGTGAAATGGGCTTAGATGTTTTTAGGGTTACAGGTAAAGGTTACAAACTTGTAGAGCCTCTGGAATTGCTAAACAAATCTAAAATTCAGCATATTCTCGCTAAAGACAACAACGACGCAATTGTTGAAGTGCATAATATTATTGATTCCACGAATGATTACCTAATGCGCAGAATTCCAAATCATATTCAAAATGGTCAAGTGTGTCTTGCTGAGTATCAAAGTGCAGGTAGAGGAAGAAGAGGTCGTCAGTGGGTTTCGCCATTTGGTTCTCACCTATATATGTCGATGTACTGGTCATTAGAAGAAGGCATGTCAGCAGCGATGGGGATCAGTACCGTTGTCGCATTAGCTGTAAGTGATGCAATCAAACTACTTTACAATATTGACGTAGAATTGAAGTGGCCTAACGATATTTACATTAATGGATTAAAATTGGCTGGAATTCTTATCGATTTAGAAGGAACTCCTCACGAGCCATGTCACGTGGTGATTGGCATAGGGCTTAACTTGAATATGCCCAATAAAAGTGGTGCTCTTGTCGACCAACCATGGACAGATCTTCAACGCCATACGACTAAGAAAGTAGATAGAAATACCCTTGCAGCAAAAGTAATTTATTTTTTATCAAAAAGATTAGAACAGCATAAAGAGAATGGGCTTGAAAGTGTTGTGACTGAGTGGAATGCTCAAGATTATTTTATGAATAAAAAAGTTAAGCTCATTACAGGGAAAAATGAAACAAAAGGGGTCTGCCAAGGAATAAACGCTCAAGGAGCATTGCTATTAAATGTAGAGGGAGAGTTAACTCCTATTTATGGTGGTGAAGTGAGTTTACGAGGTGACGCGTGAAGGTATTAGTTGATATAGGTAATAGTAGAACCAAATACCAAGTCGAAGGTGCAGAGCAACCAGTTGCTGTGACTATTGCAAATAACCTTATTGAGCAAGCATGGTTGGAAGAGCATTGGGGTAATGCAAAACAAGTCGTAGTATCGAGTGTTAAGCGTGGTAGCTTACTTGATCTAGTTGCCAATTGGGCGTCAAGCGTAAACGTTCATTTAACATTTGTTAATAGTGAAAAAATGCGTTTTGGTATCACGAATAGCTATGAGCAGCCCGAGTTATTAGGCGTCGACCGTTGGTTGAGTATGATAGGAGGAGCAAGTAAATATCCAAATACTGGGCTTATTATCGTAGATGCTGGCACGGCAACTACCCTAGATGTGTTAGACGAGAATGGAAAACACCTTGGAGGTTGGATACTTTCGGGCATCGACCTTATGTTAAAACAATTAGGGGAGCATACTTCAAAAGTAAAATATGATATTAGTAACGAGGCTAGCATTGGGTTTGGTCAAAATACGTCAGAGTGTGTGAATAACGCTGCTTGGGCATCAACCGTGAGTTTAATTGAGGCTGGAATCAAACAAGCACAGAGTGAGTTTGCTATTTCTCAATGTATTTTGCTGGGCGGAAATGCAGAAAAGTTATCTTCATTAATACAATATGACAACGTAATTGTTGATCAAACTTTAATATTTGAAGGTTTAAAACGTTACTAACCCTATCTAATTCGCTATTTTTAACAACAATACGCGTAAAAAAACATCAAATAAACAAAAACATGGTTTTTTTTGTTTTTTTTTATTGCAAGGCGCAAAACATTGCTCTAGAATTCGCTCCACTTAATGTAGTGCCGACTTAGCTCAGTTGGTAGAGCAACTGACTTGTAATCAGTAGGTCGCCAGTTCGACTCCGGCAGTCGGCACCATTAATACTCTTTTTCTTATACGGATTAAGAGTAAGTAAGAATTTGGAGGGGTTCCCGAGTGGCCAAAGGGATCAGACTGTAAATCTGACGGCTCAGCCTTCGGTGGTTCGAATCCACCTCCCTCCACCATTTTTAACAGAGATAAACAGATAGAATTTAGCGGGTGTCGTATACTGGCTATTACCTCAGCCTTCCAAGCTGATGAAGCGGGTTCGATTCCCGCCACCCGCTCCAATCTTTAAATCGAATGCTGATATGGCTCAGTTGGTAGAGCGCACCCTTGGTAAGGGTGAGGTCGGCAGTTCGAATCTGCCTATCAGCACCATTCAAAGATTACTTCTATTCATTTATCTTAAACCATTAAACTTTTGTTAATCTACCTAGGGTATTTTAAAATGGCTAAAGAAAAATTTGAACGTTCGAAACCACACGTAAACGTTGG
>JAHDIK010000024.1:0-3498 GCA_020630795.1 Colwellia sp.
TGTGCTTTCTTAATCGGTTTAATAGCTTGAGGTTTCATATCTGCATATGCGTCAACAAGCTTACTTAACGCTTGTTCGCTTTCATTAGTACAATCGGTCGGTAACATCGTCCCTGTAAAGTTACCTAACATTGCCAAGTCACCCTTTTGATTTAATGTTGCAATAAAATCGACAATGCGTGCTTTATAAGGCGCTTCTAAATGACTTTGTTCAACCGGAAACAACCCATGCATAACAAATCTTAACGTTGATAGTTTAAGATTATTTGGATTCTCAACCACTTCATTAAACCACTTGGCTTTAATGTCAGCATCTGGGCGTAATACTTCAGAATAAATAGCATACTTAGCGCCTTTATCAGACGTGTCGTTAACCTTTTCAGCCGCTAAATGAGCTTTGTATTCACCAAATTCAAAACGATTAAGGCGAGCAACTATTCTCCAGCGTTTATCTTGATCGATAGTTAGGCCATCAATCTTAATATCACCTTCAAGTAACTTTTCTAAGTTAGCAAGATGGTCAGCCGATTTTGCGAAATAGCTATATTCAACATATAACATTTTTTGTAAGTCTGACTTAGGCTCAGCAATCTTAATCAAATGCCAAAGTAGGTATTCAACCTCTTTATAAATTGGTGAGAAGTCTTTTTGATCTAAACGCGTAGCTGTGTCTAAATAATTTACTGCATTAATTAAACTATCTACAATTTTCTTCGCTACATTGTAATCTGTTTCTTTGTGCAAGTTAGCCATTGCAAAATTTACAAACTCATCAGCAGGTAAGTTAGCATCGTTAACACTGTCTGATAAACTCTGCCACAACATTAAACGCATTGTTTCGTTTTCAATATCGTTTATATGTTTTTTAACACTCGCTTGCGATTTTTCGTCAAGTACAACTTTAACGTAACCCCAATCCCCTTCGTTTGGATAAACTAAATCAGGACAAGCTTTACCAACCGCTTCTTTAATCGTTGTCGACTCACCTTTATATAACACAGGTATAGCTTGCGTTAGGCTCATGGTATCGCCATTAAATGAGTATAAACCTAACTGTACACGTTGTTCGCGCAACGTTGGGTATAATTCAGGAGCTGTTTGGTTAATGGCCAACGAACTAATTTTGCTTCCGTCACACTGATAATCAACCGTAATACTATTTAATCCAGCTTTATATAACCAATCTTGTGTCCACTGCGTTAAGTCTTTATCCGCTGCTTTACCTAATTCGTCCATAAAATCAGACAACTCAGTGTTTTTATACGAGAATTTTTTTAGGTAATTGCTAACACCAACACGGAAGTTTTCTTCACCTAAATAATAAGGAAGTTGCTTTAATACTGAGGCACCCTTGCCGTAAGTAATTCCGTCGAAGTTTGATAAAGCATCCGCTGTTGTTGGTACTTCAAGCTCTATTGCATGCGTATTTACAGAGTCATCACTGCTATATGCCCACTGCTTAGTACCAGAGTAAAATACGTCCCAAACGTTTTCAAAGTCAGTCGCTTTGTCTACCGCTAAGTTTGCCATATACGTTGCGAAACTTTCGTTCAACCATAATCCATTCCACCAACGCATAGTCACTAAATCGCCAAACCACATATGTGCCATTTCATGTGCAATAACGTTGGCAAGACGCATTTTTTGTTCTGTAGATTTTTCACCACGAGATACAAAATATTCACTAAAAGTTACCGCTGCTACGTTTTCCATGGCGCCTGAGTTAAAGTCAGGTGCAATGATTTGGTCATACTTTTCAAACGGATAACGTACTTCAAAATAATCGTTAAAAAACTTAAAACTCTGCTTAGTTGGGGTAAACCAATCTTCAGTTTTTACGTATTTAGAAAGGCTTGTTCGCACAAATAAGCGCAATGGAATATCTTCAAACTGATCTTCCCAAACGTCGTAGTTACCCGCATGTAATGAAAATATGTAAGAAGAGAACTTTTTACTTGTAGGGAAAATCCAATGGTTAACGTGTTCTAATTCTTTAATTTCTGTTTCACGCGTAGCCGAAATCACTTTCCATGATTTAGGCGCTTTAACATCTAATTTGTATGTGGCTTTTAAACTAGGTTGGTCAAAGTGAGGAAACAAACGGTTCGCATCGTATGGTTCAAAATCCGTATATAAATACACTTCAGAGTTTTCAGGATCAACAAAACGGTGTAAGCCTGAACCATCTGTAGAGTATGGACGTTTATAACCAATAGTAAGCGTATTTTTACCCGCTTTTAGCGCTTCTTTTGGAATTGTTATAAACCATTGGCTATAGTTAAATTCAATCGGTTCATCGTCAATTGTTACAAACTCAACATTACCTTCATCAAAATCAATCGTCAGGTCATTTTGGTTATTATCGATAAGGTTAAAAGAAATTTCTGATACACCGGAAAAATCAGCTTTTTCTTCATCTAATACAACCGATAATTTATAAGAAACATTGCTTACTTGCTGAGCGCGTATAGCAGCATATTCATCTGATAACGATTCACTTTGAACACGTTCGATAATTGGTAAAGCTTCTTGCGATTTATTCGCAGATTTTGAGTGGTCACAGCATCCATACAACAGAGATACAGAACAAACCGCAGCCCATAATGGGGCTTTAGCTACATTTTTGATCTTCATTTAACATTACTCATCGTTTATACACTAATAAAACGCTATTTATATCATAAGTTATCGTAATTTTCTGCGAAAATAGAACGTAAATTTAATAAGTTAAGTCATTACGAATATATTGATTAATACTCTTTAGTCATTCTTATATTGCTGCACCAATACAAATAAAAACAGCTAAAATTTCAAATCGCTTTACTTAAATTTTGTAAAATTAAATGCTAAATACTTCGCGATATTGAACCGCTAACATTGATAAAATGAAAACGCTAGTGATATGCTGCTATACATAATAATGATAATAAATAACAAGCCGTAGGTAGTTTGATGGAAATAAAAGTTAATGGTAAAAAGCATTCTGTAGATGTAGACGATAACATGCCTTTATTATGGGTGTTACGAGACGAATTGGGGATTCACGGCCCTAAATATGGATGTGGTATTGCCATGTGTGGAGCTTGTACTGTGCATATTGGAGATACGCCAATACGTTCTTGTTCATTTCCTGTTAGCCAAGTTTTTGATGAAATAAAAACAATAGAAAGCACGACATCAGCGTCTACCGACCAACTTGTACAAAAAGCTTGGGTTGAACACCAAGTTGCTCAATGTGGATACTGCCAACCAGGGCAAATTATGTCGGCAATTGCTTTATTAAAAGCAACCCCTTCTCCCTCTGATGATGATATAGATAACGCAATGTCAGGCAATTTATGCCGTTGTGGTACTTATCCTCGTATTCGCGCTGCTATCAAAACCGCTTCAAAATATTTAATTGATGAAAAAAACATCATTACATTAGGTGGTGTTGAGTAATGAGTAAATTAAAAACATACACACGCAGAAGCTTTTTAATTGGCTCTACCGCTATTGT
>JAHDIK010000024.1:3598-41313 GCA_020630795.1 Colwellia sp.
GACGATGGTAGAAAAATAGCGTATACCGCCCTTGCAGAAAAAGCGCAGTCTATTACTCCACCTCAAAATGTAAAACTTAAACGAAAAGATGACTGGAAACTATTAGGCAATTCGCTACCTCGGGTAGATATGATTGAAAAATGTGCCGGTACCGCTGAATTCTCAATTGATGTTCACGCTGAAAACATGCTGTTCGCTACAGTGAAAATGAACCCTAATCTTGGCGCCAAACTCATATCGTTTGATAGCTCACAGGCGGAAAGTTCACGCGGCGTAAAAAACATTATAGAACTCGAAGGAAAAGGCGTTGCAGTTATTGCGTCAAACACTTGGTACGCATTAAAAGCATCAAATAGCATTGTATTTAATTGGGACAAAGCACCTTATCCTCAGCACTCAAAAGACATGTTTGAAGACATGAATACCTGTTTTGATGAAGAGTACCTAGACAGTACTTTTAAGCAAGAGGGAGATATTCAATTAGCGCTAAATCCGAGTACATCAAGCACCATTGAAGGTGAATATAAAGTACCTTATTTGGCACATGCCACTATGGAGCCAATGAATGCAACTGTACTCATAGGCCAATATCAAATTGAAATTTGGGCGGGTAACCAAAACCCTACGCAGATCATCAAAGAAGCAGCTGCATTAACGGATTTTGACGACTCAAGTATTATCGTTCATACCACGTATATGGGTGGCGGTTTTGGCCGACGTGCCGAGATGGACTTTATTAAATATGCTATTCAAATAGCTAAACACTCAATTGGTATTCCAGTAAAAGTAACGTGGTCACGAGAAGAAGACACAACTCACGATTATTATCGCCCTGCTGCACTTGCTAAATTTCAAGGAGTAGCCAATAGCAACGGCATTCAAGCACTTGATCTACAGGTCGCTTGCCCTTCGGTATTAACATCGCAAATGGGTAGAATGAATATTCCAATGCCGGGCCCAGACATTTCTATTGTTCAAGCGGCATGGGAACAACCTTACGGCATTGAGCACTATCAAGTAAGAGGATATCGAACACCTGAAATGCTGCCAGTGAGTTCTTGGCGATCAGTGGGAGCCTCACAAAATGGATTTTTCCATGAGAGTATTATTGATGAACTCGCGCATCATGGTGGTGTTGACCCGTTAACTTGCCGTTTAAATTTAATTACACATGAACCAAGTAAGCTTGTTATTCAAAAAGCCGCTGAAATGGCTCGTTGGGATCAAAAACGAGCTGATAATATTGGCCTTGGAATCGCCTATACCTTGTCGTTTGGAGTACCTGTAGCAGAGGTAGTAGAAGTTGAAAATACACCTAATGGTATTAAAATTTTAAACGTATATGCAGCTGTTGATGTAGGTATAGCTTTAGATCCTAGAAATATTAAAGCGCAAGTTATGTCAGGTATTATATTTGGTCTTTCTGCTGCTGTGATGGGAGAAATAACGGTAAGTAATGGCATCGTTGAACAAAACAACTTTCATCAATACGATGCATTAAGAATGCGCCAATCTCCTAATATTCACGTTGAAGTGTTAGAAAACGGAAAAGAAATAAAAGGTATTGGTGAACCAGGAACACCACCTGCTGCACCAGCATTAGGTAACGCTATTTTTGCAGCTACCGGCCAAAGAATTAGAGAACTACCGTTTAACAAATCTATACAATTTGTATAACGACTTCTGCATAACTACTTCAGTATAACGACTTCAATATAACTAGAGCAATTAACAACATAGTTTATAAAACTGCGTTAATTGCTCGATAAACATTTATACCAAATTACCACGCTATTTGTTGACCACTTTCATCAACAAAATGTCCAGAATCTTTCATCGTTAAACGACTGATTGTGTGCGTTATACATTTAACAGCTTGAGAAACATTTACTGGAGCCTCCTCACCTCCCATTGCCGTTTTCACCCAACCAGGGCTAACCGCAGTAACGACAATTTCTTGCGCTTTAAATTTAGCAGCAACTCTTCTCGCTAACATGTTAAGTGCTGTTTTACTCATACTATATGCATCGTATTCCGCTAATGGGTTTATGTTATCGTTAATTGAGGCGAGTCCAGAAGACATAAAAATAACTTTTGCATTCACATTTAAAAATGGGTGTAACGCTTGCGTTAAAAGTGCAGGAGCCACCGCATTGATTTGGTAATTACTCAGTAATCCTTGGTGGGTTAACTGCCCAAATGTTTCATGGTTTGCAACACCTGCATTATTTATGAGTAAATCAACTTGCGTAGAATATTGTTTAATTTCTTCCCCTATAGTTGCTATGCTTTCTTCATTCGATAAATCGACACGAAGACTTATTAAGTTTTTTGTATTCTCACTCCGTAACCCTAAGGTATTTACATCAACACCCTGTCGCGACAAGGCAACCACCTTATAGTTCAGCGTTAAGTAATGTTTAACAAAGCCAAACCCAATACCTCTGTTAGCGCCAGTAATAACTACAGTTTTCATATGGAAACTCCCTTATTTAGAAAATAGATTTAAATTTATCTAATGAAGCACCAAACAATTTGATGGCGATAGCATTGAGTTCAGTTTCACCACCTTGAAAATGATAAGTATTTTGGAAGTGCGATAGCGTTTCATTCACTTTTAATGGCTTAGCATGAGATGAAGATTCTAATTCGTAAAACGGTCCAAATAACGATTTACCATTTTCTACTCCTCCATTAAAAACATTAATAACATCGCCTTTATATGGATCTGCATTTTGAGGGTACCAAACAGAATTTACATATGTGTCATCACTATTATTGTCGAACTGAAACGTTACAACAGTAAGTAATTTTCGGGTTGAGTCGTAACTTCCCATAATAGGTTTTGTGTGTTCTGGTGGGATACCGATCTTATTCAAATATTGAGCGTCAGCCCGATAATAAACAGCATTGCTAATGATACGAGTATGTGATTCTTTAATTGGGCTAAAGTATTCGTGCAAACTTTCCATTTTATTTTTTACAGGAATTATAACTGTCGTTGAGTTATTGGCCAAAAATGCCCCTAAACTCCAGATAGATATCAAGCCAGAATCTCGACTCCAAATGTCAGCCCCTACATTTGTTATTGACGTATTACTGCCAAAGCCAACAGCATTTACTAATTTATAGGTAATACCTAGCTGTCTTTCAATTGTCGTTTTATCAAAAAGCGTTACGTCACGATCCACCAGAACAGAAAACTTATACCCTTTATGGTTTTCTAATGTAATATTTTGCCGAAACGCTACGCTATTATCAGTAGTGCTAACCACATCAAATACCTGAGTTGACATAGCTTCTTGTAGAGAGATGTTCTCAGCAACTCGTGCAGTCCCAGGCTTAAAAAATAGAGAAAACTCTCCCGTTTCAGGACCAAACCACAATCTATCAGCTCCACCTACTCCATCTGTTTTGGTTTCTGTAAGTAAGTTTTTTCGGTCGATCCAACCATAACTTTCTCCATTACCTCCGGTTGCGCTGCTGGTCATCACCCGCCCTTGATATTCAGCTAAAACAGCAAGGCGAGAATCTCCATTAACCAAAACGATTGGTTTATGATAAACACTCATTATGTCTATATCATTATTGAATGACGCTAACTGCGTATTCACTGCATTGTTAAAAATAGGTTCTGATGACAGACTACAACCTGCTCCACACACAAGAATTACGCATAAACAAAATATTCTATTAAACATAACAAACAATCTCTCTGTGAATTTAGTTAACAATAAACAAAATATCGAACAAAGCAATATATTTAAGAAAAGCGTTACACAGTATTAAAATCGATAAATGAGAGGTAGTTGTTTAAAGTTAAGGTAAAACGTAGAAAATACAGTAAAAACCATTAACTAATCAGAAACAGAAATATAAAATTAAAAAGCCTAAGCAATTAAATACTTAGGCTTTTTAAACAGGTATGAGCAAAATGAATGCTAATTACCAATATTAACTAATGTATTTACTTTAGCTTTTTGTTTTACAGTTTCACGATTTGACCATCTAACAGTAATATCATCAACCGTATCACACGCACCTAAGCCTATATGTACAAGGTTATTTAAACTTTGTGAATAAGCAGAACTTGAGTTACCAATTCGAGAAATATGTGACTGTTCACAAGCGCTTACCGTAACCAAAGCTCCAATAGATGCTGTATTATTCTTAGGTGATCGCCCTACATGAATATTTACATAATTGGTATTTTTGCTCAGTGTTAAATTATTTTTGAACAAATGCCATTTACCACGCTCATTTGCGTAAATAAGGTCAACTTTTCCATCAATATTGTAATCAAAGAATTCTGCAGCCATGCCAATAGCACCTAATTCTTCCGATACAATTGAATGTTTATCATTTTGTAGAAAGGTATTGTCGCCTTGGTTCATGAATAATAGTTGCTTATTCTCAGTTGCTAGGTTACCTCGACGAAGCACAAAAATATCTTGGTATCCGTTGTTGTCAAAGTCGCCTACCGCAGCGCTCGAAGTATGCTCTTTTAACCCAAGCCCCGCTTTAGCAGATACGTCTACAAACTTCCCTTGATTGTTTTTAAGTAAAACAGCAGTTAAACCTTCTAAATGCTCATAGGCTGGATACGATTTAACTCCTTGAATAACACCTGTTGTTGGAGACCACGTATTACCCGCAATACGCCATTGGCCATTGCCAATGTAACCTACGTAGAGGCCTTTTTTATCTAGCTTGTCTGGCCACCCCAATGCGTTACTACTAATGAGTTTAATATCTTGCCCGCTATGATATTCACTTTTGTGTTCATATTCATATGCACTCTCACCTATATAAATACTTTGATCTGGCCAGCCTGATTGATAATTTTTAAGATTTAAAACATGGCCAATATCAAATGGCCCAAAAGAGAACTTGCCACGCTTTGTATAAAACGCAAAGCTCGATGTATTTGGATCGAAAAATGTATCACCCGCGGTTAATTCCGAGCCTCGAGTTAAAAACAAATCAAAATCACCATCATTGTCATAATCAATTTCTGAAACACTCGTCACATCGTTTATCTTTTTACCAATAACGCTTGTAGTAACATCTTTAAACGTTAAGTCACCGTTACCTTTAAAGGCTTTTATGTGTTTGTCTCCATACAACATAAAGTCAGAAATACCGTCATTGTTAAAATCGGTCACTAACATTTTTTGGCCATCACGATAGGTTTTTGGCAATTGAGTTTCAAGAACAAGCTGACCTTTACCATCGTTTTTGTATACGTAACTTGGAATATCTTTTTCTTTTTGATTACCAGGAAATCCGAACAACAATAGATCTAAATCACCGTCGTTATCACCATCAAAAAATTTTGATGTACGCCCTCTCATTTTTCTTAACGGCTCGTTAAACTCGTTACCTGCGACTATTTTTCTCTTATTCTTCACATGAAAAAGTTTAGCATTTCGCGCATTTTCGCCAGAGCCACCACCACGAGAAACAAGTATATCCATCTCACCATCTTGGTTAAAATCACCAACAGCAATACCATGTGTATCTCCCATGAGTATGTCAGTCCCTTCGCCAAATTTACCTTTGTTATTCCAATAAACTTTAATAGAAAAACCATGGTCAGTAAGCAGCAAATCTAAATAACCGTCTTGGTCTAAGTCAGCAATAACCGCATTGTCCCATTTACGCCTATTTGCATCTTCTAACTTTATATCTTTACCTGCCTGAATAAATAATGACTGCTCCGCATTTTTAACTGAATAATCATTTATGCCTGTTGACTGACAACCAGCGTTAAAAAAACACGCACTTAACACGACGACGCTAGAAATAGACCGTTTAAACGATAACATGGTTAAAACCTTTAATAATTTTTGAGTGCTTTTACAAACACGCCTTTATTTAGTAATGATTAAATATACACTCAAACATCACACCAATGCAAACTTGATACGTTATATATCATGCAGTAAACTTAATATTAATATGTAAAACTGAACGTAAAAATAGGCAGGTAAAAGCATGTACCGAGTTAACCAAAAAAGTAAAAACCGTATGCTTTACGTCGGTTTAGAAAAAACTCCTGTCATTATTATTGATGACTTTTTAGAGGACACAAAACCAGCGGTTAATTATGCTTGTAAACAGCAGTTCATAGGAGGCAAGGAGCACAACAACTATTATCCTGGAGAACGTACGCCTGTTGACACTGATTACGGCATGACAGTTTTAAATGCGATAGCCCCCATTTTCTACAATGTTATCGGCATCCCTTCACACCTAACATTGCAGCCAAAAAGTGGAAGTTATTCACTATTAACACAACACGAAAAAGACTTAGAGCTGATGCAGTGCTTACCGCATTTCGATAATACTGAAATGTTTAGTTTTGCCGTATTACATTATTTAAATGATGGTGACTTTGGAGGAACAGCACTTTACAAGCATAAACCTACAGGTTATGAAAATATAAATGCGGCGAGAAAATCGCACTACATGGAAAGTGCTCAACATCACATTGACACTGTGGGAAATCCTGAACACAAATACTTCACACGAAGTACTGACCATTACGAGTTACTTGAAGTCATAGAATATAAGCCGAATAGGCTTATAATTTATCCATCGACATTATTACATTCAGCATTTATTGAAAACCCAAAAAAAGATGTTAGTAACTGCCCAGCATCAGGCCGTTTAACGGCTAACATCTTTATTGAGTTTATTAACAATAAAAAATAACGAAAAGCTTTGATAGTTTCGTTAAACTATTTCTGCACCGTAATATGTGGTGAACGCTTTATGGGATATACGACACTTCCATTAGACGAAGAAAATGACGCTAATAAAGTGTAATAATGCCCTTCTGGCAAATTAGCTGAAGGAGTAACGTCGCTAAATGACAATGTTAATGACGTTTTTCCACCATATTTTTTACTTTCACTCGTTGTTGAGTTGTCTTCTACCGATTCAACTAATCGTATAAACTTACCTTTGGCATTTTTTTCAATTAGCTGCAATGTCACGCCATTTAGCTTGGATTTTTCAACAAAATAATGGCTACCTGCGTGGTAATTTATAGTGAAACTTGCTGGTTTATTGGTATTAAACGTTTGTTTATCAACACCCGACAATTCGCTAAACCAAATAGAAGGCAAAGCTTCCCACGTTTTTACATAGTCTACTTGCATTGTTGCACGTTCAGGAAAACCGTCACTTACAATATTATCTGGATTCGGATCTGCTCTTTGACAACGACTATTGTACTTTATCAAATGGCGCCTTAATCCCATTGAAAAGATAACGTGCATTGGTCGATGCCACCATGTGTTGGGCTTCGAGCCAATAAGTTTGCCATCAACATACCATAAAATTTTATCTTTTCGATTTTCGACAGCATAAGTATGAAACCCTTTTGAAGGATCAAACGGAGCGCTGTAATGCAGTAACTGTGTTTCAGGATTAGGTTTTGGCCTTTTCCATACTATACGACCATTTTCTTCCACTCTAGCATGTAAGTTATGATCCATATCGCTGATACCATCAACATCAGTGGGACTGCGCCAATCCGCTTGCTGGAGTTCTACAATATCAATTTCACTATAATCAACATATTGGCCTTTTCCTGAACCTTTGTCTTTGTATGGATGACCGTCACTGTATAACCAAAATGCAGGACTTAACCCAGGAAAAATATCTACACCTTTAATACTGGCTTCGTAATATCCGTAAACGCCGTCTGCATATGTTTGAACAGCACCAGATTTATAGAACAGTTCTCGTTGCGTAAGTTTTACAGATCCTCCTGCTTGGCCATCCCAACAGCTATCATGAAACGAACGAGTGTGAGTTTCTTGCGTAGCCTTTATGTTAAGTTTGCCATCTTTCACATACGCGTTGTTCTCGTCAAACGTCCAAGCGCCTACATTTAAACTTTTAGGCGCATTATTCCATAGTTTGGTATTTAACGTTGATCCGTTAAAGTTATCTGAGCGATTTCCTTTTTGCTCCCATCTTACTGTACCATCTGTTGAACTCTCAGGTCTTACACCTGCATCAACGTTTAGCACTACACTCAAACCAAAAACCACACTCAGTCGTTTCATTTT
The DNA here is from genome assembly GCA_020630795.1 of Colwellia sp. Taxonomy (GTDB): domain Bacteria; phylum Pseudomonadota; class Gammaproteobacteria; order Enterobacterales; family Alteromonadaceae; genus Pseudocolwellia. The sequence goes on from JAHDIK010000024.1 coordinate 11,683, forward strand.
TCTGTACCTATGGTTGCTTTCTTTTAAATACTCGAACCCATTCAACTTCCATTGCACTTGGATAGCCATCTGAAGTCGCATTTTCTGGAACAGGGCAACGATCTAAACCTTCAAACACACCAGAACAATTATAGGTTACATGTGGTCTACGCAAGCCTAAAGACAAGGTTACTCTCATAGGTAAATGCCAATACAAATTAGGCTTTTGAGCGACTTGTTCACCATCTAAATACCAAGTTACATATTCTTCAGTGACTTCAGCACCATAAACATGAAAATCGTCTCGCGGATCAAAATCAACGTGTATTTCGTTTTTTGTTAATTCAGGGTAACCGCCAGGTCGTTTCCACACCAACTTACCGCTTTCCAAAATACGAGTATGTAAATTCATATCAAGTACTTCGGGTCCGTAATATTGTTGATGTGTACCTTCAATCCAATTTGATTGCTGCAACTCAATAATATCAACTTCTGAATAACCGACATCACCCTCTTCTTTTGGTAATAATCCTTCAGCTGCTAAATCAGTGCCGTTACTGTATATCCAAAATGCAGGACTATTACCAGGAAAGGTAGGGGTACCTTTAATTTTAGCTTCGTAATAACCATAAATTTGATGTTTTTTAGCGCGTAAAATGCCTGACTTATAGTACATGTCAACATCCATTAGCTCACCATTACTTTTGTATGCTCGACGCTGCGCTGTATGCTCTTCATATGTCATCGAAATACTTAACACGCCATCTTTCTGTGTTGTGTTTTCAGGCTCCCAAGACCAAGGTCCCCAATCACCTAAATCATGATCCCATTTAGCACTATCAATATTACCGCCATCAAACTCGTCTGATAGTGCTTCCACATATTCCCATTCATCTGGGTTTACGTTCACAAGATATGGCGCGTTTTTATTATCAACAATAGGATCAGACTTAGCGGGTTCTTCCGGTTTTGGATCTGGCGTTACTACGGGTATTTCGATAGGTGTTTCAATTGCTTTTGGTGCGCTATCGCTGCCACCGCCGCATGCAACTACCCCGGCAGAAACAAAAGATATGAGTAGCGTATTTTTTAATTTGTTGTTCATTACATCTCAACTTACTAATTTTTGTTAATAAAAAGCCACCATAAAGGTGGCTTTACTATTATTTATGTAAACTTATTAACAGAATTTATTACTCAACTGAAACAACAGCTTGTTCATCTAAGTAAATAATATCGCCTTCAGCTATACCTTCAATTTCATAAAATTGGAATACAGCTGTTTGAACATTCCAATGTTCTGGAACAGTCCATTCAGGCGTACTTGTTAACGGGTTGATAAACTCAACCAACTGCCAATCTGTCGTTGCTTTAAGCTCAGCCGTAACTTCACCAGCTAAATGACGACGTCCAGGGAAACCTGTTAAGCCAGTACATCCGTCACAATTCCATGGTAATAACACATGCTTCATTATCACAGGACCAGCTGGCAGAGTCTCAAGCTTAGCCCATACAGAGAATTTGTATGTTTTACCTAAAGAGTCTGCACCTTGTCCGTAAGTCCAACTATGGTAATTTCTTTGGTTATTCCATACTTGTTGAGTAAGGTTGATTGGCTCAGGTCCGGCTGTAATTTGTACAGATGTTCCATCTAAAGATTCAGATGTATTAGCAACAGCAGTACCACTTCCACCCCAATTTGCACCTGTTTGATCTAAATCAAAATCAACAAAGAAGCCTGCTGGGTGTAACGAAACACCTGGATCACAGTAGTTGTTTTTAACTACGCTAATTTCCACATCTTGCGCAAGTACATCACCCGCAGCAGTAGCACCAGTGTAACCAGTACCAAAACCAACCGTTACTTTAGATGTACTACCTACTTCAGCGATAGTTCCTGTGTTAACAAGACCTGTAGCGCCAAATGCACCGTCACTTTGCTCCATTAAAAATGGCAAACTAACATTCTCTGACATCCAGCTGTAAGTATAAGCACCAGATAAGTCATCATTTACAATAGATGGCTCTACATTTAATCCTGCAACACTACATGAAGGAACTTCTTTAGTACTTAAATAAGCACCAAGCTCATCTTGCTCTTGGTTTGTAACAGCGATATTAAAACCAGGTGTACCGGTTATAGTTGCGGTGGTACTAACTCCTGTCGCGTTACTAGTAATAGTAAGCTCTGTCGTACCTTGTGTTACACCTGTAATCAAACCAGTATCATCAACAGTTGCAACTGAAGTATCAGCAATTGAATAACTTAATGATTTATCGCCACATGCATAAGCTGGAGACAACTGTGCTAACGCCTGAGCAGTACCACCTGCTGGCACAGGTACATCTGCTGCCGCAACACCTGTGATAACGTCATCTACCGAACTAATTGTCAAGTTCAGCGTGCGTACAGGCGCTTCTTCGCCTGCTGGCAGCTCAAAACCATTATCTACAATATATTGAATGCTGTAGGTAATAGACGATGGGAAGTCTGGAAAACCATCCCCAATTGGTAAACCTTCTTCATCTGAAGCACCACGAATATCTGTGTCATCACAAAATCGAAGAGCATCTTGATAGAAATCTGTATTTACAATGAGTTTGGTTTTATCTTCACCAAAATAAAATGGTGATATATTTTGATTATTTGAGTTACCCGGTAACTGAGGCGTAACAAAACTAGGGTGACCTACATTGTTAAACACAAACTCTCGAATAAATATAGTTTGCTCAGCTGAATTAAGCGCTTGACCGTTAGCAGATGCACCTTGTAATAAATCTATGACTTGCTCACCAGACACTTCTGAAAGTGAGGCTACAATTGCCTCATCTGCGAATTCAACTTGGTTATCAGCTGAAAAATTATAATCTAAGCCTTTATCAGTACCGCCACAGCCTATTAAGGTCGATGAAGCCATCGCCATAATTAATGTGTTTCTTAGTAAGTTAACTTTCATCTTACTTCTCCGTAATTATTTTATATTTTTGATGTACTTACCTTTACCTGAACAAAGGTAAGTAATTAATTTATGTATGTTTGGTTTGTGAACGTTGTTTAGAACGTTCCTCGAACACCAAAGCGGAACTGTCTACCGTTTTTATAAATATTTACGGTACGATTCGTTGTTACATCACCATCAAAAATATTACCTTCGTTAAGAACAATCTCATCTTGAGAATTACGAGTATCGTAACTTGTGTAATATGTGCGACGAGTATCGTCTGTTAAGTTAGTTGCTTGGAAAGTTAAGCTAATATTTTCATTAACTTTATAGCTTGAGCTAAAATCTAAACGATTTGTTGCTTCTTGCCACACAGCACCACCGATGATTCCGTCGTTAACAAGCTGTTTGCCCGTATAACGATGAGCTAACCTCAAAGAAATACCATCTTTTTCCCAGAACAATGTATTATTTGCTGAATGTTCAGGCGTTAATGCTTGAGGTAAAGGCTGAGTAAAGTAGCCCGTAGTACCTAGTTCTTCAGACTCTTTCTCTGAATTTTGGTACGTATAGTTGATACTTAGCCCTAATGCTGATAACTCACCAGGTAAAAAGTCGTAGTTTTGCGTATACCCTAATTCTAGGCCTTTAATTTTAGCGCCTTTACCGTTTTGAATTACCGCAATATTTGCAGTATGACATTCAATTTCCCAGTTACTTGCACCAAAACCACCAACATAACGATGTGGCATACACTTATCACCATTGTCATCAACATCTCCAGGTTGACGATTAGGATCGAAGTCTAATAATAAGTTAGCACTTTCAAGGTCATATTCGCTACGAACATCTTTATAGTAAAACGGAGTTACAACCGTTTCTTCAAAGTTCTTCATGTCTTTATGGAACAACGCAACCGAGAATAAACCAGATTCATTAAAGTACCATTCAAATGATAAATCTAAGTTGTTTGATTCTAATGGCTTCAGCGCAGCATTACCGGCAGAACCACCTGCTGTTGGATCCCATACGTTTTCATTAAGCTGTAAACGAGGGTTTAACGAATCAAATTGTGGTCTAGTCATCGTTTTAGATACCGCAAAACGACCAATCATCTCGTCTGAAATTGCGTAGTTCAAGTTTAAACTAGGCAACAATAAAGAGTGTGATGCTGTTCCTGTTGCTGGAGCTTCACGACGATAAGATGAATCTTGATTACCGTTTGGACCAACAAACGACGTTGAACGGTCTAGGTAAGGCCATGACTCACCATTTGAGCCAAACTGTAAATGTCTACTTGTTGGAGAATCAACAAGGTTACCATCTACGTTAGTTACTTGATTCGGTAATGGATTCAAGTTAACTACAACTGGCGTTGCGCCTGTGTAATCAATATAAGTTAAACGGTTAGTATCTACACCACCTGGTAACACCCATTCACCGTTTACATATGGTGTAGTGTCATCTTTATCGTAGTTATAACCGTGAGTTAACGCCCAATCCCAACAACCTGAAAGCTCAGATTCGTTCACAGGTGCCCAACGAGTATCTGCGTTACCATTATCTGGATTAACACCACGAATAGCTTCTGGACAAGGTTCTGAGCCTTCGATATCACCTAAGCGACGTTCGATTAACAAGTTATAAGGGTCAAGCATATGAGGTGCACGGTAATAAGTAATACCACCAACACCTTCAGCTGTATTAGTGTCTTTAACATAACGTAAACCTACGTTACCTGTTAAACGACCATCTAACGCTTCAAAGTCAACTCTTACATAAGCAGCATTTGTTTCAGTGTTGATATTACGTGAACCTAATGTATTTCGGTTTACACCTACAGTTCCAGGTTCTCTTCCTGCAAATTCTGCAATAGCTTTATTAGCGTCAAGCATCGCCCAACCGCCGAAAAATGCATTGCTTCGGTCGCTAACTAAATCTTCACCAAAGTTATCGTATGGGAATGCTTCACCCGACATCATATCAACTACACCAATAGAGTTCATACCTGTTGTCGCGTAAGAAATATCAGGGTTACTACGGTCTATTAGCGCTGTACCCGTATCTACACGTTGGTTTTGTGTGTATACATCTTTTTCACGTTCCGCATATTTAAAACCAAATTTAACACCTGTAATAGTATCAAAAAGATCTAAATCCCAAGTAAAATCTAAACGAGCAGATTTATTTGTATCGGTTTGTTGGTTGTTTCTAAAATTAAGAGAACCTAGGTGGTTTGCTTCCAAGTCAAATGGGTTAAAGCGACTTGTTGCTGCTGTAATACTTCCATCATATGGGTCAATCACTGACACTGTTTCACCCGATGCAAATGAACAATCACCAGCATTACAGTCATAGCCAATTGGCTCTAACCAATCGTCAGGCATACCGTCAACAATACCACCTGTTGTAGTACCCCAAGTAGCAGTTGCAAGACTTACATGATCGTCTGTACCATCTTCAGTTTTTGAATAACCCGCAACAAAACTAACAACTAATTCATCTGTAATTGCGTGTTCAATATCTAATGAAACAACGTTAGTCTCTACTTCACGCGTACCCTGTGAACGGTTAAAGAACCCGCTTGAACGCTTATTATATGAACGCTCTAAAGTACGAGTATTTAAATCCACACCATTATCTGCAGCGTCACCATTTGGGTTCGCTACTGGAGCAAAGTTCAACCTAAAATTGTGATAATCTGTCTCAACAGTTTGTTTAGTGTGAGTAACGTCTAACTGAATATCGGTATCTTCGGTTGGTAACCATTGAATCCCCGTTGATACTGAAAAACGATCTCGTATATTTTGGTTAAATGCGAATTGCGTAAAGTTTCTCGCCATTACATCTAAATCACCCTCTACAGCCATTTCTGTATCAGGGTTGTAATCAACCAATGTTTCAATACCGTTAGAAACTTTATTGCCACTGTCGTCTAAAATTAAATTTCCGTCTGCATCACGTTGCCAACCAAGAACACGAAGTGTTTTACCGGTTTCAATATCGTGCGCTTTTCTGCCGTTAGTCGCAGTGGTATCTACCAATGTTAACGTAGACTCTACCCAATCAGATTGAAGTGTATCTTGACGAGTCTTTTGCTTATCTTTTGAAGCTGTGATTACAAAACCTAGCGTATCATCTAGGTATTTATCAGCAAAACTTCCTGTGAATCTGCCATCTATTTCATCAGCAAACTCATTATAACGGCCTTCAACTGTAAAAGAACGACGAGGCTCACGTAGATTAAGTGGCTTTACTGTATTTAAAACAACACTAGCGCCTAAAGAACCTTCATCTTGGTCTGCCGCTGAAGTTTTAATAACGTCGATTGATGATAAAATGTCAGATGAAAATGCACTTAAATCAACACTTTGGTCTGCGGTTGGATCGTTACCTTGGTCACCAGATAAACCGCCAGTTAACGTAACACCATTCATTTGAATTTGGTTCATTGATGGTCCCGCACCACGAACAGAAATTCGCGTACCTTCACCACCTTCTTCTTGTACACTAACACCTGTAACACGAGATAATGCGTCTGCGATATTTTGGTCAGTTGATTTACCTACATCTTCCGCATGAATTGAGTCACTAACACCGTCAGAGAAACGTTTTGCGTTCATCGCTTTACGTAAGCTTCCTGCAAAACCAGTTACTTCAATGACTTCAATCTCTGCTTTCTTTTTTTCGGCTTCTTTTGCTGCTCTACGAACTTCTATCTCTGAAAGCTCTTTGTTGTCAGCTACTACTGTATTTACTTCTTCAGCGGCGTAAATAGGCATTGAGATAAACGTTGCCATTATCGCTGATGAAAGTACTTTTACTTTAAAATTCTTATTCATGTGGTTCCCCCCACTTGCATTAAATTCGTGTTTTAAGTGTTGAAGGTGCCGTTTATTTATTACTTTCTGATTAGGCATCATGCCGACATTAAAAACGAAGCTTATTTTGTATATTCAGCATTATTTGTTGAATTATACAGGCAAAAGCGATGTTAACAAATATCATAACTAGCAACACTTCATATATATATAAACATATGATGTTTAGACTTACAACCCAAAAACACTCATTTTTTAATCAAATTAACGTGTGCATAAAAAAAGATTAGAATAAAACAACGTTAAATCAATAAATTAAAATATGAAATTATTTAAAAACACGGAAAATAGATATTAAAAATATTTAAAAGAAAAGAAATTGATGTAAAGAAAATAGGATGGACAACAGACAAATTAAGGAAAAAGACAATTTATTTGAGTTAATCTAATACATTACCCAAGTGAAATTGATGAATCAATTCCGTAAATTTAACGAGTAGTTATGTTTATAAAACCTCATCGTTAAAAGTAAAAAGAGGAACTAAAAACAGTTCCTCTTTTACATTACAAAGATCATCGGGGAAACAATCTACTTATAATTATTTTTGCTTATCTAAATTTTTACTTCGATAGGTGTCCATACGGTCTATATCGTAGTTTTCAAACTTTCGCTGTAATAACCATCTTGGTCGCTCAAGCGAAGATTCCCATTTAAATAGCATTTTGAACATATTTTTTACCATGTCAGGATTAGCCGCCGCCAGGTTATTATCTTCCTTTAAGTCATGAGGTAAGTAATAAAGCTCAGCTGGCCTATCAGGAAAACGTATCATCTTCCAATCTCCAACACGTATTGTCGCTCTTACATCTTTCTTCCAGTACAGTACTTCATGTGGTCGACCTTCTTTGGAACCGTTTAAGTATGGTAATAAATCAACACCATCTGTTTTTTCGATGTTTTCAACTTTACCGCCTGCGGCTGCATAAAATGTTGGTAATAAATCAAGCGTACTTACGGGGTAGTCAAAAGTTGTGTTCTCTTTGATTTTATTCGGCCATTTCATTAAGAATGGAACTCGAATACCACCTTCTAAATGGTTAGACTTGGTACCGCTTAACGGTAGGTTACTTGATGCATTTTTATCTGTTGGTCCACCATTGTCGTTGGTAAAAATAACAATTGTGTTATCGTCTATTCCTAATTTTTTAAGTGTATCGAGTATTCTTCCTGAAGCACGATCTAACGCTAACATCATTGCCGCTACAATTTTTCTATTTCCCGTAAGGTGAGGAAATTGAGCAAGATCTTCTTCCGTTGCTTCCATTGGCGTATGCGGAGCGTTAAAAGATACAAACGTGAAGAACGGTTTGTCTTGTTTTGCATTACGCTCAATAAAATCGATAGTTTCATCAGCTAAAACATCAGTGTAGTAACCTTCAAACTCTTCCATTTGACCAAAGTTACGTTCGTTGTAGTCTAGCTCATGATGAGGCTTTCTTTTTTCGTTATATGCAAAAAAGCTTCTAGCGCCACCGCGAAAACCATAAAATTCGTCAAAACCACGTTTAGTTGGATGATACTTGTCAGCGCCACCTAAATGCCATTTACCGTAAAACGCAGTCGCATAACCTTGCTGTTTTAAGTAATCACCCATCGTTGTTTCGTCAACAGGAACCCCCATTTCCCAACCATCTGCAGCAGAGTTACTACTCATATATCCAGGAACGTTATTCTCTTCAAAACCAAAGCGTTGTTGGTATCTGCCCGTTATAAGACCTGCGCGTGAAGGACCACAGGTTGGGTCTGATACATAACCTTGTTTAAATCGCACGCCCTCTTTCGCTAAACGATCTAAGTTTGGTGTTTTCATAACATCACTGCCATGAAAACCAAAGTCTGCATACCCTGCATCATCTGAAAAAAGTAGCACTATATTAGGTTGTTTGGTTTTACTTACTTCACTATCGCTACTCGGTGTTTTGCTAGCAGCATAGGAAGACGGTATGAAACCTAAAATAAACAGTGCAATCACTATATACTTCATTATTACCTCTAGTCGTTAACTAAAATAGAAACGCGTTTGTTGGTCATGTATTCTTCTAAGCTATAGCGTGAGCAATCTTTACCAACACCACTTTGCTTTAAGCCGCCATGTGGTAAATGAACCGCGTAATGAACCTCATTTACACAAACACTACCTGCATTAATTTGATTTGCAGCCTGCATACCACGTTTTAAATTAGTGGTGTAAACATAAGCTGAAAGTCCATATTCACAGTCGTTTGCTAGTGCAATAATGTCATCTTCGTCGCTAAATGGAATAACAGGAAGTACAGGGCCAAAAATTTCATTTTTAGCTACGTCCATATCCAATGTAACATCAGCCAATATTGTAGGCTCTAAATAATACCCCTCTGGTTTATCTGCAGGTATTTTTCCACCTAAAACAACATTTGCGCCAGCGTTAGATGCCAGATCAATTAAACCAATAATGCGAGTACGTTCTTTTTTGTTAATTACAGGTCCCATTAGGCGTCCACCTTGTCGACCGGCCCCTAATACTAGCCCTTGGGCGTGTGCTTTAGCTTCTTCTAAAAACGTTTTATATACCGATTCATGAACAAAGCAACGATTTGGAGATACACAAACTTGTCCACTGTTACCATATTTTAAATTGATAATATCGTGAGCTGCTTTTTTAACCTCAGCATCGTCATAAACAATAACCGGAGCGTTTCCACCTAATTCTACAGAGAAATGTTTAACGCTAGTACATGCTGTTTTCATAGCACCAATACCAGCATTTGTAGAACCGATCATAGTAAACAATGACGGAATGTCACTCGTTAATAGAGGGTTTGTTACATCATAATCATTACTTGTAATAACGTTAATAACACCCTTTGGAAATCCAACATTAAGTGCCAATTCAGCACAACGCAATGTTGCTAACGGTGTAACCTGTGAAGGCTTAATGATACTTGTACAACCTGCGATTAATGCTGGAGCTAACTTGTATCCAAAGTTTAATAACGGGAAGTTCCACGCTAAAAAACCCACCACTACACCTAAGCCTTGGCGTTGAATGTAGTGGTGGAAACGCCCTTCAGGGTCAACAATGACTGGTTGTTCAATTCTTTTTGCTTCTTCAATGAAGAAACGTAAACAGGTAATAAGCATGCCAAAATCATATTCGGCATTATCAAGTGGCTTGCCTGTTTCACTTATTAATATGTCAACAATTTCATCTTTGTGCTGTTCTAATACGTCAGCATACGCTAAAACTAAGCGCTCTCGCTCAGCCAATGGTGTTGAAGACCATGCAGCAAAGCTATCATTTGCGCTCGACAGCGCGAGCTCTACTTGCGCTGATTCAATTTGAGGAACGTGACCGATTACAGCTTCATTGTCTGGGTTAACGACAGGAAATGTTTCTGATGAACTCAAAAGTTCACCGTTAATTAGCATGTGATATTGGTTATTGTTCATTTTGTTTCCGTTGTATTAAAGGTAAATTTGTTTAAAGCATCTAAATCAATATCTACACCTAAACCAGGTGTTGTAGGTACAATTGCCTCGCCCGCAACTACTTGTACATTAACTTTGTAAAGTTCGTCTCTTAACGGGTTTTCAGTACGATCATACTCTAAAAATAGCGGTTTAGTTTCTGCTCTTCCAGGTTCTGGGTATGCTGTTGCTAAAAAGTGTGTTGCTGCAGCTAAGTTTAACTGTGTTCCCCAAACATGAGGAATCATGTTTAAGCCACTTGCAGATGCCAACGTGCGAATTTTTAATGCTTCACTTGGCCCACCACAATAAGCTAAATCAGCCTGAACTAATTGAACACCACCCTGCTCGATAAGCTTTTTAAATCCAAAACGAGTTTGTTCGCACTCCCCCGTAGCAATGGCTACATTAACTTTATCTTGTAATTGTCTGAATAATTCTGGATTTTCAGGCGACAATGGCTCTTCAAACCAATAATAATTATTTTCTTCAAGTACTTTACCAATACGAATTGCTTCTGGTAAATCGTATGCATGGTTAGAATCTGCGGCTAATACTGTAGTAGGTAAAGCTTTGCGCATTTCAACAATTAGCTTTTCATCAAAGTCAGGATTTTTACCTACTTTAATCTTCATGGCTTTAAAGCCTTGTTCTGCGTACGAGATCGCTTCTTCTACCAGCACTTTCAACAACATATTCTCTGGAAGATCTTGAAAATACATACCTGTTGCATAACAAGGAACCTTATCAATAGCTGCGCCGCCCATAAGTTGGCTAACACTTTGCCCTAATAACTTGCCTTTTAAATCCCACAATGCCATATCAATACCCGACATTGCAGCCATCATTACACCCGAACGAGCAAAGTCTAAAGACGCTCGCCACATGTGATGCCAAACTTGATCAATAGAATATGCACTCATACCAATTATTCTAGGAGCGTAAAACTTCTCAACACCACCTTGAATAACGTCAGCAGGACCATAACATTCGCCCCAACCTGTGGTTCCGTCGGAACATATAATTTCTATGAGTAGAACGTTACGTTGATCGTATGACCACTGTGAAAATCCAAAAGGCTTATCAAGCTGACATTTTATATGGTGAGTTTTTATGCATTCTATTTTCATTCACTTAACCTTTCAGTGTGGCGGAGAAGTTCGCTACTTAAATCCATTAATGTTCAATCATTAATAAACGAACACTATTTAATAACACCTATTTAAACATATGATGTTTAGATTGACAATACATATATCTATAAAAATATGCTAAAAAACATGAAATAAAATTAAGAGTAAAACAAAGCTTTTCTATTTGAAGTAAAAAAGTAAATCACTAAACACTAAAAAGCCCTTTATACGGCTAAATGTATAAAGGGCTATATATTAATAATGATATAAAACGAATTAATTGGTTACTTTAAATGTTTCATGAAATCTAGGCATAGCCATTTCGCGCCATTGCACACCCTCTTCATGAATATGAAACCACAGTGGTTGAGGATGAGTCCAACTCCAGTCTTCAAGCTCTGCTACCATTTCTCTAACCATATTTGGGTATTTAGCACTAAGGTCTTTAGTTTCTCCAATATCGTTAGCTAAATTAAACAACTGCCATTTATTGCCAGAAATATTTGCTACCTTCCAATTGTTTTTAACCCCAGATACTTCAGAAAACCCTTTACGATGACGCATAAAGTACAACATTTCATCACCTCTTGGATTAGTGTCCGACATTATGTGGTTAAATAGTCGCTTACCATCAAGCTTTTTCTTTTCAGGAATGGTCGCGCGCGCTAATTCAGCAAACGTAGGGTAGAAATCTAGTGTTGAAACAGGGTGTGTAAAGATTTTTCCTGAAATCGGTTGTTTTGGCCAATGGAAAAACATTGGAGTTCTTGAACCTCCTTCATAAGCACTGCCTTTTCTACCGCGTAACGGAGCATTATCAGCACCTAACTTAGGTTTACCGCCATTGTCACTTAAAAATACGATTAACGTATTTTCGTATTGCCCTGTCGCTTTAAGTGATTCAACAACTCTTTTTACACCTCTATCAACCGCATACACCATTCCCGCATATACTTTACGTTTCTTATCAGTAATTTCAGGGAATTGAGCCATATCTTCTTGTTTTGCTTGCATTGGAGAATGGGGTGCGTTGTAGGCTAAGTATAAGAAAAATGGTTGCTTCTTATCTTCACCGGCTTTTTCAATAAAACTTACCGCTTCACGAGAAAGGCCATCAGTAACGTACTCTTTTTCTTCAACTTCTTTTCCATTACGCTCTAACGGTTTCAAGTAACCAAATATCGCGTGATTAAAACCTCGTTCAACGTCTTTATCGTATTTCGCTTTAAATTTACTTGGAAAATAGTCATGACCTCCATTCAAAAAGCCATAAAATTCATCAAAGCCCCTATTGTTTGGGTGAAACTCTGGTTTTTCACCTAAATGCCATTTACCAACAGCACCCGTAAAATAACCAGCGTCTTGTAACACCTTACTTATATATGTTTCTTCTAACGGTATGCCTAAGCCACCAGCTCTACTGCTTCTTGGTAAATTAAATTGAGAACCGAATTTATGAGGATAGCGACCTGTCATCAAACCTGCACGACTTGGCCCACAAAACGGGTGAACATTGTAAGCAGCTGTAAATGTAGTGCCTTTTTCAGCTAAAGCATCAAGCGTAGGTGTTTTAATGTCAGTACTACCATTAAAACCAACATCTGCGTATCCCATATCGTCAGTTAAAATAACTAAAATATTAGGACGTTCATCAACGGTTGATTTTGCAGAGCTAGCAAATGAGGTAACACTGCTACAAACGAGTGATACACCTAATATTGCGTTAATAATATGTTTTAAATTTTTCACGTAAATTTCCTAAATTAATCTGTTGAACAAGTTATTATTACAATAAGCCACTAGCACTCATATGGTGCTTAAACTTAACTACTGATGGATCTTCAAGACGTTCGAGCTCTGCTTTCATCAATTTAACCATGTTTTTCAATTGGCTTTTGTACGCTTTATTCTTAATCAAATTATGTTGTTCAATAGGATCATTAACTAAATCATAAAGTTCATCTCTAGTATCACCTGGGTTCCAAACAAATTTAAACTCAGGCGTTCTTATTGCTCTAATACCAAACCACGAACCGTTATACCATTCGTAAGCATATAATGCTGAGTCAACTCTGCCTTTATCTGCAACGTCACCTTGCTCCATTAAAGGTAATAACGTTCTACCATCTACGTCACCGTCAGGTTGTAAGTTCATAACCTGTGAAAGTGTTGGCGCAATATCTAAAATAGACACTTGTTTTGTAATAACTTTAGGCGCTAATGAAGGGTTTTTAATGAGTAAAGGCATGCGCATAAGTTCATCGTAGGCATATGGCCCTTTATCATATAGGTTATGCTCTCCTAACATACTGCCTTGGTCGCCTAACAAAACGATATGTAAATCGTCATAAATACCTTCATTTTTCGCGGTTTGAATTAAATCACCAACAATTCTATCTACCATCGCTATTGCGCCATAATAGTACGCTCGCGACTTTCGCCAATCCATATCGCTCATATGGCCAACATCATGCCAAGGCCACCATATGCCATCTTGAGCAAGCGGTTTATTTTCTCTTTTAATCATATGATTTGCAGGTAACGCTAATTTAGCTGGATCAAACATACTGGCATAAGGCTCTGGCACGCGATAAGCAGGATGAGGTTGATTAAAACTTACCACACCAAAGAATGGGCGTTTATCTTTAGCCATCTGCTTTAACATGTTTTGCCCGTAAACAACTTTTTTATACGCTTGAGTATCTTCATAGGTACCCGGCAACGTCATCCAATATTCATGTTTTTCGCTGTTTTTATCGAGCTTACCTTTATAGTACCCTTCTACTTTTGGTCCTTTAGAGTATGGTGTATATGGACGAGTAAATCTTACTCTTGGCTCATGGCCTTGACCTAAGTCGATTTCTGCGCCACGCATTTTGGTGCCTGTTGCACCTAGGTGCCATTTACCTACATGCCCTACTAAGTAACCTGCGTCAGAAGCTCGACGTAACAATCCACCTTCTTTTGGATCTAATTCATCTAAACGCGAATGATACAATTCAACATTATCATCTAATCCTGTTTTATGCCCCCAACGCCCTGTAAACATAGCAGCCCTAGAAGGAGAACATAGCCCTGTAGATGTCATGGCATTATCAAATCGGGTAGATTCAGCGGCCAGTTGGTCAATATTAGGGGTATTTACTGGCCCTCCACGATAAGAAAACGTATCAAAGCGCATATCGTCAAACATCAAAATAAGAACATTAGGCTTACTTTTTGTTTCAACAGGCTCAGATAGTGCACTTGTACTAGATGATGCAAATGCATAAGTCGTTAAGCACATTGAAAGTAATGCGCTTTTTATATAAATCAATTTCATTAGTTAAACCTTAGCTATTCGTTTTCTCTTAACTTTCAATTCTACCTACGGCAAGTCGTAAGCCCAATATCAGCAAAAGTTAATATATCGCCATAATTATTTATTACACCTATATAAACATATGATGTTTATATATTCAAGATAAAATCGTAAGAGCAACAAGATAACCAAAGCCGTGTATAGAAACCTCCAATAGTCACACTAAAAAGCTAAATAACAGTAACTTAAAATCAGAAAAATGACATTTAACACTCTATCTAAAGACTTATAAACCACTAATTAAACCTGTAGGGAAGCTAAGTAATCTACCTAAGACTAAAGGATGATACTAACTACGAAGAAATTAGTTGAATAATCAAATAAACTATGTTTCTATCAGTATCACGATTGCAAACATCATATGTTTATCGTACTCTGATTAATAGCTCAACAGTAACTCATGCGCGGGGGACTTATGCGGCATGCAGGTACACGTAGTTGTTGTATTTATTAATAATTCTTAAATAAATTAATATAAAAATAGGTTATTAGAATGAAACACATAGGTAAGTTTAAAGCACTACCGTTAAGCATTGCTGTAGCTAGTGCACTTTGCAGTACATATACAATTGCACAAGACACATCAGATGAAGTAGAAGTTATACAGGTTAGAGGTATTAAAAGCAGCCTGAATGAAGCAATGTCTTTAAAACAAGGTGCTGCTTCTATACAAGACAGTATAGTTGCTGAAGACATAGGTAAATTCCCAGATCAAAACGTTGCGGAATCATTACAGCGTATTTCAGGTGTAATGATTGACAGAACAAACGGTGAAGGTTCAAAAATTACCGTACGTGGTATGGGGCCACAATTCAACGCCGTAAAGGTTAATAACAGAACGCTAGCAACAACAGAGCAAGGTCGAGAGTTCGATTTCCAAGCAATTCCTTCGGAATTGATTTCTGGCGCCGATGTTATTAAAGCATCACGTGCGAACATAGCTGAAGGTAGTCTTGGTGCATATGTAAATGTAAATACAGCACGCCCATTAAATACCCCTGGCTTTCATGGTGTAGGTTCTTTCTCATTAACAAACAATGATTTAGCTGACGATATGGGCTCAAAATTATCAGCTATTGCAAGTAATACCTTTTTAGATGATACAGTTGGTTTACTCATTGGTGTATCGCACTCAAAAGCGACAAACCGAATTGATGCAGCAACAACAAACCGTTGGGGTAGCTTTTTTGCAACAGATCATAATGCAAGAGATACAAGCGGCAATCTAATTGTTGATAGAGATATTAACAACGACGGTCAAATAGCAGATGGTAGTAATAACTTTTTAGCTGCCGATGGTAGTGTATTACCTAACGAACGTGAAATTGTACGACATCCAGGCCGTGCAACTTATAGCTTGGACACCGAAGAAAGAGAGCGTACTAGTGTAAACTTCACAGCACAATGGCAAGCAAATGAAGACACAGTGCACACGTTTGATTTATTACATGCCGATTTAAGTCGACAAGCAGACAGTAGTGGTATGCAAATTCCTCTTCAATCAAGTGGTACATGGGAAGATCTAGTTGTGTCAGATAATTTCACAGTGCTAGAAGCAACAAAACGCGGTACTAAGCTTGATGGGCTACCTATTCAGCGTGGTCAAGATTCAAAAACACTTGCACTTGGCTTAAACAGCACCTATTACGTAGGTAAATGGAACATTGAAACAGACTTTTCTTACTCAAAAGCAGAGTCTGATCCACGTGTTAATGAAATGACGTTCCATTACGTAAACAGCTCTGATCATGGAACAAACCAAACATCACCATTTCCAAATCCGTATACAGATCCAGATGGAGCGATACAGTTTGCTCGTGACTACTACGCAGGCTTAACAGACTATAAAGACGGTTTAATCAAAGGTGTAACAACAGACGACTTTATTGATGCTAACGGCAACCTCGTTAATGGTGATTTCATCACTGTTAATAACCATGGCGATATATTGTCGATTACTGATACCACAATTGACTACACAGACCCTTCTGCAGTTCGTTCTTGGTGGACTGACATCAAGCATAACGAACTAAAAGATACTGTTAAAGAAGCGAAAATTGACGCTAAGTACGACTTAGATCAAGGAGTAATGCAATCATTTAAAATCGGAGTTGCATATACAGACCGTGAAAAAACCAACAACTTATTCCGCGTTCCACAAGGATGTTTTGACCCTAACGCTCGCGTGGGCGCACCAAATGTGTTAACTGAAGAAAGTTTAGGTAGAGCATTAACTGATGAAGAAAGAACAATTAACGGTTTTATCAACAGAAATACACTTGAACCAGGAAATACGTGTAATGATCACGACCTTACCGATAGCTTATTTTCGATTAACAATGCTAACTTCTTAGCAGACGAATCAGGAAGCTTCCCACGTCACTTTACGTTAATTAACGATATAGAAGCATTTAAGGCGGAAATGGGTAACATTAGAAACCAAGAAGTTGGCAGCACAAATGACTGGACAACAGAAACTGCTCGCCCTGCTGCATCTGTAATTAATTCAGAAGAAACATTAGCCCTATATGCTCAATTAAATCTTGAGGGTGAAACCGATACTTTTGGTTGGAGTGGTAACGTAGGCTTACGTTATGTAGATACTAAAACTTCTTCAACAGGGCATACAAAATTGGTTCAAGATATAGTGTTTAGATCATCTACCTTAAACGACGGTACAATTGTTGATATAACCTATGACGAAAACCAACCTAGAACATTCGGTACTGACTACAGTCATGTATTACCAAGTGCAAACTTTAGTTTTAACTTTAACAATGGCTTTTTTATTAAAACAGCGGCTGCAAAAGTTATAACTAGGCCAGCCATCGAAGATACAGGCGTTAATCGTTCATTACCTGATTCAACACGTTTGGATCAATACATTACAAGTCGTAAGAATCCAGAGTTAAAACCATACGAAGCAACGCAGTTTGACGTGTCTTTCGAATACTATGAAGACAACGGTAACGCGTACTCTGCTGGTTTGTTTTATAAAGACATTGGTACATTTATTTCTACACAAAACTTCAGAAATGATACGGGTTATTCTTTCCCTGACTTTAACGGTAACGAGCAAGCCTTAATTGAACAGTACTCAGCTCCAGGAAACAGAAGTGGCGGTAAAGTAGAAGGCTTCGAATTAGCTGCTCTACACTTTTTCGATTACTTACCGGGTTGGTTAAGTGGCTTTGGTGTGCAAGCAAACTACACCTATACAAAAGCTGAAGACAAAAATTCAGCAAAAGAAGAAGCTGCATCAGCGGAAGCTTCAGGTATTACGAATGTTAAGTTAGCAGGAGGAGGCTTAGAAGGCTTCTCTGAGAACGCATACAACCTCATTGCTTTTTACGATAACGATGGATTTCAAGCACGTTTAGCCTACAACTGGCGTGACAATTATTTGAAACACCGTCAAGGACCAGTATTAGGTGCCAACGGTATGCCGCAACACGTTGAAGACTATGGGCAATTTGACTTTAGTACGTCTTACGATATAAACGAAACGTTCACAATACGTGGTGAAGCGATTAACCTGACTAATGAAAACATTATTGAATACGCTGACATACGAGAGCGTGTTACTTTAGTTCAATACACAGGTAGACGCTTTCAAGTGGGCATAACAGCTAAGTTTTAATTTATTAAAATAATGCTTAACCTATTAACAAGCTTTACTTTATAGTAAAGCTTGTTTCGTTATACCTCCTACAAAAATTAAAAGGTGTTGAAGTGCAAAAAGAAGGCAATATTAAAGATTACGTGATTGTTGGTGGTGGAACAGCAGGATGGATTTCAGCGGCTATTTTGGCAAGAATGTTACAAGGTACACAACATACAATAACGGTAATTGAATCGCCAAATATACCTACAATTGGCGTAGGCGAAGCAACCATTCCGTCACTTATTGATATGTTAGAGTTGTTAAAAATACCATTAAAAGACTTTATATTAGCAACCAACGCAACATTTAAACTTGGTATCAAGTTTGTTGACTGGAAAGAAATAGGAACTCACTACTGGCACCAGTTTGGCAACATAGGTAATAAAATAGATGCGCAACCTTTTTATCAACACTGGCTTAAACATCAAATTAACAACCCACAATTTGAGTTAACCGACTTTTCTCCAGCTATTGCGTTAGCTAAACAAAACAAGTTTTTTATTCCAGACCCTAAGCACCCTACAAACCTATCTCAATCTACTTACGCATTACACTTTGATGCTGGATTAGTAGCAAAATATTTAACAGATTATTGTTTAAGTAAAAACGTAAAACTTATACGCGACCATGTTAAAGAAACAATATTAGATGAAGAAGGCAGTATTCAACGACTACATTTAGTCGACAATGATCCGGTAAACGGAGAGTTTTTTATAGATTGTACAGGTCAACATGCTCTTCTAATTAACAAAGCATTACGAGTTGGTTATGAAAACTGGCAACATTATTTACCTGTAAATAAAGCCGTTGCTGTTCAATCTGAAATGTTATCCCCACTACCACCTTATACCGAATCTATAGCGCATGAACATGGATGGCGGTGGAGAATTCCGTTACAAAACAGAACGGGCAACGGTTATGTATACGCCAGTGATTATTGCTCAGACGATCAAGCGATTAACATACTAGAAAAACACGTACCTAATATGATAACCGAGCCTAGAATAATTGAATTTACAACGGGTAAGCGTAATAAAATTTGGCACAAAAACTGTTTAGCGGTTGGTTTATCTTCAGGTTTTTTAGAGCCACTAGAGTCTACCAGTATTTATTTGATCATGAGAACCATGCTCAACTTTGTTCAATCTCTACCTACTAAAACGATCGATGAGCCGACTGTAAACGAATTCAATCGTTTAATAGACAATGAGTATAAAGATATTCGAGACTTTATCGTTTTACATTACTGTGAAACTAAACGTACCGATAGCGAATTTTGGCGCATGTGGCAACACTTAGCGATTCCAGAGTCGTTACAAACCAAATTAGCGTTATTTAAGTGCCAAGGTAGACTGTACGAAAACCACTATGATCTTTTTTCAAGTGAAAGTTGGTATGCGGTATTAGAAGGAATGGGCGTTAGACCTAGAAACTACGACCCTATTATTGATAAATCGCAATTTGATAAAGTGCAACACGCACTAAAAGAAAGTGTTAATGCATTAAACGTTAACGCAAGTAAAACCCTTGATCATGCCGAGTACATTCAACGAATAAAGTCATCCGGATAATTCAATGTTTTAGCATTGCGTAAAAAGTAAATGTTACTTTACTCATTGCGCTACATTCGAATCAATCTTTAAATAAACAGGTAAAACTAAAAATGCCAGTTAACAAAGTTAACTGGCATTTTTCATTGAGATATAAATAAAAACTTATTTCGCGTCACCAAAGTTTTCTTTTAATCGACGAATAGCATCATTAAGTAACTTTTCAGTTAACTGCTCTGCTTTATCTCCGTCACCGCGTGCAACGGCTTCATAAACTTCACGATGAAATTCAACTGAATGGCTATTTTTTCGAGGGTCAGCATTTGTAATACGTACACTTACAAGAAGTGCAGAATAAATTACACCTTCCATCGCGTTAAGAAACTCGTTATGCGACGCTCTTAACATTGCCTGATGAAATAACGCGTCTGCCACAATAAACTTTTCTATTGCGCCCTTCTCTTCTTCCATTCTTTTACACGCTTCTTCAAGCGCTTTAAGATCTTCAGCCGTTGCTCTTTCAGCAGCCCAACGAGCAGCTCTAGGCTCGAAAGCTAACCTAACATCCATTAACTGATTAATAAACTCAGGACGAGGAGTTGCAGTGATATGCCAAGCAAGTACGTCATCATCAAGTAAAATCCACTCGTTTCTCGGTCTTACCTTAGTACCGATACCACGCCTAACATCTAACAATCCTTTACCCACAAGAATTTTTACAGCGTCGCGCACAACAACTCGGCTTACTTGAAACCTTTCAGCTAGTGCATTTTCATCATCAATAAGCGCTCCCGGCTCAAATGATCCTGCAACAATACGGCGCCCAAGCTCTCTCGCTACTTGAACCGATAAACTCGGTGTCATTTTCGCGGCTCTTTTTAGATCGTAGTAGACTAATTCACTCATAATTAAATCGTATGCATTCCATATAAAAGTTAACTAAACATATCATCTTTATAAAATACGATATTATACTAATATCCTCAATTATGACAGTGCTATTACGCTCCTATACACTAATATGTATAAGATTTTGTGCCAAAAACCAAGATAGTTTAGGTATTTTAACTGTTGATTAAACACGCCAAAATACCAAAATTAATTTTATAAATAATTTACTTCATGCACTCGTGAAAACTTTTCACGTAAGATCTCGCATTCTCTCTAACCTGCTCAATTGACATTGCAGGAGTGTAAAGTGCTGAGCCTAAACCAAAACCCGCAGCGCCGATTTTAACGTATGGCAACATACTTTCAACGCTTGGTTCTATCCCACCAACGGGATAACATAACGTTTCTGGAGGTAACACAGAATTTAGCGCTTTATAACCATCTAAGCCTAACATTGATACAGGAAAAAATTTTAAACCTGTTGCCCCAGCCGCTAACGCAGAAAACGCTTCGGTTGGCGTTACAACGCCGGGAAACGTAGCACAGCCAGCTTCAACAGACATTTTTATCACTTCTTCATTCGCGTTAGGAGTAACCACTAAGTTGGCACCCGTTTCAATAACGCTTTGTGCTTTTTCAGGAGTTGTTACTGTTCCCGCACCAATTAAATAGTCTTCTCCAAACTCATTAACAAGCAAGCGTATACTTTCAAGAGCATCTGGGCTATTTAAAGGCACTTCAATCATCGTAAAGCCTTCTTCTACCAATACTTTTGCTACGCTAACACATTCACTAGGTAATACACCGCGAATAATAGCAATCAACGGTAAGTGTTTATCTAAAGTAAATCTTTGTTTCATTAATTTAATTCCTTAATTAACTGTTTCATACCCGATAAAAAGCAATCATTCCCGTTACATAATGTAGAGTCGATATTTAAGCTATTAGCAGCTTTTTGATAAAGATTGGAAAGGTGGCTACCACCTACTATATATACGTGATTATGGGATATGTTTTTAAGTTCAAATCCTATAAGCAAACCAGATAAGTAGTCAGGTACTTGTTTCTCTTCAAGCTGTGCGAATAAACGGTGTGTCCACGCGAGAAATATTCTATTAGTAAATTCACCCGTTTGGCCGTCTTCTACACCTTTTAAAAATGCGCTTTCATCACCAATACTTTCAGATAATCCTTTTCCAAGGAGACTATTCTTAATAAGTACGTCATACATTTCACCCGTTAAGTAACTGGAAAACTCAGCAATGTAACTATTCGAAACATTAACATGCTTACTGTGAGTACCTGGAAATATTGCGTAAAAGTCAGATTTATCGACTAAATCGCACAATCCAATAATTTGTACTTCTTCGCCGCGCATTACATCAAATTTGTTATGTTCGTATTCATGACTAACGCCAGGAATGATTGTAGCGTTAGCTCCCCACGGCAACGTAAATTGGTACGCCCCATTTGCTAGCGCTACAGAGTTTGCCGGAGCCTTAGCATAATCTACATTTACCCAGCCTTTCATTGAGCCAACCATGCCTGCCATATACACAGGAACTTCTTGATAGTTAGGCAACCAACCATTAAATACTTGTTCTAATGATTCAGCAAACTTTCGGTCTTCAACCTGTAACAAACCTAAATTTAGCTCTTTAGTTGCGAGCAATTCATTGGTATTCGACATTGCGAAAGCACGGAAATTAGTTGTTCCCCAATCTACAATTACATAACTACATTGCGTTAAAGTCATACTCTTCTCCTTAAGCTCTCACTAACTCTTTCTCAATTGCTTCAATAGTTTTCCCTTTCGTTTCAGGTAAAATCATATACATAATAACAAGCCCTACTAAGCCAATTACTCCGTACATTAAGAACACATTTGCTGCGCCAAAGTTACTTAAACTCCAAGGGAATAGTTCGCTGATAGACCATGACGAAAGTGTTTGAACAAGTGCCGCAAACGGTAAGGCAACACTTCGAACATTGTTAGGGAATATTTCAGAAAATACCACCCAAAGAATAGGACCAATAGACATACTAAATGCAGCTAGCATGGTAAAAATACCAATTAATATGAGCGTTGGTTTAATACCCTGAATTGTTTGGTCGATAATAGTACCGCTAATTAACGGAAACTCTTTTTTATTAAATACAGTAGCCAATGCCGCTTTTAACTCGACGTCGTTATTATACGTTTTACCAATAAGAGGCATTAATTTTGTATGATCGATTTCCTTTTCAGCTAACACTTGCTGAATACTGTTATAAGCTTGTTCATCTAGCGTATATGTTGCATCTTTAAACCCTGCCCAGCTTGACAAGTGCGCAACAACAACAAGTACCAGCCCTGCTAGCGTTAAAAACCTACGCCCAAGTTTTTCAACAGTAAAAATTGCTACAAATACGGTTGAGAAGTTAACCACACCTAATATAACTGTTTGCATAAAGCTGTCTTCGGTAGACATACCTACTTGCTCAAATACCATAGGAGCAAACGACAAAATGGCGTTCATTCCTGTACCACCTTGTACAACGGCATAAACAATCGCAATAGCGAGTATGTAATGCATGCGTTTGCTAAATAACATTTTAAGTTGAGTTAATGTGTCGGTTTTCACTTGGTCATCAAAACTTGCTTTAACTTCTTCAACAAGCTCATCAACTTTATCTTGCGGAGCAATTTTATTTAAAATTTGGCGAGCTTCTTCATCTCGTCCTTTTTTCAATAACCAACGTGGAGATTCAGGAACAAATAGCAATAACGCAACCCATATTGCGTTAGCAATTAGCTCTGCACCAAGCATGTATCGCCACACGTTATCGTTATTTAAGAAGCTAATATCATCAATGTATTTAATAAGGAAAAAATTAATAACAGACGCTAATAAAATACCTATAGCAATCATTAACTGGTTTACAGATACAAACTTACCTCTTTGCTCTGCCGGTGCAATTTCACCAATGTACATAGCTGAAACAGTAATTGACGCAAAAGCGGCTCCACCAATAAATCGGCCTACAATTAACATATCGTAATTAACGGCAAACGCAGATAATAATGACGAAAGCGAATACGCTAAAGCAATTGCAATAAGTACTTTCTTCCGGCCAAAGCGCTCACACAATGTGCCAATAAATAGCAGCGCACAAACTACACCTAAAAAGCCTATACCAACAACACGACCTATTTGAGCGTCGTCTAATTCAAAAATAGAACTGATGTAACGAATTGCACCAGAAATATTCATTAAATCTAATCCGAAAACAAAACCACCAAAGGCAGCGATTAACGAATAGAAAGTAACCAGACTATTTGAATTATTTTTCATAAATTTTCACTTTAGACTATACATAATACCATTTTAAACATACTATGTTTAAATAATTTAAATTACAATGTTTAAATACGTTTAATCTCAATTTAACAGGCAAACGCCAAAAAAAGATGAGATGACGGTTAAGTATTACAAAAAAAGCATTCGTTAAAAGTATATTAGGATGAGTTAAGAATGAAGACACAAAAATACAAATATAAAGCGATTAGTGTTGTTTTATCATCATTAATATTTGCAGGTTCAGCATGCGCAAATTTACAACCTGCAAAGCTTTTCGCTAATTTACCAAGCAATTGCCCAACGCCAGACGCGTTTGATATTGCACCTAATGGCAACTTAACCCTCTCTTGTGTGAACTATGCAGACAAAAACAGTGAAGGTGAACTTTTGTCAATAACACCACAAGGTGTTGTAAGCCATTTAGCAACAGTTCCAAGACTTAACGAAAAGCGTAAATCTAACCCTATGGGTATAGCATACGGGCCAGATGGCGAGCTGTACGTAGCCGATGCTCGTGGGGTTAAAAATGGTCGAATTCTTAAATTAACATTCAATAACAATAAACTTGCCTCAACCGAAGTTATTGCAAAAGGTATCAACCCAAATGGACTTAGATACCATAATGGCTATATTTATATCACCCAGCTTGTAATGCCAAAAGTTAAAACAAAAAACAATACGAGTGCAATTTACCGCTTCAAAGCTTCTGACAGAAACATTAAGGTCACCAATACATTAGCTGACAAGCAAATAATTTTTAGCACGGAAACAGAAAATGCGCACGTAAAGTTTGGATTGGACGGTATAGCCTTTGATAAACAAGGTAATTTATTTACCGCTAATTTAGGTGATGGAATCGTTTATAAACTTACGCTTAATAACAACGGAAAGGTTACCTCAAAAAGTATTTACGCGACTGTACCAGCAGAAGCTCGCGTTGATGGAATAGCGTTTGACCAGCACGATAACTTATATCTTGCTGGATTTGGTCAAAACCAAATATTCAAAATAGATAACAAACAAACGCTAACAAAACTTGCTGACTATCCTGATAACGACGGAAGTAACGGTCAAATAGATCAACCAGCAGATTTAATCGTTTACAACAACAAACTTATTATTTCTAACTTTGATTTAATGAAAGGTAAAGGCATACGTAATACAAAGCATAGTAAGCCATACACCTTATCATCAATCAATTTAGATTAACTTATTTTAACATAGCAACATGTAATCATACCTTTATGTGGTGTTTAACGACTCAATACGTAAACATCACCATAAAGGCAGTAAACACGAGAGGAATTAGAAATGAATGCTTTTGATGCTCAAGACAAAGCGATCACCGCAAACTCGCAAAGCCCATATGTAAAACTACGCGCTACAAACTTTGGCGATTGCCAATGGACAAATGGTTTTTGGGCTGACAAAACCCAAAAAGCCTTAGACGTTATGATCCCATATATGGGAGACGTACTGTGTGGCGATATTGGCCATGCGTTAAATAACTTTAAAATCGCTGCAGGCATGAAAGAAGGCGAACACAAAGGTATGTTTTGGCATGACGGCGACTTCTATAAGTTTATGGAAGCAAAAATCTATGCGTATGGCCTTTCAAAAGATAAAGCATTACTAGATGAGTTAGACGAATACATCAGTATTTTAGAAAAAGCACAAGAACCTGACGGATACTTACAAACCCAAATTCAACTTCGTCCAGACGCTGATCGTTACGAAAACCGTAAATATCATGAAATGTATAACACAGGGCATTTATTCATTAGTGCTTGTGCGCACTTTAGAATGACTGGTCAACGCAATTTTCTAGATTTAGCGATAAAACACGCTGAATTGTTGTATACCATATTTTTCCCAGATACGAGACATTACCAACGCTTTGGTTTTAACCAAACTCAAATTATGGGACTTGTTGAACTTTACCGTACTGTTGGTGACAAAAAGTACCTTGAACTTGCTCAAAAGTTTATTGATCGTCGTGGAACTTATGAAATTGAACATGACTCAACAACTGTGGGCTACCCAATTGGTGACATGGTTCAAGAACGCACACCACTAAGAGAAGAAAAAGAGCCGGTAGGACACGCAGTTCTAGCCTTATACTACTACGCCGGTGCCGCAGACGTTTACGCTGAAACGGGTGAAGACGCATTAATTAATGCGCTAGACGGTTTATGGGAAAGCGTTACTAAAAAGAAAATGTACGCTACAGGTGCCGTAGGTCAAGCGCATTACGGCGCATCAGTTAACTGTGACACAATTGAAGAAGGCTTTATTGACGACTACATGATGCCTAACTTAACAGCATATAACGAAACATGTGCAAACCTATGTAACGCTATGTTTAGCTTTCGAATGTTAGGTATACACGGCCAAGCAAAATATGCTGATATTATCGAACTTGTAATGCACAACAGTGGTTTATCTGGTATCAGTGTTGAAGGTAAAGACTACTTCTACGCAAACCCTCTAAGAATGCTACACAACACTCGTAATTACGATGCACATGAAGACGTAACCGAAACACCAAACCGTGAAGGTTATTTATCATGTTTTTGTTGTCCTCCAAACTTAGTTAGAACCATTTCAAACTTGTCTGGTTGGGCATATAGCGTTGCTGATAACGGTATTTACGTTAACTTATACGGCAGCAATAACATCACTACCGCTATGCACGACGGTTCAACAATCAAGCTTACACAAGACACTGAATACCCATGGAAAGGCTTAGTTAAACTCACCGTAGATGAATGTAAATCTGATGCATTCGATATTGCACTTCGTGTTCCTGGTTGGGCTACTGGCGCAACAATTACCATTAATGGTGAAGATGCGGGTGTAGAAGCAACACCTGAAACATACGCAATAATCAATCGCGAATGGAAACAAGGTGATGTAATTATTATCGATATTCCAATGGAAGCAACGTTCATTGAAGGCCACCCTCGTATTGAAGAAGTACGTAACCAAGTTGCCGTAAAACGTGGACCTATTGTTTACTGTGTTGAAACGCCTGATTTACCAGAAGACACCAGCGTATTAGACGTATACTTGCGCGGAGACAGTAAATTAGAAGTGGATTACCGTGCTGAGTTTTTAGAAGGTACCGCTATAATTACAACCGACGCATACCTGCGTACAGCTTCAAAAGAATCAATGTACAACGTGGTAGCTAAACCACAATGGAAAGACTACAAAGCGAATTTAGTACCTTATTACGCTTGGAGTAACCGTGGTACTGCCGAAATGACAGTATTTATGCCTATTGTATGGTCATAAAAACACGCTAAAGCATTTCGCAAAGTGTAAAAATAGTAAAAGCGCGTTAATGTTTAATTAACGCGCTTTTTTGTTTTGCAAGTCGAGTATTTTAAATCGTTTATACAATGACTAGTGAAGCTTATTAAATGGATTGTTATTGTCAAAAACAATACTTAAAGCTAACTGTTGTGATACTCCCTGTTCGATAAGCTCTTGTACTGCATCTACCATTGCTTTTTGTACATCAACTGATGGAGCACACTCAAACACCAACTCCAAAAGATCAATTACATGTAGGTCTTCCATAATCAACTCCTATTTTGTTTAGCTCAACGTCATTACGAATTATTCATAGCCAGGTGCAATAGCAAGGTTTTCAGCACCGTAAAGAGTTTGACGGTTTCTTAACCACAACTGATATTCTCCACCAACCAAAGATGCGTTTTCAGTACAATCAACATTCCAACGTCTTAACAAATACCCTGCCATTGCGGCTCGTACATTTAACGTAATTAACCCATTTTCCATCCCATAATCGAGCTCTATCGCCGTTGGGTGGTTCACGTTATTAGGGTGTGGTACTAGATCAAGAGGCATTATTCGAGTCCACTGATGATCTTCAATATTTTTCTCAAACTCTTCAACGGCTTTATCTTTAATTGTAACTTTACTTACTCTTGTTAACACAAAGTCTCTAAAGCTTTGAGATTTACGATCAAAGGCTCGCACGTGCCAACGTAAACCATTATCAACAATCGCATGAGGCACAATTTCTCTTGATGTAGAACCGCTAGATAACGACGTATAAATAATACTTACAGCCTTGTTGCTTAATATTGCTTGAACAAGCTTAGCGACAATAAAAATATCAGGAACATTTAGCTGACTTGGAGCTTCAACAGGAAAAGAAATATCACCAATTGCATCAAACCCATCACTAATATCATGCGCTAATTTTATTAACGTTTTACGCGGGTCGTGCTTAAAAAGAGGAGTAAATTTTTTTGATTGAATATAAGTTTTAGAAGGATTATCAAATTCACAGTTATTTGGCATCAGTTCTTTGTACAACGAAATATCACGTGTGGCATTTGCCAAACCCATTTCAAATTTTTGCGTTAAATCAGAACGACTAAAAGCGCCTTTAAATAACAATAGAAAATCAATATAAGCCAAGCGTTGCTTCTGAGCGTAAGGTTTATCGTTAAGTTGAGGATGATTAGAGTGAAGTTCCATGTTCTACATACCTATATTACATTGAACAAATAAGTTAACATCATTTTGAGCAGGTATGAAGAACAAAATGATAACCAACCTTATTTATATCATCTTACTTACATCACCTTAGTTTGGCTATACCAATTACCGAGTGAGGCTAATCACACACTCGCCTCGCCAAAGCCAAGTAAAATCTTTACAATACTAAAATGATCAACCGGTTAAATAATTACAACGTGAAGCTAAGTAAACGACTCGCTCAAATAGAAAACATGGTTTCAGGTCAATACCATCATATTTGGGACTGCTGTTGCGACCATGGACTTCTTGGCGCTTCACTTATTTCCTCTCATCCTTCTACCAATATTCACTTTGTTGATATTGTACCTACCCTTATTAACGAGCTTGAGCAAAAACTTAAACGTTTTTACTCTAACGCACTTTGGCATACACACTGTTTAGATGTAACAAACATCCCGTTAACGAAATTTAACGGAAAGCATTTAGTTATTATTGCTGGAGTTGGTGGCGACTTAATCATGCAGTTTGTTAACGCGATTCACCAACAATATAAACACCTACAAATAGACTTTCTCTTCTGCCCTGTTCATCATCAGTTTGCATTACGTAACCAACTCATTGAACTTGATTTTAGTTTGCTAGATGAAGCATTAATTGAAGAGAACAAGCGTTTTTACGAAGTGTTATTCGTTTCATCAACAAATAACGGTAATTGTAAAATACATCACGTTGGCGAGAAGATTTGGCAAAGTACGTCTCCACAACAAACAACAAGTATTCAAGCATATTTAACAAAGACTATTAAACACTATCAAAGAATACAACAAGGTAATACGTTAAACGTTCAGCACATTATCGATGCATATCAAAACGTAAAAATATCAAACAACCAAACAACTTAAAATAACAAACCTCTAAACTAC
>JAHDIK010000037.1 GCA_020630795.1 Colwellia sp.
AACCCTACATGGGTATTAATAATAGGCAGTTACACAGATTTAGTTACAGGGTCAATTTTCAAACTAAAATGAAATAGGTTTACGTTTAGACTTTTTCGCTGGATTGTCTATAGGCTTCTCTTCAAATGAGATTTCTGAACTTTTTAGGTTTTGGTTGTTTGATTTGTCACGCTTAACGTTTTGACTTTTATTCGTTGTTTGTGACTTTTCATTTTTTGTATCTGAAGTTTTTACAAGTAATACCTGAATTATTTCACCATTAAATTCTACCGTGTCTTGATTATATACTTTCTTTCTTTTTTGAAATTCAACTTCACCATTTAAGAATACATAACCTTCACTAATGACTATTTTTGCCTCGCCGCCACCTGATACCATATTCGCAATTTTTAAAAGCTTACAAAGTTCGATAGGTTCTGACGTGATGTTTACGGTAGGTATTTCGGTGAGCATAAATAGTTCTCTGAGCGTGTAATAGCATGTAATGGTATGAAGAAAAATTTTACCATAGCCTAGAGTAAATTGGTGAACATATTCGACAATGTTACTTGTAAAGAAACGTAAAACCTCTGGAATGTGACCCCATTGTTACCTATCTTTTGTTTATGAGTATTTGGTAGAAGCACAATTTATGAGTAATCATGCAGTAATCGCAACAAATCGATTTGGTTTGGGGGCAAAACCGGGTGAATTACAAAATGTCGACTCACCTAAACGGTGGCTAATAAAACAACTCGATGTTCCTAGCTCATCTTTGTTTAATGATGAACTTCCTCACTCAAACGATATTTCAAAGAAGCTCGCTGAAATGAGAGTGTTGAAAACGAAATTCAAGAAAGACAATATGAAAATGTCTAAAAGAATGGAAAATCGGAATAGTTCAGAATTTTCAATGCTATCAAGTATCAAAAAATATCCCAGAGAAACATACAGGCTACTAGCGTCTGCGTCGTTAATGAACTCCATAGAATCTGATACTAGTGTGCAATGGCGTTTACTCGACTTTTTTTCTAACCACTTTAGTGTGACTGCTCAAGGCCCTTTTCTTACCGCATTAGCACCTACATTAGAACGTGAAGCTATTGCTCCACATTTGTTAGGAAACTTTAGTGATATTCTGATGGCCGTTTGTAAACACCCTGCGATGTTATTGTATTTAAATAACGAAAGATCATTTGGCGATAATTCAAAGCTGGGTAAACGAGACAAGGGCTTAAATGAAAACTTAGCGAGAGAAATATTAGAACTACATACACTTGGGGTGAATGGAGGTTATAACCAAACAGATGTAACAGAACTCGCGAAAGGTATAACCGGTTGGAGTATTGCCAATCCTGCAAAAGAAAAGGAAGTTGGGTTTAAGTTTCGGGTAAATGGTCATGAACCCGGCACTAGGCACTTATTAGGAAAACGCTTTACGTTATCGGGCCTAGCACAAGGTGAAAGCATGCTTAAATATATTGCTGATCAAAAAGCAACGGCTAATCATTTGTGCCTAAAATTAGCGAAACATTTTATTAGTGACGAACCGAGTCCTGTATTAGTAAACAAGCTTATTAAAACTTGGTTAAGTACGTCGGGAAATATTAAAGCCGTTATGGTAACACTGATAAACAGTGATGAATCATGGGAAGTAGAATCTAATAAGTTTAAAACGCCTAGAGAGTTTATTGTGTCAACTATACGCGCTATTGGGCTTAAAAAGGTTAAGTCAAAGCAACTGTTGTATGCGCTAAAGGAATTAGGTCAACAACCTTTTCAAGCAGATTCTCCTGCCGGATACAGCGATGCTCAGAATGACTGGAATGGGTCTAGTGCGTTAATGGCTAGAATCGATTTATCAAGCCAATTTGCATCTAGACGCTTTATAAATTCGGAAAAAATAATAAAGAACAGCTTCAACGGAAACGTAAGCAAACTTACCTATGAAACTGTGATGCGAGCAGAGAGTAGAAGTCAATCTGCAGCGTTGTTACTCATGAGCCCTGAATTTCAAAGGAGATAGTATGAATCGTCGTCACTTTATAAAGGGGTTAGGAGCAACTCTAGTCGTTTTTCAAGCAGATATTTCAGCAAAAAATGTTGGGCTTCTCAGCAAGCCGTCTGGTGATTCTAGTAAAAAAATCATATGGATTGTACTGCGTGGTGCGGTTGACTCTCTACATGCGGTTGTACCAACGTTCGAGCCAGCGATAGCTAAAATGAGGCCTAAACTGTATAGCGATGTTAAAGATAAATTAGTGCCACTCAATTCTAAGTATGGAATGCACGCTAAACTTAAGCATATGCATACCTTATTTAAATCGAAAGAATTATCTCCAATTATAGCGGTTGGAAGCGGCTACAAAAAACGTTCTCATTTTGATGGGCAAGACTTTTTGGAGAGCGGAACGGGCTATGTAGGTACAGACTCAGGTTGGTTGTCTAGAGCGATAAATATTAAAAGAAAACAAGGGTTGGCAATAGCGAGATCTATTCCCGTAAGTTTGCGCGGCCAGTCTAATAGCTCTACTTGGTATCCTTCAAAATTGAAAGTAGCGCCAGATGATATATATGACCAACTTAAAAAGCTTTATGAAAACGACGAAATGTTATTAAAGCGTTTGGAAGAAGGCTTATCGGTTCAAAGTATGACAGGAATGGACCCTAGAAAACGTCAAGGAAAGTTTAAAGATCTTGCAAAATCATGTGGCAACCTTATTAAAAAAAATAGTGAAATTGATTGTGCGATGCTAGAAATGGGCGGCTGGGATACGCACAACAATCAAAATGCAAGGCTGAACAAACAGTTTCAGCAATTAGATGATGGGCTGTTTGAACTTAAAAACGCGTTAGGGACTACGTGGGATGATACGGTTGTTATTGTAGCGACTGAGTTTGGGCGAACAGTGCGAGAAAACGGTACTGGAGGAACTGATCACGGTACAGCAAGTGCGATGTTTTTAGCGGGAGGCGATCTAAGTCACCTAAGTGGAGCAATTGAACCGGGTAAGGTCCTTGGTAAATGGCCAGGACTTTCTGATACAGAACTTTTTAAGAATAGAGATTTGATGCCAACATCAAATAGTTATAGCTGGATAGCCGAAGTATTAAAGAGCCATTGGGGACTATCAGAAAAAGAAATATTAACCGTGTTTCCGCATATCGCATAGTTAAAATCGTATGGTTAAAAAGGATTCGTATAAATACAGCAACAAGTCTAAGTAAAATAGCTTGTTGCTGTATTTATCATTATGAGTAATTGTTAGGTGTCCCAGTGCTTATCAATTATTTTTTGTAAATGTGGGTAGTTCTTATCTGTTTCGTTATATTGAATTCTTTGACGTTTCAATTCTTGCTTTAACTTAATAATCACCTCTTTATATTTGGGATCGTCGTAAACATTGATTTGTTCTGTTGGATCTGTCTTTAAATCGTAAAGTTCCCAAGCTGCAGGAGTGTTAATAGCGCTATTGTGAAGGCCCGTTTTATCGACCCATTCTATATCATAGAAAGGGAAAGGCTTTTCCATGAAGTTAGCACCGTAAAAAAAGATTAATTTGTAGTCTTTCGTTCGGAGTCCAAAATGGGCTGGTACGTCATGATACGCTCTGTGAGTCCAATATCGGTAATAGCTTCCAGTACGCCAGTTGTCAGGAGTTTTACCTTCTAAAACTGGTGCGAAGCTTCGTCCTTGCATAAAGCTAGGCACTTCAATGCCTACAAGGTCTAATATAAAAGGGGCAAAATCAGTATTATTGATAAGTATATCGCTTCGAGTTCCCACTGCTTCTATATTAGGGTGTTTAACGATAAATGGCATTCTAATTGATTCTTCATACATCCAACGTTTATCTTGAAAGTCATGTTCGCCCAACATCATTCCCTGATCTGATGTGTAAATAATAATAGTGTTATCGTATTCGCCTATATCTTTTAAGGTTTGAAGCAACCGTGCGACATTGTCATCAACACCTTTAACACATCGTAAATAGGCTTTGATGTACCGTTGGTAAGCTTGTTTGGTAAATTCTTCTTCGGGTAAACTAGGGTCTACTCCCAAGTCTATACCTACACTTCGTCTATTGTGTCGCTTTGATACCGAGGTGCCGATATCTTTTAATAATTCATCATCATTACCTCTTGTACCTACGGAACCAAACGTTTGTTTTACACCATACAAATCGGTAGGTTCTGGAACAAACTCTGCAGCTAAATAGTCTTCATATCTTGGTGCATATTCGAACATGTCGTGAGGTGCTTTATATTGATGCATTAAGAAAAAGGGTTGGTCATTACTTCGTTGTTTTAACCATTCAATGGATAAGTTTGTAACAATATCTGACGAATGGCCTTTGTAATGTTTTTCGTTTTGTGGCCAAGGCTTTTGACCCTGTACTCTGAACACGGGATCGAAGTATTTTCCTTGCAATTCTAACACTTCATAATAGTCAAAGGCTCCAGGTTCAACTTTTAAATGCCATTTACCAATAATTGCTGTTTCGTAACCTGCATTTTTCATTAACCGCGGAAGGTGTTGATTTTCAGTAGTAATACTCCCTCGAAGGTCAAGTACACCATTTGATTGGCTATATTGACCTGTAAGGATGCTTGCGCGACTGGGAGTACATATTGAATTAGTAACAAATACGTTGTCGAATGCCATGCCTTCTGAAGCGAGTTTATCGAGAGTAGGGGTTGGATTTAAAGATGAAAATCTTCCGTTATAGCTTCCAACAGCATGTGCAGCGTGGTCGTCGGTCATGATATATAAAACATTAAGTTTTTTATTATTATCGCTATTTTGTACTTTATTTATGTTCGACTCTTGGCTACAGCTAAGAGTCATGATTAAAAAGCATAAAATATATACAAAAACATACACGTTTTTCATTTTATATCCTAATGTATTGGTGTATATAAAATATTAAGATTAAATATAAATTATAGCAAGTGGTTAATTGTAGACAATGTGGGTGTTTTTCATTTGAATAGCGAAAAATTGACGAATTTCCGCATGTTTAAGCTAAATCATTGGTGAACTATTTATTAAGGTGTTAATATTCTTAGATAATCAAATTTAATCCAATGATTAGTTAGACGCACTGTTTTACAATCGATAGGTACGAATTTCGTATTTGAATTGAATAACATTCGTTTTATAATCATTTAAACCAACGTTGAAATAGGTAAAAGTTTTATGGACGCCAAACCTGTAAAAAAATATTCAGCTCCTGCTTTGGAAAAAGGTTTAGATATTCTAGAGCTACTTTCTAAAGAGTCTACGGCTTATAGCACATCAACCATCGCAGAAAGATTAGGGCGCTCTAACGCTGAAATCTACCGTATGATTTTGGTTCTTGAGCAACGTGGTTATATTGAAAAGAGCGAAGATATTGATGGCTACCAGGTAACGCGTAAACTTTTACAATTAGGTACAGAGCATGAACCGATTAAAGATATTCTTGAATACGCTCAACCTATCATGCGTGAACTCGCTGAAAAAACGTCAATGTCGTGTCATATTGCTGTTGAATCTCAAGAACAAATTGTTGTTATTTCACGCGTCGAAACACCAAGTGTAATGTCTTACTCTGTAAGAGTAGGTTATAGACGACCAATTTTATTCTCTGCATCAGGACGCATTTTGTTTGCGTTCCAAAATCCTGATAAAAAAGAATCAATGTTTAAGCGTTTACAAAAGCACCATTCTGAAGACGAGATTAAAAACTTTGTTAATGATTGTAAAAAGGTTAGTAAGCAAGGTTACTTCAAAGGCGATAGTGCGTACGTACAAGGCGTAACGGATATTTCTTTTCCTATTGTAGATAATGACCATGCTGTAGCAACGTTAACTATACCGTTTATTCAGCGTATTCCTGAAACGATTACAGTTGAAGAAGTGATTGATGACCTTCGTAATGCCGCAGAAGAGCTTTCAAAAGCATTAACTTACGGTATTGTTCGTAAACTTTAATAGCTATACAAATGTATATAAAAAGCCATCGAAAGATGGCTTTTTTTTATTTTAGTGAACAGTCCTAAATAAGGTTGACACTTTCCCACTGATAAATTGGAGAGTGTTATGAAATCAACCACTAAAAGAACACAAAAAGATTATTCAATTGCCTTTAAATTAAGCGTTGTAGACCAAATAGAAAAAGGCGAAATGACCTACAAACAAGCGCAAGATAAATACGGTATTCAAGGTTGCTCCACGGTTTTAGTTTGGCTTCGTAAGCATGGTCGACTAAATTGGAATAAAGGCACTCCTAAAACTGCGCATGAGGTTACCGATATGCCCGCAGCCAAATCACTTACACCAGAGCAAAAAATTAAAGCGCTTGAAGCAGAGCTTGTTGATACCAAGCTTAAAGCGCAATTCTTTGAAGCCATTGTAGATGTACTCGATAAGGACTTTGGAGTACGTATCACAAAGAAGCAACGCGAGAAGTTATTAAAAAGAAAGTCATCGCTCGACTCTCAGTCGTAAAAGCGTGTCGCTTTTTAGGGATATCTCGACAAGCTTATTACAAGCAATGGCAAGTACAGAGAAAACGAGAGCAGCATGAACAAGCAGTACTCACCTTTGTCTATGATGAACGGCGCATTCAGCCGCGTGTGGGTACACGAAAACTAAAACACTTGATGGCGAATGATGCGTTGTATGTTGGCCGTGACCATTTATTTGCTTTACTCAAGCAACATCGCTTACTTGTGCCAATAAAACGTGCTTATCATCGTACAACACAGAGCCATCATCGCTTTCATTGTCACCCCAATTTAATTAAAGCGGACTACCAACTTAAAAGCCCAGAGCAACTATGGGTAGCGGATATTACTTATTTATCCACACATGAAGGCGTTGGTTACTTAAGTTTAGTCACTGATGCCTACTCAAGAAAAATTGTCGGATATCAACTGAGCAGTGACATGAAAACTTCAACGGTTAAAAAAGCATTTGAGCACGCGTTAACGCAACGACAATCAACTACGCCACTGATTTACCATTCAGATAGGGGAATACAATACTGCTCAGCTGAGTATCAAGCGATACATCAAAAACATGGCATAATCTGTTCAATGACGGATGGATATGGACTGCTATCAAAACGCATTAGCAGAAAGAGTTAACGGTATTTTTAAAAATGAATACTTATTGGTGAAGCCAAATAACCTGCAAGAGGCAAAGAAAATGGTAGAACAATCTATTAATACCTATAATAAACGAAAGCCTCACACAGTCTTGAAATACAAAACACCCGATGAAATACATCAGGCGCTTTAATTAGCTAAAGTTCTTATGGTAAAAGGTATATTAGAGCGTGAAGGGGATGTTATGCACGTTATTGCAGGTAAACTTATAGACTTAACCCATATGTTGCCATCAATTAATAACAAATCGAGGGATTTTCATTAAATTATACTGAGTCTATAAACTTTAAACTCAGTATAGATTTAAGATGTATATTACGTATTGCAGGCTAAAAAATCGTCAGATTTAGTGTTAATTGATGACCCTTTAGGATACGCAATAAGCCAATTATGAAGATCTTGTATAACATAATACTCACAATCTGAAGCCACTACTGCGCCTCGAATAACTCTGTTTTTGGTATTTTCTTGAATAACAAATGGACCCTGTAACACATTTTGTGTAACTACCAAGTTTAAATAACATCTTTTAAAC